>NZ_KI912268.1:0-35910 GCF_000242615.2 Holophaga foetida DSM 6591
TCACCTGCACCACGACCTCCACCACGGCGGGACGGCGAAGCCTTGCTATGACGCCAACTCGGTCCAAGCCCCTGCCGGGACTGTCGGGCTCAGCAGTCAGCAATCCCTGGGCGACAGGGGACCTGGCGTCCCCAAAAGTGGATCAGCAGGCGCGATTTCCCCATAGCCCTCGCCCAACTCCCCCGCCGCTCCGGGCTTGTTCAACACCGCATTTCATCGGTGGGGGCTCCGTCTACCTGAGGCAGCCTCGCCCACGCCCCACCGACGAAATGCTCACTGTTTGTCTTACCGGCCCGTAGGCGAAGTCCTGCTTCTCCCACTTGGTGTTGTAGAAGGCTGTCACATGGCCGGTTGCGAACTGGATGAAATGCGCTTTCCCGCCAAAACACCAGACCTTGTAGTCATCCATCGTGTAGGGTGGCTTCTTCCTGTCCTCCGGTGCTCCTGGGCCGCTCTCAAGGTACGCTTCCACCAGAATGCGAGGAACAATGGGCGCGTAGTGCAACTCGAAGCCATGTTCAAACGCATGGTTCCGTTTCATCCAGGAATTGATGCGCTGCTGCGCCCCCTGCCAATCAAAAATCTGCTTATCCGTAACAATGAGGTTCATGCCAGATCCGTGGGTCGCCTTGACGACAAAGGCCTGCGGAAGGATATCGAACGGGATATCCTCAGCCTTGTCGTAGACGCCGATCAATGGCGTCAGATATTGGGGTCCTATCTTCTCCTTGACCCATTCCCGAACCAGGAATTTGTCTGCGAGCTTTGTTTTCAGGTTCGTTGAATCATGGAGTTTCAGCCACTGGGTTTTCTCGTTGAAGGTCTGTGGCTGCTCCAGATTGAGCGGCGTTCTTGTGCTTCTTTGGAACCAGTCCTTTAGTTCGAGCGAATAGTATTCCGGCGGGCACTGTTGGCAATACTCTCCATCCGAGCTTTGGGGGTAAAGCCATTGGTTCAGCAGTTGCAGTTCCTTCTGCATCCTGTGGCTGTTCATGGGAGCCCAGCTTCCTGTGAGGCCAAGGCCGCGTCGTCGAAGTTTGGCGACCTTTCGCGGAAGCATGATCTGCATCCTCAAGGCGCGTTCAAGGTCTGTGATGCGCTGCTGCATCTCCCGGAGGGTCTCACCATGCCGCTGATCCTCTTCCCCGCGGCAGGAGAGGGGATCCCGGGAACGCGATCCTATTCCAGACAGAACGGCTTTCTGGATGTTGAATGTTTTGCGACGACTGCACAGGAGCTGCGAGGTGCTGAACTCCACATGATTGCGGAGGGTTGAGAACCGCGAAGCCACCCAGCGGAGGAGTCTTGCGATCGGATTGGGTCCAGGCATGTCTATTCCCGTGTGATGGCGGCTGGCGCCAAGCTTGGTTTGAGATAGGATTCGGTGGGGATCGGGGGACAAAAAAACGCGCATCCTGGGATGCGCGGGAATGGTTCCATGGGAAGGGATAGAGGCCCCCCCACCTCCTGGAGAATCCGGTCTGCCAGGTCGCCGAGGGGGAACACCGGCTCAGAGTTCCGGGATGCGGGTGGTTTCCACCTTCACGATCTCGCCGTCCAGGACAACGGTGCTGGTGGAGGTGGGGGCATTGGTGGTGAGGGTGCGCAGGGCCGACATGGGGGCCTGGAGTTCGCTGGGGACGCTCTCGAAGAACATGACGCCTGCCCGGTACTGCTGGGGCTGTTCGGTCTGGATGCGCAGTTCCCTGAGCTGCTTGGGCTCGACGGGGCTGGGGGCATCCATCATGAGGCATCGGGCCTGGGCGGTCTTGGGGAAGGCGATGACCTCCCGGATGTTGTCCACACCGGCCAGGAGCATCACGAGGCGATCCAGGCCCAGGGCCAGGCCGCCATGGGGGGGGGCGCCATAGCTGAGGGCGTCGAGGAGGAAGCCGAACTTCTCCCGGGCCTCGTCGGACCCGATGCCGATGGCCTGGAACATCCGGCTCTGGGTCTCGGCATCGTGGATACGGATCGAGCCGCCGCCCACCTCATAGCCATTGAGCACCAGATCATAGGCCACGGCCCGGCAGGCCCCGGGATTGGACTCCAGAAGGTCCAGGTCATCGGGGTGAGGGCTGGTGAAGGGGTGATGGCAGGCCACGAAGCGCTGGGCCTCGTCGTTCCACTCGAAGAGGGGGAAGTCCACGACCCAGAGGAACTCGAAGCGGGATTCGTCCAGAAGGCCGAACTGCTTGGCGAGGCGCACCCGGAGATCTCCGAGTACCCTTGATGTCTGGTCGTCCGTGCCCACGGCGAAGATCGCCAGGCCATTTCCGGCAACTTCAAGGGCGGCCTTTAGCTGGGCCTCCTGCTCCTCATTGAGGAACTTCTTGAAGCTCGATGCCAGGCCCTCCTTGCCCCACTTGGCGTAGGGCAGGCCACCGGCGCCCAGCTGCTTGGCAAGCTCCTGAAGTTCATCCAGCTGCTTGCGGCTGAAGGCGCCGGCGGTTTCGCTGGGGAAGAAGAGGCCCCGGACCCGGCGCTGGCCGTTGGAATCCGCAGCGGCTCGGAAGAGATTGAACTCGCTCTGGGCGAAGAGGGCGGTCACGTCCTGGATCTTGATGGGGCAGCGGATGTCCGGCTTGTCGGAGCCATACCATTCCATCGCGTTACGGTAGGGTAGGCGGGGGAAGGGGGCGGTGGCGCTCTTCCCGACCAGGGGGGCCAGTTCCACCATCAGGCCTTCCACCATGCCCTGGACATCCTCCTGGCGGACGAAGCTCATCTCGATATCGACTTGGGTGAACTCGGGCTGGCGGTCGGCCCGCAGATCTTCGTCCCGGAAGCAGCGGCAGATCTGGATGTAGCGCTCGAATCCCGAAACCTGGAGGAGCTGCTTGAAGAGCTGGGGGCTCTGGGGCAGGGCGAAGAATTCGCCAGGGTGGACCCGGCTGGGTACCAGGTAGTCCCGGGCCCCCTCGGGGGTGGACTTGCCCAGGATGGGGGTCTCGAATTCGATGAAGTCGTGGCGTCGGAAGTAGTTCCGGACGATGTTCGCGGTCTCGCTGCGGAGGATGAGGTTGCGCTGGAGCTTTTCCCGGCGAAGATCCAGGAAGCGGTATTTCAGGCGCAGGTCCTCGTTGGCTTCCTGGCTGCCGTCGTCCACAGGGATGGGCGGGGTCTGGGCGGTGTTGAGGATGCGCAGGTCCGTCAGGCGCACCTCGATATCACCGGTGGGGAGATTGGGATTCTTCTGTTCCCGCTCAGCCACCAAGCCTTCGGCTCCCAGGACGAACTCGCTGCGCACCGCCTTCAGGCGCGCCAGCAGTTCTGGGCTGACCTGGGTCTCGTCAGCCACCAGCTGCACGATTCCCCAGCGATCCCGCAGATCCAGGAAGACCAGGGAGCCGAGGTTGCGGATGCGCTTGCACCACCCCAGCAACCGCACCTGCTGACCAGCGTGGGAAATGCGCAGCTCACCATTGCGGTGAGAACGGGTGAAGTCGGAGAGGCGATCGAGTTTCATAGCCTTACAGGATCGCACCAAGCCGGGTCCGGCTCAACCGCGGGGCTAAGCTGGGTATCCTGAATCATGAGCGCCGTACCAGCCAACCCCTCCATCCTCCTCGATCTGGCCATGGTCCTGGGCGTGGCTGCGGTCACCACCGTGGTCTGCCAGCGCTTCCGGCTTCCGCTGGTGCTGGGCTATCTCCTGGCAGGGCTTATCATCGGACCCCATGTGCCGGTGCCGTTGGTGGCGAACCTGCACAATGTCCACACCCTTTCCGAGCTGGGCATCATCCTGCTCATGTTCTCCCTGGGCATTGAGTTCAGCCTGAAGAAACTCATGCGGGCCGGGCCTCCCGCCACCCTGATCGCCCTGATCAAGACTGGGTTCCTGACCTGGGCAGGGTACTTGGCCGGGCGTCTCCTGGGCTGGGGTGCTGTGGAGAGCATCTTCGCGGGAGCCGCCCTCGGGATCAGCTCCACCATGATCATTGCTCGGGTCTACCAGGGCATGGGCATCAAGGGGCCCGTGGCCGATCTGGTCCTCTCTGCACTCATTGTTGAAGATCTCTTGGCGATCCTGATGCTGACCCTGCTGACGGCAGTGGGTTCCGGGGCGGGGCTGAGCCTCTCCGCGCTTCTGCTCACCATCGCTCGCTTGGCTGGCTTCCTGGTGGTGGTTCTGGTCTTCGGGCGATGGCTGGTTCCGCGCTTCATCCGCTGGGTGGCGGACATGGGGCACGATGAGACCCTACTGATCACGGCGGTGGGCCTATGCTTCGCGCTTTCCCTGCTGGCCTCCAGAATGGGCTATTCCGTGGCCCTCGGTGCCTTCCTGGCCGGGATGCTGGTGGCCGAGTCCGGGCGGGAGCGCAAAGTCGAGCACCTGCTGTCACCCCTCAAGGATGTCTTTGTCGCGATCTTCTTCGTCTCCATCGGGATGTTGATCGATCCGACCCAGGTCCTTCCCAACTGGAAGGCTCTCCTGCTCTTCGGGTTCCTGGTGTTCTTTGGGAAGTTCGTGTCCGCGGCCTTCGGGGCCCTTCTTGGAGGGAGTGGTCTCCGGACATCCCTGTGGATCGGCGGCAGCCTCGCCCAGATCGGTGAATTCAGTTTCATCATCGTGGCTCTGGGGCAGGCCCTGGGGGTGGTGGGGCCAGCCCTCTTCCCGGTCATGGTCGTCACGAGCGCCTGGACCACCATGACCACGCCCCTCCTGATCAAGCATTCCGACCCCCTGGCTGATCGCTTCGAAAGGATGCTGCCCAGTCGCCTGCGCTACTTCCTGATGCACCATCGGGCTGCCATGGGGCATCTTGGCGCCATCCCCTTCCGGAAAGCTCCGTGGAAGTCCCTGCGGAAGCCCTTCGGCTATCTTGTGCTGGACGGGCTCATGGTGACGATCGCTGCCCTCATCGCTTCCCTGGCTCACCACCTCCTGAGGGATCTGATCAAGGGCTTCATCCCCCAGGTCCTGGCCGAATACGCCGTCTGGTTCGTGGTGGGCCTGTTTGCCTTCCGTTTCATGATGGGCATGCGCAAACAGGTCCGGACCGTTGCGGGAGCCATGGCAAAGCGGGCGCTCCAGTCCAGCGGCTCCACGGTGGAAGGCATGGAGGAGGCGGTGCGCTTCTTCCTGGAAATGGCCATCAGCTTCATGGTGGTCCTGCCGATGATTGCCATCCTGCAGCCCTTCCTGCCGACCCGCCTGGTTTCATGTCTGGTGGGAGTGGGGCTCTGCATCTTTGGAATCATCTTTTGGCGCCGCACCGGCGCCATCCAGAGACGGCGCCTCGAAGGCAGCGAGGGACTCATGGAGCACACGGAAGAGTAGGCGGGCAAAAGCGTTCGTGATCAGGTGGCAGCGGGTCTGCTGCTGTTTTGTTGTTGTGTATTTGATTCACAATCGAGATTGACAACAGATCGAACGCGCCGTAGTCTCATCTTGAGAATCCAATCATCGGAGGATTTATCTCCCTGAGCTCTATGTCGAAACCATTACGGCATCCCTGAATAAAGGGTGTTCTTTGGGCGTGGATGTCTTGGTGGGATCTAAATCACTTTAATTGACTTCATTCAGGAGGGTAAAAATGACTAAGGACGTAATGACGCCAGAAGAGCGTATCCAGGCGGCGATCAACCTGGAACCTGTGGACCGGGTGGTCTGCGCGCCCATGATCGACCAGTACGCCGGTCAGTTCGCCGGGATGCTGAACAAGGACTTCATGCACGACTGGGAAAAGTGCATGGGCGCCATCGACAAGGTGAAAGAGGCTTACCCGATCTGGGACAGCAACCCCTTCATCATGTGCGAGCGCATCGCCCCCTACATGCAGATCATCGGGCTCATGCGCACCAAGATGCCCGGGACCGAGCTGGAGGATAACGCCTCTTTCCAGATGCACGAGTTCGAGGCCATGACCCGGGAGGATCTGGACATCATCCTGAACGAGGGGCTCTTCCCCTACATCATCAAGTTCTGCCAGGTCTCCCACGGGTCCACGGTGGAACAGATCATGGCCGCCCTGCCCGAGAAGGCTAAGCTCCACGCCGACGAGGTCCGGCGGACCCTGGCCCGGGGCCAGAGTCCCACCTGGTCCATCCTGGGCGGTTCGGGTCCGGACGTGATCTCCATGACTCGCTCCCTGGAGAAGTATTTCCGGGACGTGCGGCAGATCCCGGACAAGCTCTACGCCGTGATGGAGCGGGTGACCGACGAGATGATCGCGCTGCTGGCGGCCCAGGCTGATCAGACCGGCATCCGTCGCGCCTTCATCGGGGATTCCCGGAGCAGCGCCCAGTGGCTGTCCCTGAAGGTGTTCGAGAACATGCTCCTGCCCCTGATGAAGCGGCTGGTGAACGGCCTGAACGAGAAGAACATCATCCCGATCCTTCACTACGACTCGGATTGGACCGACAACCTCGAGTACCTCCTCCAGCTTCCCGCCAAGAAGTTCGTCCTCCAGCTGGACGGGGCCACGGACATCTTCAAGGCCAAGGATGTGCTGGGGGGGCATTGCGCCATCATGGGCGATGTCCACGCCTCCATGCTGAGTGTGGGGAGTCCGGATGACGTGGACGCATACGCCAAGAAGCTCATCCAGTATGTGGGCAAGGGTGGCGGCCTGATCTACTCCACGGGCTGCTGCATGCCTATGAACGCCAAGCACGAGAACGTGAAGGCATTCTTTGACGCCGTCGACAAATACGGCCGCTATAACTAAGGAGCATCACTATGAGCCAGACCCTGATCAATGCCATGGCGGATCTCGACGAGTCCGTGCTGGTTGCCGAAGTGAACGCCCTGAAGACCCAAGGCGTCCCGGCCCTGGAGATCATCCAGAAGCTCCAAGAAGGCATGAACATCGTCGGCAAGCGCTACGAGGAGAAGGAATACTACCTCTCCGAACTGATCATGTCGGCGGAGATCTTCAAGGAAGCCGCAGCCCTCATCGGCGGGGATCTCGCCGCCGGGGATGCCCCCAGCCATGGGACCTTCGTCATGGGCACCATCTACGGGGATATCCACGACATCGGCAAGAACATCGTGACCACGGTGATGAGCTGCAATGGTTTCAGGGTCATTGACCTGGGTGTGGACGTCTCCACCGCCGCCTATATCGAGGCCATCAAGGAACACAAACCCCAGGTTGTCGGCATCTCCTGTCTGCTGACCACGGCCTTCGATGGCATGAAGGAGTGCATTTCCTCCATCGAGGCTGCCGGGCTTCGGGATGGGCTCAAGATCCTCATCGGCGGCGGGCCCTGCGACCAGACCACGGCGGACTATGTGGGCGCCGACGCCTACTGTAAGACCGCCCAGGACTCGGTGGAATACTCCAAGAAGCTGATGGGTGTGAAGTAGCCTGACCATCCTTACAGGCGTCTCGGCCGTCCCGGAATGGGGCGGCCGAGGGTTGTTTTGGGGCCATCGCGGAAATAACCAGTGCAGTTCGGGTTGTTCCGCGACGGCCCCCTATGCCGTTCCTGTGAATGTTTGTTCAGATCGCCTCTGGACAGCGGTTTAGGCCGGAAGATCTCGCCTAACGTTTTGGGTGAATTTGATTTACCATCACATGTGAAGCTCTGCTTCGATGGGGAGAAGGACAGAATGCCGAAGAAGAGTGGGAAAACGGGAGCCGAGTCGTCATCCCTGGTTCAGGACGCTCCGCTCACTCGGGTATCCCGTCGTCGCCTTCAGACCCGGAAGCGGCTCCTGAAGGCAGCCTATGAGGTCATGTCCACCCAGGGGGTGGATGGTGCCACGATCCAGGAGGTGACCGAGCGGGCGGATATCGGCTTTGGCACCTTCTACAGCTACTTCAAGTCCAAGGATGAGCTGGCGGCCCAGGTGCTGGACTGCCTCATCAACGACCTGGGCCGCAGGAATGATCTGGCGACCAGGGCCTGGAAGGGGAGCGACCCCGCCCGGGTGCAGGCCTTCGCCGCCCGTCTGACGGTCCGGGAGGCCCTTTCCCAACCCATGTGGCAATGGTGGGCCAAGCGCCCCGATCTCCTGGCTGACCGCATGCAGGAGAGCTTCAAGCCCTTCGGAGTCCGTGACATCATCCTGGCCACCAGGGCAGGGGTCTATCGGGTTGATGAAAACGATGCCGAATCCGTCTGGAGCCAGATGGTGTGGATGATGGTCGGAGGACTCCGGGATGTCATTGTCGGCAAGCAGCCCCCCACTCACGAGCGCCTGATCGCCGAACTGTTGATGCGGGTCCTGGGCGTTTCCACGGAGGTTGCTCATGAGATCACGACGGCTCCGCTCCCGGAGTATCCCCCTGCGGATATCGATTTCTCCTATGACGTGACCCTGGATCCCGCCATGCAGGTTTGAGTTCAAGGGCGCCCTGCCTCTGACCCACCCCATGCGGGTGGGTTTTTTTGTGGGAACCAATGGCTTAGGGGTGCCAGGGTCTAATAGCCCTTTTTTTAGTCATTTAAATGTGTATTACTGATTCTTTGTTGACGACCATTCACTTTTGGATGATATTCATATCTGTAGCCCGAGCTTCCATATTGAACGCCTCTCATTGAGTCAGGGGTTCCTGAGTTCCTTCGGGTGCGTTCCGCTGTCCATCCGGGACCAGGCAGTCCTCCTGTTCCAGTCCACTAACTTCCAATTCGAGGAGAAGTGATGAAGACAAACGCCGAGTTGTTGAACGAGCGCCGCGAGCGCATCCGCAAGGCCGTGGCCCTTGAGAAACCCGACAAGACCCCGGTGGTGCCTCTGATGGACGCCTTCTGCGCCAAGCACATGGGGGCGCCCATGGCCAAGTTCGCCACAAGCCTCACGTACTCCAACGAGGTGATGGTGGAGTCCATGAAGGAGCTGGGCGATCTGGACGGCTCCGATTCCGCCTTTGTGGCGGCGCCCCTCTTCCCCCTGGGCTTCATGACCCGCATCAAGATGCCTGGTAAGGAACTGCCGGACGACATGCTCTGGCAGCTGGACGAGAAGGAGGTCATGACCCGCGATGACTACGACACCATTCTCAGCAAGGGCTGGCCCGCCTTCGAGGATGACTACCTGAGGAACCGGATCGGTGTCCCCCTGGATGATGTCCTGGCCGAACTGGCGAACATCCCCCAGATGGTGAAGAAGATGGAGGATGCCGGGTACGTGGTCTACTCACCCCTGGTGATCAACCTCGTGACCGAGAAGATCAGCGGTGGGCGCTCCATGCCCGGCTTCATGAAGGACCTCTACCAGTGCCCTGACAAGGTCGAGGCCGTCATCGACGTGATCCAGGAGGGGACCCTCAACGAGTTGCGCCAGGCCATCCGGGCCACCAAGTCCGAGTACGTATTCATCTCCCCGGCCCGGGGAGCCAGCGAATTCTTCCGTCCCAAGCTCTGGGAGCGTTTCGTGTGGAAATACCTCAAGCAGGTGGCCGACGCCATCCTGGAGGAAGGGGCCGTGATCAACTTCCACATCGACTCGAACTGGGAGCGGGACCTGGAGTATTTCAAGAGCTTCCCCAAGGGCAAGTGCGTGTTCGAGACGGATGGCGTGACGGACATCTACAAGATCAAGGAGGCTCTCGGGGACCGGATGTGCATCAAGGGTGACGTGCCTGCGGCCATGCTGGCCCTGGGCACCCCCGACCAGGTCTACAACTACTGCACCAAGCTGATCCGGGACATGGGACCGGGCTTCATCCTGTCGAGCGGCTGCGCTTTGCCTGCCAATGCCAAGGTGGAGAACGTCAAGGCCATGATCGCTGCGGCCCGGTCGTAAATCTTGGTCCGATCGAATTAAGGAGAGAACTATGAGCCAGACCCTGATCAACGCCATGGCGGATCTTGACGAATCCGTGCTGGTTGCTGAAGTGAACGCCCTGAAGAGCCAGGGCGCCCCGGCCCTGGAGATCATCCAGAAGCTGCAGGAGGGGATGAACATCGTCGGCAAGCGCTACGAGGAGAAGGAATACTACCTCTCCGAACTGATCATGTCGGCGGAGATCTTCAAGGAAGCCGCAGCCCTCATCGGCGGGGATCTCGCCGCCGGGGATGCCCCCAGCCATGGGACCTTCGTCATGGGCACCATCTACGGGGATATCCACGACATCGGCAAGAACATCGTGACCACGGTGATGAGCTGCAATGGTTTCAGGGTCATTGACCTGGGTGTGGACGTCTCCACCGCCGCCTATATCGAGGCCATCAGGGAGCACAAGCCCCAGGTCGTCGGCATCTCCTGTCTGCTGACCACGGCCTTTGATGGCATGAAGGAGTGCATCTCCTCCATCGAGGCTGCCGGACTTCGGGATGGGCTGAAGATCCTCATCGGCGGCGGGCCCTGCGACCAGACCACGGCGGACTATGTGGGCGCCGACGCCTACTGCAAGACCGCCCAGGACTCGGTGGAATACTCCAAGAAGCTGATGGGTGTGAAGTAGCCTGACCATCCTTACAGGCGATGTCTCGGCCGGCCCATCTGGGGGCGGTCGGGGCGCGTCTATGACCATGCCGGTCCGGGACCACAGACATTCCAGTTGTGACCCACCCATTCGGGTGGGTTTTTTCTTCGGGAAACGAGGGATCAGGATCGAGCCAGAGGGGGCTTGATGGGGGCAAAAATGATTCAAAATCGAATTTGACATCTGCTCGAAAACGGTCCATGATCATGGCCAATCACTATTCACATACGCGTACCTCTGATTTCGGCACTGAGCACCCCTGATTGGGAATCAAGGCGTTTGACATTCTGAAAGGGAATGAAATGTCTAAGCTGCTGTCCAGAAATAACCTGATCCAATATCGAATTGTGATTAGGGGATTTGTCTCAAAGTGGCTGTAAATAAAGGTATTTAAATCTGTATGTATATTCTTTGTTGACGACCATTCACCTTTGTAGGATATTCAATGACAGCAATCGCCCTAGCCAGTCATTCCAGCATTACGACGATGTTCCCGGGAATCCATTCGGGTGCCGATTCTTTGTCTGCCGCTTGGAAAGCGCCATGTCGAACCATCCTTTCTGCAATAGAGGCCCATGATCGCTCCAGGCGCTTCCTGTTGCCCGTCCGGGATCAGGCCCTCTCTGTTCCAAACTGCAATTTCCTAATCAAGGTGAAGTGATGAAAACAAACGCTGAGTTGTTGAACGAGCGCCGCGAGCGGATCCGGAAGGCCGTGGCCCTGGAGAAGCCGGATCGGACCCCGGTGGTGCCCCTGATGGATGCCTTCTGCGCCAAGCACATGGGGGCGCCCATGTCCAAGTTCGCCAATAGCCTCATGTACTCCAACGAGGTGATGGTGGAGTCCATGAAGGAGCTGGGCGATCTGGATGGCTCCGATTCCGCCTTTGTGGCGGCGCCCCTCTTTCCCCTGGGCTTCATGACCCGCATCAAGATGCCTGGTAAGGAACTGCCGGAGGGCATGCTCTGGCAGCTGGACGAGAAGGAGGTGATGACCCGCGAGGACTACGACACCATTCTCAGCAAGGGCTGGCCTGCCTTCGAGGATGACTACCTGAGGAACCGGATCGGTGTGCCCCTGGATGATGTCCTGGCCGAACTGGCGAACATCCCCCAGATGGTGAAGAGGATGGAGGATGCTGGGTACGTGGTCTACTCACCCCTGGTGATCAACCTCGTGACCGAGAAGATCAGCGGCGGGCGCTCCATGCCCGGCTTCATGAAGGACCTCTACCAGTGCCCTGACAAGGTCGAGGCCGTCATCGACGTGATCCAGGAGGGGACCCTCAACGAGTTGCGCCAGGCCATCCGGGCCACCAAGTCCGAGTATGTGTTCATCTCCCCGGCCCGGGGAGCCAGCGAGTTCTTCCGTCCCAAGCTCTGGGAGCGTTTCGTGTGGAAATACCTCAAGCAGGTGGCCGACGCCATCCTGGAGGAAGGGGCCGTGATCAACTTCCACATCGACTCGAACTGGGAGCGGGACCTGGAGTATTTCAAGAGCTTCCCCAAGGGCAAGTGCGTGTTCGAGACGGACGGCGTGACGGACATCTACAAGATCAAGGAGGCTCTCGGGGACCGGATGTGCATCAAGGGCGACGTGCCTGCGGCCATGCTGGCCCTGGGCACCCCCGACCAGGTCTACAACTACTGCACCAAGCTGATCCGGGACATGGGACCGGGCTTCATCCTGTCGAGCGGCTGCGCTTTGCCTGCCAATGCCAAGGTGGAGAACGTCAAGGCCATGATCGCTGCGGCTCACGGGTAAGCCCAAACCCTTCCTGGGCTGAAGACCGCTATCGCTACCTCAACGCAATCTCATTCGAGTTGAAAGGAGAAACATATGGAATCAACCAGTAGTGTTATCCACTCCGAGGACAAACTGACTATAAAACAGTCGCTGTTTTTCGGTCTCCAGTCTGTGCTGGCCTGCAACCTCTTTCTGGGGCCGATCGTCATCATCGCCATCATGAAGCTGGATATAGGCGCTGCCGCTGGGCTCATCACGGCGACCTTTTTTGCTTGTGGTGTCGCCACCATCCTTCAGTCAGGCTTCCTTCTGCGCTTCCAGGTCGTCCAGGGGATGACCTTCCTGATCATTGGTGCGGCGGTTGCCATCGGAATGAAAGCTGGCTGGCCAACGCTCATGGGGAGCTTTATCGTTGGCTCCATATTCCTGATGATCGTCGGCGTTACAGGGGTATTCAGCAAGATCATCAAGTGGTTCGTGCCGGGCCTCGTGGCGGGAACCGTCATCACTGTTGTCGGAATCGCTCTGATGCCGATCACCTTCAATTCGATCCTGATGATCCCCGGCAAACCCTCCATCAATTTCCTGGAGGCCTTTATCACGTTCGCCGCCTTCGTGCTCTTCATGCGCCTCGGCCACCTGAAGAACGCGGTAGGCAGATACCTGGGTCTCGGTTCCGTGATCTACGCCATCATCGTCGGAACGATCTTCGCAGGCTTCTTCGGCCATGTGGACTTCGGTCCCGTCGCCAAGGCTTCCTGGATCGCCATTCCCAAGCTCATGCCCTATGGTATGCCCAAGTTTGACCTCAATACTTGCGTGGTCATGTGCATCCTCATGCTCCTCGTGATGATCGAGAGCTCCGGCACTTGGTTCACCTACACTGCGATGTCGGGCGAGAAGCTGGACGAGAAGCGCATCAACCGCGGTGTGCTCGGCGAGGGCCTGGGCTGCCTGATCGGCTCCTTCTTCGGGGCGCTGCCGGTTACCAGCTATGCCTCCAACGCCGGCGTGCTGGCTGTAACCCGCGTATTCAGTCGTCATGCCGCTATTGGCGCTGGCGTGATCGCGGTGGTCATGGCCTTCTGCCCCAAGCTGATGTATGTGATCGCCCTCGTGCCCAGCTCTGTCATCTGGGGCGTCTATGCGATCATCTGTGTCGCGGTGACCATGAGTGGCTTGTCCAGTCTCCGTGCCTACCCTCTGACGGAGCGCAACTATCTTGTGATCGGAACTTCCATTCTGACCACCATTGGTGCCGGTCTCATTCCCATGCCGCTCATCATGAGTCTGCCTCCCCTTCTTGGTTACATGCTCAGTTCAACGATCTGCGTCGGCGCTCTGACTGCAGTCATCATGAACAAAGTGCTTCGGGAGAAGGCTGAAGATCGGGCCGCTGAGGCTGCGGCAGAAGGAAGCCCCGCTGTTGAAACCGTTCCGGAAGGGGTCTGAGTCACCTGAACTCGGATTGTGCAGTTGACCCTCCAAGCCCCCGGTTTTCCCGGGGGCTTGTTTTCAAGAAGCCGTCTCCTCTTCATCCAGCCTGAAGGCGAAGTCGATATCCGCAGGAGGGTAGGGGGGCAGGGGGATGTAGGCCGCCTCGCGGGCGATGTCGGAGGGGACACCCATGACGCGCATGATCAGTTCCACGATGTAGGCTTCCCGCTCGATGGGGTGCTGGAGCACGAGAATATCCCGCAGGCCGCCGACGATGATCCAGCAGTGGATGACCCAGACCAGGTCGAAGTCCTCCTGGTTGAGGTTGTAGGCTCCCTTGCCCTGGGAGTCGCCCATGTCCCGCACGCCATAGCGCCTGAAACCTTCCCGCATCCGGTCCGCCAGGAGATCAGGATGGCGGATCCACCACTGCCAGATAGGATTGGTCACTGCTTCCCGGAGCGTGAGTCGGATGGCGGTGGGCTGGACATAGACGGGATTGGATTCCCTGAAAGGGGCCGTGGCGATATCGTTCCGGCGGGCTACATCGTGGATGACGCAATCCAGGACGCGGGTGGCGATCTCCTCTTTCGAGGCGAAGTAGTTGTAGAAGGTGCCCAGGCCCACATCGGCCCGGTCGGTGATCTCCTGAACTGTCGTGGCATCCAGGCCCCGCTTGGAGAAGATGTCGTAGGCGGCCTTGAGCAGCTTGACCCGGGTGATGGAGCGTTTCCGGGAAACCCGATTCGAGCCTGTTGTCTCTGCCTTCGCTGCGGTAGTTTTCACGGCGTTGCTCCTGGACATCTCCTGCGACTCCTTCGGGTTTTCATGAGGTGGCATCATCCTGCTTCCAAGTGGCTGGGCTGGGGGTGATGCGCAGTCAAATCTTTGCAGAAGTGATCTTTGCATTCCATCCAAATTCAAAGTTGACATTTATTCGTGTTTGGCGTCATATTCAAAATTGTCATCCATAGTGTTTTTTTGTCCATTCGATTCGGTGGTACAACCGTACCATGATTTGTGGAGTATTGCTGTGTCCGCAAAGCTGGATATCGCGCGGGGCCCATGAGTCGGTGGCCTGGATCTGGGCAGGGCGGGACTTACCTTTTCAAGGATCAGCAACTTTCCCTAAAGGATGACTGTATGAAACTGGCAACGGCAGTAAGCGCAGGTCTCGCGGCCCTGGCTCTGGTTCTGGGTTCAGGGTGTGATCGCAAGGAACAGAAGGAAATCAAGGTTGGCTTCGTCATGGCCCAGACCGGCATGTTCGCTCCCTTTGGCCAGGGAGGCATCTTCGGCGTCAAGGCGGCCATTGAAGACGTCAATCGCCTCGGCGGCGTGAAGGTGGGCGGCGAAAGCTACACCCTCAAGCTGGTGGCGGTGGACAGCGAGAGCGATCCCAACAAGGCCGGGGCTCTGGCCGAGAGCCTCATCGTCCAGGATAAGGTCCAGTTCATCGTGACCGGCGACGATCCCTTCCCCATGCATCCTGCCGTGGCCAGTGTAGTGGACAAGTACAAGATCCCCTGCATCACAGGCGTCGGCCCCCAGGAGCCCTGGTTTGCCATGCGTGAACAGAGCCCCACCAAGTGGAAGTACACCTGGTGCATGGGCAGCTTTGCCATCAACACCCCGGCGCCTGCCGGGGACTTCAGGGCCAAGAAGGGTTACACGGTCATGGATTCCTGGCTGACCCAGTTGGATCTCTTCGGAGCTCAGACCAACAAGAAAATCGGCATCATCGCTTCCGATGAGCCGGATGGCCGCGGGTGGTACACCCTCTTCGGGCCCATCCTGAAGAAGAAGGGCTTTGAGGTCGTGGGGCTGGAGAAGAACCTGGGCCTGGTGCCCTACGAGACCAACGACTTCTCCTCCATCATCGCGGAATGGAAGAAGGCCGGTGTGGAGATCCTGTGGGGCAACTGCCCCGGTCCCTTCTTCGGGACGGTGTGGCGGCAGGCCAAGGCCCTGGGATTCAATCCCAGGATCGTTTCCCTGGGCCGCGGCGCCCTCCAGTACGACGATGTCAATGCCTGGGGCAATGGTCTGGCCGAGGGGGTGTGCACGGAGATGTGGTGGGACGGAACCATGCAGAACTGCCCAGGTTTCGGAGGCGCCACGCCCAAGAGCCTGACCGAGAAGTGGCTCAAGGAGACCAAGCGGCCCGTGATCTGCACCATCGGGCCCGCCTATGCCGGTATCCAGGTGCTGGTGGATGCCCTTCAGCGCGCCAACTCCCTGGATCCCGAGAAGGTGAATGCGGCCCTTGCCAAGACCGATCTCATGACCATGCGTCATCGGGTGAAGTTCGACGAGAACCAGTTCAGCCGCGGCCCCATCGTCTTCGGACAGTGGTTCAAGACCGACAAGCCTGAGAAGTGGGAGCTGCGAGTGATCCACTCGGATCACGACTTCTGGCCCGCCTCTGACAAGGCCATCTTCCCTGTGCCCGGCAAGTAGTTCCTTCCGTCGTAGGGTGCGGCCGCGCGTGATCACACGCGCGGCCGCACCCCTATTGGATCATAAGGAAGTGCTTTACAATAATTGTTGGTCCGGGATCTGTATTTTTCGGGATAGGCGCACTGAGGAGGTTGGCTGAATGGCGAAGCGTGGAACTGACGGCGGGCAGACCCAGGTGGAGGGGGCTTCTCCGGAAGTGAAAAAGCGGATCCCATGGCGGCGCCTTCAGACCCGCAGTCGTCTTCTCCAGGCGGCCTATGAGGTCATGTCCACCAAGGGGGTGGATGCCGCAACGATCCAGGAGATCACGGATTGCGCCCATGTCGGGTTCGGCACCTTCTACAACTACTTCAAGTCCAAGGACGAGGTGGCTGCCTGTCTTCTGGATTGCATCATCCAGGACATGGCGCGCCGGAATGAACTGGCCACCGAGAGTTTCAAGCTCGCCGAGCCGGGGCGTGTCATGCCGGTATCCGTTCGACTGACCCTTCGGGATGCCATCAAGGATCCCGTGTGGCGCTGGTGGGTCATGCGCCCGGATCTCCTGTCGGACCGCATGCGGAGGGCCTTCGAGCCCTTCGGCACCCGGGATCTTCGCCTCGCCATCAAAGCCGGACGCTATTCCCTGCTGGACAATGCTGTGGAGACCACTTGGGGCATCATGGTCTGGATGATGGTGGGGGCGCTCTGTGATGTGATCTCCGGGCGCTATCCCGAGGATCATGAGCGGTACGTGGTGGAAATGATCACCCGAGTGGCGGGGGCCTCGTCCTCCCAGGCCCGGGAACTGGCGGCGGACCCGCTGCCCCCTTATCCTCCAGCCAATATCGACTTCTCCTTCGACATTACCCAGCGGGAACTTCTGCCGGAAAGCTGACCTGCTGCCGGATCTGAACCCCAGGCCCCTTTCGAGGGGCTTTTTTTATGTGTTGATAAAAAAGGGTATTAAGAATATTTGTGAACTTTCCCAAAGAATAGTTGACCGAGTATCAGTTTGTGATGTTTAATCATCGTTGACTCGCATCACTTTGGCTACCCGTGCGTAGCTTTCCGGAAACCCAACTCGTTCCTCCCTCCAGAAGCCTTGGCTGGGTAGGGGCTTGTGTCGGAAATTCTAAAAGTTAATTGCATTAGTTGGCTTTTACTCGCCCAAGCCTATCTGGGCGCTTCTTTTTAATCGCAAAGGAGATACTCCGATGAAGACGAACGCTGAGCTTTACGACGAAAGGCTGAACCGGATCAAGGCCGCCGTGGCCCTTGAGAAGCCTGACCGGGTGCCCGTGATCCCCGTGGGCAACTCTTTCTGTGCCAACCACCTGGGAGTCAAGCCCGCCGACTTCGCCCTGGACGTGGAGTTGGCCCACCGCACCATGCTGAAGTCCTTCACCAGCCTCGGTGAGGTGGACGGCATCCAGCAGCCCGTCTTCTCTCCCTACCTCCTGAGCTTCCAGTGGCTCTCCAGGGTTCAGATCCCCGGTATCGATCTCCCGGAGAACGTGCCCTGGCAGGTCCACGAGGCCGAAATGATGACCACCGACGACTACGACGTCATCATCAGCAAGGGCTACAAGTATTTCTTTGAAGACTTCCTGATGAACCGCCTGGACAACATGCTGGCCAAGGTGGGTCCCGTCTTCGGTTACACCCCCACGGCCATCCAGAACGCCAAGGAGGCTGGGGTGGTGACCCTGTCTCCGGTGGTGCTCTGTTCCCCCTACGAGGTCTTCTGCGGCGCCCGTTCCATGCCCAAGTTCATGACCGATATGCGCCGCATGCCGGAAAAGGTCCTGGAGGCCATGGATATCGCCCAGACCCAGATCCTGGAGGACTCCCGCCAGGCCCTGCGTGCCGCAGGTTGCGTGGGCGCCTGGGTCGGCGGATGGCGCGCCGCCAGCGAGTTCCTGAACCCCAAGCTGTGGGAGCGCTTTGCCTGGCCCTACTTCAAGCAGCTGGTGGAGATGACCGTGGAGGAGGGGGTGCTGCCCGTGCTGCACATGGACTCCAACTGGGAGCGCGATCTGGAGCGCTTCAAGGAGCTGCCCAAGGCCAAGTGCCTCTTCTCCGGCGACCATGCCACCGACATTTTCAAGATCAAGGAAGTCCTGGGGGATCACATGGCCATCATGGGCGACGTGCCCGCTGGCATGCTGGCCCTGGGCACCCCTGATCAGGTTCACACCTACTGCCGCAAGTTGATCGAAGGGATCGGCCCCAAGGGCTTCGTCCTCTCCTCCGGTTGCGATGCCCCCTACAACGCCAAGCCTGAGAACGTCGCGGCGATGATCGCCTCCGTCCAGGGCTGATCTCTGACCCCAACCTGAAAGGAGTCAAATTATGGCAATCGGCGCACCTCCCAAATCCTCTTCCCAGGGCTCTACGGCCAAGTGGGACACCAAGTACGAATGGAAGGCCATTCTGCTCCTGGCCCTGGCCTTCGGTTTCGTGGGTGTGGATCGCTTCATGATCATGCCCATCTTCCCCCTGATGGCGAAGGAACTGAACCTCGACTACAGCGCCATCGGCATCATCGGCGGGGCGCTGTCCCTGGCCTGGGGCATCTCGTCCTTCTTCATGGGCGGCCTCTCCGACAAGTTCGGTCGCAAAAAGGTCATCGTCCCCTCCATCATCATCTTCAGCCTCCTCGCGGGTGTCAGCGGCGTGGCCACGGGCATGATGGGCCTGGTGGCGATTCGCGCTCTCATCGGCATTTCTGAAGGCGCCTTCTCCCCAGCGGGTATCGTGGCCACGGTGGAGGCCTCCAAGCCCTCCCGCCAGGGGCTCAACATCGGCTTCCAGCAGATGGCGATGCCTCTTTTCGGCATGGCCCTGGCCCCCATCTTCGTGGGCTGGCTGCTCTCCATCGGCTTCCACTGGCGCTGGGCCTTCGCCCTGGTGACCGTCCCCGGCATCATCGTAGCCCTCCTCATGGCCAAGGTCCTCCGGGACCCCAAGGCTTCCGAGGCGGCTGCCCACAGCGCCACCCACGACGCGACGCCCCATAAATTTATGGATGTCTTCAAGTATCGCAATGTGCCCCTCAACATCATCCTGGTGCTGGGCTGGCTGGCCGCGGAGATCACCCTGGCCATCCTCCTGCCCAGCTATCTGACGGACGTGCTCAAGCTCAGCACCGGCCAGATGATCTTTGTCCTTTCCGCCTTTGGTTTCGGTGCGACCCTGGGCACCGTGGTCCTGCCCGGTGTCTCCGATTTCATCGGCCGCAAGCCCACGGCTTTCATCGGTGGCATCTGCTGTCTGGTGTTCATCCTGCTGCTGAAGGCCGCCGGTTCCCACCCCGGAACCCTGTTCGCGCTGCTCTTCGCCGTGACCTTCTTCAGCCAGGGCCTGATCGGCCTGACCGTGGGCCCCATGGCGGCCGAGTCTGTGCCCGCCACCCTCATGACCTCCTCCACCGGTGTGACCATGGGTGTGGGCGAGATCTTCGGCGGCGGCTTGGTGCCCATCATCGGCGGTTTCGTGGCCAAGCACTACGGCATCCAGAACATCTTCACCATCTGCATCATCGGCCTCATTGCGGGCATCGTGGTCTCCCTCTTCGTCAAGGAAACCGCCCCCCGCAAGGTCGCCGCCCAGAAGGTCAAGGCCGAGCTGGCCGAAGCCTGATCCACCAAGGAGAATGACTATGAGCCAGACCCTGATCAATGCCATGGCGGATCTCGACGAGTCCGTGCTGGTTTCCGAAGTCAATGCCCTCAAGACCCAGGGCGTGGCCCCGCTGGAGATCATCCAGAACCTGCAGGAAGGCATGAATATCGTGGGCAAGCGCTACGAGGAGAAGGAATACTATCTCTCCGAGCTGATCATGTCCGCCGAGATTTTCAAGGAGGCGGCCGCCCTCATCGGCGGGGATCTCAGTGGGGCCAATGCCGCCAGCCATGGCACTTTTGTCATGGGGACCATTTACGGTGATATCCACGATATCGGCAAGAACATCGTGACCACCGTGATGGGATGCAATGGTTTCAATGTGGTGGACCTGGGGGTGGATGTTCCCACGGCGGACTACATCAAGGCCATCCAGGAGCACAAGCCCCAGGTGGTTGGCATCTCCTGTCTGCTGACGACGGCCTTCGATGGCATGAAGGAGTGCATCGAGTCCATCAAGGCTGCGGGGCTTCGGGATAACGTCAAGATCCTCATCGGCGGCGGTCCCTGCGACCAGACGACGGCGGACTATGTGGGCGCTGATGCCTACTGCAAGACGGCTCAGGACTGTGTGGAATACGCCAAGAAGCTGATGGACATCAAGTAGTCAGCTTGTCTAGCTTGGACCTGAATCCAGACCCTGTCCATCGGGGTCTGGATTCTTCCGTATGGAGCAGACGTGGGACGATGTCCCAAGCCTGGATCGGGCACTGGCGCTGGGCGCCCTGGCCCCCCTGGAGTAGGGGGGAATATCAAGGTTCGCTGGAGAATCTGCGAGGCCCCCCCCGTGGTGCCTTGTTTAAGTTGCATCAAAACAGTGAATAAAAAATTTTATCCCGACATGAAAACATTTGTTGACACTAAATCATGTTCTGATTTTTAATCATGGTTGCCTCACCCACTAGTCGCCATGACGCCATGGCCCCTAAATAAACCGCCGCTTGGATTTCGTGCGGGGGCTGCTATATACGCTCGGTTCAGTCGTATCTGATTTTCGTGTGTATTGTCGCGCTCAATTTATTGAGCCTTAGTCTTTCTGTACCTGTGGAGGAGTATATGACTGCAGATTTCGATATATGTGTCGAGCGGCTGGCGCGGATCAAGCGGGCGGTGGCTTTTGAGAAGCAGGACCGGGTGCCGGTGGTTCCCCTGGCCACCTCCTTCTGTGCCAACCACATGAAGGTCCGGATGGCGGACTTCGCGGTGACCCCCGATCTGATGACGGACACCATGATCAGGTCCTTCACCGCACTGGGGGAGATCGACGGTATCCAGCAGCCCACCTTCTCGGCCCATGTCCTGAGCCTGGCTTGGCTCTCCAAGGTCAAGATCCCCGGCCGGGATGTGGCCGAAGACCAACCCTGGCAGGTGGCGGAGCAGGAACTGATGACCCTTGAGGACTACGACACCATCATCAAGCACGGCTACAACGCCTTCTTCGGGGAGTACCAGGCCAGCCGCCTGGACAACCTGATGCCCAAGCTGATGCCGATGCTCGAGTTCATGCCCGAGGCCATCCGGCGCTGGAATACGGTAGGTATTCCGGTGCTTTCGCCCTTCCAGGCCAACATGCCCTACGAGTATTTCTGCGGCGGGCGCACCATGCCGCGCTTCATGCGGGATCTCTTCTCGAAGCCTGACCTGGTCCAGGAAGCCTGCGACGCCGCCATGCCGGATCTGGTGAAGACCGCCCGTCAGACGGCCCGTGGCCTGAAGTCCTACGGTGCCTGGGTGGGCGGTTGGCGCTCCGCCTCCGAGTTCATCAATCCCAAGACCTGGAAGCGCTTCGTGTGGCCCTACATGAAGCGGATGGCCGAAGTCCTTCTGGAGGAGGGTGTGGTGCCGGTCTTCCACCTGGATTCCAACTGGGAGCGAGATCTGGAGTTCTTCCTGGAGATGCCCAAGCATTCCTGCATCATTTCCCCCGACCACGCCACGGACATCTTCAAGATCAAGGCGGTGCTGGGCGACCACATGGCCATCATGGGCGACGTGCCTGCTGCCCTCTTCGCCCTGGGCACCCCAGAAAAGGTCCGGGAGTACTGCAAGCGTCTCCTCGGAGAGATCGGTCCCGAGGGCTTCATTCTCTCCTCCGGTTGCGATATCCCCTTCAACGCCAAGCCCGAGAACGTGGCGGCCATGATCGCTTCGGTCCACGGCTGATCGGTCCGCCGCCGCCGCCCGTTTCCCCCATGATCTCAAGATTGCCATGGATGGATTGATGTCCGGAGAGACTAAGAACCTGATAAAAGCCAAGTTCGTGGACATCTATGGCAGGCGAGGACTGCGGAAGATGAACATCAAGATGCTGTGCTCGGCTATCCCCATCGCAAGAACCACCTTCTATTCGTATTTCAATGATCTGGATGAAGTCCTGGACGAGGTCGAGAACGATCTGATCGACCAGATGTTTCATCTCAACGTCGGCTTCAAGGATTACGACCTCGCCAGCCTCGGTGAAGGCGAACACTTCCAGTGCTTCAATGACACCCTCGCCTTGATCAAGAGGCAGGTTTCCCTCTACCGGGTCCTGATGGGGAGGCATGCCGAGCCGACCTTCGCCATGAAGTGGAAGAACATCATCAAGGCCCATTTCATGGAGAAGTACAGGAAGGAGCTCCCTGAGTTCAGTTACACCGGCTTGGTCATCGAGCAGATCGCCTGCTCCATCCTGGGTGCCTATCGATACTGGATATTCGAGGATGACGGTATCGCCCCAGATGTCATCTCCGATCTCTGCTGCGCGAGGATCTGCCTGGATTTCATGGACCCCCACGGGCCCAGGTTCTCTTCGAATGCAGGTCGGCCCGGGCGGTCTGCCCGGGCCGGTTGAAGCCTGATGGCGTTTCAGACGAAGAGCTTGGTGGTAGCAAGCGCACTCAGTTCCTTGTGCTTGGTGTAGGGTTCGGGTTCGCCAAGCTTCTCCCAGTTGTCGCGCAGGTAGAAGCTTGGAATGACCTTGCCGAGGATATGGAACTCGTTGGAATCGTGCTCGAGCATGTAGAGCCCAAGCTGGTCCGGGACCATCTTCTCGACCTCGGCTGACGGCAAGTCCAGCATGTCTGCGAACCAATAGTGGTTGCGCAGGACCAGACCGAAGGGTGTGTTTCGGCCAACGCCTACATATTGCATGAAATTGGGATAACCTTGCTCATTCCTCTCGCACTCCCAGTTCTCGCCGATTCCGGCCCAGCCGTAGAGGACGACATCGGCATCGCCGCGCTTTCTGGCTTCCGTGAGTTTGGCGCCGAAAAGATCCATGGGGTCGAGGTACTTGAGCTGCATGTCCATGACGTCGGAGTTGCCGAGCGTCTCCTTGATGAAGTGGGTGGAGCCGATCACGTTCCCGGGCACATGATTGGCCTCATATTCCCCCCATTTCGAGAACTTGTGGGCGCCGGGATGCCAGAGGCGGTACATGTCCGTATCGCACTCGCATCCGAACCACCACTCGAGCATTTCTGCTGTGCAGTTCTCCAGGCACATGCGGATGGCCACGTGGACCCCGCCACTGGAGAGCCGTTCAATGCCTGTCTCAAGATGCAATGGGTCGCTCTTGAGCATGGCTTCGCACTCGGTGAATCTCATTCGAACCTCCTTTTTTTAGGTTACGAATATTTATCACGATGTTTTGTGCTCCTGGAACGACACAACGTTGAAAAGTGTAGTCCCTTCGAACAGGGCTGTTCCTGCTCTGGGTGTGTTTCCCCTAACTTCTTTCCGAGGATGGTGAATTATGAAACTTAGTACAGCAGTGCCCATGGTTCTCGCGACCCTGGGTCTTGCTCTCGCCAGCGGCTGCGAGAAGAAGACTCCCAAGGAAATCAAGATCGGGGTGATCCAGTCCCAGACAGGCTACTTCGCTTCCATGGGAGAGGGAGCCCTATACGGGATCCAGGCGGCCGTAGAGGACATCAACAAACTGGGCGGCGTGAAGGTCGGGAATGATCGCCTCCCCATCAGGATCGTTTCGGTGAATGCCGAAACGGACGGCAACAAGGCCGGATCCCTTGCGGAGAGCCTGATCCTCCAGGACCACGTCCAGTTCATCGTTTCGGGCGATGAGCCGCCTCCGATGCATCCCGCCGTATCCAAGATGGCGGATACCTACAAGATCCCCTACATCACGGGGGTCGGTCCCGAGGAGCCCTGGCTCGGGATGCGCAACGAAAGCCCCACCAAGTGGAAATACACCTGGGCCACGGGCAGTTTCAATCTCATCAAGCCTGCTCCCGCCGGGGAATTCCGGGCCAAGGTCGGCTACACGGTCATGGATTCCTGGATGAGCCAGTTGAATGAGTTCGGTCCCAAGACCAACAAGAAGATGGGGCTTATCTGTGCCGATGACCCGGATGGCCGTGGCTGGTACACCCTCCTTGGCCCCCTCCTCAAAGAGAAGGGATACACGGTGGTCGGTGTGGAAAAGAACACGGGTCTGGTGCCCATCGAGACGACGGACTTCTCCTCCATCATCAGGGAGTGGAAGGATGCCGGTGCAGAGATCCTCTGGGGCAATGGCCCAGCGCCCTTCCTCGGGACGATCCGGAAGCAGTGCCAGTCCCTGGGCTTCTACCCCAAGATCATGTCCATGGGGCGTGGCGCCTTGAACTATGACGATGTGAACTCCTGGGGCGGCGACCTCCCCTTGGGTGTGTGCATCGAGATCTGGTGGGATGGCACCATGACCAATTGCCCAGGCTTCGGCAGCACTACCCCCAAGACCCTGGCCGACAAGTGGCTCCAGGAGACGAAGCGCCCGGTGCTCTGCACCCTCGGGCCCGGCTACGCCTGCGTCCAGGTTCTGGTGGATGCCATCGAACGGGCCGGAAGCGTCGAGGCTGACAAGGTGAACGCTGCCTTGGCCAAGACCGACCTCATGACCATCCGAGGCCGCGTAATGTTCAACGAGAACCAGTTCAGCCGAGGACCCATCGTGTTCGGCCAGTGGTTCAAATCGGATAAGCCCAACCAGAAGTGGGAACTCAAGGTGATCCATTCCGATCACGACTTCTGGCCCGTTGCCGCGAAGGCGCAGTTCCCGGTGCCAGCAGGCAACTGAAACCGCCGTCAATCGTAGCGTCTTCGCACCAGCAGGCCGCAAATCTCCAGGAGACTGGATGCCCAAAAGCAAGGAAATGGCAGCTGGGACTGGTTCAGCGGGCCCAGTCCAGGCTGTCCCGCTTGGCTTCCCAATGGGCTCCGAGTTTGAGGTCAATGGCCCGATCGCAGAGCTCCAGGGCGGCGTGGAAATTCCCCAGCTCGCTCTGGGCCTGGACGCCACGCTCCAGGGCGGTGGTGGTCTCCAGGGCGGACCGGAAGCCGTGGCCCAGGGCCTCTTCCATGGCCGGGAGGTTCGCCAGGAAGCCCTGGGCCGCTTCGGCTACGCCTTCCCAGTCCTGGAGCTGGGCCTTGGCCTCAGCCATGAGGTCGAAGGCCACGGCCTTCACGCCATTGGGCAGACTCTGCTGTCCCTCAAAGGTGCGGTTGAGGTATTTCAGGGCGGCGCCTGGGCCGTTGAAGGCGGCTTCACGGTGTCCCGCCAGCAGATCCTCCAGGATCTCCTTCACGGACTTGCGGACGGGTTCATTGCGCTTAGCCAAAGGGACTCCTGAGAAAGGGCCTCCGTCCAGAGTAGCCTGGGGTCGAAGGCCCGCCCAGGCTACCTTTCTGTTAGATTTCATTCATGCGCTTACCCGCTTTGACTGCCGCCCTTCTCGCTTCCACCCTCCTGGCCCAGGCGCCTCCTTCCCATATCGCCCTTCCGATCCGCATCAATCTGGACCCGATCTTTCAGGCGGCAGAGCGGAATGTCCCGAAGGTCCCTGCCGGGATCGAGACCTGGACTCCCTTGCCCAACAGCGGAACCAAGGTCTTCCGCTTCAATCTTTACCGGGATCCCCTGACCCTGCGCCTGAACAGCAACCGGGTGACGGTGCGTACGGCGGTCCACTACTGGATGGAGGTGGGGATCCGGATGGGGAGCCTCATCAAGTCCATGGGCTCCTGCGGCCTGGGGCCCGAAGGCTTCCGCCACGCTTGGCTCGGAGCTCAGGCGGATTTCGGGATCACACCCCAGTGGGGGGTCGACCTCAAGGTGACAACCTTCGATCCCATGGCTTCCAACGCCTGCACCATCACCTTTCTGGGCTACGACATCACGAATCAGGTGCTGGCGGGGATGAAGGACGCCATGGGACGCGGGCTCCAGGGTATGGAGCAGCAGGTCCGGGACTCGGCCATGCTGAGGCACAAGGCCGAAGAGGTTTGGCGGATGGCCCAGCAGCCCATCGAGGTGAGCCCTGGGGTCTTCCTGGTCCTCAATCCAGAACAGTTGCGACTCGGCCCTTGGAGTAGCGAAGGGCACACCCTGGTCGTGACCCCGGAGATACAGGCCCGCCCCTTCTTGCAGCTGGGCACCCGGCCGGAGATCGCGCCCCGCCCCTTGCCGGATCTTGCCCCGATGAACGGTCCTCTTTCCCCCACCTTCCGGATCCAGGTGGATGCGGATCTCGGCTACCGGGAGGCTACGGAGCAGCTCCGGCGACAGATGGTGGGGAAGGTCTTCGAGACGGACAAGGGACGCTTCGAGATCCTTGACGCCTCCGTCCGGGGGCAGGGGGCTCAGGCGATCCTGGAGGTGGAACTCAAGGGCAAGGTGAACGGGCGCCTCGCTCTGGCGGGTACCCCCACCTTCAACCTCCAGAAGGGAACCCTGGAGCTTCTGGATCTGGACTACACCCTGGAAAGCCGCAGCTGGATCACGAAATTCGGGGAGTGGCTCTTCCGGTCGACCCTCCGCAAGGCCCTGGCGGAGAAGTCCAACTGGTTCCTTCAGAAGAATTTCCAGGATCTCAAGGCGCAGGTCCAGGGGGGGATGAACCGGGAGATTGCTCCGGGGGTGGTTCTGAAGGGGCAACTGGACCAGCTCGCCCTGGGTCAACCCCAGATCCTGTCGGACCGCTTCCGAGTCCAGGCATTTCTCGAAGGTCGGATCCAGGTCTCCTTGACGCCCCCAGGTTTGTGAGCAAGAAAGCCTCGCCGGGCCTATACTTACTCCCATCCCGATCAGACAATCCTGACCCCCCACGCGTGCTACGGAGGCAGTGTGAATATCCTGACCATTGATGACGCCAGATTCCAGCGGGGCCAGATGGTCCGGATGCTTACGGAGATGGGCCATACCGTGAAGGAGGCGGTAAACGGTCAGGACGGCTTCATGACCATGCTGCAGGAGGTGCCGGACGCCGTGATCTGTGATCTCCTGATGCCGGTGCTGGACGGTTTCGCATTGCTGGCTCTGGTCCAGAAGCACCAGATCGATATTCCCGTGGTCATCGTTTCGGCGGACGTGCAGGAGAGCAGCCGGGAGGAGTGCCTGCGCCTCGGGGCCCGGGCCTTCCTCAACAAGCCCTGCCGCCGGGAGGATCTGGAGCAGGTGCTCAAGGCCATCGAAGCCGGGCGGAGTGTCGAGTGATCACGCGGGAGGAGTTCAACGACGCCCTGGCGGAGCTGGTCAATGTCGGCGTGGGACGGGCGGCTTCTTCCCTCAGCGCCATGGTGAACGAGCGGATCGAGCTTTCCGTTCCCAGGGTCGTGACCATCCCCCACGCCGATATCACCCGGCACCTCAATCTCGAGCATGAAATCGGTCTCAAGGATGAGGTCGTGGTGGTCCAACAGGCCTTCACCGGCAGGGTGGGCGGAGCAGCCTCCATCCTCTTTCCCGTGGAGAGTGCACGGAAGCTGGTGGGTCTTCTGACCGGGGGGCTCCTCAGCAACGAGGAGCTGGATCTGGAACGGGAGGCGGCCCTGACCGAGGTGGGGAATATCCTCATCAACGGCGTGATGGGCACCATCGGCAATATCATCGGCGTGGAAGTCCGCTATCACCTCCCAGAGTATCTGGAGTGTCATGCGGACGAACTCCCCCAGGTCTTCCAGGAACGGGACCTCATGCTGGCGGTGGTGCTCATTGCGATCTCCGGTCAGGAGATCAAAGGCCACTTGGTTCTGCTTTTTGATATACCATCCATGGATAACCTTGGCGCGATCATTGAGGAGATGACGCGAGGGAGCCGCTGAACTGCTTATGAATGATCCTTTCGGGCCTTCAAACCTGCACATCCTGGACTTTGTTCCCAGTGGCTGCTGTGTGCTTGTTGATGATGGGGTTATCGATTTCTGGAGCCGTACCCTGGAGCACTGGACAGGGCTGCGAAGCCCGGAAATCGTGGGAAAGAGTCTTTTTCAAGTGTTTCCTGGCTTGGCGGAGCCCCGCTATCGAGATCGCATACTGGCGGCCCTGCGCCAGGGCGTGCCGACCCTCTTCTCCTCGGCTCTCAACCCCAGCTTCTTCCCCTGCACCAAACCCAGCGGCAGGCCCCGAATCCAGGAGACGACCCTTGTCCGCCTGGATCCCAGCGTGCAGGGCCAGCATCGGTTGCTGATTGTCGTGAATGACGTCACGGAGCAGGTCGAGCGGGGAGAGAAATACCGATCGGCCCGAAGCCAGGCACTGAAGGAAGCCCAGGAGCGTCGCGAAAGCGAGGAACGGCGGCGCATCATTGCCGATCTCTCCATGGCCTCCATCCTCATCGGCGATCCCGGTGGCCACATCCGGGAAGCCAACAGCGCTTCTTGCCGGATGTTCGGTTGGGAGGCGGCAGAGTTCGAAAACCTTTCTCTCTTTGATTTGGTTCAGGAGCCTGTGCGGCTCAATCCCTTGATCCTCGGCGAGTCGGATCTGGGGGAGGAGGATCTGGAAATCCTCTGTCAGCGCAAGGATGGCACCCCTTTTCCCGCCCATGTCTACATCCGGCGTCTGGCGCTTGGGGAGGGCTCCCAGTTCGTGGCCTACGTCTGGGATATCTCTGAGCGCAAGCGCTCCGAGGAGATTCTGCGCCAGAGCCAGAAACAGGAGAGCCTGGGGATTCTGGCGGGGGGAATCGCCCACGACTTCAACAACCACTTCGGCGGGGTCATCGGCAACCTGGATCTCATCGAGAGCAAGCTTCCGCCGGACTCCCCGATCGCCTCCTACCTGGACAAGGTCCGGCGGGAGATCCTGCGGGCCACAGAACTGTCGCGCAAGATGCTGGCCCTTTCGGGAGGGAATCCCCTGGTGGTGGCCGAGGTTGAACTGAACGCCTTCCTTCGGAAGATCAGAGGGGATCTGAAGGGGATTCTCCCCGCCTGGGCTGAATTGCGCTTCGATTTCGCCTCCGGGCCTGTGGTGGTCGAGGCGGATGAATCTCAGATCCAGCAGGTCATATTTGGATTGCTTACCAATGCCGGGGAATCCCTCTCCCAGGGAAAGGGGTTAGTGGAGATCACGACAGGAAATACGGTGCTGGACGGGGACACCCTGGCCAGCAGCTTCCCGCTCCAGCCCCTGGAGCCCGGGACCTATGGGTTCCTTCGGGTTCGGGACACCGGGTGCGGCATCCCTTCCGACCACCTTCAAAAGGTCTTCGATCCCTTCTTCTCCACAAAGTTCTCGGGGCGGGGACTTAGTCTGGCCTTCATCCGGAGCATTCTCCAGGCCCATGCCGGTGGCTGGAGCCTGGAGAGCAGCCTGGGGCACGGTACCGTATTCACGGTGTATCTGCCGATTCGCCCCGAGGCGCAGCGTGTGAGCGCACCCCCGCCTCAGGCACTGCCGTCTTCGGTGGCTGATGGGATCATCCTTGTTGTGGATGACGAGCTGGTCTTGCGGGAATCCACGGCGGAGCTGCTCCACGAGCTGGGATACCGGGTCGAGACGGCGGGCAATGGCCTGGAGGCCCTGAACTACTACCAAGCGCACCCTGGCCAGGTCGCCCTGGTGCTGATGGATATGACCATGCCGGTGATGGGTGGCAAGGAGGCCTTCCTGGCCATCCGGGATCTGGATCCCCAGGCAAAGGTGGTCCTGACAAGTGGCTACAGTGAACAGGATGTGACCCAGTCCTTCCGGAATGGAGAGCTGGTGGCCTTCCTTCCCAAGCCCTATCGCATGATGGATCTGGCCAAGGTGGTCGGGGGGGCGGTGGGCCTCCCGTGATCGATGCCGTGCGTCAGCTACAGGCAGCCCTGGGGCCTGAATCCGGGCTTGTGCTGGTGGGTGGAGCCGTACGGGACCGCCTTCTCGCCCGGGGGGGCGGGGACTGGGACCTGGCTTCGGCCCTTCTGCCCGAAGTGGTGACGACCCGCGCCCAGGAGGCTGGCCTGAAGGTCTTTCCCACGGGGATCCAGCACGGCACGGTTACGGTGCTCGCCGGGGGGCACCCCTTCGAGATCACGACCTTCCGGGGGGATGGGGACTACCTGGACGGTCGCCATCCGGTTTCCGTGCGCCTGGGGGTGGCCCTGGAGGAGGACTTGGCCCGGCGGGACTTCACCATCAATGCCATGGCCCTGCCCGTGGAAGCCCTGGAGACATCGGACTGGCGGGACCACATCCTGGATCCCTTCGGGGGGAGGCGGGACCTGGAGGCTCGTTGCGTCCGGGCCGTGGGGGATCCCCTCAAGCGCTTCGCCGAGGATGGGCTCCGCCCCCTGCGGGCCTGCCGCTTCGCTGCCCAGCTCGACTTCACCGTGGAGGCGGCCACCCTGGCGGCCATCCCCGAGCGGCTGGAGGTGGCTCGCAAGGTGGCCGTGGAGCGGGTCTTCGTGGAGCTGACCAAGCTGCTCACGGGCCCTGCCGCGGACCGGGGACTGGAGCTCCTGGAGCGTTCCGGACTCCTGGGCCTGTGGCTCCCGGAACTGCTTCCCATGGTGGGGCTTGGCCAGGGAATGCACCACCGCCTTGACGCCTGGGGCCACACCCGGGCCACCGTCATGGCGGTGCCCCCAGGAGCCCCCTTCCGATGGGCCGCCCTCCTGCACGATACGGGCAAACCCGGCACCCGCAGCGAGGATGAGGCCGGAAACCTCCACTTCTACGGGCACGAGGCTGATTCCCTGCTCATCGCCCAGGCCCTCCTCCAGCGCCTCCGCGCCAGCCGGGCCCTCATGGGAGAGGTGGCGGCCTTCATCCGCCATCACGGGATCCATCCCTCCCCGGACTGGTCCGATGGCGCCTGCCGCCGCCTCCTGCGTCGCCTGGAGGAGGACCGCCTGCCCCTGGAGCACTGGGGGGCCTTCCGCCTGGGGGACCAGCGGGCCAAGGGATGGGGGGACGATGCCTGCCTGCCTCAGCACCAAGCCCTCATGGAGCGTCTCCACTGTCTGGCTGAGGCTGTGCCACCCTTGAATGCAAAGGCCCTGGCTCTGGATGGCCGGGCTCTGATGAAGCTCCTGGGAAGACCCGGTGGTCCTTGGCTCGGAGAACTCCAGGCGCATCTGCTGGAAAGGCTTCTGGAGGAGCCGGAGCGGAACACGCCGGAAGGGCTGGAGGCGTGGGTGCGGGCGTGGAGCGCAAAACCCTGAACCTGCCCCCCTCCAGCCTTCGGGCCGCCTCGTGGGAAGATGGGGTTCGGAGGAAGCATGGACCCCTTGGAACGGATGAAGGAACTGGCGGCCCTGGTGCTGGAGCATCGGAGGCGGTACTACATCCTGGATCAGCCCACGGTGTCCGATGCGGAATACGACGCCCTGGAGGCGGAGCTCCGGGTCCTGGAAGCCCAGTACCCCTTGTTGGCGGACCCCAACAGCCCCACCCAGCGGGTGGGGGCGGCTCCCCTGGACGCCTTCGAGAAGGCCCGCCACGCCTTCCCCATGCTCAGTCTGGACAACGCCTATTCCGAAACGGATCTGCGGGAGTGGGAGGCCCGGGTGCTGAAGGGGCTGCTGGGCGAGCGGCCCCGGCTGGTGGCCGAACTCAAGGTGGACGGCCTCTCCATGAGCCTGATCTACCGGGATCGTTGCCTGGTGCGGGCCGTCACCCGAGGGGATGGTGAGACCGGCGAACTGGCCACCGAGAACGCCCGGACCATTGCCGATATTCCCCTGGAGCTTCCGGAGGACGCCCCCGCCGAACTGGAGGTCCGGGGTGAGGTCTTCCTCTCCCGGCGCCGCTGGGAGGAGCTGAACCTGGAGCGGGACCAGCGGGGTGAGACCCGCTTCGCCAATCCCCGCAACGCCGCCAGTGGCTCCATGAAGCTTCTGGACAGCCGGGAGGTGGCCAAGCGCCGCCTCCAGTTCCTGCCCTGGCAGCTGATGGGGGCGCCGCAGCACGCCGAGGCCATGGCCCGCCTGGAGACCTGGGGCTTCGCCCGGATGCCGGCCCACGTGGAGGGGGATCTGGACGCGATCCTGGCCTTCATCGAAGGGCAGGGGGAGGCGCGTCTGAGACTGCCCTTCGATACCGATGGGGTGGTTCTCAAGGTCAACGACTCGGCTCTCCAGGAACGCCTGGGGGCCACGGACCGCGTTCCCCGATGGGCCATCGCCTTCAAGTTCCCCGCCACCCAGGCCACCACCGAGGTGCGGGGCATCACGTGGCAGGTGGGGCGCACGGGCAAGCTGACCCCGGTGGCGGAACTGGAGGCCGTGGAGGTGGCGGGCTCGACGGTGCGCCGGGCCACCCTCCACAACGGCGACGAACTGGCACGCCTGGGGGTCCGGGTGGGCTGCCGGGTCTTCATCGAGAAGGGCGGGGATGTGATCCCCAAGGTGGTCTCGGTGGTGCCGGGCTCCATGCCCGAAGATGCCCCGGAGGCATGCGTGCCCCAGGCCTGTCCCGTCTGTGGAGGGTCCGTGGGCAAGGATGACGAGGAGGATGTGGCGGTGCGCTGCCAGAATCCCGAGTGTCCCGCCAAGCTGGAGGCGCGCCTTCTTCACCTTGGGAGTCGTGTGGCCCTGGATATGGAGGGACTGGGGGATGCCCTGGTGGTGCAGCTGGTGGCGGCCCAGCGCTTCGCCCAGCCCTGGGAGGTCTTCCGGCTCCTGCAGGACCCGGCGCAGGGGGTGGCCTTCCTGGCCCGCATGGAGCGGATGGCCGAAAAGAGCGCCCAGAACCTGATGGAGGAGCTGGACCGGGCCCGCACCAAGCCCCTCTCCCGCTGGGTCCACGCCCTGGGGATCCCCTTCATCGGCTCCAAGACGGCGGAGCTTCTGGCCGAGGCCTTTCCCTCCCTGGAGGCCCTTTGGATCGCGCCGGAGGAGCAGCTTCTGCGGGTGGAGGAGGTGGGGCCCAAGGTTGCCGCCGCCCTCCAGGCCTTCCGCCAGCTCCACCCCGGGCTGCCAGCTGAATTGGCGGCTCAGGGCATCTGTCCCCAGCCCCCGGCTCCCCGGGACCTCTCCGCAGCCCCCCTTTTGGGGCAGGTTGCGGTGGTGACGGGAACTCTGCCCACCCTGGGGCGGGAGGAGGCCGAGGCCCTGCTCAAGCGTCTGGGGGCCAAGGTTACCGGCTCGGTATCGAAGAAGACCACCCTGCTGGTGGCTGGCGAGAAAGCCGGATCCAAGCTGGATAAGGCACAGGAGCTCGGCATCCCTGTGCGGGACGAGGCCTGGCTCCTGGCCCAGGGAGGTCAGCCTTGAAGCGCGGCTGGATCCTCATTACGGGCTGCTCTTCGGGTATCGGATGCGCTCTGGTGGCAGCCTGCCGTCAAGCCGGGTGGGGCGTGGTGGCCACGGCCCGGAATCCCGAGTCCCTGAAGGATCTGCCGCCGGGCGAGGACCTTCGGATCCTGGCCCTGGATGTCACGAATTCCCTCAGCATCGAGGTCGCCCGGGAGGCCTGTGGAGACCTTCCCCTGAAGGGGCTCATCAACAACGCGGGCTACGGCCAGATGGGCCCCCTGGAGCTGCTGCGACCGGAGGAACTGCGGGCCCAGTTCGAGACCAATGTGATCGGGCTCCACGCCGTGACCCAGGCCTTCCTGCCCCTGATCCGCCGTCACGCAGCCCTGGGCGAAGGCCGTGTCGTCTGCATCGCCTCGGTGCTGGGCCGCCTCTCCATTCCCATGTGCGGGGCCTACAACGCTTCCAAGCACGCCGTTGTGGCCTATGCGGAGACCCTGCGCCTGGAGATCGGGCGGGACATCCCTGTGATCCTGGTGGAGCCCGGTGCCATCCAGACCGCTTTCCGAAGCACCCTGATGAAGGCCTGGGGGGACCTGCCGGAGCGGGTTATCGGGACGCCTTATCACCGTGCTTTGGAGAGTTACCGTGTCCAGCGGGAGCGTTTCGCTGCGGAGCATGGCATGCGCCCCGAGGCCTGTGCCGCCATGATCCTGAGGGCCCTGGAGGCTCGCCGCCCTCCCAGGCGTGTCCTCGTGGGGTTTGATTCCCGGTGGGCCCAGCTTCTGCACCGGATGGTGCCCGCACCTCTTTTTGATGGGGTTCTCCGCCGCCTATACGGAGTTTGATTCCTGTCACATCCTTATCCCCTCAAGGCCAGTTAGCCGGTGTTCCTGGGTACACTGACTCGTTGCTTTCGATAGTTCTTATCGAAGGTGTTAACTGTTTTTCAAAATGAGGTGTTATGTCGGATACGAAGCTTCAGTCGCGAGCGCAGAGGGTTCTCTGGACAGCGGTGGCTGTCCAATTCCTGGGTGGACTTCTCTACATCTGGAGCGTGGTGGGGAAGGCTCTGATCAAGTCTGGGTGGACCAGCAAGCAGGCCTCCATTCCCTACACGACCGCTACTGTGTTCTTCGTGATCGCCATGGTCATCATGGGGCGGCTCCAGGACGCCAAGGGGCCCCGGTTCTGCTGCACCCTGGCCGGCTGCTTCACGGGTTTCGGCTTGATCCTCTCCGGTCTGGTCCACAGCCCCTTCCTCCTGACCCTGACCTTCGGCGTGCTGGTGGGTGCCGGTAGCGGCAGCATCAATGTTTCCACCACGCCTCCGGCCCTGAAGTGGTTCCCCGCTTCCAAGAAGGGGATGATCACCGGCACGGTGGTGGCTGGCATCGCCCTGGCTTCCATCCTGTACGCCCCGCTGGTCACCTACCTCATCAGCGCCTTTGGAGTCTCCAAGGCCCTTATCTTCATGGGGGTCTCGCTCCTGATCCTCATCGTCGGCTTCGCCCAGTTCCTCGCCAATCCTCCTGCGGGCTACAAGCCTGAGGAGGGGGCCAACCTCTCTGCAGCCAAGGCCGTCGATCACAGCCATGACGCCGACTGGAAGGATATGCTGAAAAGTGCCGACTTCTACAAGCTCTGGTTCATGTTCGGCACTTCTGCCTCCGCCGGGCTCATGGTCATCGGACACGCAGCCAACATTGCCAAGATCCAGGTGGGCTGGGAGAAGGGTTTCCTCCTCCTCATCTTCCTGGCTGTGTTCAACGCCGCCGGCCGCTTCCTGGGGGGAACGCTCTCGGACAAGATCGGTCGCATCAATCTGATGCGGATCATCTTCGGCCTCTCGGCCCTCAATATGCTCTGCTTCAGCCACTACCTCTCCATCCCCCTCCTGGCGGTGGGTGTGGCCCTGGCCGGTCTGTGCTACGGCGCCTCCTTCTCGGCCTTCCCCGCTGTCACTGCCGACAAATACGGCATGAAGAACTTCGGTGCCAACTACGGCGTGATTTTCACCGCCTATGGCGTGGGCGGCATTGTGGGTCCCATGACCGCTGCTGCGGTGGTGGATGCCACCAAGAGCTATAACCAAGCCTACTTCATTTCCTGCGCCCTTCTGGTGGTCGCCCTTGTGATCGCCTTCACCTTCAAGTCCGAGAAGTCGGCCAAGGTGTTGGATCCCGCCAAGGCCTAGAATCCAGATTTGTCCGGAATCGTCCCCGTACCCTTCCACAGGGGCGGGGACGATCTTTGTACGGACCTCATGTCTTTCTGAAAGTCTTCCTACATCCCTTCGTTCCTGGGGGAGGGAAGCCGATAATCGGGATGTTTTTTACTACGGTGGCCTATGTGTTGAACGAAGCCGCTCCGCGGCGGGGGTGGCGCCGTGTGGCGGGCCCGCGCAGTAAGAAAGCTAGCAATTCCATGTAAATGAAGGCTCCTTGGTCATCGCGATGTTGACGCATCGCCAGACGACTGTCAAGCGACATGAAAATTAACCCACCCGGTGACACGAATATTGACCCCCTTGTTGTATGAGCCCGTGGGGTGTCTGGAGCGTAGGCCGTAGGCCGAAGCGGAGGACACCCCACTGGGTGCGGCTCAGGTGGTGGCCGCTGGCACCGGGGCCGGGACGATCCCGGCTCGGCGCTTCTCCCGCAGGCGGTAACTCTCGCCTTTGATGGTGATGATGTGGCTGTGGTGCAGCAGTCGGTCCAAGATGGCGGTTGCCAGGATGGTATCCCCGAACACCTCGCCCCACGCACCCACTGGC
>NZ_KI912268.1:36010-53315 GCF_000242615.2 Holophaga foetida DSM 6591
CCCCTCCCCCCCATCGAGTTCCTGCGCCGCTTTGTCCAGCATGTCCTTCCGGATGGCTTCCATAAGATCCGGCACTTTGGCCTCTACGCCTGGGCCCCAGGGTGGAGGTCTGCTGGAACAGGCCAGGGCCCTGCTGCCTGCTCCGAAACCCAGAGCCGAGGCGTGTCCAGCCGAAGGCACGGGGCAACGCTGCCCTCATTGTGGTGGTCTGATCCTCTGGCGACCGCTGATGAGTGAAGCCTCCAGGGCACCCCCGGCGGTGATGCCATGACTGTCAGCCTCTCAGCTATCCATCACCTGCACCACGACCTCCACCACGGCGGGACGGCGAAGCCCTGCTATGACGCCAACTCGGTCCAAGCCCCTGCCGGGACTGTCGGGCTCAGCAGTCAGCAATCCCTGGGCGACAGGGGACCTGGCGTCCCCAAAAGTGGATCAGCAGGCGCGATTTCCCCATAGCCCTCGCCCAACTCCCCCGCCGCTCCGGGCTTGTTCAACACCGCATTTCATCGGTGGGGGCTCCGTCTACCTGAGGCAGCCTCGCCCACGCCCCACCGACGAAATGCTCACTGTTTTATTGTGGTATGGTCCTGATCGCTATTCATATTGGATGCCGGTGACTCCGGAAATGGATTTTAATGCCCGAAAAATTGAATCATCGTGTAGTATGGGTCGATGGTTTGATTGCTGTGATTAGGGAAATCGATCACTTTCGGGGGCTGAGTTACAATGTCGAGTTCGAACTTGCAGAGACGTGCGTGGGTTGTTTTGTGGACAGCTGTTGGTGTCCAGTTCCTGGGTGGACTTCTCTACATCTGGAGCGTGGTCGGTAAGGCCCTGATCAAGTCAGGTTGGACCGCCAAGCAGGCATCGCTTCCCTATACGACCGCCACCGTGGTCTTCGTGATCGCCATGGTCATGATGGGACGGGTCCAGGATGCCAAGGGGCCCCGCTTCTGCGCCACCCTGGCCGGATGCTTCACTGGATGTGGCCTGATCATTTCTGGCCTGGTCCAGAGCCCTCTCTTGATGACCATCAGCTTCGGCGTGCTGGTCGGGGCGGGTAGCGGCAGCATCAATGTCTCCACCACCCCTGCGGCCCTGAAGTGGTTCCCCGCCTCCAAGAAGGGGACGATCACGGGGGTTGTGGTTGCCGGTATCGCTCTCGCCTCCATTCTCTACGCCCCCTTGATCACCTGGCTCATCGGCGCTTACGGCGTGTCCAAGGCTCTGATCATCATGGGGATCTGCCTCCTGGTGCTCATGGTCGGTTGTGCCCAGTTCCTGGCCAATCCCCCTGAAGGCTACAACCCCAACACCGCCTCAAGCGCCAAGTCCTTCGGTGGGAGTGACCATGGCCAGGATGCGGATTGGAGAGGCATGCTGAAGAGTGCCGACTTCTACAAACTGTGGATCATGTTCGCCTTCTCATCTGCCGCAGGCCTCATGATCATTGGCCACGCCGCGACCATCGCCAAGATCCAGGTGGGCTGGGAGAAGGGATTCCTTCTCCTCATCTTCCTGGCGATTTTCAACGCCGCTGGGCGCTTCCTTGGTGGAACGGTCTCCGACAAGATCGGGCGCATCAACCTGATGCGGATCATTTTCGTGATCCAGGCCCTCAACATGCTCTGCTTTAGTCGCTACCTCTCCATCCCCCTCCTGGCTCTGGGCGTGGCCCTGGCCGGTCTCTGCTACGGGGCGAGCTTCTCGGTCTTCCCCGCCACGACCGCCGACAAGTACGGCATGAAGAACTTCGGCACCAACTACGGTGTGATCTTCACGGCCTGGGGTCTGGGCGGCATCATCGGCCCCATGACCGCCGCGGTGATCATGGACTCCACCAAGAGGTACAACCTGGCTTACCTTGTATCCTGCACCCTGCTGGTGGTCGCCCTGCTGATCAGCTTCACCTTCAGGACCTTCAAGACTGCCGCCCCCAGGGCGATCGTAAAATAGATCATCCACAGAGACACCTGTGCGGACGCTACGCACCTCGCGGCAAGAAAACCGGGGGGTGCGGTTCACCCTCTTCATCCCCTTCACCCTGGCGAAACAAAAAAGAAGAGGATTAGCCAGGATGAAGGGGATTCAGGGGATAAAGCTTGCCAACAAGCGGTGAACAACTCGGATACAACCCGCAGGCGCTCAATCACTCAAATGCAGAGCTGTACTCAGTTCAGTGGTGGGTTTTCTGGCTGAGTTCCGCCGATCGTCGGGAAGGGTTAAAGTCGTTCCATGAGCGAGCGACGTCCTGCACAGTTCCGCCATCTGGGCCCCGTGCTCTATCCGGCGGGGCTTTTCATGCAGAAGGCCATGGCCGATCTGGTCCGTTCCGGGGAACCTGATCAGATCCTCGTGGTGGAGCACGATCCGGTCTATACCCTGGGCCGCCATGCCTCCCCGGAAGACATCCATGTGGATGCTGCCTTCTTGAAGGCGGCGGGTATCCGGGTCCATCGGATCGACCGGGGGGGGCAGGTTACCTATCACGGCCCTGGCCAGATCGTGGTCTATCCGGTTTGCGACCTCCGGGGGGGGCGTCGCGATGTGGGGCGCTTCGTGCGCAACCTGGAGGAGGCGATGATCCGCACCGCCGGGGATTTCGGTGTCACGGCCACGCGCCTCTCGGGCTGTCCGGGGATCTGGGTGGGGGATCGCAAGCTCGGAGCCCTGGGTCTCCATCTCCGGCGCTGGATCTCCACCCATGGCCTGGCCTTCAATGTGTCGCCGGATCTTCGCCCCTTCGGCTGGATCACCCCTTGCGGCATGAGGGACAAGGGCGTCTGCAGTCTCCACTCACTCCTCGGGGACGACTGCCCCACCTGGGACCAGGCGGCGGATCGGCTGAGCTTCCACCTCGCCGAAACCATGGCGTTGGACCCCCTGGCGGTGCCAGCTCCCAGCCTGAGCGTTTCCGCCACCACCTGGCGTCGCACACTGACCGGTCCAGAGGTGCTGGTGATGCTTCGCCAGCCCGTGGAGGGACTCTGGTGGTCCAGCGTGACCGGGATGGTGGACCCTGGAGAGAGCCTTGCGGAGGCGGCGATCCGGGAGGTCCGGGAAGAGACCGGCTTGGAAGGGCGCCTGCTCCCCCTGGACTATGCCCACTCCTTCTACATCGATCCCCGGGTTCTGGAGATCCGGGCAGGGAAACCGCACTTCAACCGGGAAACCTGCTTCCACATGGAGGTCTCTCCCGGGGCTGTGGTGGACCTGAACTTGGCAGAGCATAGCGCATACCGCTGGTGCAGCCTGGAAGAGGCCGAGGACCTGGTCCTCTGGGACGGAGCCAAGGAGGCCATCCGGCGGCTGGGGAGGCTCCTTTCGGGTCAGTGATCCTCTGCCTGTTCCGTCATCTGGACGGGGATGAAGTCGCCCCGCTTCAGTTCCAGGATGTCGGCCTCCACCACGGCAAGCCCATTGGCCAGCAGCATGGAGGTGAGCACGCCTGAGCTCTGGGATCCCGTCAGCCGGGCGTGAAGGCCATCCTCCTGCTCCTGGAGCATCACCCTCAGGAAGTGGGTCTTGCCATCCGGCCTGGGCTTCTTCCAATCCTCGTCCAGGATCGCCTTGCGCATGGGGCGGAGGCAGTCCTTGAAACCCATCATTTGCCGGAGGGCAGGGCGGACATACTCTTCGACCATCACCATGGCTGACACTGGATTGCCAGGAATGCCGAAGATGGGCTTGCCGTTCAGAGTCCAGAATCCGAAGGGGCCTCCGGGCTTCTGGGCGACCTTCCAGAAGACTTGCTGGGCTCCCAGCTCCTCCAGGACCGGTTTGATGAAGTCGAAGTCACCCTCCGAGACGCCTCCGGTGGTCAGGAGGATATCGCAGGTTTCCATGGCCTTCTGGATGGCGGCGTGGACACGCTCCCTCTTGTCCGGCACCCGGGGCAGGGGGCATGGGATGGCTCCGAAGGTCGCGACCTGGCTGCAGATCCCGGGATTGTTGGAGTCCCGGATCTGTCCAGGCCCCGGGTGCTGCTTCACATCCACCAGCTCATTGCCTGTGCTCATGACCACGACCCTGGGGCGGACCCGCACCGGCACCTCGGACACGCCGAGGGAAGCCAGTACGCCGATGGCGGCGGGTTTGAGGAGGGTACCGGCTGAAAGGACCCTGGCCCCTGGCCAGATGTCATCCCCGGCCCAACGGATATTGGACCCACGCTCGACTGGGTTCGGGAACTCCACCCAGTCCTGGCCGAACAGGGTGTGTTCAAGGGGGACGACGGTATCTGCCCCTTCCGGCAGGGGAGCGCCGGTCATGATCCGTACGGCAGAAGCGGGAGCCACCCTGTGGTGGGGCACCTGACCGGCGGCCAGGGTCCCCTGCACCTGCATGCGAAGTCCCGGTCGAAGGTCCTCAATCCGGATCGCAAAGCCGTCCATGGCCGAATTGTTGAAGGGCGGGATCGACTCACGGGAAAGGATGTCCTCTGCCAGGGCCCTCCCCGCAGCTTCGCTGAGGGGAACCTGTTCCACAGGCAGGGGGGGGATTGCCCCCAGGATCATGCCTAGTGCTTCTGAATACGTGGTCATGTTCGCTTTCCGGGTCATGTGGGTGCGAAGGGCAGACTAGCTCCGGCCGCGTCGCTCTTCGAGGGATTCCAGGACTCCCATTCCAAGGGCCTGATCGAGGAAACGGTAGATGCGGGGGCGGTTGAGCTCAAGGCATTTGGAAATCGTGCTGATCCGGGTGCCACTGGCATAGGCCAGAATCACCTGCGCCCGCAGGGCGCGCGTCTCCGGTTCTTTGCGGGAAAAGGCCACCATCATGAGGTGGCGGATGGTCTCATTGTTGAGTATCAAGGGCGATCGCATGGAATGGCGTCCCACGGTTGTGCTCCATAACGTTTGAAGGCGATTCTGGTCTTTCAGGGCTCTTCAACTCATCCCTTACAGGTGGATGACTCCGATATTGAGGCTCTCCTTGAGCCTGATGACGCAGGCCTTGGTGATTCCGGTGTGTTCCGCTTCAATCTGGTAATCGCCACTGTCCCTGTCGAACCCGTCCAGCTTGAAGTTGCCGTAGTTGTTGGTCCGGGTGCTCCAGGTGGCCTGGGTGGCCACGTGGGTGACGGTCACCTTGGCGTCGACCGCGCACTCAAGGCCATAGTGGATGGCGACGCTTCCCGCGATATGGCATTTGGTGAAGCGGTAGAGGTTCTTGTACCAGACCCGGGGCCGGGTCTGGTACTCGGGATGGAAATGCTCGAGCTTCTCCTCCGCCACGCGCTTTTCCATCTCCAGGTCTTCGAGGAGGGCGAACTCCATGGCACCCGTGGCGCAGCTGTGGGAGCAGCGCGGCTGGGCCCAACCCTTGTCCAGGAGGTGTGCGCACATGGTGCACTTCTGGGCGATGGCCTTCTCGTCGTTCCAGTAGATCGCCCGGTACGGGCAGGAATCCACGATTTCCTTCTGCCCCTGGGCCTTGACGGGATCGATGATCACGATGCCGTCCTCCCGGCGATAGACTGCGCCATCCCTGGAGGCGCGGATGCACGGAGCATCCTCACAGTGCATGCAGGGCTTGGGCAGGTAGCAGACGTCCTGGAGGGGGTACTGGCCCCGTTCGATGTTCAGGATGTCCATCCAGCGGTGGCCAAGCCGGGGCGTGGAAACGGCGATCGGGGAGTGATCGTTGTCCCAGTGTTCATCCTTGCAGCTGATGAAGCAGTTGTTGCAATCGTGGCATCTGGCCACGTCGATGATCAGGTTGACTTTCTTCATTGCTTGACCTCTTCCCATTTTTCGATCTGAACGAGGCAGGAATTCGAAGCCATTCCGTACGAGTTCTTGGTCATGAAGCGCTTGGGGGTCAGGAGGTTGATGCAGCCAGCCCGGTCCGGAGACTCGCCGGGCTTGCCCACGGCCTGGTAGTCGGCGCAGGATTCGTAGGAGTGCACCGTTCCGGAGGGAATGCGCTCCGTGACTTGGGCGGCCATGATCACGGCGCCGCGATCATTGAATACCTTCACCAGATCGTGGTGATGGATGCCCCGGGCGAGGGCGTCCTGAGTGTTGAGGCGGATGATCCAGTAGCGGTGTCCGTCCTCTTTGAGCACACGGTGGTCGCGGATCTCGTTCAGCCAGCTTTCCTTGAGGTCGCCCATGGTGTGGAAGCTGAAACGCGGGTGGGGCGATACCACCTGCAGGGGGTATTTGTTGTAGCCGGGGGAATGGTGGCCTTCCCAGGAAGGGACATACTTGGCCACCGGGCTGCGCTCCTCGTCGTCCGGATCAAACCTCATGAGGCTGCTGCTCTCGAACTCGATCTTGCCCGTGGTGGTCTGCAGCCCTTCGAAGCCCACCGTATCCTGGGGCATCGGGCCCCAGTCCGGGGTGTCCATCTTTCGCCCTTCGGCGAACCACTGCATGGCGGGGGTGGACGGGGTGCCCTTGGGCTTGTTGGGCACCACGTAGTAGCCCTTCTCCATGAACTTCTCCCAGGTGATGCCCTTGGGGAGATCCGTGGCGTGGAAGACCTGCTTCACCCAGTCCAGCTCCGTCTTGCCGCCATCGGTGAAGGCCTCCCACAGCCCGAGCCGCTTGGAGAGTTCGGCGAAGATCTCATAGTCGGACTTGGACTCTCCCAGGGGTTCGATGCACTTGGCCTGGAGGCTGATGATCCGGTGGTTGCACTGGCTGTAGGTGTGGGGGATGTAGCCCGAGCAGTTGGCGAACTCGCTGATGTCCCACCGCTCGAAGTTGGTGCAGGCCGGAAGGATGATATCGGCGAACTGAGCCTCCCCCTCGAACCAGATGGATTGGTTTACGGCGAAGGGGAGCTTGTCCGTCTGGTACATCTTCACGTAGCGGTTCGTTTCCGTCATGGTGCCGATGAAGGACCCACCGTAGCGGTAGTACATCTGGATCCGGGGATAGCCGGGGGCCGGGTACTCGTACTTCTGGAACTGGGCCTCGATGCTGGAGCCGCAGAAGCCCTTGCCGCGCCATTCCAGTTTGCCGTCCAGGATGGCTTCGGGGATGCGCAGGCGGGGAATGTGCTGTCCTGAGGGACTGTTGATGGGGGAGCTGGAGGGGCGGCCATTGGCGAACATCCGGTAGGCGAATTCATGGCCAGCGGCCGAGTTCGTGGTGTCGCAGGCGATGCCTCCCTCCGCGTAGCCGGGGAAATAGAAGCCTTCATCGCAGGGGGCGCCCTGGGTGGTGGACCACATGTTTCGTCCAGGCTTGCCCATGCCCTGCATGGCCGCCAGGCAGATCATGAAACGGGCCCACTCGTTGCCTGTGGCCGAGCGGCAGGCGCCACCCCAGCCGCCAAGGCCACCGGCCGCAACAGTCGTCTTGGTTGTGCCCCATTCCCGGGCCAGGGCCTTGATCTCGCGGGCTGGAATCCGGGTCTCGTTGGCGGCCCACTCCGGGGTCTTGGGAATGCCGTCGGCGCCCCCGAGGATATAGTCCTTCCACGTGTCGAAGCCGTGGGTGCGGGTGGCGACGTATTCTTTGTCGTAGAGGTCCTCGGTGATCCAGACATAGGCGATGCCCGCCGCCAGGGCAGCATCGGTGCCGAGCCGGGGCGAGAACCACTTGTCGGCAAAGAGTCCGGCGCTGTGGTTGAAGTAGGGGTCGATGAAGATCATCTTGACGCCGAGCTCCTTCAGCCAGAAGCGGCGCGGGGTGCTCTCGAAGGCGCTGTAGATGCCGTTGTTCACCTCAGGGTCCGAGGACCAGAAGATGATGGTTTCCGTGTTCTTGAGGCCATCCTCCAGCAGGTCGTACTGGGGAGGGTTGCCCAGACGCCAGCTGAAGCCCCAGGTGTGCATGCCGCCCCAGTGCCACCCCTCCCAGCTGTCTGGGTTGTGGTCGGCATAGGTGAAACCCGCCAGGTTCATGAACCGGAACAGGGTGCTGAATCGGTAGCCGACATTGCCCCAAAGGTGGTGGGAACTGGCGGTGCTCATGATGGCGGCCGGGCCGAAGTCACGCTTGATGCGGATCATCTCCTTGGAGACGGTGTCCAGGGCCTCCTCCCAGGTGATCCGCTCGTAGCCGGAAATGCCCCGGTTCTGGCAGTTCCGCTCACCGTTCGGATCGAAATCCACCCGCTTCATGGGGTAGAGGATCCGCTTCGGGGAGTAGATCATGGATTTCTGGGCGGCGGTGACCGGTGTGATGGTGGCCTTCCTGGGGGGGGTGAACTTCCGACCCCTTGCCTCGATCTCCCAGGAGGCGGCATCCTCCTCGGCCAGATCCATGGGGATGATCCGCACGATCTTGCCGTCCTTGACATCAACGAAGACTGGGCCGCCCGTTGTACTGTTCGTGAGTCGCTTTTCGCCGGTCATCTGAGTTTCCATCCGTGTGTGGAGCTGACAGTCTGGACTGGTGTTAACTGTATTAAAAACATGTAAATGCATTTATGGTGACCGATGGTTTGGAATCGCTCGTCCATCTGTCTATGCGGATTGCATGTCTGATGTGTCCCGCCTGGTGGTTCATCTGTATCGATTGTATCAGTACGCACCGGGGCCGGTGCAAGAATCTCAGCGGAAAAACATATCCAAAACGACAACGAGTATCCGTCCAGCCCGTTGGGGTCTGAACGCATACTGGTGAGTCGTCATGGCCAGATTCGGCGGGCAGGATAGGGGGCTGGAACGCTTTCCCCCCGCATCCTGCGTTACAAAAAACGCGGCGTCGTCTGGCCCTTCATGGTCTTCAAAGCTGCTATCAGGTATGACCTTGCCGTGTTCTACTTGCTCTTCTCGCGCTGTGACAGTCGGAGGAAACAGGTTTCCTTCTTGTTCTCCGTGCCGTATTCAACGTCGAAGGCCTGGTCTTCCTTGGCAGCGGCTTCGAAATCATCCTTGGTGTAGGTCAGGGTGCCGCCATTCTTGTGGCAGAGCACCTTCAGGTGGGTCGCGAGAAGCATGGAGCTGTTCTCCACTTCGTCTGCGCGGGCGATGGCTTCCTTGACAACCTTCACGAGCTCTTCCCGGCTCATGGAATCCATGGCGGCATTGAGCTTGTCCAGAATCGCCTGGCCATTGTTCATCTTCATGGGGTTACCTCTCTGCTGCTTTAACGGGCCAGGGCCTTGCCTGCTTCATAGGCGCGGATTTTCAGTGCTGCGTCGTGTTCGGCGCTTTCGGGGTCGTTTCCGTTGGTACAGACGATGTTGCCCGCGTGCTCAAAACCCAGAGCCGGGAACATGGCGGCGGTGTAATCGAAGTAGGAATCGAACATGTGGGGATCTTCCATTCCCTGGGAGTAGACCGTGAGGATCTTCTTCTTCCCGAAACGGGGCTGATACTCGCTGTCGGTCAGGGGGAAGAGGCGGTCATAGAGATTCTTCACGGGGCCGGTCATCTGCATCATGTAGATGGGGGATCCCACCACTACTGCATCGGCTTCTTTCACCTTCTGAAGGGCCTCGTGCAGCTCATCCTTGATGATGCAATCGTCCTTGACCCGGCAGGCGAAGCAGCTCTGGCAAGCCATGAACTTCATTTTGAACAGGGTGTAGAACTTCACCTCTGCACCCATGTCCCTGGCGCCGCGAGCCACGGTATTGAGAAGGGTCACGGTGTTGCCATCCATGCGGGGGCTGCCGTTGAAAATGACTATCTGCTTCATAGTGCCTACTCGTGTCGAAGAGCGTTGCGCAACGATCAGGTGGCTGCAGCAACATGAATTAAGGAAATAGGAGAGCCCTCATAATAAGGGCTCTCCCATGGGACTAGCAACTACAGCTGGATGTAGCCCAAGTTCTTGGACTCATCAGCGATCGTCACCGTGCAAGAAGCCTTCTTGCCAGCGGCATCGACCTCGAGGGTGTATTCACCGTTCTCGAGACCGTCGAACTTGAAGTCACCGAAGAAGTTGGTCTTCTGGGTGGCCTCGACACCGGCACCCTTGCAGGTGACGGTGGCGTTCTCAAAGCAGTCGCCCTTGACCAGCACGCCGGCGGCGATGAAGTTCTTGGTGAACTTCTGCAGGTTCTTGTAAAGGACGCGGGGCTTGGTGCCCAGCTCGGCCTTGTAGGCCTGCAGGCCCTCTTCCTGAACCTTCTTCTCCATCTCGGCGGGCGTGATGTCGAAGAACTGCATGGCACCGGTGGGGCAGGTGTGGGAGCAGCGGGGCTGCTTGGGGGTCCACTCCTTGCTGTCCAGCAGGTGGGCGCAGCCCGTGCACTTCTGGGCGCACTTGATCTCTTCGTTGTAGTAGATGGCGCCGTAGGGGCAGGACTTGGCCAGCGCCTCGTTGCCCTTGGCTTTTTCCATGTCGATCATGACGATGCCGTCAGCGCGACGGGTGACAGCGCCATTGCCGGCCTTCTCGCAGGGAGCGTTCTCACAGTGCTGGCAGGGCATGGACAGGAAGGCCACGTCGTTGCGGGAGTACTGACCGCGCTCGCGGCGCAGGATGTTCATCCAGCGCTGGCCGTGGCGGGGCTGGGCGGCGGTGTAGCCGGGCCAGTCGTTGCCCACGAATTCGTCCTTGCAGGCCATGAAGCAGTTGTTGCAATCATGGCACTTGGCTACATCAATAACCATGTAGAATTGAGACATTTGGATTTTTCTCCTGTTGAAGATTGGTGATCGATCGAAGAACTACGATCAATAGATCTCGTAGATGCCGCCGTCCCACTTCTCAACTTCGAGCTGGGTGGAGTTGGGGGCCATGCCGCAGGCGTACTTCGACATGTAGCGATCGGGGGAGAGGATGTTCACGCAGCCACCGCGGTCCGCAGACTTGCCGGGCTTTCCGAGGGGATTGTACTCAGCGCAGGACTCGTAGGAGTGAACGGTGCCAGGCTGGAGGCGCTCACCGACCTGGGCGCAGAGGATGACGGAGCCGCGGTCGTTGAAGGCGCGGATCAGATCACCATCCTTGATGCCACGGGCAGCGGCATCGATGCTGTTCATGCGCATGATCCAGTAGTAGTGGCCGTTCACCAGGACGCGGTGGTCCTTGATGTCGTTCATGAAGCTGTCCTTGCCGTCACCCATGGTGTGCATGGAGAAGCGGGGGTGGGGGGACAGCATGCCGAGGGGGTACTTCTTGGCGAGGGGGCTGTGGTGGCTTTCCCAGGCCGGCACGTAGGTGTGCATGGCGGGACGGTATTCGTCGATGAAGCCCTGCTCTTCGAAGTTCTTGAGGCTGGTGGCGATGAACTCGACCTTGCCCGTGGTGGTCTGCAGGCCCTTGCGGTTGACCTGGTTGTTGAGACGGGGGCCCCAATCGGGCGTATCCTTCTCGCGGTCTTCGGCGAACCAGCGCAGAGCAACGGTCTTCTTGCGGTCCGGATTGTCGGGCACCACGAAGTAGCCCTTCTTCTTGAACTCGGCGAAGGTCATGTGCTTGGGCATGTCGGTGGCGTTGAAGTACTGCTCACACCAATCCAGCTCGTCCTTGCCCTCGGAGAACATCTGCTCGATGTTCAGCTTCTTGGCGATCGCACGGTAGATCTCGTAGTCGGACTTGCTCTCGCCCAGGGGCTCGATGCACTTGGCCTGCATGGAGATCACGCGGTGGTTGCAGAGGATGTAGTTATCGGGGATGTAGCCGGAGCAGTTGGCGAACTCCGAAATGTCCCAGCGCTCGAAGTTGGTGCAAGCGGGCAGGATCAGATCGGCGAACTGCACTTCGCCCTCGAACCAGATGGACTGGCTGACGACGAACTCGAGGCTCTCGTGGTTGTACATCTTGGCGTAACGGTTGGTGGCCGTCATGGTGCCCATCCAGGGGCCGCCGTACTTCCAGAGCATCTTGATCTTGGAGTATCCGGGAGCGGGGTACTGGTACTGGTGCAGCTGGTGCTGGATATCGCCACCGGCGAAGCCCTTGCCGGACCACTGGAACTTCCCGCCCATGATGCACTCCGGCACCTTCAGACGGGGGATGTGCTGACCGGCCGAGGTGTTGATGTTGGAGGGGGAGGGGAAGGTGGTCTTGCCGTCGAACATGCGCCAGGCGAACTTGAAGCCCGCAGCGGAGTTCTCGCAGTCACCGGAGATGCCGCCCTCGGCGTAGCCGGGGAAGTAGAACTCGGTGTCCACGGGGGTGCCCTGGGTGGTGGACCAGATGTTGGAGCCGGGCTTGCCCATTCCCTGCATGGTGGCCAGGGCGATCATGCCGCGGGACCACTCGATGCCGTGGGAGGCGCGGCAGGCGCCGCCCCAGCCACCCAGACCGCCAGCGGCCAGGTAGGTGTTCTTCTTGGCCCACTCGCGGGCCAGGGCGCGGATGTCGGGAGCGGAGCAGCCGCTCTCCTGCTCGGCCCACTCACAGGTCTTGGGCACGCCGTCGGTCTTGCCGAGGACGTACTCAGCCCACTCTTCGAAGCCGTGAGCGTGGGTGGCCACGTATTCCTTGTCGTAGGTGCCTTCGGTCAGCCAGGTGTAGGCGATGGCGAAGGACAGGGCGTGGTCGGTGCCGATCTTGGGGGAGAACCACTTGTCGCTGTGGAGGGCGGCGGTGTGGTTGAAGAAGGGGTCGATGAAGACCATCTTCACGCCCAGGTCCTTCAGCCAGTAACGGCGGATGGTGGACTCGTGGGCAGCGTAGATGCCGGAGTTGGTCTCGGGGTCGGAGGACCAGAAGACGATCATCTCAGCGTGCTTCAGGCCGTCCTCGAGCAGGTCGTACTGCTCGGGGTTGCCCAGGCGCCAGCTGAAGCCCCACATGTGCATGCCGCCCCAGTGCCAGCCTTCCCAGCTGTCGGGGTTGTGATCGGCATAGGTGAAGCCCATCATGTTCATGAAGCGGAAGTAGGTGCTGTGCCGGTAGCCCACGTTGCCCCACATGTGGTGGGAGCTGGGGGAGGACAGGATGGCGGCGGGGCCGGACTCGCGCTTGATGCGGTTGATCTCGGTCACCAGGAGGTCGATGGCTTCATCCCAGGAGATCCGCTCGTAGCCGGAGATACCGCGGTTCTGGATGTTGCGCTCGCCGTTGGGATCGAAATCGACGCGCTTCATGGGGTACATGTTGCGCTTGTCGGAGTAGATCATGGACTTGAAGCCAGCCGTGAAGGCCATGACCGTCGTCTTGCGGGGAGGGGTGAAGGTTTTGCCGCGGGCCTCGATCTTCCAGGAAGCCGCGTCAACCGCGTCATCAAAGTCCATCGGGGTCATACGGACGATCTTGTCGTCCTTCACGTAGACGAAAACTGGACCACCAGTCGTGGAATTCGTCAAACGGACTTCATTGCCCATTTTTATTCTCCTTGATTAGGTTTTTTGGTGAGTACTGACGTGCTTTTGTGCGAACTGCAGGGGTGTTGATGCTTGCTGGGCCTGGCCCGTGCGCTACTGCGTCATACAGTCACCTCCCTCAGATTTCCCAGAACAGGATTAGCGGTTAGTGGTTTGACTATTAGGGGCGGGTGTCCCGCCTGGTGAATCATGTGTACCAATACTACCAGGGTCGTGTTTGGGTGGAAGAGGAAAGTACCGTATTGCGGTTGTAAAGTACCGAAATTGATCGGTTCCTTGGCGTCATTGATGTAAGTCGTTTTATATATTCTGCTTACTTGTGCGGCTGGGCCCACAGCCTTCTCATGGTGTAACTTGGGACTCCGCCGGAGAACATAGGTCAATAGCTCGGAATTATCCAGGCCGTAACTAGATAGATTGGGAGCAGGACGGCGATGGCCATCACGGCGTAACGGAAGAAGCTCGGCATCCGGTAGCCAGCGGATTCGGCAATCGACTTGACCATGAAGTTGGGGCCGTTGCCGATGTAGGTGTTGGCGCCCATCAGGACTGAACCGGCGCTGATGGCTGCCAGGAGATTGGCCGGAATCCCGACCACGCTGGTGGGAAGGCCCAGGGAGCTTGCCGTGGCCTGCGCTGTGGTGAAGAAGGTCAGGTAGGTGGGGGCGTTGTCGAGCACGCTGGAAAGCCCACCGGATACGAGGAAGAAGTGCCAGGGTTTGGTCAGACCAAGGGAGGGACCCGTGTGCTCGAGGAGGGTCAGGGCCGGGGCCATGGTCACGAAAATGCCGATAAAGAGGATCGCCACTTCGATGATGGGGCCGAAATTGAATTCGTTCCTGGTGCGTCCCGTGGAGCTTCCGAGCTTGAGTGATGCGATGGCGGAGGCAACCATGACGATTTCCCGGTACGGGGTCGGGATGAACACGGCGAGCACGATGACGAGCAGCCAGAGAAGATTCAGGCGGCCATCCATCGACAGGGGCTCTACCTCGTGGTCATCCTTCCAGATGGCCGGTGGCGTTTCGCGCGTGTAGGCCCTACGATCCAGGAAATAGAACACCGCCAGAAGATAGACAATGGCGATCAACCAGATCGGGAAGAGGCGCATGGTCCAGAAGAAGGGCACCCCGCGCAGGAATCCGAGGAAGAGGGGGGGATCCCCAAGAGGGGTGAGCAGGCCCCCGGCGTTGGATACCAGCAGGATGAAGAAGAAGGGGATGTGCGACACCCTTTCCCGTTCGGAGTTGGTGCGCAGAAGCAGGCGGATGAGCACCATGCTGGCGCCTGTGGTGCCGATCACGCTGGCCAGGACTGCGCCTATGCCCAGCATGATCGTATTGTTCCGCGGGGTCGCACGGAGGTCGCCGCCGATATGGATGCCCCCGGCAACCACGAAGAGGGAGCCGAGCAGGCAGATGAAGGAGGCATACTCGATACCCACGTGCAGGAGGTGGGTGGGGCTGACGGACAGAAGCCACACCGCGATGGGGGCCGCAAGGATGACTGCGACGATGCCCTTGTTGCGGTTGTGGTCCCACCAGTGGGGGGCCGCCAGGGGCAGGATTGCGATGCATGCCAGCATCAGGACGAAGGGCAGGACCGCGTAGAGGGGTACGACAAGCTGGTGTGTTGGCATAGAAGGACTATTCCTTGTTTCAAACGCAAACATGACTCCCGAGCTTGGCCCCAGGAGTCATGTCTGTGTTGTGTGCTAGCTCGGCTCTTGGAAGGGGGCCCCTAGGTGTCAAGCCCCCCCTTCATGAAATACGCTTTGAGCGGTTAGCTAGTTGGGGCTCTTGCGCCCCTTGTTCTTGATGCTTCCGTAGACGCACATCAGCCCAAGCACCACGCCGATTCCGGCAAGGTAGGCGGCGACACCGACATTGACTGCACCCATGTTGAATCTCCTTAAAGGTTGGTAGGGTCTACCACTTCTGACCGGGGTTGGTGACGCGCCAGATGCCGTAGATGATCCCGGACATCACGATGGTCACCAGGAATTCAGCGATAAAGATCTTCAGTGCCCACATGGTGGTTTCCTCCTATCAGGCCTGTTCGTTCGCAAGGGAGGTGAGGAGGGTCTTGTGTTCCTTGGAGCGGCGCCAGCCGACCTCACCGGGCAGGATCAGGTTGGTGACAATGCCGAGCACGATGGAGCAGACGGTCACCGGATACATGTTGATGGCCCAGGGGCCCGTGGCCCAGGAGGGGGTGGCGAAGGTCCAGATCATGTTCACCGCGAAGGTGACCAGCACCGTGATCCAGGCCGCAGACTTGCTGCGTTTCCAGACCATCCCGATGAAGTAGATCACGAAGATGGGAATGCCGAAGGAGAAGCACCAGAGGAAGACCGGGAAGATGATGGGCACGAAGAAGGCGGGGACGCAGGCGATGATGCCGCAGACGATGATCATGGGGCGCATGAGCTTCATGCGGGTCTCATCCTTCATGTCAGGCCAGATGGCCCGCTTGAAGACATCGTTCACGATGATGGTGGAGTTGCCGATCATCACGCTGGCGCCGGTGGAAAGGGTGGCGGCCAGGAGGCAGACCATCAGCAGGCCCACGATGGGGGCGGGCAGGGTCTTGAGGGCCAGCTCGATGACGGAGAGCTTGGGGCCGACCTTGGCAATGGCGGGCAGTGACATGGCGATGAGGCCCATGATGACCCAGGGGAAGGCGGAGATGCCGTTGATGCCGGCGCAGGCGAAGACGCCCTTGCGGCAATCCGCGTCGGTGCGGGCGGCGAGCATGGGGATGTAGGTGCCCTGGTTCACAGCCGCAGCGGAGACGTGCAGCACGAACACGGGAATGATCATCTGGAACACGAGGGGGGTGGAAATCTTGAATACGCCGAATTTCCACATCTCGTTCTGAGCTGCATAGAAGTCGATGACGCCCTGCCAACCCATGGCGTGGGCCGTGATCCATCCACCCACCATGAAGAGGGCGAGGTAGGAACCGAGGATCATGACGATGGCGTTGAGCGTGCTCACGAAGGAGTACTGCAGCACACCGCCGAAGATCACGTAGGCCAGGATCAGGAGGAAGGCCGCGAGGATGCACCAGGGGCTGTAGGCCAGCTGACCGCCGGTCAAGCCATAGATGGCGGCGGCGGTGGCGAGGGTCTCAGCCATGGCGATGCCGCTCCAGGTGAAGACGTTGGTGCAGCCCTGAAGGTAGCGCATCTCCACACCGAAGAGCTTTTCCATGCCCTCGGGGAAGGTTTCCACCTTCATCTGGCGGAGCCAGGGGCCGAGCCACATCATCATGATGGGCAGGAAGATGCCGCCCACGATCATGGCCCACCAGAGCACGGAGGCGCCCATGCCCGCGGAGGCTTCCCAGAGGGACATGGTGTGACCGGAACCCAGGGGGATCAGGGTGAGGCCGAGGGCCACGGGCACCCAACCGAGGGCGTTCTTGCCCTGGAATTCATCAAGGCTGTTGACCTTGCCGCGCAGGTACCATTCCGTGCCTAGGAATACGAGAACGTAGTATCCGATGGCGTAGTATAATGCAGAACTCATTTATCCTCCTTCAGTCCATTTGTTCGGGTCGGATGTTGTCCGATGTGCTGCTTTAGGGCGTGAGCTAAAAATTTGGGGCGATCTGCGGCGTGACTGTGTGTTGTTCACCTCCGAATAAAATTCGTTACTGGTGACAGGTACGACTCTTTCGCGGGTCACATACGCGCCTCCTATGGGACTGCGGAATCGAGCTCGATTCGCGATGTATAGGGCATTTTTTCTCAGACAGTATTGCCTGGTGGGATGTTTGTACCAATCCTAGCCGGGACCCAGGCACATATCTACCCCAAAAAAACCTCCAGACAATATATCCGTACCGTCATGCGGTTTCCGTCTACATGTCTAGGCATCTATATTAATGTGCCTATATTGGGCGCTTTGTTGAACGAAGCCGCTCCGCGGCGGGGGTGGCGCCGTGTGGCGGGCCCGCGCAGTAAGAAAGCTAGCAATTCCATGTAAATGAAGGCTCCTTGGTCATCGCGATGTTGACGCATCGCCAGACGACTGTCAAGCGACATGAAAATTAACCCACCCGGCGACACGAATATTGACCCCCTTGTTGTATGAGCCCGTGGGGTGT
>NZ_KI912268.1:53415-57050 GCF_000242615.2 Holophaga foetida DSM 6591
GATCCTCTGGCGACCGCTGATCGAGTGAAGCCTCCAGGGCACCCCCGGCGGTGATGCCATGACTGTCAGCCTCTCAGCTATCCATCACCTGCACCACGACCTCCACCACGGCGGGACGGCGAAGCCCTGCTATGACGCCAACTCGGTCCAAGCCCCTGCCGGGACTGTCGGGCTCAGCAGTCAGCAATCCCTGGGCGACAGGGGACCTGGCGTCCCCAAAAGTGGATCAGCAGGCGCGATTTCCCCATAGCCCTCGCCCAACTCCCCCGCCGCTCCGGGCTTGTTCAACACCGCATTTCATCGGTGGGGGCTCCGTCTACCTGAGGCAGCCTCGCCCACGCCCCACCGACGAAATGCTCACTGGCTTTTCCCCATGTCTGCAAAGGAAATCGCTGCCAGGTGATGCCCGTTTGCCATCAATCGTAAAGATCCGAAAGCCACTTCCACCGCCAAGCAACCCCGTGCGGCGGGGTTGCTTGGCGGTGGAAGTGGCTGCAAAAAAAGCACCCGGCTTTCTATCCCTGAGGGAAGGAGAGCCGGGTGTATTCAGGTCCGAGGGGAAACCCTCAGCGTTCTGGCTGGCTTAGAACTTGTAGAGCAGTCCGCCGCCGAAGCCCCTGGTGTCGCCATTCTGGCCGATGGTGCCGCTGGCACCAGCAGCGCCACCAGCCACGGGGGGCATGGGGGAGTAGGTGGCGTTCTCGTCGTTGATTACGCCGTAGATGTTGGCGTAGAGGCTCACGCCCTTGGTGAGGCTGTAGGCGTAGCCCAGGGTGTACTGCTTGGCACCGAACTCGCCGGCGACCTTGGCTCCAGACTCATCCTTGAGGGTGCCCTTGCCCGCCATGCCGAAGCCAGCCCAGACCTTGTGGGCATCGATCTCCTGACTGGCGATGACGTACCAGGCGGTCCGCTTGTACTCGGCGGCCGCGAGGTTGCCGGTGGCTGCGTTTGCAGGAACCGTGTTCCCTACGGGGGCAGATGCATTCGTCGGGTTATCCGTGGTGTACTTCAACTGCTCGACCACGGCGCAGATGCGGGTCTTGGTGGGCAGGGCCCAGTAGACGGCCAGCATGTTGCCGGTGTCCTTGGAATTCACGCCACCCTTGCCGAGGACGGTTTCGTTTGAAGATGCCGTGGCGGCGAGCGTCTGGCCCAGGTTCATCTGGGAAAGGCCGAAGTAGTCGTTGTGCTGCTCGAAGGCGTAGATGACAGTCAGGCCCAGGGCCTTGTTGTTGTAGCTGACGGTGCCGGACAGGAGGGTGGGGTTCGTCTGGACGGCGGCGCTGTTAGCAGCCTTGCCCTCGTTCATGGAATACATGAGCTTGGCCTGGAAGCCCTGGAATGCGGGGGACCAGTACTGGATGCTGTTGCCCTGGCGGCGGTTGAAGATGGCGTCGCCGCTGTTACCGGCAGGCTTGGTGGCCGTCACGGTTCCGATGGTGCGGAAGCCGGGGGTGGTAATGATGCTGACATCGGAGACCAGGGAGGCGGGGACGGGCCCCATCTTCATGACCACATCCTTGTAGGGGGTGTCCCAGGAACCGGCCAGGACGGTGCCGAACTTGGTCTCCAGGCCCAGGGCGGTGTTGCGGCCGGCCCAGGTGCTGGGGGCATCACCATCGATGCCGACGGAGCTCTCCAGCTGCCAGATCACCTTGATGTCGGGGGTGGCCTGCATGCTGCCCTTGAGGCCCACGTTGGAGGTGGAGCAGGTGAAGCGGTTACGGGAAGCAAGGTCGTAGGCGGCGGTGTTGGAGCCGGAGACCTTCGTGTTGTTCAGTTCGGTGACCAGGGTGCCGTAGAGGCTCCACTCGGACTTGGGAGCATCGGCGAGGGCGGGCATGGCGATGGCACCGGCCACGAGCAGGAGGGACAGGCGGTTCTTCATTTATTACTCCTTGGTTGGCGCCCCGGGGGTCGGGGCTGGTTGGGTGGGGTAATGAAAGGACCTGAAACTGGAGGGTGTGCTGTACTTCGACGGATTTCCGGCCGGGCTTGATTTTTCACAGAGATGCAGCACCCGGGAGTGGCGGAACCGGCTGAAAAAACTGCGCCTTTCTTCGTGGAGGAGAGAAAGGCGCAGAGGGTGGAACCTTAGGAATTCCGCTGGGGTGCTGCGGAGAACTCAGGCTTCTTGAAGAAGTCCGTCGTGAAGCTGACGAGGATCGCAGCGATGATGAGGAGCGAGGCGAAGCACATCAGGTTGTAGCCCACGTGCATCTTCTGGGCCACCAGGAAGCCGCCGATGATGGGGCCCGCAGTGCCGCCGATGCGTCCCAGGCCGTAGCCCCAGGTGGTGCCGGTGGCGCGGAAGGAGGTGGGGTAGGACTGGGCCAGGTAGGAACCCATGGCGCCGGAGACGCCGTGCTGGAAGGCACCCGTGAAGAAGAGCAGGATGGTCAGGACGATGGCGTTGTTCATGAAGCCGATGAGGGACACCAGGATGGCCAGGACAACCCAACCGAAGCGGGTGGTGTTCCTTCCGCCGATCTTGTCGCTGAGGTAGCCGAAGAGGGGAATGCCCAGGATGAAACCGAGGTTCCAGGTCATGGTGAAGAAGAGGCTGCCCTTGATGCTGAAGCCCTTCATGGTCATGAGCTTGGGGAGCCACATGAGCACGCCGTAGATGAAGATGTAGCTGCACATCATGATGATCCAGAACAGCACGGTGTTCTTGGCGTAGCCCCCCTTGAAGAGGTTGGCCACGGTGCCCTTGCCGGAATCCTTGGCTTCGAGCTGATAATCATCAGCCTCGGTGGCCTTGAAGGTGGGATCGATACGCTCCAGGATGCGGCCGATCTGCTGGTTCTGCCCCTTCTTCTTGAGGTAGGCGATGGACTCGGGCAGGTAGGCCTGGCCCAGGAGCAGAAGGATCATGATCGCAGAGACATAGAACATGGCGCGCCAGCCGTAGGGGCCGATGAGAGCCATACCGGCCAGGGCGGCGATCACGGTGCCGACGGCCATGCCGGAGGTCACCCACACCGTCAGGCGGCTGCGGATGGGCTTGGGGGAATACTCGGAGGTGAAGGCCACCGCCAGGGGGAAGATGCCCGCCAGAGCGAAACCGGCGATGAAGCGGCAGATGGCGAAGGCGTTGAAGCTGTGCACGAAGCCACAGGCTGTGGTGAAGATGACGTAGATGGCGGTGCCGATGAGGATCGAATGCTTCTTGCCGATGGAGTCAGCCAGGGGGCCGAAGGCCAGGGAGCCGAAGATCATGCCGAACATGCCCCAGCTGCCGAGCAAGCCAACCTGGGCGGGCTGAAGATTCCAGTCCTTCATGAGGGTGGGGATGATCAGGCCGAAGATGTTCGTGAATCCGTGAGCCATGCGATCGCCTAGCCAGCCCCCATCCCCTCGACAGGCAATGAAGGCCGCTGAGGGGGCCTTCTTCGGCTTCGGCGGGGGGAACCAGGTGGCAGATCATGCTGTTCGGCGCCCCCAGGTAGTTACTCGGGCAGGCCTCCGGCCGAGTCCAGGCCTCTTGAATCGGTTGCGGGTGGGGTCAGGCGGCTTTGCCGAGGGGCGGGATCAACTCGCGGAACAGGGCGAGGATCTCGGCCTTGGCGGGGTGATTGCCGAGGTCGAGCTTGAGCTGGTTGGAGCCCTTCAGAACGCGGGCAGGCAGG
>NZ_KI912268.1:57150-77128 GCF_000242615.2 Holophaga foetida DSM 6591
CGCTTGACAGTCGTCTGGCGATGCGTCAACATCGCGATGACCAAGGAGCCTTCATTTACATGGAATTGCTAGCTTTCTTACTGCGCGGGCCCGCCACACGGCGCCACCCCCGCCGCGGAGCGGCTTCGTTCAACCGTGCTATATCGCCTCTTTCCGGATAATGCTCTCTCGTTTTTTTGCGAAATTGGGGCTTGACGCACCGGAATGGGTTCGTTACGTTGGGTCCTTGCTTTATTGTGAATCGCATAGCGGTACCGATGTATCGGATCGTGATGCTGAAGAGACGGAATCGTGAGGTGCTTATGCAACGGCGTAACCCGCGTGGCGACCTGATTCTAAGGGCTCCACCTCCATAAATGTGGTCATTTGTATCTCGCGATATAAATTGATAGATCATTAAGATTGGATAGTCTTGAGGTGTATTTAAAATGAAAAAAAATATTACTAACCTATTCTTTAAACATCATTTTATAGCTGGTCTTTCGATGGCATCTGCCTTCATGATGGTTCTTGCCGGTTGTGACAAGAAGCCCACTCAGCAAATCCTGGTGGGGACCATCAATCCGACCACCGGGATGTACGCTTCCTTTGGCGAGGGTGGCCTGTTCGGGGTCAAGGCAGCCGTCGAGGACATCAATAAGCTGGGTGGGGTCAAGGTGGGCGATACCCGCATTCCCATCAAGCTCATCTCCGTTAACGATGAGAGTGATCCCAACAAGGCTGGAGCCTTGGCGGAAAGCCTGATTCTTCAGGACAACGTCAAGTTCATCGTGGCCGGAGATGCGCCTCCTCCGATGCACGCCGGGATCTCCCAGGCCGCGGACCGCTACAAGGTTCCCTACATCGCTTCGGTTGGTCCCTTCGAGCCCTGGATGGGCATGAAGTCCGAATCGCCCACCAAGTGGCAGTACTCATGGGGTGTGGGTGGTTTCTCCATCAATACTCCCGTCAAGGCTGGGGATTTCCGTGCCGACAAGGCGGGCTACACGATCTTCAGCACCTGGACCGGCATGCTGGATCAGTTCGGCCCGCAGACCAACAAAAAGATCGGATTGATCTGCTCGGATGAACCCGATGGACGCGGGTGGTACACCCTGTTCGGCCCCGCTCTCTCGAAGCTGGGATACACCGTTGTGGGTCTGGACCGGAAGGTCGGGTTGGTGCCGCTTGAGACGACGGATTTCTCCTCCATCATCAAGGAGTGGAAGGATGCCGGAGTCGATATCCTATGGGGCAACTGCCCCGGTCCCTTCTTCGGGTCGCTCTGGAAGCAGGCGAAGGGCATGGGCTTCAATCCCAAGATGGTCTCCATCGGCCGCGGCGCCATGTTCTATCAGGATGTCAACGCCTGGGGTGGCGATCTGCCCTTGGGTGTGAGCACCGAGATCTGGTGGGATCCTTCCATGGGTGGAGCTGTGGGTTTCGACGGGACGACTGGGAAGACCCTTGCTGATCGGTGGGTCAAGGAGACCAAGCGTCCGGTCTACCCCGCCATCGCTCCTGGCTATGCCAGCGTCCAGGTGCTGGTGAACGCCATCGAGAGGGCCGGTTCCCTGGATCCGGAGAAGGTGAATGCCGCCCTGGCCACCACGGACATGCCTAGCATGCGTCAGCGCGTGAAGTTCGACGAGAACCACTTCAGCCATGTGCCCATCGTTTTCGGCCAGTGGTTCAAGACTGACAATGCCCAGAAGTGGGAAATCAAGGTCGTCTACTCCAACCACGACTTCTGGCCCAAGACGGGAAAGCCGGTCTTCCCGCTCCAGTAGGATTCTTCTCGGGACTCACGTCCGGCTATGCCCTGATCAGATCGTTAGCGTTCCTCTTTCTTGAGGAGCGCTAACGGTTCTGATGGGATCAAAGCCGAAGGGTACGGTTGACGGTGGCTTCAGCTCAGAGTCGCCGCTGGAAGTTCTGGGTTCGGGTCACCAAGGCCTCGACGAGCTGCTTTTCCTTGGTGCGGTAGCGTTCGGTAGGCACGGGCAGGGAAACTGCGGCCAATTCTCCGCCGGGTCCGCGCAGGACCGTCGCCACCGAAGAGATGCCGATCATGTATTCTTCCTGGTCGAAAGCCAAGCCTGTCTCCCGGATCATATCCAGTTCGAGAGAGAGCTGGTCCCAGCTGACAACGGTATTCTTCGTCAATGGTTTGAGCTGGATCTGGGAGCGCAGCGCATCCAGGTCCTTCTCGGGAAGTGCTGCCAGGAGGGACTTCCCGATGGATGTGCCATGCAAGGGCAGAGACGTGCCGATGGTCGAGACGGCCTGAAGAGGGTGGAGGCCGGAAATCTGGTCGACAACCACAGCCTTGCCGTGGGAGAGGATCGAAAGGTCGACGGTCTCCCCTGTTTCAGTGGACAGCTGCACGATGAGCGGGCGTGCCATCCTGGCGATATCGAAGGGACGCACCGCCTCGGCGAGTAGCGTCAAGGTCGGCCCCAGTCTGAATCCGCTGGTGGGGGAGGCGGCGATCACCAGATTGGCCTCTTCCAGGGAGTTGACGATCCGCTGGACCGTAGATCGGGGCAGCTTCACGTACTGGGAGATCTCCCGCAGGGACAGGCCATCCGGATGATTGCTCAGGGCCAGAAGAACATCCGCTGCCCGGGCGATCACCCGTATTCCGGAGCTTTCAGATTCATTTTCGATTGTGGGATCTAATTTTTTCATAATTGTGATTCAGAAGTACCGCCCAGTTGACCCCAAGTGTAACACGTGCTTTTTCCAAGCCCCAATCGTTATTACTGTGAGGCAACCCCTTTTGGTGGGGGCGAGTTTTCGTGTTTGCGGAATGATGGAGGCTTTTTGAATCTATCCATGGATCCGTCGTTCTGGAAGGAAAGAGTGATTGGTTTCAACGTGCGATGAAATAGCCTATTGCCTTCTCGCTGGGAGGGAATCATCCTCTAATTGAAAACATGCTCTCAACCTTGGGGGCTCTGAACGCCTCGGTAGCTTTGTTGCAGATTCATCTGGTTGGACGATGTCGATTTCTCTACAAGGAGTGGCAATGCCTCCTGTTCGCATGACTTCTATGGCTCTGATCTGCTGTGGCCTAGTAGCAGGAGAGCCAGCCCCCCTCTCCCTCAGGGATGCCATCCATGCCTCCCTCCTGAACAACCTCCAGGTGCAGATTGCCAAGGAGACCCGGGAGTTCAGCGGTGCCGCCAACGAACTCATCGCGCGGGGGGCCTTTGATTGGAACCTCACGGGCAGTTTGAGCCTGAGCCACATCGAAAGCACTTCCACTTCCCTTGCCTCCAAGACCCAGAACATCCTTGCCACCACCGAGTCCACGACAAACAGCCACGCCTTCACCGCCGGGATCAGCAAGCCCTTCGAGTGGGGCGGCAGCTTTTCCGCCAGCTACAGCCCCTCCTATTCAAATACGAGTGGGGTGTATACCTACGGTGGCAGCACTGATTCTTTCTCCAGCTCCGTCCCGTATAGCGGAACCTTCAGCGCCACCTACACCCAAAGCCTTCTGAAGGGTTTTGGTCGCGATGTGACCGGGGCGAATCTGATCGTGGCCCAGAAGGGCACCCTGATTGCCGACTACGCCTATCAAAAGGCCATCATCGACCTGGTGGCTTCTACGGAATCGGCCTACTGGGATGTGGTATACGCCCTCCGCAACCTGGAGAACAAGCAGCAGGCCCTCGCCTTGGCCCAGAAGCAGCTCAAGGAAAACCGGATCAGGGTGGAGGTTGGGACCCTGGCTCCCATCGAAGTGACCTCCGCTGAGGCTACCGTGGCGTTGCGGGAGCAGGAGATCATTTCCGCCGAGGTCCAGGTCCTGAATGCCAAAGACGCGCTCATCCGTATGCTTTACCCCCAGGGCGAGCGTCCGGGCAATGTCGAGCCCACGGATGCACCCACCCTGGGGCACCTTTCCCTGGATGAGGCCAGCGCCATCAAGATGGCCCTGGAGCGCAGGGTGGAACTCAAGAGCGCCCAACTGGATCTGGAATCCAAGCAGGTCCTGGAACGGGCCGCCCTCAATCGGACCAAGCCCCAGCTCGACGCCTTCGCAACCTATAGCGGGGGCTCGGACAACTACGGCTCCATCGGGCCAGTCAATGCGGATCTTACGGGCATGAAGAATCCTGGATACATTGTGGGGCTGCAGTTTTCCATGTCTCTGGCCAATCATGCGGCCAAGGGAGCCCTCTCCCAGGCCAGGGCCAGCGCCCGCAGCAGTGAGCTGAGTCGTCGCGATCAGGAACTGGCCATCATTCTGGAAGTGCGCCAGACCATCCGCAATGTCGAGGCCGCCGAGAAGACCGTGAAGGCCTCGGAAAAGACGAGGGTCTATCGGGAGAAGGACTTGGATGCGGAGCAGAAGAAGTTTGATAACGGCATGAGCACCAACTTCCTGGTGCTTTCCAAGCAGAACGATCTGGATAGCGCCAAGGCCACGGAGGTCCAGAGTCAGATCAGCTATGCCAAGGCCGTCACCGCCTTCGAGAAGTCCATCGGGAATCTTCTGGAGGCCCGAATTCCTAACGCCAAGCTTCAGTAATTACTTGATTTCAAGCTCTGCAAGGAAGTGGGGGGCCGTGGGATTGTCCAGGGCCTTCTTCCACAGGGCGATGCCGCTGCAGTCCACATCTTCCCCGACCATGTCCAATACCTGGACCTGGTGGTTGGTGTAGAACTTCATGATGTGCCGGGAGAGGACGGTGATTCCCTTGCCGGTTTCCACCAGGAAGAGCAGATTCTCGAAGCTGGGGGTTTCCAGGACGACTTTGGGCTTGGCGCCGACTCGCTTGAATTGTTCGAAGAGCCAAGCCCGCGCACTCATGCCGGATTCCTGGGTCATCAGGACCAGGGGCTCGTCCTTGATATCGGTGAAGCTGAGGGAGGCTCGGCTGGCCAAGGGGTGGTCCTGGGCCAGGACTACCGCTGCGATATCGGGGAAGAGTACCCGGGACTCGTATTCATCCGAGATCTTCATGCCCACTGCGATGGTGAGGCCGATATCGATGGCTCCCCTGGCGAGGGCTTCCTCCAGGTTCTGCATGTTGTGGTTCTCGACCTGGAGGTCAATATCCGGGTGCTTCTGCTGGAAACGCTTCATGGTGCCCGCCAGGAAGCGTTCCATGGAGCCGAGGAAGCCCACCTTCAAGGTGCCTGTTTCACCGTCGTCCGCCCGCTTGGCCTTCTGCACGGCCTCGTCCAGGTCCAGAAGGATCTTCCTGCCTTCGACGAGCAGGATTTCCCCGGCCCGGGTCAGGTGGATCGAGTGACGGTCCCGGATGAAGAGCTTCATCTCCAGTCGTCGCTCCAGTTCCGCAATCTGGTAGCTTACGGCCGACTGTGTAACCTGCAGCTGTTTGGCCGCTTCGGTGAAGCTGGGGCACTCCGCCACGGTTACGAAATAGCTCAAGTGGCGAACGTCCAAGCCTTCCTCCTGCCCCTGATTGGGGAACCTGCGAAATCCGTGGTGAGAGGGGGCTATTTTATGACGAACAGCTCCTCAGCGGGAAAGCGGAACTTCAAGGCCTGGGCATAGGCGTCCTCTGGGCTGCGGTAGCCCAGGGCGCAGATGCAGACCGTGTGGTAGTCGCTCAATCCCAGGATCTCGTCGTACTGGGTGGGGCTGAATCCCTCCATGGGGCAGGCGTCGATGCGAAGCATGGCGGCACTGGCCAGGAGGTTGCCCAGGGCGAGATAGGCCTGACGTGCGGCCCAGTGTCCGGCGATGGTGGCGCGGGGGCCTTCCACCAAGTCTCCCGTCAGGGTGGCCCGGAATCCTTCAAGCTTTTCCAAGGGGAGGCCTCGGGTAGCGGCCAGACTCTCCAGGAAGTGATCCACGTCCTGGGGGGTGATCTCGTTCCTGGCGGCGAACACGACCAGGTGACTCGCATCTGTGACCTGGGCTTGGCCGCGGGATGCATCCCTCAGCTTCATCCTGAGTTCGGGGGCGGTGGGGATCACGAAACGGTATGGCTGCAGGCCATAGGAACTGGCGGAAAGGGTCAGGGCCTGTTTCAGGGTTTCCCAATCGGAATCCTGGAGCTTGCGGGTCTTGTCAAAGACCTTGGTTGCGTAGCGCCACTGCAGGGACTCCAGCAGTTCCTCCGGGGATTGGGTCATGGGGTGAACTCCTGTCTGAGCCGAAGGTCCTCACCATAGTGGGACAGGGGGTGGAAGGAGAGCGGCTCCTCCTCTTCGATTTCACTCAATCGCTTCTCGTAGGCTTCCATCAGGTGGTGGCGGGTTGGCTTGTCGATGTGGGCCGGACTCCAGGCCACGAAGGGGGGGAGCACGGTAAATCCGCAGAAGAAGAGGATGCCGTGGTGGATGGGGTAGAGGATCTGCTCGAGTTCCCCATTGATCCCCCGTTCACGGTAGTAGTGCTCTGGTCCACCGGTGGTGATGGACAGCATGGCTCGGCGTCCCTGGAGCCCTCCCCGGTCGTACCACTTGTCATCTCCGTACGCGAAACCCAGGGTCATGACCCGGTCTACCCAACCCTTGAGGATCGCGGGCATGGAGAACCACCAGAGGGGGAACTGGAGGATGAGGAGATCGCACTCCTGGACCTTCTTTTGCTCCACCAGGATGTCATGGGAGAGGGTGCCCAGTTCGTGGGCCTTGGCCTCTTCGTGCTGTCGTGTCAGCACATACTTGTTCCGCCGCTCCAGGAAATCCTCCCCGTCTGCCACGGCCTTGAACTTCATCCGGTAGAGGTCGGAAACCACCACCTTGTGTCCCAGCTTCTCGAAGTGCCGAATGGCGGTGTTCTTCAACGCCGCGTTGAAGGAATGGGGTTCCTCATGGGCATATACGATGAGCACGTTCATGGGATTCTCCCAGGCCTGTGTAAGCGAGGATGAAATCGGCGATGGTCTTGGGGGTGTTCAGGTCCAGCAGGGGGAGCGTCAGATTGGGAAGAAGGGTATCACTGGCGACGGCAATGATGTCGGAATCTTCCTGGCCGACGAGCGGTTTTCCTTCGGATGCGCGATGGATCTCGATTTTTGGGTGGGGGTGGGTCTTGAACCCTTCGATGAGGAGCAGATCCACCGGGGTCATGCGCTCGATCAGGGATTCGATGGAGGGCTCCGGCTCCTCTCGGGACTCGTGCATCAGTACCCAGCGGGCGGAGGAAACCAGCAGGACTTCCGAGGCTCCCGCCTCACGGTGGCGGTGGGAATCCTTGCCCGGCTTGTCCACGTCGAAATAGTGGTGGGCGTGCTTCATGGTGGAGACCTTGATTCCGGCCGCTCTGAGAAGGGGCAGGAGTTCCACCAGAAGGGTCGTCTTTCCGCTTCCACTCCAGCCGACTAGACCTATGACCTTCATGCTGATCTTCCTTTCTGGGGCCTCAGTCGCCTGGGGGAGTCGACTTCCGGCCATATGGGATGCCTAGCTTCTGCATCCGGTTACGCAGGGTGCTGGCGTTGATGCCCAGGAGCTCGGCGGCGCCGCCCGGCCCGTGGATCTTGCCTCCAGTATGACGGAGCACCGCGGCGATGTGTCGAGCCGTGGCTTCGTCGAGGTTCATGGAGCCCTGGAGGGAGGTGTCAAGGATGCCTGGGCGGGAGGGGGCAGGCAGGAGGGTGTCGAAGAGCAGGGGGCCCTTGGGGTGACGGATCAGCTCTCTTTCCACCAGGTTCTCCAGTTCTCGGACATTTCCGAGCCAGTCGTAATCCCCGAGGCGGACCAGGGCGCCGGGAGCGATGGACGGTGGCTCGGCCATGCCAAGCTCCCGTCCCTTGACGGTGACGAAGTGGCGCACCAGGGCCGGGATGTCCTCCTTCCTCTGTCTGAGCGGAGGCACGATGATCGGGAAGACATTGATGCGGTACCAGAGATCCTCTCGGAAGCGATGCTCAGACACCATCTGCTCCAGGTTTCGATGGGTCGCGGCGATCACCCGGACATCCACCTTGATGGTCCGGGTGCCGCCCACACGCTCGATCTCCCGCGCCTGGAGCACGCGCAGGAGGCGGACCTGGGCCTGGGGTGAAAGCTCGCCGATCTCATCCAGGAACAGGGTTCCCCCCTCTGCCCGCTCAAATCGCCCGCGGTTTGAGTTTGTGGCGCCGGTGAAGGCCCCCTTTTCATAGCCGAAGAGTTCGCTGTCGATGAGGCTTTCGGGGATCGCCCCGCAGTTGACCTTGATGAAGGGGCCTTCGCGGCGGGGAGAGGCGTAATGGATGGCGCTGGCGATGACCTCCTTGCCCACGCCGGTTTCGCCCATGATGAGCACGGTGTTGCTGAGGGGAGCCACCTGGCGCACCATCTCCACCACATGCCGGAGGCCGCCATGGCCTCCGATGATGTCCTTGGTGGTGGTGTGGGCCATTTCTCTGCTCAGGAAGTGCTTGTCGTCGAGCAGTTCGTCCTTGTGGCGGAGGAGTTCCTGGTGGGCCAGGGCATTCCAGAGAGCGATGGCGAAGGGGTCGGAGACGGATGCCAGGAGCTGGGCATGGTCGGGGGTGTACCATCCCTCGCCCTTGGCTCGGAGCACCAGCGTTCCGAACAGCTTCTCTTCGATCCTGAGGGGCACGATGATCTCGGAGTAGCCCTCCACATCCATGATCTTGCCCATGGCCGGGGGGAGGATGGCGTGCTCGGAGCTCACGATGACCGGTCCTCGCTGGTCCTGCCACCAGTCCCAGAGGGCCTCGGGAAGGGGGAAGATCGCCCCGGCGGGCTCGATGCCTTCCGTCGAGACGTGGGCGATGCGGCGGATGGCTCCCAGGTGCTGATCGAAGACGTCGAGGCGCATCTCTTCAAGGGGCATGGAGGCTGCCAGGCAGGGGAAAGTGCGCTGCATGGCGGTCTCGATATCCAGGCTGCTGCATACCTGCAGGGTCACTTTCCGGAAAAAGGACTCATCCTGCTCTGTCATGGGCTCTCCTGCGGTGTGTCGTATTTGGCAACGTTACATTCTATTGCCAAAAATGGCAATGAAGACTGCCTAATATCGCAATTGGCCCCAGGGACTACTGCTGTAAGGTGATTTGGTTCAATTAATACACATTGGCACGGCACTGGCTACTAGGACTTGAAACTTGTCTGCGCTTTGAATCGTACTTGTAATGAACTGCAGGAGGCTCCCTTATGGTGTTAGATAAAACCCAATTCTCCGTTGTGCTGTACGGCATGGAAAAGGTCATGCGCTTGGCGGCCAAATGGTACCCCGCGTTTCAGAAACGGCTTGCCGAGAGGAACCTGATTGCCCAATTTCAGCTCCGGGACAACTCCCAGGGAAGGACCTTCTTCTTCCAGGACGGAAAGGTGAGCTCCAAGGCTGGGATCCATCCCAATCCTGATCTGGTGCTTTCCTTCGAGGATGCCGCCACTGCCGGACGCTTCCTCAGCCCTTTCAAGGACCAGATGGACTTCATCAGCGCCGTCAAGGCCTTCCAGATGGAGACCCGGGGGAGCGATGAGAACGTGGTCTGGTTCTCCGAAACCATGAACATGATGCTGGACCTCGGCGCCGACTTTGGCGTCGACATGGGCAAGGGGGTCACCCGCTACACCAACTGTACCAATGGCGGTCCCGTGTTCGTCTACGTGAAGGATGGCAAGATCATCCGCATCACCCCCATGGACTTCGATGACGAGGACGCCGACCCCTGGGTGATCACCGCCCATGGCAAGAAGTTCAGCCCCCCCAAGAAGGCCACCCTCAGCCCCTACGGCCTGGCCTGGAAGTCCATGATCTATTCCAAGGATCGTCTCCTGTACCCCATGAAACGGGTGGACTTCGATCCCAATGGCGAACGCAACCCCCAGAATCGGGGCATTTCCGGCTATGAGCGCATCTCCTGGGATGAGGCCCTGGACATCGTGGCCAAGGAGATCAAGCACGCCAAGCAGGTCCATGGTCCCGGCGCCATCCTCAATGGCAGCGGCTCCCACCACACCTGGGGCGCCATCGGCTACTGGCTCAGCGCCCGGCTGCGCTTCTTCAATACCCTGGGCTTCACCCCCGTGGGCCACAACCCGGACAGCTGGGAAGGCTGGTACTGGGGCGCCTCCCACCACTGGGGCCAGACCGCCCACAACGGCGGCGGCGAGACCTACAACACCGTCGAGGATCTCATGCAGAACTCCGAGATGGTGGTGTTCTGGTCCAGCGATCCCGAGGCCACCAGTGGCGTCTACGGCGCCGGTGACGGCACCATCCGTCGCCAGTGGCTCAAGGATCTGAATATCCCCGTGGTCCACATCGACCCCTACTACAACCACACTGCCGCCCTCTTCCCCGGGAAGTGGCTGGCGCCCAAGCCCGGCACCGACAACGCCATGGTCCTGGCCATCGCCTATGTCTGGATCACCGAGGACCTCTACGACAAGGAATACGTCGCCACCCGCACCCACGGCTTCGACAAGTGGAAGACCCACGTCCTGGGCGAGGATGACGGCATCCCCAAGAGCCCCGAGTGGCAGGAGGCCGAGACCGGCATCCCCGCCAAGGACATCCGGGCCCTGGCTCGGGAGTGGGGCACCAAGCGCACCTATCTGGCTTCCGGGGGCATCGTCGCCTTTGGCGGTGCCTGCCGTCAGTCCACCGGCACGGATTGGGCCCGTGGCATGGTCTACCTCATGGGCATGCAGGGCCTGGGCAAGCCCGGCGTCAACATGGGCGGCCTCCAGCAGGGCACGCCCGTGGATACCCGCTTCTTCTGGCCTGGCTACTCCGAAGGCGGCATGTCCGCCGACACCCAGGGGACTGGCGCCCTGGTCAACATGTACCAGCGCATGCCCCAGACCCCGTCCATGAACACGGTCCAGCAGATGGTGCCCCGCCTCAAGATCCCCGAAGCCATCATGGAGGGTCAGTGCGAGGGCTACCCGACCGATCCCCGCACCATTGAGGGCCAGTTCTTCAAATACGGCTATCCCTCACCGGGGCATTCCCGGGTTTCGCTCTACTACAAGTACGGCGGCTCCCACTTCGGCACCATGGTGGACACCAACCGTTACGCCAAGATGTACCGCTCCGAGAGCCTGGAGTGCGTGGTGAACCAGTCCATCTGGTTCGAGGGCGAGGCCAAGTACGCCGATATCATCCTGCCGGCCTGCACCAACTTCGAGCGCTGGGATATCGGTGAGCACGCCAACTGCGGCGGCTACATTCAGCACTCCTTCACCCAGAGCAATCATCGCGTGATCGTGATGCAGCACAAGGCCATCGAACCCCTGGGCGAGTCCAAGTCCGATTACCAGATCTTCAAGGAACTGGCTGACCGCCTGGGCGTCACCTCTGTCTTCACCGAAGGGTCATCTGAGTTCGACTGGTGCAAGCGCTACTTCGCCGCCACCGATGTGCCCCGCAAGATGTCCTGGAAGAAGTTCCTCAAGCGTGGCTACTACGTGGTTCCGCCCCTGCCGGAGGATCGCCGGGATCCCGTGTCCTATCGCTGGTTCTACGAAGGGCGCCCCAAGGACACTCCGGAACTCACCCCGCTCCCGGGCGACTATACCGACGGCTTCCGCAAGGGGCTTGGCACCCAGACCGGGAAGATCGAATTCGAATCATCCAGCCTCAAGCGCTTCGATCCCGATGATCCCGAGCGCCCGCCGGTCATGAAGTATCGCCAATCCTGGGAGGGGCCCAACACCACGGAGCTCTTCAAGAAATACCCGCTCCAGCTGATGTCGCCCCACCCCAAGTTCTCCTTCCACACCATGGGGGATGGCAAGGATAGCGTCATCAACGATGTCAAGGACCACCGCGTGCTCGTCGACGGCTGGTACTACTGGGTGGCCCGCATCAACAGCCAGGATGCGGCAGCCCGGGGGATCAAGGACAACGACCTGATCAAGCTCTACAATGACCGCGGTGCCGTGGTCTGCGCCGCCCAGGTCACCGACCGCCTGCCACCCGGTGTGGTGCACTCCTACGAATCCTGTGCGGTCTATGCCCCCGTGGGCAAGCCGGGCGAGAGTGTTGACCGCGGAGGGTGCATCAATAACCTGACCTCCAGCCGGATGATCATCAAGAAGTCCCATGGCATGTGTAATTCGACCTTGCTCGAGGTCTGCAAGTGGAATGGTGAGGAGAGCTTCTCATGAGTAAATGGTATTTTATTATTGATGTCTCCAAGTGCTGGGATTGCAACAACTGTCTCATCTCGTGCAAGGACGAGCATGTTGACAACGAATGGCCGGGCTACACCCTCGCCCAGCCCCTGCATGGCCACCGCTGGATGGACGTGCTCCGCACCGAGCGGGGGCAGTACCCCCTGATCGATGTGGCCTACCGTCCCACGCCCTGCATGCAGTGCCAGGATGCTCCCTGCGTGAAGGCCTCCGGCGGGGCCATCACCCGCCGTCCGGATGGCATCGTCCTCATCGATCAGGAGAAGGCCAAGGGCAGGCAGGAACTGGCCAAGTCCTGCCCCTATGGCGCCATCTACTGGAACGAAGAGAAGCGCGTGCCCCAGAAGTGCACCATGTGCGCCCATCTCCTGGATGACGGCTGGAAGCAGACCCGCTGCTCCCAGGCCTGCTTTGCCGGTGCCTTGAAGGTGGTGAAGCTGGAGGATGGTGAACTGGCCCGCATGATCCAGGAGGAAGGCTTGGAGCAGTTGCATCCGGAGCTGGGGACCAAACCCAACGTCTATTACAAGAACCTCTACCGCTTCAACAAGGTCTTCATCGCTGGCAGCGCTGCCGTGAAGAATGGTGAAATCTTTGACTGCGCCAAGGGGGCCAAGGCCAGCCTTTACCGTGGCAAGGATAAGATCGCCGAGGCGGTGGCGGATGCCTTCGGGGATTTCCGCTTCGACAGGCTGCCCGAGGGCAGCGGTGTCTACGCTGTGGACCTCGAACTGGACGGTCGCCGCTCCCAGCGCGTGGAAGTCGAACTGGGCCAGAGCAGGAACCTCGGGACACTGCTCGTCTAGTCTGAATCGGAAGGGGCGCTCCGGGTTTCAACCCCGGAGCGCCGCCACGATCCTCATTGAACGCATAATCCAATTCATCTCTGGTTCAGGCTCGATTCCGTCCTAGCTGTCGGATCGTCTGCCGGAGAACTCTCACGCCGGATGTCGGGGGGTGGACCTTGTCCCATCCCACGCAATGCCGACGCCTTCGGGATTTGTATACGCAGATAATGTTCTGGAGCAAAACATGGGACGACATTCCATGCGGGCGCCCTTGATTCTTGACGACAAGGCCCGCAAGCAGCTTATCGAGATAGCCTATTCGCCTCGCGAAACAGAATCCCGCATCACAAGGGCCAAGGTGCTTCTCGCCTACGCTGGGGGGAGCCGCGTGTCGATGATCGTGAAATACCTGCATATCAACCGCCCTCGGGTCATCCGCATCATCGACCAGGCCCTGTCCATGGGGGTCGTCGCCTCCCTGGAGGAGCGTAGGGGGCGGAATTGCGGTTCCGGGAGACCTGGCGAGGCGATCGCCTGGCTGCTGGCCCTGGCGGAGCAGCCTCCCTCCTTCTATGGGTACAGGGCGGAAGGGTGGACCATGAAGACCCTGGTCAGCCATGCCCGGAAGTTCGGACCTATGGCCGGGCATCCCTCCCTGGCGGACCTCTCCAAGGTTTCGGCCTATCGCTATTTCGCGGGGCAGGGCAGGCCCTTCCGGGCGGCTTGATACCCGTTTGCCATCAATCGTAAAGATTCAAAAGCCACTTCCACCACCAAGATAGGAAGACACCAAGGATTCACCAAGGGCTTACCAACGGACCATGCTCACGCCTCAGGGCGAGTATGAAAGCCAGCCAATCCCAACGAAGCTCTACCGGGCTGGACACTCTGGCCGCCCCGCTGTGCGGGGGCGCGCGGCGAAGCCGCACGCGTTCCGGGAGGGACAGGTGGCTATGGCACGCCCGCGTGCCTCCGCCGCCTGTCCCTCCCGGAACCAGGCCTGAGTGTCCTGGTCAACGCATCAGGCTTTTCTTGGTGACGCTTGGTGCCCTTGGAGTCTTGGTGGTGGATTTTATTCTTTTGTTTGCGAATGCGTATGAAACGGCTCCAGGCTCACCCACGCTTCGCCACTGGTGCTCGGGACGGCTACCCGGAGAACGGGGCCCTCTGCCAGGGCGGTCTGGGTCAAGCGGTGCAGGGCGATGGAAAAGTGACTGTCCCGGGGCAGGAGGCCGTGACCGTCGCCGTCGTAGACAAAGTGCTCCCCCTTCTCGCACGGAGCGCCTGGAGAGGCGTCCAGCACCGTCACCAGGACGCAGGATCGCTCCCGCTCGATGCACTGGGCGCAGAAGTGGACCCATGGCTCCGCCGCAGGGGTGGCCATCAGAGGGGTGATGAGGGCGGGCAATCTGCTCATGGGCCCATTGTACGCGCCAAGGCCCGATGGGGTTTGATCCATCGGGCCTTGCTATCGCTGATTTGTCCTACTTGTTGAAGTAGCGGTTCAGCAGGCCCTGGAAGGCGCAGCCGTGGCGGGCTTCGTCCTTGCACATCTCGTGGACGGTGTCGTGGATGGCATCGTAGCCCAGTTCCTTGGCGCGCTTGGCCAGCTTGAGCTTGCCCTCGGTGGCGCCGCACTCGGCATCGGCCCGGAGGGTGAGGTTCTTGGCGGTGTCGGGGAAGACCACTTCGCCCAGCAGTTCGGCGAAGCGGGAGGCGTGGTCAGCCTCTTCGTAAGCGATGCGCTTGTAAGCCTCGGCCACCTCGGGATAGCCCTCGCGGTCGGCCTGACGGGACATGGCCAGGTACATGCCCACCTCGGTGCACTCGCCCATGAAGTTGTCCTTGAGGCCCTGTACCACTTCAGCGTCAAGGCCCTGGGCCACGCCGATGCGGTGCTGGTCGGCCCAGGCGCGGAGGCCTTCGGCCTTCAGGGTGAACTTGTCAGCGCTGGCGCCACACTGGGGACACTTCGCGGGGGGCTCGTCGCCGACGTGGGTGTAGCCGCAGATGGAGCAGATGTAGGTCTTCATGGATTCTCCTGATGGGAGGGGTTTAGGGTGAAGCCTGGGTAGAGGCGCTTGTTCTTGTGTTGCCCCCAGGGGCGGGGGTGTTACGGATGTTTTTTTGGAGGGCCTTCCAAACCCCCGCTGACGCAGCTCGGTGGCCACGGCAGAAAATCCCTCGGCTGCGGGGGTGCGGAGGATAAGTTTCGATTCGATGGCGGCCTTGGCGGGGGCGGAAAGGGAGGCGTCCCCCAACAGGAGGGCGCCCACGAGTCGCTCGTCCCGGAGGTGCAGGGCCTGGTAGCTGTCCCCCTCGCGGTGACTCAGGATCACGGAGGCACCGTCCTGGGCTTCCAGGGTGCCAATGCTGAAGAGATCGATCCCCAGGACCTTGAGCATATTGGCCCTGGGGAGCCCCTCGAACCGCATGTCTCGATCCAGGGCATTGAGGCCAGCCAGGCGTCCCTGGGCCTGGGCGGGACCCCAGGTGCCGTAGCTGACGCCGCGGTGGATGCTCACGTCACCGGCGGCCAGGATGCTGGGGTCGGAGCTGCAGAGGTGGTCATCCACCACGACCCCCTGATCCACCGAGAGTCCCGCCTCCCGGGCCAGCCAGCTGTTGGAGCGGACTCCGGCGGCGATGATGGCCATGTCCGCCGCCAGGGTGCTCCCATCCGCAAATCGCAGGCTGGCCAGGGTCTCGTCGCCGAGAAGCGCCTCTGTCCGGCCACCCTTTGTGAAGGTGATCCCCTGGCTTCGGGCCCACTTCTCCAGCAGGGCGCTGCCCTCGGCATCAAGCTGCCTGGGGAGGAGGCGGGAACCGGATTCGATGACGGTCACCATGGCACCACGCCGGGTCAGGGCCGCCGCGGCCTCCAGGCCCAGGATGCCGCCACCGATCACCGCCACCCGCATTCCGGGCTTCAGGGCTGCCAGGATGGCGTCGGCATCCTTTCGGTGGCGCAGGGTGAAAACGTGCCGCCGCTGGAGGCCGTCCATGGGTGGGGTGAAGGCGTGTGCGCCGGAGGCCAGCACCAGGCGGCGGTAGGGGTGGGTGGAGCCATCGCAGCAGTGGACCACCTGGGCTTCACGGTCGATGCGGATGGCTTCGCAGCCCAGCAGGAGCCGGATGCCCCTTTCCTCGAACCAGGAGGCTGGGTGGATGCAGAGCTCCTCCCGAGTGAGCTCACCCGCCAGGTAGCGGGTCAGGTTGAGGCGGTGGTAGGGGGCTTCCTCCTCGCTGGAGAGAAAAGTCAGGGGGACATCAGGAGCCGCCTCCCGGATGGCCTCCACCGCCGAGAGTCCGGCGATGCCGCCGCCGATGACCACGATGGGACCCAGACTCTGGCCGTCGAGGCTCGGTTCTGCCATGGCACCGCAGGGCTCGAATTCCTTTGGACCCGCCGCGCAGACCGGACAACGATCCGGGGCCTCAGGCCCCAGGTGGCGGTACCCGCAGATGAGGCAACGCCATGTGTCCGGGGCGGAGGCCTCGGGTTGGGGGGGCTTCGTCTCCGGGGCGAAGTGATCTGAAGAGGCTCCGCAAAGCGGGCACTGGGCCGGAGGCTGCCCTCCCGGGTGGGTGTATCCGCAGATGGAGCAGATCCAGGGGCTTTCCATCAGGCACTCCAAGGGGACGGGTCGTCAGGATAAAGTCGGGGCGAGGTAGGGGTCAACTCAGCATTTCCACCAGCCGCGCTGCCGGTGGACTCAGGGGGCGGGTACGGAGGTGGCAGAAGGCCAGGGTCTTGGTGTGGGCCCCCTGGATGGGGCGGGTGGTGAGTCCGTCCCTGGGCTCGATGGCGTAGTCCGGCAGGATGCCGGCGCCCAGGCCCACGCGCACCAGAGCCTTCTGGGCCGATACGTTGCCCACATCCAATACGCGTGCGGGCATCAGGCCCTTGGAGGCCACCATCTCGTCGAAGGCCCGCCGGGTGGCCGTATCCCGGGTGAGCAGCACCAGGGGCATGGCGCACATGGTCGCCAGCTCCATGGGGCCGCCCCCATCCGGCTCTTCGTGGGGAGCGAAGACCGCCACATGGTGGTAGTTCAGGACCGGGTGGATCTCCAGGCGCGAGTTCCTCACCGGGAGGAGGACGAAACCCAGTTCGCAGGCTCCCCGTTCCACCAGATTCACGATTCCCGGGGTCACGCTGTTCTCGAGGTGGATCCTCACCCGCGGGCACTCCTGGGCAAAGCGTCCCAGGATGGGAGCGAGGAAGTGGCAGGCCACGGTATCCGAGCAGGCCACATTCAATTCCCCGCTGATCCCCTCGCTCCCCTTGCCTATTTCCCGGAGGCTGCGGAGTTCCTCCAGGATGCGCACCCCTCTGGCCCGGAGTTCCTCTCCCTGGACCGTGGGAGCCACCCCCCTGGGGGTGCGTTCCAGGAGGCGGCACCCCAGGGCGGCCTCCAGGTTCTGGATCTGGCGGGTCACTGCGGGCTGGGTTAGGAAGAGCCGGACCGCGGCTCGGCTCAGGTTCCGCTCCTCGCAGACCACCAGGAAGGTTTCGAGCTGATTGATGTCCATTATGCGTCCCGTGCATGTCGAGCATAGCCATTATGAATTGGAAGCCGGTATCCTGGGACCCTAGGATTGAATACGACCAGAAAAGGGGTCCCCATGGCTTTGAGAACGCTTTATGACAAGATCTGGGACGAGCACATCGTCGCCCAAAGGGATGGCGAGCCGGCTCTTCTCTACATCGATCTGCACCTCGCCCATGAGGTCACCAGCCCCCAGGCCTTCGATGGCCTGCGGACCCGGGGACTCAAGGTCCGCCGTCCCGACCGCACCATTGCCACCATCGACCACAGCATTCCCACCACGGACCGCTCCCTGCCCATCACCGATCCCATCGCGGCGAAGCAGATCGAGCAGCTCAGGACCAACTGCCGCGAGTTCGGCGTGCCTCTCTGCGGCCCCGGTTCGGGCCACCAGGGTGTGGTGCATGTCTTCAGTCCGGAACTGGGTCTGGTCCAGCCCGGCATGACCCTGGTCTGCGGCGACAGCCACACGGCTACCCACGGCGCTTTCGGTGTCCTGGCCTTCGGCATCGGCACCAGCCAAGTCGAGATGGTGCTGGCGACCCAGTGCCTGCTCCAGAAGCGCAGCAGGAACATGAAGGTCGAGGTCACGGGGCGCTTGCGCCCTGGCGTCACCGCCAAGGACATCATCCTGGCCCTTATCGCCAAGATCGGCGTGGGGGGCGGCACCGGTGCCGTCATCGAATACGGTGGCGAAGCCATCCGCAGCCTTTCCATGGAAGGCCGCATGACCATCTCCAACATGACGATTGAAGCCGGGGCCCGCTCCGGTCTCATCGCTCCCGACGAGGTCACCTTCGAATACCTGAAGGGGCGCCGCTTCGCCCCCCAGGGCGCCGACTGGGACGCCGCCGTCGCCAAGTGGAAGACCCTGGTGTCCGACGAGGGGGCCCACTTCGATGAAATCGTGACCCTGGATGGCAGCGCCCTGGAGCCCATGATCACCTTCGGCACCAACCCTGCCATGGGCATTCCCGTGACCGCAGCCATCCCTGATCCCGCCAATCTGTCGGGTGTGGAGCGCGAAGGGCTCATCAAGGCCCTGGAATACATGGGGATGGAGGGTGGCAAGCCCATTCTCGGCCGTCCCGTGGACGTGGTCTTCGTGGGAAGCTGCACCAATGGCCGCATCGAGGACCTTCGGGATGCGGCCTCCATCCTCAAGGGCCGCAAGGTCAACCCCAAGGTCCGCACCCTCATCGTTCCCGGCAGCGAGGTCGTCAAGAAGGAGGCCGAGGCCGAGGGCCTGGACCGCATCTTTGTGGAGGCCGGCGCGGAGTGGCGTGAGCCCGGCTGCTCCATGTGCCTGGCCATGAACGGGGACATGATCCAGCCGGGTGAGACCTGCGTGGCCACCAGCAACCGGAACTTCGAGGGCCGTCAGGGGCCTGGGGGGCGCACCCTCCTGGCCAGCCCCCTCACTGCCGCCGCCAGTGCCGTGGCGGGCACCGTCGCCGATCCCCGGAGCTTCGCATGAATCCCTTCACCCCGTTTGAATCCCCCATCGCCGTTCTGCCCGTGGACAACATCGACACGGACCAGATCATTCCCGCCCGATTCCTGAAGACCACGACCAAGGAGGGCCTGGGCAAGGCCGTCTTCAGCGACTGGCGCTATGATGCCGCGGGCCAGCCCCGCCCCGACTTCGCCCTCAACCAGGGCGTGGCCCGGGGAGCCCAGGTCCTGGTGGCCGGGGACAACTTTGGTTGCGGCAGTTCCCGGGAGCACGCCCCCTGGGCCTTGACGGACTTCGGCTTCCGGGCGGTGGTTTCCACCTCCTTCGCCGATATCTTCTTTGGCAATGCCCTGAAGAACGGCCTTCTGCCCATCAAGGTGAGCCCGGAGGTCCATGCGAAGCTGGTGGGGCAGGGGAGCGGCGCCGAGGTGAAAGTGGACTTGGAAGCCCAGACCCTGACCCTGGCGGATGGCACCGCCATCGAGTTCCCAGTGGATCCCTTCTCCAAGCGCTGCATGCTTATGGGCGTGGATGAACTGGGCTATCTCCAGCAGTTCGAATCGGAGATCGCACGGTTTGAAGGGGGACGCACTGCCCCCTATGACACCCGCTCGGTTCTCTAGAAGGTTGTATTTGATATTTTTTTCCTGATTGTCAGGCTGTGTAGTTGGTCAAAAAAACGTTCTGGAGGGCAGGTCGAAGCCGTCGTGGAGTCCCGGTTTGAAGGGGCTTGGTCGCGGAAAATGCTTGAAAAACAATGCCGGGGCACCATACTTTGGTGCTCCGGCATAAGCCTAGGCTTATTCCCGAATTAGCATTCACACTCTTGTTACATTCGCCGGTCAAGCCTTAGACTGGCTCTGGGGAAATGCATACCTGCCGGACCCCGGGGCATCACAAGTCCGCCCGTTCGACAAATTTCGCCCAACACCCACGGCGTTTTCATGAAACAGTGAGCATTTCGTCGGTGGGGCGTGGGCGAGGCTGCCTCAGGTAGACGGAGCCCCCACCGATGAAATGCGGTGTTGAACAAGCCCGGAGCGGCGGGGGAGTTGGGCGAGGGCTATGGGGAAATCGCGCCTGCTGATCCACTTTTGGGGACGCCAGGT
>NZ_KI912268.1:77228-549756 GCF_000242615.2 Holophaga foetida DSM 6591
CCACGGGCTCATACAACAAGGGGGTCAATATTCGTGTCGCCGGGTGGGTTAATTTTCATGTCGCTTGACAGTCGTCTGGCGATGCGTCAACATCGCGATGACCAAGGAGCCTTCATTTACATGGAATTGCTAGCTTTCTTACTGCGCGGGCCCGCCACACGGCGCCACCCCCGCCGCGGAGCGGCTTCGTTCAACGCTTACTAGGAGGTATACTCATGGCCGAAAGACGCATGGTTACCCTTGACGGTAACGAGGCTGCGGCATCGGTAGCGCATCGCACAAATGAGGTGATTGCGATCTACCCTATCACGCCCTCGTCCACCATGGGGGAACTTTCCGATGAATGGAGCTCCCAGGGGCGAAAAAACATCTGGAATACGGTTCCTCTCGTTGTGGAAATGCAGTCTGAAGGCGGCGCCGCCGGTGCAATCCACGGTTCCCTCCAGGCTGGTGCTCTGACCACCTCCTTTACCTGTTCCCAGGGCTTGCTGCTCTTCATTCCCAACATGTACAAGATCGCGGGTGAGCTGACTCCCCTCGTGTTGCATGTCAGCGCCCGCACCCTGGCCACCCACGCCCTTTCCATTTTCGGCGATCACGGCGACGTGATGGCCTGCCGTCAGACTGGCTTCGCCATGCTGTCCTCCGACAGCGTCCAGGCGGCCCATGACTTCGCCCTGATCTCCCAGGCCGCCACCCTGCGCAGCCGGGTTCCCTTCCTGCACTTCTTCGACGGCTTCCGGACCTCCCACGAGGTCAACAAGATCGAGATGCTGACGGACGAAGATCTGCGCTTCATGGTCACGGATGAGCTGGTGGAAAGCCACCGCAAGCGGGGCGTCACCCCCGACGCCCCCGTGCTGCGCGGCACCGCCCAGAACCCCGACACCTTCTTCCAGGCTCGCGAGGCCTGCAACCTCTTCTACGACGCCTGCCCCGGCATCGTGCAGGAGGAGATGGACAAGTTCGCAGGGCTCACCGGCCGCCAGTACAAGCTCTACGACTACTACGGTGCCCCCGATGCCGAGCGCGTCATCATCACCATGGGCTCCTCCTGTGATGTGACCCACGAGTACATCGACTGGGCCCTGCAGCAGGGCGAGAAGGTCGGCCTCATCAAGGTCCGCCTCTACCGTCCCTTCTCGGTGAAGCACCTGGTGGAGGCCCTGCCTGCCACCGTCAAGTCCATCGCCGTCCTCGACCGGGTCAAGGAATGCGGTGCCGTGGGCGAGCCCCTCTTTGTCGACGTGGTCGCCGGTCTGCGGGAAGCCCGGGACCGTGGCTACACCACCCTGGACCCCAAGGTGGTGGGCGGCCGCTACGGCCTCGCCAGCAAGGAGTTCACTCCCGCCTGCGTCAAGGCTGTCTACGACAACCTGGCGGCCGAAGCCCCCAAGGCCCACTTCACCGTGGGCATCGTGGACGATGTCACCCACACCAGCCTGAAGGTCGATGCCACCTTCGATATCGAAGCGGCCGATGTGAAGCGGGCTATGTTCTTCGGCCTGGGTGCTGACGGCACCGTGGGCGCCAACAAGAACTCCATCAAGATCATCGCCGAGGAGACCCCCAACTGCGGTCAGGGCTACTTCGTCTATGACTCCAAGAAGTCCGGCGCCATCACCATCAGCCACCTGCGCTTCGGGCCCCGCCCCATCCGCTCGGCCTACCTCATCAGCCAGGCCAATTTCGTGGCCTGTCACCAGACCAGCTTCGTCGACAAGTACGACATGCTGAGCAGTGCCGCCCCCGGCGCCACCTTCCTGCTCAACACGCCCTACGGCAAGGACGAGATCTGGGAGCACCTGCCCAAGGAAGTCCAGGAAGAGCTCATCGCCAAGAAGATGAAGTTCTACGTGATCGACGCCTACGAAGTGGGCAAGGCCACGGGCATGGGCGTGCGCATCAACACCATCATGCAGGTCTGCTTCTTCGCCATTTCCGGGGTTCTGCCCAAGGACGAGGCCATCGACCAGATCAAGAAGAGCATCAAGAAGACCTACGGCAAGAAGGGCGACGCCGTGGTCAAGAAGAACTTCGAGGCCGTGGACACCACCCTGGTGAACCTGCACGAAGTGACGGTCCCCGCCACCGTGACCTCCACCCGGGTGCGTCCTCCCTTCGTCTCCGACAAGGCTCCCGAGTTCACCAAGCAGGTCCAGGCCATCATGATGGCCAACAAGGGCGATCAGCTCCCTGTCAGCGCCTTCCCCGTGGATGGCACCTGGCCCGTGGGCACCACCAAGTGGGAGAAGCGCAACATCGCCACCGAGATTCCCACCTGGAATCCCGAGGTCTGCATCCAGTGCAACAAGTGCTCCACCATCTGCCCCCACGCCGCCATCCGTCCCCAGGTCTATGACGCCGCCCTCCTGGCCGGTGCCCCTGCGACCTTCAAGAGCACGGACTACAAGGGCGCGGAATTCAAGGGCAAGAAGTTCACCATCCAGGTGGCCCCCGAGGACTGCACCGGTTGTGGCATCTGCGTGGCCAACTGCCCCGCCAAGGACAAGGTCAATGAAGGCCGGAAGGCCATCAACATGGCTCCCCAGCTCCCCCTGCGGGAAGCGGAGATCCAGAACTACGACTTCTTCCTGAACCTGCCCTTCCCGGATCGGGCCGAGCTCAAGCTCGACATCAAGGGGACGGCCTTCAAGGAAGCCCTCTTCGAATACTCCGGCGCCTGCGCGGGCTGCGGCGAGACCCCCTACGTCAAGATTCTCACCCAGCTCTTCGGCGATCGGGCCTACATCGCCAATGCCACGGGTTGCACCTCCATCTATGGCGGCAACCTGCCCACCACGCCCTACACGGTGAACAAGGAAGGCCGCGGTCCCGCCTGGTCCAACAGCCTCTTCGAGGACAACGCGGAATACGGCTTCGGCATGCGCATGGCCGTGGACAAGGGCACCGAGAACGCCCAGGAGCTCCTCCAGTCCTTCGCCTCCCAGCTGGGTGACGATCTGGTGGCCGGTCTGGTCAATGCCGATCAGAGCACCGAGGCGGGCATCCGCGATCAGCGTGAGCGGGTCGTCCTCCTCAAGCAGAAGCTCCAGGCCATCAACACCCCTGAGGCCAAGCGCTTCCTCGGCCTCGCCGACTTCCTGGTGAAGAAGAGCGTCTGGATCCTTGGCGGCGACGGCTGGGCCTACGACATCGGCTACGGTGGTCTCGACCACGTCATCGCCCAGGGACGCAACGTCAACATCCTGGTGCTCGACACCGAGGTCTACTCCAACACGGGCGGTCAGGCCTCCAAGTCCACCCCCATCGGTGCTTCGGCCAAGTTCGCCACCGCCGGCAAGACCATGCCCAAGAAGGATCTGGCGATGATCGCCATGTCCTACGGCAGCGTCTACGTCGCCAAGGTCGCCCTGGGCGCCCGGGATGCCCAGACCATCAAGGCCTTCCAGGAAGCCGAGAGCTACGACGGACCCTCCCTGATCCTGGCTTACAGCCACTGCATCGCCCAGGGCTTCGATCTGGTCAAGGGTGTGGAGCAGCAGAAGCTGGCCGTGGATTCCGGTCACTGGCCCCTCTTCCGCTACGACCCCCGTCGCGCCGCCAACGGCGAGGCTCCCCTCCAGATGGACAGCGCCGCTCCCAAGATCGAGCTCGGCAGCTACGTCCGGAATGAGAACCGCTACCGGATCGTGGAGCGGGCCAACCCCGAGGGCTTCAAGGAGCTCCTGGCCCAGGCCCAGCGCGATGTCACGAACCGCTTCGCGGTCTACGAGAACATGGCCAAGCTGGCTCCCGCAGTGAAGAAGGACTAAGTCTCCAAGGTCCATGGAATGGAAGAGGGCGCTCCGGCGCCCTCTTTTTTTGTCCACGGAAACGGGTTTCTTGATGGCAATCAAGGAAAGGTCCGGCGCTGGGCTGCATCCTGATTCCACGGGAGAACGAAATGGAACGGCAGATCATCCGCATCGACGAAGACAAGTGCAATGGCTGCGGCCAGTGTGCCCAAGGGTGCCCTGAAGGGGCCCTTCAGATGATCGACGGCAAGGCCCGCCTGGTGTCTGAAATTACCTGCGACGGTCTGGGGGCCTGCATCGGGGACTGCCCGGTGGGGGCCATCTCGGTGGAGACCCGCGAGGCCGCCCCCTATGACGAGTGCCTGACCCTGGAGAACATCCTCCCCAAGGGGGCCAACACCCTGAAGGCCCACCTCAAGCACCTCCATGAACATTCCCAGACCACCTACCTGAATCAGGCCCTGGACTATCTCAGAGCCCACGAGATCTCCATCCCCGAATACAAGGAGAAGACCATGCACGAAGGCTGCCCCGGCTCCGCCCCCCGCACGATCCTGCGTGACCCCATTGCCCCCCAGGCTCAGGACGGCCTGGTGAGCCAGCTCACCCAGTGGCCAGTTCAGATGCACCTCATCTCTCCGGCCAATCCTGTCTTTCATGGGGCTGATCTCCTGCTGGCCGCAGACTGCGTGGCCTTCACCATGGCCGATTTCAACCAGCGCTGTCTGCCCGGAAAGAAGCTTGCCATCGCGTGTCCCAAGCTGGACCAGGGCCAGGAGGTCTACACGGATAAGCTGGTGGGCCTCATCGATGAGGCCCAGGTGAACACCATCACCGTCATGATCATGGAAGTCCCCTGCTGCGGTGGCCTCCTGCGGCTCGCCCAGTCCGCCGCCGCCAAGGCCACCCGGAAGGTGCCCATCAAGGTGATCGTCGTGGGGATCGATGGCGAGATCCGGCAGGAGAGCTGGGTGTAGGTTCGCGATCCGATGTATCGGTCAGGATGGATCTGTCTTTTGTTGACTCGTTCATTATTGTGGATAAGTATTGAGTCTTATCCGCCCTGGCCTTTCCTTGTTAGGCCCAGGCACAACCGCTTGGGCATCCTGAATGATCCAGAAGAAAACACTGTTTGGGCATGGACATTTCGTCATCTCCCTCGACTTCGAGTTGGCTTGGGGGATGAGAGATCTTCCCGGCTATGCCTCTTATATCCCCAATATCCTTGGTGAGCGAGAGGCCATCCCGGCGATGCTGGACCTGTTCCGGAGGCATCGGATAGAAACCACCTGGGCGACCGTCGGCTTCGTGTTCCACCGCACCCGAAGGGCATTGATGGAGGCCTTGCCGGCAGTCAGGCCTGCCTATGGGACGCAGGCCTTGGATCCCTACGCCGCCCTCGCCCATGAGCTGGGACAGGATGAGGCTTCGGATCCGCTACACTTCGGGGCTGATCTGCTTGACCGCATCCTGGATACCCCCGGGCAGGAGGTCGGTTGTCACACCTATTCGCACTTCTACTGTTTCGAAAGCCTCTGGGATCCAGAGGCTTTCGATGCGGACCTGAGGCTTTGGGCCGAGGTGGCGGGAGCGAAGGGGATTGCCATGGAGAGTCTGGTTTTCCCGCGGAACCAGTACGATTCGACGGCCCTGGGAATTGCGCGTTCCCTGGGCATCTCCTCCTTCCGCGGGAACCGGCCCCACTGGATCTACAGGGTCGACCCTGGCCCCAAAGGGATGGCCTTGAGGCAGAGGGTCGGGAGACTTGTCGATGTCTATCTTCCTGTTTCGGGACACCAGACGAATCATCTCCAGGCTCATTCCGAGGACGAGCCTCTGAACCTGCCTGCCAGCGCGTTCCTGAAGCCATTCTCATCGGCCTTTCGGCCTCTGGATTCACTCAAGCTCGCCAGGATCAAGCGTTCCATGACGGATGCCGCGCGGCGCAACGGGGTCTACCACCTCTGGTGGCATCCCCACAATTTCGGCAGGGACCTGAGTGAAAACATCGCCATGCTTGAGGAGGTCTTGACGCACTTCGCTGGATTGCAGGATCGTTTCGGGATGCAGAACTGCTCCATGGCGAACCTGGCGAAGGCCTTCTCTAGGCTTCCTGCACGGCCGTGATCTGATCGAACTTGGCAGAGGCCACTCCCGGCTTGATCCTCAGCCACTCCGGTTCAGCCTCTTCGCCCAGGGCCCAGGCGAGCAGGGCGGCCGGTAGATTTGCTCCGGCGGCGTGGGAGAAGGGGTACGCCCCTCCGAATCTGGGATTCAGCTCCAGGACGCGCACGAATTCCCCATCCCAGAACACATCGCAGTCCAGGTTGCCGACATGTCCAAGCTTCTCCCCCAGTACCCGCCCTGCGGAGCTGAGCGCATCGATGTCCACGGTGATGGCCTTGTCGGTTTCCCCCGCCCTCATGGCGATCTTCTTCTTGGCAAAAGTTGTCACGTGATTCCCCTGCAGGTCGTTGACGACGTCCAGGCTGAATTCCTGGCAGGGCAGGAATTCCTGGATCAGAACCGACTGGGCTTCATTCTGGGAGCTGACCTCCGCGAGGATGGTCCGCTTGAGCCGCTCAATGAAAAACGGATGCACTTCCGCCATCTCCGTCTCTGAACGGACGACTTCAACCCCGATGGATGCAGAGCCCCAGCGGGGCTTCATGATGATCGGGAACTGAATGCTCCCTTTCTGGATAGCTCCACGGGCCTCCGAGATGCTGGCGAAGGTGAGTGGAGGGAAGAGGCCTACTCGCTGAAGGAATCGATGGGTGGCCAGTTTGTCGAAACACAGGTCGATCACCTGGGGATCGGAAACGGCGAGGATGATGTCTTCCTCCAGGAATCTTGCCCGGGCGGCTGCGAGAATCGGGAGCTCCAGGTCATTGAGGGGAACCACGAGGCGGATGCTTTTGGCTTTGCAGACGGCAAGCAGGTGGTCTACATAGTCCGGAGAGGAGACCAGGGGGAGGTGGATTGCCTCGTCCGCTTCCTGGAGGGCCGGGGCCATGGGCGAAGCATCGCCACAGATGACCTTGCCCTCCCGTTCGGAATTCGTGAATGCCTCTTTGAACCATCGTACGAGATAGTTGCGACGTCCTGCGGAAGTTATCAGAATATTCATAAATACCTTTATAGCTAGAGACGGGTCCTGATCGGCTTGGCTGGATTGCCGCCGACGATGCTCATGGCGGGCACATCTCTGGTGACGACGGCACCTGCCGCAATGACAGCCCCCCTGCCGATTCTACGGCCCGGAAGGATGATCACCCTTGCCCCGATCCATACGTCATCCTCGATAATGACGTGCTGGGCCGGGGAATAACCCTGGGCTTGCATGGGGATGTCGGTGTCCTCGAATGCGTGATTCCGGGTGAAGATGATGACTCCGGCGCCCATCATCACGTTCCGTCCTATATCCAGAGGCCCTCCGGCTACGCAATCCACTCCGAGTCCGGAGTTGTCTCCGATTCTGATGAGGTTGCCGGTTCCGAAGTCGGCCCCGTGTTCGATGTTCACATTGCGGCCGCATTCTGAAAGGAGGTGTCGGCAGAGTGCGCGGCGTATTCTTTTGGCCCCGAATGCGTAGGGACGACAGGAGATGGGCAGGTGGCGGGCCCAGCCGTAGTAGAGGAGGTAGCAGATGGCGCGTATCAGTCTATGCACGGCGAGGCACTCGGTATTCTGGTGTCTGTGCGATGAAAGGCAACATCACGGAACCTGCGCTTCGGCAGTAGCGATATCCGCCTCGATGGTGCTGTCGCCCTGGTCCTGTGATGCATCCACCCGGGCCTTGGCCGAGGTCATGGCTGTCGTGGCGCCGCTTGGGATATCCGTTCCCTTGTACCAGTCCGCTGTCTCGGAATAGATCCACATATACTTATCCGTCGTCTTGAGCCCCCAGTAGAGCTGATAGTTGAAGAATCGGGTACGAGTGGCGCTGTTCATGTAGTGGGCCAGATTGCTGCTGTCACTCAGCTGATCGAACGAGGCGTCCATATATACGGAAGCCCCCAGTTTCACCTGATTGGCGTATTTTGTGCGATTGGAAGAGTCGACAAGATGGTTCCGGGCGTAAGTGAGGGTCAGCTCGCGCTCCAGGGTGTAATCCTCACTGCGGCTATACGTGTAGGTCACCTCGCTGCCATCCACGATCTGCATCCCCGTGCTGATGACGTCCAGCATGCCGTTCAGGAAAGAGGGGAGGAGGCCGTACCGACCATCCATTCCTGCAGAATTCTCAAGGCGGTCTGCGATGTACGCATCCGGATCCGCCTGTGCCTGCGCGGCATTCAGCAGCTCCCTCTGCATGCTCAGTCCTCCGAAGAGGAAGACCACGCTGTTCGGGTGCTCCTCCTGGATGATCGACATGAATTGCTGGCCTCTCAGTCGAAGCTGAGTCTTGCACTGGGCGAAGGTGTGCCCGGAGTAGGTGGCGTAGGTGAAGATGTTCCTGCCGGGGGTATAGCCTTCAGGATCGAAGGCTACACCTTTGAGCTGGCCGAGTTTGGCCATCTGAGCTACCGTCCGGATGTTGGCGGAGGCTGTAGCCCAGTGGGTGTCGCTGAAGGGGTCGAAACTCGCATCTGCATTGCCGCGCATGAGCAGAAAGTTGTCAGTCAATATCGAGGAATTGATGTTCGGCAGGTTCGCCTGATCCGCAGCAAACCAGTACGCTGGACTGGGCGAGGAGAAGAGGGCGGTCGGGTGGAAGATGATCCGACCTGACATGAGGGCCAGGACGGTGCCATTGAATGGAGCCTCTTCAAGCTTCGCCTTGTTGTCGACGACATATTGAGAGTTGGGTGCGGTTCCGCTTACCTGGAGGTATCTCAGTTCTGAGGTCTGCGTGGGGGTGCTGCTGCTGCTGTTGTCACCACCGCTGCACCCGGCAAGTGTCATCAACGCGGCGACTGGGAGCCATAGAGCGCGCACTGGAGCCTCCTTCGGGAAAACGGTCTCGGACAGGGGGTAAGGGGTTGGGTGCAAACATGTGCACCGGGGCTTCTTGAGCTTGTGGGCTAGGGGGTCTCAGTGGCAGGGGCTTCGTCCGGCATGGAGGTTCCCCGGAACCGTGTTTCGCAATCCAGCCCGGATTCGGGAATGTCCTCAGACCCGAGCACTTTGCGGAACGTCTTGAGAATGATCGATATATCCACGCTGAGGGAGGCCCGATCAACGTACCTGATATCCAGGGCCAGTCGCTGTTCCCAGTTCAGGGTGGTGCGGCCGGTGATCTGGGCGAGGCCCGTGACGCCGGGCTTCACATCCAGGCGTCGCCGTTGTTCTGGGGAGTAGTAGGGCACATATTCCATATAGAGGGGGCGGGGTCCCACGAGGCTCATGTCTCCCTTGAGGACATTCCAAAGCTGGGGCAGTTCGTCCAGACTGGATCGCCGCAGAAATCGGCCGAAGGGGGTGAGGCGTTCGGCGTCCGGGAGGGGCTCCCCCTTGTCGTCATATGCCTCCACCATGCTACGGAACTTGAATACGTGGAACGGCTCGGCGTCGAGCCCGGCCCGCTCCTGGCGGAAGATCGCCGGAGAACCCATGTGCTTTCGCACGAGTATCCAGAGCACTCCCATGACTGGCCAGAGGAAGAGCAGGGCGCCTCCGGCAAGGGCGATGTCCAGGCTGCGTTTGAAGGCTCGATAGACAGGGCGTGATCTGCGCATGGGTGGCTCTCAGCGGGTGGCTCGTTCCAGGACCTGCGTGGTAACGGCAATCATGTGATCCAGGTGCTCGGGAGTGAGGGGCGGGTGGACCAGGAACATCAGACTCGTCTCGCCGAGTTCCTTCGCCACGGGGAGGCGCCTGTCTGGCTGCCATTCCTTCCGGGTGAATGCCTGTTCCAGGTATATTTCACTGCAGCTTCCGCTGAAGCAGGGGACTTGTCGGGCGGAGATCTCGGTCATGATCCGATCCCGGCTCCAGCCGTCTTTCAGGTGCTCTGGCCGAATAAACGCATAGGCTTTGTAGGCGGCGTGTCCGATTTCAGGGGGGAAGGGCGTGATGCGGATGCTCGGGAAGCGGCTGAGTGCGTCGTTCCAGCGTGCCAGGTTGCGTCGGCGGAGGCGGGTCCATTCCGGTAGCCTGCCAAGCTGAATCCGTCCGATAGCGGCCTGCATTTCTGTCATTCGCCAATTGGTGCCGAACGATTCGTGGAGCCACCGGAAGCCGGGGGCATGTTCGCGGTGGTACACCGCATCCCAGTTCTTGCCGTGGTCCTTGAAACTCCATGCCTTTTCCCACACAGACTTGTCGCGGGTGGTCAGCATGCCTCCCTCCCCGCCGGTGGTGATGATCTTGTCCTGGCAGAAGGAGAATGCCGCCGCATGCCCCAGGCTGCCCACGGGCCTGCCCTTGTAGGTTGCTCCGTTGGCTTGGGCACAGTCCTCAATGACCTTGAGGCCCCGGCGTTCCGCCAACGCCATGATCGGGTCCATATCGCAGGGCCAGCCCGCCAGGTGCACGGGAATGATGGCCCGGGTCTTTTCTGTGAGGACCTTCTCGATGCTCTCTGCACTGATGTTCTGGCTCACGGGATCCACGTCGGCCAGGACGGGACGGCATCCCTGCATGACCGCGCAACTTGCGCTGGCGATGAAGGTGCGAGGGGAGGTGACGATCTCGGATCCGGAGGGAATGCCAAGGGCATGAATGGCGAGCTCCAGGGCGGAAGTGCCATTGCAGAGTGCGATGGCGTGGCCGCATCCAACCGACTCCGCGAACTCCCTCTCGAAAGCCCTGGCTTCATCTCCTGTCCAGTAGTTGACCTTCCCGCTTTCCAGGACTCGTGAAACGGCCTCGATCTCCTCCGGTGAGTAGGAGGGCCAGGGGGGGATCTGGGTGGATGGCTTTACCGAGGAGGTGGTGGCGAGTGGCATGAGTATTTCCTGGGATGAGCGTTTATCTTGAAAGGGTCATGCTAGCATAACGTCCTGGAAAAGGATGTCCTTTGCTTGGGATGTCTCTTGCCTGGCTTTTTGATCTGTTTTTTGCTAGTGTTATTTACCAATTTGTTACCATTTATGGAATTGAAGTGATCGCGTTCGTCCATCTATGTGTTTACACTTTATGACATGTGTTTATTTACTGTGAATCGTTTGCGGCATCTCTTTAGTCCCTTCCCCTCGGCCATCGGTTTGGTCCGATTGCCCGTTCAGGACCTTGCATGAACCGCATCTCTCAGCAGGGCGCTGGATTTGTGGGAATTGATGACCCTCGCTGGTCTCAGGCTTTGAGACGGGTCCCCGGAGACTTCTTCCATCTGCCGGGCTACATGCAGGCCAGTGCCCAGCATGAAGGGGGGGAACCTCTGCTCTTCCTGTTGGATACTGGAACCCACGGGATGCTGCTGCCGCTGATCAAGCGTCCCCTGGAGGGCTTTGGGAAGGCCTTTTCCGGCTACTACGATGCGACCTCGGCCTATGGCTATCCTGCCCCTCTTTACTGGGGGGAGGGGTGGAGGACGCTGGTTCCCGAGATGCATGCTCAGATGGAGGCTTTCCTTCGGGAGGAGAGGGTCGTATCCCTGTTTCTCCGGTTGAATCCCTTTTTCGGAGCCGAGGATGCACTCCTGGCCCCCCTGGGGGCGGTGGCTTCCCATGGCCCTTCCGTATTCATGGATCTCCGGGATGGCGAGAAGAGTTGGCTTGGGATTAATGATAAAAATAGAAGATTCATTAATAAACAGATGGGGCAGGGCTATCGGGTGGAGGTGGACCAGTGGCAGACCATTGATGTTGTGATTGATGCCTATTATCAGTCCATGAGACGTCTGGGGGCAGCTCCGTTCTATTATTTTTCAAAGGGGTATTTCGAGTTGCTGGTGCGGGAAACGCAGCCGCATTTCCACCTCGCTACAAGCTTTTCACCGGATGGTGAAGTTACCGGTGGCGCCTTCTTCTCTGAGATGAATGGCATTATTCACTACTTCCTTATGGGTGTGCTCGATGCGCACCGGGATGGCTCCCCCAGCAAGATCCTGGTGAATGCCATACGTCTTTGGGGTATCGAGAATGGGCACAGCACCTTGCATCTCGGCGGGGGGCTTGGGGCCAGGCGGGATGGGCTATTTGATTTCAAATACCGTTTGTCCAAGCAGGTGACGACCTTTTCCACCTTCAGGAAGATCCTGCTGCCGGACATGTACCACGCCCTGGCAGCTTCCCAGGGGAGGGGGGGGGAAGAAGGCGACTTCTTTCCCATCTACCGGAAGCCATGGGAGGCTTGATGCCGCCATTCCTCAGCCGGGCCTGTTTCACGCTCCTGGTGCTTTGTGCTCCTGCTGCGAGATGCCGGGCGGAGGACGAAAGCCAGCGGCTTCAGGCGATGATTGATGCCACTCCGATGGGGGGCGAGCTGGCCCTGGAGCCTCGGGTCTACTGGTGTGCAGGCCTGAGGGTCCATCGATCCCTCCGCATCATCGGCGTCGCCGGTCGAACGGTTCTGCATCGGCAGGTCCCACAGCCTTTCTTTCTTCTCCAGGGCAAGGGAGCCACTGTCTCGCTGGAGGGGCTTGCGCTCGAAGGGGGTGGACTTGATGCCTCAGGTGTCAAGGCTGTGGGGCTGGGTCAGCTTCGTCTGAAGGCGATGCGGGTGAGGGGGTGTGGTCGTGTCCCTTCAGGCCCCCTTCCCTCGGACCGCATGGGGGCGACCATTGATGGGATATATGCGAAGGATGTGGACCGGGCTGTCGTCCAGGGCTGCGTGCTCTCAGAAAACGCCAGAGACGGCTTCATTGGCATCCCGGTCCGGGACTTGGCCTTTCAGCAGAATCTCTGCGAAGGCAATGGAAGGATGGGGGCAACCAGCGATGTGGATCCCGAGAAGAAGGTGGATGGGCCGATGAAGGTCCTCTATCTGGACAACCAGGTGAGGGATTGCGGGACCGGTGGACTGCATGTTGAGTCCCGCCCAGGGCTTCCACCTGTGGAGGCCAGGTTCGAGGGGAACCTCGTGATGGATTGCGGCTCCAGGGACCGGGGATACTCCTGGGGCATCGTGTTGGGAGACCACGCCCGGGGACTCCTTAAGGGCAATCGGGTGATCCGGACCGCCATGGGGTCGAAGATTCATGGCTATGGGAGCGGAATCCTCGTCGGGAGGCTTGGGGGGCCAGCCCGGCTTGAATCGAACTGGGTAGAGGAGAGCAGGGGATCTGGAGTGACCCTGAACGCATGCACGTTTCCCGTTGTCCTGGAGGGGAATGTCATTCGCAATGCTGGGCAGCATGGCCTTTCGGCCTACCAGGTTCCGGGGTTGAAGCTGCGAAGGAATCGTGTGGAGGACGCTGGAGGTAGTGGCATATGGCTCAGGCTGTGTCGCGACGCTGTCCTCATCGGGAATCGCATTTCCCGGAAGACGCCTGCGAGGGAGAGGAAGGCTGCTGCGATCCAGGCCGAATTGTGTCAGGGACTGAAACTCAAGAACAATGATCTCGGCCAAGGGGTGGGCCTTCAGTTGGATGCTGCTTCACGTTCTACCAATGAGTAGATCCAGGTATAGGAGTCGATCGTGAATTTGAAGGTTATGGCGATTGTGAGTATGCCTAAGACTATATATTTCAATTTGAAGGTTTTCCCTATAAAGGTCGCAATTCGAATGCCGATCTTGGTGGCTTATAATATAAGGATCGGAGAGCTCTATAGGGGTGGCGTCAAGATAGATGCTTGCGTATCTACCTTCATGATCAAGATCGGTTTTGGCGGAAGCGCTGGCATAGCTTCCAATTGTCGTGGCTATTTGTCATGCGGCAAGAATGCGGGAATCCTGTTCAAAGGAAGGGCCTATTTGGCTGAAGGTGCGTCGCTGCGGGTTGATAGTGGCAAATTGACATTCGGAAATAACTTTAGTGCTAATAAAAACTGCTTTATAGCATGTAATGATGAAATTAAAATTGGTGATGATGTCCTATTGGGGTGGGATGTTAATATTCGTGATTCAGATGGGCATCGTATGTATGTGAATGGTGCGATGAAGACGCCTTTGAAATCGATCGTGATTGGCGCTCATACCTGGATATGCTCGTGTGTCGATATCCTGAAGGGTGCCATTATCTGTGCGCATTCCGTTGTTGCATATCGTAGCTGCGTGGTTGGTGTGTTTTCCGACGAACATGTGCTGATTGGTGGCTATCCGGCCAAAATACTCCAGCGTGATATTGATTGGGAGGAATAGGCTCCCTGGGGTCGCATGGACTGAGTTGTGCGCTACTTCTTCAGGAGCTCCTGGTAGAGCACCTCATGTTGCTGCAGGAGGGCGCTCAAGTCGTAGGCTTTGACCTTGGCCTTCGCCCCTGCTGCCATTCTGGCGGCTTCCATCGGGTGTTGGATCACGTGCTCCATGGCCTTTCGAAGGCCGTCCACATCTCCCACGGGGACCTTGATGCCTCCGCACGCATCCAGAAGATCCCGGACCCCCCGGGCATCGGATCCGATCACCGGAACGCCCAGGGCCATGGATTCCATGACACTTCGGGGCAGTCCTTCCCGCTCCGAGGGGAGCAGGGTGGCTGCGGATGCTTTCATCAGAGCCGGAATGTCGCTTCGATAGCCCAGAAAGTGGATCCGGTCGGACAGGCCTCTCTTATGACTCCATGCCTGGAGTTCGGCTTGCAGCCTCCCCTGGCCAGCCAGGGCCAAGTGGGCATTGGGGCACTGAAGAGCTGCAAAGGCGTTGAGGGCATCGGCGTGCCGCTTGCCGGGGTTGAACTCGGCGACCATCAGGAACAGGGGGGCGTTGGCCGAGAGTCCAAGGCTTCTCCGGATTCCAAGGACTTCCCGGTCCGGGACAGTTTCGGGTGCATAGTAGGACAGATCAAGGCCGATGCCTGGCATGTAGCTGAGGCGAGAGGGGGCCACAATCCTTCTGCGCAGGGCCTCGGCCTCGTCGGAGCGGTTGATGACCACCAGCCTGTCTGTCCAGTGACCCGCCAGGCGCTCCATGGAGGCGAAGCCCAGGTTGCTGAGGGCGTTGCGGCCATCGTGAAAATGGAAGCCATGGGCCGTATAGACCACCTTCAAGCTTTCGGAGCGGAGCTTTCTGAGCGCGAGCCGGGTGATGAAGGCTGCCACGGGTGTGTGGACGTGGACGATGTCGTAGTTCCCTTCTTCGACTACCCGTCGGATCTCCCGTGGCGTGCCGAAGAGTCCATCTGGATGCAGGGGGTTCCGGCTCCAGCTGGCCTCGAAACAGTGGTTGAATCCCTCGCAGCAGGCCTGGGAATGGGTGGTTCCCCGTCCCAGGGCGTCGACTACCCAGCCTTTTTTCCGGAAATGCTGGGCATATGGGAGCAGAAATCCCTCAAGGGTCCGATGGATGGTGGCAGCCATGAGAAGCCGGGTCATGGATGGACCTCCTTGGAATGTCGGGTCACGTGTTCCGCCAGAAAGACTCCCACGATGGCCCAGTAGAGGTATGAGGCGGGGTAGCTCAGCGGTACTGCGGTGATTCCGTTGATGGCGATGGCGATGCTTGCTGTGGCGAGCAGTTTTGACGTGTTCAGGCTGCTGCCGATCAGTCGTGCTCCTCCAAATAGCAGAAGCAGGAGCGCGCCAAGGTAGTAGAGGTTTCCCTGGGCGAAGGCGGATACGAACTGGTTGTCCATCGGTATCCCGAGCTTGTACTCCGGCTGCCCCAGGGTCCCGAACGGGTGTGTGGATATGTATTTGAATATTTCATACCAGAACGACACTCTTCCATTGAAATTGGCGTCGGCAGACGCCCCCTGGGTGAAGACCATGGCCCCCGAAAGGTAGCGTTCGTATGCCCTGCCGATGATGGGCACATCCAGCAGGAGGCCGTGGAGGCTGTCCCCTATTTCCGGTGTGGCGATCAGGACGATGGCAATGGCCGCAAGGAGCCCGGTCAGGTGGAGAATGCGTTTGCGGTCCTCCCTGTCACCTCGCCTGTATGTCAGGGCTATTCCATAGGTGGCTGCACTGCCAAGCAGGGCAAAGAGGGTGCCCCGGGACTGGCAGAGCAGGATCGTCAGGAAGGACGCCACCAGACCGATTGTGCGCTTCCTCCCTTCCAGTAGGAAAAAGGAGATCCAGAATGCGAGGAGACCCCACACCCCGAGGGAGTTGGGATTCAGATAGAATCCCGTCGATCTTCCGACAATCAGGTTGTTGCCCGTGAATTTCACCTTTACGGCAAGGTCCCACTCATAAATGACGCGCAATGGACCGGGCATGTACCCCAGGCTGCCCGCCATCTGGGCCATGGCCAGCAGGGCCTGGACCAGGATGGCCAGCAGGAAGTAGTTCGAGATGGTCCTTTGATAGGCACCCCCCCGGAACGTGCCGACAATCCCGACGAACATGATGCAGATGGGCAGGATGGCGTTCCAGGTGGCAAAGATGCCTCTTGCTGGGTAGCCGTTCAGAAGAAAGGCCAGTACCGGCAGGACGAGATTGCAGGCCGTGAAGGGCAGCCAGTAGAGGCGGAATACTCGGGTCCCCAGGACCTGCTTGATATCGGACCAGAAGGGGATTACGACCAGTCCCAAGGTCAGCCAGGGATCGATCAGGTTGGCAAGCATGACCATTCCGCGCCCCCCGGTGGCCAGCTGGACAGCCATGCGTTCCGTGAAGACGATCTGGATGAGTGCCAGCAGAAGGGTCAGGTGAAGGCGGATCACGCACTCCTCGCCCGTCTGAAGGTTTCCTGGAGGATGCCCAGGGTGTCATTGGCTCGGCGAGCCCATGAGTGGTTCTCCCGGACTTCCAACAGGCCCCGGGATCCCATCTCCTTGGCCAGGGCAGGATTTGAGGCCAGGGAAGCAACCGCTCTTGCCAATTCCGCCGGGTCACCGGGCTGTATCACCAGGCCGGATCGGCTCTTCTCCACGATCTCCCGTTGGCCCGGAAGATCCGTGACGACGACCGGAATGCCTGTTGCCATCATCTCGTAGAGTTTCAGGGGGGACCATCCCGTGCTGGTGTGGGTGCCTCCGTCGTCCTTGACGCAGAGGCCCACAAGGGCCGGTGCCACGAACCCGGGCAGTTCGCGGTATGGAATGGTGCCCAGATATCGGACGCGCTCATTCCTGTTCGCTGCGCTTTCGACCTTGGGCCGCTCCAGGCCATCTCCTGCGAGGAGGAGGCAAACATTGCTGGGCCATTCGGGATGCTCAACCGCTTTGAGCATGACGTCAATGCCCTGCCAGGGAGAGAATGCTCCAAAAAATATGGCATAGGCATCCAAAGGCGCGCTGGGGGCATGGGCCTCAGCGTGGAAGATGTCGAGATTGGCGCCGTTGGGGACGACCTCCACACTCGCGTGCCCGCAATCCTCCTTGCACCACTTGGCCATTTCCGGAGTGACCGTGATGATGGTGCCTGCCAATCGGTTCTGGAGTCGAGACAGTCCCCGGATGAGGGGGGCGATGGGGCGAGTCCATGGATAGATCTGATGAATATCCTCGTACGGGCCATTCACCTCGCGGACTTGGGGAACGCGGAACAATCGGGCAGCAATGGAGGCCGGGAAGGCCAGAAAGTGGCCCCGTATGTAGAGCAGGTCGAAGGTCCGGATGTGCCAGATGAGACGGAACTGGACCCAGAAGGCGTCGAACAGTCGCTTGCCGATTCCTGGCTGGAGGCTCTTTTCTGCATTGGCAGGTTCGAATAGCTGCACTTCGACACCGTTCCTGCGCAGGCCATCGATGATCTCATTGACATGGGCGTACGAGGCTTGGCCCTGCTTGGTGGCCTGCAGGCATAGATAGGCGACTTTTTTCAGCATGTGAGGCTCGGCTCCTGGGGGGACTCTCCCTTCTCCACGAGCGCGCGGCAGTCACTGAGGTAGGCGCTCATGCATTTCTGGAGGTCGAAGGTTTCTTCTGCATAGTCTCTGCCCGCCAGGTTCGGCTTCAGGTCCCTTGCCTCGAACCTGCGGTGGAGTTCGACGAGGGCCGATTGGAGTGCTGCGGGTTCCCGGTAGGGGACTCTGTGGACATGAGGCATGGGGTGGGAATAGATCACATGCAGGCCCGCCTGGAATGCCTCCCTGACCGTCCCCGGGAGCCCATCATGCTTGACCAGCCGGACGAGTACGGAGGCTCGAGCCAGAAAGGGACGGATGTCCTCCTGCCAGCCGAAGAACGTCAGGTTGGGCAGGGATGGACGGGCCCAAGTGCCCTCTCCGCCGATGATCTCGAACGGAATGTGCGGCAGCGCCTTGGCGCAGGCATAGATGGAGGGACCATCGTAGAACTCCGCCCTCCCTTCCGGGATATAGGCCAGGACTGTGAAGGGTGCCGGGAGAGCTTCGGGAGCCTCTACATCCTTCAGGGGGACGGGCAGGGCGATGCAATTGGATTTGAAGCCGACCTCCCTCAATTCCTCGACGAGGGGCGGGGAGACGGCCCAATGGGTGTCTTTCCTGGCCTTTCGGACAGGGCCTTTCCTCAGGCGATTCGCGCGGAAATCTTCCAGCGTGTTCAGGGCGTCTGTGCCAATCCAGTAGTGGATCGCCTGGGCGCTGGGATTGAGTCGGCGCATGCCTGCCCAAAGGGTATCGAAGGCGACGGCTCTCCAGGTGCTTCCGCCCGGCCTGTAGCCGATCCTCAGGAAGATGTCGGCTTTGAGGAGCTGCTTTGCGTGGGCAGGGCGAAGCAGCGCGCTGAGGGGTACGAAATCAGCTTCGATTTCCGGGCAGTGCTCCCTGAACAGGTCCACCATTCTCCGCGACCAGAACGGCTGGCCGACCAATGCGATCCGGATCACAGCAGACCCTCCCGACGCAGAAAGCCCAGTGATAGGGCGGATACGATAAGCACTCCGAGGACGGTGACGCCCATCAGGCCGAGGGACCCAAGATGGCTGGCGCCTGCCCTGATGGCGATCACCAGCGGGGCGCTGAGGGCCAGGATGATCGCAAGACGGCGGAAGGCGGTTGCCATGTCCACCTCTGCGGCCCTGAGAAAGCGGACGATCGAGAGCATGGAGAAAAGGACTCCATAAATGGATATATAGGCGGCGGTTGTGCGCATGGAACCGGTGCGTCCACCCAGATAGATGGCTGTGCAGACGCCCACCATCTGCAGGCAGGTGACCGCAAGGCTCTCTTTCAGTCTGTCTCTGACGATCAGCAGGATGCTGATGGGCCTGGCCAGTGACCACAGGAGAATCATGGGGGCCAGTAATTGGGCATACTCTCCCGCCGCACTCCACCTGCCGCCGAATATGACCGGGAAAAGCCTTCCTGCCCCGCCCAGGCACATGGCATAGAGGGGGGTGTAGATCGCCGCCAGCACGATGACGATCCGCATGGTGAGGGGCCCCAGGGGTGCGCCCTGGCGGACCCGTTCGGCGGCCTCTCCCAGGAAGATCTGGGAGATGGCATCGCCGATGAAACTGGCCGGGAGGAAAAGGGTGCGATACGCCAGGAAATAGTGTCCGGCAGCCTCTGGACCGAAGTTGCTGGGAATGAGTATGAAGGGGATCTGAAGGGCGACAAGGTTGAGGAAGCTGGCTCCGCCCATGTACTTGGGGTAGCGGGAGAATCTGCGGGCTGTCTCAACGACCTTCTCCCACCGGGCATCCGTGAAACGCTTTCTCAGTTTCAGGGTCCAGGCCAGACGGAAGCCCCCGAGGACCCTGGAGCCGATGTCACCCGCCACCAGACCCAGGGCGCCCGCCCCTGTGAACGCCAACAGGATCTGAAGCAGGGCGTGGCTGCTCCCCTGAAGGATCCTGGACTGTGCGAGGGCGCTGAAGGCCTGTTTTCTGGTTGAAAAGAAGTTCAAAGCCTCGGTGTACCCCGCCACTCCCACAGCCAGGGGCAGCAGCCAGAGCAGGGGAGTCAGATTCGGGACCTTCAGGAGTAGGCAAAGCGATCCTCCCCAGAACCACAGGACCGCCGAAAGGATTCCGCAGAAGGCGGTGACTAGCCCTGCGCAGAGAAAGAGGAGTCTGTTGGCGCTGCTCTCATCCTCTGCAACCGGGATCCCCATCTCGTAGCGCAGGGAGTTGATCGCGTTGAGGACTCCGGTAACCGTGACGAATACACTGAACGCGCCCATCTCCGCTGGGCTGTACACACGGGTGATGACCGGGGCTGCCGCCACCATCAGGCCCTGGCCGATGGCTGTTCCTCCCGCCAGTGAGAAGAGGCTGCGGAGAAAACTTCGGTGGGGGAGCCTCCGGGGGATCGTCAACTCCAAGGGCTACTCCTGGGTTCTGAAAAGGCTGCGAAGCCAGGCTCGACGGCTCCAGGCCCAGAGCCCTGTGTAGGCCAGCAGGAAGCTGAGCACGACAAATGAGGATCGGGCTGGACGGCTCTTCAGTTCTGGAAGGCTTCCCTTGTCCAGGACCATCAGGGGGGGGGTGTCGTTGGTCGCGTCGATCTGGGCCTGCTCGTGGTGCAGGGCCAGATTGGTGACGACCTGCTTGGCCAGGTCGATCTCCATCTGGAGGCGGTCCCCCTGGACCTTGATGCTGGGATCCGGGCTCGTCTGGTAGTTGTAGTTCCGGTCAAGGAACGCCAGCATCTTGGCCTTGGCTTCGTTGTATTCCTGCCGGGCGATCTTGAGCTGGCGTTCGGTGAATCCCTTCCTCTGATCACCGGCCTGCTGGGAGAGATGGACCAGAAGTTCCTCCAGCAGCGATACGGTCCGGCGGGCGATCAGTTGGGAAAGTTCCGGGGATCGTGTCTCCACGCTCAAGGTGAGAAGGCCTGATTTGCTGTCCCTCTGCACAGAAAGGATGCCCTGGAGTCTTCGGATCGCCTCGTCGGTGGTGCGGGCTCCCAAATAGTCCTTCAGGGTTGTGATGTGGTGCTCCATGGGGCCTGGGCCGAATCCCCAGGAGGCCTGGTGGAAATCGAATTTTTCTGACAGGAGTCGATCATTGATCCATCGGCTCCGCAGCATGTCCGAATAGGCCAGGGTCGGCCCCTCTTTCTCTGGGTTGCCGTTCGATTCCCGTTCGACGCCCGGCGTCCATACCCCCATGGGCGTAGCGCCAGGGCGCCCCATGTCCGATAGAATCCGGGCTTCGGAGACATAGTAGTCAGGCAGGGTTCTTGTGTAGAGGGCCACTCCGATGGCCAAAACCAGTGCGCCCATGGCTGCGAAGATGACGGGGTGAGCCTCGAGTCGTGCGCCAAGATTCCTTGCAGGGATCAGGGGGACTTGCTGGTCGACCATTCCAGGGGACAGGGGGGTGGGTTCGAGGGTGGAATCCATTTTCAATTCCGAAGCGCGTTGATGAGGATGGCGATGGGAGTGAGGGCGTTGAGATTGTCCTGCCATGTGGTGTCTCGACGGATCTTCTGCGGGACCAGCACCACATCCCCCGGTTCGACGCGTTTGGACATGACCCAACTGTCTACGATGCGGCCATTGGCCTTCATGAGGCGCACCTCGGATTTGTCTGCGTTGTGCGTGAGGCCTCCGGCGAGAGCGATGACATCCGAAACCTTCTCCTGGTTCTGGAGGGCGAAGGTCGCATAGGGACTCGCCACTTCGCCCACCACGTAGACGTTGTCAACCTTCCTGGGGATGAGGATCTGGTCGCCATCAAGCAGTTCCACGTCCTGGCGGGCGTCCCCGCCGATGGCTGCATCGAAATCGACCACGAGACGATTGAGGGTCCCGACCTGCAGGTCATGAAGCAGGCGATTGGGCATGAGGTCATCCGTGTTCCGTCCCCGCTTGGTCTCGGCCAGGCGCTCCAGGACCTTGTTGATGCCCTGGGTCGTGGGGTCATTGGGGTCGACGCTGCCCTCCTCCAGGTCAATTTTCGTGAGATCCCTGGCCTTGACCGCTGAACGGAGGAAGACGCCTCCACGGGACATTGCGTCCTTGGTCAGGCCTCCAGCCCTTTCGATGAGCTGGCGCAGGGTGAAGTGCTCCTCCTCGATGGTGTAGACCCCTGGGCGCTTGACCTGGCCGCTGACGAGGACGCTTCTATGGATCTGGAAGTCTGACGATTCGTAGAGCGTGATCTGGTCATAGGGCCGGAGACGGGGATTGAGGGCCTCGTCTTCGAGATCCACGACGCACTTGGTTTCGCTGGGAAGCAGCTTGGCCAGGTCCAGGCGGATGATTTCGCTCCGCTTCCCGTCCTTCATTCTGGCCAATTCTGCATAACACCTATCGGCGTTGAGCCTTGGGATCCCGGCCCGGAAGATCAGGTCGGAAGCGCGCATGTTCTCATGCCAATCGTAGATTCCTGGGCGAGTGAAGGGCCCCAGGATGGTGACTCGGCGGGGAAGGCGGAAGCTCGTGACGCTGAAGAGTTCGACCCGGTCCCGTGACTGGAGGACCAGATTGTGTTTCGGATCTCTCTTGAGGGCCTTTTCCACGTCGAATCCGTGGATTTCCGTCGTCTCATCCGGTCGGGTCCGGATGACCTCCCCCTTGGGCATATAGGTGTCGGGAATGATCTGAGCGTTCTTCTCCAGGAGATCCCCGATGGTCATGCCGGGTTCCAGGCCGAACTTGCCGGGAACCCGTGCGTGACCTGCGATTTCGACCTGGCCTTCGTTCCTGTCGATCCGGGACAGGGAGCGGAGGACATCCCCCTCGAAGAGCGGAAAGCCCTTCTGCAGGATGTCCTGATCCAGATTGGTGACGCTCATGCTCCCTGTGCTCGGGTTGGTCCTCTGCAGGGTGATCAGGCGAGAGTATGCGCTGGCCTGAAGGCCTCCGAGCCAGCGAACGGCGTCCATGGCGGATTCGGCCTCTGTCAACTCGACTTGGACCTGGCTTGTCTCACCGGATGTGGACGCTGGGACCCGTTTGAAGGCCCCTTCTGCCAGAACCCTGGGGCCCGCAAGGGGGACGAAGACGGTATCTCCATCGTGGAGGCTGATGGGAACAAGGCCCCGTCCTTCGAATCGAAGCTTGTAGAGGTCCACCTTGGCGATCTGGCGTCCGTTCCGAAGGAGTTGGACGTGGCGATAGCTTCCCAGGGGGGAAGGTCCGCCACCGGTGCCGAGCACATTCACCATGGAGCTGACCCCTGGGACGACGTACGACCCGGGATGCGCCACTTCGCCGAGCAGGAAGACCTGGACATTGCGGACCCTTGAAATCTCCAGGTCCACCGACTGGAGGTTGGAATAGTGCTTCTCCAGGAGCGACTGGATCTTCCGCTTGGCTTCGGGGAGGGTAAGGCCGCCCACATTGGTCGTCGCGACCTTGGGAATGGTGAAGTTGCCATTCCGCTCGACCTCGATCTTCTCTTCGAGAACGAGACCGCCGTAGACGTTGAGTTGGAGAACGTCACCCTGGCCCAGCACATACCCGTCGTTGACACGGGGGTCTGAAGCCTGGGCGAAGGTCGTCGCGGTTGCGAAGATATCGCTGGCCAGGACCAGGGTGCGGGGGCTTGGCGCTGGGGTGCTGCCTGACTGAGGTGTCTGGGGTGCTTGGGGGGCAACGGCTGAAACCTTTGGGCTCTCCGGAGGGGTGGAGCCCACCCCCTTTTCCTGCGATGCAGGCTTGTCCGGTGTCCTGGCCGTTGCGGTGGCGGCGGGTTGGGGCTGAGTGGCGACCTGTCCTGTGAGGGGAAGGGCCAGGGCGGTCCAGGTGATCCACGTTTTCATGTTCATGGGGGTTCCAGCGCTGGATGGATGGCAACCCATCACATCTTGGTTTCAGTGACGTCTGCGGCAGGGGGCTCCCGGAGGGAGCAGGTGTGGTTGTCTTCGTCGATCCTTGACGTGGCCGCCGAATCGCCCCACACCCAGAAGCGATGGCTTGTATGTCGGCACATAGGTCTGCAGGAGTTTCACGATTTCGGGCTGACGCTGTTCGTAAGGCAGCTGAATTGCCGCTTGAAGGGCCCGGAGGGCCTCCTCCAGTGCCTCGGGGGTCAAGCCCTGAGGCGCCACTTCGAAAAGCTTGGGATGGACCCGCGTGGAGATCCGCTCTTTCTCCAGACACAGCTCCTCATGGAGCTTCTCGCCTGGCCGGAGTCCGACGAACTGGATCTCGATGTCCTTCCCGGGAGCGAAGCCGGATAATCGGGCCATGTCTCTTGCCAGATCCACGATCCTGACGGCTTCGCCCATGTCGAGGAGGTAGACCCGGGCGGTGTTCCCCAGCATGCCAGCCTGGATCACCAGCTGGCTGGCTTCCGGGATGGTCATGAAATAGCGCGTCATCTCTGGGTGGGTGACCGTGATGGGGCCGCCCTTCTTGATCTGATCCCTGAATATGGGCACTACGCTGCCGCGGCTGCCCAGGACATTGCCGAATCGGACGCTGACAAATCGCCGGTAATCCCCGGCCTTCCTGGCTGCATCCAGGACGACCAGTTCGGCGATCCTCTTGCTGGCTCCAAGCACATTGGTCGGGTTGACCGCCTTGTCTGTGGAAATGTTGACGAAGGCTCCTGCTCCGAAGTCCAATGCCGCTTCAACCACATTCAGGGTTCCGAAGATGTTGTTCTGGACAGCCTCGATGGGATGGGTCTCCAGGAAGGGGACGTGCTTGTGGGCGGCGGCATGGAGGACCACATCCGGTCGGTAGCGCTCGAAGACTTCCCTCAGGCCGGTGCGGTTCCTGATGTCCACCAGCTCCATCGAGATCGATTGGTGCGGGTACAGATTCGCCAGACTCCTCTGGACCTCCCAGAGGCTGTTTTCGCCCCGGCCGAGCAGCACGATGTGCTTGGGGGTGAAGGCGGCGACCTGGCGGGCCAGTTCGCTGCCGATGGAGCCCCCGGCTCCCGTGATGACGAGAACGGCTCCGGACAAGGCCTGCGTCAGGGCGCTGTGGTCCAGTTGGACGGAATCCCGGCGGAGGATGTCCTCGATGGAAACGTCCTGGATGACAGGTTTCCAGGTCTGGGCGCCGAGAAGGGCATAGACGCCGGGGACCGTCTTGATCTGGATCTGGCTGTCCTGGAGGGTTTTCGTGAGCTTGCGGATCACCGGACCCGGAGCGCTCGGGATGGCGAGGATGGCATGGGTGATCCGCTGTTCCTGGATCAGGTTCGTGAGCTGGGCTGTGCTTCCCAGGACCGGCACGCCCTGTATCCTGACATTCCGCTTGGCGGGCGAGTCGTCAACCAGCCCCACGGCCTCATAACCCAGATTGGGATGGCGCTGTATCTCCTGGGTCACCAGGGCGCCGGCTCTGCCTGCCCCGATGATCAAGGTCCGGTGGACCGGACCCACCTCGGCGGAAGTGGCGCTCTGATGGCGGTGCACGACTTCGCTCAACTCCCGGCACGAGAATCGGAATGTGGCCCAGAGAATCCCAGTCAGAAGGGCGGCCCCGAAGGCGATCTTGGGGGTTGATGAATGGACATGAAGAAATGGCTCCGCGAGCCTCAACGCCAGTGATATGAGCACCAGAAACAAGGTGGCCAGAGCCAATTGCGCAGCATCTTTCATGCTGACCATTCGGTAATGCTGGAGGCTGGACCGATGTGCCAGCCCTATGGTGAGAGCCGCCAGGACCCAAATCCAGGTGTGGAGGAAAGGGCCGGGTTCCCCTAGCCAGATGAGGTGGACTGTCATCCAGGCCATTCCGGCCAGGAAGCCATCGACGACTACCTTCCCCACCTGGCGCACCAGGGGGGTCTCGAGGGCGGGCCTGAAGGTTCGGGCCCATTCTGACGGGCCCTTGGATGCAAGCCTGGCAAGACCTCCCGAAGAGGCCGTAGGTGCAGGAATTTCTGATGCATGGATCTCGGTCGATGTCATGGTCGACCCCCTTGTTGTATTGGCTGCTCATTTCGAGTTGGGCTTCAACATAGATCTTATATTTTTAATTTTTAGACTCAAGGCAAACATAGGTTAAGAAAAGGTGAATTTCGGGGCTCATTCAGATGAATGGATTCTATTTTTTGACAATCGTCACGTTTGCCGTTCTGGTGTGATTAATGGTGCTTGCGCTGCTGTCTACACGGAAACGCCCCCGCCTGGATGCTGGGCGGGGGCGTCTGATGGGTGGAGAGTGCCCTGGTCTGCCAGGGCTGTTGGCCTCGGACCTCCTGGGTGCTCTTGTTCCTGGCTGGCGTTTTCAGCAGCGGATATCGCTGGGGGTGTAGTGATTCAATGCCCGCCCCTGGTAGATCTGTCTCGGACGATAGATCCGGCCGCCCGGATCCTCTATCACTTCCTTGTAGTTGGCGATCCAGCCAGGCATCCTGCCGATGGCGAAGATCACGGTGAACATGTCGAGCGGGATACCGATGGCCTGCATGATGAGGCCGCTGTAGAAGTCCACGTTGGGATAGAGCTTCCGCTCCAGGAAATAAGGATCCCGCAGGGCCGTTTCTTCCAGTTTCTTGGCGATGTCCACCAGGGGGTCATGGACACCCAGCTGTTCCAGCACCTCGTCGCAGCGGGCCTTGATGATCCTGGCTCTCGGGTCATAGCTCTTGTAGACCCGGTGCCCGAAGCCCATGAGCTTGGCCCTGTGTTCGCCGTCCTTCCGCTTCACCTTCTCCAGGAAGCGACTGCCGTCATCTCCTGTCTCCTGAATCTCCTTGAGCATCTCGATGACCGCCTGATTGGCTCCCCCGTGCAAGGGGCCCCATAGGGCGCAGACGCCTGCCGCGGCGCTGGCGAAGAGGTTGGCCCGGCTCGAGGCCACCATGCGCACCGTGGAGGTCGAACAGTTCTGCTCGTGGTCGGCATGGAGCAGGAAGATCAGATCGAGGGCCTTCAGGACCGCCGGATGGATCTCGTAGTCCTCGTCCGGCGAGGAGAACATCATGTGCAGGAAGTTCTGGGTGTATGCGTATTTTCGTTTGGGGTAGATGGAGGGCAGTCCGTGGGACTTGCGGTAGGCGTAGGCCGCAAGGGTGCGCACCTGGGAGATGAGCCGGGCGGCGATCCGCTCGAAGGCCACTGGATCGTAGTTGCGGGTCAGTTCCGGGATGAAGCAGCTCGCGGCATTGATCATGGCCGAGAGGATGGCCATGGGATGGGCGGAGGACGGGAAGCCCTCGAAGTGGAACTTCATGTCCTCATGGATGGTCTGGTACTCCGTGAGGAGGGCTGAGAATCGCTGCCGCTGGACCTGCGCGGGCAGGTGGCCGTAGATGATGAGGTAGGCGGTTTCCACGAAGGAGGAATACTCAGCCAGCTCCTCGATGGGAATCCCCCGGAAACGCAGGATGCCCTTATCGCCATCGATGAAGGTGATGGCGCTCTGACAGCTGCCGGTGTTGCCGTAGCTTTCGTCGTAGGAGATGCAGCCGGTCTGATTGCGCAGCTCCCGGATATCGAGGGCACGTTCTCCTTCCGTGCCTACGATCACCGGGAGTTCCAGCGTACGTCCGTCCAGTTCCAGTTTCGCCGTATCGCTCATGGTGGGGTCCCCCACCGGTATGATGCCTCAGAGCGGCGAATTGTAATCCATTAACAGGACCCGGGGTTCCAGCATGTCCAGGATGGCGTATTTGGGGCCCTCCCGGCCGATGCCCGAATCCTTCACGCCGCCGTAGGGCTGGTGCTCGGCCCGGAAGGTGGGGACTTCGTTGATCGTGACCCCGCCCACATGGAGCTGCTCGAAGGCGTAGCGCACCTTGCGGATGTCATGGGTGAAGACCCCGGCCTGGAGTCCGAAGGGCGAGTTGTTGATGGCCTCGATGGCCTGGCGGAAGTCCGAGAAGGGCTCCACCGCCACCGTCGGGCCGAAGGTCTCCAGGGCGCAGACCTTCATGGTCGGCTTCGTGTTCGTGAGGATCGTCGGCGGGATCAGGTTGCCCTTGCGTTCGCCCCCCAGAAGCACCTTGGCCCCGTCAGCCTTGGCCTCCTCGATCCAGGCCTCGATGCGCTTGGCGTTCTTCTCATCGATCATGGCGGAGAGATCCACACTCGGGTCCTCCGGGTCCCCCGTTACGAGCTGGGCGGCCAGAGCGGTGAAGCGGGTGGTGAAGGCTTCGAACAGGGTTTCGTGCACCAGGATCCGCTGGGTGTGGATGCAGCTCTGGCCCGTATTGCCGAAGGCTCCGGCCACGGCGCGGGCGGCGGCCCTCTCCACATCGGCGTCCTGGTCCAGGATCAACCCGGCGTTGCCGCCCAGTTCCAGAACCACTTTCTTCCTGCCGCAGTGCTTCTTCATCTCCCAGCCCACGTCCGGGGAGCCCGTGAAGCTCAGGAGGGCGAAGCGGTCATCGGTCACCAGGCCGTTCCCGGTCTCCCGGTCCATGGGGATCACCGAGAGGGCGCCCTTGGGGAGATCGGTCTCGGCGATCAAAGATGCCAGGAACAGGGCCGAGATGGGGGTCTTGGAGGCTGGCTTGAGGATGATGGGGCACCCGGCGGCGATGGCCGGGGCTACCTTGTGGGCCACCAGGTTGAGGGGGAAGTTGAAGGGCGAAATGCCCGCCACGATGCCGATCGGGAAATACTTGATGATGGCTTCCTTGTTGGCGCCCGAGGCCATCCAGTCCAGGCTCATGAGCTCCCCCGGAAGGCGCTTTGCCTCCTCGGCGGCAATGAGGAAGGTCTGGGCGGCCCGGTCCGCCTCGGCCAGGGCGACCTTTACGGGTTTACCGGACTCCCGGGCCATGATGGTGGCGAAGCGCTCGCGGTTCTGTTCGATGGCCTCCGAGACCTGCTTCAGGATCTGGAAGCGCTTGAAGACCGGCAGGGCCTGCATCTCATGGCGCGCGGCCTGGGCCGTCTCGATGGCACGCTCGTATTCGGCCTCTCCGCCCAGGAAGGTGCGGTAGACCACCTGGCCGGAGTAGGGACTCAGGACTTCCAGGGCCCGGGAGGTCTCCAGGGCCTGGCCAGCCACCCAGATGGGATAGGTTTCCGTTGTTTGGGCCATGGTGGTGCTCCTAGTGTGGTGTCCCAGTGAAATGCGGACCGTTTGAATCGGATCTGACACCACACTGGGCGGGGGTTTGGGGGCACGGCAGTGCCCCCAAGGGGGTGACAGAAAAGCACGCACCGCGTGCTTTTCGCCAAAGGGGCCATGCCCCGATGGAAGTGTGGTGGCCCGTCTTGGAGCTGGTTCCAGTCATTCCGGGCCACCACACTAGATGGTGCAGGCTTTTTCGTTGAGTTCCTTGGTCAGGACCCTGGCGTTCTCGGAATAGTCCACCGGAACCTCGATCACATGGACCCCCTTGGCGTTGAGGCATTCCACCAGTTTGGGCCGAAGCTCCGAAGTCTGGGTGATGCGGTGGCCATGGGCGCCGTAGGCCTCGGCATACTTGACGAAGTCGGGGTTGCCGAAATCCAGACCGAAGTCTTCGAATCCAGCGCCGGCCTGTTTCCATTTGATCATGCCGTAGCCGTTGCTGTTCAGGATGAGCACCACCAGGTCCAGGCCGAGGCGAACCGCCGTCTCCAACTCCTGGCTGTTCATCATGAAGCCACCGTCACCGCAGACCGCGAGGACTTTCTTGGCGGGGTGGACCATCTTGGCGGCCATGGCTGAGGGCAGGCCCGCCCCCATGGTGGCCAGGGCGTTGTCCAGGAGCAGGGTGTTGGGCTTCCAGGCCCGGTAGTTGCGGGCGAACCAGATCTTGTACATCCCGTTGTCCAGGGCGACGATATCGCAGGGGCCCATGGAACTGCGCACATCCGCCACGAGGCGCTGGGGGAGGACCGGGAAGCTGTCGGAATCCGCACGCTCCGCGACCTGGGCGTCCACCCGGGCCTTGACCTTCATGAAGTAGGCGAAGTCCCAGCGGGGGGAGACCCGGACCTTCTCCTGGAGCTGCCAGACCGCGTTGGCGATGTCGCCGACCACCTCAAGCTGGGGGAAGTAGATGTCGTCCGCGTCCGCCCCGACGAAGTTGATGTGGATGACCCGGGTGCCGCCGGGCTTCATGAAGAAGGGGGGCTTCTCCACCACGTCGTGGCCGATGTTGAGGATGAGGTCGGCCCGTTCGATGGCGCAGTGGAGGTAGTCCCGTTCCGAGAGGGCAGCCGTGCCCAGGCAGAGGGGGTGATCCTCCGGAAGCACGCCCTTGCCCATCTGGGTGCTGAAGAAGGGGATGCCCGTGCGCTCGACGAACTGCATCAGCATCTTGGAGACCAGCTTGCGGTTGGCTCCGGCTCCGAGAAGGATGAGTGGGGAATGGGCCTGCTCGATCCACTCCGCTGCAGTGGACACAGCCTTCTCGTTGGCATCGGGGCGGCGCACGGGATGGACGGGGAAGGGCACCGCACTGGTCTCTTCCGCAGCCACATCCTCCGGCAGCTCGATGTGGACGGCCCCGGGACGCTCCCCGCTCGCCTTGGCGAAGGATTCCCGGACGATGGCGGGGATGCGTCCGCCCCGGACCACCTGCTTGGTGTGCTTGGTGAGGGGCTTCATCATGTCCACGATATCGACGATCTGGAAGTGCCCCTGCTTGCTGGAGTGGATGGGCTTCTGCCCCGTGATCATGCACATGGGCATGGCGCCGAGCTGGGCGTAGGCCGCCGCGGTCACCAGGTTGGTGGCCCCGGGACCGAGGGTGGCGAGGCAGACGCCTGGGACACCCGTAAGGCGGCCGATGGTGGCCGCCATGAAACCGGCGGTCTGCTCGTGGCGGGTGAGCACCAGCTGCAGGTTCGAATTGCGCATGGCCTCCAGGAAGTCCAGGTTCTCCTCGCCGGGCACCCCGAACACATATTTCACGCCCTCGTTTTCCAGGCACTTGACCATCAGATCACTGGCTTTCATGGACATGTATCCCCCCACATATGGGTTGAGCTTGGCGAAGTCATGTAGCGAAATAACGACACTGGACCTCGTATGCACTTAAAAGGTGCCCTGGGCTCAGTCTGTAGGGTGAAGAATAGCAGGGCAATCTGTTTAAAATAGTGGTTTTAAATCAATAATTGCATCTCAATTATTTTATCCTGATATGACCTGGCGCCCTCCCTGCGGTGTCATTGGATGAGTCTCGCTGCGACTTTGTTCGCGACCAAGCAGGGGCGGCCTTTGGAGGCCGCCCCGCGGTGATTCCAGCCCGAAACTCAGGTCCTGTGGATGGTCCCCTGGCGGAGGAGGCGCCGCAGGGCCTTGCCCACGGCGTTCTTGGGAAGCTCGCCGATGAAATTGACATGGGTGGGGATTTTGTAGTTGGCCAGCAGCTTCTTGCAGTGGGCGCGGATCTCTTCGTGGGTCAGGCCATGGCACCGGGCCACGACGTAGGCGTGGACCGCCTCGCCAGTGGCCTCATGGGGGATGCCGATCACTGCTACATCGGCCACATCCGGGTGCAGGGCGATGCAGGCTTCCACCTCGTTCGGGAATACATTGAAGCCGCTGACGATGATCATGTCCTTCTTGCGGTCCGTGATCGTCACATAACCAGATGGGTCCAGGACGGCGATATCCCCGGTGTGGAGCCATCCCCCCCGCAGGGTCCGGGCATTCTCTTCGGGCTGGTTCCAGTAGCCCTGCATGACCTGGGGGCCTCGCACCACTAGTTCCCCATGCTCGCCCGGAGCGACGGGTCTATCCGAGTCGTCGACGATGCGGATATCGGTGCCGGGTAGCGGGAGCCCGGCGCCCCCAACCTGATCGAGGTGGCGGCGGACCATGCCGCCTTCCCGGATGGGGGGATTGAAGGTCACGAGGGGACTGGCCTCCGTCAATCCGTATCCTTCGATGATGACGCTGCCGGTCAGGGCTTCCCAGCGTTCCAGAGCGGCTGGATGGGTCTGCATGCCGCCAGCATAGACGGAGTGGAGGTGCCTGGGGGGGGCTTCCGCGAACCACTTCTCGTCGGGCAGGGCCTTGAGCAGCGTATTGACGGCGCTCATCCAGGTGATGTCGTGGTTCCGGAAGGCGGCCTTCAGGTTCTTCAGGGGGCGGGGATTGGGGATCAGGATGTTGTGGCTGCCGGAGAAGAACCCGAAGAGCAGGTTGATGGTGAAGGCGAAGACATGGTACATGGGCAGGATGCTCATGGCTGTCTCTTCCCCATGCCTGAGGTAGCCCTTCGTGATCTCGTTGATCTGCGCCAGGTTGGCCAGCAGGTTGCCGTGGGTGAGCATGGCGCCCTTGCTCGTTCCCGTGGTCCCTCCGGTGTACTGCAGCAGGGCGAGGTCCCCGAGCTGGGGTTCGGGAATGGGGTGCTCGGGCTGGAGGAGGCGTTCCTTGGCGTGGCAGAGGATTCCCTGGCGCAAGGCCGCCTTGAGCCGTATGTGGGGCACCGCCATGGGGGGCACCTGCCGGGAGAGGGCGAGCTTGGTCCTGATGAGCAGGCCGTGGGCCCAGGGGAAGAAGTCCCCTATGCCCGTCAGGATCACTTCCTTCACGGGCGTCCTGGGCAGCACTTCCGATACCTTGTCTCCGAAGTGGTCCAGCATCACCAGCACCTCCGCACCGCTGTCGTTGAGCTGGTGCTCCAGCTCCCGGGCGGTGTAGAGGGGGTTGGTGTTGACGACCACGCACCCGGCCTTCAGGATGCCGAAGGCGCAGATGGGATAGGCCAGGCAGTTGGGCAGCAGGATGGCCACCCGTGTACCGGGTCTGAGACCCAGGCCCTGCCGGAGATAGGAGGCGAAGGAGTCCGCAAAGCGGTCCACATCCCGGAAGGAGAGTGACGCCTCCATGCCGTTGGGGAGCACCAGCGTGGTCGCCTTGCGGGTGCCGAATTTCCTGGCGGTCTCGTGGGCCAGATGCCCGAGGTTCTGGAAGGGAAGGGCTTGGGCTTCGCTTCCGACGCCTGGCGGGTAGCTGGAACACCATGGTCTATTTTGGCTCACAGATCCTCTTGAAGTGCAGGCGAGTGGACCAGTCTAGCCACTTGAAGGATTAGGAAAAAGTAAAGATGTAAGAATGGATTACCATTCATACAACGTCGGGGTGGGCCCTCCCCATCGACGGGGCGGATCAGGTTGGGGGGTGCCAGATCTACCCGACTGCTGAACAATGGAGGGAGTTGTTGCCTCTGGGGGTGATGTGTCCGAGACGATGGATCCCGCGGATCGGGGCGAAGGGCGCAGGGCCCCGGGAGGTCTGGCCCTCGGGCTCAGGCTCCTGATTGTGCTGTGCTGTCTTCTGATGGTTTCCGGGCAGGCCGTCTGGGCCCAGGGGGGAGGGGCTGCCGGGCAGGGCGGTAAAAAGGTTTTGATAATTCACTCATACTACAAGGGCTTCCTGTGGACCGATGAGGAGCACCTGGGTATCACCTCGGTGCTTGCGCCTGCGGTGGGCATGGAAAACATCTATGTGGAGTATCTCGACAGCAAGCGCTTCTATCGGGACGACTATCTGGTGCAGCTCTCCCAGGTCTTCCGGAAGAAATACCGATCCTACCGGCCCGATCTGGTGGTGGTGACCGACAACAATGCCTTTGACTTCATCCGGCGTTTCGGCGAAGAGCTCTTTCCCGGCACCCCCGTGGTCTTCTGCGGGGTCAATGAGGCCCGGGCCGAGGATCTGGTCGGGCACCCCAGCTTCACGGGCGTAAGCGAGGAGGCGGACCTGAAGGGGAGTCTGGATGTGGCGCTGGCGCTACAGCCCCGCACCCAGTTCATTCATGTGGTGAACGACTCCACGGAGACCGGGCAGATCGTCGGCAATCACCTTCGGGTTCTGGCGCCGTCCTATCCCCAGGTCCGCTTCGTCTTCCTCGATGGCCTGTCCATGGCCGAAATCCTGGCCCAACTGAAGACGCTGCCTCCTCACAGCATCGTGTTCCACACCTTCTTCAGCCGGGACGTCACGGGGCGCCTCTTTGAATACAAGCAGAGCATGGAGCTTGTGGCTGGAGCTGCCCAGGTCCCCGTTTTCGGGGCCTGGGATTTCAATCTGGGTCATGGTCTGGCCGGGGGCATGCTCACGAGCGGGGCCGCCCAGGGTGAGGCCGCGGCCCGTATCGCGCTTCGGGTGATGGCGGGGGAGCGCCCAGCGGATATCCCGATCCAGCGCGAGACCCCAGGGAGGCTCATTTTCGACTACAACGCCCTGGCCAAGTTCCAGATCCCCTTGGCTTCCCTGCCCAAGGGGAGTCAGGTCATCAACCTGCCGGAATCGCTCCTGATCCGTCACCGGAACCTCCTGGTCACCCTGGCGGGCACCGTGGTCCTGCTCGTCACGATCATCGCAATCCTGTCCGCCAACATCAGCCGCCGCAGGCAGGCCGAGGAGGATCTCCTGAAGTATCAGGTCCATCTGGAGGAGCTGGTGCAGCAGCGGTCTGCCCAGCTGCAGGCCGCGAACCAGGAGCTGAAGCGGGACTTCGCGGCCCTCGAGAAGACCCAGTCCGCCCTCAGCCAGGCCGAGAGCAAGCTCCGCAGCATCTTCGACAACGCCGCCGAGGGGATCTATCAGTCCAACCCGGAAGGCCGCTTCCTCACGGTCAACCCGGCCCTCGCCCGGATGGCGGGCTATTCGGGCCCCGAGGCGATGAAGAAAGGGGTCCGGGACCTCCGGCGGGACTTCTATGTGGACCCTGGGCTTCGGATGGCCTTTGAGGCGAGACTCACCGGGGAGGGGGAAGTGCACGGGCACGAGTCCCAGGTCCGGCGGATGGATGGCAGCACCATCTGGATCCTGGAGAATGCCAGGGCCAAGCGGAATGAGCGCGGCGAACTGGAGCACATCGACGGCATCATCCAGGACATCACGGGCCGAAGGCGGGGAGAGGAGGCGCTCCGGAACTCCCAGGAGATCCTCAACAAGACCTTTGCGAGCCTTCTGGACGCCCTGTTCATTGTCAACGCGGGGGAGCGGACCATCCGGGACTGCAATCCGGCCACCCGGCAGCTATTCGGCTTCGAACGGGAGGAGCTGCTCGGGAGATCCGCACGCATCCTCCATGTGGATGAAGCCTCCTACGAGACCTTGGAGGCCCGGGCTCTGGAAGCCTTTTCGGAGAAGGGCTTCCTGCACCTCCCCAACTTCCAGATGAGGCGCAAGAACGGGGATATCTTCGTCAGCGAACTGGCCATGATGCCCCTCCGGGGCAAGGACGGGCTCATGACCAGCTGGGTCTGCGTGGTCCGGGACATCACCGAGCAACGGCAGATGGAGGCCAAACTGGACCTGACCCGGCGCAAGCTCCGCGCCCTGGCCGCTGAGCTCACCCTGCTCGAGGAAAAGGAGCGGCGCACCATCGCCACCCAGCTGCACGATCAGCTCGGAGCGGTTCTGGCCATGGGCAAGGTGAAGGTCGCTACGATCCTGCAGGCCGCCGCCGGGACGCCCTTCGCCGGGCCCCTTGAGGAGGTCCAGGCCCTCATCGGCGAGGCGGTGAACGAGACCCGCTCCCTGACCTGGGAGCTCAGTCCTCCCATCCTCTACCAGCTGGGCCTCAGCGCCGCGGTGGAGTGGCTTTGTGAGGAGAACGAGAAGAAGCACCACTTGGCGGTCCGCTTCTCCCAGGTCGGGGAGGCCCTGGAAATCACCGAGGAGCTTCGATTCCTCGTATTCTCAGCCGTCCGGGAGCTTTTCCTGAACATCGTCAAGCATGCTGAGGCGAAGCAGGTCTCCGTGATGCTGGCCTGGACCGAGGAGTCCGTCCTGTGCCGGGTGCAGGACGACGGCAAGGGCTTCGTGATGTCGGAGGTGGAGCCTTTGAGGGAGGCCAGACGCAGCTTCGGGCTTTTCAATATCCAGGAGCGGGTGGCGGAACTGGACGGCCGGGTGGAGATTACGTCCCTCCCCGGCGAGGGGACGACGGTTCTGCTCGTGCTACCCTTGGGTATCTAAGGACTTGCCTTGACTACCATTCTGATCGCAGATGACCATCGCGTCGTGCGGGAGGGGCTTCGGACCCTCCTCGCGCAGGAACCCGGTATGGAGGTGGTGGGAGAGGCCGCTGATGGCCACGAAGTGGTGGCCGCAGCCAGGACCCTGCAACCTGAAGTGATCATCATGGATATCGCGATGCCGGGGTTGAACGGCATCGAAGCCACCCGACAGATCGTGGGCGAGAACCCTGCCATCCGCGTGGTTGCCCTGTCCATGTACGCGGACCGGCGTTTCGTGACCCAGATCCTCCGGGCCGGCGCCCTCGGATACGTGCTCAAGGAGGCGGCCTTCGAAGAGTTGGCCAGGGCCATCCAGACGGTGGTGAGCGGCAAGCCTTATCTGAGCCCTGCGGTGGCCGGCTTCGTGGTTGAGGAGTTCGTGCAGCAGGTATCCCCCGCACCTGCCAAGTCGCTGGCCCTCCTGACCAGCCGAGAGCAGGAGATCCTGAAGCTCCTGGCCGAAGGCATGAGGGCCCGGGAGATCGCCCAGGAACTGAGCATCGGCCAGAAGACGGTCGAAGCCCACCGTCAGAACCTGATGAACAAGCTCGACATGCACAGCATCGCCGAACTGACCCGCTTCGCCATCCGCGAGGGGCTGACAACGGTCTGAGGATCGGCGCCGTGAAGGCAGCCAGGGGGGCCTCACGGCCAAACCGCCGTCCTTAGGGCAAGGAAATGACGGGTGGGGATTATTGCGGAAGTTCTCATAATTGAACTTGATTATCGAGCCCGCTTTTATCCTGCCTATCCTATCCATCCTGTTCAAAGCTTTTTAACAGGAGGGATAGGATAGGCAGGATAAGAAAATTAATTAAATATACACGATGGCAGGGACCGCCGAGTTCATTATGTGCCACCGCATCCCCGTGCGCGATTACGCTGCGTTTGACAGCAAATCGTTATCCGATCCCCCTGGATTGCCGTATCTGATCGTTCGGCCTTGCGGATGTCGGCTAGGTGAATATGGTTGTTGACATAGGTGAAAATACCTAGAAAGATGGCTTCATAATGGAGGGTGAAATGCTTACATGGACCCAGGTGTACACCCCTGTCATGGGCAATGTATTCCTTTCCGCTGCTGTTGCCGCGATTCCCGTCGTGGTCCTGCTGGCCCTGCTGGGCTTCGCCCACATCAGGGCCCACTGGGCTGCCATTCTCGGCCTGGTCTCCTCCCTGGCCATCGCCATCTTCGTCTACAGCATGCCGGTCAAGCTGGCCATCGCCGCTGCGGGCTATGGTGCCGCCTATGGCCTGCTGCCCATCGGATGGATCATCCTCGGCGCGATCTTCGTGTACGACATCACGGTGAGGACCGGCGACTTCGAGGTGGTCAAGCATTCGATCGCGGGGCTCGCGGATGACCGCCGGATCCAGGTCCTCCTCATCGGCTTCAGCTTCGGGGCCTTTATCGAGGGCGCAGCGGGCTTCGGAACCCCCGTGGCCATTGCCGGAGCCATGCTGATCGGCCTGGGCTTCCGCCCCATCAAGGCCGCCGTGCTGGCTCTCATCGGCAACACCGCGCCAGTGGCCTTCGGTGCCCTGGGCATTCCCATCATCACCCTCGCCAAGGTCACGGGCCTCTCTGAGCAGGCCCTCAGTGCCATGGTGGGCCGTCAGATGCTGCCCTTCGCCCTCATCGTGCCCTTCTGGGTGGTCTGGGCCATGGCCGGGCGCAAGAAGATGTGGGAGGTCTGGCCCGCTTGCTTGACCTGCGGCGCCAGCTTCTCCATCACCCAGTACATCGTGAGCAATTTCTTCGGGCCCTCCCTGGTGGCCATCTTCAGTTCCGTGATTTCCCTGGTCGCCACAGTGGCCCTTCTCAAGTTCTGGAAGCCCAAGACCACCTGGCACTTTGAACACGAGTCCGCCGAGGAGCGCTCTGCCGAGGCCGCCGCCCGTCCCGACCACTCCGCCGGGCGCATCGTCAGGGCCTGGATGCCCTGGGTCTTCCTCTGCGCCTTCGTCTTCGCCTGGGGCCACCCCACCTTCAAGACCTATCTGAATGGTGGCGCCAAGGGCCACGAGAACTTCCTGGCTGGCAAGTCTGTCATCAAGATCCCCGTGCCCACTCTGGACAAGGCCGTCGTCAAGGCTCCTCCGGTTGTCGCCAAGCCCGTTGTCGAGGAGGCGGTCTACACCTTCAACTGGCTGTCCGCCACCGGCACCAGCCTCCTCTTGACCGGTCTCGTGAGCGGGCTCTTCCTGGGCCTCTCGATCGGAGAGCTCTTCAAGATTTTCCTGGGCACCCTCAAGCGGATCCGGATCTCCCTTCTGACCATCACCGCCATGCTTGCCCTGGGCTTCTCCACCCGGTACGCGGGGCTGGATGCCACCATGGGGCTCGCCTTCGCCTCCACCGGCATGTTCTTCCCCTTCTTCTCGCCTCTCCTCGGCTGGCTGGGCGTGGCCCTCACGGGCAGCGACACCTCCTCCAACGTCCTCTTCGGCGGTCTGCAGAAGATCAGCGCCGAGAAGCTCGGCATCAACCCGATCCTCTCCTGTGCCGCCAACAGCAGCGGCGGCGTCATGGGCAAGATGATCGACGCCCAGAGCATCGTGGTGGCCGGTGTGGCCACGGGCCAGCAGGGCAAGGAGGGCGAGATCCTGAGGGGCGTCTTCTGGCACAGCATCGCCCTGGCCTGCTTGGTGGGTCTGCTGGTCTTCCTTCAGGCCTATGTGTTCACTTGGACCATTCCTGTGGCGGAAGCCATCGTGAAGTGATGAGATGGGCTCCCGCGGACCTGGTCTGCGGGAGCCCGGCTCTTCTGTCCTGACGTGAGGTGGAGATGTACGAGCTGTTCAAAACCAGGGCCGAGGCCGCCGGTGGTCTGGTCCATCGCTTCCCGACCGGAGCTGAGGCCCTCGAATTCCTGCTGAAGAGCCTTGAGGTCGAAGGAACCCCCGCCGTCTGGGCGGGGGGCAGCTTCCTGGAGGGCTGTGCAGAGCAGCTCCTGGGCGCCCCGATCCCGGGGCTGGCGCTTTCGGTTACCCGGGAGAATGCCAAGGGGGCCCGGGTCGGCATCACCCAGATGGACTGGGGCATCGCGGACACCGGCACCCTGGTCCAGGACGCCTCCGGGGTGGAGCAGCGGCTGGCTTCGACGCTGCCCTGGACCCATATCGCCCTGCTGCCGACCAGGAACCTGGTGCCGGATCTGGCGACCCTCCTCACCAAGGTGGATCCGGCCAGGAGCCGCTACCTTACCTTCATTACGGGGCCCAGCCGTACGGCGGACATCGAGCGGGTGCTCGCCATTGGGGTCCACGGCCCCGAGCGGGTGATCGTGATCTGCATCGACGATCTGGAAGGGGGGCGTCCGTGAGCAAGGCCTTTGACCAGTCCATCACCAAGGCCCTGGAAAACCCCAACCTGGGAGGCATCCTGGACCGCTGGAACTACCCGGCCACCCGGGCCAAGGCCTATGAGGGCGTCGATTTCGAGGCCCTTCGCGGCGAGATTTCCGCCATCAAGGGCGAGGCGGCCGGGCACCTTCCGGAGCTGGCGGACCAGTTCCAGAAATCGGCTGAGGCCCGTGGAGCCAAGGTCTTCCGGGCCAGCAGCCCCCAGGCCGTCCTTGATTACATCCTGGGGATCTGCCAGTCCAAGGGCGTCAAAAAGGTGGCCAAATCCAAGTCCATGGCCTCGGAGGAGATCCATCTCAATAAATTTCTGGCCGAGCACGGCATCCAGGCGGACGAAACGGACCTGGGCGAGTGGATCGTCCAGCTGGCCCATCAGACGCCATCCCACATGGTCATGCCCGCGCTGCATCTGACCAAGGAGGAGGTGGCGGAGATCTTCAGTCAGGAGGTGAAGCGGCCCCTCTCCCCAGAGATCCAGGGCCTGGTGAAGGTGGCCCGGAAGGAGCTTCGGGAGAAATTCTTCGAGGCGGACCTGGGGGTGACAGGTGCCAATATCGCCATCGCCGAGACCGGCACCCTGGTGATCATGACCAACGAGGGCAATGCCCGGCTCGTCACGACTCTGCCGAAGATCCATGTGGCCATCGTGGGGATCGAAAAGCTGGTGCCTCGCTTCGCGGATGCCGCCCCGATCCTCAGGGCCCTTCCAAAGAGCGCCACCAGCCAGCTCATCACCAGCTACGTCTCGATGATCACCGGGCCCGTCCCCAACGATGACGGCACGATGAAGGATCTGCACATCATCCTCATGGACAACCAGCGCACCGCCATGGCGGCGGATCCCGAGTTCAAGCAGGCCCTCCAGTGCATCCGCTGCGCCTCCTGCCTGAACGTGTGCCCGGTTTATCGCCTGGTGGGGGGGCATGTCTTCGGCCACATCTATACCGGCGGGATCGGCACGATCCTGACCGCATGGTTCAACGAGCTGAAGACCACCGAGGACATCCAGGGGCTCTGCATCGGCTGTGGCAAGTGCAACGAGGTGTGTCCGGGCAAGATCGATATCGCCGGGCTCATCCTGGAACTGCGGCGGCGGCTAGCCAAGAAGGAAGGCCTCTCTTTCATCCAGAAGAGCGCCCTCCAGATCATCAACAACCGCAAGGTATTCCACGCCATGCTCCGGGCGGCCTCCATCGCCCAGAAGCCCTTCGCCAAAGATGGGTTCATCCGGCACCTGCCCATGTTCCTGTCGAACCTCGCGGAGCACCGGAGCCTGCCGGCCATCGCGCCGAAGCCCTTCCGGGACCTCTTCCCTGAGATCCGCCAGCCCAAGGGGGGGGGCAAGGTCGCCTTCTACGCCGGCTGCGCCATCGACTTCGTATCGCCCAAGGTGGGCGTGGCGGTGGTCAAGGTCCTCAACCAGGCCGGGCTTGAGGTTATCTTCCCCCAGGAGCAGTCCTGCTGCGGCATTCCCCACTGGGCCTCCGGCGCCAACGAGATGGCGGCCCTGGCGGCGGCCCACAACCTGGGGCCCCTGTTGGCTGAGGATGTCGAATACGTAGTGACCGCCTGCGCCACCTGCGCCACGGCCCTGAAGAAGGAGTGGCCTCATCTGCTCCAGCAGCAGGGTATGGGGGGGCTGGTGCCCAAGGCCGAGGCCGTGGCCGCCAAGACCGTCATGTTCACCGAACTGGTGGCCAAGCTCATCCAGGAAGGTCGCCTGACCCCCAAGGACGGGATGGAGCTCCAGAGCGTTACCTACCACGATTCCTGCCACGCCAAGCGTCACGTGGGGATCTACAAGGAGCCCCGGGCCGCCCTCAGCGCCGCCGGTTTCGATCTCCGCGAAATGAATGAGAGCGACACCTGCTGCGGCATGGGCGGATCCTACACCGTCAAGCAGCCCGAGCTCTCCATGGGCATGCTGAAGCGCAAGCTCGACAACGCCGAGCAGACCGGTGCCCAGTACCTCTGCGCCGAGTGCCCCGGCTGCCTCATCCAGCTTGGCGGCGGGCTCGATAAGCGGGGCTCGCAGCTCCAGGCCAAGCACCCGGCAGAGTTGCTGGAGGACCGTTTCAAGGATCCGGGCGATACGGAGGGGTGAACCTTCCCGACTGTCGGCTTGGCTGAGTCTGAAGGATCAAAAGAGTAAACACAGAGGGCACAGAGGCTCAAAAGAGAGGGCACAGAGAAAAGCAAAGACTGGTTGGTTGACCGGGCCTCAATCTTTGCTTCTGTATCCCTTTCATCCCCTTTATCCTGGCTAAATGCTTTTTTTGCTGTTTTTGGGTTATGGCATTTCTTCCATTATGAAACAAGCCGATTGTCGGGCGAATGTTTACAGCTTTGCTCCAGAGCTTTCACGGGGGGGGCCGCATCGGCGATCCATGCTTTGAGCGGAAGAAGAGATTCTTCCGTGGAGGATGCATGATCCTGGAACAGCTCTCTCAGGCCCTTCGGGGAAGCTTGGTCCTTCTGGTGCTGGGTCTCGGTCTGGGTTCCCCCCTGGCCCATGCCCGGGAATCAGCTAGATGCGAGATGGTGAGCGCTGCGCCGGTCCGCATCAGTGCCGAGGCGCGGGGCCTCCTGGACGAGGATCGCACCTTCAGGGTGAAGGTCTATGTGGATTCCCTGGGCAGGGCTCAGAAGGTGATCGTGATGAACGGGTTCCCCGGCTCGGCCATCGACGCGGATGTTACGCGGGCCGCCCTGGCCTCCACCTACCGCCCTGCGGTGAGGGATGGAAAGATGTTGCCAGGGTGCATTGTCCGGGAATTCCAGTTCGCCAGGCTGCGCTAATCTTTTGTTTATTGTTGATAAATAAAAATAGGGTGACAAGGGCGTCTGGGTGTGGTTGAATTTTTTATCAATTCAAGATCCAAGGCTGCATCCCTTCGCACTGGAGCAGATGGGTAGAGCCTGATATCCGCCCGAGGAGGCTGTGTCATGAGGCAACCCGTTCAGATTCTGTCGATGTTTATCTTATGGACAAGTCTCAATGCCCTGGTCGCACCCGCTTTCGCCAAAGGGAGCGCTGACTGCAAGATGGTGCACAGCACGCCCATCTCGCTCGAGGATGTGCCCCGGAAATACCTCAGCGAGGACCGCACTGTGAGGGTGAAGGTCTATGTGGATTCCACGGGCAGGGCCCAGAAGGTCATCGTGGTCAATGGCGTTCCCGGGTCCGGCCTTGATGTGGCCGTCACTCGTGCCGCCATGGATTCCACGTACCAGTCGGGCCTGCAGGACGGGAAGCCTGTGGCGGGCTGGGTGATCAAGGATTACCGCCTCGTGCGGCAGTAGGGCTCAGCCCACCCAGACCTCGGGGGGCCGGGGGTGGCTCAGGAACTCGCCCATGGCCTCCGTGAAGCCATAGGCGCCCACGGTGCCGAAGGCCAGGATGTCGCCCGGGGCCACCTCGGGCAGGTCCAGGTCGCCCAGGCGGTCCAGGCTGGTGCAGAGGGGGCCCGCCAGGGTGGCAGGTCTTACCGCGCCGCTGCGGCCCAGGACCCTCACCGGGAAGGGGTCGCCGGTCAGCAGGGGGCGCAGGAGGTGGTTGACGCCGCCCTCCAGGATGATGAAACGGGTGCCGCGGCTCTCCTTCACGCGGATCACCTTGGCCAGGTAGACCCCGCAGGAGGCGGACATGAAGCGGCCGGGCTCCAGGATCAGTTCGCCCTTGAACCAGGGGTGGGCTTCCAGGAGGTCCTTCAGGCCCTGGCCCAGGGCTTCGACATCGAGCGGGGTCTCGGATTCCGTATAGGGCACCCCCAGGCCGCCGCCCAGGTCGATCTGCTCCAGTTCGATGCCGAAATCCTGGTGAAGCCGCTTGGCCAGGTCCAGGACCATGGCATGGGTGGCCAGGAGGGTCTGGGCGTTGCGCTGGTTGCTGGCGGCGAAGACATGGAGGCCGCGGATGCGGACGTGGTGGAGCTTCGAGGCCCGCTCCAGGATGGAGGGGAGATCCTCCTCGTCGACACCGAAGGCCGAGGGGCCCGTGCCGCCGATGATGCGGTTGCTTTCGTCGGCCCCGCTGGCGGGATGGACCCGCAGGTTGACCGCCAGGGGTCCCGTGGCCAGGGGATCCAGGCGTTCCAGATCCTCCCAGCCCTCGGCCTGGACCCGGGCGCCCTGGGCCAGGGCCTGGGCCAGTTCCGCATCCCGCTTGCCGGGGCCGGCATAGAAGGTCATGCCCTTGGGCAACTCAAGGGCAGCCACCCGGGTGAGCTCGCCCCCGGAGGCGCAGTCGAAGCTGGCGCCGAGACCGGCGAAGACCTTGAGGAGTTCTGCGTGGGGGTTGCTCTTCACGGCGAAGGCGATGCGGGCGCGATCAGGGAGGGCTGCCCGCAGGCGCCTGTACTGGGCCGCCGCCGTGGGGCGGTGGTAGGCGAAGAGGGGCGTTCCGTGGGCCTGGGCCAGGTCCCGGCAGGTGGATTCATCCAGGGCGAAAAGCGTCATCCTTGTCTCCAGTAGGGGGCCAGTCGGCGCACCCCTTCCGCGATGGCCTCGGGCTGTCCCGCGAAGCTCAGGCGAATGTGATGGCGTCCCCTTTCGCCGAAGGCCGAACCCGGCACCACCACCACGCCGCCCTCGTCCCGCAGGCGCAGGCAGAAGGCCATGGGGTCGGCCAGGGCGGACCCGGGGACCTTCAGCCAGTGGTAGAAACCGCCGCTGGCCTGGGCCGGGGCGCTTCCGAAGTGGGTCCGGTAGGCCTCCTCGAAGGCGTTCCAGCGGGTCCGGATCTCCTGGCGGGCCCCCGGGAGGACGGTGGCCGATTCCCGGATCAGGGCCAGGGCCGAGCGCTGGGCGGGGCTGGCGGGGGCCGTGACCATGTAGGCGTGCAGCAGGCGGGCTGGGGCCAGCCACGTGGGATCCCCCAGGGCCCAGCCCAGGCGCAGGCCGGGGCCGCCCCAGGCCTTGCTCACGGAGCCAAGCACCAGGCCGCTCTGGGTGACCTGGCGAAGGCTCGCGGGCCGCTCCCCGAGATAGAGCTCCCGGTAGACCTCATCGGAGATCAGGAGAATGCCGCGCCTGTCGCAGGCCTCCGCCACCTTGGCCAGGGCTTCGAGACCGGCTCCGGCGCCCGTGGGGTTGGCGGGGTGGTTGATGATGGCCATCTTGGCCTGGGGTGCCCGGTCCAGGGCCTCGCAGAAGGCGTCGGCGTCCAGGCGGAAATCGGAGCCCAGGGGGTAGGGCAGGGGGGTGGCCCCGGCCATGTGGGCCAGGGCGGGATAGGACAGGAAGCCGGGGTCCGGCACCAGCACCGCATCCCCGGGCTCCAGCCAGGCCTGGAAGAGGGCGAAGAGGGCCCCCTGGCTGCCGGTGGCCAGCATGACCCGGTCCAGATGCTCGCCGTGGAATTCCGCCACGGCCTGCCGCAGTTCCGGGAGCCCGGCGTTGGGACCGTAGGCGCAGGGACCTTCAATACCAAGAAAAGCGAGCCTCCCGGGCTCAGGCAGGGCCCAGCCCGGCTCCCCCAGGCCCATGGGGATGGCGCTGGCGGGAGCGCCCTCGCTCAGGGCGCGGATGGGGCTGGGCTTGAGGTGCCCGAGCCGGGAGGCGGGCATCATCGCAGGGCCTCTTCCAGGGCCGTGGCGGCGTTGGTCTTGGCATCCCGGTACTTGACGATGCAGGGGGCCGAGAGGCTGATGCCCTGGGCCTTGGCGTACTCGCCGGAGGCGGGACGGGTGCCGGGCACCACGACGGCGCCCTCGGGCACTTCCTTGGTGAGGGTGGTGCCGTTCACCAGATCGTAGATCACGGTGGAGGCGGTCAGGAGCACGCCGGGGGCCAGGACGGCCCGCTTGCGCACAATGACGCCCTCGTAGAGGCCGCAGTTGCCTCCAACGAATGCTTCGTCTTCGATAACCACGGGTACGGCGCCGGCGGGTTCCAGCACACCGCCCACCTGGACGGCGGCGCTCAAGTGCACGTTCTTGCCGATCTGGGCGCAGCTGCCCACCAGCACGTGGCTGTCCACCATGGCGCCAGCGTCCACGAAGGCGCCCACGTTGATGTAGGCCGGGGGCATGATCACCACGCCGGAAGAGACATAGGCGCCGCGGCGCACGGCGCTGCCGCCGGGCACCATGCGGACGCCCTCTTCCAGGCGGAAGGCCCGGGGGGGGAAGCCGGTGCGGTCGAAGGAGGGGCCGGGCCACCCGGGGACTTCGGCGGTCTGGGTGTGGCGGAAGCCCGCCAGGATGGCGGTCTTGACCCAGATGTTGGCCTTCCAGGAGCCATCTGTCTGGGGGCTGGCGGAGCGGATCTCGCCGACTTCCAGGGCCTTCAGGAGCGTCTGGTGGGTTTCGGCCAGGGCCGGATCCGCCACGATCTCATCCATGGGGCGGCTGTAGAAGACTTCAAGGGCGGAAGCGGACATCAGGCGTTCTCCAGGACGGGCTTGAGGCATTCGGCGAGGCAGGCGTGGGTGGTGGCCTGGGCGGGCAGCAGGGGCAGGCGCATCATGTCGCCGCAGATGCCCAACTGGGCCAGGAGGGCCTTGACGGGGATGGGGTTGCTCTCGGTGAAGAGGGCGTCCATCAGGGGGTAGAGCTTGGCGTGGAGGGCGGCGGCCTCGGCGCGCCTTCCGGCCGTGGCCAGCTCCACCAGAGTCTTGGTCTGGCGGGGCAGGGCATTGCCGATGACACTCACCAGGCCAGCGCCTCCCATGGCGATGGTGGCCAGGGCCAGGTAATCGTCGCCCGAGAGCAGGGCCTTGCCCTGGGGCAAGGTCCTGAGGATTTCGGAGATCTGGGCCATGTTGCCCGTGGACTCCTTGAGCGCCACGACCTGGGGGATCTCCCAGAGCTGGGCCAGGGTCGCGGGGGCCAGGTTGATGCCGGTGCGGCCGGGGACGTTGTAGACCACCAGGGGGAAGCCGGGGACGGCCTCGGCGATGGCCTTGAAGTGGGCCACGATGCCGGAGGGCATGGGCTTGTTGTAGTAGGGGGTGATGACCAGGGCGCCGTGGGCCCCCAACTCCTGGGCCCGGCGGGTCATGGCGATGGTCTTGCGGGTGTCATTGGAGCCCGTACCCACGATGACCTGCCGTCCCTGGGATTCCTCCAGGGTGGCGGTGATGAGGGCATCCCGCTCGGAGTCGGTGACCGTGGCGGCTTCGCCGGTGGTGCCCAGGACCCAGAGTCCGTCGACCCCGCCCTCCACCACGTGCTTTACGAGGCGCCGGTAGGCCGGGAAATCCACCTCCTGGTCGGGGGTGAAGGGGGTTGCCAGGGCGACGCAAAGGCCGGAGAAGGGGGCGCTCATGACAGGTCTCCAAAATCGAACAGGGAATCCAGGATCCCCTTGGCGAAGTCGTTGAAGGAATAGAGTCCCTTCCGCCCATTCGCCCAGCGGATGGCGTGAAGGGCGCCCCGACCGAAGAGGGCCCGGGAACGTGCGGTGTGGGTCAGGGTCAGGGTCTCGGCGGGGCCGTCCAGGCCTACGGTGTGGGTGCCGAACTCGGTGCCCGCGCGGATCACCGAGACATGGAGTTGGTCCAGGGCCGGGTTCGGGCTCATGGTCCAGGATGCCTTGCGGGGGCAGCCCTTCAGGACCGAGTTGGCCAGGTAGGTCGCGGTGCCGCCCGGGGCGTCCGCCTTCATGCGGTGGTGATGCTCCAGGACGTACGGATCCACCTCTGAATCCAGGCTGGCGAAGCGACCCAGTACCGTGGCCAGGCGGCCCATGAGGGCCACCGTCAGGGAGAAGTTGGGGGACACCAGGACACCGATGCGGTCACCGATGCGCTCCGCGAAACGGTCGGGAAGCTCCCATCCCGTTACCCCGATCACCAGGTTGGAACCGGTCTGGAGGGCCCACTGGAGGTGGCCCTCGATGGCCGGGGCCGCGCTGGCGGCAACCGCCACATCAACGGCGCCCGTGGGCTCCTCGCCCTGGTCCACATGCCATACGAGTTCGAGATCGGAAGCGCCTTCCAGGGCCTGGGCGATGGCGGTGCCAAGGCGGCCCCGTCCGAAGATGCCTACGCGGATCACAGGTAACCTCCCGTCATCAGGGCGCCGTGGAGCTGCTGGAGGGCCCTGGGGGCCTCCTCCTGCTTCACCACGAGGCTCATGTTGATCTCATTGGCGCCCATGCTGATCATTTCGATGTTGATGCCCGAGAGAGCGCTGAGCAGGGGGCCCGCCATGCCTGGGGTGTATTTCAGGCGCTCGCCTACGATGGCGACGATGGCACGGTCCGTGGCCACACTTACGGTGGCGAACTCCGAGAGATCCTTGACCACGGCATCGATGGAGGCCTGGGGCTCCACAGTCATGGAGACGCTTACCTCGGCGGTGGCGATGAGGTCCACGCTGATGTCGTAGCGGGTGAAGGCGTCGAAGAGCTTGGAGAGGAAGCCGCTCTGGTTGAGCATCCTGGTGGAGCTCACCGTGAGCACCGTGACGGGGCCGCGGGTGGCCAGGGCCGTGACGGGACGGCCGGTCTTCACCTCGTCGGTGATGGTCGAGAAGCGGCCGTTGGGGATGCGGGTGTGGCGCACGGTGACGGGGATGCCTGCTTCCACCGCAGGCTGGATGGTGGCGGGGTGGAGCACCTTGGCCCCGAAGGCCGCCAGTTCGGCGGCTTCGTTGAAGCTCAGCTCGGCGATGGGCTGGGCGTCCGGGACGATGCGGGGGTCGCAGGTGAGCACGCCCTCCACGTCGGTCCAGATCTGGATGTCCTCGGCCCCCAGGGCCGAGCCGAAGAGGCTCGCGCTGTAGTCGCTTCCGCCTCGCCCCAAGGTGGTGGTGCAGCCGTCTTCGGTGGCGCCGATGTAACCCTGGGTGACCACAGCCTTGCCGTCCGTGATCTTGGGGGCGAGCTTTTCGAGGACCAGGGCCTTCATCTCGGAGATCTGGGGCTTGCCGCAGCCGTAGGTGGCATCCGTGCGCATGACGGTGCGGGCGTCGAACCACTCCATGCCCATGTAGGCGGCCAGGATGCGGGTCGAAAGGCGTTCGCCCACGCTGGCGATGGTGTCCATGCTCCTGGGGGAGAGTTCCTTCAGGAGAGATACCCCCCTGAGCATCATTTCAAGCTCGCTGGAGAGCTGGGAGATGGCCATCTCCAGGTAGTCGGGCATGCCCGCCGGGAAGAGGTCCAGGGCGATGCTGTGGTGCTTGTCGATGAGGGCCCGGAGTTCCTCCAGGGCTTCGACGTTCTGGCCCGCTTCGGACTTCTTGGCCATGGAGAAGAGGGCGTTGGTGCTCTTGCCGGAGGCGGAGCAGACCACCAAGGGGGACCGGGAGAGGGCCTTCCTGACCAGATCGGCCACTTCCCGCATGCAGGCAGCATCGGCGAGGGAAGATCCCCCGAATTTCATGACGATCATCGGAGCACCTCCTGGATCAGGGTGAAGGGTGGAATCCCCGTTTTTGATCGCTGCATGTGAAGCCTCCAGAGATTGTAAACCGCGCTGAACCACAAGGTCGATGACGACCGGAGGCGCGGGCTACGTCAGCTCTGCAAATGGCAGGGGCGGTTGCGTGAGCACCTCCGAACCAAGGGAAGCCTCCGAACTCACCCGGGAACCAGGGGCTCCCGATTGCGTCCTCAGGCACTCCGCAGCTTTTGGGGGCTGCGACAGCCGCCGGGTCTTAGCCCATGCGTCCAAGGTCAGCGTTGATGATCCGCTTCCCTTTCGGCGATCCTCCCCTTTCGCTCCAGATCATCGGGCCCATCGCCCTCCCTGGAACTACTGATGGGGACCGCTCCTCCATCGGTTCTTCAACCATGCCAAAAAAATCGTAATCTGCCAAGATGAAACCTGAGCGGATGATGGAGCATTCCTTGATTTAGTAATCATCGACGGCCGGACATGCAGGTGTCGTTCCCATTCGGGACTCTGGCCAGCTGGAACGCTCAAGGAGTCAGAAGTGCCCTCATTCTTTGGTCATGTCGCGGCTGGTGCCACGATCCACGTCCTGCTCCGGGACGGGGAGTCTTCGCAGCCTCGAACCCGGAATCTGGCCCTCTTCTGTGCCTTGGCCCCGGATCTGGACTGGTTCATGTCCTTTCTTCACCTCTCGGGACGTCATGTGCTGAACCACCGGGGGGTGACCCACTCCCTGGCAGCGGCGCTCCTGCTGGCCAGTCTGGTCATGTTCCTGGCTTTCAGAAAGGATGAGCGGCGCCCGAGGGTGTGGATATGCATGGTGCTCTGCGCCCTTTCTCATTGCCTCCTGGACGCCTGCACCCTTGGGGGGGTGGGCGTGGCGGTTTTCCTCCCCGTCACACCGATCCGCTTCGTGTGCGCCTGGCAGCCCATCCAGGTGGGACCCATCCCCTTGAATCTGACGCTCCTGCGCGGATTCCTCGGGGCCCTCTGGACCGAGGCCATCTGGATCGGAGTTCCCGCCATCGCCTTGGTATCCACTGCCCAGGTCCTTCGATTCGTCCGTGCGCTGCGCATTGATGAGCGGATCTACGAAACCCTTCCGGAGCCACCCATCCTTCCGGAGTCTTTCGAGGGGGATTACTAACCAGACTCAGGATTCGTTTCTGCAAACCCGAAAACGAGTTCTGGAGAAGTCATGGCCAGGAAACAGATTCTCTTCGTGGACGACGACTCAATGGTGCTGCAGGGGCTCCAGAGAAGCCTTCGGTCCATGAGGGCTGACTGGGACATGGTGTTCCTGGACAATGCCACCTCGGCCCTGGAGATGCTGGCGACCCATCCCTTCGAGCTGATCGTCTCCGATATGCGGATGCCCGGGATGAACGGGATCGAACTGCTATCCCGGACCAGGGAGCAGTTTCCGGACACGGTCCGCATCATGCTCACGGGGAATGCCGACCTGCAGACGGCCGTGGATGCCGTGAACCAGGGGAATGTCTACCGCTTCCTGACCAAGCCTTGTGACACCGATGACCTGATCCGGGTGCTCAACCAGGGGCTCCGCCAACAGGAACTCATCACTGCGGAAAAGGCCCTGCTCCAGCAGACCCTGAAGGGGACGGTCAAGATGCTGGTGGACCTACTGGCCTTCCTGGCTCCTGCTTCCTTCGGGAGGGCCCAGGCCACCGGGGAGCTGGCCGAGGGGGTCGCCCGGGAACTGGGGATGGAGAACCCCTGGGTGCTCGGTATCGCCTCCACCCTTTCCCAGATCGGCATTCTTACCCTCCCTCCCGAGTTGGGCGCAAAGTTGCAGGCTGGCGCGGAGCTCACCCCAGAGGAACAGGACTTGGCCAACCGGGTGCCCCAGATGGGGGCGGAGCTGATCGCGAACATCCCGCGGATGGAGGAGGTCGCCGACTCCGTCCACTACATGCACAAGAATTACAACGGAACCGGGTTCCCCATGGACCCTCTCAAGGAAGATCGGATCCCCATGGGGGGGCGCATTCTCCGTGCCGTGAGGGGCTTCGAGGCCCTGAAGTCCCAGGGGGAATCCGAATCCGATGCCCTGGAGGCGATGGGAGGCGATAGGGCCTGCTACGACATGGCAGTTCTCCGCGCCTTGGTGAGCTTCCTGCGCCGGAAGACCGAGGGAGCTGTCACGCCTGTGCCCCGCCCCGTGTCTCTGGCCGGGCTCAAGGAAGGCCAGACCCTTGTCCATGGCATCGAGACGGTGGAAGGGCTGCTGATCATTCCGGAAGGCACCCTGCTTGCTCCCGTCCACCTCCAGAAATTGCACAACTTCGGGAGAATCTCCAAGATCCGGGAACCGATCATCGTGCTCGGGCACGCCGGGGAATGAACGGAATCCCAAGACAGGGAGCCCGCCATGCCCAACCGCCTGATTGAAGCCACCAGTCCCTATCTCCTTCAGCACGCCCACAACCCGGTGGACTGGCATCCCTGGGGACCCGAGGCCCTGAATCTGGCCCGGGAGCTGGACCTCCCCATCTTCCTCTCGGTGGGCTACAGCGCCTGCCACTGGTGCCACGTCATGGAGCGGGAGTCCTTCGAGAATGCCGATGTCGCCGCATTCCTGAACAAGCACTTCGTTCCCATCAAGGTGGACCGGGAGGAACGACCGGATCTGGACGAGCTCTACATGGGAGCCGTTCAGCTCCTGGCCGGACGGGGTGGATGGCCCATGAGCGTCTGGCTGACACCCGAACTGGAGCCTTTCTACGGAGGAACCTACTTCCCTCCGGTCTCCCGGGGGGGGATGCCAGGCTTCCTGGATGTCCTGGAGGGGGTGGCCAGGGTCTGGCAGGAACGCCGCCAGGATGTGCTTGCCCAAGCCGGGGAGCTGGTGGCGGCCCTTCGGGCGGGGCGCGGAATCGGGGGCGACCCCCCTGGCGAGGGGCTTCTTGAGGTGGCGATCCGTCATCTGTCCTATTCCTTCGATGCTCGATGGGGTGGTTTCGGGGGTGCCCCCAAGTTCCCTCCCATCCCGGCTCTGACGCTCCTGCTGGGGCGGGGGGATCCCAAGGCTCTCGACATGGCGATCCGGACCCTGGATGCCATGGCGGCGGGGGGGATCCGGGACCACCTTGGAGGCGGGTTCGCCCGGTACAGCGTGGATGAGCGTTGGAAGGTTCCTCACTTCGAGAAGATGCTCTGCGACAATGCCCAGCTGGCCTGGGTCTACCTGGAGGCCTTCCGGGTCACGGGAGAGGTTCGTCACGGCGAGCGGGCCCGGGAGATCCTGGACTACTTCCTGGGGGAGATGCGGGACGCTTCGGGGGGCTTCTTCAGCAGCGAGGACGCGGATTCCGAGGGGGAGGAAGGCCGCTTCTACACCTTTTCCTGGGGAGAGGTCCAGGAGGTGCTAGGCCCTGGGGCCGATCTCTTCTGCCGGGCCTACGGCGTGACCCCGGAAGGCAACTTCGAGGGAGGGCGGAGCCTGCTGCACCGCATGGAGGTTGGCGATTTTCCTGAGTCGGAACTGGCCATCCTCCGGGAGCGGATCAGGCTCTACCGGGATCGCCGGGTGCGTCCCCACCGGGATGACAAGATCCTGGTGGCCTGGAATGGCCTGGCCCTCTCAGCCCTGGCCAAGGGGAGCGCCCTCCTGGGGGAGCCCCGATACCTGGAGGCAGCGGAGGCATGTGCTGACTTCCTCCAACGCGAACTCTGGCGGGACGGCACCCTGCTGCGCACCTGGAGGCAGGGCAGGGGACACACTCCGGGTTTCCTGGAGGACTACGGGGCGCTCATCCTTGGCCTCCTGGATCTCTATCAGACAGGTTTCCATTCGCGGTGGCTCCACTGGGCCCAGGAACTGGGAGAGGCGCTCCTGGAACGCTTCCACGAGGCTGAGGGGGGATTCTTCGGCACAGAGGCCCTGGATGTGATTCTGCGGCAGTGCCCCGTATTCGACCACGCCATCCCCTCTGGCAATGCCCTGGCGGCCCTGGCGCTGCTGCGCCTGGGGAACCACTGGGACCGGCCTGACTTCCAGGAGGCCGCCCGAGGGGTGCTGGCGCGTTTCGCGCCCGAACTGGAGGGAGCCCCCCAGTCCTGCCTGGGGCTCCTGCGGGTCCTGGGCGAAGCCGCTGGCGATTCTCTGGAGATCGTGGTGACGGGGCTTCCGGATGAGCCGAAGGTGCTGGAGTTCCTCCGGATCCTTCACCGGAGCATCAGGCCTGGGCAGCTCCTGACACTTGCGGCCTCGGATCCGGGGCTGCCCCTGCACCGGGGCAAGGATGCCATGGAGCCAGCGGTCCACCTCTGTCGCGGTCGAGCCTGCCATCCGGCCATCCATGATGCCGGGGGGCTTGGTACGGCTTTGAAGGCGGCATATTTCGCCCCTTGAATGCCCTCAAACAGGGATTATGCTTGGCGTCGGGTAGAAAAAAACACTCTTTTACCCGAAAAATTGGGGCCATTTATGCACGTGCCCCATCCGCAGTTGGAGGATTCCGGAACCCCCGACTGGCGCGACCCAAGATGGGCACCCACTGGTGCCCATCCGTCGTTCTGGGGGCAGCGCTTTAGTGGTAGCGCTCCCTCAGGATCTGTATGTGGTGGGCTGCGTGGCCTGGGATGAGGTAGGCCAGGGCCGCCACTCCGATGGTCTTTTCGTTGGCTTGGCCCAGGCGCTCCAGGGAGGTTGCGGGGAGCCCCCGGAGGAGGGCCAGGGTCGACTGGCGGACCAGCCTGAACTCTTCCGTCAGATCCGCCAGGGAGCGGCTGGAGAAGCCACCTTCCGCCACGAAGGCGTCCTGGTCAAAGCCCAGGAGGGAGCGCTTCTCGCCTCGGGCGAAACAGAGCAGGCGGTAGGCCTGGATACGTTCGGTATCCGTGATGTGCCCCACCACCTCCTTGATGCTCCACTTGCCTTCCGCATAGCGGAAGTCGCCGTCCAGGGGGGCCAGGAGAGTCGCCAGCTCCCCTGGTTGGGCTTGGAGGAGGGCGCCGAAGCTCTCGGGGGGCACTAGAGCCAGATAGGGGGCGTGATACGGGGCGAAGGTGCCAGGGGGAGGGGCTGGAATCTGCAGCATGAAGCCTTCCTTTCGTGCTGACCCGAGCATACGCTGGGCTTCATGGTCCGTTCCTCTGAACTTCACCCCTGGGTGCTCGGCACCCTCCCGCTGGCCTTCATCTTCTTCGGCTTGGCGATGTTCACCATCCGCTGGTGGCGACTGCGGCGGCGTCACCCCCAGGATCCGGAGGAACTGCTCCTGGGGGCGGTGTCCCAGAGCCTTCACGAGCGGGGGGCGCTGGCGGCGAGCCTGGGAGAACTGCGGACCGTTCACGAAAGAGTTCTGGACGCCCTGCCTTTCGGATTGCTCTGGGTGGATCAGAGGCAGCGTGTGGCGGGCCTCAATCGGGCTGGCCGCGAGCTCCTGGAGGTCCGGCCTGGCGTGGTGGGCTTGGACGCGGGGTTCGTTCTGGAGCCCTTCCCATGGATCCTGGAGGGATTGGGGCGGGAGCCCGGTTCTACTTGGCGCTGCGATGGTGGCGGGCGCCGCTGGAGCCTTCGGCGCATCGCCACCCCAGATCGGGTGGGGGCCCTGGTGCAGTTCGAGGACATCACGGAGGTCGAACAGGAGGAAAGGCGACTTCTGCTCCGGGAGCGCTTTGCGGAACTGGGGGAAATGACTGCCGGAGTGGCCCATCAGCTGAAGAACGGCCTGGCAGTCCTGAAGGGCCAGGGCCAACTCTTGAAGCGGGCGGGGCACGGCCAGGAGGCCACCACCCTCCTGGAAGAGACTGAAGAGCTGGAGCTGCTGGTCCAGCGCTTCCTTCAGTGGGCCAAACCCCTGGAACCCCAGTGCGTGGAGCTGGAGCTCCAGGGCGTGGCCGCCCAGGCTATGCGGGAGGTCGGGAAACGCCCCCTGGCCCAGGGGCGGGAGCTAGTGCTCGAGGGGGAGGGCAGGGCCCTCGCGGATCCCATGCTCCTGCATCAGGCTCTGGTGAACCTCCTGGAGAACGCCTGCCAGGCCACTCCTTCCGGGGGGTGTGTCCGGATCACCGTGGGCGAGGGGAGTCTGGAGATCCTGGACGAAGGGCCAGGGCTCGGCGAGGATACCTTGATCAGGATGCTGCGGCCCTTCGAGTCCGGCAGGCCCGATGGCACCGGCCTCGGCCTGCCCCTGGCCCTGAAGTGGGTGAACGCCCAGGGGGCGGATCTCCGCTTCCTCTCCCGCCCGGAGGGGGGGACAAGGGTCTCCATCCGGTGGTAAAGGCTTATCCATGACCTTCTTCGATCTCGCATCCCTGGCCAAACCTCTGGTGACAGCTCCCTTGGCCCTGGCCCATCTGGATCTGGACAAGGACCGCCGGGGTGTTCTTGGCTTCACAGAGCGCGCCGAGGCCCTCACCGTGCGGCAGCTCCTTTCCCACAGTTCCGGGCTTCCCCCTTGGTTCCCCTATCGACCGGGGTGTCTGGCGGAAGATCTGGCGGCCTTCAGCGGGTGGGGGCGCCATGCGCTCCTCACCCCGGGCAGGGTCGGCAGCTTCCTCTACTCCGATCTGGGCTATCGGATGCTGGCGGAATTGCTGGCAAGGGAGACCGGGCAGTCCTTCGCGGCTCTGGGGGAAGCGGCCACTGGCCTTCTGGCGGCCCCCTGGTCCGAGGCCCCCCGAGCGGTGCCGGATGGACAGGATGCCGACGCCTGGCGTCTGGCCTGTCCGCATTGGCCCTTCCCCCCCCAGGCACCAGGGCTCCCCCACGATGCCAACGCCCGGGCGGGCATGATGGGTCACGCGGGTTTCGGGACCAGCCCCGAGGGGATGGCACGGGTACTGGAACGCTGGCTGGCCGGGGGCTTTCCGGATCGCATGGCCGTGGATACGGTACAGGCCGCAGATGGTGCCAGATGGGGCCTGGGGCTCCAGCGCGCCCTGACCGGGGCCGGGCGTTTCGGGAGCCTCTTGGCCCAGCTCCCTCCGGGGCCTGGAGGGATCCACGTCCTGGTGGAGGACTCCACCGAGCTGCCCCCTCCCGCCCCGGCGGTGCATGGAGCTTCGGGAGAGCCTTCGGCCTTCTGGTTCCACTTGGCCTACACCGGCCCCGCTCTTTTTTATCGCCCGGCTGATGGGCTTTGCATTGCCCTCCTGACGCACCGCCAGGGGCCTTCTGGGGAGCTTCTGGATGCCGAGACGTTGCGGGCGAGGCGCTGGGCCGCTCTGGGAAAGTGGGTTGGCTGTTGAAGGGCCAGTGCCCTTGCTCCAGACTGGAGGGAACACCCCTATCCCTGGATTCGCCCATGACGCTTCGGAACGTGGTTCTCGTCGGTCTCTTCCTTCTGCTTTTAGGCATCGGCAGCGCGTGGCTGTTGTGCGCCTGGGTGCCAGGTTCCAGCTTCCCCCTGGTGCTGGGGAATATCCTATTGGCCTTTGGGGCGCTGGGCCATGGCGCATGGCTCTGGGGATGGCGGCACTGTCTGCTTTTCTTCTGCGTCTCGGCGGGGCTGACTTTCGTGCTGGAGGCCCTGAGCCTCGCCACGGATCTGGCCACGCCCTACTACTACACCGCAGTCCTGGGGCCCCGCTTCCTGGGGGTGCCGGTGATCATTCCCCTGGGCTGGTTCACCATGCTCTACATGAGCCATGTGGTGGTGAATCTCATGGTGGACGGCACCCCCCGGTGCGGGCGGCGTGGGCATGGAAGGGTGGTCCTGCTGGCCCTTCTTACGGCCCTGGTGATGAGTTCCTGGGATCTCACCCTGGATCCCTACATGGTGCAGGTTGTCAAGGCCTGGGTCTGGCTCCAGCCCGGGGGTTTCCTGGGCATCCCCTTCGCAAACTATGTGAGCTGGCTGGAACTGACCTTCATCATCTGCATCAGTTACCGAGTGGCTGAGCGGGGGCTGCCAGAGGCCGGAGCGGCTGCTCCCTCGGAGGTCCTGGTGGCCCTTCCCGTGGTTCTGTATGGGCTGATTGGGCTTTCTGGCTGTTTTGTGGGACTGTCTGGCGGTCTGGCTGTGCTGCCGCCCTTCACCATGGGGATCGCCGCCCTGGGGGCGCTGGGGCGCTTGGTGCAGATGCGGTCTCCGGCTTTGGCACGGGTGGCTCCCCTTGTCCCGGAGGGGGGTGAGTGATGAAGTTCAGCAGGCATTTCGATCGGCACCTGGAGCGTGATATCGAGTACAACCCGTTCCTGGAGACTGTCCTGATTGTGGTCCTGGCCATGCTTCTCGCCGCCCACCTGGGGGTGCTGGGCTGGCAGATGACCCTGGGCAAGCTGCCCTTCCAGGCCATGACCTATGTTTTCTCCCTCCTGGTGCTGGTCCATGCCGTCTATCTGACGGGGTGGCGACGGGCCCTCGCATTCTTTGCCCTGGCCCTGGTGGTCTCCTTCGTCATGGAATACGTGGGTGCCAAGACAGGCCTGATCTTCGGCCACTACCACTACACCGATGTCCTGGACCCCAAGATCGCAAGCACAGTGCCCGTGGTCATTCCCCTGGCCTACTTCATGGTCCTCTACCCCAGCCGCATGATGGCGGATCTCATCACCTGGGGGAAGGCGGCGGGCGTCACCCGGGGGCTGCTCTGGAGCCTCTTCACGGCCGTACTGGCGGCCCTGACCATGACTGCCTGGGATCTTTCGATGGATCCTGTGATGGTCCATGATGTCCGGGCCTGGGTCTGGGAGCGGGGTGGCCCCTATTTCGGGATCCCCCTCCAGAACTTCTTCGGATGGTTCCTGACCACCTTCATCATCAGCTTCCTGGGGGAGCGCCTGGAGCGCTATCTGCCGCTGCTGCCCCTGGGGCGGCTCCACCGCACGGTGATCTACCTGCCTCTGGTGGGCTATGGCGCCCTCTGCCTTGGAGGTCCCTTCGTGGGAATCCCGGTGGATACCCGGGTGATCTCCCCCTTCACCATGGCTGTGCCGCTCCTGGCGGCCTCTCTGAGGCTGTTCGATTCACCGGACGAGAGCTGAGGGACCACCCTCAGATGCAGAAGTCCGGGCTCCCCTTCTCCTTGCCCTGTTGGCGCTGGGCCAGATCCGCCAGGGTGCGGCCCGCCAGCACCTTGGTCATGGCGGCGGCGACCTCGCACCAGATCTCCCGGGAAGCGCAGGAATCCACCCGGTTGCAGCAGGAGGCGTCCCGGATGCAATCCAGGGGGGCGATATCCCCTTCCATGGCCTGGATGATCTCCAGGATGGAGATGGTGGCGGGATCCCGGGTCAGCTCGTAACCCCCGTTGGGGCCGCGGACGGCTTTGATGAGGCTGGCCGTCTTCAGGGCGCCGACCAGGACGTGGATGTACTTCCCGGAAATCCCCTGATTCAGGGCGATGGCATCGACCAGGACCGGTCCTTGCCTATAGTTGAGAGCCAGTTCGAGCATGACCCGCAGTCCGTATCGCCCTTTGGTTGACATTTTCATAGGTCGATTCCTATTTCTTTCAATTCAAATCAAAATACTTGACAATATCCTGGCATCCCTCAGTATTGGGTGCACCGGCGACCCCGGAACCCTTGGAGATCCCGAAATGTCTGAGTCCGCTGCTCCTGAAAGTCAAGCATATCACTTCGGGATTGTTCCGCCTGGCACAAGCCCGAATGTCGGTTGGGGAAAGCGTCCTGAGCTTCTGCCGGAAGCCGGCCTGGACACCCGTTGCGTCCATGCTGGAGCCCAGCCCGATCCGGCCTATGGCAGCGTGGTGCCGCCCATCTACCAGACCACGAACTTCGCTTTCTTCGATCTGGGGACGAGCTCCGGCTTCGACTACACCCGCAGCGGCAACCCGACCCGGGCTCGCCTGGAGGAGGCCATCGCCAACCTGGAAGGAGGCTCCGGGGCCACCTGTACCAGCACCGGAATGTCGGCGGTGCTGCTGGCCCTGAACCTGCTGGAGCATGGCAGCCACGTGCTGGTGACCGAGGACTGCTACGGCGGCACCTTCCGGGCCCTGGAGCACGCCCGCAATACCTACGGGCTGCAGGTCGAGTACCTCGATCTGGCGGATCTGGAGGCCGTCAAGGCGGCCTGGAAGCCCAATACCCGCCTCGTGTGGATCGAAAGTCCTTCCAATCCGCTCTTGCGCCTGACCGATATCGCCGCCGTGGCCGCCCTGGCCCGGGAGCGGGGGGCTTTTTCCCTGGTGGACAACACCTTCCTTTCGCCGATCCTGCAGCGGCCCTTCGAACTGGGGGTGGATCTGGTGCTCCATAGCGCCACCAAATACCTCAACGGCCACAGTGATGTGGTGAGCGGGGCCGTGGTGGCCGCTCCGGACCGCAAGGATCTGGCCCAGCGCCTGCCCTATCTCAACAACCTGCTCGGCATCAGCCAGAGCCCCCACGATTGCTTCCTGGTGCTACGGGGGCTCAAGACCCTCACCCTGCGCATGGCGGCCCACCAGGCCAATGCCTCGGAGCTGGCCAGCCGCCTGGAGGCCCACCCCGCTGTCGCCAGGGTGAACTACCCCGGCCTCCCTTCCCATCCCCAGCATGAACTGGCAAAGCGTCAGCAGAAGGGCTTCGGCGGGATGATCAGCTTCGAACTCAAGGATCCCACCAAGGTTCCATCCGTCCTGCGGGGCCTGCGCTGGTTCACTCTGGCCGAGAGCCTGGGGGGGGTGGAAAGCCTCGTTGCCCACCCCGCCACCATGACCCATGCTTCCATGACCCCCGAAGCCCGCCGGCGGGCCGGCATCTCGGACAACCTCATTCGCCTCAGCATCGGCATCGAATCCCTGGAGGATCTCTGGGCCGACCTGAAACACCAACTCGATTGATCTGATTCCAAGGAGAGAACATGCCCCGTCCCAACCGTGTCGAGCACGCCTACGAACTGATCGGCCAGACCCCGGTGGTCCGCCTCAACCGCATCGTCCCCGAGGGGAGCGCCACGATCTACGTCAAGCTGGAGAGTGCAAACCCCGGCGGCAGCGTGAAGGATCGCATCGCCCTCAGCATGATCGAGGACGCCGAGGCCCGGGGGCTGCTGAAGCCGGGTTCCATCCTGGTGGAGGCCACCAGCGGAAATACGGGTGTCGGTCTGGCCTTCGTGGCCGCCGCCAAGGGCTACGGGATTGTTCTCACCATGCCCGAGACCATGACCCTGGAGCGCCGGGCCATCCTGAAGGCCTACGGCGCCGAGCTGGTCCTGACCCCCGGGGCCCTGGGCATGAAGGGTGCTGTGGACAAGGCCGAAGAACTGGCCGCTTCGGATTCCAAATACTTCCTGGTGAAGCAGTTCGAGAATCCCGCCAATCCAGCCGTCCATCGGCGCACCACCGCTCTGGAGGTGCTGGAGCAGGTTCCTGAACTGGACGCATTCATTGCGGGTATCGGCACCGGAGGAACCATCACCGGCGTGGGCGAAGTCCTGGCCGAAAAGAAGCCAGGCACCCTGGTGGTGGCCGTGGAGCCCGTGGACAGTCCCCTCCTGACCCAGGGCAAGGCCGGTTCCCACAAGATCCAGGGCATTGGCGCCAACTTCGTGCCCGCTGTCCTGAACCAGAAGGCATACACCCGCGTCGAGGATGTGGGCTATGAGGATGCTATCCGGGTGGCCCGCCGTTTGGCCCGGGAGGAAGGTCTCCTCACCGGCATCAGCACCGGCGCTATCGTCCACACCGCCCTGAAGGTGGCGGCGGAACTGGGCAAGGGCAAGACCGTGGTGGCCATCCTCTGCGATACCGGCGAGCGCTACCTGAGCCATCCGCTCTTCGCGGAGATCTGAGGGGAAAGAGGGATCACGCGGAGGCGCGGAGAAAAACAAAGCAAGGGTTGGTTTCCCTCTTTTTCTCTCCGCGACTCCGCGTGAGTTCTCCTCATAATGAAAGAATGCGTTCGTTCCTGACTCCACTCATTCTCTGCCTTGCCCTGGGGGCCCCGATGCTGCGAGCAGCCGGGGCCCCTTCGGATATCCCCATCCGTGTGGGTCTGGATACCCAGGCCCTGGAGTGGATTGTCCGTCTGGATGGGGGAGGGCAGGTCTGCACTCGGGAGGGGCGCCCACTGCTGGCCGTGAATGCTGGTGAGAAGGTGCGGATCTGGTGGGACAGCCAGGGGGCAGCCAACCCCACGGATGAATACCGGGTCCAGGTCGGGGGCCCCATGGACGCTGCGGTGGCCGAGGCCCTGGTGGCGAAGCTGGGGGCCTCGACCGAGCGGCTGCCCATCCCGGATTCCGATTCCTGGCGGGTTGTGACGGGCCGCTTCTCCCGTCCGGTGGAAGCCGAGCCCCTTCTTGAAAAGCTCCGGAGCCAGGGCTTCATGGAACTCTGGGTCTCCACCGAAAGACACCCTGGAGTGCCCATGAAGGGGCGGGCCCTCTATGCGGTGACCGAGCGCTACGAGCGGGTTCCCCTGCCGGCCGGGGGGGTGCTGCTTCAGGCCTCGGGGGACTGGGTCCAACTGGAGGGCAAGGGGCGCTACCGGGGGAGGGTCGAGCTCTTCCCCAACGCCCAGGGGCGTCTGACGGTCGTGAATACGGTGGAGCTGGAGACCTACCTGCGGGGTGTGGTGCCCAGGGAGCTGGGGCCCGGGATCTATCCCGCCCTGGAGGCCCTGAAGGCCCAGGCGGTGGCCGCCAGGACCTACGCCTGGTCCAACCGCGGCAAGCGGGCCAAGGACGGCTTCGATATGACCGATACCGTGGCGGACCAGGTCTACGGGGGCCGGGACGGAGAGCACAAGCTCTCGGACCAGGCCATTGAGGAGACCCGGGGCCTTTTTGCCACCTATGGCGGCAAGCCCATCCAGGCCCTCTTCATGGCCAACTGCGGGGGGCAGACCGTGGACAACACCCACGTTTTCGGAGCCGGACACCCTTACCTCCAGTCTGTCAGCAACTACGTTGCCCGGCCCGAGGGGGTCCTCTTCCAGGGGGCTCTGGCCCCAGAGGGAGACCAGGCATGGCTGAACATGGAGCTGCTTCGGCTGGCGGCCTGCGGGATCATCCCTCGCCAGACCCTTGATGCTGCCAGGTTGGAAGAGCCCCTCAGGGCCGTAAACATGCTCGAGCCTCTGGGGATCCTCACCGCTCGCCTGGGGAGAAGGAACGTATCCTCAGAACCCGCCGTTGGGGCTGGTATCTACCTCTGGATGGCCCGTGCCCTCGGACTGGACCAGGTGGTGGAGGGGCTTGAGCGGCGAGAGGATGCCACATACTTCCTCGGTTCCCAGCCCTTCCGGGCTGAGGATGCGTCCCTGGCGGCCTTTCTGGCCCGCCGGGGCATCGTGCCCCCCGCTCTCTGGAAGCAGCCTCATCCGTCGCTGGGGCAGGGGCTCGAGGTCCTGGGGAGGATGTGGCAGGAACTGGAGCCCGTGGCATGGCAGTCCGGTGTCCTGCAGAAAGATGGGCAGGTGCGCCCGAAGGGCGGCGAGCCGAAGGCCCTTGAGCTGGCTCCTGGACCGCTTCTGGTGGAGGAGGCGCCCGGTGGTTTCCTGCGCCTGGAAACCGAGACCACGGCCCAGGTGGGGGACCAGCTGAAATGGCTGGCGGCTCCCGGCGGGGCTCCGCTCCTGGTGCGGCGTCTGGATCCGGAGGGGGCCAGCCTGGATCGCTACAATGCCACGGCCCACTGGCGGGTGGAGATCCCTGAATCCGAACTCCTGGAGCGGTTTAAATCCAAGGCCGGAATCGGGGGTATCCGCGATCTGGAACTCACCCACAACGAGGCGGGCCGCGTCCTGGAGATGGTCGTGCAGGACCGGGCAGGGCGGAGACACCGCTTCACCGGGATGCGCATCCGGGGACTCCTGGGGCTCAAGGACAACGCCTTCCGCTACCTGGTTCTCGGGACGGGAGATCGACGGCGCTGGATCTTCTACGGCCGGGGCTGGGGCCATGGCGTGGGCATGGATCAGAGCGGGGCCTATGGATTCGCCTTGGAGGGCTGGGATTTCGAGCGGATACTCAAGCACTACTACCGCGGTATCGAACTCAAACGTATCGGTGACTGAACACCCTGTTTCTGGAGGTAGCCATGATGCGAAGCCTGTTGGTGATGTTCTCCCTGGTTCTCGTTCCCGCTTGGGCAGGGGATCTTTCCAGCCTTACCCAAGGGGAGACCGGCAAGGGCCTCAAGGAGGCCCTCGTCCAGGGAGCCGAAGTGGCCGTGGGGAAGCTTTCGGTCCAGGACGGGTTCCTGGGGAACCCCAAGGTGAAGATCCCCCTTCCTCCGGCCCTGGCCAAGGCCGAGAAGATGCTCCGCACCGTGGGACTTCAGAAGCCCGCTGACGAACTGGTGACCACCATGAACCGGGCCGCGGAATCAGCTGTGGTGGAGGCCAAGCCCATTCTTATGGACAGCATCCGGAAGATGACCCTGGAGGATGCAAAAGCCATCCTCACGGGACCCGAGGACAGCGCGACCCAGTACTTCCGGAAGAGCAGTGGTGCGGCCATCACTCTGAAATTCAAGCCCAAGGTCGCCGTGGCTACCCGGAAGGTGAAGCTTGCCAAGCGATACGACAAAGTGGCGGGCCAGGCTGCGGCCCTGGGCCTGATCGAAAAGGAGAACGCCAACCTGGACGACTACGTGACCCAGAAGGCCGTGGATGGGCTTTTCCTCATGATTGCCGATCAGGAAAAGGCGATCCGGAAGGATCCCATTGGGCAGGCCAGCAGCCTCCTGAGGAAAGTCTTTGGGGCCGCAAAATCCTGATGTAATATCATCACATCAGTCTGACTGGTGTTCTGTTATCGTGTGATTGGAGTTTTATATGAAGTTGGTGATCTTCGGGGGCTTTCTGGGGTCCGGCAAGACCAGCCTGATCCTTTCCCTGGCTCATCATCTGGTGAACCGTGAGGGCTCCGAGAAGCCCAGCCTGGTGATCCTGGAGAACGAGATCGGGGAGGTGGGCATCGACAACAAGGTGCTCCAGGCTGGTGGCTTTTCCGTCAAGGAGCTCTTCGCCGGCTGCATCTGCTGCACCCTCACCGCCGATCTCGTCACGACCCTCAATGACCTCCACGAGAAGATCCAGCCGAAGTGGGTGATCTTCGAGCCCACGGGCCTGGCCTACCCCAAGAAGATCATTGAGACCGTGAACCAGTACGGCAAGGGGATCGAGCGCATCGTCGTCATCGCCGTGGTGGACGCCGAGCGCTGGGAGGAACTGACTGAGATCACCCCGGGCCTGATCGAGGGCCAGGTGAGCTCCGGGGATCTGATCCTGATCAACAAGTGTGATCTGGTGGATGGCGTAGCGCTTCAGGCCATCCGGGAGCAGGTCCGGGCCATGAACCCCCGGGCGGAGATCCTGGAGGTATCAGCCACGTCCGGCATCGACACTCGCATTTGGGGGAAAGTAGATGAAGGTCCTGAAGCGTAAGACGGTCGCGCTCTCCCCTCAGGGGCATGCCCACGGCCAGCACCGCCCTTCGGCTGAAGAACTCTTCCACGCACCCGGCGAGAGCCCGGCGGTCTATTCCATCACCAAGCCCGTGGCCTTCGCCCAGGGGGTAGGGGGCACGCACTTCGCGGCCGCCATGATCCGCTGCGTGGAGGGGGTTCGGGACTGGGCTGCGCACCAGCGACATCTGGTGGGGCACATCAAGGTTTTCATCGAGAACGGCAGCAAGGATCACCTCTGGCTGGCCTCCACGGGGAAGCGGATCAGTGTGCAGAGTTCCCCAGGCTGGGACGCCGCCGTTTCCGAGACTTTCCAGGTCCACTTCACCGCCATCATATTCGGGCCTGGCCAGGATCATCTGGAAGAGATCGTCGCCGAGCATATCCAGCGTGAACTGAGCTCCATCCAGCCTTGAGGGATCCTGCCGTCATGGAACATTGCAATGTTGTCTTCAAACCCCAGGGGAACGTGGTCAGTGTTCCCGTCGGGCAGACCACCCGGGAAGCCCTCTATCTGGCTGGCCTGAGCTACGACTTCCCGTGCGGGGGAAACGGGAAGTGCGGCAAGTGCCGCGTCCAGGTCTCCGGCGGCACTTCCGAACCCACGGCCCAGGAGCATCACCTGCTCTCTGAGGCGGAGTTGGCGGAAGGGGTACGTCTGGCCTGTCACACCCGCATCCTGAAGGACACGGAAGTGCTCCTGATGGAGGGGGTGAAGAAGAGCAACATCCTCACCAAGTCCGTTACCCGGGCCCTGGAACTGGTGCCCGTGGTCAGCAAGCGATACGTCGAGTTGCCGCTGCCCCATCTCGAGGATCAGCGCAGCGACTGGCAGCGGCTTCAGGATGGCTTGGCCGAGGCCTTCACGGACTGCCAGGAACTCACGATCCAGCTGTCGGTCCTCAAGGGGCTTTCCGCCACGCTCCGGGGTGCAGACTTCAAGGTTACCGCCCTGATCCAGGGACAGGAGGTCTGCGGGGTCGAGAAGCACGACACCACCTCCCGCCTCCTGGGGATGGCCTTCGACATTGGCACCACCACCATCGTGGGCTACCTGATGGACCTGCACACCGGTCGGGAGCTCTGCCACGTGTCGGCCCTGAATCCCCAGACCAAGTTCGGGGGGGATGTCATCTCCCGCACCGCTTACTCCAATCAGAAGAATGGCCTCGAGGAGCTGCACCTGACGGTGATCGAGACCCTCAACCGCCTCATCGAGACTGCCGCCTCCCGGGTGGAGGCGACCCCGGACGATATCTACGCCCTGAGCTTCGCCGGGAACACCTGCATGCACCACCTGTTCCTGGGGCTCAGCCCCCGGCACATCGCCCTGGTGCCCTATGTCCCCGTGGTGAGCAATGCCCTCGTCCTGGCTCCCGCCGCCATCGATCTGGTCATCAACCCAGCGGGACGGGCTTTTGTGCTGCCCAATGTCGCGGGCTACGTCGGAGGGGATACGGTTGCCGTGGTGCTGGCCACGGAGATGGATCGCAGCGACACCATGAAGCTGGCCATCGATATCGGCACCAATGGTGAGATGGTGCTGGGCACGCGCGACCGACTGGTCTCCTGTTCCACCGCCGCCGGTCCCGCCTTCGAGGGGGCCCAGATCAGCAGCGGGATGCGCGGCGCTGATGGGGCCATCGACCACATCCGTTTCGGCGAGACCATGGAACTCTCGGTCATCGGGGACGTCAAGCCCAAGGGGATCTGCGGCTCCGGCCTCATTGACCTGGTGGCGGGGCTCCTGGAGCTGGGGATCATCACCAAGCCGGGAAGGATCCTTTCCGCTGACCGCGTGGACAACCCCAAGGCTGCCCCCTTCCTGGACCGTCTCGTGACTTTCGAGAACTCCCCGGCCTTCCTTCTGGTGGATGAGCAGGCCACGGCGCACGGTCGCCCGATCCTACTTACCCAGGGGGATATCCGCTCCCTCCAGGCCGCCAAGGGGGCCATCGCCGCAGGGGTCAGGATCCTGTGCGAAAAGCAGGGCATCGCCCTGGAGGAGATCACCGAGGTGATCCTGGCAGGTGCCTTCGGGAATTACATGGATCCGCACAACGCCTGCGTGATCGGCCTGATCCCGAAGGAACTGGACGGTCGCATCACCATGGTGGGCAATGCTGCCGGAGCCGGGGCCAAGATGGCCCTCCTCTCGCGGGATGAGTTCAGACGGGCCTCGGACATCTCCAAGGTCGTCGAATACATCGAGCTCGGGGCCCATAAGGATTTCAATACGGTCTTCGCTTACAACACGCGCTTTTGAGGAGGTCCTTCAGGACCACTCTTCGGCTGTCCAGAGAGCTTCATGGGGAGGGGTGTCCGCCAGTCCCGGCGTGAATGCCCCAATATCCCGGGGCACCTCCGCGAACTGGCTTGAATAGCCCTGAAGCAAGGACAGTTTCAGGGGGACCTCCTCTCCGAGTGGCAGTTTCACCCGTCGCATCGGGGTGCCGGGGATGTCTTGCCTGAAGTCCGCCAGACCGGCGAGGCGGACCCTGGCTTCCGACGCGTAGTGGAGATCCTCGTAGAACGCCACGCGGTATTTCCGGGCGATCCCGGTCAGGTTGCGGGTCACCGCCATCCGTGTCGCGACATGATCCATGTGGCCTCCGATGCCCATGGGGCAGAAGAGCCAGGGGCGGGGTCCCTCTCGATGATGCCTGGAGAAATCTGCCAGGGCCTCCAGGAGGGGTGATTCAGTCCGGGCAAGGCATGGCTCGATGCTGCTTCTGTCATAGCGAGGGATTCCCAGGAGGTCGGCATCGGCAAGGGGAAGAAACCTGGGCTGGAGACCACACCGGGTTGTGAATGCCACATCTTCATTCATGCGGAGGGCGGTTACGGGACCTGGGACCTTCTTCAGGCCGGGTTTCGCTACGTAGCGCACATAGGGGAACAGGGTCAGGTGGATGCCGGCGTGTCGGCGGTGAGCCAGGGCTCCCAGAGAAAAACAGATGTCGTCGGAATGGGGTGAAAGAAACACATCCTGGGGTCCCAATGCTTCGGGAAACGCCGCCGAGCTGCGCAGAATGGACTCCAGGCGCGTGACCTTGTGGTGGGCCTTCGATTCCACCCGCGCGCGGCGGCTCAACATGTGACGGAAAAATGAGTTCCACGCTGGCAAATCGATCTCCTGACCTCTGGCAGTATCAATCATGGCAGTTTCCACTAAGCAGAGGAGCCGGATGAAATGTCAGATGTCGCCAACCGCTCGGATCGGCTCCCCCTCGTTGGAGGCATGGCGACCATGCCCAGCCGTGCCACGTCCCTTCCGCGTGCTCTAGCTTCTGTTCTGCCTCAGGTTGACCGGCTCTATCTCTTTCTGGACCAGTACGACAAGGTTCCAGCATGGCTCGCAGAGCACCCCAAGATCGTGCCTCTGCTCGCGTTGGACCACGGTCGCCTGGGCAGCAACGGTAAGTTCCTGGGTGCCTGTATCCACCCCATGGCCTGCCGCTATTTCTGCTTCGATGATGACATTCTCTATCCGGATCGTTACGTCCAAGTGCTTTCAGAGGCCCTCGTCCGGCGCGATGATCGGGCCGTGGTGGGATTCCACGGTGCGCTCTTCAAGGCTCCCTATTCTTCGTACATGCGGGATCGCACTGTTATTCACTTCAGCCAGGGGTTGGACTGCGACATGAGTGTGGATGTCATAGGGACAGGCACCGCTGCTTTTCATACCGGCACTTTCAGTATCGACTCACGGAAATGGCACGAGTCGAATATGGACGATCTCTTCTTCGCGATCGAGGCCGCAAACCGTGGGCTTCCAAGAGTTCTTGTATCCAGGCCTCCTGGTTTCCTGGTTGCGATTGAAGAAGGCCAGAAGGATAGTCTTTGGCATAAGTTGAAGAGGGATGACTCCAGGCAGACTACTCGCATGAGGGCGGCCATGAAGGAGCTGCCTGGCGCGTGGCAATGCTCTTCAGAGAGTCGTAAGCGGCTCTTTGGATGCCAAGCGGCCGATCCGTTGGATCGGGAGCCGCCGAAGGGGTGTGGGTTCATGAGGGCCATCCGGGGCCTTTGTTCCATGCTGGCCCGGCCCTCGGGAAGTTGCTGAGTTCTGCATGGATATTCTGTATCTGCAGGGGGCTCACTGCCCTCTTGTTCTAGGGGACTGGCCCAGTCAAACTGTACTTTCGACTTTTTTACGAAGGGCCCGAGGGCCGATTCCACCGGAGAACGCATGTCTGAAAACGAAACCCCCCAGGAAGGCCTGATCACCGAGGCCATCGCCGAGCTCATCGCCCTTGGCGCCGCTTCTGCAGCCAATGCCGAGAACGCCTTCCAGGTCCACCACTACCGTCTGACCCAGCTGGAGGTTTCCAAAGAGGACATGATCCAGGCCATCAACATCGCCCTCTCTGTGAAGGCCCGTCCTCACCAGGCCATCATCGACATGGCCCAGACCTACCTCCTCGGCAAGAAGGGCGGCTGCGGCGGCGCGGATTGCAACTGCGGTCCCGACGGCTGCGAGGAAGAGGCTGGTTGCGGCGGTGGCTGCGGCTGCAACTGACGGGTGCGCTTCGCGGGAACAGAGTGGGACCACGAAGCACACGAAGAAATGCAAAGAACACGAAGAATGCCCCGGGGTGAGCAACCAACCCGGGGCATTCTTGCATTGCTGGAGCTTTTTCTTCGCGTTAGATGGCTTTTCCGCCCCGCTCCCCGGTTCGGATCCGGATGCACTCCTTCAGATCCTGGACGAAGATCTTGCCGTCCCCCACTGTGCCGCCGTTCTCGCGGGCGGTGGTGACGATGGTGTCCACGATGAGGTCCTCGAATTCGTCATTGCAGGCAATGGTGATCTGGACCTTGGGGATCAGGTTGGGGATGATGGTCTTGCCCCGCTGGACCACGATCTCCTGCTGGCGGCCATGGCCGCTGACGCGGTTCACGGTGATGCGCTCGATCTCGGCGGCGATGAGGGCCTCGCGGACCTCATCCAGCTTCTCTTCCTTGATGATGGCGGTGATGAGCTTCATGCTGCCTCCGGCTAGTTCAGGTTGGCGAGGCCGTAGCCGCGCTCACCGTGGATATCGTGGTCCAGTCCGGTCTTCTCGACGGACTCCGTGACCCGCAGGCCGATGGTCTTGTTGACGATGAAGGCAATGATCAGAGTCATGACCACAGAGAAGAGGATGGTGGTGCCCACCGCCGTCAGCTGGACCATGAGCTGCTTCATCACTCCCCAGCCAGCGACCTTCTGGCCCGCTTCGACCCACCAGGAATCCCGGATGAAGAAGACCAGGCCGATGGCGCCGATGATGCCGCCGGTGCCGTGGACGCCGAAGGCATCCAGGGAGTCGTCGTAGCCGAGCTTGTTCTTGAGCTGGATCATGGCGTAGCAGGCGCAGGAGGCGATGATGCCCAGGCAGATGGCTCCTCCCACCTGGACCACGCCAGCGGCAGGGGTGATGACCACGAGGCCCGCCAGGATGCCCGAAGCCATACCCAGGCTGGTGGGGCGCTCATCCCGCAGGGTCTCGATGAGCACCCAGGTGAGGGCGCCGGCCGCAGCGGAGACCTGGGTGACGCAGAGGGCCCGGGCGGTGTCGAGGTTGGAGGCGATGGAGGATCCGGCGTTGAAGCCGAACCAGCCCACCCACAGGAGGCCCGCACCCATGAGGGTCATGACCAGATTGTTGGGGGACATGGCGGCCTTGGGGTAGCCGTGGCGGGCACCCAGGTAGAGGGCCAGGGCCAGACCGCTGACGCCAGAGGAGATGTGCACCACGGTGCCGCCAGCGAAGTCGATGGCGCCCTTCGCGCCCATGTTGAAGAAGAAACCGTCGGAAGCCCAGACCCAGTGGCAGAGGGGGGTGTAGACGAAGAGGATCCACAGGGTGATGAAGGCCATCCAGCCCTTGAAGGAGATGCGTTCGGCCACGGCCCCGGCGATGAGGGCGGGGGTGATGATGGCGAACTTGCCCTGGAACATGGCGAAGACGTATTCAGGAACCCCGGTGGACATGATGGTGTGATCAATGCTGCGGAGCAGGACCAGACCCTTGCTCCATCCGATGAGGCCTCCGAGGGCATTGGGACCGAAGCTGAGGGAGTAGCCCACCACAGCCCAAAGCACACCCACGATGGCCATGGACGCAAATGAGTGCATCATGGTTCCCAGGACGTTCTTGGTGCGGACCAGGCCGCCGTAGAACATGGCCAAGCCAGGCACCATCAGGAGGACCAGGGTGGTGGAGGTCAGCATCCAGGCTGTGGCGCCGGAGTCGTTGACTGGAACGGGATCGCTGCCCTGGGCCATGGCAGGAGCGGCGGCCAGTAGCAATAGGGGTAGGAGGCGGATCAGGCGCCTTCCTGGGCTGGGTGCTGTGTTCATATGTCCCTCGCAGACATGGCGAAGCTAAGCCCCCAGGGGTAGCTTCGCAAATGTTTCGGAGTGGATTCCTTTGATCCCGGAAGCCACTCTGGTCAAATTCGTTTCCCTGGGCCTATCGGGAAAAATTCAGCCCTTCCAGGGATAGGGTGGTGGTCGGCTCCCTGGTTTCTCTGCGGCACCATGCCATGTGGAATTTCTCCTTAGGACGGATTCAAAGCAAGCAGACGAAGCGGGAATCGTGCCAGTTGTAAAAGGACGGTGATAACCCTGTAGATCCTGTAACTTCCTGAATCAAGGGCTTAGTGGGTGGGGTGACAAAAATGTAGTAAAACGGTAAAAAGCCTACTTTTTTGTTCGCGGCATCAGATCGCCTGTCCGCCGCGTTCTCCTGTGCGGATCCGAATGCAATCCTTCAGATCCTGGACAAATATCTTGCCATCGCCGACGGTGCCGCCGTTCTCCCGGGCAGTCTGGGTGATGGTGTCCACGATGATGTCCTCGAACTCGTCGTTGCAGGCGATGGTGATCTGGACCTTGGGGATCAGGTTGGGGATGATGGTCTTGCCGCGCTGGACCACGATCTCCTGCTGGCGTCCGTGGCCGCTGACGCGGTTGACGGTGATGCGTTCGATCTCGGCGGCGATGAGGGCCTCGCGGACCTCGTCCAGCTTCTCTTCCTTGATGATGGCGATGATGAGCTTCATCCTGCCTCCGATCAGTTGAGGTTGGCGAGGCCGTAGCCGCGCTCACCGTGGATATCATGGTCAAGGCCTGTCTTCTCGACGGTATCGGAAACCCGGAGTCCGATGGTCTTTTCGATGATGATCGCGACGAGCAGGGTCACGATGGCGCTGAAGGCGATGGTGGCGCCAACCGCAGCGATCTGGACCTTCAGCTGCTGGGCAATGCCCCAACCGGCGATCTTCTGGCCAGCCTCCGCCCACCACGTCTGCCGGATGAAGAAGACCAGGCCGATGGTGCCGATGATGCCAGCGGTGCCGTGGACGCCGAAGACATCCAGGGAATCGTCATAGCCCAGCTTGTTCTTGACCTGGATCATGGCGTAGCAGGCGAAGGTCGCCAGGACCCCAAGGCAGATGGCGCCTTTCACCTGGACCACACCGGCGGCGGGGGTGATGGCCACCAGGCCAGCCAGGATGCCCGAGGACATGCCAAGACTGGTGGGGCGCTCATCCCGGACGCTCTCGATCAGGACCCAGGTGAGGGCACCGGCTGCGGCGGCAACCTGGGTCACGCAGAGGGCCCGGGCGGTGTCGAGGTTGGAAGCGATGGAGGAGCCAGCGTTGAAACCGAACCAGCCCACCCACAGGAGGCCCGCTCCGGTCAGGGACATGACTAGGTTGTTGGGGGACATGACGGCTTTGGGGTAGCCATGGCGGGCCCCGATGTAGAGAGCCAAGGTCAGGCCGCTGACGCCGGAGCAAATCTCCACCACGGTGCCACCGGCGAAGTCGATGACGCCTCTGGCCCCCATGTTGAAGAAGTAGCCGTCCGAGGCCCACATCCAGTGGCAGATGGGGGCATAGACCACGATGATCCAGACAGCGATGAAAGCCATCCAGCCCTTGAAGGTGATGCGCTCGGCCACGGCCCCGGCGATGACGGCGGGGGTGATGATGGCGAACTTGCCCTGGAACATGGCGTAGACGTACTCCGGCACATTGCTGGACATGATGGTGTGATCGATGCTGTCCAGCCAGACCAGGCCCTTGCTCCAGCCCACTAGCCCGCCGAGGGTGTTGGGTCCAAAACAGAGGGCATAGCCCACGATTGCCCAGATGACTCCCACCACGGCCAGGGCGGCGAAGGAATGCATCATGGTCCCGAGTACGTTCTTGGTGCGGACCAGGCCGCCATAGAACATGGCCAGGCCCGGGACCATCAGGAGCACCAAGGTTGTGGAGGTCAGCATCCAGGCCGTGGCTCCGGAATCATTGACATGGGTGGCGCTGTCATGGGCCATGGCTGGCATGGCGGCCAGGAACAACAGGGGGAGCAGGCGCAACATGCGTCTTCCAAAGCTTGGGTTCGGATTCAAAGCGTCCTCGCGGGCACGGCAAAGCCCACCCTCGAAAAGGGTGGGGGTTGCGAACATTAAAGGAGGAGCCTCCGGGTTCCTGGAGGCTCCTCCGGTCAGACTTCCGTCCCTGGGCTTACAGGGAGAACAGCAGTTCCTCGTAGGAGGGGAAGGGCCATGCGTCGCGGGCCACCAGCATCTCCAGCTTGTCGCCCTTCTCTCGCACGACGCCCATCTGGGCGAAGACCTTGTCGCGGTAGGCCTTGGCCTGGGCGTGGGCATCCTCGATGCCCTGGGCTTCGGCCAACGCCTTCTCCAGCTTCTCGGTCTCGTCGCAGAGTTCGGCGAGGATCTCGGCGATCTTCTTGGCGCGCTTCTCCTGGGGAGAGGACACGGCTCCGATGCTGGCCAGGGCGGCAGCGGCACCGGCCAGACCGGCGGCGAAGTCAGAGGCGGCGGGGAAGATGGAGCGCTTGGCCATCTCGATCATGACGCCGGCTTCGATGTTGATCTGCTTGGAGTAGCCCTCGAAGTAGATGTGGGTGCGGCTCTCCAGCTCTTCCTTGCTGAGGACGGCGTGGCGCTCGAAGAGTTCGACGGCCTTGGGCTTGGCGTATTCGGCCAGGGCTTCCACGGTGGTGCGGATATTGGGAAGGCCACGGCGCTCGGCCTCCTTCACCCACTCATCGGAGTAGCCGTTGCCGTTGAAGACGATGCGGCGGTGCTTGCCGTAGCTCTCCTTGATGAACTTCTGGATCTCGGCGTTCTTGTCCTTGGCCTTCTCCAGGCGGTCGGCCACCTTGGAGAGGACGTCAGCCACGATGGTATTGATGACGACGTTGGGGCCGGCGATGGACTGGGAGGAGCCCACCATGCGGAACTCGAACTTGTTGCCGGTGAAGGCGAAGGGGCTGGTGCGGTTGCGGTCCGAGAGATCCTTGGGCAGCTTGGGCAGGGCAGTCACGCCCAGGTGCATCTTCTCGCCAGCCTTGGCAGCGTAGGTCTTGTCGTCAGCAATGGACTCCAGCAGTTCGGTGAGCTGGGAGCCCATGAAGGCGGAGATGATGGCGGGGGGAGCCTCGTTGGCGCCCAGGCGGTGATCGTTGCCCACGGAAGCGGCGGAGGCGCGCAGGAGGGTGGACCAGGTGTCCACGGCTTCCAGGACGGCGGTGGTGAAGAGCAGGAAGCGGGCATTGGTCTCGGGGTTCTCGCCGGGCTCAAGGAGGTTCTGGCCGTCATCGGTGCTCATGGACCAGTTGTTGTGCTTGCCGGAGCCGTTGACGCCCGCGAAGGGCTTCTCGTGGAGCAGGGCCACCATGCCGTGGCGGCTGGCGACGCGGCGGATGGTCTCCATGGTCAGCTGGTTGCCGTCGGTGGCCACGTTGGTGGTGGAGAAGATGGGGGCGATCTCGAACTGGTTGGGGGCCACCTCGTTGTGCTGGGTCTTGGCGTCAACGCCGACCTTCCACAACTCGCGGTTCAGCTCGCCCATGAAGGAAAGGACGCGGTCCTTCATGGCGCCGAAGTAGTGGTCCTCCATCTCCTGGCCCTTGGCGGGCATGGAGCCGAAGACCGTGCGACCCGTCAGGATGAGGTCAGGACGCTGCTCGTAGTAAGACTTGTCGACGAGGAAGTATTCCTGTTCGGGGCCCACGGTGGCGACGACCCGCTTGGAGCTGGTGTTGCCCAGGGCGCGGAGTACGCGCATGGCCTGCTTGTTGAGGGCGACCATCGACTTGAGGAGGGGCACCTTCTTGTCCAGGGCGTGGCCGTGGTAGCCAATGAAGGCCGTGGGAATGCAGAGGGTGACGCCGGACCCGTCTTCCTTCAGGAAGGCTGGGCTGCTGGTATCCCAGGCGGTGTAGCCCCGGGCCTCGAAGGTGGCGCGCAGGCCGCCGGAGGGGAAGCTGGAGGCGTCGGGCTCACCCTTGATGAGCTCCTTGCCGGAGAACTCCATCAGCACGCGGCCGTCCCCGGTGGGGGCAATGAAGGAGTCGTGCTTCTCGGCGGTGAGGCCGGTGAGGGGCTGGAACCAGTGGCTGTAGTGGGTGGCGCCCCGCTCCAGTGCCCAGTCGCGCATGGCGGCGGCCACGACTTCGGCCACTTCCAGGGTCAGTTCCTTCTCGCCGGCCTGGACCGCCAGGAGCTCCTTGAAGATGCTCTTGGGGAGGCGTTCCCGCATGACGGCGTTAGAGAAGGAATTGGAGCCGTAGGTGGCCATGATGGAGGCCTCTTCGGCTTTGTTGCAGCAGCAGCTCATGTGGGTTTTCTCCTATGGAACAGGTCCAGACAGACCCATGGGGTAATCAAGAAACGGGCCAGGTTGATAACTGTTTGTAAGTGTTGAAAAAAAGCTGCTCTGAATGGACTAGGGTGTGGGGACGGGCGATACAAAAATGTGGGAAATGGATGGATTCCTACTTTTTTGTCCGGTAGCGATGCCAGTCTATGCCGTAACGATGGACCCGGAAGCCCATCTGGCGCTCGGTGATCCCCAGGCGACGGGCCGCGGCTGCCATATTGCCGTTGGTCATTTTGAGGGCCTCCATCAGCATCTCCTTCTCCAGGCGGGAGACGGCAGCTTCCAGGGTGGAGGAGGGGGCTGTGTCCGAGCTCTCGCCGGACTGGAGGCTGGGGGGGAGGTGGTAGGAGTGGATGACGGCGTCTGAACTGAGGATCACGGCCCGTTCGATGCAGTTCTCCAGTTCCCGGACGTTGCCAGGCCAGTGGTAGCTCACGAGCAGGTCGATGGCCGGACTGGAGATCCGCCGGATGTCCTTTCCGTGGGCGCGGGCGTGCTTCTCTGCGAAGTGGTCGGCCAGCGGGACGATGTCGCTGCGCCGGGCCCGGAGGGGGGGCAGGCAGATCGGGAAGACATTGAGGCGCCAGAAGAGATCCTCCCGGAAGGTGCCGCCCTTGATCCCCGCTTCCAGATCCCGGTTGGTGGCAGCCAGAACCCGGGCATCGGTCTTGATGGGCTTGCTGCCGCCCACCCGATCAAAGACCCGCTCCTGCAGGACCCGCAGCAGCTTGGCCTGGACCGCCAGGGGCAGTTCACCCACTTCGTCCAGGAAGATGGTGCCGCCGTCCGCCTGTTCGAAACGCCCCTTGCGGGAGGAGATGGCCCCTGTGAAGGCTCCCTTCTCATGGCCGAAGAGCTCGCTCTCGATAATGGATTCCGGCAGGGCGGCGCAGTTGATGGCCACGAAGGGGCCTGAAGCGCGACGGCTGGAAGTGTGGATCTCCCGGGCCACCAGCTCCTTCCCGGTGCCGGATTCTCCGAGGATGAGCACGGTGGCATCCGTGGAGGCCACGCCCCCGATCAGCTGGAAGACGCCCTTCATGGCGTCGGATGAGCCGACGATGGTGGCCGATTGGGCCAGTTCCGTCTTCAGGGGATCGCGGGGCTCATGTTCCTGCAGACCCGCCATGACCTCATCCCGGACCCGCTTGCGAAGACGCATGGCATCCGCGATGAACTGCGCCACGGCCTCCAGGAGGGCGAGGTCTGCCCGGGCTCCCGTCTTGCCGCGGTGGAAGGCGGAAATCAGGCCGACTGTCGATTCGCCGATGATGGCCGGTGCTGCCAGGAATGCCCCGCCGGATCTGGATTCCGAGGCTGACTCCCGGTTCTCGAAGACTTTTCCGAGGGGGCCGACCCCCAGGCGGACTTTGGCATTGGCGGTGAACTCTGGGTCGGTGGTGGCCTGAATCCGGAGCTCTCCGGATGCCCGGTCAAGGGTGCAGAGCGTGACCTGTTCGAGATGCGCCTCCGTCTCCAGGAGGTTCAGCAAGTCCCCGCACGCATCCTCCACCCGCGCAAACCTCGCGAGTGTCTGCGCCACCTCCAGCAGGAATTCTGGATTCGGGGGGGTTGCACTGGAATGACCCATGGGCGAACTTTACCATGCCTTGACTTGGCGGAGAGCCTCATAGAGCAGGACTGCGGCGGCCTGGGCCTGATTCAGGCTCCGGTGGAAGTCACCCGGCATGGGGATCTTGACCTGCCGATCCCGGTTCGCGGCCAGGATTTCGTCAGGCAGTCCCTTGGTCTCGCAGCCCAGGACGATGCCATCCCCGTCTTCGAAAGCCACCTGGGTGTGGAACGTATCCCCCTTGGTGCTGGCGAACCAGAGGCGCTTTGCCGGGCAGCGGGCCAGGCAGTCTGTCCAGTTCTCATAGTGGGTGGGTGCGAGCTTCTCCCAGTAGTCCAGCCCGGCCCTTCGCAGGTAGTAGTCGGAGGTGTCGAAGCCCAGGGGATGGACGAGGTGCAGGGCGGTGTTGGTGGACACGCAGAGGCGGCCGATGCTTCCGGTGTTCTGTGGTATTTCAGGTTGGTGCAAGATGATGTGAAACAAGGAGCCCCCGATGTCCGATCCGAACTGCATCTTCTGCAAGATTGCCGCAAAGCAGATCCCTTCGACCATTGTCCACGAGGACGAGCATGTGGTCGCCTTCAAGGACATCGCTCCCCAGGCCCCCGTCCATCTGATCATCATTCCGCGCGAGCATTTTGCTGGTCTGAATGAACTCACGGAAACCAACGCTGTGGCCCTCTCACGCGTAGGGCTGGTGGCAAAATCCCTGGCGGAGCGCTTCGGGCTGGAAAAGAGCGGCTGGCGGCTGGTTGCCAACTGCGGGTCCGATGCCGGGCAAACGGTGTTCCATCTCCATTTCCACCTCCTGGGGGGGGCGCCCATGGGGGGGCGGATGGTCTGAAAGTTCATGAAATGAGCCCCGGAGAACGATGAGAATCCCTGTGGGAGGCATCCAAATATCCGGGGGGTCTGATGGCGGCGGAGCTTGAAGCCAACATGGACAAAAATGGGAAAACATGCGGAGATGGTCTTGATTCAACCACCTGGGAAGGGCTCCTCTATCTGGAGACCGTTGCTGGCCCCGGTGCGGTGGCGGAACTGGTGGATGCCTTCATCCGGGATGCAGCTCCGCGGATCGCGCATCTGCGTGAAGCCCTCGCTGGGGGCGACAGGCCCCGGATAATCAAGCTCGCCCATGACCTCAAGTCCAACGCCGCCACCCTGGGGGCCAACCGTCTGAGTATGCAGGCCAGGCGGATGGAGGAATTTGCCTTGGAGCTTTCAGCTGCCGAACTGGATGCCCTGATCGGGCAGGCCGAGGAGGAGGTCGTCCTTGCGACCCGAGCCATCCAGGCCCGTCTCCAGGCCCTCCATGCGTGATAGCTTGGTGCCCATGATTCCGCTGCTCCGTGCCTCCGAGATGCAGGCCCTCGAGAAGGGGGCCATCGAGGGATGGGGGATCCCCAGCCTGGTGCTCCAGGAACACGCCGCACTCGGGGCTCTTGGGCTTCTCCCTGTGGACGAACCACTTCATGTCCTGGCTGGCCCCGGCAACAACGGAGGCGATGCCTTGGCCCTGGCGCGCTTGGCCCGCCTGCGGGGGCAGTGGGTGGAGGTCTGGACCCTGGACGCCCACCCCGTCTGGCGAGGGGATGCCGCCCTCCAGGCCCGGCTCTGGGAAGGGCTTGGGGGCAGCTATCGGTGTCTAGAGGCGGGGGCTGTCCAGATCTTCCGGGGCTGGGTGGTGGATGGTCTCTTCGGGCTGGGCACCCGCCTTCCATTGAGGGACCCCGCTGCGACCTTTGTGGCGGAGATGCATGCCTGGATCCAGCATCACCGGGATCGGCCGACCTTCCGGGTACTGGCCCTGGATCTGCCTACGGGGCTGGATCCCAGTTCTTCTGATGTCTCCGGGCCCGCCCTCCTGGTGGATCGCACCGCCTGTTTCGGGCACCTCAAGGTTTGCCACGGCCTGCGACCGGCCCGAAGCTTCTGTGGGGATATCACGGTGATCCCCATCCCGCTCCCCAGGGGGCCTGAGGCGAAGCTGATGTTGATGGATCGCCCGAGCCGACCCTTTCCGGAGCGGTGGGATACCCACAAGCGGGACTTCGGCCATGTGGCGATCCGGGCAGGCGGTCGGGGCATGAGCGGCGCGGCAGTGCTGGCGGCGCTCGGTGCCCTGAGGGCCGGGGCAGGGTTGGTCACGGTGCTTGCGGATTCCGAAGTCCGCGCCGAAATCGCCTCCCAGGTGCCCGAGGCCATGGTAAGACCCTGGGAGGGCATCCTCCCCGAAGGCATCGATGTCCTGCTGGTGGGACCGGGCGGGGTCAGCGAGATTCCCGCATGGGATGGGCCGCTGGTGCTGGATGCCAGCGCCCTGAGGGAGGGCGAGGGGCCGTTCTGGATGGCCCGCCCCGAAACCGTGATCACCCCCCATCCCGGGGAGTTCGCCCGGCTCTTCGGCAAGGTGAAACCCCCCTCCCACCAGACTTCGGATCGATTGGTCCAGGCCATGGAAGTGGCTACCGGACCTGGCATCCTGGCCCTGAAGGGGGCCCAGAGCGTGGTGACGGGTGGGGGCACTCCTGAGGTATGGGTCAACCCCACGGGGCATCGGGGCCTTTCCACCGGTGGTACCGGTGATTTCCTGGCGGGGATCGTGGCGGCCAAGGTGGCTCTCTGGAAGAAGGAGGGCCAGGGTGCTGCGCACCTCAAGGAGGCTGTGGCCGAGGCCCTCTGGCTTCATGGGGCCGCTGCGGACCGCCTTGGACCTGGCCCCATGCTGGTGCGGGAGCTGGGGCCAAGCCTGTCCAGTATCCTGCGGGAGCTCAATCGGGAGGAAGGGAATGCCTGAACGCTTCCTTGTGGACGACCTGGAGACTGAATCCCTGGGACGGGATCTCGCGGCTCTGACACCTCCGGGGGGGACCTGGCTACTCCGGGGCGAGCTGGGGGCCGGGAAGACCACCTGGACCCGGGGCTTCCTCCAGGGCCTGGGGGGGGATCCCGATGAGGTGGCCTCGCCCACCTATGCCGTACTTCATCGCTATCCCACCCCCGGGGGCCGCCTTTTCCACCTGGATCTCTACCGGCTGGGGGCCGAAGGGGCCTGGAGCCTGGGTCTGGAGGAGGAAATCGGCAGCTCCGATTACCTGGTGGTGGAGTGGGCCGGATCCCGGGGGCCCTGGCCCACGGAGTGGGTGGCGGAACTGACTCTGGAGGCCCAGGGCGAGGGGCGGCAGGCACGGTGGACACTTCCTGTCCTGCCAACCATGGCACTCTGAAGCCATGGATACTTCCCAGCTGTTTTCCATCGGGCTCGCCTTTCTTGCCGGAGCCGGGGCGATGGCGCTCCTGGCCAAGGCCCGGCGTCCGCTTTCCGTCCAGGACATCGAGGATGCCCATCAGCGCCTGCGTCAGGAATTCCATGACTCCCAGGGCCGAGTGGTCCAGGCCTTCGCCCAGGGGACCGAATCCCAGGGGCGTCAGGTCCAGGATGCCCTGGCCATGGGGCGCTCCGAGCAGGGGCGTCACCTGGAGGCCATGCAGCTTCGGCTGGAGCGCGGTCTGGAGCTCCTGCGGGGCACCACGGAGGAGCGGCTGGAGCGGATGCGCCAATCCATGGACGAGCGTCTGCGCACGAGTCTGGATCAGCGCCTGGGGGAGAGCTTCCGCCAGGTGAGTGAGCGCCTGGAATCGGTTCACCGCGGCCTGGGGGAGATGGCGAGTCTGGCCCAGGACGTGGGGGGGCTCAAACGGGTTCTCAGCAACGTCAAGAGCCGAGGTGTGCTGGGGGAAGTCCAGTTGGGGGCCGTGCTCGAGCAGTTCCTGGCCCCTGGGCAGTTCGAGACGCAAAAGCGCCTGGTTGCGGGCTCCCGGGAGGCCGTGGACTTTGCGGTGCGCCTCCCCGGTCCGGAAGGGGAGCCTGTCTGGATCCCCATTGATGCCAAGTTCCCTCTGGAGGACTATCAGCGGCTCCAGGAGGCGAGGGATCGGGGGGACCAGGATGGGGCGAATCGGGCTGGGGCGGAGCTGGAGCGGCGAGTCCTGCTGGAAGCTGTAAAAATAAACGGTAAATATATTTTGCCACCTCACACTACGGACTTTGCTCTCCTCTTCGTGCCCACCGAAGGGCTCTATGCGGAAATTCTCGGGCGCCCAGGGCTGTTTGACCGCATTCATCGGAAGCAGCGGGTGGTTGTGGTCGGACCCACCAATCTGTGTGCTTTTCTGAGCAGTCTCCAGGCTGGCTTTGCCAGCCATGCCATCAGCCAGCGGAGTGGCGAGGTCTGGAAGGTACTGGGGGAGGTCAAGGCTGAGTTCCAGCGCTTCGGTGTCTGGATCCAGGGGGTCCAGTCCAAACTGCAGGCCGCAACCCGGGAGATGGACAAGGTCGGTGTCCGGACTCGCCAGATGGAGCGGAAGCTTCAGGGAGTGGCTGAGATGCCGGTGTCCAGCGAGCTGTCTTTCGAGGCAGAACCAGGAGCTGAAGGGCCTTTTTTGGCATCCTTTGAAGCTCTGGAAGAATCGGAATCGGTAGATTAGGACTTATTTGGTTTCTTTTTTGGTTGTTTTTTGACCTAAATTTAGAAATACGTGTGTTGAGGCCGATGGGGTTCGGATAGGATTGCTTCCTGGAGGATGACCATGGTTTCTGTTGATATCAATTCCCAGCCCGGGAAGGACTTCTCTGGAGATGCCCTCATCGTGCCGGTCTTCTCCGGGCGTGAACGGCACCGTCTTCCCCTGGCCATCAGCAAGGTCGCCCGCCAGGTGATGGATGAGAGCGATTTCAAGGCGGACTACCTGGAACTGGTGCCTCTCCATCATCCCAATGGCGTCAAGGACACTCGCTGGATGGTCCTTGTGGGATTGGGCGAGGAGGAGGCTGTTACCCCCAACAAGATCCGCAAGGCCGTGGGGGCCGCCGCCCGCTCCTGCCTCAAGAAGGGCTGGAAGAAGGTGGGTGTCATTTCTCCCTCCACCTCCAATATGGAGCATGATGAAGTTCAGGCTGCGGTGCTGGAGGGGGTCCTCCTGGCCAACTTTGACACTGCCGCCTTCAAAGGCAAGCCTGAGCCCAAGGCCTTCGAGAAGGTGGAGGTCTTCACCAACGGTGATGACACCCGCAAGGCCCGCCGCCGCCTTCCCCAGATCCAGGCCGGTGTGGCCGCCTGCCATCGCGTCCGCGAGCTGACCAACACCCCCCCCTCCAACCTGAGCCCCGAAGTCTTTGCCGAATTGGCCAAGAAGCTGGGCAAGGAGCATAAGGTGGCTGTGGAAGTGCTCGATCCTGAGGCCCTGGCCAAGGGGAATTTCAATGGTGTCCTGGCTGTGGGCCAGGGGTCCGCCAAGACCCCTCGGGTTGTGACGCTGGAATACAAGCCCAAGGAGAAGGCCAAGAGGCACATCGTCCTGGTGGGCAAGGGGGTCTGCTTCGATTCAGGCGGCCTTTCCCTGAAGGATGCCAAGGGCATGGAAACCATGAAGGACGACATGACCGGTGCCGCCATCGTGCTGGCCACCGTCATGGCCTGCGCCGAACTGGATGCCTCCGTGCAGGTCACGGGCATCCTTGGGCTCGTTGAGAACATGCCCTCGGGTTCCGCGTACAAGCCCGGAGACGTGATCCGCAGCCGCAGCGGCAAGACCATCGAGGTCCTGAACACGGATGCCGAGGGACGCCTCGTGCTCGCGGATCTTCTGGACTACGCCGCGGAGTTCCAGGGTGACCACGTCGTGGATCTGGCCACCCTTACCGGCGCCTGCCTGGTGGCCCTGGGAGAAGGCGTCTCGGGCATCATGGGCACCGATCAGAAGCTGGTGGACCGTCTCATGGACGCCGGGGCCGCCGTGGGTGAGCACCTCTGGCAGCTCCCCCTGGTGGAGGAATACCGGGAATCCATCAAGAGCCAGATCGCCGATCTCAAGAACTCGGCTGGTTCCCGCTGGGGCGGCGCCATCACCGCCGGCCTCTTCCTCAAGGAGTTCGCGAAGAACGACTCCTGGGCCCATGTGGATCTCAGCAGCTGCTGGGCATCCACCGAGAAGGACTTCCGTACCCAGGGCGGGACCGGCGAGGGGCCGCGCTGGCTTCTGGAATGGATCCTTGCGTAAGATATTTGATTAGTAGAAACGCTTTGATTCATTATTTTAATGTTTCTCATGTTTCGTACTTGTCTCTTGACCCACGGGAGTGTTGTTGCTTCTATGGATAAACGACCCCAATAGCTATTTTCGGAGCACACCATGGAAGCCGTGGAAACTTTGACCAAGGCTGATCTTGCCAAGCACTTGATGGAAAACTTGGAATTTTCCAAGAAGGATGCGGACGAACTGGTGAACACCTTTCTCGAAAGCATCATCGGATCCCTGAGGGATGGGGACGGTGTCGAGTTGCGAGGTTTCGGCAGCTTCCGTCTCCGTGACCGGAAGGCCCGCCAGGGGCGCAATCCCCGTAGTGGCGAGACCATTGCCGTGCCCTCCAAGCGGGTGGTCTACTTCAAGCTGGGCAAGGAGCTGCGGAGCAAGCTCATCGACGAGGACGAGGATTGATCCCTGTTCTTTGTAAATAAATGAGAAGGGGGCCGTTAGGCCCCCTTCTCATTTATTTGCGTGGCCTTCAGTCGGCCTTGTTTCTCTTCACGAAACCGGGGCCGCTCTTGCGTTCGGTCACGGGCCGATCCTTGTGGAATGGCTTGCGGGGGCCGAATGCCCGGTCTTCAGGCTTCCGGGGGCCACGGGGGGCGGCACTGGAGGTCTCCCGACCGGCATAGGGCTTCCTGTCGGAAGTGGCCTTGGGGCCGTCGGCACTCCAGCCAGTGCGCTCGCCGGGCCTGGGCTTGAAGGGGCGGGCCAGCTTGGCTTCCATTTCCTTGGGATCAGGCATGCGGTACCCTGCATGGGACTGGCCATCTGTGAGAGAAACCAGTGCGGCCACCAGTTCGACTGGGTCCGTGCTCTCCAGGAGGCGCTTGGCCAGCTCACGGTGGCTTTCCGCCTTGATTTCCTTGAGCCGGAGGGCCAGGCGGGTCTCCTTGGCCTCGCGGATCTCCTCCTGGGTGGGCACGGGGCGCCAGGCCAGCTGGAGGCCGACACGACGGCCCCAGGCCATCAGGATGCGGGATTCCTTCTGCCCCACGAGGGCGAGGCTGGTGCCCTTGGCGCCGGCTCGGCCTGTGCGGCCCGAGCGGTGGACGTAGCTTTCGACCTGGGTGGGGATCCCCAGGTGGACCACCAGGGGCAGACCCTCGATGTCCAGGCCCCGGGCGGCTACGTCGGTTGCCACCAGGATGTGGAGCTTGCCGGTCTTGAAGTTGTTCAGGATGCGGTTCCGGGCGGCCTGGGCCAGATCACCGTGGAGGTGGTCTGCCGAGAGACCTGCCTCGCGGAGCATCTGGGCCACTTCCTCGGTCTGGGCCTTGGTCTTGGTGAAGACCAGGGCGGCGGAGGGGTCATCCTGGAGCAGGATGTTGACCAGGGCCCTGGACTGATAGGGTTCAGCCACCAGGCAGGGGGTGTGGGTGATGTCAGCGTGGGAGGTGGCGGGGCCATCGTTAAGCTGGGCGCGGTGGGGATTCTTGAGGAAGCGCTGGGCCAGGGCGGCGATGGGGCCGGGCAGGGTGGCGGAGAAGAGGTAGGTCTGGGGCCGATTTCCCAGGCGGGAGAGGATCTTCTCCACATCTTCCAGGAATCCCATGTTCAGCATTTCGTCGCACTCGTCGAGCACGACCATGGTGGCCTGGGAGAGATCGAGGGAACCCTGTTCCAGGTGGTCCATGGTGCGGCCGGGGGTGCCCACGATGACCCGGGCGCCGTATTTCAGGGCCTTGAGCTGGGGGCCGTAGCTCATGCCGCCCACGAGCTCGGCCAGATCCAGCTGGGGGACCACACTGGACAGCTCGGCCGCCACCTGCTGGGCCAGTTCCCGGGTGGGGGTCAGGATGAGGGCCTGGGCAAAGCGGTCTGGATGGAGGCGGTGGAGCAGGGGGAGGCCGAAGGCCAGGGTCTTGCCGCTGCCGGTGCGGCTCTGGACCAGCAGGTCACGTCCTTCAAGGCCGGGCTGGTAGCACTCTGCCTGAACGGGCGTAGGGGTGTGGAAACCGCGCCGTTCCAGGGCGGCAAGAATAGGTTCGCTGCAGCCCAGGGCTGCGAAGGTGATTGTGCTCAAGTGTGTCTCCCGGGCGCTCGCCGAACGGGAATGGCGAAAAACGCCAGCCGGACTTGGCCCAATCAAGCAGTATCCCACTCAAGCGGGGAAAAGGCCATGGAAAAAATGCCAGGCGGCATGCGATGATCACCCCATGATCACCCTGCTGCTTATTCGACACGGCATCGCGGAAGACCCCAAGCGAGGCCAGCGCGATTCGGAACGCGCTTTGACGGCAGAGGGCTGGGCCCGCACCAGGGCAGCTATGCAGGGACTTGTGGCCCGCGGATTTGTTCCTAGCAGGGGATACAGCAGTCCCTACCGCAGGGCTGCTGAAACGCTGCTCTGCCTCAAGGAGGCCGCTCCGGAAGGCTTCAGGGCCGACTACTGCGAGGATCTGGTGCCCGAGGGGCGTCCTCTGGATGTGGAATACTGGCTCCGGGGGCTTCTGGCCGAAGCCGAAGTCCCCGCCACCCTGGCTCTGGTCAGTCATCAGCCGCTCCTGTCAGATTTGATCCATCACCTCACAGGGCGCTTTGTTGATGTCAAGAAGGCCAGTTGCACCGTCCTCCATTGGGGGGAGCGGGGCTTCGAGTTCGCCCTTCATCTGACGCCTTCCGAGCTTCGGGCGGGGGTCTGAATGCCCGGAATTAGAGTGGCAAAAGCTCCGAGAAGGCGGCATACTGTGAAATCCTACCGCAGAGACTGTCGGCTCTTCCCCAAGGGGGGGGATACCAATGCCTATTGAAAAAATTGCTACAGCTGTCCTCAATCTTCATGATCTGAAGGAACAATCCATTGGCCGATTGGCCGAGATGGCGAAGGCCTATGGCATCGAGAACCCCCTGTCACTGAGGAAACAGGAGCTGATCTTCCGACTCTTGGAGGCTCAGGCCGCCAAGGAAGGTCTCTTCTTCGCCGAGGGGGTCCTGGAGGTCCTTCCCGAGGGTTTCGGCTTCCTGAGGGCCCCCGAGTTCAACTACCTGGCCGGTTCCGATGACATCTACGTTTCTCCGAGCCAGATCCGGAAGTTCAACCTCAAGAGCGGTGACACCCTCTCCGGGATGATCCGACCCCCCAAGAATGAGGAGAAGTTCTTCGCCCTCCTGCGGGTGGATGCGGTCAACTTCGACCCCCCTGCCTTGGCCAAGGAACGCCTTCACTTCGACAGTCTGGTGCCCCTGTACCCCACCCAGATGCTCAAGATGGAGCGGGACCCCCAGGAACTGAGCACCCGGGTCATGGACCTGATGACTCCCCTGGGCAAGGGACAGCGTGCCCTCATCGTGGCGCCTCCCCGCACCGGCAAGACCGTGCTCATGCAGAACATCGCCAACTCCATCACGGCGAACCACCCCGAGGTCTTTCTCATCGTGCTTCTCATTGATGAGCGCCCCGAGGAAGTGACGGACATGCAGCGAAATGTGCGCGGCGAGGTCATCTCCAGCACCTTTGATGAGAGTCCCACCCGTCACGTCCAGGTGGCCGAGATGGTCATCGAGAAGGCCAAGCGCCTGGTAGAGCACAAGAAGGACGTGGTGATCCTCCTTGATTCCATCACCCGCCTGGCCCGGGCTTACAACACGGTGGTACCGCCCTCCGGAAAGGTTCTCTCCGGCGGCGTGGACAGCAACGCCCTTCAGCGCCCCAAGCGCTTCTTCGGCGCCGCCCGCAACATCGAAGGGGGCGGGAGCCTCACGATCATCGCCACGGCTTTGGTGGAGACCGGCAGCCGCATGGACGACGTGATCTTCGAGGAGTTCAAGGGCACCGGCAACAGCGAGATCGTGCTGGACCGCAAGCTTAGTGACAAGCGGATCTTCCCGGCCATGGACATCTTCCGCAGCGGCACCCGCAAGGAGGATCTCCTTATCGACGCCGCCAAGCTCCAGAAGATCTGGGTGCTGCGCAAGATCCTATCTGGCTCGGGACCTGTGGAGAGCATGGAGCTCCTCATCGATCGCCTGGGCAAGGCCAAGAACAACGACGACTTCCTGAGCAGCATGCAGGAGCCCGCCGGTCGCCGCGAGCGGGGGTAGGTCCTTTCATGGGGACCTAAGCGACGAGGCGTCTCCAGCGCTTTCCAAGGCTTCTGATGAGGCGGGAACCCAGTCTCTGGAGGCTCTGGAGCAGCGTTTGCCTGTGCTTGGCGGCTGGGTGCTCTCCTAGAAGTTTATGGTGGCGGTGGGTCAGTTGGATGAGGTCCGTGAACTGGAATGCCGTTGGTGAGGCCGCCCCGGCTGCTAGACGGTGGGCGTCCACGATGGAGAGGTCCCCGGCATCGAAGCCATTCCGTATCAGGGCCTCCACGGCTGGCCGGATGCCCTCCCTGAAGTCCGCGTTCTTCCGGATATTGCGTGGAGCAAGGTCGGTTGGTTGACCCTCCCCGGGGAGAGAGTGTCTTTCCCAGAACCGGGCAAGGCGGTTGTCGCAGGCAACTTGGTGGATGAGCTGGTTCTGCCAGCCGTGGCGACGTGGGAGCCCATTGTCGACATGCTTCTTCCCCTGCTCAGCCTTGCGTTTGAGACGGTCCATTGAAAGCCAGGAAAGGTGCGCAGTGTAGAGAGAGTCGATGCTCACGGATCGCATGGGCTTTCCGGTGTAATGGACGATGTCGTGGGCCCCTGCGAGGACGCGTATCGAATCGAGATTCCTGAAGATCACTTTCGAAGGGAAGGGGATATGAAAGAGGTTCAGTTTTTCCTCGTAGATTGCCTGGTAGCGTTCGCTGAATTTCAAGGAAAGATTGGGGTCTGGCAGACCTTCGTAGTGGATGCTTGAGTAGTCCCCCGTGCTGCGCTCGTTGAAGTTCCGGGGGCAGACAAAATTCCTCAGATTGTAGCGAATGGCGGCGCAGTCCTCAGGAACCCTGGCCAGGATCTCCCTCAGGGAAGTGCGGGGAGAGGGGAGAAGGAATTCATCGGCGTCGAAGACGTAGAGCCAGTCGGGGTTGGACTGTCTGGCCAGGAGGACCAGGGTGTTGAGCTGGGCTTCCTGAAGGAAGATACCGTTGTTCTGGTGGAAAACGTGCAGCCGACCGGGCCAAAGGGCCTGTAGGCGCTGCAGGCCCTGGAAGCTTTCGTCCGTACTGGAATCATTCAGGACGTAGACCTCATCCACGTGATGGATCAGTGCGTGAGTGATGGACAGGGCCAGAATTCCCCACTCGTTCTTGCACTGGATGACGCCGGTGACTCTGGGCGCTTTGGTCATGACTGCTTGGCCTTCTGGTCGTGGGGAGTGCCCAACCGCTCCTTGTTGAGCGGGTTTCTCGGCTTGCCCGTAGGAAATCCGACCATCCTACCATGATTCGTGGGGTTTTATTACTGTAACGTTAGTTTTAATAGTGGATACGTTGAGGCTCCGTGGTCGTGCCGGGCGCGGGAGCTCCGCTGATCACTTCGAACTGGAGGGGTAGGCAGACACGTAAGTGTCTACCCATTCGTAGAAATGGGGGGAGGTGGAAAGGAATGAGATCCCCAGGCCGATGTCACTCCTGGATGCGTTTGGAAGCCCAGTCACCACATGGACCACCTGTGAGCAGAAGGGTGCGTTGGGGAGGCCCTTGTGCTCCAGCATGAAGTCCATGAGCAGGTAGCCTTGCCGGACACTTGGAACCAGTGTCTTCGGAAGTATGGCGAAGCACCCCCCGGCACTCAGGTTCGAAATGGGAATGCCTTTCAGGTCGAGTCCATTGATGCGAAAACCAACGGTGTGCTCAGAGCCCACTGAAATGCGGCGATATCTCCTCGTGTTCTGGATCTCAACCAACTTGGCCTCCGCTATTGTTCTAGGGGTAGCTGTCGAGTATTGTATTTATGATTCATCATAATTGGTCACAGTATTAAAAAACAAGCAGATCCAGACGGATGTCATTCGCAGAATCGTTCCATGTCAATTCATGCACTTCTATGCGGGTAGCAGGGGGGGCGGCACATCAAGGCTGCCCCACAGATCATCTTCGGCTGTTTGATATCGCAGGATTAGTAATCGGTTCGATGATTCGTTTGATCGTTAATCCTTGAAACAGGGGGGGCCAATGGGATCGGGTCGTGTTATTCCGATTGTAATTTTACATTTTTTAAACATATAAATAATACCGTAGTCGACCAGGGCGCCTGGAACCCAGGCGCAACCCATGCTGTTGCACGAAACAGCCCCGCCACACAGGGCGGGGCTGTCTCTGGAATCGGAAAAAATCACGTAGGAGACGGGGCCGCTTCCGCGGCCTCGTCTCCTACGTCCTACTCGTTGATGAACTCCGCAGCGTTCTCACCGGCGATGCGGCCGCTGTTGAGGCAGAAGCCCATGGTGTTGCCCGGCAGGATGAAGGGGTAGGTGTGTCCGTAGATGGCGCAGGCGTCCACGCCCACGGCATAGAGGCCCGGGATGACCTTGTGCTCATCGGTCATGACCTCGGTCTTGTGGTTGATCTTGATGCCGCCCAGGGTGCCGTAGCCGCCGGGGTACTGGCGGCATGCGTAGTATTTGGGGGAGCGGATCGGCTGCATGAAGGCCCGGTCCTTGTCGAAGAGGCTGTCGTAATGGTTGTCGCAATCCTCGTTGTACTCCTCGACGGTCTTGAGGAGGCCCTCCTTGTCGATGCCCATCTTGTCGGCCAGCTCTTCGAGGCTGTCCGCTTCGCAGACGTGCTCGTAGCCTTCGGCGAAGGCCGCCTTCATGGCCTCATCGAACTGCTGGTAGATGTCGTGGGGGTGGACGTGGGACTGGATGTCGGGCCCATTCCGCTTGTAGTGCTTGAGCAGCTTGGCGTCGAAGATCGAGTAGCAGACGTGGTCAGGCTGGGCCACGATGGCGTTACCGGTGAAGGTGGTGTTGGGGATGCCATCCTCGTTCATGAACCGGTTGCCCAGCTTGTTCACCCAGAGGCAGGGCTGGCGGAAGGCGCCCTCGATGGCGAAGTGGGCCATGTTGTCGGGGATCTGGTACATCAGCTCGATGGTCACCGGGGTCTTGCCGGCACCGGCCTCCCAGGCCATGTTGAGACCATCGCCGGTCATGCCGGGGATGGCGAAGGAGAAGAGGTTCTTGCCCCATTCGAAGCCGGTCTGCTCCTTGAGCATCTGGGGGTTGGCGCCGAAGCCGCCGGTGGCGATGATGACAGCCTTGCCTCGGGCCTCGATTTCCTCGCCGTTCTTGTCCACGGCGATGACGCCCACGGCCTTGCCATCCTCCACGAGGATCTTCTTCACGGGGGTCTCCAGTAGAACCTGGACCCCGAGTTCCTCAGCCCGTTCGGTCATGCACTTCATCATGGCGCCCGCGCAGCGGGGGCCGGGGAGGCCGCCGCCGATGGGCTTCACCACGTGCCAAGTGGCCTCGGAGGTGGCATAGGGCTTCATGGTTTCAGGGGCGGCATAGGCGGGCATGGCTCCGAAGAACTCCACGCCCATCTCTTCCAGCCACTGGATGGTATCGCCGGACTTCGCGTAATAATCGCGCACCAGGCGGGCATCCACATTCCAATGGGTGAAGCTCATGTGCTTGCGGAAGGCCTCGAAAGGGGTGAGGCTCACCATCTGGTGCTTCTGGATGTTGGAGCCGATGCCCAGCGGGCCCATGCCCATGTTGGCAGCGCCGCCGGTGGTGTTGGCTTTCTCGAAGGCGATGACGCTGGCGCCGTTCTCGGCGGCGGAGATGGCGGCAGCCAAGCCCGAGAGGCCGGCGGCGACGACGATGACGTCTGTTTCAAGCTGCTTCATTTAATACCTCCAGGTGGTTGGAAAAGAAAAAAGCAGAAAGGATTTACCTCCAAGACTCCAAGGCTCCAAGAAAAGCGAAAGAAAGGAAAAGATCTTTTCTTGGCTTTTCTTGGTGTCTTGGAGGTGGATCTTTTTCATCGTTTCTTCCATGTCCCCACAGGGATAGGTTCCTTGGGGGTCTTGGGCTTGAGGGGACCGGCCTTGACGATGGCGCCCTCTGGGCAAATCTCGAAGCAGAGGCCGCACTGGGTGCAGGCCTTGGCGTCGATGACGTGGATGTAGTCCTCCTCGCCCTCGATGGCCTCTTCGGGACAGACCCCCAGGCACTTCTCGCATCCCGTGCACGTCTCTCCCAGGATGTGGAAGGTGACATATTTCTTGCAGACGAGGGCTGGGCAGCGCTTGCGCTTCATGTGGGCCTCGAACTCCTCGGGGAAGTGCTGGAGGCCCGTGAGGAGCGGATCGGCGGCCCGGCGGCCGACGGGGCAGAGGGAACCCTCGGCCATGGCGGCGGCAAGTTCCCGGATCTGGGCCTCGTCCTCGGCTTTGGTCTTGCCTGAGGCCATGTCCGACAGGATCTCCTTGAGCTGGTAGCTCCCCTCGCGGCAGAGGAGGCAGCGTCCGCATGCCTCCTGGGCGGTGAAGGCCAGGCAGCGCTGAGCCATGTCCACAGTGCAGGCACTTTCATCGCCCACCACGATGGTGCCGGGGGAAGCGGGGGCATCCAGTCCCGCCTCGGGGATGAAGGCCCCCGTGGGCCCTCCCGCCAGGGCGAACTTGAATCCCTTGTCCCCCTTCATGCCGCCGCACTGCTCGAAGATCACCTGGCGCAGGGTGGTGCCTGCATGGATCTCGACAATGGCTTCCTGCTTCACGGCGCCAATTACTTGCAGGAGGATGGTCTGGGCTCCGGTGGCCAGCCTCACCAGTGTCTCGGCGTCCAGGACCAGCGTGGATGCATCCTCGTGGCCCCCGGCCATGGCGGGCTTGCCTTTGAGGAGCTCTGCCAGGGCGCTGTCCTCTCCTGCCATGAAGGAGGGCTGGATCATCCGCACCTCGATCTCCAGGGGCAGGAGTTTCTGCAGTTCCGGAATGGCGACGTTCAGAGCCTCGGTTGGGGTGGCCAGGGCAAGGATGGCCTTGGTGGCTCCCAGGGCCAGGGCTGCAATGCCGAGTCCCTCCAGAATGCCGAGGGGGGTCTTGGCCAGGAGGGTGCTCCGGATGGCCGCGCCGGATTCGGCGTCGAAGGCTCGGGCGATGAGACAGGTCTTGTCTGTCCCCAGGCCGGTCTGGGCCTGGAGGGCCTCCCGGCCCATGGAGAGGGCCTTGCGGAGGGCGGGGAAGCCCTGGGTTTCGGTGAACATGGTCGAGCCGCTGCTCGGGGTGATGATTTCTAAAGACACGTCTAAACCTCGATCAGCGATGGGAGTAAGCGCTCCAGAACTTCTGCTCGGTGATCCGCAGGCGCAGATCGCACTGGAGGCAGCGGCTGGATTCCTGGTGGGCCTTCTCGTCGTCGTAGCCTTCGGGGCAGTCGCAGCGCGGGGCGGCAGCGAAGCTTGCCTCGGTTCCCAGGACGGGATTGGGCTCGGAAAGCGGGGCCAGGACCTCCTCGATCTGGCCGTTGCCGCCCAGGAAGCGGTCAATGGAGGCCGCGGCGCTGCGTCCGGCGGCGATGGCCGCGATGACGGACTTGGTGCCCGTGACCACATCGCCTGCGGCGAAGATCCCGGGCTTGGGGGTGGCCAGGGTGATCTCATCCACGGTGACGCGGTTGCCGCGTCCCAGGGGGAGTCCGAAGTCCTCCGTCAGGTCCGGGCGCTGGCCCACGGCCATGATGATGGTGTCGGCCTCGATGACGCATTCGGAATCCGGCACCACGTCCAGGATGGCCTGGCCGTTGGCGTCGAAGCTGAAGGAACGGATGCTGACGCAGCGGACGCCGCTCACCCTGCCATCCTTGCCCAGGATCTCGTTGATGTTGACTGAAGGGTGGATCCGGGTGCCCTCCTCCAGGGCCTCTACGATCTCCTCGGGGCTGGCGAGCATCCTGTCCCGGGCCTCCAGGCAGATCACGTGGACCTCCTTGGCCCCCAGGCGCCGGGCCACACCCGCGCAATCGAAGGCCACGTTGCCGCCGCCCATGACCACGACCCTTTCGCCCACGGGCTGTGGGGTTCCCAGGGCTGCCAGGCGCAGGAATTCTGCGTTGACGAGGATTCCCGCCTGATCGGAGCCGGGGGTGGGGAGCTTGATGCCCTTGTGGGCGCCCACCGTCACCAGGGCGGCATCGTAGCCTTCGGCCAGGAGCTGATCGGCGGATGCCACCTTGCTGCTGGTCCGGATCTCCACCCCGACCTTGCGGATCTCGTCGATCTCGGCGTTCAGGACCTCCACCGGGAGGCGGTAACCGGGAATGCCCACCCGCATCATGCCCCCGGCCTCGGGAAGGGCCTCCAGGACCGTGACGGCGTGGCCCTGTTTGGCCAGGTAGTAGGCGGCGGTGAGGCCCGCGGGCCCCGAACCCACCACGGCGACCTTCTTGCCGGTGGGGGGGAGCTGGCGGGAAGCGGCCTTCCAGCTCTCGTCGCCGTGTTCAGCGGCGTAGCGCTTGAGGGCCCGGATCGAGATGGAATCGCTCAGCTCGCTGCGGCGGCAGGCGCTTTCGCAGAGGTGATCGCAGATGCGGCCCAGGGCGGCGGGGAAGGGCACCTTCTCCCGGATCACCGCCAGGGCTTCCGAGGGCTTGCCCTCCCGGACCAGGCGGACGTAACGGGGGATGTCGATTCCGGCGGGGCAGGTGCTGCGGCAGGGGACGATGGCCGCCTTGCGGTTCATGTTGGGATCCAGGAGGCCCTCCTGGTCCCGGATGGAGCCCGTGGGGCAGACCTCGATGCAGCTTCCGCAGAAGCGGCAGTCCGCCTCCGCCAGGCTGAGTCCGTCCCGCACTCCGATGCGGGTGCGGCCATCCTTCTTGATGAAGGTCAGGGCGCCTACGCCCCGGAGCTCCCCGCAGGCCCGGACGCAGCGCCCGCAGAGGATGCAGCGGCCCATGTCATGCATGACCAGAGGGTTGGAGGTGTCGCTCGGGACGATGTTGACCCGCTTGCGCAGCCGCTGGTCCGTGACCTCCAGATACTGGATGAGGGACTGGAGTTCACAGGCCCCAAACTTGGGACAGCCCGTGCAGTCCGAGGGGTGCCCCGAGAGCATGAGCTCGGTGGACAGGCGGCGCATCTGCTTGAGCTTCTCGGAGCGGGTGGTCACCACCATCCCCTCCTGGACCGGCGTGGTACAGGAAGTGCAAGCGCCCTCCCGCCCTTCGATCTCCACGACGCAAAGGCGGCAGGCCCCCACGGGGTCCAGATTCTCATGGGAGCAGATGTGGGGGATGTAGATGTCGGCGTCGAGGGCGGCCTGGAGGAGCGACTTGCCCTCCTCGGCTTCGACTGTTTGACCGTCAATGGATAACGCGACCATGGATGCACTCGTTGATTAATTATTCAAAAAAAGAAGCACGAGAACCCTCAGGTTCTGCTGCGACCCGACCCGATCTCAACGCCCTTTTGCTCAAAACTGACCATATCAAGCGTCCGATATCGAATAGGCTAGCGTGGAAACCGGCCTTCAATCATGGAGATTCAAGATACCTATCATCGGCTGCGACGATTTCAATCATAAGGAGTCTGTCCGTGGGGTAGGTATCACCTTTGTCGATGTTAGGTATCCGTAAAACAGATGATTCCAAGGTGAGCATGTATGGGGTTGGATAATATTTCTCATTAATAACAAGATAAGTGATCCACTCCACCGCCTTTTTCATGGTTACCAATTACTCGGCTCAGCCCGTGAGAAAGGGGATGGCTACGACCCAAAAGCAGCAAAAAATGGTATTTAGCCAGGATGAAGGGGATGAAAGGGATGAAAGGGATGAAAGGGATACAGATTCAAAGAACGAGTCCCCGCCGCCAGAGCCGAATCCTGCTTTTCTCTGTGCGCTCTCTTTTGAACCTCTGTGCCCTCTGTGTTTACTCTTTTGATCCTTCACCCTCAGCCAGACCAATGATCGGGCAGGGGTATTACCGCTAGCTGGGTGCTGAATTTGATCGGAAGATGATCCTGATCTAAAATTCAGGCCAACGGGACGCGCGAGGGACGGAATGCACTTCAATCAGCTGGATCTCAATCTGCTCGTGGCTCTGGACGCATTGCTTGATGAAAAAAACATCACTCGGGCGGGCAACCGGATCAACCTGAGCCAGTCCGCCATGAGCGGGTGCCTGGGCCGCTTGAGGGAATTCTTCAATGACGAGCTGCTGGTGCAGGTGGGTCGGAAGATGGTGCCCACCCCCCTGGGGGAGAGCCTCGCGAAACCCGTCCAGGACTGCCTGGTCCACATCCAGTCCACCATCGCCACCAAGCCCACCTTCGATCCGACGGTGTCCCAGCGCCACTTCAAGATCATGATTTCGGACTACATGTCCATCGTGTTCATGCCCGAGGTGATGCGCAGGGTGCACGAGGAGGCGCCGGGCCTGACCTTCGAGATCGTCTCCAGCGCCGACTATCCCCTGGAGGCTCTGGAACGGGGGGAGATCGATTTCCGGGTGCTGCCGGACAACTTCCAGGCACCCTCCCACTCCAGTGAGGTGCTCCTGGAGGATGTCTACACCTGCATCGTATGGAAGGACAACAGGGAGGTCGGCGATACCCTTTCGATCGAGCAGTACCTCGAGATGCGCCATGTCCTGCTGCGCTTCGGGCGGGAGCGCGCTCCCTCCAGGGACGAGATCTTCCTGAGCCGTCTCGGCTACCATCGTCGCATGGATATGATTGCCACATGGTTTGGCGTCCTGCCTCACTTTGTCGTGGGTACGAGCCGCATCGCCACCATTCCCCTGCGTTTGGCTAACATCTTCCTTGATCACTTTCCCCTGCGTCTCATCATGCCGCCCATCGCCATCGAGCCCATGGTGCAGACGATCTGCTGGCACAGCTATTACGACCAGGACCCCGGGAAGATCTGGGTGCGGAAGTTCATGAAGGAAGTGGCCCAGAGCCTGGGGCCGGTGTCTCCTCGGATGATGTAGCCAGTTCCCTCATCGTTCCGCAGCTCCCGCACCGGGCGAAGAACTGCCCCTTGCGGGTGCTGGGGATGATGCGGGCGGGCTGGCCGCAGACTTCGCAGGTGGCGGTTGCCGGTGGCGCGGCCTGGGGGCTCTGGACTGTCCTTTCCTCCTGCCAGCGATCACAGATGGCGCAGATCCTGTTCCCGTTCCGGGTGGCCCGCACCGGACCCTGGCAGAAACGGCAGATCTCAAGGGCCTTGCCCTCGGGATCGGTGTCGTAGGACACCCGGCAGTCGGCGTCCTTCTCCGCCGCGCACTTGACGTAGTGTCGTCCCTGCCAGTCCCGCTGGTGCAGGTTGGAGCCGCACTTGGGGCAGCTTCCGATCACGGGGCCGAAGGGGCGCCGGGAACCGGTGGGGGCCTTGGCCTTGATTTGGGCGATGAGTTCGGTCACGAAGCCCCGGATGCGGCCCATGAAGGCATCCCGCTGGGCCTCGCCCCGGCGGATGCGCTCCATCTCGGCCTCCCACTGCCCCGTGAGCTGCGGGCTGGTGAGGGTTTCGGCCTGGAGGCCCTGGATCAGTTCGATACCCTTCTGGGTGGGCTGGAGGATGTTCCGCTTGCGCTCCATATAGGAACGTTTCAACAGGGTCTCGATGATATTGGCTCTGGTGGCGGGGGTGCCCAGGCCGCAATCCTTCATGGCGCCCTTCAGCTCGTCATCCTCCAGTTCGCGCCCGGCGCCCTGCATGGCCCCCAGGAGATCGCCTTCGCTCATGCGCTTGGGAGGCGAGGTCTTTCCAGCCTTGGGGTAGAGCTCCTTGGTATCCACGGCCTGGCCCTTGGTGACCGGGGGCAGGGTGCCGGTCTCCTCGTCTTCCTCGGGTTCCTCGGCTTCGGAATCCTTGGCCTTGGCCTCTTTCTTGGGGCGGCTGTGGGGCGGATCCACCTCGGACCAGCCCAGCTCCTTCACCACGGTGCCCGTGGTCTTGAAGGTCTGGTCCAGGACCTTGGTGACGATGGTGGTCTTGGCCTCGATGCGCTCCGGGAAGTAGGCCCCCAGGAAGCGGCGGGCGATGAGCTCGTAGACCTTGGCCTTGTCCCCCGAGAGGTTGCGGGCCGGGTTCTCCGTGGGCACCAGGGCCGAGTGGTCCTCGACCTCTTTGTCGTTGACGAAGCGCTTGTCCAGTTTCACGGGCCAGCGCTTGCGCAGAACCTCCACGAAGGGCTTCAGCTCCTCGAACTGTCCCTGGGAGATGGACTTGATCCATCCCGGGGCCTTCTCGGCATCGGCTTCCGTGAGGTAGCGGGAGTTGGTGCGGGGATAGCTGATGAGCTTGGATTCGTAGAGTTCCTGGGCCACCTCCAGGGTGTGCTCGGCCGTGAAGCCGAAGCGCTTGTTGGCCTCCTTCTGGAGAGTGGTCAGGTCGTAGAGGAGCTCGGGGCGTTTCTTCTCGGTCTTGGAGGTGACGCTGGACACCTTGCCCGGCTGGCCCTGGAGCCGCTCCGCCAGGGCCCTGGCATCCTCTTCCCTGTCGAAGCGGTCCTGGTCCTTGCCTTCGAGCTTCTGGAACCACTTGCCCTTGTAGGTGCCTTCTGGCGCGCCGAAGATGCCCCATAGGGTCCAGAAGTCCTTCGGGACGAAGTTCGTGATCTCGAGTTCCCGATTGACGAGCAGTGCCAGGGTGGGGGTCTGGACACGGCCCACGGAGTAGACGCCCTCACCGCCGGAGCGCCGCATCACCAGGGTCTGGGCCCGGGTGCAGTTGATACCCACCAGCCAGTCGGCCTCCTGCCGACAGCGGGCGGCATCCCGGAGTCCGATATAGGCTTCGCCGGGCTTCATGGCCCCATAGGCTTCCCGGATGGCGTCATCCGTGAGGCTGGAGGTCCAGAAACGGAACACTGGCTTGTCGCAACCCGCGAGGCGGTAGACCAGATCGAAGATCAGCTCACCCTCGCGCCCGGCGTCCGTGGCATTCACGACATCGGTGACGTCATCCCGCTTCAGGAGGCGTGCCACCACCTCGTACTGATCCTTCGAGCTTTCGATGGGGGCGTACTGGAAGGTCTCTGGGAAGAATGGCACCGTGTCGAGGCGCCAGGCCTTCAGGTTGGGGTCGTAGCCTTCGGGTGCCAGGGCTTCCACGAGGTGGCCGACGCACCAGGTGATGATCAGGTCCTGGCCCTGGATGAAGCTCCTGCCACTGCCCTGGACTCCAAGGGCGGCCGCGATGGCGCGGCCCATGCTCGGTTTTTCGCTGATGATGAGACGCAAGGGCAGTCCGGACGAAGATGGAAGTTCGATTATGCCCCAAGTTGGGGAGCGGAGACCTGTGGCGCTGCGGCGGACGCGGAGTAAGATGGGTGCATTCCCCCTGTTTCAGCCCCTATGTCGTACCGGAGTCTCCCATGAACGGCAAGCCATCCATCCTGGTCGTCGATCCCTCCCTCCAGGAAACCGAATCCCTGAGGGCCATGTTCGGTGGGGAGTTCGAAATCCTCAGCGCCGCTTCCTGTTCCGAGGGGCTGGAGTCAGCCCGTCATGCCTCACCGGATCTCATCCTTCTCAATGCCGCTCTTCCGGATTGCGATGTCTTCGAGGCCTGTGGGCAGTTCAAGCAGGAACCCATGGTGAAGGAGACGCCCTTGATCCTCCTGGGGGGGAAGGAGCAGGAGGGTTTCGAATCCAAGGCCGTCAAGGCGGGATGCGCTGACTTCATTCCGCTGCCTCTCCGCCCCTCCCTCACCCTGGCCCGGGTCCGGCAGCATGTGGAGGCCGGACAGTACCGGTCCATCCTCAGGCAGATCTCCTGGATCGATCCGGTGACGGGGCTGCCCAACGAGGCCCATATGGAGAGTTCCCTCCAGGTCGAGTGGCGCCGGGCCGCCCGGAACCGGACCTCCCTGGCCCTGGTGCTCATTGCCCTGGACCATTTCGAGGCCTACCAGCGGAGCCACGGCCGCCATGCGGTGGAAGAGTGCCAGCGTCGGCTTTCCGCCATCCTGGGCGATGGCATCCAGCGGGCGGGGGATGTGATGGGGCGTCACGGCGGAACCGGCTTCGTCTGCATCCTTCCCGAGACCGACAACATCGGCGCTGTTTCCGTCTGCGAGCGCTTCCGGGCTGAGGTCTATACCGCCGCCATCCCCAATCCCCACGCCAAGATCGGCATCCTGACGGTGAGTCTGGGGGTCGCCACGCTTCTTCCCTCCAGGGGTGACGCCCTGGCCGACCTCAAGATCGCCACCGAGGAGGCCCTGAACCGCGCCATCCTGCGGGGTGGGAACCAGGTTGTGTTTGCATGATCCCTCCCGGCCACCGGGAGAGATCATTGAGACGTTCCATCCTGAAAGGGGGGAGGCTTCGACCTCTCCCCTTTTCTACGCCAATTCCTCCATGATCCTCAGCAGCACCTCGGGCCCGGGCTTGAGGGTGCTCTGGGGCAAGGCTGTCAGGGGCGTCTGGGTGGTCTTCACGAAATCGTGGAGGGTGGGCTTGTCGGGGTGGCAATAGAGGAGCCCCGTCAGAAGTTCACCCTTCTCCCGGGATTCGTGGACGATCCGCCATGCTTCGATCCGGTTCGAGGGGTCGTAGTCCTCGTGGAGGGTCCGGAAGGTGATGCGGCTGCCATCGGGGAAGGTAACCTCGCGGGATTCTCCTGCGGGGATCTCCACCGGCTCCGTGTGGAATGGGGGGATGAAGCCCAGCTCCTGGAGCGGGATCTCGCGTTGCTTGGCGCTCTGGTAGGAGCGGGTGCTGGTTTCGTGGTTGTTCCAGGTGACGCAGGGGCTGATGACATCCAACACTGCGGTGCCAGGATGGGCGAAGGCGGCCTTGATGAGGGTCTTGAGCTGCTTGGGGTTGCCGCTGAAGGAACGGGCCACGAAGCCGCAGCCCAGCTCCATGGCCAGGGTGCATGGATCCACGGGGGGGAGTTCGTTGACTTGGCCCCACCTGAGGGCGGATCCCTGGTCCGCCGTGGCGGAGAACTGGCCCTTGGTGAGGGCATAGACGCCATTGTCCTCGATGATGTAGACCACGGGCACATTGCGGCGGATCAGGTGGGTGAAGTGGTTCAGGCCGATGGACATGGAGTCGCCATCACCGCTCACCAGGAGGTTCTTCATGGAGCGATTGGCCAGGGCCACCCCGGTACAGACCGCCGCGGCGCGCCCGTGGATGGAGTTGAAGCCCCAGGCGCTTCTCAGGAAGTAGGCTGGGGTCTTGCTGGAGCAGCCGATCCCCGAGAGCTTGGCGACCTGATGGGGTTCCAGGCCCAGTTCGAAGGCGGCGTGGATGATCTGGAGGGTGATGCCCTCGTGGCCACAGCCCACGCAGAGGGTGGACTTGCCCCCCGTGTAGTCCTGGAGGCTGAGGCCGAGCTTGTTGGTCGTGGGAGAGGTGCTCATGGTTCACATCTCCTGGGAGAGGATCTGGTCGACGATGGTCTGGGCGGTGATGGGGGTGGAGTCGAAGTGGAGGACGCTTCGCAGTCTGGGGGCCTCTTTCGGAAAGAATTCCTTCAGGAGGGCCGCCATCTGGCCGTCCCGGTTCTGCTCCACCACGTAGACCACCTCCATGGACCGGAGGAAACCCCCGATGGTTTCGGAGAAGGGCAGGGCCCTCACCCGCAGGTAGTCGAGGCGGGTCCCGTGGTGCTCCCGGAGGATGTCCAAAGCCTCCATCACCGCTGGATCGCTGGAACCGTAGGCCAGGACACCCCGTTTGCCCCCGCATTCCAGGTGGATGGGCTGCGGCAGGACGGAGGCGGCCGAAAGGATCTTCCGCTGGATGCGCAGGAGCACCTCCGTGTATTCAGCCGGGTTCTCGGTGTAGACGGCCTGGGCGTTGTGCCCCGAGCCGCGGGTCAGGTAGGCGCCCTTGCCGCCGGGGGTGCCGGGCAGGGTGCGGTAGGGGATGCCATCGCCATCCACATCCCGGTAGCGCCCCCAGGCCTGGATCTTTTTCAGGGCTTCTTCATCCAGGACCTTGCCTCGGTCGAGATTGCCCTCGGGGTATTCGAAAGGGTTTGTGATCCAGCTCTGCATGGCCAGATCCAGGTCCGACACCAGGAATACGGGGGTCTGGAATCGCTCTGCCAAGTCAAAGGCGTCGTAGGTGAAACGGAAGCACTCCTCCATGGTGGCCGGGTAGAGGTTGATGTGGAGGGTATCCCCATGGCCGGCCTTGGCGCAGAGCTTGATGTCCGACTGGCTGCTGCGGGTGGGGAGCCCGGTGGAGGGGCCGACTCGTTGCACATCCACGAAGACCCCGGGAACCTCGGCGTAGTAGGCGAGTCCGATGAACTCCGTCATAAGGGATAGTCCGGGGCCGGAGGTGGCCGTCATGGACCGGGCCCCGGCCCAGCCAGCCCCCACCACCATCCCGGCGCTGGCCAGTTCATCCTCCATCTGCAGGATGGCCACGGTGGGACCGGCTGTTTCTGGGTCAAGGCGATGAGAGGCCGCATACTCCGCCAGGCCCTCAATGAGACCGGTGCTGGGGGTGATGGGGTACCACCCCACCACCGTGACCCCCGCGAAAAGGGCGCCCAGGGCGCAGGCCGTATTGCCATCGATGAGAAGTCGGGCCCCGCTCCTGGGTTCACGCTGTACCCTGAGTTCCTCCTGGTCCGGCAGATTGGCCAGGGCCCACTGGTAACCAGCGTCCATGGCTGCATGGTTCAGGGCTTCGGCCTTGCCTTTGAGCAGTCTGGCGAGGGCAAGGGTGGCCTCGCTCATCTCAATGCCCAGGAGCCTGACCAGGACCCCGACGTAGACCATATTCTTCACGAGCCGCTGGAATTTCATCTCGGGGCAGCAGGCCGTCGCCAGTTCCTGGAAAGGCACCCCGAAGGCGGTGATATCCTGGCGGCAATTCCCCAGCTTGAGGGACTCGTCATAGATGCACAGGGCTCCGGGGGGGAGCCTTGCGATGTCCTCGGCGGCGCTTTCGGGATTCATGCAGACCATCAGATCGGTTTCTGGTTTGCGGGCCGCATAACCCCTGTGGCTCAAGCGGATCTGGAACCAGGTGGGCATCCCCGAGATGTTGGAGGGAAAGAAGTTCTTGCCGCTCACCGGCACGCCCATCTGGAAGATGGCCCGCATCAGGACGTTGTTCGCGGTTTGGCTGCCTGAGCCGTTGACGGTCGCCACTTCGATGGAGAAGTTGTTCACCCTCGTCATCGCTCACCTGCCTGGTAGATCCTCTGGATCGTCATCAACATGGGTTCTCCTTGAGGGCTGTGATCGGATGGGAAAATGTCAAAGCAAAAAAAGCGAAAAAAAGGTTGACCGGCACGAATCCTTTGCCTAGATTTGGATGCATGAAAGCTACAAATCTGACCAGGCGCCAACTCTCCGTGATTCAATTCATCCGTACCTTCCTCCAGGAGGAGGGCCGGAGTCCGACCCTCAAGGAGATTGCGGATGGCGTGGGCTCCAGTGCGGTCAGCACCATTCACAAGCATGTTCAGCATCTTATCGAAAAAGGCTTCCTCGATCGCAGTCATGGCAAGGGGAACAACATCATCCTCGCCGACATGGCCGATGAACCCAAGGCGGAGTCCCCTGCGCGGCCACCGGTGGAGCGCGCCATGGGGCGCCTCTTTCCTTTCTGCGGCGATGTCGCGGCCGGCGCCCCGTTGCTTCCCGAGACCCGGGCCATTCCCCTGGAGGTTCCCAACAGCATCCATCGTGATCGGGAGGGCCTCTTCGTACTCAGGGTGCGGGGGGAGTCCATGACGGATGACGCCATCCTGGATGGCGACCTGGCGGTGCTTCAGCGTCGGGGTGAATACCGCAACGGCGATCGCGTGGTGGCCCTCATTGATGGGGAGGAGGCGACCCTCAAGGAATACCGCCGGGATCCCCAAGGGGTTTGGCTGATTCCCCACAATCCTGATCTGGGCCCCAAGTGCTATTCTCCCGATCGGATCGACATCCAGGGGGTGCTGGTGGGGGTCATGCGCAGTTGCTGATCTCCTGTGCGTTATCGTTGCTTGGTTCCCACAGGGTCTTCAAGCTACACTAGCTGCACATACAGGGGTTCATGACGATGGTTTTCTTCAATCACGCCACCCGGCAGATGACGGCGAAGATCGTCTACTACGGACCCGGTCTGTGCGGAAAAACCACGAACCTGAACACCATCTACGGCAAGACCAGCCAGAAGGCCAGGGGAGAGATGGTCTCCCTCAACACGGAAACGGATCGGACCCTCTTCTTCGACCTGCTGCCCCTGGACGTGGGCACCATCGGTGGGTTCAAGACCAAGCTCCAGCTCTATACCGTGCCTGGCCAGGTCTTCTATAACTCCACCCGCAAGCTGGTGCTCAAGGGTGTAGATGGCATTGTCTTCGTGGCTGACAGCCAGACGCCCATGCTGGACGCCAACAAAGAGAGCTTCCAGAACCTCGGGGACAACCTGCGGGAGCTGGGGCTGGAACTGGGGGACATCCCCATCGTCTTCCAGTGGAACAAGCGGGACCTCAAGCAGATCATCCCTGTGGAGCAGCTTGAGGCGGAACTCAACCCTCGTCAGGCGCCCAGCTATCTCGCCATCGCTTCAGAGGGAAACGGCGTTTTCGAGACGCTGCGGGGGATCACTAAGCTGGCCCTTGCCCATATCAAGATCCAGCATCTGGCGGACATGGGCGATGCTCGTGGGAAAACGGAGATTGCGGTCGCCTCTGGGTCTCCTCCCTTGATCAAGCTGAACGGAAACCCTTCCGGGCTTCTGCCTCCAGTGGTTGTTCCCAAAATGACCATGCCGCACATCTCGCCGACCACTTCGAAACTCGGCAAGGGCGTCGCGGTGCCGGTCTTGCCCAGGCCCGCCGTTCCCTCCCCCAGGCCCATGGCCAAGTTGCCCAGTCTCCAGCCCATCGCTGCTCCCGCACCGGAAGGCCTCCGGGTGACCTTGTCCGAGACTATGGACGACTCGGATCTGGAATTGCGGGTCCAGGTTCTCCAGGGGGGACAGGTCGTCGGAGAGCTGAGTGTGGAGAAGTCTGCTCCCACCAGGGGAGGGGCGAGCCGATTTTCCCTGGTCCTGAAGCGGAGCTGATGTGCTGAAAGCCCTTCTGGGTCTGGCCTGTGCCAGCCTTCTGGCTGCCCCTCCGGCGTGGTGGCAGGGGCTCAGGTCCTCGCCCCGCCTGGAGAGCCCCTTCATCCAGGAGTCCGATAGCGCGGTCTTCGGCAAGGTCAGGCGTACGGGACGGCTCCAGGTCGCGCCCGGGGGCAAGGTGCGCGTGGCATACGACAAGGGCCTGCTGGTGGTCTGTGATGGCCGGACCCTGGTGCAGTACGATCCTGCTGCCCGCACAGCCCAGCGCGCTTCCTTGCGATCTCTGCAGCGGGAGATGCCCCTTCTGAGCATTCTCGTGGATCCCAAGGACCTGGATCAGGCCTACGAGATCCGATACCCCGGGGGGGAGCGCCTGGAACTGATTCCTCGCCGCCCCGGGGGGATCAAGGTTGATCTGGAAGGCCGGAAGGGGCTGCTCTGGAGAATCCATTGGGTGGACGCCACCGGCGCAGGGCAGACCTTGGAACTCACGCAGCCCCGTGCGATGGCCCCAGTGGATGCAAAGACCTACCGATTCCAGGCCCCCGCCGGTACGCGGTGGATCGGAGAACCCTGATTAGAAAAAGCCATCCCGAACGGATACAATGGATGCGGCCCTATAGCTCAGCGGTCAGAGCTGGCGGCTCATAACCGCTTGGTCCTCGGTTCGAATCCGGGTGGGGCCACCAGAAAACCCCCTGGAAATCAAAGGTTTCCAGGGGGTTCTGCCATTCTCCGGCTTTGGCTGAGCCGTTGATTGCACGGCCTTGCGCCTGGATCCTGATGGGACCCGGGGGCACGCGCCTTGCCAGCTACTATCGGGCCGACATCTTCGCCTGTAGTTCCGCGATGGCCTTCACGGGATCCGGGGCCTTGAATACGGCATTCCCGGCCACCAGGACATCGGCCCCGGCCTGGACCAGTTCCCGGGCGTTGCCCATGCCCACGCCGCCATCCACCTGGATCATGAAGGGGATGTTGCGCTCCCGGCGCAGGGTGTCGAGGCGGGCCACCTTGTCCAGGATCCTGGGGATGAAGCTCTGGCCGCCGAAGCCGGGATTGACGCTCATGAGGAGGACGAAGTCGAAGTCCCCGACCAGGTCCACCAGACCCTCCACGGGGGTGCCGGGGTTCAGCACGACTCCGGCCTTGGCTCCGGCTCCTCGGATGGCCGACAGGGTGCGGTGGATGTGGGGATCGGCTTCCAGGTGGACGGAAACCCAGTCCGCCCCCGCCTGGATGAACTCAAGGGCGTAGCGGCCGGGGTTCTCGATCATCAGGTGGCAGTCCAGGGTGAGCTTGGTCTCCTTCCGGAGTGCTGCCACCACGGGCATGCCAATGGTGATGTTGGGCACGAAGTGTCCATCCATCACGTCCACATGGACGACGCAGGGTTCACCGGCCTCCATCACCTTCAGGCCATCGGCCAGGCGGGCGAAATCGGCGGAGAGAATGGAGGGAGCCAGCAGGGGCGTAGGGATGCGCAGGGGCTCGCTCATTCCGCGATCCCCTGTTCGGTCATCCAGCGCTCTGCGTCGATGGCCGCCATGCAGCCGGAGCCGGCTGCGGTGATGGCCTGCCGGTAGGTGTGGTCCTGGACATCCCCCGCGGCGAAGACGCCTGGAAGACAGGTCCGGGTGCTGCCCTTCTCCACGAGGAGGTAACCCGCTTCGTCCGTGGGGAGCTGCCCCTGGAAGAGGCTGGTGTTGGGCTGGTGCCCAATGGCCACGAAGAGGCCCTCCACCGGGAGTTCGGAAGTGGAGCCGTCCACGGTGTCCTTGAGGACGAGGGCGCGGATCTTCTCCACGCTCTCACCCGTGGGCAGGGCCACGGAATGGGTCAGGACATCGGTCACCGTCTTGTTCCAGGCGACCTGGATCTTGGGGTTGGCCAGGGTCCGCTCCTGCATGGGTTTGGAGGCCCGGAACTTGTCGCGGCGATGGATGAGGGTCACCTTGGAGGCGAACTTGGTCAGGAAGGTGGCCTCTTCCAGGGCGGTGTCGCCGCCGCCGACCACGGCGATCTCCTTGCCCCGGTAGAAGAATCCGTCGCAGGTGGCGCAGGCGGAGACGCCGCCCCCCTTGCGGGAGAGGATCTCATCCTTGGCGATGCCCAGCCACTTGGCGCTGGCGCCGGTGGCGATGATGAGGGCGTCGCAGGTGTACTCGCCCTGTTCGGTGACGAGGCGGTAGGGACGGCTGGATAGATCGGCCTTGGTGACGGTTTCGGGCAGGATCTCGGCGCCGAAGCGGGTGGCCTGCTCCCGCATCTCGTCCATCAGGGCCGTGCCCTGGACTCCCTCGCGGAAGCCCGGGAAGTTCTCAACCTCCGTGGTCATGGTGAGCTGTCCTCCGGCCTGGACGCCTTCGAAGACCAGGGGGGTCAGGTTGGCCCGGGAGGCGTAGATGGCCGCGGTGAACCCCGAAGGGCCGGTGCCGATGATGATGAGCTTGCGGTGCTGGGTGGTCATGGATCTCTCGGGAAATGCTACTTGAGGACGGTGATGGTGTTCTCTTTGCGGGGGGCGGCCTGGGCTTCGGCGGCCTTGTGCCCGAAGGCCCCGGAGCCGATGACGACGAACCCGGCGGGGATGTGCAGCTCCTTGCGGAGCTCCTCGTTGGCGCCGCCGTTGAAGAGCATGCTGACGGCGTGGATCCAGCAGGAACCCAGGCCCATGGATTCCGCCGCCAGGAACATGTTCTCCAGGGCCACGGCGCCATCCAGGCGGCCAGTGTGGACCTGCTCATCCACAGCCACCAGGATCAGGGTGGGGGCCTGGTAGCAGATGCTGAAGTTGTTCCCCTTGGCCCGCTCTTCCATGGCCTTGACGCCGGAGCCCAGGAGCACTTGGCGGCAGGCTTCGTTGATGCGGTGGAGGGTCTCGGGGTTCTGGACCACCGTGAAGTGCCAGGGCTGGCGGTTCATGCCGCTGGGAGCGAAGCGGGCGGTCTCCAGAAGGACATGGAGCTCCTCCTCGGAGATCTGACTGGGAGTGTAAGCCCGGGTGCTGCGGCGCTTCAGGATCGTCTTAACCACTTCGTTCATTTCAACTCCTTACCACTGAGCTTCAGCTTAAGTGGAGTCTGATCGAGCTACAAGGCTCGGTTCGGAGATGATCGCCCTTCAGGGCTATAACGCCACGGGTCTCGATTCGGTTCTCAAGGAAGCCTGTGTCCCCAAAGGATCGTTTTATTATTACTTCAAGAGTAAGGAGGATTTCGGACTTGCGGTGATTGATCATTTTGCCGCGCATATGGAAGATCATCTGGCGAATGTCCTCCGGGATGATGTGATAGGCCCTCTTGATCGAATCCGCAATCTTCTGAAGGAAGGCCTGAGGCTCATCACGGAAAACCAATGCGCCAAGGGCTGCCTGATCGGAAACCTCGCCCAGGAATTGGCCGCCCAGAATGAACGTTTCCGCGTCAGACTGGACGAAGTCTTCAGGATGTGGCGGGGACAGATCGCCAACTGCCTTCGGGAAGCCCAGGGGGTCGCCCAGCTTCCCACCAGTCTTGACCCGGACGTCACTGCCGGCTTCATCCTTTCAGGCTGGGAAGGGGCCATTCTTCGGTCCAAAGTCGGGAGATCTCCCCAACCGATGCAGGACTTTATTGACGTTCTGTTTGCCACCGTTCTTCGGTAGTGCTCAATCCATTTTTTACCTACTATGTAGACGACCGGTCTATTATTTTTAAATCATCAAACAGGAGGGCTTTCATGGGTCTTGTCACCATCGACCACACCACTTGCGCAAAGGACGGCCTCTGTGGCGACGTCTGCCCTGTAGGGCTTTTCGACACGAACACGGAAGGTTTCCCTGTTTTCCGCGCAGGTGGCGAACAGATCTGTTTCGATTGCGGCCACTGCGTAGCCATCTGTCCGAGTTCAGCGCTGCAGCATGAAAGACTCCCCCTGGCTCAGTCCTCGGCCATCGACCGCACCCTGAAGGTGTCCCTCCCTGCCTTGGATCAGCTCATGGAAAGCCGTCGATCCGTGCGGGAGTTCAAGACTGAACCGCTGCCCCAGGCCCTGATCCACCAGACCATCGAGGTTGCTCGCTGGGCCCCCACCGCCGTCAATCGCCAACCTCTGTCGTGGCTGGTCATCCAGAACCCCGCGGAGGTTCAGCGTCTGGCGGGTCTGGTGGTCGATGCGCTCCGCCAGGACGCGGACCTTCCCCCCCGCTACGCGGCTTTTGTCCAGATGTGGGATCAGGGCATGGATCCTGTCCTCCGGAAGGCCCCCCATCTGGTGGTGGTCCATGGCCCTGATGATTGGGCTTGGTGTGCCGAAGATGGTGCCATCGCTCTTAGCCAATTCGAACTGGCGGCGGCGGCCAGGGGAATGGGCACCTGTTGGGCCGGATTCCTTATGCACATCGCAAAGGTCTATCCACCACTGCAGGCAGCCCTGGGCCTTCCGGAGGGTCATAGCGTCTGCGGTGCCTTGATGCTGGGTATGCCCAAGTACCGATACCAGCGCATACCGCCGCGCAATCCGGCGAAGGTGGAGTGGCGGTAACCCTAAGGCTGGATCTCCCGTCGCTCCGTCCCTATCGGGGGCTGAGCGGCTGGGCATTCACTTCTTCCGTGCCTTGCTCCCGGTGGGCTCAGCCGGCACGGGACCCGGCTTGGCGAAGAGGGTCTGGAGGACCATGGTGGTGCGGGTCTCCACCCGGGTTCCCATGGCGCGGATGCGCTTGAGGCGCTCCTGGAGACCCGCAGGGGAGTCGGCCACGATCTTCAACAGGAGCTGATCCTCCCCGGTGATGGCGTGGGCCTCCAGCACGTCCGGCTCCTTTTCCAGGGCCTCCAGGAAAGGGGTTTCTGCCGTGGCGTCCGCTGATTCGTCGAAGCGGACGGCGACGTAGGTCACGATGGGCTTGAGGACCGAGGCGGGGCTCACCCGGGCCCCGTAGCCCTGGATGATGCCCTCGGTCTCCAGGCGCTTCACCCGCTCGATGAGGGTGGGGCGGCTTACGCCGAGTCGTGTGGCGAGGACCGCGTGACTGATCCGGCCTTCCTTGAGAAGGACTGCCACCAGTTGCCGGTTCAGATCATCATTGAGGAGGGGCTTCGACATACAAAAAATTCCGTTCCCATCGTCTCATGCTTCGGTCGGAATTGTGCTGATGCTTAGGGTCTGCATTAGACTTGGGATTCGAGGAAAACCATGGACTTCCAGAAACCCTACACCGACCAGAGCTTCTTTCTCATCGCCGGCCCCTGCGTGATCGAGTCCAGGGAGCATGCGATGTTCCTGGCGGAGCGCCTTGTGGACATCACCGAGTCCAGGGGGATCCCCTTCCTCTTCAAGGCCAGCTTCGACAAGGCCAACCGCACCTCCCTCTCCAGCTATCGCGGCATTTCCATGGAAGAGGGCCTGGAAATCCTGTCGGAGATCCGCCAGCAATACGGGATCCCGGTGCTTACGGACGTCCACGAGGCTGGCCAGTGCGCCAAGGTGGCCGCGGCGGTGGACGTGCTCCAGATCCCGGCCTTCCTGTGCCGCCAGACGGACCTGTTGCTGGCCGCTGCAGCTACTGGGCGGCCAGTCAATGTGAAGAAGGGCCAGTTCCTGGCCCCCTGGGACATGAAGAACGCCGTGGACAAGGTGCGCTCGGTGCCTGATTCCGATGCCGTCTGGGTCACGGAGCGGGGCACCACCTTCGGATACGGCAATCTGGTGGTGGACTTCCAGAGCTTTCCCCATTTGAGGAAGACCGGCTGCCCGGTGATCTTCGACGCCACCCACAGTGTCCAGAAGCCCGGCGCCCTCGGCACCGCCACCGGCGGGGCCCGGGAGATGATCCCCACCCTGGCCCGGGCGGCGGCTACGTCGGTGGACGGCTTCTTCTTCGAGGTCCACGAGAACCCTGAAAAGGCTCTCAGCGACGGTCCCAACGCCATCCGTCTGGACCACTTCGGTGCCCTGCTGGACCAGCTTCTGCCCATCTGGCGGGTGAGCCGGGCGGCGGCGCTGGCGGATGGCGCAGGGAAGTGATCCCTTACTCGTACTCCACCACGATCTCCATCCCCACGATCTTCCGCTGCAATCGGATGCGCCGGAGGTAGGGCCACCAGTCGTACAGGAATGCCTCCAGGGGGCGCCACCAGGAGACCCATCCGAGGATGAGCAGGCCTTCCTTGAGGATCTCCCGCCAAGGGGTGGGGCGCATCCTGGCGATGACGGTGCTGTTGAGGGTGAGGCAGGTTCCCAGGAGGATGGCGGCGACGAGGGCGGCGATCTGGCCTTGGGCCAGGAGGCGCTTGAGTTTGCGGGTGGTCAGTTCGATCTCGTATTCGAAGTGGGCTCGGATGGCGGCCACCAGCTCCTCGGGGCGCAGGTGATGGGGCAGGGGCTCATCCTCGAAGAAGAGGAGGAGCTTGAGCGGCTTGCCCAGCGGGAACTCCTCCACGGCCGACACCAGGTAGTCCACGGCGTCGTCATCCAGGTCCCGCTCCCGGAAGGGGGCCGGGTCCCGGGCGTCGAAGAGCTGGCGGGAATTGCGGAGGCGGAGCTCGATGAGGACGGTTCCTTCTTCCTCGCGGTACCGGTTGTGGCTGGCCATGACCCTACCTCGGTCCCAAGATGGCCTTTCGTCTCGAGGTTGGCAAGCCATTGGCGAAGAATCGTCGCACCCCTTGGGTGACCGCCTCGGCCACTCTCTTCCGGAAGGCCGGATCCCGGAGCTTGGCCTCCTCCTTGGGGTTGGAGATGAAGGCCGCTTCCACCAGAGCGGCGGGCATGGCGGCCCGCCTCAGGACGGCGAAGGGTGCCTGTTTGACGCCCCGCTGCTTGATGTTGCCGATCTGGTTCAGCTGGGTCTGGATGGCCACCGCCAGTCGTTCCGAGTCCTGGAGAAAGGCCTTCTGGGCCAAGTCGTCCAGGATGCCAGCCACCACGTCCTGGGTTTCAGGATTCCTGTCGCCTCCGGCGTTTTCCAGTTTCGCCACTTCAGCAGCATCGGCATCTCCTTGGTCCAGGCTCAGGAAATAGACTTCGGATCCCCGGGCCCCCTTGGATCTGGCGGCGTTGAAGTGCAGGCTGAGAAAGAGGTCGGCCCCGGCATCGTTGGCCTTCTGGGCCCGTTCCCACAGGGGCACAAAGGTATCCTCCTTACGGGTGAGCAGGACCTCGAAACCCGCGGTCTCCAAGGCCTGGGCCAGGGCCAGGGCCAGGTCCAGGGAGGCCTCCTTCTCCTGTAGCTTCTTGACGCCGATGGCACCCCCGTCCTCCCCCCCGTGGCCAGGGTCCAGGGCGATCTTGAGGCGCTGGGGGTGGCTCGGGAGCTTGGGGGTTTGGCTCCAAGCCAGTAGGCTGGTTAGGAGGGTGAATAGGATCCCTGGGAGTTTCACAGATGGCTCAATCCGTCAAAGGCACGCGAGACTTGTTCGGCAATGATGTGCGGTGGTTCCAGCATATCGAGGAAACCGCGAGGCGTGTCTTCCAACGGCACGGCTATGAGGAGATCCGCACCCCCATCCTGGAGGAGATCGAAGTCTTCAAGCGCAGCGTGGGGGAGAGCAGCGACATCGTCCACAAGGAGATGTACGACTTCATGGACAAGGGGAACCGCCATGTCTGCATGCGGCCCGAGAATACGGCCGGGGTGGTACGGGCGGCCATTCAGCATAAATTATTAATTAATAACGACCCCCGCCTGCTCTTCTATGTCGGTCCCCAGTTCCGCTACGAGCGCATGCAGGCGGGGCGCTACCGGCAGTTCTGGCAGATCGGCGCCGAGAGCTTCGGTGTGGCCTCCCCCGAGAGCGAGGCCGAGAGCCTGCTCCTGCTCTTCGAATTCTTGCGGGAACTGGGCCTCAGGCATCTCCAGCTCTCCATCAACTCCGTGGGCACCGCCGAGTGCCGTCCGGCCTTCCACGCCGCCATCCGGACCTTCTTCGAGGCGCGCCAGGAACGCTTCTGTGCCGACTGCCACCGCCGTATCCAGGAGAACCCCCTGCGGGTGCTGGATTGCAAGGTGCCGGGCTGCCAGGAGGCCCTGGAGGGCCATCCCTTGATCGTGGACCACCTGGACGAGGCCTCCCGGGCCCATCACGAGCGCCTGAAGGCCCTCCTGACCGCCATGGACATCCCCTTCGTCGAGAACCCCCGTCTGGTGCGGGGCCTGGACTACTACACCCGCACGGCCTTCGAGGTCCTGAGCAGCGATCTCGGGGCCCAGTCAGCCCTGCTTGGCGGCGGGCGATACGACGGCCTGGTGAAGCAGCTCGGAGGTCCCGAGACCCCCGCCTTCGGCTGGGCCATCGGTCTGGACCGCCTTGCCATCCTCATGCAGGCCCTCCATGGGGATGCTCCCGTGGAAGCCCCCGCCGTGCTCATTCCCCTGGGGGATGCCGCGACCCTCAAGGCCTTTGAGCTGGTGCGTCAGTGGTGGGCCCAGGGCTGCCGGGTCCAGCTGGAGACCCGCAACGCCAACCTTAAGAAGGGCATGACCTCCGCCAACCGCCTGGGGGCTAAGCTGGCCCTGATCCTGGGGGATGGCGAGCTGGAGAAGGGCGTCATCGCCGCCAAGGATCTGGCGGCTGGTACCCAGGAGGAATGGCCACTGGAAGAAGTTGCGGAGCGGCTGCCCCGGTAAGACTCTGTCCTGCGGCCGGATGTCCATGCGTGGCATCCGGCCACAAGGCTACTTCCGGTATTCCTCCGGCAGCCCCAGCAGGTTCTGGTCCAGCAGGTGGCTGGTCTTGACGTTTTTCATGGCGTTGAGCATGCAGAACTTGATGTCCGGGGCTGTTTCCCGGAGTTGGGCCACCATCGCCTTGATGTAGGCCCGCTTGGACTCCAGGGTGCTGGCGCCACAGAGGGGGCAGCCGCAGGGCACGATGGGGTAGCCCTTGAGCCAGGCGAAACGGCGGAGATCCTCTTCCTCGATGTAGGCCAGGGGGCGTATCACCGTGTTGGCGCTGTCGTCGCTGGTGAGCTTCACCGGCATGGTGGAGAGGCGCCCTTCGAAGAATTGGTTGATGAGGAGGGTCTCGATGAGGTCGTCCAGGTGGTGGCCCAGGGCGATCTTGGTGTAGCCCTCCCGCTTGGCGTAGGAATACATCACGCCGCGCCGCAGGCGGGAGCACATGGCGCATGGGGTGATCTCGGGCTTCTTCTTCACCATGGTGTTGATGGGGGCGTCCAGCACGAGGTGGGGGATGCCGCGCTCCTCGCAGGCCGCCGCGATACGGTCCGGGTTGTAGCCGGGAAAGCCCGGATCGATGGTCAGGGTGTGGACCTCGAACGTGATGGGGGCTCTGCGCTTGAGGCTCATCAGGAGGTCCACCAGGGCCCAGGAATCCTTGCCCCCGGAGAGGCCCACCAGGATGCGATCGCCGTCCTGGATGAGGCCGTATTCGCTGATGCAGGTGCCCACCTTCCGGCGGAGCCGCTCCTCCAGCTTGGGGAGGGTCTTCAGATCATCAGGGGTGGGAGGAAGGGCAAAGCCCGGCAGGGCACATGGATTGGACATCAGATATCCAGCTCACAGGGTTTGCGCTTCCCTGTTCTGAACTGTTCGCTCAGCTCCTGGGTGTAGTCCGCGCAGGTGCACTCCGGGCAGGCGTTGCTCTGGCTCTCTACGCAAAGGTCAGCCAGGGTGACGGTGTCCATGAAGTTGCTGATGTGGTTCGCGAGCTGTTTCCATAGGATGCGGTTCATCTTGTCGTCATCCCTGAGGGCCGTGTTGGCCTTGCTGGGGTCTTCTTTGGCTACCGCGTAGAAGCCGGGGTCGGTGAGGCGGAGCACGTCCCCCACCGTCACCTGGTTGCAGGGCTGGGTCAGGATGTAGCCCCCCTTGGGGCCGCGGACGCTGGCCACGACGCCGGCCCTCTTCAACTTGTTGAAGATCTGTTCCAGGAAGGGAAGGCTCAGATCCTGGCGTTCGGCGATGAGATGGAGGGGGACCGGCTGGCCGTGGCTGTGGTGAGCCAGGTCGAAGAGGGCTTGCATGGAATATCTGCCGCGGGCCGAGATCTTCACGGGTTCCCCACAATGGTGCGAATCGCCAGTTTATATTTCCTGATTGATTCGGTCAAGATTATCCGCCCTTGCCATTTTCTGTTGCCTTCCTGGCCCCCAGGTGTAAAACGTGGGCGTAACCCACTGACAACACATCAAGGAGAATGATCGTGCCCAAGTCTCCATCTGCTCCTCGCGTCGCGGCCCTGGTGGGGCCGTTCATGTCTGGGAAGACATCGCTTCTGGAAAGCCTGCTCTTCGCGACGGGTTCCCTCCCCAGGAAGGGTTCCGTCCGGGATGGCAACACCGTCGCGGATTTCTCCCCGGAAGCCCGTTCCCGCCAGATGTCCCTCGATGCGGACGTCGCCACCCTGAACTATCTCGACGAGGAATGGAGCTTCATCGACTGCCCCGGCTCCGTGGAGTTCCTTCAAGAGATGACCGGGGCACTGATGGTGGCGGATGCCGCCGTGGTGGTGGTGGAACCCGACCCCAATCGCGCCATGATGGCCGCCCCCATCCTGCGCTTCCTGGACGAGCATTCCATCCCCCACATGATCTTCGTCAACAAGATGGACTCGGCCCAGGCCGCCAAGTATCTCGGCGCCACGGTGGAGGCTCTCCAGCACTGGACCGCCAGTCCCCTGGTACTTCGCCAGTTCCCCCTCATCGAGGGCGAATGCCTCAGGGGCTATGTGGATCTCTCCTTCGAACGGGCCTTCCTTTACAGGGAACACCAGGAGTCGGAGCGGATCGAGGTGCCTGAGTCTGCCAAGGAGGAACTGCAGCACTCCCGCCAGGAGATGCTGGAGAAGATCTGCAGCCTTGACGACGATCTGATGGCCATGCTTCTTGAAGACCGTCTGCCGGGCATGGAGGAGGTCTTCAAAGTCATGCGCCAGGGCTTCCAGGAAGCCAAGCTGGTGCCCTGCATCTTCGGCAGCGCCGAGAAGGATGGAGGGGTCCGCCGCATCCTCAAGCTCCTGCGGCACGAGGCTCCGGAGGCGGCTGTCACGGCCCAGCGCATCGGCATCCCCGCCGATGTGACTCCCCTGGCCCAGGTCTGGAAGACCGTCCATGCCCCCCACGTGGGCAAGCAGAGTTATGTGCGGGTTTGGAATGGCGAGATCGCCGATGGTGCCTCCCTTGCCGGGGTGCGGGTTTCAGGCATCAACAAGCTCTTCGGCCAGAAGCAGGAGAAGCTCACCAGGGCGGTGCGGGGAGAGATTGTGGCCCTTGGACGCCTGGATTCCATCCACACCTCGGATGGCCTGTCGTCCCAGCCCGCTCCCCTGGGCATGGAATGGCCGAAGCCGCCCCAGCCCGTGATCCCCATCTCGCTCAAGGCCACCAAGAGCGGCGAGGAGGTCAAGCTCTCCAGCGCCCTGACCAAGCTGGTGGAGGAGGATCAGTCCTTCCGTCTGGAGCAGAATGCCGAAACCCAGGAGCGCATCCTCTGGGGTCAGGGCGAGATCCACTTGAAGAACGCCGTGGCGAGGCTCAAGTCCAAGTTCAATGTGGAGGTGAATGCCGAGAAGCCCCTGGTGCCCTACCGCGAGACCATCAGGAAGGGCTGCGAGGTCCAGGGCCGCCACAAGCGGCAGACCGGCGGTCACGGGCAGTTCGGGGATGTCCACTTCCGGATCAAGCCCCTCCAGCGTGGCGAAGGGATCCACTTCAGTGAAGAGATTGTGGGCGGTGTGGTGCCCCGGAACTACATTCCGGCCGTGGAAGAGGGGGTCCGGGACTATTGCAGGCAGGGCCCCCTGGGTTTCCCGGTGGTGGACCTCAGCGTATGCCTCTTCTTCGGCAGTTACCACGATGTGGACAGCTCCGACATGGCCTTCAAGACCGCAGCTCGCATTGGCATGACCGAAGGGCTCACCAAATGCGCTCCCACCCTTCTGGAGCCCATCCTGAGGATCCAGATCTCCGTGCCCAGCGAGCACACCTCCAAGGCCCAGCGCATGGTGACGGGACACCGTGCCGGTCAAATCCTGGGCTTTGACGCCAAGGAGGGCTGGCCGGGCTGGGACGTGGTGGACGGCTATCTGCCTCAGAGTGAAATGAATGAACTAATCATAGAAATCCGCAGCCAGACCATGGGGGTGGGCTTCTTTACCTGGGCCTTTGACCACCTCCAGGAATTGGAGGGCAGGGATGCGGACAAGATCGTCGAGGCCCGGCGGAAGGTTCTGGAGGAGGCCTGATTTCTGTTACTCAACAGGGCTGGTCAAGGTTCCCACGACTCCGGCTGTCGTGATGGTGCGGATCAGCCCGTTCTTGTAATCCGTCACATAGGCGATGCCGGAGCTGTCCACACAGATGTTGCTGGGGCGGCTGAAATGGGCTTCAGAACCGCTTTCATCCTCGTTGCCGGATACTCCACTCTCTCCGGCCAGGGTGGATACGGATCCCGAAGTGCTGACCTTCCGGATGGCGTGGTTGTAGGCATCGGCCACCAGGAGATAGCCGGAGGTGTGGAGCGTGATGCCCACGGGCTGGTTGAACCGTGCGCCATTCCCGGTGCCGTTGGCGGTGCCGGTATCTCCTGCATAGCCTGCCAGGGTGGAGATTCCACCACTGCTGGTGATCTTGCGGATGGTGGAGCTCCCATAGTCAGTCACATAGAGGGTGTCGACGTCATCGGAGGTGGAGACGGCGACACCATTGGGACTGCTGAGCATGCTGGAGCTGGTTCCGGGGGACCCGGCGGTACCGGCGAAGGTGCTCACCGTCTGGGATTTGATGTTGATCGCACGGATGGTGTGGTTCCCGGAGTCGGCCACGTAGAGGACGCTATAGGAGGCATTAAAGGCCAAGCCGATGGGGTGGTTGAATCGGGCGCTGAGCCGGTCGCCGTCAACGGTGCCGGAAGCCTCCGCCTGACCGGCGAAGGTCGTGACAGCGCCCAGGGTATCGATCTTGCGGATGGTGTGATTCCCGTAGTCTGCCACGTAGAGGTTGCCGGATGCGTCCAGGGCCAGGCCCTCGGGGCTGTTGAAGGATGCCGATGAGCCTGACTTGTCTTCGGAGCCAGAGATGCCGTCTGAGCCGGCCAGGAGGGACTGGGTGACCGTTCCATCGGAATTGGGAACCAGCTTGCTGATGGTGTGGCGCGTGGCGTCGGAGACATAGAGCGTCTTGGCGCTGTCCACGGCTATGCCGAAGGGCCGGTACAGGGTTGGCACTGGCAGGACAGTCAAGGTTGCGATCTCGCTGGTGACGCTCCCCTGGGAGTTGCTGGCGTACACCGTATAGCCACCGGCATCCGTCAGTTTGGGATCGCTGATGGTGCAGGTGGATTCCGTCTGGCTGCTGATGTTCACGCCATCCTTCTGCCAGACCAGGTCTGGCGTGGGCTTGCCTTTGACACCAGCCTCAAGTTCCGCCGAGCGCCCGACCACAGTGGTGACGCTTTCCGGCTGGGAGGTGATGGACGGAGCGGACTTGGATCCGCTGCAGGCGCTGAAGAATCCCAGGAAGAGGATGCCCAGGGCTCGGGTGGGGAAGAGAATGGGACGCTGGCTCAATGTTTCCTCGAATACACAAGGACTCGGCCCATGGGCTTGGACCGGTCCCGCTCATGCTCCCACGGGCATGGTCGGCGGGAGGCTGTCCCCGCCGAGTGTCATTCAGGGACCGGGGAAGCGATGGATTTGGACCCCTGAACCTGGGATGATCCTGGCATCCTGGTTCCATCATGACCTCCTCCTCCCGATGCCCCACTTGCGGTGCCCCTCTTGGCTTCCGTCCAGGAACGATGGTGGCGGTCTGCAGCTATTGCAAATCTCTTTCCGCCCGCACGGATCGGGACCCCAGGCTCATCGGCAAAATGGCGGATCTGGTGGATACGGGCTCCCTCCTTGCCCTTGGCGCCGAGGGGCGATTCGCCGGGAGGCGCTTCCAGATGGTGGGGCGTACCCAGATGAAGCACCCCATGGGGGGCGTGTGGGACGAGTGGTACCTTGCCCTTGATGACGGTCGATGGGGATGGCTGGCGGAGGCCCAGGGGCGCCTCTATCTGACCTTCCAGCAGGCTCTGAAAATGGCGGTGCCCGGCGTGGAGATGCTTTCCCCGGGGCTGGACCTGGACTTGGGGGAGCAGGGCCGCTGGCAGGTGGTCGAGGTGAGCCGCGGTACCTTCGCCTCGGCTGAGGGCGAAATCCCATGGGAAGTGGCGTTGGGGGGGCAATACCCCTTCGCGGATCTGGCCGGGGCCAACGGGGCCTTCGCCACCTTGGACTACGGGGAGGAAGCCCCCCTTTTCTTCACCGGGCGCCAGACCACCCTGGAGGAACTCAAAATCCAGGCACCTCCCCCGGTGGCGGCGGCTCCCCGTCTAAAGGTCCAGGGGCTTCCCTGCCCCCGCTGCGCCTCTCCTCTGGAGTTGCGGGCCCCGGATCAGACCCAGCGGGTCACCTGTCCATCCTGCGGCAGCCTGCTGGATGCCTCCGAGGGGCGCCTCACCTATCTCAAGTCCCTCCAGCAGCCCCATGTCCGGATGTTCATTCCCCTGGGGGCCGAGGGGCGCCTGCGGGGGGTACCCCTGGTTTGCGTCGGCCATCTGCTGCGGAGCTGCACCCTGGAGGGGGTCCGCTACCCTTGGTCCGAATACTTGATGATGGACCCAAAGGGGGGCTTCTTCTGGCTCATCGAAAGCGATGGGCACTGGAGCTTTGCGGAACCCGTGGCGCCCGGGGAGATCCGCTTCCCCCAGGCCCACCAGCGCACGGTCCAACTCCAGGGAGAGACTTATCGGCGCTTCCAGGACGTCCCGGCGGTCGTGGAAGGGGTCTGGGGCGAGTTCTACTGGAGGGTCGCTCAGGGGGAAACGGCCCAGGTCGCCGAGTTCGTGAAGGCTCCGGTGAGCCTTTCCATGGAGGTGCAGGCCCAGCCCGGCGGCGGTTCCGAGGTGAACTGGACCCGTTCCGATTACATGGAAGGTGCCGAAATCTGGCAGGCCTTCAAGCTCCAGGGCCAGCCCCCGACGCCCACAGGGGTTGCTTCCCACCAGCCCAATCCCCACTGGAAGAAGGCCTGGGAGCTGGGGATGTGGATGGTGGCAGCCCTCGCCCTGATCCTGGGGATCACCTTCTGGGAGACGGTCACCCATCGGGAAACCCTTCTCTACCGGGAGACCTTCAATCTCCAGGAAAGAGTGCCATCGGCCCCGGGGGCGCTCCCTGAACCTGAACTGGTCTTCTTCTCCCAGCCCATCCAGATCACCGACAGCCGGAAGAACCTGGAGGTGAAGCTCACTGCTCCCGTGAACAACAGTTGGATTGGCGTCGAAGGGGCTTTGGTGAACGAATCCACCGGACTGGTGGAACTCTTCGAGGTGTCTTCCAGCTACTATCACGGTTCTGACAGCGACGGGCCCTGGACCGAGGGTTCCCCCGTGGGAACGGTCTACCTCTCGGCGCTGCCCGCGGGGACGTACGTTCTCCGTCTGGCCCCCTCCTGGGAGAGCAAGCAGGCCCCGGTCAGGGCCATGACTGTGGAACTGCGAAGTGGCATCGTGCGCTGGGCCTATGTCCTCCTCGCCTTCCTGGCGGCGCTTCTGGTTCCGGTCTTCCAGGTAATCCGGGCCTTCTCCTTCGAGAGCCGACGCTGGGCTGAGAGCATGTATTCCAGCCAGAATGCAGGGGAGGATTGATGCGCACCTTCTATCTGATCTGTCTCGCCGGGGGGCTGGGCCTTCTTGGGGGGAATGGCTTCTTCGGCCGGGAGTTTTTCGGTGACCGCAAGCGCATGGAGCTACCTCCGAGCGTGCGTCAGACCCCAGGGGGCTATCGTACCTTCCTGCACAATCACGGATTCCGAGGAGGCAAGTGATGGAAACCTATGTTCTCTTGGGGCACCTCAAGACCGCCGCGATCTTCTGCTTCCTGGGACTGGTCATTCTCGGGGTTGTATGGCTCTTCCTGATGAAGGTGCTTCCCTTCTCTCTCCGCAAGGAGATCGAGGAGGACCAGAACACCGCCCTCGGGATCGTCCTGGGGGCCCTGATCCTGGGGATCTCCATCATCATCGCTGCGGCCATCCATGGTTGATCCGCAAGTCGGGACCGAGGAACCCCTCAAGGCCCCTCTCATCTTCATCAGCGTCTTCCTGATCGCCGCCTGCGGGCTGATCTACGAACTGGTGGCCGGGACTCTCTCCAGTTACCTCCTGGGGGATTCGGTTCTCCAGTTCAGCACGGTCATCGGGGTCTACCTCAGCGCCATGGGCCTGGGTTCGTACCTCTCCAAGTTCATCTCCCAGGGGCTGGCCCAGCGCTTCGTAGACCTGGAGCTGGCGGTGGCGGTGGTGGGGGGCCTCTCGGCGCCCCTCCTCTTCCTGGCCTTCGCCCAGACCCATGCCTTCCGGGTGGTGCTCTACGGCCTGGTGACGGTCATCGGGACCCTGGTGGGCCTGGAGATCCCACTGCTGATGCGGATCCTGCGGCATCAGGTGCGCTTCAAGGATCTGGTGGCCCAGGTCCTGACCCTGGACTACATCGGCGCTCTGGCGGCCAGCCTCCTCTTTCCGCTGCTGCTCATGCCCAAACTCGGCTTGGTGCGCACCTCCCTGGTCTTCGGCCTTCTGAACGCCGGGGTGGGGCTTTGGACCACCTTCCTGCTGCGCTCCCAGCTTTCGGGCATCGTGATGTTGAGGGTGCGTTGTGCCGTGGTGATGGTTCTGCTGGGCCTGGGTGTCATGGGTGCCAACCGCTTCACCCTCTCGGTGGAGGAGGAGATCTTCACCGACGAGATCGTCTACGCCAAGGACAGCCCCTACCAGCGCATCGTCCTGACCCGGGGGCGAGGCAGCTTCCAGCTCTTCCTCAATGGCAATCTCCAGTTCAGCAGTGCTGACGAGTACCGCTACCACGAGGCCCTGGTGCATCCGGCCTTTGCAGCCAGGCCCAAAGCGAAGCGTGTCCTGGTATGCGGGGGCGGGGACGGTCTGGCGGTGCGGGAGGTCCTCAAGCACAAGGATGTGCAGCAGGTGGTGCTGGTGGACCTGGACCCCGTCATGACCCGCCTGGCCAGGGAGATGCCCATGATGCGGGAGCTGAACGGCGGGAGCCTTTCGGATCCACGGGTGAAGGTGGTCAACGCCGACGCCATGGTGTGGATTCTGGAGGATCGCAGCGAGGCCCCCTTCGATGTAGCCTTGGTGGATTTCCCAGATCCCAACAGCTACGCTGTGGGCAAGCTGTACACCACCCGGTTTTACCGTTCTCTCAAGCGGCGTCTGGCAACCGATGCCGTGATCTCCGTGCAGAGCACCAGCCCCCTCATGGCCAGGAAGTCCTTCTGGTGCATCAACAACACCATCGAGGCCGCAGGTTTCCAGACCCGGGCCTACCACCTGGCGGTGCCCAGCTTCTCGGTCTGGGGCTTCGTCCTGGCCAGCCCCGCGCCTCTGGAGCTTCCCCGGCACACGCTTCCCGATCTCCGGCACCTCTCGGACGAGAGCATGGCCGCCATGTTCGCCTTCCCCAGGGATATGGAGCGCCTGCCCACCGAGGTCAACCGCCTGGACAACCAGGTGCTGGTGCACCTCTATGCGGCGGAGTGGAAGCGGTGGTCGTGATGAAGCGTCGCACCTTCCTTTCTGCTGCGGCATCCCTGCCTCTCGCTTCCTTGGCCTGCGGGAAGAAGAAGGCTCCGGAGATCCCCTGCGCCTTCGCCGGTCCTTCCCTGGATCTGGGCCACGCCCTTCGGGAAGGGGTGCTCCCGCTGCCTGACTCTTACGAATCGGTGCCTGTTCTCATCGTGGGGGGTGGCATCGCCGGGCTCAGCGCGGCCTGGAGACTGGAGGGGGCTGGCTTCAGGGACTACATGCTCCTGGAGATGGAGGATGAGCTCGGGGGCACCAGCCGCGCCGGAGGCAACGCCATCAGCTCCTTCCCCTGGGGGGCCCACTATGTGCCTGCTCCCACGAAGGAGGTCCGTGCCCTGGTGCGGCTCCTGGACGAAGCCGGGGTGCTGGAGGGCTATGACGCCAAGGGCGAGCCTATCTTCGCCGAGCAGCACCTGGTCCATGCCCCGGAGGAGCGCATCTTCGACAAGGGGCAGTGGTGGGAGGGGCTCTACCTCCACCTGGGGGAGAGCCCCGAGGAACGCCGTCAGTACCACGCCTTCTTCACCGAGGTGAACCGCTGGGTGAAGTGGCGGGACCGCCAGGGCCGACCGGCCTTCGCTCTGCCGCGCTTCCGGGGCTCTGATGCCCCTGAGGTGCGTGCTCTGGATCGACTCAGCTTCGCCCAGTGGCTCGACGAGCGGGGGCTCACCTCGGAGCGACTGCGCTGGTTCCTGGACTATGCCTGCCGCGACGACTTCGGGGGCCGCCTGGAGACCGTCAGCGCCTGGGCCGGGCTCTTCTATTACGCCTCCCGCAAGGAGGGGCCGGGGGAGGAGAGCCGTCCTCTCCTGACCTGGCCTGAGGGCAACGGCTTCCTGGTGAATCATTTGGCGTCCCGCTGCCAGGGACGCCTCCGTACCGGTCTCGCCGTGACCCGCCTCAGCCCCGTGCCCGGAGGGGTTGAGGTGGCGGCCTGGGATGCCAAGCGGGGCAGGGCCCTGGGCTGGAGAGCCCGGCAGATCATCTTTGCCGGTCCCGTGGCCATGGCAGGGCGCGTGATCCCGGACCTGGCCCTGATGCGGGGAAAGGAGCACTTCCAGGCCTTCCAGGCCAGTCCCTGGCTGGTGGCCAACCTCACCTTGCGCCAGCGCCCCCGGGAGAAGGGCTTTCCCGTGGCCTGGGACAATGTCATCCGGGATAGCCCCGGACTGGGCTACGTGGTCGCCACTCACCAGACCCCCCGCGACCGGGGTCCTACGGTCTGGACCTACTACCACCCCTTTACCGGGGAGGACATACGCAGCGAGTGGATCCGCATGCTCATGATGGATCCGGAGGCCTGCCGGGAGCTGATCCTGGGGGATCTGCGGAAGGTCCATCCCGACATTGATGCCTGCGTCACCCGCATTGATGCCATGCGCTGGGCCCACGCCATGCTCCGTCCCAGGGTGGGGTTCCTCTGGGGCAGGGAGCTGGAAATGGCCCGCCAGCCCTTTCATGGCATCCACTTCGCCCACTCTGACTTATCCGGCTTCGCCCTTTTCGAGGAAGCCCAGGACCACGGATTGCGGGCGGCGGAGGAGGTGCTGGGGGCCTTGGGGCGGCGTGGGGGGAGCTGGCGCAGCTGAATGGCATCCGACGGTTGGGCGGTTCATAAAGCTGTTTTGTGGCATCGGTTTGTCGTTTCGGCCTGTGGTTGTTATCCGGGAGGGGCCGGGGCTGCAAACTTACTGGGAACCAGAGGTTCATCAGGAGGTGCCCCATCCGCATCCGGTTTCGAGCCAGTAATGCATCCACTCTGCCGACCTCGTGCAGGCATGGCTATTCGCTGATCGAATTGCTGCTTGTGCTGGCAATCGTCGGAATACTGGTCATGGCCGGTGTGTCCAGGCTCGGCAGCCGCTCCTCCGGGGCTGTGCGTGCGACCCTGGATGAATTGGAAGGTACCCTCTCGGCTGCCCATAAACGTTGTGTGGCCACTGGCGGGGATGTCACCATCGCAGTCCAGGGCGAATGGGCTAGCGGCAACCCCTTTCTGCTGGCCTACGGGGACGCCACGACCCAGGCCGGCGTGGCCGTTTCCAGTTCGACGATCCTTGCCCAGGGCCTGACATCCTCGGAAGCCTATCGTTTCCTTCCGAAGAACCCCAACTGCCTCCATGCCGGGGTGGTGGCGGCCGGAAGCGGGTGGTGGTCCGTGGCCGCTTCTGGCAACACGGCCCTTTCCACCGTTGAGCCCTTCAAGAATCAGGATGCGTTCAAGTCCCTTCTCAGTGATCCCAGTTCGGATGCCGCAAACCTATCGAACCTGGGGTCCGTGAAGATCAGCGGCGTTAACAAGCGCTTCAATTCATCCTTCTACATCGCCGTGGTGGGTATCCGGAACGGCAATGCCATTCCGGGTGGCCCCATGGGCTTGATCGTGGTCCTGAACAATGGAGCCACGATCTACAAGTTCTACAACCCTGGCGTCAGCGAGAACAATGACGCATGGAGGAAGCTGTGACACAACGGCGGCTCCCCAACCGGCAGGCTGGTTTCAGCATGGTAGAGATGCTGATGGCGGCTTTCATCCTGGCCATCGGCCTTCTGGGGCTGGCCATGCTCCAGACCATGTCCCTCCGAGCATCGCGGGGGGGCAAGAGCCTTCACACGGCCGTCCAGGTGGCAGAAAGGGTGATGGATCAGATCGAGATGGAGGGGCGGCTCGGCTGGCTCAACATCACCGACAGCAACTATTCCACCCCCGGGACGCTCTCCCAGCTCCAGTTCATCGGCAAGGGGACGACGGTTTATCTCGGATTCGATGCCGCGGGCGTGGCCACCACTTCGGCTCCCGTGTCGAGCAAGCCTAGCGCCTTCTTCGTTGCCGCTGCCTCCGAGGGGGCGGCTGTCACCGGCAGCACGGGGAAATACTCGGACTACACCGTCACGGTGACCTTTGCAGATCAGACGGATGCCAGCGGGTCAGCCATCACCCGGACCGTGACCCTTACCAGGCGGGTGCTGCATGGCTGATGTCCGCCCATCACGTGGCTTCTCCCTTGTCGAACTGCTGGTGGCGCTTGTCTTCACCATGCTCCTCATGACCGGTATGGCATCGGTGTTCAAGGCCAGCCTTGGGACCTTCTACGGGAGCGGAGAAAAGCTTTCGAGTGAACGCCGCAACCGCATGTCCATCGATCTCATCGGCGAAGACCTGAACAACGCTGGCATGTACCTCGCGGACCTTGCCACGCCTCCATCCGTCAGTTCCGATGTCCCTCCCTTCCGCCTCGTTCCCAATCCCAGCACCATCAGTGGGGTCACCCAGGGGGCGGATGAGCTTTACTTCTACATGGACGAACCCCTCCCCTTCGAGGGGACCCTTTCGAGCAGTGCTGCTTCGGTCAAGACCGCAGCGGAACTGGTGGCTTCGGAAAGTGCCGCTTCCGCTTCCGACTACACCTATACGGTGGATTGCCAGGAATCCTCCTACGCCAAGATGGTAAAGGTCGGGCAGACCTTCATCTTCAAGGACTCCTGGGACAGCGGCTATGTGAGTTCCGTGTCGGCGTCGGGTTCCGCGGTCACGGTGGTGGCAGGAACCAACTCCTCGGCTTCGATCACTGGCAGCGGTTCTTTGGGGATCCCCTCCAAGGCCAAGCACCTCACCGGCAGCGGCGTGATGTTCATCAAGCCTGCCCAGCTTGTCAAATACAGCATCCAGCTTCTGAAGCTCGACCCCGATCCCGAGAACCGCAATCCCAATGGCATCCCGTGTCTGGTGCGGGACCAGGGGGCCTACAGCACCTCTGGCTTCACGGCGGACACGACCCTCAGGCAGATCGTGAGCGAGAATGTCACGGGTTTCCGGGTCTATATGAGCGCCGATTCCGGTCGGAACTGGATCGGTGGCAGCGCTTACACCACCTGGGCCGCGATCCGGGCAGCCATCGATTCCCAGTTGGCGACGGTGGGGCGCGCGGACTACACCACCACCCAGAACAGCGAACACTGGTTCCGCTCCATTCCGGTGATCGTGAGGGTTGATGTGACCACCCGGACTGCTAATCCTCGGACGGAGTTCTCGGACTCCGCCACGCCCACGCTGGCCTACAAGGAACAGACCCAGAGTCTGGTCATGGTGCCGCGCCACTTCGGCCTGTCGATGAATTGAAGGGAGATTTCCCCATGCTCAAACCCGCCTTGCAACGCAGTCGGGAGTTCCAGCGCGGGGGCGTCACGATCCTTGTGACCCTCATGCTCCTGGTGCTTCTGACCATTGCCGCCATCGGCATGGCCAAGAACTCCTTCCGGGAAGTGGTGGCTTCGGGCACTGGCCGCCAGGGGGCCATGGCCAAAAATGTTGCGGATTCCGGCGTCGAATGGTCCATCTTCTGGATGGATTACAACAACAGTGCGAGTGCCAGCGGGTCGGCCTCCAATCTGGTGGCCATGAAGGCGGCGCTCCTGGAGGACTCCACGCTTTCCGGCAAGGCCTGGGATGTCATGTCCGGGACGCCGACTGCGCCGACGAGCTACACGCCGGGCAGTACGACTGCGGTGACCCTTCCCAGCCTGACCAGCTCCTCCGGGACGGTCCACACCCAGTCCTTCAGTATTGGTGTCACCCGCATGGGGAAGCTTCCTGTGGCGGATACCAGCCAGGGCGTGGGCAGCGGGGCCTATACCCCTTCCACCGGGAGCGAGGCCAAGCAGGCTCCCGACCTCTGGGCCATCCGAAGCGATTCCCAGGTGGGCGTGGCGGGTGTGAACTTCACCCACAGCAAGGAAGTTTGGATTTCAACGCCGGTGCAATAAGTGTTTGGAGCATTCATGTCGACTCGTATCCGCACCGTTCTTGGGTGCATTCTCCTGCTCGCCGTTTCCGCAAGCCTGCCCCTGTCTGCCCAGCTCGACACTCGCCTTCAGGGCAGCAATACCGACTTCCTGGACCTCTACCAGCAGTCCACCCAGACCAAGGTGAAGCCGGAGATCCTGACGATCTTCGACTTCTCGGGGTCGATGGAAAACCTCATGTACCATCCCCTCTACCCCAATACAGATACGACGGACGGGGGAAGCCTGAGCACTTCCGAGTACTGGAACTATATGAGCTTCACGCTCAGTAGTGCCTCTACCTACACCATCACCGCTCGTGCTTCCAAGAGCGGCGGAGGATGGGGCGGTGGCGGGAACTCCAGTAATGCCACCATCACGATCACCGTGGGGGGGACATACACGAGCACCTCCAGCTCGGTGATCTCCATCTCGCCGTCCGTCACCACTTTTTCGGCGGGGGGCTCTGTGACGTTCACAGCCACAGTTTCGTCCGGCTACTCGGTGACTTGGTCGGCATCTGAAGGGAGTCCGACTTCCGGCAGCGGGACAAGCTTCACTTGGAGCATCCCGAGTTCAGCCTCGTCATCAGCCCATGTCACAGCGACCCTCAAGGGCAGCACGGTGGGGACCCTGACGAGCCAGAAGCTCATCAAGCCCGATGGGACCGAGGTTTCGGCCTCCGATGCCGGTAGTGTGAGCTCAAGCCTGAGTCTGTCCGGGCTGAGCAGCGGTTCAAGTGATGTGCGCAACTGGGTCAGGGCGGCCAGCCATGTGCGCTTCGCCTATGCGGTGAGCAGCTCTGCGACCCGCACGATCGACATCCCGATCCCATGGAAGATCATGGATGCCAGTTCCACTGGGAATCCGCTCAGCTCACATACGGTGACGGATACCCAAGTCAAGACCAATGCGGATGGGACGCCCACCACCTATGGTTCCGGCAATGCCATGGAGATGGACCTCACCTATCGATTGAAGTCCGGTGGAACCATCTGGAGCGGGGACTCCTTCAGTGTGACGCTCAACTATGTGCTGTACCGACCGGCTTATGTGGACTGGCTCTTTCTCGGGACCTACGATGTCGGGTCCTACAGCGGGAAATACATCGTCTTCGATGCCGAAACCCCCTCCCTTGCCGGAGGGCAGAGCAGTGTCAACTGGGGGCGGGGCTTCGGTTCGACGGCTGCCTCCGGGACGATCTATGTCCCGCAATACAGCCTGGCGGGCGCCTATACCGGAGAATCCAGCAAGTCTGCCTCCATCAACCTCGTGCCGACCCTGACCCGGGTCCAGGCCGTCAAGCGGGCCGCCATCAGCACGTGGATCAGCCACCAGGCCGATGTACTGTGGGCCTACCGCTTCCTGGACAAGAGCGGGGATTCCTCCGACGGCACGACAATCACCAATGCCTCGGCGACCACGGTCACCAGTGCTGACCCGGCTTCCTCGCCCGTGATCGGCCAGGACACCGGTTGGAAGGTGCTGAATTCAGATTCCACGGGCGGCATGAGCCGGATCGCCTACCTCATGCCGGGCACCAGCACCCCGCTCACCTACGCCATGGCGCGCGGCTTGGCCCAGTTCACGGATCCTGACAGTGTCTTCGAGAGTGTTGCAACCGGGGATGATGCACCCTCCCAGTGCATGAACCACTTCCTGATCCTGTTCACCGACGGGGCGGACAACAATGGCGGAAGCTCCAAGAACACCAATGGGGACACACCCTACCTGTCCACCTCGGGCGGGCTCACCTCCTTCAATGCCAGGAACGGCAACGCTGCGATCCTGGCAGATCCGAGTCTGATCGACTGCTACGGCGCGAACTGGAATCTCTTCACCTTTGCGGGCATCGCTGCGCATATGTCGGACTCCTCGCTGGGCACCGCCGGGACGGACTACAAGGCCGCCCCGGGCAGCTATCCCACTTCCGGCACACCCTCGAGCTACCTGCCGTACGCCATCAAGGGACGGGGCAGTGTCCAGTTCAGCAAGGACCACCGGATCACCACCATGGCGGTGGGGGTCAGTCTGGGCGGTTCCTACAAGGATTCCTCCAGCCCCAAGCGCAGTCTGTTCCTGGCTGCTGCCATCGGCGATCCGGCCCTGACTTCATGGTCCGATATCAGCACCTTCACCCCCTTCCAGTGGGATTCGACGCTCAGCAGCGGCAACGGTGGCCGTGTCTCCGGATCCATCTACTTCTTCGATGCCAATAGCCCTGACACCCTCAGCACCAGCCTCGGCTACGCCATCCAGTCCGCCATTTCCGCCTCCAACATCAACACCTCCACCAATCCCAACCTTCCCTACGTCGGTGCCAGCCTGGGTAACCAGATCTACGTGGGCAGGTTCCGTCCTCCGACGACTGGCGGTTCCATCTGGGGTGGTGACATGCTCATGTTCAACACCATTCTGAGCAGCAACACCCTGAAGTTCCTGGATACCTCGGGCAACACGACCACGACCCTCGATACCACGACGGCTCAGTGGTCCGCTCAGCAGGCCATGTACTACAACCGGCTATGGAAGAACCGGAAGCTCTACACGCGCATCCCGCGCAGCTCCTCCTCCACGGCCGAGGACAGCCTGAAGGTGAGTTTCGCCGACACGAACACAACCCTGCAGAGTTACATCGCCCAGGGGACCAATGTGGCCTCCTACGCGGCGGGCGGCACCGCCCAGAAGAACGTCATGCGCTTCGTGATGGGCGGGGATCTGGACGGCACCCTGGATAGCGATGGTCGGCCCACTACCAACCGCGCCAACATCATGGGCGATATCATCAATTCTTCGCCTGCGGCCATCGAATACAAGTTCTCCGATGTTTCGGCGAACCTCACCGACGCCCTCAAAGGGGTGGACGGGGACCGCTTCCGTCTCATCCTGGTGGGCACCAACCAGGGCTGGCTCCACGCCTTCGGGGAAGTCACCAAGGCCACGCAGGTGACCGATTCGGATGGGACGGTCCGCACCATCCGGACCGGGGCGGTGGACGAGTTGTGGAGCTTCATGCCCACGGATTTCCTTGGGAATCTGGATCAGGTCACGATCAGCACCAATGCCCACCGCTTCATGGTCGACGGTTCGCCGCTGATCTACCACCTGGACCTGCCCCCTTCGGACGGCGGGTCGGCCGACGGCAAGGTGGAGATCTCCAGTTCACCGGGCCCTGAGCGCTGCCTGGGCATCTTCGGGCTGGGGAAGGGCGGGCGCAGCTACTACGCCATCAACCTGGCGGATCCCTTCACGCCTGTGCTCAAGTGGTCTTTGCGGCCCGATGAAGCGGCCTATCTCACTGCAGACAACATCCTCACCCGCACCGGTTCCCCAAACCTGGCTGCGGTCAAGAGTGTTGTGGCCAACATGGGCTTTTCCACCAGCACACCAGCCATCGGACGGGTGCAGGTAACGGCGACCCCGGGTGACTCTTCCACTTCCGTCGTCCGGGATGTCCTCTTTCTGGGGGGTGGGCATAGCGTGCCTGAGATCGAGTCCAATTTCACAGACACCTCCGGCAATCCCATTCTTCTGGGGCGATCGGTATTGGCCCTGGATGTCTACACCGGGAAGATCATCGCGGCGACGGATATGACTTCTCTCATCGGTGGCACGGACAGCAGTGGGAATATCACCGTGGGACCCATTTCCAAGGGAGTGGTGCCCTTCGAGTTCGTCCTGAACTCCGGCATGGCCCAGCGGGCCTACTTCCTGGACTTCTGGGGCGGCCTCTGGTCCTGGGGGCGCCAGCTGACGGACACGACCAGCAGCTCTTCGACCTACCAGTACCGGACGGACAGCTCGGACATGAGCACCTGGACCACCGACGGCGAAGCCACCTCTTCTGCGGGGATCCGGCTTGTGGCGAAGGACAAGAGCGGCAACGCCATTTCCCTGAGTTCCGGCACCAAGACCACGCTCCACTACAGCGAGGCCCTGTATTCCACGCTTCCCGCCCCCTTCCGGGTGAGCTCCTTCCCCGGTAAGGCGACCCTCACGTCGTCGCCGACTCCGGCGGCCGTCGGGATCGCCATGGAGAGCGGGGACCGGAACAACCCGCTCGACTACAGCTACACGGCGGCGGCGCTGCCCTCCAACCACCGGCTCTCCGTGATCTTTGACCGCCAGGACAGCCTGCGATGGGGGTTCACGAGCGCCAATCCCATCGTGATCTCCAGCACCACTTCCCACCTGCTGGACGCCTATCCCAGCTTCACGTCCTACGCGTACGGGGATCCAGTCATCTCATCCGGGAGCAGCTCCTACTACCTGGCCCCCAGCTCCAGCAGCAGCACCAAGTTCGGATACTACCGGACCTTCCCGACCCGGGACACCACCACGAAGCTCGTCCCCAAGGGGATCAACACCCCCATGGTGGTTTCCGGGAGCCTCTACTACTCGTACTTCACCCCCACCGAGGCCGATGTCTGCACCGGGGGCAGTGGCTACACCTACAGCAACATCATTTGTGATGTGTTGAATCCCGTGGTGGTGGATACCCGGTCCGGGGTGTCCTGCCAGAGCGGCAGCAAGTACACCTGGATCGGGGTGGCTTCGGACTACACCGCCCTGGGCACCCGGGGGGTGATCCAGACTGGCACCGTGGCGTCGAGCAGCAGCTCTGACTCCAGTGCCACAGCCCTGGCGGCCACCACCATCACCGGCAAGGCCAGTGCCCAGTATCCCAAGCCCAGGGTCTGGCGGACAGTGCACTGAGGCCACGGCATCCCTCGGGTCAGCCCGGGGGATGCTTTCCTTGTGATGCAGCCCGGGAAATGTGAATCGTTGCTAATGTGCTAGCCTGGAGGCCTGTCCAGGGGGGGCTTGCCCCCCTGTCCGGCATAGCTGCCATGTGCTGAGGGAGGAACCGTGACCTCTGAACAAAAAACCCACATCCTGATCGGAACCCTTGCGGCGGCTGTGGTGCTTCTTCTTGCCTATGCTGTTTTCGGGGGGCGTGGGGCCGCAGTCAAGCCTGCATCTGCGATTCCCCAGCCCGCATCGCAGGAGAGCTCTGCCACCTCGGAGCCTGTTCCTGGTGCTCCCACCTTGCGCATTGAAACCGAAAGCCCCGTGACGGCCCAGAGTGGCGGACATCTGGCCCGTGTCACTTCGGATACGGATCTTGCCTTCAAGTGGACCATCGTCGGGGGGAGCTTCGAAGGCGGCGATGACGGTGATTCCGTGACCTGGAAGGCAGGGGCTGGGGCAGAAGTCGTGCTGCTCTGCAAGGGCACGGCTTCCGATGGCCGGAACAACAGTGCGACGCTCCGGGTGCCGCTGTCTCCCCCCGGTGCGATCACCCGCTTCGAGGCGTTTCCCCCGGTCATCACGGAGGGGACCGGCGCCAAGCTCGTCTGGACGGTCGCCAATGCAAAAAAACTGGTCCTGGAGCCCGGTGCTCAGGATTTGAGCGGCGGCGCCAGTTCGTCCGTGGATGTCAAGCCGGAGAAGACGACCAGCTACACACTCACCGCCACGGATGCCGCGGGGCTGACCACCAGCCAGAACCTGAACCTCAAGGTGGTTCCGCGTCCTGAACTCCTGGAACTGCGGGCCGATCCGGTGTCCGGTTCCGCCATGGCCTTTGGGGTCGTGGCCGCATTCAAGGGGGGCAAGGCCGAACTGAAGCGGGGAGGCCAAGTGATCGCAAGCGGTGAGGCCAGTCCCCTTCACCTCCAACTGACGGATGTGGAGCCTGGCAGTTCGCTGACACTGACTGTCACCAACGAGGCTGGGTCCTTTGTCTCCAGCACCCTCACCTTTTCGACGCGGAAGTAGGAGACTGCCCAGGTCCCGAGGGTGGCCCCTGCTGCCGTGCTAACCTGGGTACCGTTTCGCGGAGGCCTGCCATGGCTTGCTTTCCGCCCTTAGAGAGTGTGATATGAACCGATTCTGGAGCAAGGTCGTCCATAACCTGACCCCTTATGTGCCTGGGGAACAGCCCAAGCTGACGAATCTGGTGAAGCTGAACACCAACGAGAACCCCTACGGGCCCTCACCCATGGTCCTGGAGGCCATCCAGGCCGCCACGGCGGATACCCTGCGTCTCTACCCTGACCCCAATGCGGATCGTCTCCGGGAGGCCATCGCAGGCTTCTATGGCACCCAGGGCATCGAGCCCAGGCAGATCTTTGTCGGCAACGGCTCGGACGAAGTGCTGGCCCTGGTCTTCCTGGCCCTCCTCAAGCACGACAACCCCCTTCTGTTCCCGGACATCACCTACAGCTTCTACCCCGTCTATTGCGGTCTCTACGGGATCAACTTCGAACTGGTGCCTCTGGATGAAACCTTCCAGATCCGGATCGAGAACTACCAGCGCCCCAATGGTGGCATCATCTTCCCCAATCCCAACGCCCCCACGGGCCGCTGGCTCACCCTGGACGAGATCGAGGTCCTCCTGAAAGCCAACCCCGATAGTCCCGTGGTCATCGATGAGGCCTATGTGGATTTCGGGTGCGACTCCGCCGTGACCCTGGTGAACCGCTATCCCAACCTGCTGGTGATCCACACCCTGTCCAAAGCCCGCTCCCTGGCCGGGTTGCGCATGGGCTTCGCCATCGGTCATCCGGAGCTCATCGAGGCCCTGGACCGGGTGAAGAACAGCTTCAACTCCTATCCCATCGACCGCCTGGCCATGGCCGGTGCCACCGCCGCCATGGAAGACCGGGACTACTACGAGCAGACCCGGCACGCCATCATGTCGTGCCGGGACAAGCTGGTGGGCGACCTGGAGGCTCTTGGCTTCGAGGTGCTGCCTTCCGTCGCCAACTTCATCTTCGCGCGGCACCCCAAGCGGGATGGCGCCCAGCTCTCCGCTGCCCTGCGGGAGCGGAGCATCATCGTCCGCCACTTCAAGCTGCCCCGGATCGATCAGTTCCTGCGGATCACCATCGGGACTCCCGAGCAGTGCGGGGCACTGGTGAAAGCCCTGGGGGAGATCCTGGCCTGAAACAGGTCTTTTTCCTGGCCATCCTCTCAATCCTGTTTAATAAGTCGGCAAACAGGATCGACAGGATGTGCAGGATGAACTGCACAGGGATACGATAGGCCATGCGCGTCCTGTCCCTGCTTGTTCCCGTCCTGATGTCTCCAGTCTTCGCCCAGGATGCCAGCGGCTTCGAAAACCGGATCCGGGCCGCGGAATCCGTGGTGGAGCGCTTCTATCGCGGGGAAAGGCTGGAGGAGGCCCGGAAACGGGTCAATGCCCAGGTGGACGCCTTCAACGAACGGGTGAACCAGTGGAACACTCGCCTCGATCAGGCCAGGGTTGAGGCTGAGCGGGAGGCCAAGCCTCTCGGCGATCTGGAATCCCAGCTTGCCGCGCTGGATAAGCCGTTGGCCCTGAGGCCCGATCCAAGGGATGCGGAGGCCGTGCGGCGCTTCAATCGCCGACTCGAGGAGCGGAATGCCCTGGTGGGGCGCTACAACGCGCTGGTGGATCAGATCAAGGCTTCGGCGGATGCCTACGAGGCCTTGGCCAGGCAGAGCAGGGACGAACTCCAGAGGGATCGGGAACGCCTCCAGGATGAGCAGCAGGCCCTGGCGTCGCGGGTCGGGGCTCTGGAATCCTTCCAGGAGGATGGTAGGGATGTCGGCTTCTTCCAGGGGCTCAACCGACTGTTGGCGGACCTTCGTCAACAGCAGCGCTCCAGGGGTGGATCCGGTCTTCAACGGGAGGTGGAGCGGGTCCGGGGGCTTCGCCGGGAGCTGGCCCGCTGGGCCATGGCTCAGCAGCTTGCCCAGGAAAACGGTCTGGTCCTGGTGGAAGCCTTGGTGGGGGACGAACCCTGCTGCTTTATCGTCGATACCGGTGCCCAGCGGGTCTGTCTCAGCACGGAGATCATCGTCGCTGCCGGGTGCGAGGGGTTTCTTGGGAGGGAATCCACCCTGGTCCTGGCCGGGGGGCAGAAGATCCGGGGACGGCAACTGGATTTTCCTGCTGTGACCGTCAAGGGCATGACTGAGCAGTCTGTGGCCGGATCTGCCATCCCCGCCTCCGAAGTCGGTATCGACGGCCTTCTGGGCCAGAGCTTCCTGCGGCGCTTCGTCTACACCCTGGATAGCGGGAAGGCCGAGCCGTTGACCTTGGTGCGAAGATAAACTTAGCTATCGGCTCGCTTCGGTCTGGGAAATAGAGGCTGGGATGAAGGATCTGAATGGGAATTCAGCGCCAACAGCCATAGATGACATCAAGCAGCAGACTTTCATTGATCATGAACTTGTCAGTCATTAATGATGTCATTTTATCCTCTTTTATTGTTTCATCCTGCCCATCCTGTCTATCCTGTTGAAATACCTTCAAACAGGATAGACAGGATAGACAGGATAGACAGGATGGGCAGGATGGGCAGGATAAAAGCAGAAAGATAAGATGTAATGGAACATGTAAACAACATGCTGCCAATTGTGAGTATTCGCCCAGTTTGGAAGTCGTGCACTCCCTTGGGTTTGGATGAAGTAAACTGGTAATAAAGTTTTTTCAGCATCAAGCAACCTCGCTTGCCTCCGCCTCCCTCTCCCTCGCTGAACCAGCCCCAGGTGCCCAGGTGGACTTCTTTGATCCGCGTTCATTCAATTTATCCGCGGAAGGTTCTGCTTTTGCAGCCGGTCCTATTCCATGACGGAGGTTTGAACGCCTAACCCTTACTTCAGCCGATCCAGCACGCGATCGATGTTGAGCGCCACCTGACGGATCTTGGTGTTCATGGTTTCGATTTCGAGGGTGAGCTTGCGGACGGTCTCCACGGACTTGCCCATGTTGTCGGCCACCACGGCGAAGCCAAGGCCATGGACACCGGCCTTGGCGGCCTCGATGCTGGCGTTGAGGGCCAGCATCTGCATGCTGCTCATGACGGAGTTGATGCGCCCCACCAAGCCGGCACTGCCCTTGAGGCTTTCGGTGATCTCGGTCTTCATCTCTCCGATATCGCCCACCACTTCGTTCTCGATGCGGTGGCGGTCCTCTTCCAGGATCTGCACCAGGAGGCGGGCCAGATCGCTGGTGAGGATCCGGGTGCTGGAGTTCTTCAGAAGGTCGAACAGGTGGGCGCTGGTCTCCGCATGGCCCGTGACTTCGAAGACGATATCCGTGGGATGGCTTCTAACGGCAGCGTCCAGGTCCGTGTAGACAGGCACCCGCGCCTGTCTTGCTGCCTGGATGGCAGGAGCTTCGGCATGGCGGTCCACCACATAGGAGACTTCGGCTCCCTGGCTCTGGTTCAGGAGGTTGAAGAATCTCAGTCCAGCCTGGCCGCCACCCACGATGCCGACGCGCTGGACCTTGGAAGTGCCTTCTGCTTTGCTCATTTGGGAATCCTAGAATAGAGCCATTCTAGCCGCGATTCAGATGATTCGGGGATAGACCTTCTGGAACTGCGATGAGGTAAGATGGCCCTTCACCCTCGGTGAGCTCGAAAGGAAGTGACGTGGAGTTGGTTGTCGATCGCATCTGCCAGGAACTCTCCCTGCCTCGGGCCGGGGTGGCCGCGGTGGTTGGACTGCTGAATGAAGGCAACACGGTGCCTTTCATTGCCCGGTATCGCAAAGAGGTCACCGGGAGTCTGGACGAGGTGGCCATCCGGGCCATCGAAGACCGTGTGGCCTACTTCAAGGAGTTGTTGGAGCGCCGGGAGACGGTGCTCAAGACCATTGACAAGCAGGGCAAGCTCACTCCCGAGCTCAAGGCCCGCATCGAGTCCACCTGGGCCAAGACTGAGCTGGAGGATCTCTACCTCCCCTACAAGCCCAAGAAGCGCACCAAGGCCACGGACGCCCGGGAGCGGGGCCTGGAGCCCCTTCTGGACGCCCTGCTCGCGGATGAGAGCGGCGCCGATGCCCTGATGCTGGCGGCCTCCTACGTCAAGGAGGATCAGGAGGGCATCCAGACGCCTTCCCAGTGCGTGGAAGGCGCCGGTCATATCCTTGCGGAGCGCCTGGCAGAAAACGTCGACGTCCGCGTCTGGCTGCGCGAGGAGTTCTACGAGCACGGCATTCTCCAGTCCAGCCTGCGCGAGGAGCGCAAGGACGGCCAGGAGGCGCTTCGCTTCAAGTCCTACTGGGACTACAAGGAAGCCATCAAGAAGATGCCGGCCCACCGCATCCTGGCGGTGCGTCGCGGCGAAAAGGAAGAGATCCTCACCGTCAAACTCCTGGTGGAAGGCGAGAAGCTGGTGACCCAGCTCGTCTCCAGGGTCCAGGTGAATCCCAAGTCCGGCTACCGCAAGCTGCTGCATGAGGTCTGCCGTGATGCCTTCGATCGCCTCCTGGCCCCTACTCTGGAGACAGACGTGCGGGTCGAGGCCAAGAAGAAGGCCGATGCCGAGGCCATCAAGGTCTTCCAGACCAACCTGGACCATCTCCTCCTGGCTCCTCCCGCAGGGCAGATGTGCACCCTGGGTGTGGATCCCGGCATCCGCACCGGGTGCAAGCTGGCGGTGATCAACCGCCTGGGGCAGTTCATGGAGACCTCCACCATCTACCCCCTGGAGCCCAAGCGGGATTTCGAGGGCAGCCGCGCTGTGCTGGAGCAGATCGCCACCAAATACCCCCTGGAAGCCATTGCTGTGGGCAATGGCACCGGCGGCCGGGAGACCGAGGCCTTCATCCGCCAGTGGCTGAAGGATACGGATCGCCAGGGGATCATCTGCATCTCTGTGAGCGAGGCCGGGGCTTCGGTCTACAGCGCCAGTGAGGTTGCCCGGGAGGAGTTCCCCGAGCAGGACGTCACGGTGCGCGGTGCCATCTCCATTGCCCGGCGCTTCCAGGATCCCCTGGCGGAGCTGGTGAAGGTGGAGCCCAAGTCCATCGGTGTGGGCCAGTACCAGCACGACGTGAATCAGACCGCCCTCAAGAAGAGCCTGGACGAGGTGGTCGAGTCCTGCGTGAACCGTGTGGGGGTGGACCTCAACTCCGCCAGCTACAAGCTTCTGGCTTACGTGGCGGGTATTGGCGAGACCCTGGCCAAGAACATCATCCACTTCCGCTTCGAGCACGGTGCCTTCAAGCACCGGGAACAGCTCATGGAGGTGCCCCGCTTCGGCGAGAAGGCCTTCCAGCAGTCCGCGGGCTTCCTGCGGATCCAGGATGGCGAGAACCCCCTGGATGCCAGCGCCGTGCATCCCGAGGCCTACCCTGTGGTGCAGCGCATCTGCCAGCTCACGGGCAAGACCATTCCCGAACTGGTGGGCAACGAGGCTGCCCTCGGCGGCCTGGATCCCAAGCTCTTCGTGGACGATCGCTTCGGCGTGGAGACCGTCACCGATATCATCGCCGAGCTGCGCAAGCCTGGGCGGGATCCCCGGCAGGGTTTCGAGGCCGTGCAGTTCATGGAGGGGGTCAACAAACCCTCGGATCTGGAATCCGGCATGGAGCTTCCGGGCATCGTCACCAATGTGACCGACTTCGGAGCCTTCGTGGATGTGGGCGTTCATCAGGACGGTCTCGTCCACCTTTCCGAGATCAGTCACACCTATATCAAGAACCCCGCGGATGCCCTCACGGTGGGGCAGTCCGTCAAGGTCAAGGTCCTGAACGTGGATCTTCAGGCCAAGCGGATCTCTCTTTCCATCAAGGCGCTCCTCCCCGCTCCCGCGGGACAGGCCCGTGCTGAACACCAGCGCCCCCACCCCAGGCCCCGCAAGCCCGAGCCCCAAAGCTCGGCTCCCCGGCCCGAGAAGAAGCGGGAATCCGGACGGACTGAAGGGGGACGCCAGGAGCGCCGCCCTGAAGTCAAGCCGCGCAATGATGCCAAGGGCGCCAGCCTGACGGATCTGCTGGCCAAGTTCAACAAGGGGCTTCGGTGAAATCCTGGGCCCTCTCGGGTCTGACCCTGCTCTCCCTGCTCGGGTGCGATCGCGCCAAGGCACCGGTGCCCTTCGGCCCTGGGGAGGCAGGGCTGGTGCTGGGCTACGAGAACCCCAGCCTGCCCGAGGCCCAGCGGACCAGTGAGCGGCTTCAGCTCCGGGTGGATGCCACCGCCCAGATGGAGGGGGGGCTTGATGTCCGCACAACCCTTTCCACCCTGCGGGGCCAGGCTTCTCAGCGCCTCTTCCTGCGCCGCGGGGGCGTGGCGATCTGGGATGGCAAGACCATCCTCCAGACCATCCTCCCGGAGGGCTTCCCCCAGGTGCAGACCTGGGAGACCAAGGATGCGGTCAGTCGGCTTCTTGGACGCTCCACCGCCGAGGCTGGCACCCCACTCCCGCCGGGGTCCGATCGCATCGGCTATTGGGTGGAAACCCAGGACAAGGCCAAGCTCGGGATTCGGATCCGTTCATTCTATGTACCCGAAGTCGGTGTGACGGAGACCCGGATATGGCAGGATGGGCGGTGGGTCACGATCCAGCGGCTGAATTCCCGCATGTTCGCAGATGCACCCAGGCCGGAATAGCCTGACCCTTACTGGAGTTTTCATGGCGAAGGACAAAGTTGAGGTGCTGCCCGCAGGTGTGGCCAAGGGTTCATTCCGGGACAACCTTGAGGTGGCCTGCTTCGGCATCCTGCTGATCATGTTCTTCAAGACCTTTGTTGGGCAGCAGTTCACCATCCCCAGTGGGTCCATGCGCAGCACTCTCCTGATCGGGGACCACCTGCTGATCAACAAGTTCATCTTCGCCCGTCCCCAGTGGGCCTGGGAGGAGAAGCTCTTCCCCATGAGGGGTGTGGATCGCGGGGATATCATCGTCTTCCGTTACCCCCTGGAACGGGATCAGGACTACGTGAAGCGCTGTGTCGCCCTCCCAGGGGACACCGTGGAGATCCGGGACAAGCGCCTTTACATCAACGGCAAGCAGGCCACCGGACCCTGGGAGCACCACTCCCCCAGACCCGAGGACGGCCCTCTGCCCGGCCCATGGCCCGCGACCCGCAGCACCGGGGTCGTCACGGAGGATCTTCCGGAGAGCCTGCCCGTTTCTGCGGTATGGCCCTACCAGGATCCTGAGATCCAGGCCATGGACCAGCAGGGGAGGGAGCCCCTTGGTTATGGCTATCGGGACCATCTGGCACCGGTGAAGGTCCCCGAGGGGCACATCTTTGCCATGGGAGACAACCGCGAGAACAGCCTGGACGGGCGCTACTGGGGATTCCTTCCCGTTGACCACCTTCGGGGCCGTCCCTTCTTCATCTGGTGGAGCTACCGGGAGGGTGGGGTGGACGACCAGAATGCCCGGATACCCAGCGGTCCCGCCGATGTGGTCGCGAACTTCGTGGACGGCGCCCGCCACTTCTTTAGCTGGACCCGCTGGGATCGCACCGGAACCATCCCGAAGTGATGTCGTGGAAAAAGAGTTAACACAGAGGGCACGGAGAAAAGCAGGACTGAGGTCCTGCTTCGCTTCTGTCCGATTCTCCGCCGTTCCCAATGGCAATCTTGATTGGTCTGGAACCTGAAATGATGCTTCGCCTGCTCGCCTTGTCCCTCTTTCTCGTGTCCGGAGTGCCCGGAGCGGCCTGGGGGGGGAAGGGGCATCGGATTATCGCCAGCGCCTCGGTGCGTGGGCTTCCCCGGGTGGTGGGAGCCTGGTTCTCGGGGCAGGAGGGCATGGTGGTGGAGCACGCCTCGGACCCTGACCACTGGCGGCGGGACCGCAAGGAGCCGCCTCGGCATTTCATCAACAGTGACGTGTATGGTGGCCCCTCTTCGGTGCCCTTGACGCCTGACGAGGCTATCGACCAGATCGGCGCCCGCCGTTTCCAGAAGACGGGGCAGCTGCCCTGGACTGTCCAGGACCAGGTTCGGAGCCTGGCCTCTGCCTTCCGGGACCGTGATCGGGGCAGGGTGCTTCTGGAGACCTCTTATCTGAGCCACTACGTGGGGGATCTCCATGTCCCCCTCCACACCATCAGCAACTATGACGGCAAGGATACGGGACAGCGGGGAGTTCACTCGCGCTGGGAAACCGGTCTGGTGGAGCGCTACGTGGAGCCCTCCTCCCTGAGGATCCTGCCGACCACCCAGGGGCGGACGACGCTCCAGAGCCCCTGGCGCTGGCTCCAGGAAACCTATTCACTGAGTTCCCTGGTGCTTGCGGATGACAGGGCCGCCGGGCGGGGCCGGGGCAAGCGGCGGGGGGGTGCCTACTGGCCCCTGTTCTGGCAGGCCCAGGGCTCCATCGTGAAGGGCCAACTCGAACGGGCTGGCCAGCGCACCGGCGATTTGATCGTCCTGGCCTGGGAGATGGGGGGGAAACCGAAGGCCTAATTCACTCGGAAGCGGGAGGCGAGTGCGCGCAACTCGGAGGCCAGGCGGGCCAGATCCTCGACGGTGCGGGCCGTTTCCGTGATGGTGGCCGTGAGCTCCACGGTGGCGGATGCGTTGCGCTCCGTCAGGTCCTGGGTCCGCTGGATGCCGTCCACGACGTGGCTGCTGGCCTGGGACTGGGCCTCCATGGAGGAAGCGATCTCCTTGATCTGGTCCGCATAGTCCCGGATGTTTTCCTGGATGAGCTGGAGGGAGGCATTGACGTTCTGGACGGCCCTGGAACCTACGCCCACCCGCTCTCCGCTCTCCTCGATCAGCCCAGAGATCTCCCGGGCGGCTGAGCCGCTGCGCTCCGCCAGCTTGCGGATCTCATCCGCCACCACGGCGAAGCCCCTGCCATGGACCCCGGCCTTGGCCGCCTCGATGGCGGCATTCAGGGAAAGCAGATTGGTCTGGCGGGCGATATCAGCGATGAGGGTCGTGATCCTGCCCACCTTTTCTGAACTCTCCTGGATGGCCGCCATGGCGTCTGTCGATTCTCCGACGTTCGTCATGCCCTCGGAACTGGCCTGGAGGGAGGCTGCGGAGAGCTTCTCGGCCTGGGAAGTCCGGTGCCGGACATCTTCCACGGACTTTGCCACCGCCTGGATGGCCTGGGAAGAACGCCCTACCTCGCTCCGCTGCGCATCGGCCGATCTGCTGATATCGGAGGTTGCGGCTTCCAGTTCCTGGGTGGTGGCCGCGAGTTCGGTAGCGCCGCTGGCGGCCCGTTCCGTGATGGCTGCGATCTGGCGGAAGCCCTCCTGGAGTTTGGCCACGGTCCGGTTCAGCCTGCCTGAGATCCGGCCGAATTCGTCCCGGCTATCCACCTTGCATCGCTGGGTGAGGTCACCGGCCTCCAGGCCCTCCATGGCGGCCTCGATGGCTTTGGCATCCCCCTCCACCCGTCGGCCCACCATCAGGGTGAAGCCGATCCCGAGGACCAGGGCGATGACCACGCCCAGGATGATCTGGAGCTGCTGGCGCCTTGCGAAGACTTCGTCCGCCTGGCTCATCGTTTCAGCCTTCTTCTGATAGAGAGCCAACAGCTTGTCCAGGTCGTCCCTGGCCTTGTTCATCTCTGTGAGGTTGGCATCCATCATCCCGGGGATGTTGGGTTTCGGGTTGGTGGTGGCCTCCTTGAAAAGCGGAGCGAAGGCTCCCGCATAATGACGGATCGCCTGGGCGATCCCGGCCACCTGGGTCTTGTCCTCTCCCCAGTCCAGGGCCTCCATGCGGGTCAGGTTGTCCGCCAGGGTGCCTTCGACCTCTGCCAGGCGTTTTGTGCGCTTGGACAGATATTCCGGGTAGCTGTGCGCTCCCAGGAGCGAGACGTGGACGATCCGCAAGCGGTTGGAATTGGCGATGACATCCGTGGTGGCGGTCAGCTTGTTGAAGATGGCCGTGATGGAGGCCTGGTCGCGCTGGAGCCGGTTCAGACTGGTCCAGCCGATGAGGGCCACGCAGAGCAGGAGCACCACCTGGGTCGCCAGGATGAAATAGAACTTACCCCGGATCCTGAAGTTGGAATAAAAGGCTGCCATTCCATCTCCCTTTCATGCTAGACAAGCCACTCAGCCATGACCTTCTGATGGCGAATGTAGGCATGGCCGGGGGCTGGGCAAGCCTTCAGGATGATGGCCCGGCCTGAAACTGGATGCTGGGGGCTTCCAGGAGGGCAAGGGCCTGCGCCTCGTCCACCGGTCCCAGCCGGAGCCAAGCGCTGGGGCCCATTTCCATCCATAGCACCTTGCTGTCGGATGCCCACCATCCCTTTTGGCCGGAGGATCCCATCAGTCGCTTGGCATTCCGGGTCTGGGCGCTGGTGGGACGGATCGTCGATTCCACCTGGACAATCGGCGAACCTGAGAGGCAAAGGCCCGTGGGCGTGATGATCCAGGTTCGCCCCTGGGCCAGCAAGGCGGGGCCGTGTCCGATCTGCAGACGTTCGCCTTCCACCCTCACCCCCTGGGGCCAGGGTTGATCAAGGCTCCATGTGCCGCTTTTCAGGTTCGTGGCGGCGGTGTCCCAGCCCAGGTTGCCGAGCTCGGCCAGGTCCGAGGTGCTGAGCTTCATGCGGAAGGCGGAGGCGGGAGCCTGATCGAAGGTGGGATCGATGGGTACCCACCGGTCTCCGAGTTCCACCTCCACCCAGAAGTGCAGCCCCAGGGTGTTCTCCAGGGCTGCCCATCCCGCCACGGCCCGGCAGGGAACCCCCAGACGGCGGAGGAGGGCGATGGCCAGGGCGCCGTGTTCGGTGCAGTCCCCTCGACCATTCCGAGCCACCTCCTGGGCGGAGGCGAATCCCACGCTGTAGTCCTTCTCTTCGATCCACTCGAAGACGAAGGAGGTGACGCGGCGGGCCAAGTCCCAGCGGCTGGCTCCCTTGGGGGCGTTGAGCCGGGAGAGGAGACCATCGAAGATCGGGTCCTCCAGGCGAAGCAGTGGGCTGGAAGCCAGATAGGGGGCGTCCCCGGGAGTGGGTCTCCCGGTGACCGGGGGATCCTGAGCTTCCGCACGGCTCGGGGCATCCGCCTGGCGAAGACGGTACCGATTAGGGGCCATGCGGGTCTGCTGGGGATCCTCAGGGAGGGTGGGCGGCTGATCGCCATTCCAGGTGACCGTGAGGTCCCGGAGCCAGAGCCTGAGGACGTGGGGGGGCAGGGGGTTCAGGGTCGCCTCGAAGAATCCCTGGGCCTTGGGGGCCCTGTCAGGGGCGGGCAGCTCAGCCCGCTGGAGCAGGTAGTCCATTCCCATGACCTTGCCCCGGTGGCGCAGTTCCCCCCGGGTCGGCGAGATCCAGATCTCAACCTCACTGCTGATGGGCCCTTCCTGGCTTCTGCCCTTGAATCGCACCGCCTCAGGAAATCCAGGGAGGGGATCAGGCCCCAGGCACTCCAGTTCCAGGGCTGAGGTTTGTTGCATGGGGATAACGTAGCCACGCAGGGACAAAGAACTTCTTCTCGCGGCGGCGGCCATCATGCGGGCATCCGCTTCCTCCGGCCAGAGAATGGTGTTTTCGGGGATGGAGAGGGCGCGGGAGGGCATGCCCTTGGGTTTCAGGTCCAGCTGCCTGGGACGTTTGGGAGACCAGTCCGCTTCCCCCTCCATGGGTTCCTGGGCCAGCCGGAGCAGCCACTGGACCTGGATGGCTCCCTCGGAATCCCTCCAGAGGGTCTGCCGGACTTCCTGCTCCACCGCCAAGCCGAGGCGTTCAAGGCGAATCCATTCCCGGCTCTCGATTCGGCGGCGGGGGCCATCCACGACGGCCCTGACCTCCATCCCCCCGGTCTCCTCCCCCCCGATCCATTGCCGGAAGCGCACCGTTTCCTGGCAGCGGCCGGCAATGGAAAGGAGGAGACTCAGGCAAAGAATCAGGCGGGGGATGAAGGGCATGGGTCACTCCACCCCCCACTGTATCAGCGGCGCATACCCCGGCCACCGCGGCGGGGGCCATTCCCGTATCCTGCCTGGCCCATGTTCTGGCAGAGCTTGTCGGCTTCCGCCTGTTGCTCAGGGGTGAGGATGGCCCTCTGTTCCAGACGCATGGCCCGTTGGACCATCATGAGGTCAAGCTGGCGGTCGGCCACGGGTTGATGGAGCTGCTTGAGCTGGGCAGGGGTGCTGGCCGGGTTCAGGCAAGCCTGGTGGAAGGCCTTCTGGGCATCCTGGAGGGCCTGGCGCTTGGCGTTGAGTTCCACCGCATGCTTTGCCCGGATGGTCTCGATCTTGGAACGCTGATCATCCGTTAGCTTCAGGGTGGCAGCCATCTGCCTACCCATGCGGCCCTCACCGGGGGCGCTGCACCCGGGGAAGGGCTGGGCCGCCAGGGGGGCTGTTGCGACGAGACCGAGGGCGGCGCAGGCCAGGATCATGGAACGAAGGGACATTGGAACCTCCAACTGAAAGGGCGGAATCGTTCCGCTCACAGGTATAGAGGGGGGTGGGGCGAAGTCGTTTAGCCAGGAAGTTCAAAAGAGTAAACGCAGAGGGCACAGATTAATAAGCTGGATCAGGGTTTGCTGCCAGACCTTGCTTTAAGCTTTTCATCCTTGCCATCTCGTCCATCCTGCTCTTCCCTGATCAGCATCAGGTAGGCCTGGACTGGTGCATGGACCAAGCGCCCGGCTTGGTTTCCTGCCTCGGGGCCGATGCCGCAGTAGAGGTCCAGCCTGCCGGGACCCCGGATCGCTGAACCGGAGTCCTGGGCCAGGACCAGGCGGTTCGGGACATCCGTGGGCAGTCCCGCCAGCAGGATGGGGAGGCCCGAGGGATAGATGCTCCGATCGATGGCCACGGTCCGCAGGGGGGTGACGGGCACGCCGAGGCTCCCCCTGGGTGGCCCGGGGATGTCCTTGAAGAATACGAAGCGATTGTTGCGCTGGACGTAGGTGTCCATGTCTTCCGGATGGAGCTGGAAGTGCTCGCGGAGGCTGACTTTGCCTTCCCTCAGGCACTCCTCCTGGATCTTCCTGTCCCGGCTCATTTCAAAGGCGATGGGGGTGTAGGGGTATTGGGTGGCGCCGTGGAAGCCGACAGCGACGAGAGACCCATCCGGCATCCGGAGCTGGGCCGAGCCCTGCACCTGAATCATGTAGGCGTCCCATCGATTCTTGAGCCAGAAGGCTTCCAGTCCCTTGAGCTTTCCGCGGGCGGTGCTCAGGCCATCGGCTCCTTCCAGCTCTATCCGGGTGGGGTGGGGCAGGGGCCAGCGGTCCAGGTTCCCGGGGCGGCTGTAAAGGGGCCATCGGTATGCGCCCCCCCGCTCGCGGGAGGCCTCGTAGACCGGGGTGAAGTAGCCGGTGAGGGCCACGGTGCCCTGGTCGTCCTGGCCGGCCATGGGTATCCACTGGAATTCGGAGGATAATGATTTATTAAGCTCATCGAGATCCCCGCAGCGTCTCAAAAGGGTCTGAAGGCGCTTCAGGGTGCGTTGAACTCGCTCCAGGGTGAAGGGCGCTGCACACTTGGCATAGTCCCTTCTGCCTCTGGGGCTCTCCAGGTAGCTGAGACTCTCCTCCAGGGCCTGGGCCAAGTGTTCCCGCTGCAGGACATCCCGTAGAGAAGCATCGGATGGCACCGCCTTCACCGGAGGAAGGCAGGGCGTGGCGGCCATGAGGCTCGCCCCCAGGAAGAGCGAGGCGATCAGCCTAGCGGCCATGGTCCGGCTCCCTGCCTCAGCACAAGGGGTTCGTCTCCGGTGAGATCCAGGATTGTGCTGGATTCCCCCACGGGTTCACCGCAGTCCACCACCATGTCCAGGGCATGTCCCAGCTCCTCCTGGATCTCCCAGGAGCTCAGAAGGGGGGGCTCTCCATAGAGATTGGCGCTGGTGCTGAGGATGGGCTCTCCGGCGAGCTTGGTTATGGCCGTGCAGAAGGGGTTGTCCGGAATGCGGAGCCCAACGGTCTGCTTGGCCTGGAGGTAGCGGGGAACTTCCCGGCTAGCGGGAAGGATGACCGTGTAGGGGCCCGGAAGGAGCTGTTTGAGGAGGCGGAAGGTGCTGGTCTCCATGTGTCGGGCGTAGCGGCAGAGCATTTCCATGTCGGCGCAGAGGATGGACATCGGTTTGCGGGGATCCCGGTGCTTGAGGGTCAGGATCCTGTCCACGGCCTTCTTGCGGGAGATGAGGCAGCCCAGGCCGTAGAGGGTATCCGTGGGGTAGGCAATGACGCCGTCCCTGGTGAGAATCTCGAGAATCCGCTCCAGGTGCCGCTGCTGGGGTGTATCGGGATGGAGGGAGAGGATCATCGCCCCACCTCCTGCCACCGGGTCCGTCCCGGGCTGGGGTGCTCCATGGGGCACTGAAAGAAGCGCTCTGCCAGTCCCGGTGCGAGATGGCCGGGAACCCCTGTCCGGCGGGCGTGCTCGGCCAGGAGGGCCATCACCGTGAGGCTGTCCGTGATCTCACCCGAGAGCACCCTGGACAGGCACTGTTCAAAGGGTTCCCGGCGCAGGGCGAGTTCCTCGTCCTCCTCGGGGGCATGGCCATCGGGGTGATCCATCAGGTCTGAAGCCCGGAAGAGGAAGACCTCCTCGTCGGTGCTGGAGTTACTGGTATGGAAGAAGGCCAGGGGCTCCCAGACCAGGGCATCCAGACCCGCCTCCTCCTGGAGTTCCCGGCGCACGGCCTCAAAGGGGCTCTCCCTCTCGTCTCCGCCTCCCTCCGGCAGTTCCCAGGAGTAGTGCTCCAGGGGGTAGCGCCACTGCCCCACCAGCACCACCCGATCCTGCTCGTCCAGGGCTAGGACCCCGCAGGCGGTGCGACGGAAGCCACACACGGCGTAGCAACCCTCCGCTCCCCGACGGTGAATGAACCGGTCTTCCCGGACGCGGATCCAGGGCGAGTCGTAGATCATTCGCCGGTCCAGGACCTTGTAGGGGTTGGGTTCAAGGGGAATGGGGAGGGGCTCAGGCATGTACCAGCACCAATCAAAGGCGGCTTCCGTGAGGCTTCACGGTTCTTTAATCATAGTGGGCCAAGGGCATGACGGATAGGCGGGGGGAATTGGGCCAGCCGTTTAGGGAATGCGGATAGCTCCATGTTCTCTCCTTGTTTTTGTGGTACGAACGGACCGTTGTGCGGTACTATGGGGTTAGCCATGGAATAAATGCGGAGAGTCATGTGTTGGAAGAACTGAAAATTCGTAACAAGATTCTTTACATATGCATGATTCCCATTGCCGGAACATTGGTTCTGGCCATCCTCTCCCTCTCGGGGGCAGGGGGCTCATCCCGCGGGATAGCTGTCGTCGCAGTGCTCCTGGTGACAGCGCTACTGGGGCTCTGGGCGGCTTTTCGTCTCGGCCAGAGGCTCCAGGCGAGTGCCTTGTCCATTGCCAGGAGTGCTGAGGCTCTGGCCAATGGCGATCTTTCCATCACGTGCAAACTCGATAATGATGATGAATTAAGCGCTATTTCCATCCAAGTCAATAAAGCCATCACCAGGATCCGGGAAGATTCCCGAGTGATTGCCCAGATCTGTGAGCGCGTGGCTTCGACCGCCACAGAGCTCTCCGCGACCATGACCCAGATCGAGGGGGCGACCCAGGAGATCAGCCGTGGTGCTGATGAGCAGCGGGTAGAGGTGGAGAGTTCCGCCAGGACCATTGACAACATCAAGGACTTCCTTGAAAAGGTCCACGCTGGGCAGACTTCGGATATGGCGATGCTGGAGAAGATGGGTGTAGTCGGCCGTACCAGTGTGCAGACCGTGGATGCCTCCATCCGGGCCATGGAGGCCATCAAGGATAGTTCCTCCCAGGTTGAAGCGATCACGACGGTCATCACCGAGATTGCCAATCAGACCAATCTCTTGAGTCTCAATGCTGCCATCGAGGCTGCCAAGGCCCTTGAGTACGGCAAGGGATTCGCCGTGGTTGCCGAGGAGGTCCGGAAGTTGGCGGAACGTTCCGCCAAGGCTGCCGAAGAGATTTCGCACCTTATCCAGGAGAGCGGTTCCCGCGTGGTGAAAGGGGCGGAGTGTGTTCAAACCGTCCAGGGGGGGCTGAGCGAACTGGTTTCCGGGACCAAGGTGATTTTCGACGGCTGCAGCTTCTCCATTGTGGGTGTCCGCACCCAGGCTGATGAGAGCGGCCAGCTCGCAGGACGTATGAAGAAGACTCTGATGATCACCGAAGGTAACGCCTCTGCCACCCACCAGCTTTCGGCTGCGGTTACCGAGAGTGTCCGTACTATTGATGATCTGGCCAAGATGGCCCACGAGCTGAATACGATTTCGGGTCGTTTCACTCTCGCGTAATAGCAAAAACGCCCGCGGATGCGGGCGTTTTTGCTATTTGCTATTACGCTTGTAAGACTAGCGGCGCAGGCCGAGCTTCTCGATGAGGGAGGCGTAACGGGCCTTGTTCTTGCGCTTCAGGTAGTCCAGCAGGCTGCGGCGCTGGCCGACCATGATCAGGAGGCCGCGGCGGCTGTGGTAGTCCTTGGTGTGGGTCTTGAAGTGCTCGGTCAGGTCGTTGATGCGCTTGGTCAGCAGGGCAACCTGGACTTCGGGGGAACCGGTGTCGGTGGCGTGCTGCTTGAAGTCTTCGATGATGATCGTCTTCTGATCGGTGGTCAGGGCCATGGTGGGCTCCTTTTCGGGGTTCATCCCGTCACCCGTCCCGCAGTCCCGTGCCGCGAAGGGGGTCGAGTCCGGAGGGGGCCGGACGCCCTGGCAAGTCAAAAACCGGCACGCAAGGTGCCGGTTTAGGTGGTGCGGATAGAGGGACTCGAACCCCCACGACCGTAAGGCCACTAGCACCTGAAGCTAGCGCGTCTACCAATTCCGCCATATCCGCTTGGATTCCGCCGCACCCCTCGAGGCTGATCAGCGTGAAACCAAATCGTATCGCGGGTTGAGGAGCATGGCAAGCACGAATTTTAGGGGAGAGCCGTGTCCGGGGTGGAAATTGGGCTTGATGTTGAGAATGAGTCTCAATAAACTAAATGCACCACCGCCGCCCAGGCTGGGCTACGGCTTCATTCTGTAAGCAAAAGAGGCTTCTCCGTGATACGCATCCGTCTGCCCCTCCCTCAGGCCCGCCCTCTCTTTGACACGATCTGTACCGGCATTGGTGGCCGGCAAGGAGAATGCATGCCCAGCAATTTGATCCTCTTCGGTTCAACCCTCGGCGATACGGAACGCATTGCGGGAAGGCTCGCTAAGCTGCTGCCGGGTGAGACCCGGCTTGCATCCGTTGCCACCTTCCGGATGGCGAGCCTGATGGACTTCGACCGCATTCTCCTCGGAACCAGCACCTGGGGAGCGGGGGATCTCCAGGACGACTGGGAGAGCGCTGTGGGACAGCTGCGCGGCTTGGATCTGACCGGAAAGACCGTGGCTCTATTCGGGCTCGGAGATGCCTCCGGCTACCCAGACACTTTCGTGGATGGCTTGGGAATACTCCATGAGGCCGTATCCAAGGCCGGGGCTGTTCGGGTTGGCTACTGGCCCACCGATGGCTATGCCTTTGATGCTTCCAGGGCTGTTGTGGAGGGGCGCTTTGCGGGGCTGGTGCTGGATGAGGCAAGCCAGTCCCATCTGACCGAGGAGCGGCTGGGTCGATGGGTCAGGGAGCTGTAGGAGCCCGTATGCGAGTCCTGGCACACCACATCTACGAGTATGAGAAGGGGCTCAGGAGCCTTGTCCTGCACACGCTGCCCAGCTCGCTGGAATCCGGGGCCGTGGAGCGTCTTCGGCGTCGGGGCATCTGCTTCCATGTCGAGCGGGTCAGCGAAAGCCGAATCAACATCTTCCTGGGGGATCCCCTGTGCGTGGAGGTGGTGACCCGGATGTGCCGGAAGCCTCTGGAGACCTTGAGTCCTGAGGAGGATTTCATCCTGGGCATCATGCTGGGGTACAGCCGCCTCGGACAGTGCCGCCGCTACATTCAGCGGAAGGCCCTGGCCAAAGCGGGGTAGGGGATCACCACTCCTTGTAGGGAATCCCGTTCATCCCCTTGCGGTCCGAAAGGCTGTAGACGTCGAAGACGCTTCCGCCGCCCCAGCTCGTGCTGTCGGACTCGTCCTGGGCGGAGCGAAGGCCCCACTGGGGTTTGCCCGTGAAGGGATCCACCGGGATTCGCCGCAGGAAGCGGATCTTGGTGGTCTTGCCGGTGAGAGATACGCCTTCCACGAGGACTTCCAGGGATTCCGGATAGCCGTTGTTCGCCACAGGAGGGGCTGTGATCTTCTGCTGGTCCGCCATGGCCTTGTAGTTGTCAATGGCTGTGCGCATCTCCCGCAGGTTCCGGCGCAGCTCGATTTCCTGCTGCCGGGTGATGCCGTTCTTCACCATGGGGATGACCGCCGAGGCCAGGATCACCAGGACCGTGGCCACGGTGAGCATCTCCAGGAGAGTGAAGCCGCGCTGGGAGCGCTTCCAGAGCATGGCTATTCCACGGTGACCAGGGCGTTGATGACCCGACCCGGGATCGGGTTGGCGTTCACCATATACGTGCCGTTCTGCATCAGCACCGGGGCGCTGCCCGCCTCCAGAGTCTCCAGGTCCAGGTTCACCAGGGTGCCGCTATCGGCGTTGGTGGTGGGGCGCTTGAAGCTGCACTTCAGGACGCCATCCTTCCCAGACTGTTCGAGGGTGCCGCCTTCGGAGGAGATGAAGTCTCCGGCACTGGCCTGATGCAGCTTCAGTTTGGGATCGATGTGGAGTTCAAAGCTTCCGCTGCTCACCCCCTTGCCGCCGCTGACCTGCAGGGCCATCTGGACGCGTTGTCCCTTGGCGACCTGAACGTTCATGGGGGAAAGGAAGCACACCAAGTCCGAGGTGGCTGCCTCTGCCTTGGCAACTGGCTTGGGGGCTTCCTCCACAGGCTCCTTGGGGGTGGCCGGGGGCGCCGGGGCTTCCGGGGCGGGCCTAGAGGATGGGCCCAGGTGAACAGGCTTCCCTGGCTTGTGGTTGGCGTCCGGACGGGGCGAGAAGGGGCCGTTCCTGGAGAGATCCGGGTCGAAGGCTTCGAAGTCTTCGGCGTCCAGGTCGGGCCGACGGACCAGGGCGGCCCGGATGGTGAGCAGCACGTCCGTTTTGTCCCGCTTCTTGTAATGGCTGCTGAAGAGATCGCCGATCAGCGGGATGTCGGCAATGCCCCAGATGCCCTGCTTGGTCTTCTGCTCGTCATCCTTGAGCATGCCGGCGAAGATGGCCGTCTCGCCCTGCCGAAGGCGGGCGGAGGTCTTGATGATGCGCTGGCCCATGTCAGGGCGACCCGCCGTGGAGCTGGACTTCAGGGTCTTGACCTCGGATTCGATCTTGATGGTGATGTCGCCGTTGAAGTGGACCCGGGGCTCCACCTTGATCTTCACGCCCACATCCTCGTAGCTGTAGCTGGTGGAAGTCGTCAGATTGGAGGTGCTGGTCGTGCTGGTGGAGGACACCGTCCCCAGGGAGGACTGGGTGGTGCTCACCTTGTCGCCGATGTTGATCTCGCCGGTTTCGCCTGAGACGACCCGCACGTTGGGGCTGGCCACCAGCTTGGCGTCACCCGAGGACTTCAGGGCGTCAAGGGCGAGGTTCGGGAGGAGATACTGGATGCTGCTCTTGGAAATATTCAGGGTTCCGGTCAAGGAGTTCATGCTCCCGGCCCCGTCCAGAGTCGCCCCCATGCGGTATGTCCCGGTGGTATCCGTGGCACTGACGATGGGGATCAGGCCCACCTGCTCCTTGCTGCTCTCGGTGACTTCGAGCAGTTCCATGTAGACCATGACTTCGGGCTTGGCCTTGTCCAGCTGCTTGACAATCCGGGAGGCCACCGCAAGCTCGTTGGGCTTGGCCTTGATGGTGATGGCGTTGAGGCGCTTGTCCACGAAGGTCTTCATCTCCGGCTGGAGGGCGCTGAAGATGCCCTTTACGTCGTCAGCCGTGGCATTGGAGAGGTAGAAGGTCTTGATGACCTGGTTCTCGAACTGCTGGCGGTTGGCGGGGGTGGCCTTGAAGATCATGATGGAGTTGCTGTCCATGACCTTATAGAAGAGCTCGTTCTGAAGCATCAGGGAGTCCAGGACCCTCTGGAAGTTGAGCCCCCGGAGATCCACGGAGATGCTGGAATCCTGGAACGAGGTGTGCAGGAGGATGTTCACTCCGGTGGTCTTGCTGAGGGTGGCGAAGATCTCGCGGAGGCTGGTCTTCCGGGTGAAGTTGAGATCCAGGCTCTCAAACGAGCGGGGATTGATCTCGAAGGATGAGGTGGGCTTCGCTTCGGAGCGTTCCCGGATGGATTCCAGGCTCTCCTCGGGTGCGGTCTTGCTCCTCTGTGCTTCGGCTTCCCTCTCCAGCTTGAGCATCCACTCCTGGGCGTGGGTATTGGAGGGGTCCAGGATCAAGGCCTTCCGGACGTCATCGATCACTTTGGCATTCTGCCCCTTGCGTTCGGATTCCCGCGCCTTTTCCAGATGCTTCTCTGCGGCCATGGAGGCGCTGCGGCGCAGGCCGATGCGGGCCTGGACATTGGTTGGATCACTGTGGACGGCCTCCCGATATGCTTCCACCGACTCTTCGTAGCGGCCTTCCTCGAAGGCCTTCTGGGCTTTGTGGAGGGCGCAACCGAGGCTCAGGCTGAGGCACAGGGTGGCCGCCAGGGCGGGGCGCAGGTGGGAGGGACGTGGGGTCATGGCCATCATTTGCATCCGGGATCAGAATTCATTGGATTTGGCGCGACTCGCGGACTGCGGGCCGCCAGCCTGGGCTTCGGTGGCCCGCAGGGTATAGCGCATATCGGTGTAGGTGAGGTTCTGGAAGACCGCGGTTTCGTCCGTGAGCTCCTGGAGCCGCCACTTGGGGTTTACCAGCTGCCCCTTCTTGAGGGTGATGGGCTCCTCGCTCTTCATGAAGGCTCCGATGCGCCCAGAACTGCGGCTCTCCAGGTGGCCGAGGTAGCGGAGCTGGCTGGGCTGGGTGCCCTGTTCCGCCTGTCGGGCGGCCCGCAGCTGGGCGGCCTTGAGCTCCTCGGGGCTGGGGGGGGGCGGCGGAGGCAGCGGCTTGGGCTTGGGAGCTGGGGGGGGCGGGGTGTCAAAGAGGAATACATCCCGGTACATCCGGTCTTCGCCCGGCAATTCCCCAGCCCGGCGCAACCCTGCGAGATCTCCAAGGCTCCGCAAGGCTTGGAGCTGGGCCGGCTCCAAGCGGGTTGAGGACTGAGAGCCAGATGCGGTGCGCCCCCGGCCCTTGGGGGCCTCTGGCCAGAAGACGTAGGCGCAGAGAAGCACCATGACGACCAGGGCGACCTGGGTCCACCGCTTGGTGCGCAGTTCCTGGAGGAGGTTCTGGAAGGAGGTGCGGGGCGCGGTCATGGGGCCACCCGGCGGAAGGTCCGCAATGTCACCCCGAGGCGGGCCCCTTCGGGGCTCTCCTCCAGGCGGGCGCTGGAGACAGCAAAGGGGAGATTCGCCTTTTCAAGGGATAACATGAACTTCTTATGTGCCTGATAGATTCCCAGGGCTGTGAACTCCACCTCCAGGCTTTCCATTTCCGTACCCTTGGCGCCCTCGCGGCTGGGGAGGCCGAACTTGACCGTTGCCAGTCGGACACCGGCCTTCTGGGCCTCCTGGTGCAGGGTCCGGCTGAGGTCCCACTGGAGCTCGCCCACGGAGCCCTTGGGCAATCTGGATTCCAGGTCTTCCAGCTGCTTCCTGCCCTGCTGGATGTTCTGGGCCAGATCAGCGTATGTCTTCAGGGCTTCCCGCTGGGTATCCAATGCCTTCTGGGCCTCCTGGGCAGCCCGCTGCTTCTGGGTGCGGGTGCGGTGAGCATCGGGGAGCATGACCAGTCCTGCTAGAAGGCTCAGGAGCACCAGGGCGCCGCCCCCGGCAGCCCAGATCGAACTGGATCGCATGCTCGCGTTCATGGCCGCCTCCCGGGCATGGGCGGTTGCGGGATGACGGGGGGCTGCCTGGGAACAGCTGATTTCATGGGGATCGGGGGTTTCGTGGGCATTGGGGGAGGGGCGGCGGCCGCCTTCTTTGCCGGACCGTAGGTGGGCAGGGGGGTGTAAGCTGGCGGGGTTGCCGAGGCGATCAGGGTGTAGTCGAAATCGATACCGCCCCCCTGGCGTTCAGCCTCCCGTTCCAGGATCACCTGAGCGAAAAAGGGGTTCTTGTGGAGGGCTGCCATGAAGGCCACTTCGGCCTCGCGGGTCTTGGCCTCTCCCTTGAGCTTGATCTCCACCTGTTTGTCGTTGCCCCGGGTCCGCTGGATGGATTTGAGGCGGACATCCTGGGAGAGGTTCCGCTCCAGCTCCGAGGTGATCCGGGTCCAGGGGACGCTTCGTTCGGTGAGGATGCGCTCCGCAAGCTTCCAGCGCGGGGTTTCCCGCTCCACATCGATCTCCTGGAGCTCCGAAATGAGCTGGGTTTCCTGCCGTGCGATATCCCGGGTCTGGCTGGTAATGAGCACGGCCTGGCGACCGGCCTTCCGGGCCTGGTTCCGAGCCTGCCACGTGAGGCCGATCACGGCCAGGAGACAGACCATGCCCAGGAGCACCGCTCCGCGACCCAGAGCCATGTGGTGGCGTCTCCACAGGGAGGGGGGGGGCACGAGATTGAGTTTGAGGATCGGCAGGCCCATCAGAAGGCCTCCTGGGCAGGAATCTCAGGGGGCAGGATGTGGTGGGGCACAGGACCCGAGGGCCAGGTGCTGCTGCCCCAGATCCAGAGGCCGTGGGGCATGGAGCCCTCCCGCTGGAGGTAGGCCAGGGTGGGCAGGACACGCTCCTGCATCCAGGTGTTGGCGTCGGCTGGTTCGTGCCACTGGCGGATCAGGCTCAGGGTACCGCCCCAGGCTACGAGGGAGCCGGTGAAGGTCCCACTCTCTGCTGGGGCCAGGGAAAGCAGCATCCCCGGGGTTTCCTGGGAGGGAGCCAGGCGGTTGTAGAGCCAGAGCCAGCGGGGGACCATGGCGAAGATGGGGCGGGCGAGCTTCGCGGCCACCTGGGTCCAGGGCTCAACCAGGGACTGGGGGATGCCCACCAGCAGCCAGGCACTTCCGATGGCCAGGGCCTGCACGGCCTGGGGCCCCTCCAGGCCGAGCCCCTGGGTGTAGCGCCACTGGAAAAAGGCCTCCCGAGCTTCGGTGCCCTTGGGGAGCTCCACCACATCCTGCAGGAAGAGAGATGGAGCCCAGAGATCATCCACGATCCAGCGGGTGGGGCCAGCGGGCAGGGGCGCGAGGACCTGGGCCAAGTGGTCCTCTGTGGGGACTCCCCCGGGGGCCTTCGTCTGGCCTCCGGCCTGGAGTCGGCTGGGTTCCACCCAGACTACGGGACCGCCAGAGGACCTGATCATGGGATCTCCCTGGGGGCTGGGGTATCGCTCAAAATGCTCTCCGATTCGTGCTTGTTTACCGATCGAGTCTATCGTCCCGCGGCGGCTTTCCAAAGGGCTGGACGTGTGACGCAGTTCTCCTCTGCGAAAGAGCCGTCGTCCTGGCATGGTTATGGAGTGAACAGACGGAATGTTCCCCAGGAGAATTGATTGCGCCTCATTGCCCTTGAGTTGCACGGCTTCAAGTCCTTCGCGGACCCCCAGAAGCTCAGCTTCCCCGCCGGCATGACCGCCGTGGTGGGGCCCAATGGCTGCGGCAAGTCCAACATCTCGGACAGCCTGGCCTGGGTGCTGGGGGAACAGCGGGCCAGTGCCCTGCGCGGCGCCGAGATGGCGGATGTGGTCTTTGCGGGCACTTCCCAGCGCAAGCCCATGGGCATGGCCGAGGTGAAGCTCACCCTGGAGATGCCGGATCCGGCCCTGCCCGGAGCCACCCGGGAGGTGGTGATCTCCCGGCGCCTCTATCGGGACTCGGGCAGCGAGTACCGTATCAACGGGCGGGAGGGGCGCCTCAAGGATGTCCAGGATCTCCTCATGGACACGGGCATGGGAACCCGGGCCTACTCATTCATCCAGCAGGGGCAGATCGATCTCATCCTGTCCACCAAGCCCAAGGATCGGCGCCAGCTCCTGGAGGAGGCCGCCGGGATCACCCGGTACAAGAACCGCCGGGCCGATGCCGAGCGCCGCCTGGAGGACACCAAGACCAACCTCCAGCGCCTGGACGACATCCTCTTCGAGCTGGGCAAGCAGCAGGACTCCCTCAAGCGGCAGGCCGCCAAGGCCCGGCGGGCCCTGGAGCTGGATGCCGCCCTCAAGGAGACCCAGCGCATCCTCCTGGCGGGCAAGGCCGTGGAACTGGAGGCCGCCAAAGACCGCATCATGGAGAACCTGGACACCCTGGAGCGCCAGATCGCCCTCCTCACGGCCCAGGCTTCCGAGAAGGCCAGCGAGGTGGAGAACCTCCGCTACCGCCTGGAGGAGCTGCGAAGCGCCCAGGACCGGCGCTCCCGTTCCATCCTGGGGGTGGACCAGCGCCTGGGGCTCCTGGACCAGGATCGGGGCTTTCAGGGCGAGCGCATCCAGGAGGCCCAGCAGCAGGTGGAGCTGCTGAGAACCCGCCTCCAGGAACTGGATACACGCACCGAGGGCTCCAGTGCAGAACTGGAAAGCCTCCAGGCCTCCCTGAAGCGGGCCGAGGCCGCCCTGGAGGCCCGGCAGGACCTGGTGTCCGAGGCCGAGGAGGCTGTGGCTCTGGCGGGGGGAGCCCTGCGACGCACGGAATCCGAGCTGCGGGAGCTCCGGGACAAGCGGGCCGAGGTCCAGAAGGCCGCGCTCCAGATCCAGCGGCAGCGTCAGGCTGTCCACCAGCAGATTGCCCAGCTGGAGGGGCGCCTGGACGCCCTCAATCACGAGGAGGCCCTGCGGGCCCCCCGGCTGGAGTCTCTCCAGACCGACGAGAAGCGCCTGGGCCGCGAACTGGAGACCGCCGAGGCGCGTCTAGAGGAAATGGAGGAGGCCCTCCAGATCCAGTCCAGGGCCAGGCAGGAACACTCCGATGCCCATCGCGTGGCATCTGCCGCCCTGAGGGAGAGCGAAGGCGCCCTGGACGCCGAGGAGCGCCGCCTCCGCCAGCTCTCGGAGCTGGTGCGCCAGGCCGGGGGCTCGGAGGCCATGCAGAAGGCCCTTTCGTGGCTTCGGGAGCGAAGCCACGAAACGGTGGCCTTCGCCGATGCACTGGAGGTGGCCGAGGAGCAGCGCAGTGACCTCGAACGCCTCCTGGGCACCTGGATCCAGTCCGTGGCGCTGGGCGATCCTTCCTTGGCCGTTGATGCCCCCGGCCAGCTCCTGGTCTCGGTGGGCTCCGGGGCCGAGCCCCCCGCGCCGCCCGAAGGGTGCGCACCGCTGGGCTTCGGCATCCGCTGGAAGCCCGGCAGGCCCCGCATCCTGGCATCCCTTCTGGATCGAGCCTTCACGTGTTCCGACGAGGTCCTGCCGGGGCTCGCCCAGGCCCACCCCGATCTGGCCTTTGTCTCTCCCCACCTCCTCAGGCTGCCCTACGGCCCCATCCAGGTGGGGGCTGAGGCTCCTGCGGCCTCGCCCCTCAAGCTGCGGGCCGATCTGGAGGCCACCAAGCGCAGCCGCGAGGAGCTGCTGGACCGCACCGAGGCCTTGGAATCCGAGGTCAAGACCAAGGCCTCCCGCATGCAGGAGGCCACCGAACGCTTCCGGGAGATGGAGGAGGACCGTCTGGTGGCCCGCCGTTCCCAGGAGGATCTCAAGTCGCGCCAGACTTCGGCCCGGAAGCAGCTCCAGGAGATCCAGGAGGCTCAGATCCGGGCAGATGAGCAATGGGGGAGGCTGGAAACGGAAATCGAGGCCCTGAAGAAGTCTCTCCGGGAGATGGAGACCGCCCAGGAAAACCCCGAGGAAGAAAAGATTGAAGGGGCGATCCACGCCGCCGAGGAGCGGCAGATGGTCGCTCAGCGGGAGCTGGAAAACCGGCGGGAAACCCTGGTGGAGGCCACCCAGATGCGGGCCTCGGCCTGGGCAGAACGGGATGGTCTTCAGCGCCACCTCCAGCAGCTCCAGCGGAGCGCCTTCGATCTGGAGGCCGAGCGCAAGCGCATGGAGGCTGATATCGCCCAGGCTGAGGGCCGGGCCCAGACCGCTGAGGCTCGCATCCAGGAACTGGAGGCCGAGACCCAGGGGCTCCTGTCCGAGCGTCACAAGCTCCAGGAGGAGATGGGGACTCTTCTTCCCGAAATCGAGGAGACCGGAGAATCCCTTCGGGTCCAGGAGCGCATGGCCCGGGAACTCCAGCAGGCCCTGGAGAATGCCCGGCAGCTCCACCAGGACAGCCTCATCCAGGGGGCCCAGGTCCAGGGGAGCCAGGAGGCCCTCAGCAAGGAAGTGGAGCTGGCCCTCAACCTCACGGTGCCGGACTTCCTGGCCTCCATCTCGGAGGAAGAGCGGGCGGCCTGGGATGAGGGCGAACTGGTGCACCAGACCCGCCTCAGCGAACTCCAATCCAAGCGTCTGGACCTGGGGAGCGTGAATCCCCTGGCCATCCAGGAGTTGGCGGAGGCCGAGGAGCGTCTCAGCTTCATGAACCAGCAGCGGACGGATGTGCTCGACGCCATCGGCAACCTGGAGTCCACCATCAAGGAGATCAACGCCACCAGCGAGGAACGCTTCAAGGAGGCCTTCGATTTCATCAATGCCCGCTTCACCGAGGTCTTTCGGGAGGTCTTCGGGGGGGGCACCGCCCACCTGACCCTTCAGGATCCCAAGGACCTGCTGGAGTGCGGCATCGAGATCACGGCCCAGCCCCCGGGCAAGTCCGCCAAGGCCCTGACCCTCCTGTCCGGCGGTGAGAAGGCCCTGACGGCCATCTCCCTCCTCTTCGCCATCTTCCACTTCAAGCCCAGCCCCTTCTGTGTGCTGGACGAGGTGGACGCCCCCCTGGACGAGGCCAATGTGGGCCGCTTCGCCGCCATGGTGCAGAAGATGAAGGAAAGCACTCAGTTCATCGTCATCACCCACCAGAAGCCCACCATGGTGGCCGCCGATACGCTCTACGGCGTTACTCAGGAGGAGCGGGGGATCTCGCGGCTGGTGAGCGTTCAGCTCAGGGATGCGGAGCAGTTGGTGTGAACCAGTAAACCAGGGCCGATCTAACCCCCGAGGGCCAGACTAGGCGGTCCTCCCGGAGGGTGAGCCTGCGTTGAAGGATGGACTTGATGTTGGAATCATGCCTGGAATCCTCCTTCAGCCCCATCCGCTCCTTCACCTCCAGAAAGGCCTCGTCCATGCTGGCGTGGCTCCAGGTCTTCCACGGCCGCGCGTCCTCCATGAGCACGTTAGCGAAGATGCCCATCTGGAGCAGGCAGTTGTAGGCCACCTGGAAGTTTGCGCTGTCGTAGGGATGGCCCCAGACCCTGCGGGCGATTTCCGCCATGACGCCATCGGGCTCGGGGGCCCGCAAGAGCAGCAAGCAGGCCTTCCTGCTGAGCTCCTCCATCCGTCGCACGAAGGCTGGGAGATCCGGACTGTCATACATGGCGTGGGAGCATAGGCAGAAATCGTGTTTCTCCACCGCGGCCCCGGGCCAAGCCCCTTGCACGACTTCTATGTTTCCGGCGCCAGCGGTTCGGATGTTCTCCCTCATGATGGCGAGCATGGCGCTTGAAGGCTCCAGGGCAGTGACCTTGGCGGCGTGGGGCGCGATCATGCAGGCCCATGCCCCTGCTCCGGCACCGATATCGAGCACGGTGGAACCCGGGTGGGCCTTCAGGAGATCCAGAAGGAAGCTCCGGCTGGAATCCTCCCGATCCCAGCGCATCCTGACATGCTCGTTGAATGCCTGGGCCCGGCCCTCCCAGGCGTCTTCCGGCTGGCGGGCCTTCCCCCGGGTCCGACGCTCAATGAGCTGGCGCCAGAGCAGCGCCCAGTCCAACTCCTTCTCCATGCCGACCTCGTTGCACGATGGGAGCATATCAGGCCCGGGCGCTGGATAAGGGCGGGCACCCTGGTCTGATACCCTTTCCCCATGCTTACCCACCTCCTCATCGCCCTTGGCCTTTCGATGGACGCCTTTGCGGTTTCCATCTCCAGTGGCATATGTATTCCCGATATGAAGGTCCGCTATGCCCTGCGGGCGGCCCTGGCTTTCGGGCTCTTTCAGGCCTTCATGCCCATCCTGGGCTGGGGGCTGGGGGGCGCCTTCAGGTCCCACATCGAGCATGTGGACCACTGGATCGCCTTCGGTCTTCTGGCCCTGGTGGGGGGCAAGATGATTTATGAGTCCTTTGGCATCAAGGATCCCACCTGCGATCTGGAGGTCTACAAGGGAGTGATGAGCATGCGGAATCTGCTGATCCTGGCGGTGGCCACCAGCATCGATGCCCTGGCAGTCGGGCTCTCCTACAGCGTGCTGCACAAGCCCATCCTGGGGCCCGCGATCCTCATCGGCGTGGTCACCTTCCTGGTCTCTCTGGTGGGCTGCGAGTTCGGCAAACGCATCGGAGCGAGGTTCGAACGCTGGGCGGAGCTGGGAGGCGGGGTGGTTTTGGTCGGGATCGGGCTCAAGATCCTGGTCAGTCACTTGGTTGCATGAAGAAATCACGTTTCCGCCGTTCCCCCCTCCAGTTCTCCCGGTTATTGTGGAGCTAGTCCCAGGTAGACCATGGCCGAATCCAGCTTCATCGATCAAAGCAAACTCCGCTTCCGCGAGGGCGAGACGGTGTACCGCAAGGGCGAAATGGCCCAGCAGATGTACATCATCCTGTCAGGCAAGGTGCGGCTCTACGTCGGGGACGAGCCCGCGGGGGACTGGTCCGAGGAGCTGGCCAAGGGAGACTTCTTCGGGGAAGGCAGCCTGCTGGAGCCCATACCTCGCATGAATACGGCTGTGGCCCTTGAAGACACGGACCTGATCACCATCAGCCGTGGGACCTTCCTCCGCATGATCCGCCAGAACCCAGAGGTCTCGGTGAAGATGATGCAGCGTCTGGCCCAGCGGAATCGGGAACTCGCGGCCAAGGTCGAGGACCCAGGACGCAGCCAGCGCATGAGGGTTCAGGGGACTTCCGCCTGTCTGGTTTCGGTGATCTCTGGCAAAAAGTTCTTCATTAATTCCCATGGCGCCCTGGTGGGGCGCTTCGATCCCAACACGGGCATCCATCCGGATATCGATCTCACGGAGGAGGATCCCCAGCTCAGTGTGAGCCGTCGGCATGCCAGGATCCTGTGCGAGCACGGCCGCTACTTCATGGTCGAGGAGCACGGGGTGGCCAACGGCACCTATGTCAAGGGTGAGCGACTCATCCTGGGGGATGCCCGGGAGCTGAAACCCGGGGACCGCGTGGGCTTCGGCATGGTGGTGCTCTTTTTCGAGCGGAATGCCTGACATGCAGGTTTCTGTCTGGCGGGACGAGCATGGCGTGGAATGGGAACTGGTGCAGCTTGGGCTGGACGAGGTCGGCGGCGGCTGCATCATCCGGGAGTGCCGGAACCGGCTCGATGCCGCCGACGGTGACGTCCGGGAGGGCGTGGAGGTGGTCGCCCGCTTCGGAGATCGGGAGGACGCCGAGGCATTCCTGGAGGAAGAGGGCTTCTTCAGGGTATAGAGATTCCATCTTTTATCCTGCACATCCGTGCGCGATCCTGTTTGCCTGATTTTTGAACAGGATCGACAGGATGTGCAGGATAAGTGCTTTGAGTTATGTGTGCCGTTTTTTTACGGTGTTATCTCCTTGCCTTTGAGCCTGTTTCTGTTCTCATGACTACGCTGAGCATGGTCGAGGCATAGGTCAGGGAGGGAGTCATGCGACTGATCACGCGTTCCGACTTTGACGGGCTGGCTTGCGCCACCCTGCTGGAGGAGATCGGGGTGGTGGACGACTACCTCTTTGTCCACCCCAAGGATGTGCAGGACGGCAAGGTCTCTGCGGATACCCAGGATGTGGTGGCCAATGTTCCCTACATTCCCGGCTGCGGGATGTGGTTCGATCACCATTCCAGCGAGGAAGAGCGTCTGGCCCAGACCGGGGCGCTGCCCGCAGAGGGAGCGGCCTACCGTGCCCCGAGCTGCGCACGGGTGATCTATGACCACTTCGGAGGGGCATCCCGCTTCTGGATGTTCGACGAAAGCGGCCTGATGGATGCCGTGGACCGCAGTGATAGTGGCAGTCTCACCCGGGAGGAGATCCTGCGGCCCGCAGGCTGGGTGCTCCTCTCCTTCGTCATGGATCCCCGAACCGGGCTGGGGCGCTTCAAGGACTACCGCATCAGCAATATCGCCCTCATGCGCGAGATGATCGGATTCTGTCGGACCCTGTCCATCGAGGCCATCCTGGCCCACCCGGATGTGAAGGAGCGTGTGGATCGCTATTTCGCACAGGAGAAGGACTACGAGGCCATGCTCCGGGAGCATGCCCGCCTTGAGGGCAATGTGCTCATCCTGGATCTGCGGGACCGGGACGAGATCCTGAGCGGCAACCGATTTGTGGAATACGCCCTTTTCCCGGAGCAGAACGTCTCCGTGCGGATACTCTGGGGCCGCGAGCGCCAGAATGTCGTGTGCACCGTGGGGCACAGCATCCTCAACCGCACCTGTGGCAGCGATATCGGTTCCCTGCTCCTCAACTACGGCGGTGGCGGGCATCGACAGGTGGGAACCTGCCAGCTGGATCTGGTGCTGGCCGGGCAGGCCATCACGGAAATCGTGGCGGCGCTGCGGGAGAATGGGTAGCTCTTCAATCGCAGACGCCCCCGTCCGGGGGCGTCTGCGATCACGGGTGCGACAGCAGCTTCTTGACCTTGGGGGCCGAGAGTTGGTCATAGCGGGGCAGGGGGCCGATCAGGGGACGGGCATAGTCCTTGAAGGCCGTGGTGACATCGTTGTCCCCCAGGATGAAACCCGGGGGCATGGACTTGGTATTGCCCGCCACGCTCTCCAGGGAGGTCAGGAAGTACTCCGAGGAATAGTCCCCGGTCCTTCGGATGGCCACAGAGCCCGCGTTCTCGCCCCAGACGGCGAACTGCACGGCCCGCTCGCCCACTTCCCGGGCCTCCTCGGAGTCCACCTCGGAAACCACACCCGGGAAGGAGCGCTGGAGGTAGCCGAAGGTGTCAGCCCGCACCCGCTTGATCTGGAGGCGGGTCTTCACGGCGTTGGCCAGGGCATCCGCCAGAGCGCCGCTTCCGGAAAGCTGGACGTTCCCATGGGCATCCCGTTCCTCCCGGGACTGGAGCCGGGACATGATCGGGGTGCGGGAGGCGTCCATGATCCCCTCGCAGACGGCCACCACGCAGCGGCCCTTGGCTTGGTAGACGTGGTCCACGTCCGTCAGGAACTGTTCGAAATCGAAGTTGTGCTCCGGGAGGTAGATGAGGTGGGGACCGTCATCGGGGAAGCGGCGGGCGAAGACGCTGGAGGCCGTCAGCCAGCCCGCCTCCCGTCCCATGACGACCCCGAGGTAGACGCCAGGGAGGGCGTGGTTGTCCAGGTTCAGGCCCATGAAGGACTGAACCACGAACTTGGCGGCGCTGCCGTAGCCCGGGCAGTGGTCCGTCACCAGGAGATCGTTATCAATCGTCTTGGGGATATGGAGCACCCGAAGCTCGTAGCCGTCACGTACCGCGTAATCCCGGATGATCCGGGAGGTGTCGGCGCTGTCGTTCCCGCCGATGTAGAAGAAATACCGGACTTCGTGGGCCCGAAGCACCCGGAAGATCTTCTCGCAGTATTCCTCGTCCGGCTTGTCCCGGGTGGAGCCCAGGGCGGAGCAAGGGGAGATCGCCACCCGCTCCAGGTTGTGGGTGGTGGTCTGGGAGAGATCGATGAAGTCCTCGTTCAGAATGCCCCGCACCCCGTGGCGGGCCCCGTAGACATGGGTGATCTGGCTGTACTCCCGGGATTCCAGGACCACCCCCACCAGACTCTGGTTGATGACCCCGGTGGGCCCACCCCCCTGGGCCACGACAGCCTTCCCTTCCAGCTTGCTCATGCGCACGCTCCGTAAGCCTGTGGTTTCACGGAAGTATAACCCGCTATGCTGAATCCGTTAGATGGAGGCCCTATGGAAATCCCCGAGCGTCTGCACGAACTGATCGAGCAGTTGGGCCAAGCCATCATGCGCGCCATGGCTGAGGATCCGGAAAGCCGTGAGCTGGCGAAGAAGATCCAGGAGGAGGGCTTCGATGTGGCCCTGATGGTGGAGGCCACGGTGGCCCTGCATCGGCGTCAGCCGGAGGTGGGTGAGGCCCCTGCGGAGCCCGGACCGGACCTCCCACCGCCCCAGAACCAGGAGGAGGATTCATGGTCGGATGAGGACCGAGCCTTCCTGCGTCGCTTCAAAATATCCATGGACTGATGGGGACCTGACTCCCCGTAATCGGGCTGGCAAAAGGCAGGATAGTCCGACTTCACACAGATGAAGAAATGGTCTATAGGCGGGGCACCTGGGCCTGCCCCGCAACGCGGGGGCGGACGGCGAAGCCGCCCGCGTTCAGCAAGGGAGAGGGAGGCTATGGCACGCATACGTGCCTCCGCCTCCCTCTCCCTTGCTGAACCAGTCCCAGGTGCCCAGGTGGACTTCTCTGATCCGCGTGCATCCAATTTATCCGCGGCCAACAGGCTTTTCTCCTCGGGGAAAGCGCGATCCCTGGACTGGTCCTACCTTTTGGTTCAGCTATTTCAGGGGAGGCACTAAACTGGGGAGATGTTCATCGAAGCGCTTGCATGGATTCCTGCCCCAGATCCCGACTGCCTTGTGGCCGTGAGGTAGCGTATGGAAATCAGGCAGCTTCGCTGTTTCATGTCGGTGGCCGAGCACCTCAACTTCACCAAGGCTGCCAGTCGGGTCTTCATCACCCAGTCCGCCATCAGCTACCAGATCGCGGAACTGGAGAAGCAGCTCGACGTGAAGCTCTTCATCCGGGACAAGCATTCGGTGCGCCTCACCCCGGCGGGGGAGGTCTTCTACCAGGATGTGCAGCGGATCCTGGCGGAACTGGATGAGGCGGTGGACAAGGTCCGCATGACCAAGTCCGGGTCCCTGGGCAAGCTCTCCATCGGGGTCCTGGCTTCGGAGCCCTTTCTTCCGGAGACCATCAACCGGTTCAACATCGCCCATCCCAACATTGCCGTCACCCTGAACCGTTTTCCCATCGATGCCCTGAACACGGCCATGGAGCGGGGAGAGGTGGACATCGGTATCACCATTTCCGTTGGACTGGCAGAAATGCCGAACTACCGGGTGCATGTCCTGGCTGCGGATGTCCTCTCGGTGGTCATGCGCAACGACCATCCCCTGGCCCAGCGTGAGCGTCTGACTGTGACGGATCTCAAGGACCAGCCTATGATCCTCATCAACCGGGAGGCCTCGTCGGTCATGAGCAAGTGGTTCGAAGGGTTCTGCGCGAAGCGTGGGTTCATCCCCAATGTCGTGCGTCGGACCTCCGATCTTGAGACCATCCTCTTCCAGATCGAGTCAGGGCTGGGCATCTCCTGCTTGAGTCGGGCGCGGGTCGCCTTGTATCCCCGCTTCAATCTCCGGTGTGTCGACTTCGAAGAGCCTGAGATGGCCATCAATTCCGTGGTGGTCTGGCGGGACAACTGCGACAACCCTGCCGTGGGCCTGTTCCTCCGGGAGATGGGGATCGTCTAGTGTGGTGTCCCGTTGAAATGTGAACCATTCAAAGCGGCTCTGACACCACACTAGGCCTTCAGCTTGGGCAGCAGGTACAGGCTAGATGCGGCGCGGCCCGCCACCAGGGCGCAGGCGGCGGCGGTGGCGCCCACCCAGCCGCAGAGGCGGGTCAGGAGCAGGAGCACCAGGGCGATGCAGCACACTTCCAGGACCGAAGCCCAGGTGATGGGACGGGTGGTGCGGGACACCACGAGGCTGGCCCGCTGGTAGCTCGCCAGCACCGTCAGGGCCGGCTGGATGACGAGAATCGCCACGGGGAGGACCGCAAGGGTGGCCAAGTCAGGTGCGAGGCCCGCGACTCCCTGGAGCCACATCCTCGACAGGGGTGTGAAGGCTACCATTACCAGCAGAACAGAGACCACCAGGGCTGTGGTGCATGCGAAGCGCCGCAGGGCCGCCCGCTCCTCGGCCCCCCCTCCCAGCACGGGGATAGCCACTTCCTGGAGCGTGAGGCCTGCGGTGCTGAACATGAAGATGAAGAAGTTGACCACGGGCATCACGGCCAGGGATTCCAAGGCCATGTGGGAGTGCCCCAGGAAGAAGGAGATCAGGGGATTGACCCCAAGGTTCAGCATGGAGGTCAGGGCCAGCGGGAGGTAGAAGGTGGCGATGGCGGCGTAGCTGAGGCGCTGGCCTTCCGGTTCCCGGCGCTTCAGGTCCCCCACGCATCCCCTCGCCCAGAAGCGGCTGGCCGCTGCCTCCAGGAACACCCCGGTGGAGAGGGCGGCGGCCCCCACCCAGGCCCCGGGCCAGTGGGTGAAGGTGGCCAGCAGCAGGGCCGTTGCGCCCATGCTCCCCAGTCGGAGGGCCGTGCCGTAGGCCACCCGGTGGGTGAGCCCCCTGCGGATGAGAAGGCCCTGGTAGAAACGGCGGTAGCCGATGGCCGCGGGCCAGGGCAGCATCAGGACGCAGGTTCCGTGGGCCAAGGCCGCCAGGGCTTCCGGAAGTCCCATCAGGCTCCGGGTCACCCAGGTGAAGACAGGCGGCAGCACGAAGAGCAGCATGGCGATCGTGATGAGGGCGTTCAGTCCCCAGGTGAAGCGCTTGAGCTTGCCGTAGGAGTCCCGGTCCGCCACCAGGGCTGTGGAGGCGCTCATGATCAGGATGATAGGGGATTCGAAGAGCATGGCGAGGGGGAAGGCCACGCCGAAGGCTGCCAGGTTGAGGGTCGGGTCCACCAGTCGGGCGATCACCGCGGCGATGAAGGGGCCCTCCACCGCCATGAGCAGCCAAGCCATCTCCAGGGGGGCCCAGGCTCGAAGGATCCGCCTCTGGCCCTTGGCGTCTCCTGAGCACCCCACGGGTGCGCTAATGTCGACCGCCCAGGCAGGCCGTCAGCATGGGCACCACCTCGAAGAGATCCCCTACGATGCCGTAGGAGGCGAGCTTGAAGATCGGGGCTTCGGGATCCTTGTTGATGGCGACGATGACCCTGGAGCCCCCCATGCCCGCCACGTGCTGGACGGTGCCGCTGATGCCGCAGGCGATGTAGAGGGAGGGGCTCACGACCTTGCCGGTCTGGCCCACCTGCATGGCGTGGGGGAGGCCCCAGCCTGCGTCCACGGCGGCACGGGAGGCGCCCACCACGCCTCCGAGGGCCTCGGCCAGGTCCTCCAGGAGCTTGAAGTTCGCCCCGTCCTTCATGCCGCGCCCCCCGGCGACGATGATCTCCGCCTCCGCGAGTTCCGTCCTGCCGCCAGCCTTGGCCAGCAATTCCTTCACCACCGCCTTGAAATCGCTCAGGGGGGCAGGGAGGGCTTCCAAGGCAGGGGCTCTGGGGGACTCGGTCACAGGGAAGACGTTGGGGCGGGTGGTGGCCACCTGGACAGGGGTGGCGAAGTCGCAGGTGGCGAGGGCCTTTCCTGCATAGAGGGGGCGCAGGGCCCGGAGGCGTCCCTCCATCAGGCCCAGGCCCGTCACATCGGCGGCATAGCCCACCCCCAGGCGGGCGGCCAGGCGGGGGGCCATATCCCGGCCCAGGGCCGTGGCGGAGGCCAGGAAGACGCTGGCGCCCTTGGCCTGGACCGCTTCGGCCAGGAGGGTGGTGAAGCCATCGCTGCTGTAGGCCGCCAAGGAGGGGGCCTCGGCCTTGAGGATCAGGTCTGCGCCGTACCGGGCGGCATCCTCTGCCCCGGAGCAATCCGCGCCCGCGACGATGGCGCCCACCCGGACGCCCGCTGCATCCGCCAGCCGCCGAGCCTCGCTGAGGGCCTCAGCGGAGGGTTTCCGGAGCTTGCCCTCCTTCAACTCGCAAAAAACCAGAATCATGTCCGACCTCACTTCAAATCACCTTCGCTTCCTCCCGAAGGAGCTGGAGGAGGGCCGCGGCCTGGGCTGCGGCATTCCCCTCCAGCTTTCTTCCTTCGGGACGGGCCGGTGGCAGGGCAATGGCAGAGATGCTGATGGCAGCCTCTGTGGCCGTTCCCTCCAGCTCTTCGAGGGGCTTTTTCTTGGCGCCGATGATGCCCTTGAGGGTGGGGTAGCGGGGCTCGTTGAGGCCGCGCTGGGTGGTGATCACCGCTGGCAGGCTGCCCTCGATGACTTCGGTGCCGCCCTCGGCTTCCCGTTCGGCCCGGAAGCAGCCTTCGCCCAGCTCCAGCCGGGTGACGACCGTCGCCTGGGCCAGCCCCAGGAGTTCCGCCAGCATGGGGCCCACGGCCCCGTTGTCGCCGCCGAAGCCCATGTGGCCCAGCAGAAGGAGATCAAAGCCCTTGCCCTGGGCGTAGGCCGCCAGGTGCCGGGCCACCGAAAGGGGATCCCCCGTCTCAAGGGCGCGGATGAGGACGGCACTGTCGGCCCCCAGGGCCAGGGCGTTGCGCAGCATCTCCCTGGTCCGCTCCCCGCCCACGGAGACGGCCACCACCTCGGCGCCCTGGGCCTCCTTGATGCGCAGGGCCTCCTCCATGGCGTTCTCGTCATAGGGGTTGGTGATCCACTTCACGTCAATGGGGTCCAGGGATCTTCCGTCCGCTGCGACCTTGATCTTGGTTTCGGTATCGGGCACCTGCTTCAGGGCGACGAGGATCTTCATGGGTACTCCTGAAATACAGGCACGACTCACCATAGTAGCCTATGGATATGCAGAACGCTGACTTGAGGGCCTGGCTGCTGGCCAGGGCGCAGGAACTGGGCTTCGCCAAGGTGGGCTTGGCCTCCTGCGAGTCCTTCGAGGGGGAGCGGAGCCACCTCGATACCTGGTTCGGGGAGGGCAGGGGTGAGCTGCTGCCCTACCTGGATCCCAGGGCCCTGCTGGATCCCCGGAGCCTCATGCCCACCGCCCGGACGGCCCTGGTGGGCTTCTTCCCCTACGCCCGCCCCGACGCGGTGCCGGGGGCGGCCCCGGGAAGCCTGCGGGTGAGCCGCTACCTCTGGGGTGGGGACTACCATGCCCTGATGAAGGCCCGTTTCCAGCGCCTCCTGGAGGGGGCCCAGGAGCGCCTTCCCGGCATCGATGGGCGCATCTGTGTGGACACCGCCCCCATCCTGGAGCGTCAGTTGGCCGTCCGGGCCGGCCTTGGCTGGCAGGGCAAGCACACCCTCCTCATCGCCGGGAAGGGCGGTTCCTGGGGCTTCCTGGGGGTGCTGCTCCTGGGTGTGGAACTGGAGCCCGACACCCCTTTCCCGGGTTCCCGTTGCGGGAGCTGCACCGCCTGCCTGGATGCCTGCCCCACCGGAGCCCTCAGCCCCTGCCTGCTGGAGCCCCGGCGCTGCCTTTCCACCTACACCCTGGAGAGCGAGGCTGAACCGCCCCCAGAGGTCCTGGCGGCCATGCCGGAAGCCAAGTGGGTGGCGGGCTGCGATCGCTGCCAGGAGGTGTGCCCCTGGAACCGGGAGCCCCTCTGGGGGGACCCGGAGCTCTGGGGCGGCCCGAGCCCCCTCCACACCCTGGGCGCGGAGGATCTGCCCAGGAACACCTCCCAGTGGAAGAAAGTCACTCGCAGAACGGGTTTGCGGCGGGTCAGGCACCGCCACTGGCTGGCCACGCTGGCCCGGGTTCTGGGGAATTAGGAAAGTTTCGAAGTTTTCGTTGGATTCCCAGCGAAATTTTTCCTCTAATGGGCATTCGAGAATCATTTCGGGAGGCACAAAGAAAATGGCGATGAAGCACTTCACCATCCAGGATGCGGCGACCATGTATGGCGTCAAGGAATGGGGGTACGGCTTCTTCGGCATCAATAGCAAAGGCCACCTGGAGGTCTATCCCACCCGGGACGAGAACCTGTCCTGCGATATCCACGAGGTCGTCACCCATCTTCACAAGAAGGGCATCCGCACCCCGGTCACCCTGCGCTTCCCGCAGATCCTCGCCACCCGGGTCACTGAGCTCAACGAGGCCTTCCACAAGGCCATGAAGGAATACGACTACGAAGGCGATTATCAGGGCGTCTTCCCGGTCAAGACCAACCAGATCAAGGAAGTTGTCGATCACATCGTCAAGGCGGGCTACAAGTACCGCTATGGACTGGAGGCCGGCTCCAAGGCTGAACTGATGATCGCCCTGTCCATGAACCTCCATGCCGAGGCCCTGGTGACCTGTAATGGCTATAAGGATGAGTCATTCATTAGAATTGCGCTCCTGGCCCTGAAGGCTGGCCGCAACGTCCTCATCACCGTAGAGAAGATGACGGAGCTGCCCCTCATCCTCAAGGTGGCCAAGGAGCTGAAGGTGGAGCCCCTCCTGGGTCTGCGGATGAAGCTCAATGCCATGGGGAGCGGCAAGTGGGAGTCCAGCGCCGGAGATCACGCCAAGTTCGGCCTCAACACCCAGGAGATCCTGGATACGGTGGACACCCTGGAACGCCGGGGCCTGCTGGATTCGGTCCAGGAGCTGCACTACCACATCGGCAGTCAGATCACCGATATCCGCAAGATCAAGGCCGCCATCAAGGAGGCCACCCGGGTCTACGCCAAGCTGGTGAAGCGCGGCGTGCCCCTCAAGTACCTCAACGTCGGCGGCGGTCTGGGGGTGGACTACGACGGCAGCCGCACCACCTTCCACAGCTCCATGAACTACACCATGGAGGAATATGCGGCGGACGTGGTCTACACCACCAAGGACATCTGCACCCAGGAGCAGGTGCCCGTGCCCAACCTCCTGAGCGAGTCCGGCCGGGCCATCGTGGCCTACCACCAGGTTCTGGTGGTGGATGTCATCGGCCTCATCGATACGACCCACACCAAGTACCGGGTCGAACTGTCAGGCCAGGAGCCCCAGATCCTCAAGGAGCTGGCCTACACCCGGGACAACATCTCCGTGAAGAACTTCGCCGAGATGTACCACGACGCCATCACCCAGAAGGACGAGCTCATCACCCTCTTCAACCTGGGCTACCTGGGGCTGGATGACCGGGCCAAGGGTGAGATCCTCTTCTGGGAGGTCTGCCGCAAGCTGAGCCGCATCCTGAGCTACAAGAGCCTGAAATACATCCCCGAGGAATTCCAGGATCTCAACAAGAGTCTGGCGGACAAGCTCATCGCCAACTTCAGCCTCTTCCAGTCCATGCCGGACCACTGGGCCATCGACCAGCTCTTCCCGGTCATGCCCATCCACCGCCTCAAGGAGAAGCCCACCCTGTCGGCCACCCTCTGCGACATCACCTGCGACAGCGACGGCAAGGTGGAGAAGTTCATCGACCTCAAGGACGTGCGGGACGAGATCCCCCTCCACGAGCCCAAGAGCGGGGAGCCTTACTACCTGGCCTTCTTCCTCGTGGGGGCCTATCAGGACACCCTGGCCATGCGGCACAACCTCTTCGGCAGCGTCAACGAGGCCCACGTCATCGTCAACGAGGACGAGGACTTCCGCATCCAGCAGATCGTGCCCGCCCAGACCACGGACGATGTCCTGAAAAGCGTCCACTACGATCCCGACGAGCTGGTGGAAGGCCCCACCCGCCGCCGCAAGATCAGCGCCAACAGCGATGCCAACGAAGCCCTCAAGACCGCCCTGACGGAACAGCGCAAGCTGCACACGTATCTGGAGATGAATTAGGCCACGTGAACCCTTACCATCCCTCCCCCCTTCCGACAGAACAGGTCGAACTGCCTCCGGGACTCCAGGGCCTTCTGGACCAGATCGCAAGGAATGTCCATGAGAATTGGGCTCTTGCGAGAATCCAGGAGGGCTGGGTCTGGGGTGCCCAGCGGAATGACGGACTCCGGCAGCATCCCTGCCTTGTCCCTTACTCGGATCTGCCGGAGAGCGAGAAGGGTTACGACCGCCTGACGGCTGAGCAGACCCTGAAGGCCATTCTGGCCATGGGTTTCCGGATCCTTCCCCCTGAGCCCGGCGCCGCCTCTCCCGATGCCACCACCCAGCTGGTCCAGGCCCCGGCTCCTTCGGGTCCGAAAGTGCAGAACCGGGTGGGGGATTTCATCGGGAAGTACCAGCTCCTGGGCCTTCTCGGCGCCGGTGGCCTGGGGGAAGTCTGGCATGCCCGGGATACGGGGATCACCCAGCGGGAAGTTGCCATCAAGACCATCCTGGTTTCCGGGGAACATTTCCAATTGGACTCGCTGCGGTCTGAAGCCCAAGTGATGGCGAGGATGTATCACCATCCGAACCTGCCGGTTCTCTATGATGTGCTCGAAGTTACCGGCGGTTTTGTCCTGGTGATCGAGTACCTCCCGGGTTATGACCTCGACTGCTTTCTTCAGCACGCGCGGGGATTCATCAGCTGGTCGGACCTCCGGGCCATCATGCAGGGCATCCTCGCGGGTCTGGAGCATGCCCAGCGGTATGAGGTTCTCCACCGGGACCTCAAACCCCGGAACATCCGGATCTTCAATCCCCTCCCGAGGTACCGGGCGGTGCAGGTGAAGGATGTGAAGATCCTGGACTTCGGGCTGGGGATCCTCTGGAAGGAGTGGAACAAGCAGGTGGCCGATGACTGGACGGCGACCTTCGCACCCTTCGCTGGAACGCCAAGGTACATGAGCCCCGAGCAGATCCGGGGCGGGCCGCTGGGCACCGCGAGCGACCTCTACGCGGTGGGTCTGATCTTGTTCGAACTGCTCACGGGTAATTGGCCCTATGAGGTGCCCGAAACGCCCACGATCCGCTCCTTTTTCGAAGCCCATTGTGATCAGGCGCCGCAGGACCCGAGGCGGTGGCGACCTGATCTGCCGGAGGAACTGATTCCAATCCTCGATCGGTGCCTGTCGAAGGATCCCGGGCGGCGCTATTCCCGGGCCGAGGAACTGCGGGAGGTGCTGATGCCTCTCCTGGTGGACCTGGAAGCCCGATTCCCTGGCCCGACGCAGTGCGATTTCTCCGGCCAGGGCCTTCCCGGGGATCAGCAGGCCGGGATCGACGCCGATCAGGCGACCCGCAGCCTAGAACAACTCCGCAACCGGAGGGGATGAGCCGCGCGCCCCCTTGGCGAGTTTTCTTCATGCCCGGCCATTACTCTTCTCATCCGAGCCTTCACTGGGTGTTTCTGTCTGCACACTGGGATGCGGCGTCAAACCGTGAGCTTGCCAGCCTTTGTTACCTGGTATATGGGTTTTTTATTTTTCATCCTGCCAATCCTGTTCAAAGCTTTTCAACAGGATGTGCAGGATGGGCAGGATAAAAGCAGAAGGGCAATGAACTGCCATGGAAATAGGTCAGTAGTATTATATCTATTAAATATTTTTAATCATAAATGCTTCCGTATTGCCACTCGCTTGCCATCTTGGTGGGACTTGGTGCCCTTGGAGGCTTGGTGGTGGGGTTTTTTCCTTTGTTTGCGAATGCCTATGAATGATTACCCTGCGTTTATCTACGGCCTGCGCCGGAGCGCGAGCAGCAGCGCCTCGGCGCTGTCGTCGGATTCGCCGGACCACTGCCGATAGGCGCAGATGGCGGTGCGGGTCTGTGCGCCGATATTCCCGTCGATGGGGCCGGGATAGAATCCCAGCAGCTTGAGTTCTATCTGGATCGCGATCGCCAGATCCTGGCGGGCGGATCCATCCAGCGCCTTGAGGCTGGTCGAGCCGGGGCCATCACTTCCATAGCGGTCCCGGGGCTGCACCGAGAACAGGGCGATGCCCAGCGCCGTGAGGCCTGCAGTTGACAATGTCCGGAGGATGGTGGGATTCATCTTTTCGATCCCTTATCGCGGAGGGGCGACCTTGGGTACGGCGTCCGTGCCGATCAGCTCCAGTCCGGTGATTTGACTGACCTTCTGGACCATTGCCGATGCGTTGCCAAGCTGATACGGGGGGGATGACAGGAATGGCTGCAGGAGGGATGGCGTGTCTTCGGAGGAATCCTGGGGGCGTCCTTGAGAGAAGTCGGCAACCCTCCAGAAGCGGAGGGTCCCGTCCGATCCGCCCGAGGCAAGCAGTTGGCCATCTGGACTGAATGCGAGAGCCAGCGCAAAGCCGTTGTGTCCAGTCAGGCGGGCGATGAGCTGCCGCTGCGGGAGGTTCCAGAGACGGATTGTCTGGCGATCACTGCTTTGCGATCCTGACGCGAGCAGGCTCCCCTTGGGGTCGATGGCGAGCGCCCAGACCATCAATGAATGATGCCCCGGAAGCGTTGCGATCTCGCGCCTTTGGTTGACATCCCACAGCTTGATTCTTGAGTCGCCGCTGCCCGAAGCGAGGAATGAGCCATCCGGACTGAACACGATCGGACGAACCAGATCCCTGTGCCCTTTCAGAACAGTGAGCTCGCGCTTATCGGTGGGATTCCATAGCCGGAGCGTCGCGTCGTCGCTCGCCGAGGCGAGGAGCTTGCCATCGGGAGAGAAGGCCAGGCCGCCCACGGGCTTTTCATGGCCGCCCAGGGTGCCGAGCGGCCGAAGGTCCGGCATCGCCCAGAGCTTCACCTTGTTGTCCCAACCTGCGGATGCGATGACACGGCCATCCGGCGAGAAGGCGATGCTGGTAATCCATTCGCCGTGATCCGCGATGAAGCGGCTTTCCCGCCTGTGGGCCCAGTCCCAGAGCTTGATGCGGTGGTCCCGGCTGCCCGATGCCAGCAGCTTGCCGTCTGGGCTGAAGGCCAGGGTGCGCACGGAGTCAGTGTGACCCGAAAGTTCAGCGATCGGACGCTGGTTGCCCACATCCCAAATGCGGATCTTTGAGTCATCTCCGGCAGTGGCGAGGACGCCACCATCCCTGCTGAAGGCAACGGCGCGTATGGGACCGGCATGCCCGATCAGCGACGCCAGGTAGCGCTGCTTCGTGACCCGCCAGAATCGGATGGAGCCGTCCTCACTGCCCGATGCCAGGGAGTGGCCGTCTCCGAAGAAGGCCAGCGAGGCTATCGCCTTCGTCTGGCCGCTCAGGGTCGTGATCTTGTACCTTGAGCTGATCTCCCAGAGGCCGACGGTGTTGTCCAGGCTCCCCGAGGCGAGAATCTGGCCATCGGGGCTGAAGCGGACGGACTCCACCGATTTGCTGTGACCGGATAGGGTGGCGAGTTCGTGCCAGGTCGCCACATCCCAGAGGCGCACGGTACAGTCCCATAAACCTACAGCAAGCTGGCTTCCGTCCTTGTTGAATGCGATGGATCGGGGAGGCTCGGCATACTTGAAGGGCGCCCTCGCCTCACGGCCCTTGGCCAGATCCCAGAGCCGCAGGGAGCGGTCCTGAGCCGCGGAAACCAGGCCTTTCTCGTCGGGAGCAAAAGCGATGGCGGATACCCGGTCTGAATGGCCGCTGAGAACCCGGATGGATGTCTGCGACGCCGTGTCCCAGATCCGTATGGATGGATCGTCCCCTGCGGCGGCCACCAGCCTGCCGCTGTGGCTGAAGGCAACGGTTCGCATGGGGAGGGCACCTTGGTGGAGGACCGTGCGCAGCGATCCTGTCGCGACGCTCCACAGACGGACGCTCCCATCCTTTCCAGCGGAGGCCAGCACGGCTCCGCTCGGGTCGAAGCTCGTGGCACAGACGCTTCCCGTGTGGCCGGAGAGATAGGTCCGTGCCTTTTGGCCCGCCACATCCCAAAGGGTGATACGGCCATCGTCCCGTCCCCAGGCAAGCCATCTCCCGTCCAGAGACGCCGAAAGACCGCTGGTGAAGTGCTCGTTGGCCAGAGTTCCGCCCGGCAGGGCGTCGAGGGACAAGGAGGCCAGCAAGTCATCTTCAAGGGGATTCACATGGGCAAGCAGGCTGTGTTTGATGGCGTGGGCACCGTAGAAGATGGCCGCCGCCTCGTCGCGCCGCCCGACGGCATCCTTGGCCTTCTGCACCATGAGTTGCGCCAGGCGGAGATTGTGGGCGCGTTCGATCTTTTCGGCTTCCAGGTGGCCGTGGTACCAGACGCTGCCGATCAGGGTGGCGAGTGCGAGGCCGACCGCCACGGCACCGGTGCGTTGCCAGAACTGGCGACGTTTCTCGCGCTGGCGGAGATCGTCGTAATTGATTCCAAGAATGCCCGCCAGGAGCTTCAGCTTGGCATTCGCCTTCCCATCCTTGCCCGGACGCACATCCGCCGCAATGGGTTCTGCGCGCTCCTGGGTGAGGTCCCCATGGTCGCCGACCCGGTAGCGCACTGACTCGGGAAAGCACTCCAGCAAGCCTGAGGTGGGTCTGTCCGAAGCATTCGGCTCGCCGTCCACGATCAGGCAGAGGATGCGGTCTCCGCGCCCCAGCGCCTTGAATGCCGTGACTTCTTCATTCACCCAGTGCGATACCGCCGATCTGGGTGAGCAGATGACGATCATGTAGCGCGATTGAGCCAGGGCTTCGCTGATGTTAGATCCGAGATCGGCCGAGGTGGGGAGTTCTTCGCGGTCCCGGAAGACCGGGAAAAGACGTCTCGGAACACTGCCGTCCCGCGAGGGACGTCCCACTAGACGCCGCGGAACGCGATACGTCTCCAGCGCCTTGTGCAGCCAATCGCCCCAGGGCTTGTCCTGGTGGCTGTAGCTGATGAAAGCCCAGTATTTGTAGTCATTCGACACGGCTGCCATCCCCTTGGGGTGTCCATTGAGGTGACACCGATTGTGTCATCACGGCCAGATTCCGCACTCCTATCGGTACAGTGTAAAGAACTCAGTCTCGCCTACTTGCGTAAAATGCCTCCGGACATAGGCCGCGACAGCGTACCGGTCGCTTTCCGGCAGCGCCGTGAAGCCTTTGGCAAGGTTGGCAGCCTGCACTTTCTGGACGATGACGGTCAGCGAGCCGCGCTGGGTTGCCAGTGAATCCGTGACCCGGGCCAGGAGTTCAGGGTTTCCGAGGTCGACCCATTGGTCCCAATCCATGGGCAGCGGGTTGACTTGATTGGACTTGACCCAGTAGGCAGCAAGATCGGGGAGGATGGCGTAGCGAGGATCGGACACCTTGACGATGGCCTTGTTGAGATCGGCCAGGAAGGCGTATGTGTTCTTGTTCGTTCGTAGTCCCTTCCCGCCAGGAAGAACGTCATCCAGTGGGAAGCTCAGTTCCTTCGCAGGTCGGTCCAGATAGACATACTCCTTCCGTGCCGAGATGAAGTTGGCCATGACCAACCCCGTCATGATCGCGAGGATGGCCGAGGAGCGGACCGCAATGGCGCGACAGATAACCGATTCCACCGTGATCCGGGCAAGCGACAGCAAATAGATGACACAAAGTCCTGTGGCCAGGGCTGGTGTGTTGTAGCCGATGGACAGGGCCGCACACCAGGCGGATACGACGATCAGAAGTCCCAGGGGGGCCGCCTCGGATGAGCCGTCTCCTTCCACTCCAAACTGGAGGGTGGCGCCCAGGGCCATGCCGAAGAGTCCGAAAGACGGCGCATAGAGGAATCGTCCCTGGCCCATGGAGAAGCTCGCTGCAAGCACCGCTGCCGTGATGGCAAGAAGGCCGGTGGGGATGGCTATGCGGGTCCGCGCGCCATCCTGTCCGCTTTCGGATGTCGCGCGAGTCCACAGAAGGCGCCCGGCCACAAATCCCGAAAGCATTCCCCACGCGGTCGCATATTCCCAGATGAATCTCAGGAAGCCCGGGGTGACAAAATCGGCCCGCGAAGCGAGTTGCAGGCACATGTCCGGCAGTGCCCCCATGATTGCCATGGCCGCCACATAGCCCAGGCCCGGTGATGCGACCGATACCCATGCGAGAAGGCTCCTGCGGTGTCCCAGGAGAACGATGGCCATGGGGGCGAGAACGGCAAAGTTCTGCTTGCAGACATAGGCTGCTCCGATCAGGAAATAGCCCAGGGCCCGGGACTTCCTGGATTTCCCCAGGCATAGCAGAAGGCCTGTGGCGCTGAGGAACAAACCGTCGATGGTCGACCAGACCATTACCGGAAAGTAGTGGCAGCAGAGCGCGAAGGCGATGGTGGCGATCAGCAGCTCTGCCACCGGATCGCGCTTGATTCGGAGAAGACGGCTTGCGATGCGCGTCCATGCCAGGGCGATCCATGCGAACTGGAACCAGACGAAGAGCCGGGAGATCAGGAAGACGTGATCACCGCCGAGAAGCACGAAAGGGAGATGCAGGATCGCCGAGCCCACTGGACGCACGGTGATGAAGTCGCGGTGCGGGGTCTGGCCTTCCAGAAGGCGCCGACTGAAGGCCAGGTAGAAGCCATCGTCGGTGGGATTGAAGCCAAGCCCTGAGAAATGCCCATGAGCCAGGAGTGGCACCACGCAAAGGAAGAGCGCATACAGAGCCACTGCAAACAAGGGCCTATCGGTCGAGCATCCGTCTTCCGGTGATCGGACTTTGAGGAGGTTCAAGGCAGCTCCTGTTCCGGGCCCATCTGCTTTGATCGGATGAAAGCTGCGCGAAGCAAAGCCTGGGCACACTGAAAAAGGATGCGTGTGAGATCACCGGGGTGCCCAGGAAGTCTGGGACACGGGGAACGCAGATCCGGAAATCACGGGAGCCAGTTGGCTGTGGAGCGTCGGATGGCCTCCGGGTAGACCGGCCCCAGCACTTCGGCGCAGTGGAGATGCCAGGTATCCGCTTCGATGACCTCGATGCGCTCGAAGGCGGCGACGAAGGCCCGCTGGGCGGGAACGGAGGCCAGGCGGTCCTGGGTGGCCAGGAAGCAGAGGCCGGGGGTGGCTAGGCGCCGATGGGCGAGGATGGTCTGCAGATCGGTTTCCTGGCGGTCGTAGCTGCCTCGGTTTGCAGCGATGCGACTTCCCAGTTCCCCGATCAGGGGAGCCAGGATGGGATGCCAGAACAGGTCCTTGGGGCCCCGCACGACGCGCTCTCCGAAGTCCCGACTGCTGGCAGGCGCTCCTTCCCAGATGATGCCTCCCAGGGGGCCTTTGCCCTCTGCCTCGAGCTTTGCCAGGGCCAGGAGGCCCACGCTGGCCCCGAGGCTGCGTCCCATCATGATGATCCGCCGCCGTGGGGTGCCCTGGGCCTCCAGGTGATGGACGATGGCCACGACATTATCGGACTCCCGGGCCCCGAAGGTGATCAGGGGGGCAGGGCCCCCGCGCCGTAAGGCATCGTCCCGGCGCAGGTAGGTGAAGATGGCCGCGTCCAGGTCGGGGAAGACTCGCAGGGCAGGGCTGGTGCCCCAGCGGTCGTCCCCGAAGCCGTGAAGCAGGAGCGCGATGCCCCGGCTGGGTCTGGCTCGGCGGAGATGCCAGAGCTGAAGGCCCGAGACCTCCTCTGAGGACCAGGTTCCCCCTGGATCCCCCTGGCTGCCCGCCGCCAATTCCCGATAGGTGGCTTCGACCCGGCTCAGGGGTTGGGGCTTGTAGAAAGGGGGATCCGTCAGTTCGTGGGCGAGGGAACGGGCCTTGTAGGCGACAAAGCCTGCCAGCAGGGCGACGCCCAGCCCGCAGGCGATGATGAGAGTGCGCGATACCAGCTTCATCCGGGGTTTACTTCTTCTCCAGGCGGGCCTTCACGCCGGGCAGTCCAGGTGCCGGGGGCAGCTCTTCGGACTTGCCATAGAGGGTGGCGTTGAAGTGCTGGGCGAAGAAGACCTGGAACAGCCCCTTGCCCTCCTGGAGCTCCCATTCACCCTGGTCGGGACCGAAGGCCTCCAGGGGGCTGATGAGGACGAAGCGGTGCTTCCCGGGCGTCAGGCCGGAGACGATCAGGCGCAGGCCGCCCTTCTTGGAGTTCTGCTGCACGGGGATGCGGGTGCCGTCCAGGGTGAGATCCAGGGGACCCTGGACCGTCTTGGTGAACTGGATCTCGACGGTTCCGGCGGGTACGGGCTTCCTGGGCAGGATGGGGTTGGTCTTCTTGGCGCAACCCGCGCCAAACGCCAGAATGGCCAGACCTGCGACCAGTACCAGGGACTTCCTCATGAGAACCTCCATTAGCAGCCTACCCGTATTCCGGTGGTCATGGCAGTGTGCCGACAGGGCGGGATTGGTTCGAAAGCGGGTATTCTGAAGCTTCGCTAGGAGATCCCATGACCAAAGTCCGCTTCACCACCGACAAGGGCGACATCAACCTCGAACTCTTTCCCAACGAGGCCCCTGGCACCGTGGCCAACTTCGTGAAGCTCATCAACGAGAAGTTCTACGATGGCCTTGCCTTCCACCGCGTGATCCCCAACTTCGTGATCCAGGGCGGCTGCCCCAACACCCGTGAGGGTGCTACCGGCATGCCCGGCACCGGCGGCCCTGGCTACAAGATCAAGTGCGAGACCAAGGGCAATCCCCACAAGCACGAGCTGGGCGCGGTCTCCATGGCCCACGCTGGCAAGGATACCGGCGGCAGCCAGTTCTTCGTCGTGAACGGCCCCCGCTCCGGTGTCCAGCACCTGGACGGCATCCACACCGTCTTCGGCAAGTGCGTCGGCGAGGAGGACATCCAGGTGGTCCTGGCCATCCGGGCCAACGACCGCATCATCAAGGCTGAAGTCGTCGAATAGGACAGGGCCCCGATTCGCGAGCCAGACTGCATGGTCCTTCGCGTCTGCAATTTCCAGTCAGTTCGATAGGCATCACTTCCGGCACCTGATACATCCTGGTATCAGGTGCCGGAAGATGTAAAAAATGGTCCTGATATCTGCAGGATCGATAGTGCAAGGAAACGCTCTGGCCCCAATGCCAGAGCGCTCCCCTCAAACCAGCAGCATAAAGGAAAAAATGCTGCCGATATCTGATGATGAAAAGGGTGCTGGGGATGCCCTCGGGGAGGGGAACTGTATTAGTGCTTATGGGCGGCGATATCCAGGAGGATGTCAGCCAGTTCCTTTGGAGCAGACAAGAAGGGGCTGTGATCCGAATTGATAGTGTACACCTTCTCAAGAGAACTGTTTTTGATCATCTTTTCCTGGAACTCTGGGAGAAGAATATGGTCATTCAATGTTTTTATATAGAATTTGGGGACGCTCGCAAAATTGGAACCCAAATTGATCGGCTGGATCTGTGCGGCAATTGATTCACCGCCCAGGTGAAGGATAGCAATACCTGCCTGTTCATCAGTGAGTGAACCATAGAAGATTGATCTAGCGATCTTGGGATTCACAAAGGAAACCTTTTGATCTCTGGAAAGACTGACAAACCCAATATCTGATAGCTTCATCCAATCGGTTGGCTGGAGGCCATCTGTCATTCCGTTCATGCTTTGCCCATTCTGCAATAGAAATCCACAGAGTACGACCATCTTTTTGACTTTTTTGGGGTTGATCTCAGACGTTCTGCAAACAACCGCACCAGCCATGCTGTGGCCGACGAGAATGACAGGCTCAGACTGCTCATCTATCAGTTTGCTGACGAATTCAGCATAGGAGTCAATGTTCTGCCCGCTGATAGGTATCGCGTTGTCTCCATGCCCTGGCAAATCGACCGTGATGACTTTATTTCCCTTCGCCTCCAGCAGAGGTTTGACACGGTTCCAGAACCATCCAGAGTGCCACGCGCCCGGAATGAGGACATATGTTTGAGGTGTCACTGGATTCTCCTTACGGGTGTCAGCAGCCTTTGCCTGACATATAGAACCGAGTAGCAAGGCCGCCAATATTGGCAAGGTTGCAAACTTTGAAAAGAATTTTATCATTACCTTTTCCTTTCGTAGGCATATGCAGGTTTTTGTGAATTTATTGTTTCTGTATCTGCTCAGACCCTACTCTCTGGCTTAGGCCCTGCAGGGCAGGGCCTAAGCACTTGGGGGGGCTGCGTTCAGAAAATCCAGCTCCAGAGCCAGTTGAAGGCCATGTCCTCAATGGATTCCCAGGGGCCCTGGATGAGGGCTTCGTCCCCGGTGATGCCACCCAGTTCTGCCTTCTTGACTGCCCAGGGCGTGAGCATTCCCTTGTCTCCGATGCGCGGGGGGACGGTCTTGATGGGAAGGGGTTCAAGCGGCCTGGCCTTGATGCTCTTGTCGTACCAGCCGTATTTCATGACTGCATCGAGCATGGCGCGGTAGTTTTCCACCTTGGAATTGGAAGGGATGTAGCAGGGGCCGCTCAGGACGAACCCACCGCCCGGCATGCAGCTCTCGCAGACCAGTTTGACCCGGGCGTCCATCTCCTCCGGGGTGCCCAGGATGAAAAGGGTGCTGGGGATGCCCCCGGCGAGGGCCATGTGGTGACCGATCTCCTTCTTGGCCTTGAAGATGTTCTCCGCGGGATCGTCGACATCCAGGAGCATCGACCCCTTGGGCAGTTCGAGGAAGTGGTGCCAGTGGGCAGACCAGTCGCCCTCCATGTAGCAGCGGACCCTGTGTCCCGCATCGATAAGGGCAAGGAGGACCTTCTTGAAGGAGGGCCAGTAGAACTTGTCGAACTGCCGGGGCGACATGAACATGGGCTTGTGGGTGGGCACGAAGATCGGATACCGGCGCAGGGGATCCGCAGTGGAAAGGGCGAAGCGCACCATGATGGGTACGAGGACTTCGCAGGCTTCCAGGACCTTCTCAGGCTGACGCATGGTGTCCTTGAGGATCCCCTGCATCCCGCGCATCACATCTCCCAGCGCATCAAAGGGGGCCAGGAAGGCGCCTGACATGGGCTGGGGCATCCCGCACTGGGTCTGCAGCTGGATGCCACGATTCCGCATGATCTCCCCGTACCGCGCCTGGGCCAGCCCTCCCTTGAGCATGGCGAAATGGGAACGTGCATGGCCTTTCCCCATATCGTCGAAGACCCGGGGGATGAAGCGTTCGAGCATGAACTGGCCAGGGTTGGCGATCAGTTCGTCATACTCGTCGGCCAGCATGTTCTCGACCTCCACGAACTGGAGGGGGGTGTCAGGAGACAGGTCCCGGCCCGGAAACTTGTAGGTGTTGAGGCCTACGGCATCGCAAAGGGGTGTCCAGAACTTGTTGTTCCTCAGCACATCCACTTCCGTGAAGTCCTGGCAGAACTTGATCTCGCCCTCCAGCCATTTCTGGGGATCGTAGACGACTTCCTGCTTGCTGGTGCCCGCGTAGGTCTCGGCAAAGGTGTTGGAGCCGACGCCGATGGGCACACGGTCGATGGCTCCGAAGGTGATCGCACCCTGGTAACGCCCCAGACGTTCTTCAAAAAGCTGCTGCATGTTGTCTGCCATTTCATACATCCATGTGTTGATCGGGTTGTTGCTAGTGTATTGCGCCAGCTGCTATTCGGCCTTGGCCTGCAATTTGGTGTAGTTGTGCTTGTCCTGGATCAGGAAGAGGAAGATGGCGCCGAGGAGGGCCGGAAGAGCCAGGCCGACGAAATTGAACAGGCCCATCATCATCAGAACGCCAAGCAGGGTGGGGCCGGCGATTCCGCCGATTCGGCCAGCGGTGAAGCACACGCCCATGACCGTGGAGCGCATCGGAGGGGGATAGTAGGCTGCGATGTAACCGTGGGCCACGTTCTGTCCACCCATGAAGCCGACGGCGGCCAGGAAGACCAGGACGGAAGCGGCCATGAAGTTGTGGGTCACTCCCAGGAGGCTGATCGTGATGAAGGCCAGGATGTAAAGAATGATGGTGGTAAGCTTGGCACCAATCTTATCCGCTACGACACCACCCAGGTTGCTGCCGATCCAGCCGCCGACATTGAGGGTGATCAGGAAGGCCACGCTCGACTTGAAGCCGAAGCCCGCATTCATCATCAGCTTGGGGAGCCAGACGGACACGCCCCAGATGATGTAGTAGCACATGAAATACATGCCCCAGCTCATGACGGTCGAGAAGGCGCGGCCATCCGTGAACAGCGCTGCGAGGTTGGACTTTCCGGCGCCCTTGTTCACTTCAAAGGTGGTGCTGGCATCCATGAGCAGGCTGGGCTCGAACTTCAGCAGCGTCGCTTTCAGCTCATCGATCCGGTTGCTGCTGATGAGCTTCTCCGGGGCTTCGGGCAGGAAGGCGATGAACGCGGGGATCAGGAGAAGGGGGATGGCTCCGATGAACATCATGCCCTTCCATCCGAAGATGGGGCTGAGCCACATGCTCAGGGCGGCCGCCAGGATGCCGCCGATCTGCATGCCCGCCATGACCGAGGCGATCATCTGCGCGCGCTTCTTCTTGGGGGCATACTCGCTCAGCATCGCGATGACGTTGGGGAAGGAGCCGCCGATGCCGAAGCCGGCGATGAAGCGCCAGAATCCGAAGGTGTGGGGGGAGTTGGTGAAGCCCGTGAGGCCCATGGCCAGGCTGAAGAGGGATCCGCTGATGATCAGCGCCCGCTTGCGTCCGATCTTGTCGGCCAGGGTGCCGAACACGATGGAACCGAAGCCTGCTCCGATCAGGGCGTAGCTTCCGATCACACCCGCCTGGGCAGGATTCAGGTGCCAGGCCTTCATCAGCGTGGGAACCATCGTTCCGTATACGACCAGGTCATAGCCGTCGAACGAGATGAGGGTGATCATCAGGATGAAGAGAACCCAGTGGACTGGTCTGAACGAGCTCTCATCCAGTACCGTGTTGGCGTTGATTACGGACATAATGTTTTCTCCTGTGGTTTATTGATTGATAAAATATTCAAATCGCTCATTTCTTCTGAGGCATTAACTGCTGTCAGTCATGACGGCCCCTATCGGAATATTCCACACTTCAATTAGGATTGCTTACAACATTAATGGCCCTACTTAGTCCAATATCTTGTATCGGGACTTAAACAGGATGCTTTAGGCAGACGATTTATCTGTCCTTGTCTTGTGGATTATTAATCATTTCATCCTGAATGCTGATTCGCGATGAACTGATGGGTTCGGTACTGCCTAGTGGATCACTTGCATCAAATCTAGGACATATCGCATGGGTGTGCAAGGTATTTTTGTCCACCAGTTGGCATGTCAGGGTCTACCTGGTGGACACTTGCGATTTGCAACAATCACTCTCGGCTTCAAACGACAAAGCGCCCGGCCGGGGCCGGGCGCTTTGTCTGCATGGTTATCGCACTCTGCTCATCGGTTTCCCGACGAGCCTTGACCCCTGGTCCTAAGGCTTCCAGTGCAAGTCCTGCGTGTCCTGCAGGAGTCGCTCGATAAGCTCTCTTTCCCTGGCCTGGAAACGGTGTGTCGGCATGGCTATGCCTATGGCGCCATTCTCTCCGCCGGGACTTTTTATGGGTATTGCAATGCCGTTGACGCCAACCTGGTGTTCCTCGCGGTCTATGGCCACTCCCGTGGCCCTGATGGTTTCAATCTCAAGCAGCAGTCTGTCCCAATCCGTCATGGTGTTTTGCGTCAGGGGTGCAAGCTTGATCTGAAGGCGAAGGGCTTCCAGTTCTTTCTCTGACAGGGTGGCCAGGAGGGCCTTGCCGCTGGCTGTCGCATGGAGCGCAATGGAGGTTCCAATGGTGGTGACGGTGTGGAGCGGATAGATGCCAATGATCTGGTCCACCACGACAGCCATTCCGTGAGCCACGACGCACAGATTGACATTTTCGCCGGTCTTGTCTGCGAGTTGCATCAGCATTGGGCGAGCGATTTTGGTGATATCAAAAGGACGGATGTTGGAGGCGAAAAGGGCCAAGGTCGGGCCCAATCGGTACAGGCTGGTGGATGATGCCGTGATGACAATATTCTGCTCTTCCAGCGTGTCGAGGATCCGTCTGACAGTGGATCGTGGCAATTTGACATAGAGGCAGATCTCCCGGAGGGACAGCCCATCCGGATGATTATTGAGTGCCATGAGGATGTCGTATGACCGCGAGAGGACTCGAGTCTTTTCCGCATTCTTCTGCTCTGGCTCAGGGGAGTCTGTTCTCGTTTCCATCGGTTCGCTCAATTGGATTCCCATGTGTTTTCAGAGATGGATCGTATGTTGCAGCCGAGTGCTGATCGGGGCTTCGATCCATCCTCCCCCAAGCACCCGTTCCCCATCATAGAACGCCACGGCCTGGCCGGGGGTGACGGCGCTCTGGGGAGCATCGAAGCGAACCAGGGCCTCGGCAGGGCCGAGGTGCTCCACCCGGGCTGGCGTTGCAGTGTGGCGGGAGCGGATCTGAACCTCACAGCGTTCGGGGGGGGAGGCATACCAGTGGACGCCACTGGCCCGCAATCCAGTGGCCAAGAGATCCCGGGAATCGGTGCTGAGGATGACGGAGCCATCTCCGGCATTCAGTCCTATGACATGGGCGGGTTGTCCCAGGGCGATACCCAGGCCCCGGCGCTGACCGATGGTGTAGTGGTGCAGGCCCTGGTGGGGGCCGAGGATCCTGCCGGATGGGTCGATGAAATTCCCTGAATGGGTTTCGGTTCCATAGCGCTGGCGCAGGGATTCGGGGAAGCTCAGGCCTTCATAGACCAGGCAGGCGTCCTGGCTTTCATGGCGTTCGGCGGTGGGCAGCTTCATCTCCCGGGCCATGTCCCGGACCTGGGCCTTGGTGAAGCTGCCAAGGGGAAGCAGGAGGTGGCGCAGGGCATCCAGTTCCAGGCCGGAGAGGAAGTAGGACTGGTCCTTATGGCGGTCCAGGCCCCGCAGGAGCTGGGGTTCCGAACTGTCGTGGAGCACGCGGGCGTAGTGGCCGGAGGCGATGCGGTCGGCTCCCAGGCGCTGGGCGTGGGCCAGGAGCATCCCGAACTTGATCTCCCGGTTGCAGTGGAGGCAGGGGCTGGGGGTGCGTCCCGCCTGGTAATCGGCCCACGCGGGTTTCAGCACCTTCTCCTCGAAGTCGGCCCGGCAGTCCAGGACGTAGTGGGGGATATCCAGGGCCCCGGCCACGGCCCGGGCCTGGTTGATGGCGTCCATGGAGCAGCAGGAGCGGCTGGACATCCGGTCGTCGCAGGGGCGGAGCTGGAGGGTGACCCCGATGAGGGGGTGTCCTTCCCGCTTCAGGAGCCCCGCCACTACACTGGAATCCACGCCGCCGCTCATGGCGACAACGATGCGCGCATTACCCATTGTTCAGGTTGTCCTCAAGGTCTTCCGGGCCCAGGCGGTTGAAGATGCGTCGCCATTCCAGCTTGGGGGTGCCGAAGTTGATGTAGATGCCCACCGGGCGGCCCGAGGCCTTCAGGTGATTGAGCATCCGGGTGGCCTGCTCCTGGGTCAGCTCTGGATCGGCCTTCACCTCCAAGGCCACCTCCTGGGATACCAGGAGGTCGATGTGGTGGGTGCCAACCAGATTGCCTCGGAAGCGGACTTGGACCGGCACCTGCCGCTCCACCATCAGGCCCTTGTCTTTCAATGCGATGAACAGGGCGGCTTCGTAGACCGGCTCCATGAAGCCCGGGCCCAGCTCCTGATAGACCTCGAAAGCGGCCTCAAGGATGGGATTTGTCAAGGGTTCGAAGGGGAGGGGCATGCCGGAGAGTCCAGATGGACAGGGAATAATGGCCCCGTCGTGCAAATGAGATGCCTGCCATTCTCGCAAAATGACCCAGGGCCTTCAACATCAACCCTACGATTTGGGTCTCATCTTGGAATAAAGTGTTGCCGATGGATATCTGCGTCTGAATTCGCCAGCAAGAAGGCTGGGGCTGAATGTATCTCCAAGGATTGGATGTTGAGGATGCTGGAACTGAAGAAAGGAGCGCCTATGCAGAACTTGAAATAGGTGACTGACTCTGGTTAGTGAGTCAGGTGGTTTGGATTGATGATTTTAAATCAAAGTATTTTCATGTGTTAGGAATCACCAGATTCTCATTCATGGTCGCAAATTGACGCTGTCCACTGTTTATTGATCTCAACATCAATTTATATAATGTGGTGTGGCCATGTTTGTGATCCCAAGATTCATTCCGGCTATCTTTCCCTTGATCGGTGTTGCCTTCTCTTTGGCGGCGGATCTGGCCCCAGCCATCACGACCCAACCCGTCAGCCAGATTGTGAAACTGGGCTCGGCTGCGAAATACACGGTGGTGGCCAGCGGGACTGCCCCACTGTCCTACCAGTGGTACAACAAGGGAGTTAGAATCCCCGGGGCCAACTCCGCTTCCTACACGACGCCTGCCACCGTGAGCAGCGATTCCGGATCCTATTTCCGGGTGAGGGTGGCAAATACTGTGGGAGAGGCGATCAGCGCGAACGCGGATTTGACGGTGGCCGTCGCTCCAGGCATCGCGAGCCAGCCCGTCAGCCAGGTTGTGAAACTGGGCTCGGCCGCGACGTTCACGGTGGTGGCGAGCGGGACGGCTCCGCTGTCCTACCAGTGGTACGACAAGGGGGCGAGAATCCCCGGGGCAACCTCAGCCTCCTATACGACGCCCGCCACGGTGGGCAGCGATTCCGGATCCTATTTCCGGGTGAGGGTGGCGAACGTCGGAGGGGAGCAGACCAGTGTGAATGCGGGTTTGACGATAGCTGTCGCTCCATCCATCACGAGCCAACCTGCCAGGCAGACCGTGAAGCTGGGGTCGACCGCGACGTTCACGGTGATGGCGAGCGGGACTGCCCCATTCACCTACCAGTGGTACAACGAGGGGGTGAGGATCCCCGGGGCCAACTCCGCTTCCTACACGACGCCTGCCACCGTGAGTGGTGACTCCGGGTCCTATTTTCGGGTGAAGGTCTCGAATGTCGGCGGGGAGGCCACTAGCGTGAACGCGGGTTTGACGGTGGCTCTGGCTCCATCCATCACGAGTCAGCCGCTTGGACAGACCGTGAGCCATGGTGCCACCGCAACCCTCAAGGTGGTGGCCAGCGGGACTGCCCCGCTCTCATACCGGTGGTACAAGAATGGGGTGGGCCTCCCCGGAGCGATTGCGGCTTCATACACAACACTTCCAGCGGTGACTGGGGATTCCGGCGCGTATCGCGTCAAGGTGGCGAACGGTGTGGGGGAGGAGACCAGTTCGGAGGCGGTCCTGACGGTTGGACCCGCAGCCCAACTGATCCAATTCGGCGGGAGAGTTCCCCGGACCGATTTCTATGCGGCGAACGCAGCTGTCTTCTCCGGACCATTCCGAGGTACGGTTGTGTCCAATATTGGTGGAGACCTCCTGTTTCGTCACAATGCCGGTGCGGTGGGCGGCTTTCTGGATGACAGGACAGCCTTGTCATCCGCCCCTGCAGGGACTCTGGCCAGGAACTATGTCCGTATTCTCTGTTCGGCTGAACTATCTGAGTATGGTGAAAAGTGGGACTGGTTTGATGACTCTGATTGGGCCGCTGCAGAGACGAATCTTCACAATCTTGTCCTGAATGCAAAATCAGGAGGGATGGGGATTCTGATCGATACGGAACCCTACGCCATCTACGGTTTCAATCCATGGATGTTTGGCGAGCAACCCGCCTCGATGAGCGTCGAAAACCCTGATGGGCACACGTTCAAGGAGGTGCAGGCAAAAGTCCGAGAACGCGGTCTACGCTTCATCCAGATCATCCAGTCTGATGCCCCTGGAACTGAGATCCTGTTTACAACACTGTTGAGCAGCATGCGAGGGCTTCTTTATGATGGTGATGGCAGTGTCAGAGCCTCAATTGAAGCGGCGGATCTCCAGGGAAGTCCCTACGGCTTGCTGGCGTCCTTCCTGGACGGGATGCTGGACGGGATAGAGCCGGGTATGAAACTTATTGATGGGAACGAGGGTAGCTATTATTACAGCTATGAATCCGAGTTCGAAAGTGGTCGTATCTATGTGATGAACGATGCACTGGCTCTTATTGAGAATGATTTAAAATACAAGAATTATGTACGGGTAGGAATGGCTGTCTATCTGAATGGTGTTATGAATTATGTTGCTAGTTCAAAGCCTATCTATAACTCCTATTATTTTTCATCTAATCCAGAAACGGCATCCCATGAACGTCGTCGATATCTTGTGTACAACGTCTTCCAATCTCTCCGGTATTCCAACGGTGTGGCTTGGCTCTGGTCGGATTCCAGTGGCACTGACCTGGACTGGTGGACGCCGTCCACGGTTCCGGTTCAGATCAGCGATGCAATCCGTGAGGCCGTGTCGCTATACAATCAGGGCCTGCCTGACGGGTACTTTGATGATATCCCCGGGATCATGAGCGCAGCTGAGGGGCGGAAGATCCGTATTACAGGTACCGTTACCGATGACGCCGGCCCTCTGTCCGGGGTGAAGATGAAGGCTCTCAGTTCACCGGATTCCAGCGTGGACAACATCTACTGCACCGATACCGATTTGAATGGTAATTATATTTGTTATATCAAAATTGGCTGGAGCGGCACTTTGAGGCCGGATCTCGCAGGCGTCGTGCCGTCCTCACGATCCTATACGTCGCAATCAACCCCTGTTGGAAACCAGGATTTTCATCAATAGGGGACATCCCAACCTGCAGATTCATCTCTGGAACAGGGTTTGCCGAACAATTCCTTGTAATGGACGCTGAACCAGGATTTCCAGAGGTTGCCATGTCTCTCCGCACTTCTTTTCAAGGCCTATCCGGCAAGATTCTGGCGATGAGCCTGGCCCCGGTGGTGGTGTTCCTGGTGCTCTTCTTCTTCGTTCTGCTGCCCAGGGTGCGCCAGACCACCCTGAATGCCAAGCAGGCCGGGACCCGCTACGTGGTGGAAACCGCCATGGGGATCCTGGAGAACCAGCAGGTCGAGGTCAGCGCTGGCAAGCGGACAATGGAATACGCCCAGGAGCGGGCGCACGCCCTGCTTGCAGGCCTTCGCTTTGGTGGGCATAACTACTTCTGGATACAGGGGCCAGGCCCCATCCTCCTGCATCATCCGGACGCAAGCCTTGAGGACAAGCCCATGGACCGTCTGGAGCCCAGGGTTGCCAAACTCTTCCGCGACATGGATCGGATCGCCCAGACGTCGGGAGGCGGATTCTATCACTATGATTGGACCAAGCCGGGGCAGGGGGAGAAGCTCTTTCCCAAGATCTCATACGTCAAGCGCTTCGATGCCTGGGGGTGGGTCCTCGGGGCTGGGATCTATGCCGATGACATGGCCAGGGATCTGCGTGCCATCACGGCCATGCTGACCATCTCGTCACTGGTCATAGCGGTCCTCATCTTCCTGGTCTCCATCAAGGTGTCGGCCCGCCTGGTGCGTCCTCTGAATGAACTGATTGAGGGGATCCGGAACGGGGATCTCTCCCGGAGGATCGAGGTGTCGAGCCGGGACGAGATCGGGCATGCTGCCAATGCCTTCAACGACTACAACGCCTCGCTGCGCACCGTGGTACTGGATGTCCGCAACTATGCCGAACAAGCTGCCTCCGGGAGCACGGAACTGGCGGCGAGCGCTGAGGAGATGGCCCGCACGATCTCCGAGATCGCCAAGGTGGGGGAGACCCTCAAGGGGGCGGGCGATCAGATGACCGATGGCATTCGACAGTTGATGGCGAATATCGAATCGACTGCCCAACGCACTTCCCAGACAGGGCTCCAGACCCGTGAGGCGGTGCACGAGGCGGAACAGGGGGTTCAGACCGGCAGGGAGACGGCCCAGGGGATGGGGGAAATCCAGGAGGTTACGGCGCAGATCGTGAAGGCCGTCCAGGTCATCCAGGATATTGCACGTCAGACCAATCTACTCAGCCTCAACGCGGCCATCGAGGCCGCCAAGGCCGGGGCCCAGGGCAAGGGTTTTGCCGTGGTGGCCGAGGAGGTCCGCAAACTGGCTGAGCGGAGCCGGGGCAGCGCCCAGGAGATCGAGAACCTGTTGCTGCGCACCCGCGAAACCGTCGCCAGCGGGGCAAGCAGTGTGGATACGACGATACACAGCCTGGAGGCGATACGAAACCACATCGCCCTCATCTCTTCCAGCATCGGGGAGGTGGATGAGCTCAGCCGCCAGCAGAGCAGCACTTCCCAAAGGGTGGACCAGATGGTGGAGGCCAATGCTGAAGAACTCGCCCACAACGCGGCTGCGACACACCAGATGGCCGCCACGGTGCAGCAGGTGGCCTCCACTGCCGATGAGCTGGCCCGGGTCGCTGATGGCTTGAGGCGGGTGGTGCAGGGGTTCAAGTTGTGATAACCGTTTGCCATCAATAAAGGGACCGGATTGCTCCGGTCCCTTTATTGTGTGCTTCGTGTTGCTGCTACTTGCCGATCTCCTCGGGCAGGGCCAGGACGGCGCCGAGGTTGGCGCTGGTGACCATGCGGGAGTAGCGGCCCAGCCAGCCCTTGTTGATCTTGTAGGCGGGCTTGACCCAGGCGGCCTTGCGCTTGGCCAGCTCGGCGTTATCCACCAGCAGGTTCATGGTGCGGCTGGGGATGTCGATCTTGATGCGGTCGCCGGTCTGGATGAGGCCGATGGGGCCACCCTCGGCGGCCTCGGGGCTGACATGGCCGATGCAGAGGCCCGCGGTGCCACCGGAGAAGCGACCGTCGGTGATGAGGGCCACCTGCTTGCCCAGGCCCTGTCCCTTGATCATGGAGGTGGGGGAGAGCATCTCGGGCATGCCGGGACCGCCCTTGGGGCCCTCATAGCGGATCACCACCACGTGGCCGGGCTTGACCTTGCGCATGGCCAGGGCGGCCAGGCAGTCGTTCTCGCTCTCAAAGACGATGGCTTCGCCCTCGAAGACGAAGCAGCTGGCGTCGACGCCTGCGCTCTTCACCACGCCGCCGTTGGGGGCGATGTTGCCCGTGAGGACCGCCAGGCCGCCATCGACGGTGTAGGGGTTCTCGATGGTGCGGATGACCTTCAGGTCCTTGCTGTCCTGGCCCGCAATATTCTCGCCCAGGGTCTTGCCCGTGACGGTCATGGCATTGAGGTTCAGGAGACCGGGCTTCTTGGAGACTTCCTTGAGGATGGCGCTGATGCCGCCGGCGGCGTCCACGTTCTGGATGTGGACGTCAGGCACGGAGGGGGCCACCTTGCAGATGCAGGGGGTGAGGGCGGAAAGCTCGTTCAGGCGCTCCAGGGGGTAGCTGAAGCCGGCTTCCTGGGCGATGGCGAGGCCGTGGAGCACGGTGTTGGTGGAGCCGCCCATGGCCATGTCCAGCACGTAGGCGTTGTCCAGGCTTTCCTTGGTGACCAGATCCCGGGGCTTGATGTCGCGCTTGAGCACTTCGAAGATCTGCTCGGCGGCGCGGCGCATCAGGTCCTTGCGGCGGGGGTCCACGGCGGGGATGGTGCCGTTGCCAGGGAGGCCCAGGCCGATGGCCTCCAGGAGGCAGTTCATGGAGTTGGCGGTGAACATGCCGGAGCAGGAGCCGCAGGTGGGGCAGGCGGAGCCTTCGAGGGCGGCCAGTTCCTTTTCTGTCATCTCGCCGCTCTGCACCTTGCCCACGCCTTCGAAGACGCTGATGAGGTCGGCGGCGCTGCCGTCGGCCTTCTTGCCCGCCATCATGGGGCCGCCGGTGAGGAAGACCGTGGGGATGTTCACCCGGAGGGCGCCCATGATCATGCCGGGGGTGATCTTGTCGCAGTTGGGGATGCAGATCATGGCGTCGAAACAGTGGGCCATGGCCATGGTCTCCACCGCATCGGCGATGAGCTCGCGGCTGGGCAGGGAGTAGCGCATGCCCGCGTGGCCCATGGCGATGCCGTCATCTACCGCGATGGTGTTGAACTCGAAGGGGACGCCGCCCAGTTCGCGGATCATGTCCTTGAGATCGGCGGCGTACTTGCTGAGGTGCACGTGGCCGGGAACGATATCGGTGTAGGAATTGGCGATGCCGATGAAGGGCTTTCCGAAGTCCTCTTCCTTCACGCCAGCGGCCCTGAGGAGGCTGCGGTGTCCGGCCCGCTCCAGGCCCTTCTTGATGATGTCTGAACGCATGAATTCACTCCTTGATGGCGATTATAGCCGTTACGGGACCAGGGGGGCTGGCGGTGTCAGGGTAATGTTGTGATTAGAACTTCTCATGCTGTGTTTTTTGGGGAAGCGGTGTAACTTATGTCCATGATGGACGCTTCGCATCCAATTCTCTCCCGCTGCGAAACCGAGACCGGTCTGGTCCTCGCGCTGCTGCCCGTACCTGTGGTAGGGCTTGTGGTTGTACGCAGCGTGGGGCCGGAATAGATCACTGAATCATCCCATCCGGAACCCCGCTGACCCCAGGTCGCGGGGTTTTCTCAATACCCGATCCCGAAGGAGGAATCCATGGAACTGAGCGGTGCCCAAATCATATGGGAAAGCCTGATCCGTGAAGGCGTAGATACTGTTTTCGGCTACCCCGGCGGCACGGTGATCAACCTGTACGATGCCCTTCTGGACTATCCCGCCATTCACCATGTTCTGGCCCGCCACGAGCAGGGGGCCTGTCACATGGCCGACGGATATTCCAGGGCCTCGGGACGCACGGGCGTGGTGATCGCGACCTCCGGCCCCGGTGCCATGAATCTGGTGACCGGCCTGGCCAATGCCATGCTGGATTCCATTCCGATGGTGGCCATCACTGGGCAGGTCCGCTCCAACCTGCTGGGCTCCGATGCCTTTCAGGAGATCGATGTCACGGGTGTGACCCTGCCCATCACCAAGCACAACTATCTGGTGCAGCGCCCCGAGGATATCGCCCCGGCCATCCGGGAGGCCTTCGCCGTGGCTCGCACCGGCCGCCCTGGCCCGGTCCTGGTGGATATCACCACCGATGCCCAGAAGCTCAAGGGAAACTTCGACTGGGATGCGGCGGCGCCCAAGCGTCACCTGCGCCATATCCCCAGGCAGCCCTCCGAGGAGGCTCTGGAACAGGCTTGCAGGCTCATCCGCCACGCCAAGCGTCCAGTCATCCTCGCAGGGAACGGCATCCGCCTTTCCAGTGCAGAGGCCGAACTCTGCACCCTGGCCGAGAAGCTCAACGTTCCGGTCATTACCACCCTCATGGGCATCAACGCCCTCCCCGCCAGCCATCCGTTGAACATGGGGATGCTGGGCATGCATGGTGAATCCTGGACCAATAAGGCTGTTCAGGGGGCCGATCTCCTCATCGCTCTGGGCATGCGCTTCTCCGACCGGGTGACCGGCGATCTCAAGACCTTCGCCCCCCATGCCAAGAAGATCCACGTGGACGTGGATTCCAGTGAGATCGACAAGAACGTCAAGGTGGATGTCCCCGTCGTGGCTGATCTCCGGGCCGCCCTGACGGCCATGCTGCCCCGCCTGGAGGCCATGGAGCACGATGAATGGCTGGGTCATATCCGCAGCACCAAGGGCGAGGCCCAGGCGGAAGCCATCCTGGGGCACGAGGGGCTGATCCAGGCTCCCCAGGTGATCCACGAAATCTGGAAGGCCACCGAGGGCAAGGCCCTCATGGTCTCGGATGTGGGGCAGAACCAGATGTGGGAGGCCCAGTATTACAAGCACGAACACGGCCTCATCACCTCCGGCGGCCTGGGCACCATGGGCTTCGGCCTGCCTGCCGCCATTGGCGCCAAGATGGGGCGTCCTGACCGGGAGGTCTGGATCGTCGCAGGGGACGGCGGCTTCCAGATGAACATCCAGGAGCTGATGACGATCATCCAGGAAGGCCTCAAGGTGAACATCGCTGTTGTGAACAACGGCTACCTGGGTATGGTTCGCCAGTGGCAGGAGCTTTTCTACGAGCGCCGCTACGCCTCCACCCCCATCCTGAGCCCTGACTTCGTCAAGGTCGCTGCTGCCTACGGCATCGCCGGCGAATCCGTGTCCAGCTTTGACGACGTCGCCCCCGCCATCCAGCGCGCCCGGGCCGAATCCGGCTCCTACCTGATCGAGTTCCGGGTGGAGCCCGAGCTCAGCGTCTTCCCCATGGTGCCCGCCGGAGCCAGTCTCCACGACATGCTTCGCCGCCCTGAGCACGCCAAGGCCACGGCGAAGAAGAAGGCAGGTAAGCGATGAATACCCCTGGAGGTTCCATGTCCCACGTCTTCGTCGTCTATACGGATGATGAGCCCGGTGTCCTGAACCGGGTGACGTCCCTATTCCGTCGTCGAGGTTTCAACATTCACTCTCTGACCGTCGGTCCCACCGAGCATTCGGGGATCTCCCGCATGACCATTGTGGTCGAGACGGACGAGGCCGGGGCCAAGATGGCCCATGCCCATCTGGAGAAGCTTCTCAATGTCCAGCGGGTGGAGCAGCTCTCCCGTTTTCCCTCCATCGTCCGGGACCTGGTGCTGCTCCGGGTCAAGGCCGATCCTGATATCCGACCCCAGATCATGCAGTTGGGCACGGCCTTCCGGGCCGCCGTGGTGGATATCGCCGCCGACAGCCTGATCCTTGAGTGCACCGGCAGCGCGGGCAAGATCGACGCCCTTTTGGATGTCATGCGTCCCTATGGCATCCTGGAGATCGGTCGTACTGGTGCGGTCGCCATGGCTCGGGGAGCCGGGTTCTTTGGCGTACAATCCAGCTATACGGCTTCGGAGTCCCTGGCTCCCCAGCGCTGATCCCTTTCAATCTTGAACCCGGGCTGCTTCGCGGCCCTCTACTGGAGTCCCTCCAATGGCAACCATGTACTACGACAAGGATGCAGACCTTGCCCTGATCCAGGGCAAGAAGGTCGCGATCATCGGCTATGGCTCCCAGGGCCACGCCCATGCCCTCAATCTCAAGGACAGCGGTGTGGAGGTCTGCGTGGGCCTCTATGAAGGTTCCAAGTCCAAGGCCAAGGCCGAGCAGGCCGGTCTGACGGTGAAGACCGTCTCCGATGCCGCCGCCTGGGCCGACGTCATCATGATCCTGCTGCCTGATCAGACCCAGGCCAAGGTCTACAACACCGAGATCGCCCAGCACCTGAAGCCCGGCAAGACCCTGATGTTCGCCCACGGCTTCAGCATCCGCTACGGCTTCATCAAGGCTCCCGAGGGTGTCGATGTCAGCATGATCGCCCCCAAGAGCCCCGGCCACCGCGTGCGCGAGCTCTTCCAGGAGGGCGGCGGCGTCCCCGGCCTGATCGCCGTGGAGCAGGATGCCTCTGGCCAGGCCTTTGCCCAGGCCCTCAGCTACGGTAAGGCCATGGGCCTGACCCGCGCTGGCATGCTCCAGACCACCTTCAAGGAAGAGACCGAGACTGATCTCTTCGGCGAGAAGGCCGTGCTCTGCGGCGGTTGCTCCGATCTGATCAAGGCTGGCTTCCAGACCCTGGTCGATGCTGGCTACCAGCCTGAGATCGCCTACTTCGAGTGCCTCCACGAGATGAAGCTGATCGTCGACCTGATGTACCAGGGCGGCCTCTCCTACATGCGCTACTCCGTCAGCGACACCGCCGAGTACGGCGACTACACCGGCGGCCCCCGCATCATCACCGATGAGACCAAGAAGGTGATGAAGGAGATCCTCGCTGAAATCCAGGACGGCCGCTACGCCAACGCCTGGATGAAGGAGAACGAGACCGGTCGCAAGTGGTTCGAGGGCGTCCGCGCCAAGGAACAGGACCAGCTCATCGAGAAGGTCGGCGCCGAGCTGCGCAACCTGATGCCCTTCCTCAAGCCCGTGAACATCAAGCAGTAGGCGATTCCCGCTCGGGGACATCGTGTGACCAGCGCCAGCGGATCCCGGTGAACACCGGATTCCGCTGGCGCTTTTTCGAGGCAGGACAGATGAAGCTTGTCACCCGCGATCTGCTGGCACGACTTTCGGAAGAGGCCCGGTCTTCATTGCGGCTCCGCAAGAACCACAACCTCCATCCTTCCAATGAGTCCCATTGCCATCGGCTCCTGAACGCCATCGAACCCGGGAGCTACATCCGGCCCCATCGCCACCTGGATCCCGAGAAGGGCGAGGCCATGGTCTTGATGAGCGGACGCCTGGGGATTGTCCTCTTCTCCGAGGAGGGCGAGATCCGGGAGACGGTGCTGCTCTCCCGGGAGAACGGCGTCCTGGCCATCGATATCCCTTCCGGGACCTATCATGCCGCGGTGAGTCTTGAGCCCGGGACGGTCTTCTTCGAAGCCAAGGCCGGACCTTATCTGCCACTGAGCGAGGATGAGGCGGCAGCCTGGGCGCCTGCGGAAGAGGATGACGCACGTTCCGCCTACCTCGAGGGCTTGCGCCGCTGCTTTTAGGGGCCGTAGCGGAATGACTTGCGCTGTGGAGCTTGTCCATCCGGGCAGCATAGCCATAGGTTTTTCGATAGATAAATAAATAATCACTTTGGAATCATATGTAAGGTGTTTTATTTGAATAGATGCTTGATATGGATCCCTCCCGGGAGGCTGAGGGACAGGGTTGTCTCCATCTGGAAATTCCGTTGGACGGGTAGGGCGTAGGCCCGGAAACTGAGGACTACCCGTTGCATCGTGTGTGTTGATCTCCTGGCTTCGGCCTTTGAACGGCAGTTGTCTGGCTGCCCGAAGGGCACAACCCACACAGGCCGCAGGTCTGTTTCTGATTTGTTATCGTGAAAAAAATCATGAGTCGGCTTTCTCCTGACGGCAATTGGTGATCGTCCGGCCTGCTTTTGTTTGCTTGCTTTAACTATCAACACCATTGATTTGTGGGGGAGCCATGGGAAGCGGAAGGTTTTTGAAGGGCTTGGCGGCGATTCTGGTGTCCGCGGTGGTCGGCACCCTGTGCCACGCCGCGGGCGCTCCAGCGTCCGGGGATTTTGATGTCGTCGTCGTCGGAGGGGGCGGTTCCGGTGCCTGTGCCGCCCTCGCTGCCGCTCAGTCCGGGGTGAAAGTCCTGGTGGTGGAAAAGGAGCGCACCATGCAGGGCTCCTCGGCCCTCACCAAGGGCATGATGGGCATCAACACCACCTTCCAGCAGAAGGAACGGATGCACATCACGCCCATGGATGTCTTCCACCAGATGGAGAACTACAGTCACCTGCTGATGAACGCCCGCCTGGCCCTGGCCACGGTGAACAACTCCGCCGACACCATCGCCTGGATGCAGTCCAACGGGGTCAAGTTCTGGCTGCCCATGGAGCCCCAGCAGTTCGCCCACATGAAGGACGGCGAAGTGCCCACCATCATCTACCACATGTGGGACGGCTTCCAGGGTATGGCTGCCCTGCAGTCTGCCTTCGAGAAGGCCGGAGGCACGGTGATGTTCCGGACCGAGGGCTTCAAGGTCCGCAAGGGTGCCGATGGCGCCGTCTGCGGCGTGGATGTCCGCACCCAGGACGGCCAGGTGAAGACCATCAAGACCAAGGCAGTCATCGTCGCCACCGGCGGCTACATGGGCAACGAAGAGATGACCAAGGCCGCCGGGATCGTCGGTCACCCCATGGGCTGGATGTTCAATGATGGTGTGGGCATGAAGATGGCCTGGGAAGCTGGCGCGGCCAAATACAAGGAGAACGTCACCGAGTACCATGGCACCGGAATCGTCACCAAGGACAACAAAGAATCCCTGCTGATGACCAAGCTGGAGCCCTTCATCCACATCCCCCTTCTCTGGGTGGATCGCACCGGCCAGCGCTACTACAACGAGGATCACGTCTACGATAACGCCCTCGTGTCCCACGCCCTGGTGTCCATCGGCGGACAGGGCTTCGTGGTCTTCGACCAGGCCACCGTCGACACGTTCAAAGTGGCCAAGACGGGGATGCGCGATTCCTTTGCGCACATCCGCGGGATCCCCGGTGCCATCTCCGGCCCCCTGCCCAAGATCGAGGAGGCCCTGGAGGCTGGCATCAAGGAAGGCACTGTCCACAAGGGCAGCACCCTCGAAGAGCTGGCCGCCAATGCTGGCTTCCAGAAGGCTCCCTTCCTGGGCCAGATCCAGAGCTACAACGGCTATGTGAAGGACGGCAAGGATGGCCAGTTCGGCAAGGCCAAGGAACATCTGCTCTATCCTGTCGCCAAGGGGCCCTTCTATGCCCTGGAGGTGGTGACCTACAACCTGACGACCATCGGCGGCATCAAGGTCAATGAAAAACTCGAGGCCGTGGACCAGGACTCCTATCCGGTCAAGGGCCTGTATGCCGTGGGCAATGTGGCGGGAGGTCTCTACTCCGACAGCTATATGACCGTCGAGGGGCTGACGATGGGCTTCGCCTCCATCTCGGGGCGTCTGGCCGGCCTCAACAGCGCCAATTACGTCAAGTCCCTCAAGTAGCCAACCGGATCAAGAGAGAGGAACCTTCATGTTCAACAAGGCAAAACGCTCTTTTTATCTGCTTCTGCTGCCCTTCCTCATCGCGGCGACCTTCATGTCGGCCTCGACCAAGAACAGTGCGCTGCTGGCAGACAAGCACAAGACCAACGGAGTCAGCTGCGAGGACTGCCACCTGACGAAGAAGCCCACGAAGGCGGCCAAGATCGACAAGTGTCTGGAGTGCCACGAAGGCTACGAAGGCATGGCCAAGCGCACCGCCAAGAAGGAAGAGGGGCCTCACGTCTACCTCGCCAATATCAACCCCCACGACTCCCACATCGGCAAGATCGAGTGCAACGAATGCCACTCTGCCCATAAGGAGCCCCACAAGAGCTTCTGCGACCGGTGCCACACCTTCGATTTCGATTCGAACAAGAAGAAGCGCTAGCCCGATCTCGTCCGAGTTCGTATTTCCAGCCGTCCAGCTCCCGGGGAGACTGGACGGCTGCTTTCATTTCCTGATCTGAACGATAATGACCCGAGGAGGGCTCTGGTGGACCGCAGGCAGCTTCGATGTTTTCTGGCCGTGGGCGAACACCTCCAGCTGACCCGGGCCGCCCATTCCATCGGCCTGACCCAGCCTGGCGTCAGCTATCAACTGGCTTCCATTGAGGAGCTCCTTGGGGTTGCCCTGCTGAAACGCACTGGGAAGCACCTCTCGCTAACCCCCGCTGGGGACCTTCTGTACCGGGAGCTCCGGCGGCTATGCCTGGAGTATGCCCATGCCCTTGCCGATTGCCGCTCCCATTCCGACGGCGAACCATCGGAGACTCCTGGGCAGGAGGGGGCTCTTCCTGACTTCCGGAGGCTGCGCTGCTTCCAGGCCAATGCGAGGTGCTTGAACTTCACCAAGGCCGCCAAGGAAATGTGTCTTACCCAGTCGGCTCTCAGCTACCAGATCACCCAGCTCGAGGCGACGGTTGGGCGGGTGCTTTTCCTGCGATCCTCCAGGGTGGTCGCATTGACATCCACCGGGCATCACTTTTTTCGCTTCGTGGAGCCCTTCCTCCAGGAATACGAAGCTGTGGTCCGGCGTTGCCAGGGCCTGAAAGACCAAGTGGGAGGCTCCCTCATCCTCGGCTACGTGGGGGGGATTGAAATGCAGCTCCTGCCCCGCCTTCTGCTGGACTTCGCCAAGCAATACCCTGCTGTCCAGGTGGGGACGCGCTACCTTACCCTGGCTCACCTGTTCGACGCCATCCTCGATGGGGAGATCGATTGTGGATTCACGCTCCTCTTTGGGCATCAACACCCGGATGGGCTGGCGGTGCGAACCCTGGCCCGGGAGCCGATGATGGTGGTCGTTCATGGCGAGCATCCCTTTGCGGAGCGCCGGAGCCTCTGCCTTGAAGAACTCCGGGGTCAGCCACTGGTGAGCCTCAGTGAGGAGATGGGGGGGCCTGGGGTGGCCTGGCATCGGGAGGTCTGTGCGCGGGTCGGAATCGACTTCAACCGCGCCGAATTCCTTCCTGACTTCCAGTCCTTGTGGCTGGCTCTGGAGATGGGGCGGGGCATTGGCATCCAGCCACGGGAGACCTGTGAGCAGCATGGTGGCGGACATCTCCGGTACGTCAGGCTGGAGGACGCAGACATGAGTTTCGAATACGCTGTGGCGTGGCCTGCCAGAGGGGCCAAGTCTGGTCTGGCCGCCCTGCTGGGAATGCTCCCACCAGGGCGGTAGGCCTGAAAGGTCACACGGGGATGCGCAGTCTGGTGATGCCTTGCCCTGTCCAGTTCTGGAATCGCCACTTCAAGATCGTTTCACAGGCTTCCCTGGCGCCACGGAATGGCTTGGTGAAGCGAGCGGACAGGATATTGCCCCTGGCATCAATACGGAGTTCCAGAAAGGTGCCGGCCGGGGTGTCGGCAAGCAGCTTTGCCACGGTCGGCTCCTTCAAACGCTGGGCAAGCTCCGCCTGGCGGATTCCGAGCATTGGATCGGCGGTATCCGAGACGATGGGCTTCCGGTCACTCGGCTCCTCTCGCCGACATTCCAGGTCCATCTTTAATCTGGGAGCTGGGGCGCAGGCCATGGATTTGGCGAGCCTGCCTCCCACAGCCATGTTGGAAATGCCCTGGGGAAGGGGCAGGGGCTGGGTGATCAGCTGGGCTTGGCCGCTATGGTTGCGGATCTGGCTGTCGACGGCCACAAAGGAGGTGTAGTTCGTGAGCAGTCCATACTTCAAACCCAGTTCCGTGATGCTCTTCTTCAGGCCCTCTGCATCGCCCAGACCCGCATAGTCCCCCATGAGCTGGATCCGATGCCGGGCCCACAGGTTGCGCAGGGAGGCTTCCTGGTCCATCACCTTGGCCTTGGAGATCTCGAAGCTCTGACGGAAGGGGCCGTTGCCTGAAATGCCTGTCACTTCCACGGAGCCTGTCGTGCCGCCCTTCCATTTTCCGAAGCAGATGACGGGACGTTCCGCGAGGAGGTCCGGGACCTGGAGGGGTTCCACATCATAGGCCTGGAAGTTACCGTTGAAAGTGAGCTTCACGTTCGTAAGCACTGGCGAGGCGATGTAGTTGCGGAACCGTTCCGCCTGGGCCGGGGCTTCAGCCGGATTCGTCAGCACGAATGGCTCTCCCATGCCTGCATGGGCCATGCCCTCGATGAGATGGCGGTTCACGGAGGAACCGACGCCGAAAGCGAACATGTTGGCGCCCCCCAGGTTTTCGCGGATTACGTCAAGCACGCCGGGCTCCACAGAAACATAGCCATCCGTGGAGATGACGAAGGTGCGCGACATGCCCTCCGCGCGGGGTAGCGCCAAGGCGTGGCGCAGGGCCGAGATGATCTCTGTGCCCCCACCGCCCCTCTGCTGGCCGATGAATGCGAGGGCGTCCTGGATGTTCTCCCGGTTTGCGGGCCTGGAACCCTCGGGGGACCAGAGGGCGGAGCCGGACTCGAAGACCTCCACATTGAATCGGTCCTGGGGCCTCAGATGGCTCACCAGGTCCTCCATCAAGGTCTTGGAGATCTCGATGGGAAAGCCCATCTGGGAACCGGAGACATCCATGATGAAGATGAACTCCCGGGGCGGAATCATGGCGGGCTTCACGGCCTTGGGAGGCTGCACCTGGAGCAGGAAGAAGTTCTCCTCCGCGCCCTTGGCCAGCAGCAAGCCGGACTGGATCTGGTCACCTGTCAGCTGATATTTCAAAATAAAGTCGCGGTTGCCGCCGTGGGTTTCCGAGGTGTCCAGCTTCACGGATGCATCACTGGGGCCATCGTAGGTCACTCCGGTCTTGTGGGTCCCGCAGGTGATGTGCTGGATGGGCAGACCCGCTGCCAGTCGCACCTGGATAGCGAAGGCGGATAAAGGAGCCTCACCTTCGTTGGTGTAGGGATTGGCTACCCATTTTTCGGACGCGTCAGCTCTGGATGACGGTGTGTTCGAGTAGCGAGGCCCCACCACGGTGGGATAGACGAATTCATAGGTTCCGTTCGTGGGCACCAGGAGTTCGGTGTAGGAGAGTTCAACCCGGATCTCGTCTCCGGGCATGATGTTGGCCACATTCATCTGAAAGACGTTGGGGCGCTGCTGCTCCAGCAGGGAGGCGCTCCGGCCCTCCGCCCGTGCCTGCTCGTAATCCCGGCGCGCCTGCTCCTTCTCGCGGATCTTCGCCACGAGGGTGCGTTCGCCGATGGTCATCTTCATGCCGTATACTGCGGCCCGAGTGGAAGCAGGGAAGATGTAGACGGCTTCGATGGGGTTCCGGCCCTCGTTCCGATAGACCTGGGTCACCCGCACATCGGCGATGACCCCGGCGATATCCGTTTTCACGGAGGTGGATTTGAGGGGCAGCTGGTCCACACTGGGATCCTCGCTCTTGACCCAGAAGAAGGGCGAAAGTGTGGCTTCCGGCTTCCCCTCAGGGATCTTCGGCGCAGCCATCTCATGCTGCGGGACAGGTGCTGGAACCTTGGGCGCAGGGGCCTGGAACAGGGCCGCGCATCCGCTGATGGCGGTGACTGCTGCAGCCGTGGTGATGAAGAGATTCATGGGGTCCTCCCTTGGGGTGCGCACCTGGATGGCGCGTCTCAAGAGGGGAATGCCCTCCAGGGGAGGAATCCTTTCAGATGGATTTGAACGTTTGGATTTCTCCTCCGCGCTCTTCGCATCTCCGCGTGAGGCTCTCTTTCTCTCCCCGCTCAGATCAAGGCCATGTGCCTCAGCAGGAAGATCCACCCCGTGAGGGTGACGGAGGAGAGCAGGGTCGCCAGGACGATGATGCTGGAGGACAGGATCGCGTCGTTGTCCATGTTCTTGGCCATGATGTAGCAGCTGACGGTGGTGGGGGAGCCCGTCATGATGAGGACGGCCACCAGTTCACTCTTCGTGAAGCCCATGAAGACAGCCAGGGGCAGGAAGATGGCTGGCAGGATCAGCAGCTTGATGGCGGTTGCCATCACGGTGGGCTTGATCCTGGCGAGGGCCTTCCGTCCCTCGAAGCCCGCTCCCACCATCAGAAGGGCCACTGGGGTGGCGGTGCTGCCCACGCTGGTGATGGTCTTCGCCACGATCACCGGGAACTTGATCCCAAGCAGGGAGAAGGGAAGTCCGGCAAGGATGCCCAGAATAATCGGATTCTTGATGACATTGAGACAGGTGTGCTTGATATGTCCCCTGCCACCGGGGTTGTCCGAGGCAGAAGACGAAAGGATGATCACCGAATAGATGTTGAACAAGGGGACCGCCGCCACGATCATCAGCGGAGTCTGGCCCAGATTTCCATAGATGTTCATGACGAAGGCAATGCCCAGGATCGCGGCACTGCTCCGGGCGGCGGCTTGGGAGAATGCGCCCACCAGGGACTTGTCCTTCATGGACAGGTGAGCCAGCAGCCAGATCCCCAGGAACATGGTCGTGGTGCTGACCATGCAGAACAGGACGAATTTTAGGTCAAAACCCTGGCGGAGATTGGTGGTGGCGATGTCGTAGAAGAGCAGGACAGGCAGGGCCACCTTGAATACATACTTGTCCGCCACATCGGCGAAGGCCTGGTTGAAGACACCCATGCGCATGAGCACCCAGCCCAGCACAATGACCAGAAAAATCGGCATCGTGGCATTGATCGCAAAATGGAAACTATCCAATGGTTCACTTCCAGTCACTAGCTTACATGACATATGCAAACAATGGCGAAGATCACTTCAGTAGCAGTTCGATTCGTGGCAATGAATCGCGCTTTCTCCGAGGAGAGAAACAAAAGCTGTTTCATCCACAGACCCAGGTGTCCCACCCGTAGACCATTTCTTTACCCGATTATCGGCTTTGCTCAGCCGAAAAAGACATGAGCTGGGATGCCAAGGATAAAAGGGATGGTAGCCGTTCAGCCCCCTCCGCATGGAGGGGGTTTCTGATTCCACGGGGACCGCATCAGGCTGTGAAATCCGGTGCGGCGATTCCGACGAGGCTGGCCTTCATGGCCTGAGTCAGCCACTCCAGCAGGTCCACGCCGCGCTTCCGGGCCGTGCCTGCCAGGGTCAGCATGCGCTCCACAAAGCGGGCGCCATGCTCGCTCTCCACCCCCAGGCTCACCTTCCGCCACAGCACCGCCTTGCGGATCGCCCTCTCGGCTTCATTGTTGGTCGGCACCACCCCTTCATGGGTCAGGTAGGTCCAGAGTCGATCCCATTGCCGGAGCAGATCGTTGGCTGTCCCCCGTGCTTTCTTGGTGGTATCGGGGTGCTTCGCCAGGATCTCGAACCGCTCCCGCATCTCCGCCTGGATCGACTGTGTCCCCTTGGCCAGTTCCTCCCGACTGATTTCCTCTTGCTCACACTGGTGCCACAGATGGAAAGCCTTGTCGCTGGCCAGCTTCAGCATGCAGCCCTGGGTTCCCGTCTCACCCTTGCTCTCCAACATCCCCTGCACGTCACGTCGAATGTGGCTGTGGCAGAGCTGGTGCTTGGCCTTGAGGAACTTCTCGTAGGGCTTCCATCGGTCGCGCTGGATGATGCCCGGGTAGTCCTCGCCGAGGATGTCCTTGGCCTGCGCTTGGCCCCGTCCTGGCAGAAGTCGGAAGGCTTCGGCCTCCGCCGTTGCGGCGACCCAGAGCCACATCCGATCCTCTCCGCAGCGACCGAACCCCGTTTCATCGGCGTGCACCACTGGGGAGGCCTTCACCTCTTCGTGGATCGCTCTGGCAGTCGGGGCCACAGCCTCGCTCACCGACTTGCAGCAGGCCGCCACGGAACCCAGGGACATCCGCACGCCAAAGACGGATCGGTGCATCACCATGATCTCCCGCTTGGTCAGCCGGAAGCGCCCCGAGAGCACCCCGGTGAGCGCCTGGAGACGGGGGCCGAAAGCACCCTTTGGGGTCCCCACCGGCGCAGCCGCGCGGGTGACATGCCCGCACCGGGGGCAAGCTTTGGACCACTGCCTCAGCTCCGTGATGAAGGCCCGGAACGCTGGCGACTCGCAGAACTGCCGGATGATGGCATCCCGCCGGGGGGCCTGCTCCAGGGATTCCCCGCAACGCTCGCAGGCCTCGGGATCGGCGTCCTTCACCTCATCCACCTCCTCGGGCGGAACCTGCTCCCGGGTCTTTCCGGCGTGACCCGGCTGACCGCCGCGCTTCCGTCCACTCGGATCTACCGGTGGCTTGCGCTTCCTACCCATGTCCGAACTGGGGGGCTTGGAGCTGTTGCCGGAGTTCTGGGTGATGCGCGCCTCCAGATCCGCCACGCGCCCCAAAAGCTGTTCCACCATTGCCTTTAGGGCCTGGTTTTCAGAGATCAGCTGACGCTCGTTCTCGCTCATTCCATGAGCATGGCCACCCTGAACGAAAAGTACAACCTAATGGCTCATATGGACTGAATTTGTAAGCGTCCATCCCCCTGCGGGGGCTGAACGCTTACAAGGGATGAAAAGCCGCTGACAAGAGGCTCGGCGCTCTGGCCAGGTTCAGGAAGGGCAAGGGGGCGTAGGCACGCCTACGTGCCACAGCCCCCTTGTCCTTCCTGAACGCGTGCGGCTTTGCCGCGCGCCCCCGCATAGCGGGGCGGGCCAGATCGCCTTTGTGAACCATCGTTGCCCGCTGATTGCTTTATCCTGTTCATCCTTGGCATCCCAGCTAATTCATTGCTTTTCGGTGCCTGCCAAAGGCCTTCCTAGCCCCTCGGGTTTGGCTGAAGCAAACCGAATAATCGGGTCTCTTTATCGGTGTTAATCGGTGTTAATCGGTGTCTGTGGACGGTTCTGCTCCATGGCGGGGCCTGAACGCCTACTTTTATCGTAGCCATGGACTATTGTGGGCTTTAGATTCGATCGGGATATGGGCTTGGTGTTATAAACTGAAATCGTAAAAGCAGATAAATAAGGTGGCTATTGGATCACTTATCTATCTGCTTTTTGTGGTTGGCTTTTCGGCTGGTATCAGCCCCGGTGCCGGATGGGCGAGGCCTGCTCCTTCTGCAGTCGTTCCCAGCAGGCGTCGACGTGCTCCTGGGCGGCGGCCAGCATCCACTCGTTGCCAGGCTGGAAGAGGTGCTTGAAGCGGCCCTGGGGCTTCATGAAGTCGGTCAGGGGCTTCTTTTCCCGGGGCATGGTGGTGATCCGGGTGACGCCGTTCTCGATCTCGAAGAGGGGCCAGTAGCAGGTTTCCACGGCCAGCCGGGAGAGCTTGATTGCGTCATCCATCTCGGTCCGCCAGCCGCGGTTGCAGGGGGCGATGATGTTGATGAACTTGGGTCCCTTGATGTCCAGGGCCTTGCGCACCTTGGTCATCAGGTCCTGCCAGTGGCTGGGGGAGGCCTGGGCGACGTAGGGGATGCCGTGGGCCGCCATGATGCGGGTCAGGTCCTTGCGGTGCTGGAGCTTACCGGGGTTCTGGCTGCCGACGGGGCAGGTCGTGGTGTCCGCACCGAAGGGGGTCGCCGAGGAACGCTGGATGCCGGTGTTCATGTAGGCGCCGTTGTCGTAGCAGATGTAGGTCATGTCGTGGCCGCGCTCCATGGCGCCCGACAGGCTCTGGAGGCCGATGTCGGCGGTGCCGCCGTCGCCGCCGAAGGCGATGAACTTGATATCGCCCTCAAGCTTGCCCTGCTTCCTGAGGGAGCGGTACATGGTCTCGGCACCGGCCAAGGTGGCGGCGGCGTTCTCGAAGGCCGTGTGGATCCAGGGGGCCTTCCAGGAGGTGTTCTCGGCGATGCAGGTGGAGACCTCGAGGCAGCCGGTGGCGTTGGCTACCACCACGGGGTGCTGGGCCGCCATCATGACCATTTTCACGACGATGGGGGCTCCGCAGCCCGCGCACATGCGGTGACCGGGGGCGAAGAGCTCCTCCTGTTTCGACAGCTCTTTCAGATTCAGTGGTGTCGCCATCATCAACCCCTCACCCCGATGTACTCCTTGGCCGCCTTCACGGGGGCTCCCTTGGCGATCTGGATCAGCTCGTCCAGGACGTGCTCGCCCTGTTCCGGCATGTAGTCCCGGCCGCCCAGCCCGAAGATCTTGTTGATCATGATCGGGCGTTCGTTGCAGGCGGAGAGGGCCCCCGCGATATCCAGGAAGAGGGGGCCGAAGGAGGCGCCGAAGCTGTCGGCGCGATCCAGCACCGCCAGGGCCTTGAGGTGCTTCAGGGCCTGGGCCACATCCTCGTAGGGGAAGGGCCGGTAGAGCCGAGGTTTGAGGAGGCCGGCCTTGATGCCCTTGTCGCGGTAGCGGTCGATGATGTCCTTGGTGGTGCCAGCGGCGGAGGACATGACCACGATGCCGATCTCGGCATCGTCGAGGCGGTAGCTCTCGAAGAGGTCGTAGCTGCGGCCGGAGATCTCCTTGAACTCGGCGGCGACCTCCCGCACGACCTGGGGCACCAGGCTCATGGTGTGGTCATGGGCCTTGCGGTACTCCATGTACAAGTCTGAGAGGGCGAGTTGGCCGTAGCTGACCGGGCGCTTGAGGTCCAGGAGGGGGTTGCTCTGCCGGTAATCGCCGACAAAGGTGGCGGCTGCGTTCTCCTCCACCCACTGGACGTTGGCGATGGAGTGGCTGGTGATGAAGCCGTCCTGGCAGACCATCACGGGCATGCGGATGTCCATGTTCTCGGCGATCCGGAAGGCCATGAGCATGTTGTCGAAGGCCTCCTGGCCGGTCTCCGAGTAGAGCTGGATCCAGCCGCAGTCACGGGTGCCCATGCTGTCGGAGTGGTCGCATCCGATGTTCGTCGGCGCGGCCAGGGCCCGGTTGCACACCGCCATGACGATGGGCAGGCGCTGGCCCGAGGCGACGAGGAGCATCTCCCACATCAGGGCCAGACCCTGGGAAGAGGTGGCGGTGGCCACGCGCCCTCCGGCTGCGGAGGCGCCGATGCATCCGCTCATGGCGCTGTGTTCGCTCTCTGCCAGGAGCACTTCCGTCTGGACCTTGCCGTTGGCGGCGAAGCTGGTGAAGCGCTGCATGATTTCGGTGGCGGGGGTGATCGGGTAGGCGGAACAGACGTCGACCTTCGCCAGACGCATGGCGTTGGCGATCGCCTCGTTGCCGGTGGCTGCAACCATCTTCGTCATCTGCTATACCCCTTCCGTCCTGGACGAGGGGGGACCGCCCGCTCGCTCGGCTCGCTCTTCGTCCCCCCGCGTGCTCCCCCTCGGGGCGTCCGGTTCAGGCCCGGACACCCCTTCCTCCATGACGATGGCCTTCTGCCCTTTCTTGCCGGGGCACTCCAGGGCGCAGATGCCGCATCCCTTGCAGAAGTCATAATCGAACTCGCCACGCTTGCCGTCCGCGGTCTTGACGGACATGTCTGGGCAGTAGATCCAGCAGAGCATGCACTGGCAGCAGTTCTCCTCGATCCAGACCGGGTGGTAGGAGCGCCATGAGCCCGTCTGGAAGTTCCGGGAGCTTCCGGGTTCACTGACGACCCCTCCGAGATTGAGTTCCTGCCAGGCCTTCATAGCTCCACTCCCTCTTCATAGCCCCTTCGGGTCGCTTCCAGGTTCCCCTGGGTGACCTTCTGGCTGAACTTCTTGCTGAAATTCACCTTGATGTCGTCGAGAACCGCCTGGAGGCTCAGCATGTCGGAGACTTTGGTGACTGTGCCGATCAGGGGCGCATTGGGCATGGGGCGGCCCAGGGTGGCGATGGAGATGTGGGAGGCATCGACGGCAACCACCCGCTGGGTTGGCTTGGCCTTGATCTTGGCCCTCAGATCCCCGCAGTTCTTGGGATTGCAGTTGACGATGAAGGCGGCCCCATCGGGAGCGCCCTCGGTGACATCGATGCAGTCCAGGAGGGTTGAATCGACCACGACGACGATGTCGGGGCGGAGCACGGGATAGTGGCCGCGCAGCGGTTTGGTGTTGACCCGGTTGTAGGCCTTGATGGGCGCACCGGCCCGCTCGGGGCCGTACTCCGGGAAGGCCTGCACATAGTGACCGTCGCTGAGACAGGCCTCAGCGAAGACCTTGCACGCCGTGACCGTACCCTGGCCACCTCGCCCGTGCCAGCGGATAGCAATCGCGTCAACCACTGTTCCTCCTAAACCTATAGCTACTCAACTCGAGACCAGGACCAGAAAATGCGTTCAGTCATCCAGGGCTTGCGCTCGCATATGGACAACTGCGTTGAAGCTCTAGAATGACACAGCCTTGGCCCTGGCTGCCTGGGTCTTGAACTTGTCCAGCCACTTGGGCCCGCTGTGGGCCTCGGCGATGGCGATGACGATGTGCTTGGGCTGGAAACCCTGGTCGCGGTTGCGGTTGAGGCCCGTGAGACAGGACGGGCAGTTGGTGAGGATCTGACGAGTCCCGTGCTCGTGGGCGGCCTCTTCAAGGGCTTCGCGCTTCCGGTGCAGCATGGCGTCCGAGATGTCGGGCCGGGAGATGGAGAGGGTGCCGGCTTCGGAACAGCAGTGGGGAACGGTGTGGACTGCGTCGAATCCGCCGATCCTGGCCAGGACCGCCTGGGCCTTGCCGTCCAGGGAGTCGTGGCAGGGGGGGTGGTAGAGGTAGTTGCCCTCGCCCTTGATCCGCAGGCCCTGGTCCATGGCGAATTTCGAGACATCCACCACCTTGCCTCCGAAGAGGTTGCCGACCTCCATCTCCTCCAGGCCCTCCTTGCAGGTGCCGCAGGTCACCACGCAGGCCTCGAAGGGCAGGTGGCAGAACATGTCACGGATCTGGGAGAGGAGGATGGTGTCCCGCAGCACAATGCGGCTGTGCATGGCGGTCTTGGCGTTGACGTGGGCCGGGAAGCCGCAGCAGAGGAAGGGGGGAGGCAGGACGACCCGGGCCCCCGATTCCAGAAGCAGATGGATGGCGGCCATGGAGACTGCCGAATTGAGGCGCTCTGAGCCGCAGCCCGGGAAGTAGACCACGTTGGTGCGGGCGGGCTTCTCAGGTTCGAAGACCAGGACCTGATCCGGCTCGCAGTTGGGAAGCACGTCTCTCAGGGTCTGGCTGGGGACAGGGCTCTGGGGGGAGCGGAGCATCTGGAGCGGGTAGAAGTCCGGAGCCTCGGCCCGACCGGAGATGAAGGGCTTGGCCACCCGGTGCCCGATGCGCTGGGCCAGGCTTCCCACCCGCACGAAGGTGGCGCGGAACAGGCGGTTGAAGGAGCGGGAGCGGGTGTCGAGGTACTTGAGGGTCAATCTGGTGGCGAGGGGGGTGTGCTTATAGCCCCAGCTCGCCAGGATCTCGCGTTCCAGCACCGAGACCTCGCCGGTATCGATCTCCACCGGGCAGGGCTTGAGGCACTTGTGGCAGATGGTGCAGTGATCGGCCATCTCCTCCAGCCACTGGAGCAGCTCGAAGCGCGTGGAGCGTTCCCGCTGGGCCTCGAAGAGCAGGGCCTCGATGAGGGAGCCGATGGCCAGGTTCTTGTTCCGGGGGTGGAAGAAGAGGCTCCGGGCGGGATGGAAGACACAGCAGTCGGGTTTGCACTTGCCGCAGCGGACGCAGTGGGCGATCTTCCGGGCCAGCTCTTCGAGCTGCCCGTGCTTGAGGATGCGGGCCTCCAACTCCATCAGATTGAAGGAGGGCGTGAAGATGTGGTCCAGGACCGAGAGATCCTCAAGCTTCCCGGGGTTCATGAGCCCCTCGGGGTCCACTTCCTTCCGGTAGGCGCTCAGCTCCGCCATGCGCTGGGGATCGAAATACTTGAGCTTGGTGACGCCGATACCGTGCTCGCCGGAGACGACACCCCCGAGCTCCACCACCTTCTCCATGACCCGATCCACCACTTTGTCCGCGCGCATCAGCATGGGGCGGTCGTTGGACAGCACGGGGATGTTGACGTGGACGTTGCCATCGCCCGCATGCATGTGGGTGGCCAGGATGACCCTGCGGGCCCGCACTTCGGTGTGGATCCGGTCCAGGTTCTCCAGGATGGTGGGATAGCCCCGCATGAGCTCCGTCAGTTCATAGCGCAGCTTGGTCAGGATGCTCTGCTCCTGGAGCAGGGTCTCGCCCGCATGCTCCACCGCCATCCGGGCGGCGGTGCAGAGGGCCTGTCCCGAAGGGATCTTGAGGGCCAGCGTCTCGCCGTCCTCCCGATCCTCGAGGGTGCCCAGGAAGTCCGCAGTTCTTTCGATGAAGCGCGTCTGGGTGTAACGCTCCTCCTCCACATTGACCCGCTCGATGAAGTGGGCGAAGTCCGCCAGGGCCGCCAGGGGGATGACGATGTCCTCGTTGAGCTTGAAGGCGTTGGTGCGCCGGGCGATGGCGCCCAGCTTCTTGCGGTCCAGCCAGAACTTCTTGGCCTCGGCGTTGTCCCGGGCCTCGAAGGCGATGGTGTTGGGGTACCCCTCCAGGACCGCATGGATGCGCTGGGCACCCCGGGCCGCCTCCTCAGAGGTGTGGCCCGCCACATCGATGAGCAGCACGGCCTTGGGGGTTTCGGCCCGGGCGGCCTTCACCTTGTAGTCGATGGCCCGCACGTACTCGTCATCCCAGTGCTCCAGGGCCAGCAGGCTCTCGTGCCCATCATCGGGGAAGGGGAAGGCCTTGGAGATATCGACGATGACTCGGCTGGCCTCGTCCATATTGGGGCCGAAGAACTCGATGCAGAGGGTGCGCTTGGCCTCGTACTCGGGGTAGAGGATGAACTCGGCGGAGGTGATGACGCCGTCGGTGCCTTCCTTCTGGAGGCCAGGGACGCCGCCCAGGGCCTTGTTGGTGATGTCCTTCCAGAGGCCTTCCTTGCGGATCTCGGTGCCCTTGAGGGGGATGGTCCTGAGGATGCGCCCGCTCTCGTCGGAGATCTCGAAGGTGACAATGTCCTGGGGGAGGATCTTGCGGAGCTGGTGGTCCGTGCGGCGGATGACCCACTGTTGTCCGGAGGGCATGGCCATGCGCCATTCCAGCAGGTTGTCGATGCAGGTGCCCCAGCGCACTGCCAGCTTGCCTCCGGCGTTCTCGGCGATGTTGCCGCCGATGGTGGAAGCCCAGGCGCTGGTGGGGTCCGTGGCGAAGACAAGGCCCTTCTCCTCCACCACCTCCATGGCCTTCTCGGTGATGACACCGGCCTGGAGGTGCACCGTGGGGGCGCTGGCCCCACTCCCGTCGGCCAGGACGAAGCTTTTCAGCTCGATGGGCTGGATGCGGTTGAGCTTTTCAAGGTTCACGACAACGCAGTTCGGGCGCAGGGGGATGGCCCCACCGGTGAGTCCCGTGCCGCCACCCCGGGGGATGGCCTTCAGCCCCAGGCGGCCGATGGCCGCCAGGAGGGGAGCCACCTGGGCCTCGTCGTCGGGCATGAGCACGGCGACGGGCAGGTGCAGGCGCCAGTCCGTCGCGTCGGTGGCGTGGGAGACCAGGGCGAATGGGTCCACCAGGACGTTCTTCGGGCCCACTACGCCCCCCAGTTCGGACTTCATGCGCTTGCGCAGGGAGGGGGTGTCCTCCACCTCGTCCCGGAATTCCGAGAGGAGTCGCCGACAGGATGCCAGGACTTCCATGACCAGAGGGTCGCCCTTGGCGTTGGACTCGATGGCATGCAGATCCTGGTCCGCCTTGAGGAAGAGGCGCTCCTGGCGGCTCTTGGAATCCAGCAACTCCTGGAAGAGAAAGGGATTCCGGCGGTGGATGAGGATCTCGCCGAAGATCCGCGCCAGCAGGCGAGCTGAACGTCCCGTGACTCTGCGACTGCTGAGGGTTTCCAGGGTTTCGACAATTTCCGGACCCAGGAGGAGGGATACGGCCTGGTGATCCTCGGCGGAGGTGTAGTTGAACGGGATTTCTCGGGTCATGTAGGCTCTGGAAAAAAGCTTAAAGGGCGCGGACTCGGGCGGCGATCTGGGAACCCATCTCGGCGGTCTTCTGGACGGGGTGCTTGCCCTCGCCCTGGGCCAGGTCGCCCGTCAGGTAGCCCTCGGCCAGGGTCTCGGCCACGGCCCGCTCGATGGCCTGGGCGGCGGCTTCCTGCTTGAGGCTGTAGCGGAGCATGAGGGCGGCGCTGAGGATCTGGGCCACGGGGTTGGCGATGCCCTTGCCCGCGATGTCCGGAGCGGAGCCACCGGCGGGTTCGAAGAGGCCGAAGCCCCCCTCGTTGAGGCTGGCGGAGGGCAGCATGCCCATGGAGCCGGTGATCATGGCGCACTCGTCGGAGAGGATGTCTCCGAAGAGGTTGGAGCAGAGGAGCACGTCGAACTGGGCGGGATCCTTCACCAGCTGCATGGTGGCGTTGTCGATATAGATATGGCTCAGGGACACATCGGGGTAGTCCTTGGCCACTTCCGTCACCACCTGGCGCCAGAGGATGGAGCTCTGGAGCACATTGGCCTTGTCCACGGAGGTCACCTTCCTGCTGCGGAGACGGGCGGATTCGAAGGCGATGCGGGCGATGCGCTCGATCTCGAAGCGGTGGTAGATCTCGGTATCGTAGGCCTTCTCCTGGGCGCCTTCGCCCTCGCGGCCCTTGGGCTGGCCGAAGTAGATGCCGCCGGTGAGCTCGCGCACGCAGACGATGTCGAAGCCCTTCTGGGAGATATCGGCACGCAGCGGGGAGAGGTGGTTCAGGCCCTGGTGGATCTGGGCAGGACGCAGGTTGCAGAAGAGCTTGAAGTGGCCACGGAGGGGCAGGAGGGCGCCCCGCTCGGGCTGCTGGTTGGGGGGCAGGCCTTCCCACTTGGGGCCGCCCACGGAGCCAAAGAGCACGGCGTCCGAGGCCTCACAGGCCTTAAGGGTGCTCTCGGGCAGGGGGCACCCGTGGTTGTCGATGGCGATTCCGCCCACATCATGCCAGGAGTAGGTGAGCTTCAGGTCGAAGGCGGACTGGACCTTCTCCAGGACCTTGATGGCCTCGTTCATCACTTCGGGGCCGATGCCGTCCCCGGGGAGCACTGCGATCTGGTAGGTGCTGGTCATGGTCAGATGGTCTCCATTCGGGTTCTCTGGAACTGCTCTTTGTACTCGGCAACCTGTTTGGCGCGGTAGATGTGGTTGACGACGTGGACCAGGGCCTGGGCCGAGGCCTCCACGATATCCGTCGCCAGGCCCATGCCATGGAACTTGCGGCCTTCGAACTCGGCCACGATGTCAACCTGGCCCAGGGCGTCGGTGCCCTCGGTTTTGCTCTTGAGCTCGTAGTTGGCGATGCGGAGGTCAAAGCCCGTGATCCGTGTGATGCACTGGTAGACCGCGTCCACGGGGCCGTTGCCGGTGGCGGCTTCCGCCACTTCCTCTTCCCCCACCTGGACCCGCAGGCTGGCGGTGGCCAGGACGCTGGCGCCGGACTGCACGCTCAGGTAGTTGATCTTGAAGTATTCGGGCTCTTCGTGGAGCTGATTGAAGAAGAGCAGGGCCTCCAGATCGTAGTCATAGACCTGGCCCTTCCGATCCGCCAGCTTGAGGAAGCTCTCGTAGAGCTGATCCAGGTCATAGCTCCCTTCCGGATAGCCCATGGTCTCCATGCGGTGCTTGATGACGTGACGCCCCGAGCGGGAGGTCATGTTCAGAACGTTCTGGGGCAGGCCGATGCTCTCGGGGGTGATGATCTCGTACGTGTTCTTGGCCTTGAGGACGCCGTCCTGGTGGATGCCGGAGGAGTGGCTGAAGGCGTTGGCCCCCACGATGGCCTTGTTGGGCTGGATGGGCATGTTGCACAGGTGGCTCACCAGCTGGCTGGTGCGGTGGATCTCCTGGTGGTGGATCCCGGTGTGCAGCCCGAGCATGGCCTGCCGGGTCTTGATGATCATGGCCACCTCTTCCAGGGAACAATTGCCCGCCCGTTCCCCCAGGCCATTCATGGTGCACTCGATCTGCCGGGCGCCATGCTGGAGGGCCGTGATGGAGTTGGCGACCGACATGCCCAGGTCATCGTGGCAATGGACCGAGATCACGGCCTTGTGGATGTTGGGCACCCGCTCGAAGAGGGTCTTGATGATGTTTCCGAACTCGCTGGGAACGGTGTATCCCACGGTGTCCGGAATGTTGACGGTGGTGGCTCCGGCCGAGATGACCCCCTCCACCATGCGGCAGAGGTGATCGATGGGGGTGCGGCCCGCGTCCTCGCAGGAGAACTCCACGTCGTCGGTGTAGCGTCGGGCATGCTTCACCGCCTGGATGCCCATCTCCAGGACATCCTCGAAGCCCTTCTTGAGCTTGCTTTCGACATGAATGGTTGATGTCGATATAAAGGTGTGGATGCGGAACTGGCTGGCGACCCTCAGGGCTTCGCCGGCGGCATCGATATCCTTCTCCATGGCCCGGGAGAGGGCGCAGACGCGGCTGTTCTTGATGGCACGGGCGATGGTCTGGACCGACTCGAAATCACCGGGGGAGGAGATGGGGAAGCCGGCCTCCATGACGTCGACCCCGAGGCGTTCGAGGGCCAGGGCGATCTGCAGCTTCTCCTTGACTGTCAGACTGGCGGCCAGGGCCTGCTCGCCATCCCGGAGCGTGGTGTCGAAAATGATGACCCTATCGGACATTCGGTACCCTCGTCATGATGCCTGCTAACGCCAAGGCCGACCCCTGGTGCGGGGCCGGCGCTCATTTCACCCTCGCATAAGTCAGGGCAGATGGGTAGTGGTCATCAGGAATCGGTCGCATTCGCGCGCGGCGGCCCGGCCTTCGTTGATGGCCCAGACCACCAGGCTCTGGCCGCGGCGCATATCGCCGGCGGCGAAGATGCCTGGGATGTTCGTCGCGAACTTGCCGTACTCGGCTTTGGCGTTGCTGCGGGGATCCCGCTCGACGCCGAGCTGCTCCAGGAGCTGGTCCTCGGGGCCGAGGAAGCCCATGGCCAGCAGGACGAGCTGGGCGGGGTAGACCTTCTCGGAGCCGGGGATCTCCTTGGGGATCATGCGGCCCTGGTCGTCCTTGACCCACTCCACCTTCACGGTGTGGACTTCCTTGAGGTGGCCCTGCTCATCGCCCACGAAGCGCTTTGCGGTGATGGTGTAGACCCGGGGATCCTGGCCGTGGAGGGCCTGGAACTCCTCCTGGCCGTAGTCCTGCTTGAAGACGACGGGCCACTCGGGCCAGGGGTTGCTCTCGGCCCGGACCTCAGGGGGCCGGTTCATGATCTCGAGCTGGATGACGCTGCGGCAGCCATGGCGCAGGGAGGTCCCCACACAGTCGGTGCCGGTGTCGCCGCCGCCGATGACGATGACATCCTTGCCCTGGGCGGAGATGGAGGAACCCTCGCCCTCATCCAGGAGGTTGGCGGTGTTGGCGTGGAGGAACTCCATGGCGAAGTGGACCCCCTTGAGGTTGCGGCCCTCGATGGGGAGGTCCCGGGGCTTGGTGGCCCCGCCCGCCAGGATCACCGCGTCGAACTCCTTGAGGAGCTGATCGGCGGGATAGTCCTTGCCAACCTCGGTGCTGGTGATGAACTTCACGCGTTCGGAGGCCATGAGGTCCACCCGGCGCTGCACCACCTTCTTGTCCAGCTTCATGTTGGGGATGCCATACATCAGCAGGCCGCCCACGCGATCCGAGCGCTCGAAGACGGTTACGAGGTGCCCGGCATTGTTGAGCTGGGTGGCGGCGGCCAGACCGGCGGGACCGGAGCCCACCACGGCCACCTGCTTGCCGGTGCGGTGGACCGGGGGCTGGGGCTGGATCCAGCCCTCTTCGAAGGCCCTGTCGATGATGGTGCACTCGATGTTCTTGATGGTCACCGGGGGATAGTGGATCCCCAGGGTGCAGGAGCCCTCGCAGGGGGCGGGGCAGACCCGGCCCGTGAACTCCGGGAAGTTGTTGGTCTTGGCCAGGCGCTCGTAGGCCTGTTTCCACATGCCCCGGTAGATCAAGTCATTCCATTCGGGGATGAGATTGTTCACCGGGCATCCGGCCGCCATGCCCTTGAAGAGGCCGCCGGTGTGACAGAAGGGGATGCCGCAGTCCATGCAGCGGGCGCCTTGGCGCTTCAGATCCTCTTCCGGCATGTGGAGATGGAACTCGTTCCAGTCCTTGAGTCGCTCCGCAGGGGTGCGATCGGCGGGGAGTTCTCGCTCAAATTCCATGAATCCAGTGGGCTTGCCCATAATCTACTCCTCTCCTCGCCAGGTCTAGTTGCCGCTCACGCGGGTCTTGTCGTTCTTGTTCAGCTCGAAGGCGGCCATGATGGCTTCCTCGCCGCTGAGACCCTTGGCGGCGACCTCCTCGAAGGCCTCCAGCATGCGCTTGTAGTCCTTGGGCATGACCTTGACGAACTTGGACAGCGATTTGTCCCAGTCCGCCAGGAGCCGCTGGGCTACGGCGCTCTTGGTGGCCGTGTAGTGCTTCTCGACCAGGGCCTTGAGCTCTTCGGCATCCTTGCCTTCCACAGGTTCCAGGCTGACCATCTCCTGGTTGCAGTGGATGGGGAAGCTGCCCTTCTCGTCCAGCACGTAGGCGACGCCGCCGGACATGCCCGCCGCGAAGTTGCGTCCGGTGCGTCCCAGGACCACGACGCGGCCTCCGGTCATGTATTCGCAGCCGTGGTCGCCCACGCCCTCGACCACGGCGGTGACGCCGCTGTTGCGCACGCAGAAGCGCTCACCGGCCATGCCGCGGATGAAGGCTTCGCCGTAGGTTGCGCCGTAGAATGCGACGTTGCCGACGATGATGTTCTCCTCGGCCACGAAGGTGGTGCCCTCCATGGGATAGACGACGATCTTGCCGCCCGAAAGGCCCTTGCCAAGGTAGTCGTTGGAGTCGCCTTCCAGGGTCATGGAGAGGCCCTTGGGGACGAAGGCGGCAAAGCTCTGACCCGCGGAGCCCTTGAAGTGGAGCTGGATGGTGTCCTCGGGCAGGCCCTCAGCACCATACTTGCGGGTGATTTCGCTGCCCAGCATGGTGCCGACCACGCGGTTCAGGCTGCGGATGGGAAGGGTGGCGCTGACCTTTTCGCCGCGCTCCAGGGCTGGCTTGGCCAGATCCAGGAGCACTTGGTAGTCCAGGGTCTGCTCCATGCCGTGGTCCTGCTTCTTGGTGCAGCGCACGGGCACGTCATCGCCCATGTCGGGGCGGTAGAGGAGCTCGGAGTAGTCCAGGCCCTGGGCCTTCCAGTGCGAGATGGCCTCGCGCATCTCCAGCCTGTCGGAGCGGCCCACCATCTCGTCGATGGTGCGGAAGCCGAGCTGGGCCATGATCTCTCGCATCTCCTGGGCGATGAAGGTCAGGAAGTTGATGATGTATTCGGGCTTGCCCTTGAAGTTCTTGCGCAGCTCGGGGTTCTGGGTGGCGACGCCCACTTCGCAGGTGTCCAGGTGGCAGGCGCGCAGCAGCACGCAGCCCATGGTCACCAGGAGGGTGGTGGCGAAGCCGTATTCCTCGGCGCCCAGGAGGGCGGCGACGACAACATCGCGGCCGGTCTTGAGCTGGCCGTCGGTCTCCACCACGATGCGGTCGCGCAGGTTGTTGAGTACCAGGGTCTGATGGGTCTCGGCAAGGCCGAGCTCCCAGGGGAGGCCGGTGTGCTTGATGCTGCTGACGGGGGAGGCACCGGTGCCGCCATCGTAGCCGCTGATGAGGACCACATCCGCATGGGCCTTGGCAACGCCGGCGGCGATGGTTCCCACGCCGATCTCGGACACCAGCTTGACGTTGATCCTGGCCTCGCGGTTGGCGTTCTTGAGGTCGTAGATCAGTTCGGCCAAGTCCTCGATGGAGTAGATGTCATGGTGGGGCGGGGGGGAGATCAGGCCGACGCCGGGCGTGGAGTGACGTTCCTTGGCCACCCAGGGGTAGACCTTGCGGCCCGGGAGCTGGCCGCCCTCGCCGGGCTTGGCGCCCTGGGCGAGCTTGATCTGGAGTTCCTTGGCGCTCATGAGGTAGTCGCTGGTGACGCCGAAGCGGCCGGAGGCCACCTGCTTGATGGCGCTGCACTTGGAATCGCCGTTGGGCAGGGGCTTGAAGCGCCCGGGATCCTCGCCGCCCTCACCGGAGTTGCTCTTGCCACCCAGGCGATTCATGGCGATGGCGATGGTCTCGTGGGCTTCCTTGCTGATGGAGCCGAAGCTCATGGCGCCGCTCTTGAAGCGCTTGACGATGGCTTCCACCGGCTCGACTTCCTCAAGGGGGAGGGGCTGGTTGGCGAGCTTGAACTCGAAGAGGCCACGGATGGTCTTCAGGCTCGTGTCCTGCTCGTTGATCGCCTTCGAATACTGCTTGAAGGCACTGTAGTCCCCGTTCCAGCAGGACTGCTGGAGGGTGTAGATGGTCTCGGGGTTCCAGAGGTGGTATTCACCCTCCTTCCGCCACTGATACTCGCCGCCGATGACCAGGGTCTGCTCGGCATTGGTGGGGTAGGGGGGGAAGCCTGCCTCGTGGCGCATCTGGGCTTCCTGGGCGATGACATCCAGGTCCACGCCGCCAATGCGGGAAGGGGTCCAGGTGAAGTATTTGTCGATGACGCTCTGGTGGATGCCCACGGCCTCGAAGATCTGGGCGCCGCAGTAGCTCTGGATCGTGGAGATGCCCATCTTGGAGAGGGTCTTGACCACGCCCTTGATGGCTGCCTTGACGTAGTTCTTGTAACCCTTCTCGCGGTCCACGGTCATGATCTGGCCCATCAGGATCATGTTGTCGATGGACTCGTAGGCCAGGTAGGGATTGACGGCGGTGGCACCGTAGCCGATGAGGGCCGCGAAGTGGTGGACCTCGCGGGGCTCGCCGCTTTCGACGATGAGGCCGATGCGGGTGCGGGTGCCGTTCTGGACCAGGTGGTGGTGCAGACCGGAGAGGGCCAGGAGGGCCGGGATGGGGGCGTGGGTGCTGTCCATCTCACGGTCGGAGAGGACGATGATGTTGATGCCCCGGGCGATGGCAGCGTCCGCCGCGGCGTAGAGTTCCTCCATGCCCAGGGCCATGCCCTTGGCACCGGACCCGGCCTTGTAAAGGAAGGGCAGGGTGGTGGTGACGAAGCCGGGAATCTTGGAGGAGCGGATCTGGGCCAGTTCCTCGTTGGTGAGGATGGGGTAGTCCAGGCGCAGCTGATGGCAGTTCTGGGGGCTGGGCTTCAGCAGATCGCTGTCGGCGCCGACCATCACCTCGGTGGCGATGATGAGTTCCTCGCGGATGGCGTCGATGGGGGGGTTGGTGACCTGGGCGAAGAGCTGCTTGAAGTAGTTGTAGAGGAGCTTGGGCTTGTTGGAGAAGACCGCCAGGGGGGTGTCGGTGCCCATGGCGCCGATGGGCTCAATGGCGTTCTCGGCCATGGGGGCCAGGATGAGGCGCAGATCTTCGTCGGTGTAGCCGAAGGCCCGCTGGCGCTTGATGATGGTTTCGTAGTCGGTCTTGGGCAGCTGGTCGGCCTTGGCCTGGGGCAGATCCTCCAGGCGCACCTGGTACTTGTTCAGCCAATCGCGGTAGGGGTGCTCGGTGGCGATCTGGCGCTTGATCTCCTGGTCGCTGATGATGCGCTTCTGCTCGGTGTCCACCAGGAGCATGCGGCCCGGCTCGAGGCGGCCCAGCTGCTCGATGTTCTCAGGGGCGATGGGCAGGACGCCCACTTCGGAGGCCAGGATGAGCTGGTTGTCCTTGGTGACGTAGTAGCGGGCCGGGCGCAGTCCGTTGCGGTCCAGCATGGCGCCGACCACGGTGCCGTCGGTGAAGCCCATGGCGGCGGGGCCGTCCCAGGGTTCCATCAGGTGGGCGTGGTACTCGTAGAAGGCCTTCTTGTCGTCGTCCATGGTCTCGTGACGGGACCATGGCTCGGGGATCATCATCATCATGGCGTGGGGCAGGGGGCGGCCCGCCAGCACCAGGAACTCCAGACAGTTGTCGAACATCGCCGAGTCGCTGCCATCGGGCTGGATGATGGGAAGGATCTTGGCCATATCGTCGCCGAAGATCTCGGACTCCAGGGACTTCTCCTGGGCGCGGATCCAGTTGATGTTGCCGCGCAGGGTGTTGATCTCGCCGTTGTGGATGATGTAACGGTACGGGTGGGCGCGCTCCCAGCTGGGGAAGGTGTTGGTGCTGAAGCGGGAGTGGACCAGGGCCAGGGCGCTTTCCACATCGGGATCGGCGAGGTCGGTGAAGTAGCCGGTCACCTGATCAGAGACGAACTGCCCCTTGTAGATGATGGTCTTGTAGGAAAGGCTGGAGACGTAGAAGTATTCGCCGCTGGTGAGGTTGCTTCCGTAGCGGATCTCGTTCTCGGCACGCTTGCGGATGACGTAGAGTTTGCGCTCGAACTCCATGGGATCCGTGATCTTGGGGTTGCGGGCGATGAAGACTTGGCGCTGGCGGGGTTCGCTGCGCTTGGCCGTCTCTCCCAGGTCCGAGTTGTCCGTGCTCATGGAGAGCCAGCCCAGGACCTTCTGGCCCTCGGCGGCGACGATCTTCTCGAAGTGGATCTCGATGGCGCGCTGATGAGCCACATCGGGGGGCATGAAGATGACGCCCACGCCGTATTCACCGGGCTCCGGGAGCTTGAAGCCCTTCTTGTCGGCCTTCTTCTGGAAGAACTTATGGGGGATCTGGATCATGATGCCGGCGCCGTCGCCGGAGTTGGGCTCCGAACCACGGGCACCGCGATGGGTGAGGTTCGTCAGGACCGTGAGGGCCTGCTCTACGATCCGGTGATCCTTTTTCCCATCGATATTGACGACGACGCCCATGCCGCAGGCATCGTGTTCGAACCTGGGGTCGTAGAGGCCCTGCTTGGGGGGGAGACCGGCGGGCTTGGTGGTGGCAGCATTGGTGTTCATGGCATCCTCAGCGTGATTCGCGTGTCCTGGGTGTTTCATGGCTGGTCCTCCATAAAGTGCGAGGCAAGTCTGAGGTTGAGCTCTATGCCTGCGGTCAAGTCTTCAAGGTCGATGTGTTCGTCGTCGGTGTGGGCCACCCGGATGCTGCCCGGTCCCGCCAGCACTACTGTCTGATCGGGGATCAGTTTGCGGAGCCGGGGTGCGTCGGATCCGAAGGGCATGGGGGCGTGTTCGAAGCCGGGGATCTCAGGGTAGCGGTCCCAGGGTTCCGAAAGGATGGATTCCACAGAAGCGCCCTCGGGCTGGAAGCCCATGAGCGACTCCCAGAATGTAGTGCCGGGCACCGTGCGCGCCAGGATGCGGGCCTCGGCATGGGCCGGGACCACGTTGACAGCCTCCCCGCCTTGGATGGTCCCGAGATTCCAAACCTCGGGCCCCAGCTGCGGATCCACCGGGCCGGGCCGGGCCTGGATGCTCTGGATCCAGCTGAAGAGGTCCAGGATGGCACTGCGCCCCAACTCAGGGCTGCCGCTGTGGGCTGCCTGTCCTTTGCAGCAGAGCACCACGCTCTCCAGCCCGCGCTGACCCGTGCCGAGCTTCAGCTCGGTGGGTTCGCCATTGATCAGGGCGCGGCACTGCAGGAAACGATCCCTCCAGCGAAGGGCGTCCTGGGCCCCGAGGCTATCGGTCTCCTCCCCGGCCACACCCAGCCAGGCAAAGCCGGTCTTGCCCTGGGCCAGGAGCGTTTCGATGGCCAGGAGCTGGGCCACGATCTGGCCCTTGGCGTCGCAGGCGCCCCGCCCGTAGACCCGGTTCCCCTCGACCCGCACCGGGAGGAAAGGGGGCACCGTGTCGAGATGGGTCGAGAAAAGGACCTTGGGTTCGCCCCAGGTGGCCAGTACGTTGCATCGTCCGCGGACAGGCTCCCGGACTTCGACGGCAGCTCCCAGGCGTTCCAGCATGGGGAGCAGGGGCTTCAGGATCCCTGACTCCTTGCCGGAGGGGGATTCCTGGGCGCAGAGCTCCACCAGCATGGCCAGTGCCATGGAGGTCTGAGCGTGCTGGGGGTTGGGTGATTCCACAAGTGCCTCCTACCGAGGGAAGCCTTAGAACCAACCCTGGAACCCGATGGGGCCCCCGGTTTACGTCCTCAGGCACTCCGCAACGATTTTGCGCTGCGACAGCCGCCGGGTGTTAGCCCGAACGTCCAGGACACACGCTGATGACACGTCTGCCCTTCGGCGATCCACCCCTTTCGACTCCGCTCATTGGGCTCATCACCCTCCTGGAATCTACTGATGGGGATCGCTCCTCCATCGGTTTCTTAACCATGACAAAATTGAGCGGATTTGACAAGTGGCAACGGGATTCTGGATACGAAAAGATCCTGCCCGTTTTTTTGTTACCGTAATAAAAAAACGAGGGGGCAGTCAGCTGCCCCCTCGTCCAGTGATCAGAAACCTGGATCAGGCCTCTTCGAAGTCCGCCTCTTCCACGTGGTGGGCGGGCAGGGGCACGTGGGCCTTGTGGCCGCCGAGCTCGGTGGGCTCCTCCACGGCAGGGATTCGCATGGCGTAGAAGGAACGCCAGATGAAGACCAGGGAAACCAGGAAGAACACGAAAGCAGCAGCATGGCTCACGGCGGGGTTCAGGGTGATGGCCAGCTCTACGGCCAGGAGGCCGAAGAGGGTCGTGAACTTGATCACGGGGTTCAGGGCCACGGAGGAGGTGTCCTTGAAGGGGTCACCCACGGTGTCACCCACGACGCAGGCGGCATGGAGTTCGGTGCCCTTCAGGTTCAGCTCGGTCTCCACCAGCTTCTTGGCGTTATCCCAGGCACCGCCGGCGTTCGCCATGAAGATGGCCTGGTAGAGGCCCACGATGGCGATGGAGATCAGGTAGCCGATGAAGAAGAAGTGGTTGACGCAGGCAAAGGCCAGGGTGCTGAAGAAGACCGCCAGGAAGATATTGAACATGCCCTTCTGCGCGTACTGGGTGCAGATGGCCACAACCTTCTTGCTGTCTTCCACGGAGGCCTTGGTGGCGTTGGAATCGAGCTTGATGTTGTTCTTGATGAACTCCACGGCGCGGTAGGCACCGGTGGACACGGCCTGGATGGAGGCGCCGGAGAACCAGAAGATGACGGCGCCGCCGGTGATGAGACCCAGCAGGAACAGGGGGTTCAGGATGGAGAGCCCCTCGACCACCTGGGCATGACCGAACTTGGTGCTCAGCATCTGGATGATGGAGAAGATCAGGGTGGTGGCGCCCACGACGGCGGTGCCGATGAGCACGGGCTTGGCGGTGGCCTTGAAGGTGTTGCCGGCGCCGTCATTCTCTTCGAGGTAGAGCTTGGCTTCGTCGAAGTCAGGCTTGAAGCCGAAGTCCTTCTCGATCTCCTTCTCGATGCCGGGGATGGCTTCGATGGTGGAGAGTTCGTAGACGGACTGGGCATTGTCGGTCACGGGGCCGTAGGAGTCCACGGCGATGGTCACAGGGCCCATGCCCAGGAAGCCGAAGGCCACCAGACCGAAGGAGAAGATGGCGGGGGCGGTCATCAGGGCGCCCAGGCCGAGGGTGGAAACGGCCCAGGCAGCGCCCATGAGGATGACGATGACGATGCCCATCCAGTAGGCGCTGAAGTTACCAGCCACCAGACCGCTCAGGATGTTGAGGCTGGCGCCGCCCTCGCGGGAGGCGGTGACCACTTCGCGGACGTGGGCGGAGTTGGTGGAGGTGAAGGACTTCACCAGCTCGGGGATCACTGCGCCGGCCAGGGTGCCGCAAGTGATGATGGAGGAGAGCTTCCACCAGAGGCTGGTGCTGCCACCCAGGTTGGGAATCAGGAGGTAGGACAGGCCGTAGGTGGCGATGATGCAGATGATGGAGGTCAGCCACACCAGGGTGGTGAGGGGGGTTTCGAAGTTGAACTTGGCGGCGTTGGCGAACTTGGCCTTGGCAATGGCGCCATTGATCCAGTAGGAGATGGCGGAGGTCACCACCATGCCGATGCGCATGACGAAGATCCACACCAGGAGCTGGATCTGGATGGTCTTGTAGGCCGCGCCTGCGGTGCCCTCGTTGACCGCCAGCAGGATGAAGGTGACCAGGGCCACGCCGGTGACGCCGTAGGTTTCGAATCCATCGGCCGTGGGGCCCACGGAGTCGCCAGCATTGTCGCCCACGCAGTCGGCGATCACGCCGGGGTTGCGGGCATCGTCTTCCTTGATCTTGAAGACGATCTTCATGAGGTCGGAGCCGATGTCGGCGATCTTGGTGAAGATGCCGCCCGCGATGCGGAGGGCAGCGGCGCCAAGGGATTCACCGATGGCGAAGCCGATGAAGCAGGGACCGGCCTGATCGCCGGGGATGAAGAGCAGGATGATGAGCATCAGCAGGAGTTCGACGCTGATGAGCAGCATGCCGATGCTCATGCCGGCTTCCAGGGGAATCGCCATGGTGGGGAAGGGCTTGCCCTTCAGGGAAGCGAAGGCGGTGCGGCTGTTGGCGAAGGTGTTGATGCGGATGCCGAACCAGGCGACGCTGAAGCTGCCCAGGATGCCGATGATGCTGAAGATCACGATCGTGACCAGCTTGCCCACGGTGTAGTGCTGGAGGGCGCCGAAGTAGACCACCATGATGATGGCGATGAAGAGCCAGAGCACGGACAGGAACTTGCCCTGGGTGATCAGGTAGGTCTTGCAGGTCTCGTAGATCAGCTCGGAGATGTCCGACATGGACTTGTGGACGGGCAGAGCCTTGATCTGGGAGTATTTCCAGAGGCCAAAGGCGATGCCGGCCAGGCAGACCACCAAGCCGATCAGGAAGAGGCCATGGCCTGTGATGGTGCCGAGGAAGAGTTCGCCCTTGAGGTCGGGGATCACGAGATCGGCTTCACTGGCCTGTGCCCAACCCGAACACGCCAGCAGCATCAGGAATGCGGGGATTACTCCCCATCGGATGGACCGAAGCCCCTTGGCGAGTCGGTCCATCAGACCGACTCCTTGACTTGCCTGCACCATGGATATTCCCCCTTATTGGTGAATGGATCTGCGTAGCAGAAGGATGTGAAGGATTGATGATTCAAGGAGTGACTGAGCCCCGCCGAGGCAGGGTAGGAACAAGATGCCGGGTACGCAGCGAACCCAAATGGAATTCCGGAAGAAGATTGCGCTGCGGCTAACCCGTTAACTTTGCCAAAACAAGGCCATTATGGCAAGCCTGGATCAGCGATAACGGCACAGATATGCGGTATCCACGGGGACCTTGAGCTGGAACTTGACCTTGGCAGCCACCTCGAAAGATGAGCCGGGGAGGTAGTCCTGCCACTTGTCTTCGCCGGGGAGCTTGACGGTGAGCTGGCCTGCGACCACGGTCATGATTTCTACACAATCCGTGCCGAATTCGTATTCCCCCTTCGCCATGACGCCCACTGTGGCGCGCCCCTCCTTCTCCTGGAGGGCGATGGACTTCACGGTTCCGTTGAAGTATTCGTTGACCTGAAGCATTATGTAATCCTTATCAAGTCTTCGCGCTGGAAACCTCGGGAGGCCTCCAGCGCGAAGGGGAAATGGGCGGTTCAGCCCTTGATCTCGGGCAGGCTGGCCAGGGTTTCCGTCAGGGCGTCGTCCGGGAACTCATAGTCCTCAAGCTGGCCGGAGAGATAGCGCTCGTAACTGCTCATGTCGAAGTGGCCATGACCGGTGAGGTTGAAGACGATGGTCTTGGACAGGCCCTCCTCCTTGCACTTGAGGGCCTCATCGATGGCCGCGCGGATGGCATGGGAAGATTCGGGCGCCGGGAGGATTCCCTCGGTGCGGGCGAAGAGGACGGCGGCTTCGAAGCTGGGGATCTGGTGGACGCTGCGGGCTTCAATGTGCCCCTCGTGGAGGAGCTGGCTCACCAGGGGTGAAGCGCCGTGGTAGCGCAGGCCGCCGGCGTGGATGCCGGGGGGCATGAAGTCGTGGCCCAGGGTGAACATCTTCATGATGGGCGTCATCCCGGCGGTATCGCCGAAGTCGAATGCGTAGGTCCCCTTGGTGAGGGTGGGGCAGCTGTAAGGCTCCACGGCAATGCAGCGGGCCTTGTTCTGGCCGCGCTCGCCCCGGAGGTTCTGGCCCACGAAGGGGAAGCAGAGGCCCGCGAAATTGGAGCCGCCGCCGTGGCAGCCGATCACGATGTCGGCCTGATCCTCGAAGACTTCCAGCTGCTTGATGGTTTCCAGGCCGATGATGGTCTGGTGCAGGGCCACATGGTTCAGCACGGAGCCCAGGGCATACTTGGTGTCGTCCCGCTGGAGGGCCAGTTCCACGGCCTCGGAGATGGCGATGCCTAGGGAACCCTGGTTGTCCGGATCCTTGGCCAGGATGGAGCGGCCATAGGCGGTCTCCATGCTGGGGCTGGGGATGACCTTGGCGCCCCAGGTCTCCATCATCAGGCGGCGGTAGGGCTTCTGGCCGTAGCTCACCTTCACCATGAAGACCTTGATGTCGATGTCGAAGAGGCTGCCCGCCAGGGAGAGGGCGGAGCCCCACTGGCCCGCACCGGTCTCGGTGGTGATGTACCTGGTGCCTTCCTTCTTGTTGTAGTAGGCCTGGGCCACAGCGGTGTTGCTCTTGTGGCTGCCGGAGGGGGAGACGCCTTCGTACTTGTAGTAGATGTGGGCGGGAGTATCCAGGGCCTTCTCGAGCTGGGTGGCACGATAGAGCGGCGAGGGGCGCCAGGACTTGAGGATGTCCTGGACTTCCTCGGGGACGTCGATGTAGCGCTCGGGAGACATCTCCTGCTTGACGATTTCAAGGGGGAAGATGGCGGTCATGTCCTCGAGGGACACGGGCTGGTGCGTGCCGGGGTGGAGCACTGCTGCGGGAGGATTGGGCATATCACCCATGACGTTGTACCAGGCCGTTGGCATGTCCTTTTCGGCCAGGATGATCTTGCGGGGCTTGGATGAAGTCATGAGCACCTTTCTTTAACTGCTTTGGAAGAATCGAGTGAAGCCTGTCGCCATTTTAGCGATCTGCCGCATGGGTGTAAACGATACTAGCTGTTTATTGACTGCGATTCCGTTATCAGGTAAGGCACGTTCGACCGGTCGAAGAATTCTGTCTGCAGGAAAAGGGGCCGCTGTGGCGGCCCCTTTTCCTGCAGTATGGCTGGCTATTTTGCGCTCGGATTCTTCACGATCTCGGCGAAGGCGTGTCCGAACTCGACACAGGCGTTGAGCTCCTCAGCCGAAGGGGTCATGCGGACCTTGATGGGATCCGGTCCCACCTTCATCCGCATGGATAACAGGATGTCCTGGACCGTCCGGACCGCCTCACCGCTCCAGCCGTAGGATCCGAAGACCGAGGCGGGCTTGCCGCGCATGTTCAGGAAAACCAGGGAGGCCACGAGCTCCAGGATGGGATGGGGCACATCGGCGTTCAATGTCGGGGTGCCGATCAGGAAACCGGAGGCCTGCTCGAACTCGTCGATGATGGCTGGGATGCCCTTCTCCACCGCGTTGATGAGGATGGGCTTCACCCCGCCTTCCGTGAGTCCCTGGGCCACTTTCCGGGCCATGGCCTCGGTGTTTCCGTAGGCCGAGACATAGACCACCGGTACCCTGAACTCCTGGGTGCGGTTCAGGATGGAGGCCCGTTCCTCGTAGTAAGCCAGATAGGAGAGGGGATCCTTCCGCAGGATGGGGCCATGGGAGGGGGCGATCATGACCGGGTCCAGCTCCCGCACCCGTACGGCGGCCTTCAGGATGTGCTCCTTGTAGGGCCGCATGATGGTGGCGTAGTAGAACTCGAAGGCCTTGCGGGCGGCTTCCGGGTCCGCCAGTTCATCGTTGAAGTCGACATCGCTGGCGTAATGGGCCCCCAGGAAATCGCAGGTGAAGAGGAGCCGGTCCTCCTTCAGCCAGGTGAGCATCGTGTCGGGCCAGTGGAGGAAGGGCGCGTCCACGAAGGAGAGAGTCTTGTCTCCCAGTGAAAGCTCTTCGCCGTCCTTCACGATCCGGAACCGGTACTCGCGGTTCACCAAGTTGTCCACGAAGGTCTTGGCCGAGCGGGTGAGGAGCACTTCCACATCCGGATGGCGCTGGAGGAGATCCGCCAACGCCCCGGAGTGGTCCGGTTCGGAGTGGTTGATGATGACGTAGTCGATGGAGGTGACCGGGCAGACTTCCTCGATGTGGCGGAGGAACTCCCCGGCGAAGGGGCGCTTTACGCAGTCGATGAGGGCGATCTTCTCCGATCCCTTCACCAAGTAGGCGTTGTAGGTGGTTCCGAATTCGGTGGGGATGACGATATCGAAAATCGCCAGATCCGGATCCTTGACGCCTACGCTATAGACGTCAGGAGCGAGTGTGGTCAAGCCCATGGGGCGGTCTCCCTCAGATCAGGCTTCCAGTTCGAAATCGCTCTTGCCCACGCCGCAGAGGGGGCAGACCCAGTCATCCGGGAGGCTTTCAAAGGGGGTTCCGGGGGCAATGCCGCCGTCCGGATCGCCCACTTCAGGGTCATAGATGTAGTTGCATACGGTGCAGCGCCACTTGGACATGGATTCCTCCGGGAGTGAGTCCGTTCAGTCTGGACGGGTTCACCGCCTCCATCAAGGCTTGGGACGGTTTGTATTGTGGGATGCCGCAAGTCCGGCGAAGGTTTGTGACAGAAGCCCCTTTGTCACCTGTCCGACTCAGGCAGAAGAAACCGGGCAGAGCTCCGGATGAGCAGAACCACAGCCTGGGCCGCCAACCCCTCACCCCGGCCCGTGAACCCAAGCTTTTCCGTGGTCGTAGCTTTGACGTTCAGGGCCTCCACTTCAACTCCGAGGATGGGTGCCACGCGCTCCCGCATGGCTTGGCGGTGGGGCCCTACCTTGGGGCGTTCCCCGATCAGGAGGACATCGGCATTGCCCACCCGCCATCCAAACCCGTGGAGCTTGGCCATGACGTTCTTCAGGAGTTCTGCGGAATCGGCACCCTTGTAAGCCGCATCAGTGTCCGGGAAATGCTGACCGATATCCCCCAGGCCTGCGGCGCCCAGGAGGGCATCCGTGAGGGCGTGGAGCATCACGTCCGCGTCGCTGTGCCCGGCCAGCCCCCGGTCGTGGGGCACCTGGATGCCCATGAGCACCAGGGGGCGGCCCTCCTCCGGGGCCGAGAATCGGTGTACATCGAAGCCCTGTCCGACCCGGATCATTCCTGACCTCTTGAATTCAGTGTCCTGAAGCCGCCGGTGGATACCTCCGGGGAGGCGCAGCCCTGTTTGGGGATCGTGATCTTCACCAGGGTGCCCATGCCCTCTTCGCTGCGGACTTCGATGGCGCCCTTGTGCTCCTCCATGATCTTCTTGACCGTCGCCATGCCCAGGCCAGTGCCCTTGGGTTTGCCGTGGGTGAAGAAGGGCTCGAAGATCCGGCGCTGCACCTTCTTGGGGATGCCCTTGCCGTTGTCTTCCACCTCCATGCGGATCTCGCCCAGGCAGTCCTCCCAGCGCACGATGACCCGTCCGTCGGGCCTCCCTGCAAGGGCATCCATGGCGTTGGCCAGGAGGTTCTCCAGGACCCGGGCGAAACGATAACGGTCCAGGGCACCCGTGCATTCAGGGCCCTCGGTCTCCAGGGTGATGCCCAGGTCCCGGGCCCGCTGTTCCTGGGGATCCACTAGACTCCTGATGAACGGGGCGATCTCCACGGGCTCCAGCTTGGTCTCCCGGATCTTTGCATAGTCCAGGACATCGGTACTCAACTGGCTGAGACGCTCCACCGCGCCCAGGATCTCCGCCACGTGGTGCTGGGCCTTGTCGCCTGCCTCGTAGTGGGCGCCGATCATCTGGGCGTGGCCAGCGATCACGAAGAGGGCGTTCTTGATGTCGTGGACGATGGAGCTGGCCACCTGTCCCACCGTGGCCAGGATGTGGTTGTGAAGGCTCTCCTCTGCCAGTCGCGTGCGCTCGATGGCGATGGCGCACAGCGAGACAATGGCCTCGAAGGTGGCCCGGTCCACCGGCTCGGTGATGATCCTGCGGCTGTCCAGGTAGACCACGCCGATGCACTTCCCCTGGACGATGAGAGGCATGCAGAGGATGGTCTTGAGCTGGAGGTTCATGACGGACTGCTGGGCCATGAGCTCCTGGTCCGAGGCCACGTTGTGGATCCAGATGGGTTCGGCCTGCTCGAAGACCTTTCGGACACTGGACATGGACAGGTGGATGTTGCGGGTCATGTCCTCGCCCAGGTTGCGCTGGACCTTGACTTCCAGTTCCCCCCCCTCGGGGAGCATGATGAAGCCCCGGTCCGTACCTGAGATGGTCAGAAGGCGGTTCAGGCTCTGTTCCAGCAGGTCATCCAGTTCGATCTCCCCAGACATCAGGTGGGCTGTCTGGAGGATGGCCTGGAGATTGATTTCTGACGCGAAGGGGGATTCATTCCGGAGGGTCAGGAGGTAGGCACCATCTGCGATCCGAAGGGAGGTCTCAGGATCCCACTTCATCCGGGTGATGCGCCGGTCCTCGAAGAAGGTCCCGTGGGAGGAGTTCTGGTCCTCGGCCCACCAGACGCCATCCACCAGTTCGAGTTTCAGGTGTCCCCGGCTCACCATGCTGTCAGGAAGGACGATGTCGCAGTGATTCTGGCGTCCCAGGAGCACACTTCGGGACACGGGAATCGATCGCTCAAAGCCGTAGCGGTCCCGGATGGTGATGGAGAAACGCTCTGCCACAGGAACTCCAGAGGGGCATTGATGTGATGAAAATACATCTTGGCAGAATCATGAACCCTTGGGGGAGAGTGGACAATCACGTCTGCCCGTGAGGGAATGGAGAAGAGCTGAGACCCATGGATTATCACCGCAACCCCGATCTGGACCCCGCCGAGCGCGACGAGACCTTCGAATATTCCCTGCGCCCCCAGCGCCTTCCGGAATACATCGGTCAGGAGAAGGTGAAGACCCGCCTCGAGATCGCCCTTCATGCGGCCATCAAGCGAGGGGACGTACTGGATCATGTGCTCCTATTCGGTCCCCCCGGCCTGGGCAAGACGACCCTGGCCCATGTGCTGGCCAACGAGATGGGATCCCCCTGCAAGGTGATCCAGGCACCCGCCATGGAGAAGAAGGGTGATCTTGCTGCCATCCTCACAAACCTGGAGGAGGGTGAGTTCCTCTTCATCGACGAGATTCATCGTCTTTCCGCCGCCATTGAGGAGATGCTCTATTCCGCGATGGAGGATCGCAAGCTGGACATCCTGATCGGCCAGGGGCCCTCGGCCCAGACCCTGAAGGTGGATCTTCGGCCCTTCACACTAGTGGGGGCCACCACCAGGGCCGGCCTCCTCAGCAAGCCTCTGCATGATCGTTTCGGCATGGTCCATCGCCTGGAGTATTACACCCGTGCGGAACTGGCCATCATCGCCACCCGCACCGCCCATGTGCTGGGAGTGGAGATCGAGGCTGCCGGGGCCGAGGCCATTGCCAGGCGCTCCCGGGGAACCCCACGCATCGTGAACCGCCTGCTGCGCCGATGCAGAGACTACGCCGAGGTGAAGGGGCAGGGGATCATTACCTCGCCCATCGCAGACGCATGCCTGGCGCTTCACGAGGTGGATGAACTGGGCCTGGACGCCCTGGATCGGAGCTACCTGGAATCCCTGTGCACCAAGTTCAAGGGTGGGCCCGTGGGGGTGCGCACCCTGGCCGCCGCCCTGGGTGAGGTGGAGGGGGATAGCCTGGAGGATCTGGTGGAGCCCTACCTCATGCAGATCGGCTTCCTGGACCGCACCCCCCAGGGGCGACGGGCTACGGAAGCGGCCTACACCTACCTCGGTCTCAAGGCCGCGGAGGCTGGTCCCCTGTTCCGCTAGGGACGGCGCCACTCACGGCATCTCGGCATCCTTTTCCACCGGTTCCACACCCTTCTCCGGCACCACATGGGCCACCTTCTTCGGTTGCCCCTTGCGCTGACAGGTGCCCTGGAGCGTGCCCCCTTCATCCACCACCAGGGTGCCTACCTCCACCTCCCCCTCGACACACCCCGTGCCATGGATCTCAAGGCAGCCCTCGACCTTGAAAACCCCCTCGATGCGTCCAGTCACGATCAAGTGCTTTGCGTGGATGGTTCCCTTCACGAGGCCAGTGGGGGCGATGGTGACCTCGCCCTCACTGTGAATGGTCCCCTCCAGGGTGCCCTCCACCCTCAGGCTGGCCGTGCCGAGATGCGCTTCACCCTGCCAACGGGAACCCCGGCCCAGGAGGGTATGGATGGCGGGCGCGGCTTCGGTGCGGGCTTTGCTTCGGATCTTCTTGAACATGGTGCACACTCGCTCAGGTTAGGGCTGACAGCCATTGTTTCTGGAGGCGCAGGTACGGCTTCGGATTGACCGGTCGTCCGTGCAGGCGCACTTCGTAGTGCAGATGAACCCCGGTGGCTTGTCCGGACTGCCCCATTTCACCCAGGATGTGACCTCGGGTCACGCGTTGGCCGGGGACGACCTCCAGGTGGGACATGTGGGCATAGAGGGTTTCGAGTTCGTCAGAGTGTCTCAGGACCACGCAGTAGCCGTAGGCGTCCATCCAGCCCGCCGTGACCACGACGGCATCCGCTGTGGCCTGGATGGGGGTACCCGGGGCGTTGCAGATATCGAGGCCCGAGTGAAAGCCCACAGGAGCCGCGCCCTTGTCGCTGTTCTTGGAGAAAGGGCTGAGCCGGAGTCCGAAACCCGAGCTCAGATAGCCCGCTGTCGGGAGGATCGAGGGCGTGCGGTTCCATCGCTCGATGATCGGGTCCATGCTGGCGCGTATGAGCTTGGCCTGCTCACTGGTGCGTTCCAGGTCCATCCGCAATCTGCTGATCTTGCTGGGATCCTGGCTGCCTTCCTCCTTCTGTCCCCCAGGGACCGCTGGCAGGCTGGGAACGGGCTGTCTGGGATCGATCTGCTTGAGGAGTTCGGAGAGCTGCTCTTTCAGGGTGGAGATCTCCTTCTCCAGGCCCTGGGCCTGCTCCAGGCTCTGCTTGACCTGCCACTGCTGGGATGCGGTCTCGCGCTGGAGCTGGGTGAAGCTCATGAGGCGCTTGGAGGCCCATAGCCCATAAGCCGAGCCGATCATGGCCACGGCATAGACAGCCAGCAAGGTTCCCGCCGCCCAGAGCACCGCTTTGCGTCTTACGGACCACCGGAAGGTGCGATGGCTGAAGACCAGCATCAAGGTGAAGAACTTGTCCCGATCCGGTCGGCTGAGGCGGATGGCGCGGCGGGTGATGGGTTTACGAACCATTAAAATAAACTAGTCGCAAGCACCTCGTCTGTCGAGGCAGGATGACTTAGAGCACAGCTCCCAGAATGAACTCGAGCAGGTGTCCAGCGAAGAAGACTGCTCCCACCAGGCTGTTCAGGGTGAAGAAGGCGTGGTCGATGCGGTCCAGGCGCCCCCCCCGGACCACCCACTGCTCCCGGGCGAGGATCATGGCCACCGCCGCCCAGCTCAGCCAGGGGAGGATATGGGCGTCCTGCCGTGCGTTGAAGGCGGCCCAGGCTCCCAGGGCAACGATATGGAAAAGCCGTGAAAGGACGAGGGCATTCCCCACGCCAAAACGTGAGGGGATGGAATGCAGGCCCCTCTGCTTGTCGAATGCTTCATCCTGAAGGGCATAGAGGATATCGAAACCCGCCGTCCAGGCCAGAACCCCCAGAGCCAGGAAGCAAGGCGTCAGTTCGAAGCGCCCTGTGACCGCGATCCAGGCCCCCAGGGGAGCCCCAGCCAGGGAGAGACCCAGGACAACATGGGCCCATGCCGTGAAACGCTTGCAGAGGGAATAGCCCAGGATGATGAAGAGGGCCAGGGGCGCCAGCCTCCAGGGCAGGGGACCGAGCATGCCCGCCGAATACCCGAAAAGGACGATGGACAGCCCCAGGAAGACCAGGGCGACCCCCCTGGAAACCCTTCCGGCGGGCAGGGCCCGTGTGGCTGTGCGGGGATTCTCCGCATCGATATCTGCATCCGCGAGGCGGTTGAAGGTCATGGCCGCCGTACGGGCCCCCACCATGGCCATCAGGATCCAGAAGAGTGTCCGCCAGGGGGGCAGGCCTTGAGCCCCCGCCATGGCCCCCAGGAGGGCGAAGGGAAGGGCGAATACCGTGTGCTCGAACTTGATCATGTCGAGCAGTTCTTTGGATTGACTGAAATAGCTTGGCTTGGTGCTCATCTTGCTCCGGTGGAGGGACGCCCTTCCGCTCAGGGGTCGCAACCTTCTCTAACCAGTGTATCGTCTCGTACTTCCAAAGGCGGTTCCCATGCCTTGACCGTGTTCCCGGAGGCCTCTACTTCAGACGGAGCACGCCGGGCCCGACCTGCCCCTCGGGCTTATTGGCCTTGTAGAGCGTCGCCAGCAGGATGGCGACAGCCTGGAAGAGTTCCTTGGGGATCATGCGGTTTACGTCCAGGGGCTCCAGAAGGGCCAGGAGATCTGCATCCTGCTCCACGGGGATGTGGTGTTCCTTGGCCAGTTCCAGGATGCGGTCGGCCAGGAGGCCCTGTCCCTTGGCCACCAGACGGGGGGCGCTATCCAGAAACGGCGCCTCAGGCTGGTAGCGGAGGGCTACTGCACTGAGGCGCCGAGGGCGGGCCATTTGGGGGGCTACTGCACGAAGCTGGAGGCGTTCTCGTGGTCTTCCAGCTCATCCATCGCAAGACGGCGGAATAGCTGCATATCGGCCATGGACATGAGGCTGATGTAAGCGAAGCCGCTGAAGAAGAGCCAGAGGAAGGGGACCGAGGCCCACTTGCGCAGGTAGATCGACACGATAAGGGCCGCGAAATAGTAGAACGCAAAGCCCAGTTCCAGGAAGGTCACCAAGCTCTTGGGAACCTTGTAGGCGCGCTTGCTGGCGGCGTTGCCATGCTGGTCTACGCCCAGCTTGGGGGTGCGCTTGAACTCGATGTCATCGGTGAAGAAGCCTTCCAGAACGGCCTTGGCCTGGTTGAGGCCCAGTCCGATACCCAGGCTCATGAGGCCCGGGATGTACTTCATGCGCCTGATCCAGTTCTTGTTGTTGCTGGCTTCCCGCTGGGAGAGACCGAAGTAGAGGCCCACGCTGACGGCATTGAGGATGAAGAATGGGGCATCCGTCATGATCAGCATCTTGGGGGAGGTGCCAGCCCGGAGGATCATGCAGGGAACCATGATGATGGCCAGGATGACCATCAGGAGGTAATTGCAGTTGGCGGTGAGGTGGAACCAGCACTCGGCCTTGGTGTGGAGGCTCTCCTTGCTGGTGAGCAGGGTCTTCATGAGTTTGCGGATGACCTGGGCATTACCCTTGGCCCAGCGATGCTGCTGGCTCTTGAATGCGTTGACCTCCACGGGGAGTTCGGCGGGGACCACCAGGTCCTTGAGGTAGACGCCGCACCAGCCCTTGAGCTGGGCCCGGTAGCTGAGGTCGGCATCCTCGGTGATGGTGTCGTGCTGCCATCCCCCGGCATCGGCGATGGCGGCGACGCGCCACATGCCGGCGGTGCCGGAGAAGTTGAAGAAGGCGTTGGAGCGGTGGCGGGCGGTGTGTTCGAAGACGAAGTGGCCGTCCAGCAGGATGGCCTGGACTTGGGTCAGGAGGTTGAAGTCGCGGTTCAGGTGATCCCAGCAGCCCTGGACGAAGGCGACCTTGTTGTCGGCAAAGTGGGGGACCGCCTTCTTGAGGAAGTCGGGGGTGGGCAGGAAGTCGGCGTCGAACATGGCCACCAGCTCGCCCTTGGCCACTTTCAGTCCGTGGTTGAGGGCACCGGCCTTGAATCCGGTGCGGTCGGTGCGGTGGATGTACGCGATATCAAAGCCCAGCTTGCGGTAGCGCTCGCAGACAGCCTGGGCCACCTTGATGGTTTCGTCGGTGGAATCGTCCAGGAGCTGGATCTCCAGCTTCTCCCTGGGCCACTCCATCTTGACGACGTAGTCCATGAGACGCTCAATGACGTTCATCTCGTTGAAAACAGCCAGCTGAACCGTGACGTGGGGCAGGTAGTTCTCGTCGCCCTTGGGCTGGGGTTCGTGCTTCTTGTGCTTGTAGTAAAGCAGCAGCATCCAGAGGCGATGAGCTCCGTAAATGCTCAGGATCGATAAGATCGTGAAGTAGATGGAGAGAACTGCCGTTTTCATGTGGTGGGTGCCTCCCTGGGCCCGATACGCGTCCGCGCTGCAACATTTTGACAGCATTGCTGTGTGAGGTGTGCGAAATCTGGTACTTGATTTTCAGGGCTCCAGGGCCGATAGACTAGGGATCAGGAGCGCGCCATGCCCCAGGAAATAAAGCCAGAAGATCTGATCGTCACCGAGCAGGACGGTACTCGGCGCATCAACCACGATGTCCTGGAATCCTATGGGCTCTTCAATCTTCCGAAGTCCGTCATGCGCAGCGCCCTGATGGTCTATTACGACAACGCCGCCCGCCAGGGAAGCTCATCGGCCCGGATGGTCCGGACCTTCATCGGCCTCGCCACCTCCATTACCCGATTTCCCAAGCAGGTTGCCATCAACTTCACCCGGGGAGCGGCATACCGCAGGAATATGAGGATGTTGCGGCGGTATAGCCGCTGAACTTCCGGCTTCCCGGTTATCGGCTCCGGTTTTACTGAGACAGGGGATGTCGTGAGAGGCTATCTCTCCGGCATCCCCTGAGGCGTTTCGGCCTCTTCATTGATAAGATGGTGGGGAGTGGACGAATTTTCGCTGGAGCCCATTGGATGATCGAGTATTACAGCACCAATCTGAACGCCCCCCGCACCGATCTGGCCGGGGCTCTCCTGCAGGGGCAGGCCAGTGACAAGGGCCTCTACATGCCATCGGAGGTTCCCGCCTTCGCCCCAGACTTCCTGAAGCGGGCCCGGGACATGGCCTTCCCCGCCATGGCCGCCGAGATCCTGGGCGCCTATGCCCAGGGGGTCTTCACTCCCGCCCAGCTCGCGGAGATCTGCGAGGACGCCTACAACTTCCCCGTCCCCCTGGAGAAGGTCCAGGACAAGCGCTTTGTGATGCGTCTGGACCAGGGGCCCACCGCCTCCTTCAAGGACTTTGCGGCCCGCTTCATGGGCCGGGCCCTGGGACGTCTGGTGCAGTCCAAGGGCTCCGAGCTGCTGATCCTCACCGCCACCTCCGGCGACACCGGCTCCGCCGTGGCCCACGCCTTCCTCGGTGTCCCGGGGATCCGGGTGCTGGTGCTCTTCCCCACCGGTGAGGTCTCCGACCGCCAGCGGAAGCAGATGACTACCCTGGGTAACAACGTGGCCGCCATCTCGGTGGATGGCAAGTTCGACGACTGCCAGGCCCTGGTGAAGAGGGCCTTTGCTGATCCCGATCTCAAAGGGCTCAATCTCTCCTCCGCCAACTCCATCAACATCGGACGCCTGCTGCCCCAGTCGGTGTACTACGTCTACGCGGCCTCCCGTCTGGCGGACATCGCCGCTGGGGAGAAGGTGGTCTTCTCCGTGCCCTCCGGCAACTTCGGCGATCTCATGGGCGGCGTCCTCTCCTACAGGAGTGGCCTCCCCGTGGCCCGCTTCGTGGCGGCCACCAATGCCAATGACGAGGTGCCCCGCTTCCTGGCCACCGGAACCTACCAGAAGATCGAGCCCTCCCGCGAGTGCATCTCCAATGCCATGAACGTGGGGCACCCCTCCAACCTTGCCCGTCTGGTGGCCCTCTACGGCGGGCGCATGGATGAGACCGGTCATATCCACCAGGCACCGGACATGGAGGCCCTGCGGCGGGACTTCTTCTCCGTGAGCATCAGCGATGAAGAGACCAAGGCCACCCTGGCCCGGGTCTACCGCGAAACCCAGGTCATGCTGGAGCCCCATGGTTCCGTGGGCTGGGCCGGCCTGGAGCGCCTGAACGAGGTCGATCCCTCAAGCCGCGCCTACACCTCCATTGTTCTGGAAACCGCCCACCCCGCCAAGTTCCCGGCAGAGGTCAAGGCATGCATCAACGTCGAGCCCCCGCTGCCTCCCAGCCTGGAAGGCCTGGAGGACAAGCCCGAGGTCTGCGGCCGGATGGACGCCAGCTACGAGGCCTTCAAGGCCCATCTGCAGAAGGAATATCGCTGATGAAGGCCGTCATCATCCTCGGCGACGGCATGTCTGACCGTCCCGTGGCGGCTCTGGGAGGCAAGACGCCCCTCATGGTCGCCAAGAAGCCCTGCATGGACCGCATCGCCCGCGAGGGCGTCACTGGGCTTTTCGCCAGCATCCCCACGGGGATGCCCGAGGGCTCGGATGTGGCCAACCTCTCGGTCCTGGGCTACGACCCCCGGGTCTGCCTCCAGGGGCGCGGCGTCCTTGAGGCCGCCAGCATGGGCGTGGCCCTGGCCCCGGAGGATGTGGCCATGCGCTGCAACCTCATCTGTCTGGATGCCGAGGGACGGATCAAGAACCACTCCGCCGGGCACATCAGCTCCGAAGAGGCCGCCATCCTGATCCGGGATCTGGACCGGGAACTGGGAGGAGGGCAGGGGGATCGCCCCGCCGTCTTCCATCCCGGGGTGAGCTACCGCCACCTTCTGGTGCTTCCCGGAGGCTGGGCCTCCGCCGACTTCGAGTGCGCCCCGCCCCACGATCACGTGGGCACCCTGGAATCGGAACTCCTGCCCAAGGCCAACGGTGCCGAAGCGGAATCCACCGTGGCCCGTCTCCTCGACCTGCACGAGCGGGCCAAAGCCATTCTGGCCAAGCATCCGGTGAACCTGGCCCGCGTCGCCAAGGGCAAGGATCCCGCCAATGCCATCTGGGTCTGGTCTCCGGGGCACCGCCCCCAGATGGAGACCATGGAGTCCCTCTATGGCGTCAAGGGCGCCGTGATCTCCGCCGTGGACCTCATCTTCGGTATCGGCGTCTACGCGGGGCTGACTCGCATCGATGTGGAGGGGGCCACCGGCCTCTACGACACCAACTACGAAGGCAAGGCCCAGGCTGCGCTGGATGCCCTGGAGGACCACGACTTCGTGTACGTCCACGTGGAAGCCACGGACGAGGCCTCCCACGGCTGCGATCTGGACCTCAAGATCCGCTGCATCGAGTATCTCGATGACCGCCTGATCCGCCCCATCATGGAGGGGCTGGAGGCCAAGGGCGTCCAGGCCGCCTTTGCGGTCCTGCCGGACCACCCCACCCCCGTGGAGACCGGCACCCACGCCAATGATCCCGTCCCCTTTGCCATCTGGCGCCCAGGCACTCCCGCCGACGCCAGCCAGGCCTACGACGAGGTTCAGGCATCCCAGGGTTCCCTGGGGCTGCTGAAGCGGGATCAGTTCATTCGCGCCGCCCTCGGGCTGTAGTTCCCTTGCCACCCCTTTCTTCCAGGAGCCGACGATGAAGATGGAGCCAGTCCCTGAACCTACCCTCAGGCGACTCCCCCGCTACTATCACCTGCTCCGGCGGCTGCAGGAGAACGGCCAGGAGATCGTATCCGCCACCATGATGGCGGAGGAGCTGGGGATCCATCACACCCAGGTGCGCAAGGATTTGGCGGCCACCGGCAGCGTCGGCAAGCCCAAGGTGGGACATCGGGTGGATGACCTGATCCAGTCCATCGAGCGTTTCCTCAACTGGAACAACTCCTCGGATGCCTTCCTGGTGGGAGCGGGCAACCTGGGTCTGGCCCTGCTGGGCTATCAGGGCTTCGAGAAGGCCGGCATCAAGATCGTCGCGGCTTTCGACGCCAACCCCGCCAAGGTCGGTCAGCAGTTCCAGGGGGTGACGGTCCTCCCCACGGAGAAGTTCGAGGATCTGGCCAAGCGGATGCACATCTCCATCGGCATCATCGCCGTGCCGGAGGCCAAGGCCCAGGAGATCGCCAACATGATGGTGCGCTCCGGCATCCAGGCCATCTGGAACTTCGCCCCCCTGACCCTCGATCTCCCCCAGAGCATGATCGTGGAGAACGTGGAACTCTACTCCAGCCTGGCCATCATTTCGCGCAAGCTGGCGGAGCGTCATCGCTCCCAGGCCAAGGTTCTCCCCACGCACTCCGAGAAGTGACTGACGAAAGGTTTGCATGACAGCGGTCTCCGACTTTCCCCATGAAATCGTGGTTTGCATGGGCAGCGCCTGCTTCGCCCGGGGAAACGTCGGTTCCGTTCAGATCATCCGCAACTACCTCGAGGACCGGGGATTGGCAGACAAGGTCAAGGTGACGGGAACCCTCTGTCAGGACTCCTGCAAGGAAGGTCCCAACGTCTGCTTTGACGGAACCTGCCTGTGCAAGGTGGATCCCTCCACCCTGCCTGATCTGCTGGATGAGCGCTTCGGATTGAAGTGAGGGGGGATCCCATGAATTTCCAGAAGCCGATCTACACCGAGCAGGGCTACTGCCGGGACTGCTACAAGTGCATCCGCCACTGCCCGGTCAAGGCCATCCGCGTGGAGAACAACCAGGCCTCCATCATCCCGGAACGCTGCATCTACTGCGGGATCTGCGTGGACGCCTGTCCGGTGGGGGCCAAGCGGGTCCGGGACGATCTGAACCGGGCCAAGCTCCTGGTGCGCCGCAAGGACAGGGTGGTGGCCTCCCTGGCGCCCAGTTTCATATCCGAGTTTTCCGGCATCCGTCCCGGCCAGCTGATCCATGCCCTGAAGATGCTCGGCTTCCACGCCGTGTCTGAAACCGCCCTGGGGGCCCAGGAAGTTTCCGCCGCATGCGCCGAACTGGCTCGCACTAGCGGAAATAAGCTATTCATCTCTACAACCTGCCCCTCGGTGGTGGAGCTGATCCAGAAATACTACCCTGGCCTGAGTCCGTACCTGACCCCCTTCCTCTCCACCATGGCCGTCCACGCGCGGATGCTGAAGCGGGAGTTCGGCGGTGACACCGGTATCGTCTACCTGAGCCCCTGCATCGCCAAGCAGCTGGAGTCCGATGACCCCAGCATGAAGGTGGACGTGGCTCTCACCTTCACCCTGCTGAGGCAGTGGTTCGAAGACCTGGGGATTGTGCTCAATGAGATACAGGAGGATCCGGAGGATATTTTCCTGCCGGAGCCCTCTCGGGACGGCGCCCTCTATCCCATTTCCGGGGGCATGCTCCAGAGCATGGAAGTCTGTGGAGGACTGGGCGAGGTCAAGACCATGGCCTTCTCCGGAGTCCAGCAGATCATGACGGCCCTTGAGGGTATTCATGAGGCTCCCTTCAAGGATCCCCTCTTCCTGGAGCTCCTGGCCTGCGACGGGGGCTGTGTCAATGGGCCCCGCAGCCATGAGCGGAGCGGGACCGCGTCCAAGATGCTGGAGATCCTCCGCTACGCCAGGATTCCGGAGCCTGGGCTGCGCCTGCCCACCATGGACATCCGGCGGGAATTCTCCGAGCCCCCCGTGGAGACCCGGGAACCGCTCCGGGATGAGATGGCGGCCGCCCTCCATCGATTGGGGAAGAGCATGACGTCGGACGAGCTGGATTGCGGGGGCTGCGGCTACGATACCTGTCGTGCCCTCGCGGCAGCCATGGTGGATGGCCGGGCTGAGGTCAGCATGTGCGTCGCATACATGCGCAAGCTGGCCTCCAACAAAGCCAACGCCCTCATGCGCTCCATGCCCTGCGGTGTCGTGATCGTTGACGAGAGTATGGACATTGTCGAATGCAACCGGAAGTTCGCCGAGATCCTGGGGGGTGACGTTCTCACCGTCTTTGACGCCAAGCCCGGCATGGCCGGAGCTGACATTACCAAGGTGGCCCCCTTCCATCGGCTCTTCCGGACGGAGCTGGAGGATGGCAAGGCCGTTATGAAGGATCTCCGGGTGGGGGGCTTGATCCTGCGGGTCTCTGTGTTCACCATCGAGCCCGGCCGCGTGGTGGGAGGCATCGTCTACGACATCACGGAGCCCTTGGTGGAGCGTGGGCTGATCATCCAGAAGGCCGAGGAGGTCATCCGGAAGAACGTGACCACGGTGCAGCAGATCGCCTACCTGCTGGGCGAGAATGCCGCTGAGACCGAGATGATCCTGGCCTCCATCATCGATTCCTTCAAGGTTGCGCCGGACTCCACCGGCAACGGGAAGAGTGGGCGATGACCAGCCCCCGGCACTTCATCGAGATCGACCACTTCCAGGAGAAGAAGTTCCGGCAGATGGCCTGCGGCGACATCTTCCTCTCCCAGAAGGTGGATGATGGTCAGCGGGTGATCTCGGTTCTGGCGGATGGCCTGGGGAGCGGCATCAAGGCCGCCGTGCTGGCCAACCTCACCACCACCATGGCCATCAAGTACGTGGCCAGCGATGTGGATATCACCCGGGCCGCCAGCACGATCATGGAGACCCTTCCGGTCTGCAAAGTGCGGGGCATCGCCTACTCCACCTTCACCATCGTCGACATGGACCGCCAGGGCGCCACCCGCATCGTGGAATACGACAACCCCTCCTTCGTCCTCTTGCGGGATGGCGCTGTGCTGGATGTCCCCAAGGTCACGGTGCCCATCCAGACCTCCAACGAGCGGGATGCCTTCCTGCACGTCTCCAACTTTGTGGTCCGCCCCGGGGACCGGATCGTCATCTTTTCCGATGGGGTCATCCAGGCTGGCGTGGGGCAGGGGCTCTCGCCCCTCGGATGGGGGATCGAGGCCGTGAACGCCTACCTGGAGCAGGTGGTCAAGGACCGTCCCACCATTTCCGGTCGCCAACTGGCCCGCAACCTGGTGCACCGGGCCCTGGCCCAGGACAACTTCAAAGCGAAAGACGATATCTCCTGCGGGGTCATCTACTACCGTAAACCCCGGGAAGTCCTCGTCTTCACCGGGGCGCCGGTCAAGAAGGAGCGGGACGGGGATCTGTCCGCAGCGGCCCTGGGCTTTGAAGGCAAGAAGATCATCTGCGGAGGCACCACGGCCTCGATCCTCTCCCGGGAGCTGGGGCGCCCCCTCTCCATGGACCTTTCAGATCTGGACCCCAACATCCCCCCCGTATCCCACATGGATGGCTTCGAACTGGTGACCGAGGGAGCCATCACCCTGGCGGCCCTGGCCCGGATGCTGGAACAGGAGGAGAATCCCGACCTCCTGCGCCCCAACGCCGTCACTCGCCTGGCGGGGGTGTTGCTGGACAGCGACATCATCCATTTCATGGTGGGCACCAAGATCAACGAGGCCCTGCAGGATCCCAGCCTTCCAGAAAGCCTGGACATCCGCCGCAACATCATCCGCCACCTCCAGCGAACCCTCAGTGAACGGTTCCTGAAAGAGGTGCACGTGAGCTTCGTCTGATCCGGTTGATGGAAAAGCTGGAACGCGGAGGTTGAAAAGAAAGGGCGCGGAGAAAAGCAGGAAAAAGACGGTTGTCTTTCATTCGTCTTTTAAACTTTTATGATAAAATATTAATAAGTAAAACCTGATGCGTTGACCAGACCAGAGTGTTCAGCACCAGTGGTGCGATACACGCGCGCCCTTGGTGGTGGCAGCGGCTTTTGAAGCTTTACGCTTTCCCTCTGCGCCCTCTCTTGTTTCCCTCCGCGCCCTCCGCGTTGAGCTTTTCGCTTCTATTCGCGAAGCCCGACATTCACCTCGAAGTCCCCGAACTCGGTGGTGAAGGGGATGGCGATGCAGGGGATGTCGCCGGAGCGGCTGATCTTGTGGCCGGAGCCGATGACCACGGTGGGGATGGAGATGTTCAGGGAAAAACCGTCCTGGATGAGGGAGCGGCGGGCGTCACCCACCACGATGTTGCCGATTTCGCCGATGGCATCCTCCACGGCCTTGCTCATGGTGGGCACATCCTCCATCAGCATGTTCGCGGCGATCTTGCAGGCCAGCTTCTCGGGCATGGAGATGATGATGGATCCCGAGGTCTCACCCGTCAGACCGATGATGGCCGATATGTCGTAAGTTGTAATTAAATCTTCTTTTAGTTCGATACCGACTTTCTCTGCCTGAATTCCCGCCATCATGTCCAGGCTGCGGAGGGTGGACTCGACGAAGGGGTTGATGATGGCAACATTCATGGGACGCAGGCCTCGCTATGATTTTGACCAACATTACTCCATCGGTGCCATTCCTTCCAACCTGATTATTGATGGGGCGCGCTTTCGGCGTCAGGATTAGGGTTCATCTGTCAGGACGACGCCATGCTCGAACGCCTTCAAGCCGATCTCAAATCTTCCATGCTCGCCAAGGACGCTCCGCGCACCATGGTGCTGCGCATGGCCCTCACCGCCTACAAGAACGAGGCCGTGGCCAAGGGACTCGGGCCCCAGGGGCTGCTCTCGGAAGCGGATGCCATCGCCGTCTTCAAGCGGCTGGTGAAGAGCCGGGAGGACAGCATTGAGCAGTTCGCGAAGGCCGGCCAGAATGACCGGGCGGATCAGGAACGGGCTGAGATCGAGATCCTGAAGCCCTATCTTCCTGCCATGCTGGAGGGGGCTGCCCTGGAGGCTGCCGTGAAGGCCGCCGTCGCCGAGGTCGGCGCTTCCACCAAGAAGGACATGGGCCAGGTCATGAAGGCCCTCCAGGCCAAGCACGGTAGCGCCTACGACGGCAAGGCCGCCAGCCAGCTCGTCCAGTCCCTGCTGCAGTAACCTTTTTCCCTGAAAGAACCGAAATGAAACAGTCCAAACTCCTGATCCAGACCTTCCGGGAGGCGCCGCGGGATGCGGACGTCGTCAGCCAGCAGCTCATGATGCGCTCCGGCATGATCATGAAGCTGGCGGCGGGGATCTACGACTACCTGCCTCTGGCCTACCGCAGCATCCGGAAGTTCCAGGAGATCGTGCGGGAGGAACTGGAGAAGGATGGCTGCCAGGAACTCCTGATGCCCGCCGTGCAGCCCGCCGAGCTCTGGCAGGAGTCTGGCCGCTGGAGCTTCTACGGCAAGGAACTGCTGCGCTTCAAGGACCGCAAGGGCGGCGAGTTCTGCCTGGGGCCCACCCACGAAGAGGTCATCACCGATATCGTCCGCAAGAACGTCCGCAGCTACAAGCAGCTGCCCATGAACCTCTTCCAGATCCAGAGCAAGTTCCGGGACGAAATCCGTCCCCGCTTCGGACTCATGCGGGGCCGCGAGTTCATCATGAAGGACGGCTACTCCTTCCACGCCGACGACGCGGACGCCGATCGCGAGTACTGGGTGATGTTCAATGCCTATAAGCGGATCTTCTCCCGCCTGGGCGTGAAGTTCCGCCCCGTGGAGGCCGACAGCGGCGCCATCGGCGGCAGCTTCACCCATGAGTTCCATGTGCTCGCCGGGAGCGGCGAGGATGCCATCCTCTCCTGCGATGCCTGCGACTACACCTCCAACAGCGAGAAGACCGAGGCCCCCCAGGTCCCGGCGGTGGATCACGGGGCCGAGCAGCCCCTTTCCAAGGCCCACTTCCACACCCCCGGCATCATCACCATGGAGGAGCAGGCCAAGGCCATGGGGCTGGAGGCCCACCAGGCCTCGAAGTTCTACCTCTTCCGCGCCTCCAAAGGCGAGGATACCTTCGACGTGGGCATGGTGCTCCGCAGCGATCATGAGCCCAATCCCGTCAAGCTCCGCAACCTGCTGGGGGCCGACGTCCTGGAGCTGGTGCCCGTCGCTGAGGCCGAGGGGCTGTCCGGGGCCCAGAGCGGCTTCATCGGGCCTGTTGAACTTGAAAAGATCCCCATGTACGTGGACCGCTCCCTGGAAGGGGCCGTCAACCTGAGTTGTGGTGCCAATCAGACCGGCTACCACCACTTCAATTTCAACCCCAAGCGGGATCTGAAGCTCTTCAAGGGGTACTTCGATCTGCGCCTAGGGGTCGAGGGCGACACCTGCCCCCGCTGCGGGAATGGCCATTTCCAGGCCTTCCGTGGCATCGAGGTGGGCCAGGTCTTCAAGCTGGGCACCAAGTATTCCAAGTCCATGAACTGCGTCTTCCTGGACGAGCAGGGCAAGGAGAACCCCATGGTCATGGGCTGCTACGGAATCGGTGTGACCCGCACGGTCGCCGCCGTTATCGAGCAGAACTATGACGCCGACGGCATCATCTGGCCCTGGCCCGTGGCCCCCTACCAGGTGCACCTCCTCAGCCTGGACGCCGCCAACCCCGACGTTTCCGAAGTGGCCACCCGCTTGGAGAAGGAGCTGGAGGCCGCCGGTTTCGAGGTGCTCCACGACGATCGTGAGGGCATGAGCCCCGGCGCCAAGTTCAAGGACGCCGACCTGCTGGGCTTCCCCCTGCGGGCCGTGGTGGGCGCCAAGGGCCTCAAGGACGGCATCGTGGAGCTTCGGGACCGCCGCACCAAGGAGGTCCGGAAGTTCGCCCCCGAGGCCATGGTGGCCGAGGTGAGCGCCGCCAGGGATCGCATCCTGGCCGAGCTGCGTGAAGCTGGCGGGAGGTAGAACATGGCCGAGGGTGCAGTCTATCTGACCACCTTCATCGAGGGGGTGCTGGTCCATGGATCGGCCACCCCCTTCGTCCTGCTGGTGCCCAGCCCCCACAGCCCCCACCGGGGCCTGCTCATGCCGCCGCACATCCCCTGGGCTCCGGGCTTCCTGCCGCCCACCCTGCTTCAGAATCAGATCGCCATCGGGTGGTGCATCCCCTTCCGTTTCGTGGATACCAGCAAGCTGCCGGTGGTCTTCGATGAGCGGACCTCCCGGCTGCCGAACCCCTGGCTCCTGCGCCTGGAGGGGCTGGAGGGCCAGCAGCGCCTCTACCTCACTCACCTCCTGCGCACCAAGGGAGCCGAGGATGAACTGCCTCCGCCTCCCGAAGGGGGCCAGTGGGTGTCGGAGAAGGCCCTGGCCACCCTGGACCTCCAGCCGGGCATCCGCCGTCTCTGCCAGGCAGCCATCCAGGCGGTGAAGGAAGGCTGAGCCGTGATTACTCGGGTTGAAAAAGGGCCGCGCATGGCGGCCCCCCTGGGCTGATTCTGCATTGCTCGCGCTGCAGCTTCTATAGCACGCTCTTTTCTCTGAGGGCCTTGACTTCCCTGGTGAGGACCACGAGGGCCTGGTTGATCTCGTTGATACCGTGATCCCATGAGGGCTGGCTGGAGCAGCTCGTGAAAGGGGCGGGACAATCACACCCGCAGATCGGAGAGCCTCCGCCACACCCGCAGATATCTACGGCGGTGATGTGATTGATGAGCTCTCCTGAATAGCCCCCAGCGATCAGGGCGTCCAGGCGGGCGTTCCAGAGGGTCAGGGAGCCCTCAGTGATCTTTTGCTTGGCGTCCTTAAGTTCTTGGATCTTTCGCTTGTCCACGGATTCTCCTTGGATGAAAACGTTCATGGCTGAAAAGGGTGACTACTGCTGTCTCTCTGGTCTGCTCTGATTACCTCCTTTCGCATGGTGCGGTCCACTGGCCCGGTTGCCAGCTTCCGCTGCAAGCTGCACGAGTTGGGCATAGGTCGTGCGGGTCATAGGGCAAACGGGTTTGCCTGCCTGGAGGGAGGAGCGGGGACAATACTTGCCTTGGCAGAGCGGGAAGACGGGGCATGGCTCACAGGCCTTGCAATCCAGGTGCTGAGTGCTCACCCACTTTTGCCAGCGGTCTCGATCCAGTTCCAGGGTGCCATCTTGCCGCAGGTGTCCCACATGGTTGGCGGGATCTTCAAATGCCACCGAGCACTTGTAGAGTGTTCCATCTGACCCCACGACCAGGGAGTTCTTCTTCGAGGCGTAGCAAACCTGACCATGCGCCACGAGGCTTTTCTGAACCAGTCTGTCGAGGTTGCCGTGTCTGGCAAAGTCCCGGCTGAGATCCATCTCCACGATCTTGGATACACCTGACTCGCACACCGAGAGGTGGTCGTCGTTGGGGCCACCGTATTTCCCGATGGGTCTGAAATAGATCCCGAATCGTATGTCTTCCCCGAAGTCCTGGGCCAAGGTTTCGAAAAAGGCATCCATGAGGGGCAGGGACTCCGGATTGAAATTGATCCGGACCGATACCGTGAATTCCTCCCTTCGCGCCTTCATGGCCAGCAGGTTGTCGTAGATGGTCTGGAAGGTTCTTCCGCCCCCGGCGAGGAAGCGGGTGGTGTCATGGACCGGGCCGGGGCCGTCCAGCGTGATCTGGAAATCCTGGATCTTTCTTGGGAGAAGGGCATCCAGAGCCTTGGGGTTCAGGAGATAGGCATTCGTGGTCATCTGACTCCGATAGGGGAGTCCATGCCTGGCACAGCTTTCGAGGAATGCATCCGACAGCTCAAGCACGAGATCCTGGGCCAGGAGGGGCTCGCCTCCAAACCATCGAGTGTGCAAGCTGGACCACTCCTGTGCTCCGGTTTCGACGAATCGTTTGAGGCCTCCCGCAACCTCGGCCGTCATGCGTCCGCCGGCATGGCTCTCGTAGCAGTAGACGCATCTGAAATTACAGTCTTCGTGGGGCAGGATGATCAGATCCTGGTGTCCATGGTCGCCTTCCCTGGACAAGATTCCTTCCACCAGGGACCGCTCATCCAGGTCTGTCGGGGAATAGAAGCCGTTGGTGCAGAGTTCTTCCCACACCCCCCCTTCTGGGTTCTTCCCTGAATCCGGTTTTCCGACAAGTGCCTCAATCTCGCTGAATGTTTGGGCTGGAACCCGTGCCAATGCACCCATGAAACAATTGTGCAAAACCACGGTGTCTGAATCGAGTTGAAAGGCGGTTGTGTATCTTGATTTCTTCCAGACGCTCATGTTGTCCTCTTTTGATTTTATTGATAATCATGTTTTTGAATGATGAAAATCGATAACATTAAGGAGTGCATGCCGTATTCTTGCGAGATGGTATAGGCTATGTATTAGATATGCAATAGGAATGTCTTTCCCGATTATCCACATGCCTCCGAAACCAGGAGGCGGACAGGGTGAGGCGGGGTATTTGTGACTGCGGCGAACAAGGCAGGGAAGATGGCCTGGAGGTTGAAGCGGCGATTGAAACGGAACTGGTGTTCGGCAAGGTATCTGGGCAGATGCCGTGCGCTGCACCAGCGACAGACGCCGAGGATGTTGCCCTTCAGGTTGGAGATGACGGTGTTCACGGCCTGAAAGGCCTCCATCTTGGAACCCTTCCAACCCCCTTCACTTTTGATGGGTTCGTGGGAGGCTCCAGATGCGGCGACGCCACGAAAGCAGTGAAGGCCATCCGATACGACGTGAGTTCCAGGGTCCAGGGCCTTCTTGGCCCATGCCTCGATCGTCTCAATTTTGAAGTCCGTCACGGCTTTGAGCACGGTATAGATGACCTGCCTGTGGTTCTCCATCGCTGTTTGGACCGCAACCAGGAAGGGCTGCTTCCCGGGAGCCCCACGGCCACGCTTGCCTCCGTGGGTAGCTCCACCCGCATAGGCATCATCGATCTCAACCCGATCCTTGAGCTTCCGGCTCGATTCCGCAGCACTCATGGCGCAAAGGATCTTCTGCTTCAGGTAGTAGGCAGTGGGGTATCTGACACCCAGATAACGCTTGAGTTCCAGGGCAGAAATCGAGTGTTTGCCGTGTGAAAGCCGGTACATGGCCTCGAACCAGGTCCTCAGTGGGAGGTGGCTGGACTCCATGACGGTCCCCACGGTGACAGATGTCTGGTGGTGGCAAGCCTTGCACTGGAACAACTGCCGAGGAACCAAGAAGTAAGCCCCGCCACTACCACACTTCGGGCATTGGAACCCGTGTGGCCACTTTGCCTTCACCATTGCGTCCCTGCACTGCACTTCTGTGCCATACCGGGCTTGGAAATCCCGAAAGGACAGACCCTTCTGGAACTGGATCCGATTGATCGCCATGGAACACCTCCATGACTCGAAGGTTCGGTCCCATGGCGCGACAAATCCTGTCCAAAACCCGCCTCACCCAGAGGTTTCGGAGATACATGGATAATCGGGATGTCTTTTGGGGGCACTTGGCGCCTTGTTCCCGCCTTCTACCCCTCCACCTCCAGCACCGTCAGCCCATCCTGCTTCGTGCTCTGGCCCAGGACGGGCACGACGTCTCCCACGCGGTAGGGCCTCTTGCGCCTGCGGAATGCTTCCGGGAAGGCCACGGCCTCGCAGAGGGCGGTCTCATCCTCGAAGGTGATGAACTGCATGGCCTCCCCACCAGGCCTGGACGAAGGGGACCGCCCGCTCGCAGGGCTCGCTCTGCGTCCCCCTCGTGCTCCCCCCGGCGCGTCCGGGCCAAGCCCGTCCTCGCCGACCGTCCGCACCGTCTTCTCTGCCACCACCAGGGCCCAGAAGCGCAGGCGCCGTCCCGGCACCTCTGCGTGGGCCGCCCGGTGGGTGCCGCCGCCGTGGCGCACCCGGGCCAGGGCCGCCGGGTGGATTTCCAAGGTGAGGCCCAGGGTCTCCAGTTCCAGTTCCGCCCGCTCGAAGGGGTCCGTGGGCCGGGGGCGGATGCCCCTGGGAACGCCCCCGAGGGGCGTCCATAGCAGGCGCGTGCGATCGCCATCCGGGGCCCAGCGGTCGAAGGCTCCCGCCGTGGTCAGGGCCTCCACCGTGGGCAGGGAGAGTTCCCTGCGGGACAGGAGCTCCTCCAGGCTGGCGAAGGGGCCATGCTCTTCCCGCTCCTTCAGGAGCCCCTTCACTTCCTCCTCCCGGGCCCCCTTCACCTGCATGAGGCCCACCCGGAGCCCCTGCTCTCCCTCGGCGTGAAACGCCCAGCGGGAGGCGTTGGCATCGGGCCCCCGAACCACCAGACGATGGCGCCGGGCGTCCCCCAGATAGGCGATGGCGGGATAGAAGCCCCCCTGGTTGGTGATGACGCTGGCGAAGAAGGCCGCCGGGTGGTGGGTCTTGAGCCAGGCGCTCTCGAAGCTCACCTGGGCGTAGCTGGCGGAGTGGGGCTTGCAGAAGGAATAGCCGCGGAAGGTCTGAATCATGGACCAGACCTCGGAGGTGACTTCCGGGCTGACCCCCTGGGCGGCGCAGCCCTCCCGGAAGCGGGCCTCGAATGCCGGGAGCTTGCGACCGCAGTCGGGCTTGCCCAGGAGCTTGCGGAGACGGTCCGCCTCCTCGTGGTTCCACCCCGCCAGGGCCATGGAGACCCGCACCACGTCCTCCTGGTAGACCAGCACCCCGAAGCTCTCGGAGAGCAGTTCCCCCAGGGCCGGGTGGGATGGGGTGTAGACCTCTTCGCCCCGGATGCGCCGCACGTAGGCGTCGATCCAGTGGTGGGCCGCTGGCCGGATGAGGCTGGAGTGGATCACCAGGGTTTCGAAGTCCCCTCGCCCCACCCGCTGCTGGAGCTGGCGGGTGGCGGGGCTCTCCACGTAGAAGACCCCCATGCTCTCCCCGGCGCCGAGCTTGTGCTGGGTCTCCGGGTCCTGGCGGGCGTGCTGGTCCAGGCGAGGGGGAACGCGATCCCCCAGGACAGCGCAGGCGTCCCGGATCACCGCCAGACTGCGGTTCCCCAGGAGGTCGATCTTCACCAGCCCGTAGTTCTCCACACCATCCTTGTCCCACTGGGTGATGCTCACACCCTCCTTGGCGGGGGCTGGCTGGAAGGGAGCGTGCTCCCAGAGGGGGCCGGGGCTGATGACGGTGCCCCCGGGATGCACGGAGAACTGGCAGAAGTGGCCCTCCAGGGCCGAGGCCTGGGCCAGGATGGGTGCCCAGGCCGGGTTCTGGGCGGCCTTCTCCAGGCCCCCGTCCCAGCCCCGCACCAGCTGGGCCAGGGTTTTGAGTTCCGCCTCGGGGCGCCCATGGGCCATGGCTACACCCCGCAGGGCGGACTTGGGCTGGTAGAAGACATGGTTGGAGACCATGGCCACCCGCTCCCGTCCATAGCGCTCGAAGACCGACTGGATGACCCGCTCACGCTCGTCCCAGGCAAAATCGATATCCAGGTCCGGGGGATCCACCCGGGCTTCCGACAGAAACCGCTCGAACATCAGATGGGTACCGATTGGATCCACGTTGGTCAACTCAAGCGCATAGCTGACGATGGAGGCGGCCCCGCTGCCCCGGCCGCAGGTGCGGGTCACCAGGCCCGAGGGCCGCAGGTGCCCCACGATGTCCCGCACCAGCAGGAAGTAGTTGGCGAAGCCCTTGCTGCGGATCAGATCAAGTTCATGGGCCACGCGGTTCTCGATCTCGCCGCCGATCCGGGCGTAGCGCCTGGGCAGGCCCTCCTGGACGGCGGCCCGCAGGGCCTCGTCGGGATCCCGGCCATCGAGCCCCAGAGGTCCCGCGCTCACCCAGGCTCCCCAGTGGATCTTCCAGGGCGCGATGCGCTCCTGGAGGGCCTGGGTGCTGAGGGCGATGCGGGGCTCGGCCCAGGGGAAGCGACCCTCCCAGGTAGCCCGGTCCAGGGCCCCGTCCCGCTCGTCCCACAGGGGCTCGGTACGAACCACGGTGGACTGGGTGGCCATGGCCCGCTTGAGACGGTGGAACTCGAAGCCCGCCGGAGTGCGGAAGCGCAGCACCTGGGGGGCCACCACCTCGTGACCCAGGCGCAGGGCTTCGGCGACCTCCCGGTGCCTGCGGGGGTGGGCCAGGAGGGCCCCCTGGAAGCCGTTTCGGGCCAGGTGCTCCAGGCCTTCCAAGGTCGAGGCCAGGAGGGCGCAGTCCCGGGGGAGCTCGCCGGGGCCGCCGTGGGCTTGGTCCGTCAGGAGGCGGCAGAGCCCGGCGTAGCCCGTGTCAGAGAAGGGAAGCGCCCCGTAAGCGTGCCCCTCCCACGTGAAGCGGCAGCCCACATGGAGAGATACGGAAGCCTTCTGGAAGGCCAGCTCCTCCCGCAGCCTCGGATATCCCTGAAGTCCCCGATCCCAGATCACCGCATGGTCATACCCCAGGCGCGGAATGAGCCTCGCCAGCTGTTCCGCCGTGTAGATGCCTTCACCGGCACTGAAATCGGTAATCACGAAGAGGAGGGACATGGGGAAGGCCAAAAAGATCAAAAGAGTCAACGCAGAGGGCGCAGAGGGTGAAAAGAAAGGGCGCAGAGAAAAGCAAAAGCAAGGAAAGAGGGAGAGAAGGGTGAAAATGTGAAAAAGGTGGGGACGTGTACGGGGGGCACTGGGCTTGGTTCATCCAAGTCTGGGGCTCTGGCCAGGTTCTGGAGGGGAGGGGGGCCTGAGGCAAGCTTGCTTGCCGATGGCACCCCTCCCCTCCAGAACGCACGCAGCTATCGCTGCGTGCCCCCGCGAAGCGGGGCAGGTCAGGGCACCTGAGTGGGCATGAGTGTCCGCAAGGCTCTCTTTGCCCTCTCTTTTTGCTTTTCTCCGCGCCCTCTGCGTTGAATCTGTTCGCTTTTCCTTTCTTTGCTTTTCCTTGGTGCCCTTTGTGTCTTTGTGGTGGAAGTAATGCTTTTAAATGATTGAAAAACCAGGCATTACTGGTCGATCGGGGAATCGTTGCCGCAGTCGGGCCAGGGCGGGCTCCAGGGCGCCCAGCTTGCGGGTGAGGCTGGATTCGAAGAGGCCCTGGGGGCGGCCCAGGCCCCAGGCCACCCGCAGCTCCAGGCGGTGAACCAGGATGCGCCGCTGGCAGCTGACCCGAAAGGCGCTTTCCACGGTGCGGGAGAGTTCCAGGGGGGGCGTGGTGAGGCTGTCCAGGGGGGCCACCCAGTGGTGGGCCTCGCCATCCACGTCCCACCAGTTCAGCTGGAGCCGCCGGGGGGAGCGGGGCTCGCTCCACAGCTTCTCCAGGCACCAGGCCGCCAGGGAGACTTCCTCCGGCAGGCGGGGAGGTTCCAGGCGCCAGGGGTGGCTGGATTCGCCGGGCGGCTCCGCCAGGAGGGGCAGGCGGGGGCGGTCCTGGCCCCGGGCCCGGTCCAGGAGCTGGCGGGCCTCGGGTTCGGGCAGCAGACGGGTCAGGGTGGGCAGGGGCATGGGCTGGAGATCCCCCACCAGCCGGAGCCCCAGGCGCCGCAGTCTTGAGGCTGCCCTCAGGTTCAGATCCGGCAGCCGGGCCAGGGGATGGGGGGCCAGGAAGCTGGCTTCATGGCCCCCGGGCACCCACTCCAGCTGGTGCTCCATGCGGGCCGCCAGCTGGGCGGCGGCGGCGCTTTCGGACAGGCCGCCATGGCTCTCCCAGCCCTCCTGTTGGGCCAGCTCCCGGCGCAACTTCCAGGCGGCATCCCGCACGGGGCCGAAGAGACGGTCCGTGCCCTTCAGTTCCAGCAGGGCCTCCCCCATGCGTCCCAGGAGCCCCTGGGGACTCCAGTGGGAGAGGAAGTCCTTGAGGCTCATCTGGGCCTCCCACCAGGTCTGGGGGGTCGGGTCCAGCACCCGTAGGCCCGGCAGATGACGCAGGGCATGATCCATTGGATCACCTGACGAGACGCCCGCTGCCCTTGCCAGCCGATTCACCAGCCACAGGCAGGGGGTGCGCCCCCCCTGGGGGCTCAGGAAGGCCAGGGGGCGGTCCCGCAAAGTCCTTTCCCGCTGGCAGGCCAGCTGGAAAGGTAACTCCGGAACCCACATTGCCAGCACCCCCACCTCCATAGCGGCCCCGGAGCGTCGGGGCATCCCCTAGCTTAGCGAATAAAAAACGAAAGTCAAGACGGGGCGAGGTTCCACCGGAACTTAGACCCGCTACAACGCATCGAATAACTTGAGATATCCTGTAATGAGAGGAATCCCCATGATCCTGTCTGCCCTTTTGTACCTCAGTCTTTCGGTGCTTCCGGAGGAGATGGCCCCCCTTCCCAAGACGCCACCCCGCGAGATGACGGCGCCGGAGGCTGCTCCCAAGGCGGCAGAATCCCAGGAGGCCGGACCCCGGAAGATCGGGCGCAAGGCGGGGCAGACGGTGCGCAAGACGGGGCAGGCCATTGGCAAGGCTGGCAAGCAGGTGGGCGAGACCGTCAAGGCGGGAGCCCAGAAAGTAGGGCAGGTGGTCAAGGAGGGCGGCGAGAAGGTGGGGAAGGCCGCAACGGAGCTGGGGAAGGGCATCAAGGAAGGTGTCAAGGGTGGAAGCGAGTAAGGGACGGGGGTTCCGTTCCGGAAAGGCCCGTCATGCCTCCCCTGCCGCTTCAGGCTTATCGGGATCTGGTTGCCATCGACCTTCCCTGGTCTCGTCCCTGTCCCTGTGAAGGGGAGGAGGCCCAGGCCGTCCTGGAACGAGTCCTGGACTTTCTGGGGGCCGGAGAGGGCTTCCGGGAACCGCGTCGCCTGTTGAGGGGGCTCCTGAACCGGCGACCCCCTGGGAATTGGTCCGAAGAGCTCCTGGTGGAACTGGATCGGCTCCTGTGGGCGGAGCGGCTGGCGGGGGGCTGGGTGGAGGCGGATGCCCTGCCTTCGGTGCGGGAGTCCTTCGGCTACGGAGCTTCCGGCCGCCTGATCCTCTGGCGGGGTGACATCACGCGCCTCGGGGTCGATGCCATCGTGAACGCCGCCAACAGTGAACTCCTGGGCTGCTTCTCCCCCCTCCACGCGTGCATCGACAATGCCATCCACTCTGCCGCCGGGCCCAGGCTCCGGGAGGACTGCGCCAGGATCATGGCCCTCCAGGGGGAGCCCGAACCCACCGGGACCGCCAAGCTCACCCGGGCCTACAACCTGCCGTCCCGCTTTGTGCTCCACACCGTGGGGCCCATCGTCCAGGGCAGGCTCACCGCTGAACACCGGAGGCTCCTGGCCTCCTGTTACACCGCCTGTCTGGACCTTGCTGCACAGGTGGAGGAGATTCGGACCCTGGCCTTCTGCGGGATTTCCACCGGGGTCTTCGGCTTCCCGGCGGAGGAGGCGGCGCCCATCGCCCTGGAAACGGTTTCCCGATGGCTGGAGCGTTACCCGGACCGCTTCAAAAGCATCCTCTTCAACGTCTACACCGAGGAGGATCATGAACGCTATCGGCGCCTCTTCCTGCGCTGAGCGGAATCGGTGGAAGTCCGTCAGGCTGTGTCAGCCTCTGCGATCGACAAGCGGCAGCGAGGCCGATCCGCAGGCGATGGCCTCGCCCTTCGGCCCCAGGGCGAAGTCCATCCGCCCCAGGTTCACACCCGCGTAGCCCACCTGGAAGATGTGGGTGTCGTCCACCCGCACGGGGGTGTCCATGAAGGTATGGGTGTGGCCGCCGATGATGACATCGATGCCCGGCACCAGGCGGGCCAGGTTCAGGTCGTCGATGGCGGCGCCGTGATGGTCGAGGCCCAGGTGGGAGAGCACCACCAGCAGATCCACCTTCTCCACCTCCCGGAGACGCCGGACCACAGCCCCAAGGGGGGCTACGGGGTCCCGCCAGCCCACCCCCTCGTGGTTCTTGGGGAAGACCAGCCCGTGGAACTCCACGCCGACGCCCGTGAGGCCCACCTTCAGGCCCGGAAAGGTTTTGACCGTCCAGGGCAGGATTTTCTGCCCCAGGCGGGGGGCGCCTTCCCAGGTGAAGTTGCAGTTCAGGATGGGGAAGGTGGCTTCCTCCAGGGCCGTCATCAGGCCCTCTATGCCCGCATCGAAGTCGTGGTTGCCCAGGGTGCCCGCATCGTAGCCCGCCATGGACATGAGCTTGTAGTCCAGGGATCCCTTGAAGCGGTTGAAGTAGGGGGTTCCCTGGAAGACATCTCCGGCATCCAGCAGGAGCAGATTGCCTCCCTGGCTCCGCAGGCGCTTCACCAGTGCGGCCCGTCGGGCGATGCCCCCCCGGCCCGCCAGGGAACCGCTGGCGAGGGGCTCCAGATGGGAGTGGGTGTCGTTGGTGTGGAGGAGGGTGATGCGGGGCGAGCTTTCGGCCCGCAAAGGCAGGCGAGAGGCCAGGAAAGCGGCACCCAGTCCCCCCAGGAATGCCCGGCGGTCTACCATGCGATCCTCCGTTCCAGCAGGGCCTCCAGCATGCCTGGGGCGAAGGAGTAGCGGCCCGGGGCGGGGCAGGGGAGGGACTTTCCCTGGCTTCCCAGTTCGGCACAGGCTTCCAGTAGGATCTGGCGGATCTGGAGTCCCGTGGGGATCACCTTCTTGGAACGTCCTCGGGTCGGGAGGCCGTCTCCGCTGGCCAGGAGGTAGTCCGTGGTGGCGATGAGCACGGTGGTCTCGGGATCAAGGGGAGCAGTCTGGAGCCAGCTTGCAGAGACTACCGGGCGCTCTGGTGTGCCCTGGAGGCTGATGAGGACACCGGAACAGGGTTCCCCAGCCTTCTTGATCAGGCCCCCCCGGAGAAGCTGGAGCACTTCCCGGCCGGTGTATTCCGTCACCACCAGCTCGTTGTCGAAGGGCATGAGTTCGAAAATGTCCGCGACCCGCACCGGTCCGGCCTGGAGATCCGCCCGAAGGCCACCGGAATTGATAAAGGCGAAGGCCACGGGCTGCCCCAGGCAGCGGCTGGCCCGCTCCCGCATGAGATCGGTCACCCAGTAACCCAGGAGGTTCTCCTCCCCCAGCTTGCCCCGGGGAATGCGCTTCGAGGCCTGGGCCAGTACCTGGCTGAACTCCTTCCGGATGATGGCGGCACAGGGGGCCAGGGCTTGGGCCACCGCCGGGTCCTCCGGAAGGGCTGGCGTCACGGCTTCGGGTTGGGCGGCCGCCAGAGTCGGTGTTCCGGCGCTCGGGAGGATGGCCAAGGCGCCGGACAGGAATAGGCTGGAGAGGACCATGGACGTTTCCGGAAAGATCCAGATTAGCCGTTCCTCCCTCTTTGCGGACGGTTTGACCGCGGTGATCGGGGGCTACTGAACCTGGCTTCCCGGTTGCCCGCAGCCTCTACCTATGCGCTTCCCCACGTATGGGTATCCAATTCCTTCAAGAACTCGTGGACCACAGGATTGGATGTGCGGGGATCCCATGCCACGACGCAGTCTGCGGTGCTGCCTTCTCCCTGGAGCGGCACATATGTGAGTTGGGGGCTGACCAAGGGCTCGGCGCGATATTTGGGAAAGACGGTAATGCCGATTCCAGACGCCACGGCCAAGAACATGGACTCCATGTCCGAGAACCGTTCGACAATCCTGGGTTTGAAGCCCCGCTTAGCACAATTTTCCACAAACGGGTCGTGGACCGGAACCCCTACGGGCCGGACGAGATCGACGCAAGGAACATCCTTGAGGTCTTCCAGGACCAGACTCTCCCTTTGGGCCAATGGATTACTTGGCTGCATCACAACAACCACTCGCTCTCTGAGAAGGAGCTTGGTCTGAAGATTCGTATTCTCGGGAAGTCCGGAGGCCAGGGTAAAGGCGATGTCCACCTCTCTCTTTTCCAGGGCATACGCCAGGGGGATCATGTCAAAGCGGTTGATTTGGAGGGAGACCGAGGGGAAAAGGGAACGAAAATGTTCGACAATGATGGGAAGAAATCGTTTCTCCACCCCGCCCAAAAAACCAATGGCCAGATTCCCGGTTGCGCCGGATGCCCTGCGCTGAGCACCCGTCACCAAGTTCTCATACGAGGCCATGAAACCCTTTAAGCCGTTGTAGAAGAACTGGCCCGCAGGTGTAAAGCGAACAGCGTTCGGGACCCTCTCCAAGAGCTTTACCCCCAGCTCACGCTCCAGGGAGGCGATCTGGTAGCTGATGGCCGATGGAGTCAAGCAGAGCTGCCTGGCTGCCTTGGTGAAATTCATGTATTCCACGACAGCCATAAAACAGCGCAAGTGCTGGGTATCCAAAAGGCCTCCGTGGGGGTGTTTTTATGAATAAAAATTATCAAAAAAAGCTTAATGATCACCCCGAAACATTTCAGCTTTAAGCCGCTTCTCCGGTCAAACAATCTTCATTATCATGTAATTCTATGCCAATGACGTCACCTCGTTGGGTTTCGAATGTGTGAATGTCCAAGCTTTCTGCTATGGATTTCTGAACATATTTTTATATTCAATAAATCTAAATGGACAAGCTTTGAATAGGGGGCGTCAGGCTGGGTGTCGCGACATCTATCCGCCGAACAGTTTGCACCACTTTCCCCGGTGAAGCGGCAAGGAAATGTCATGGCTGATCAGGAATTCCCCGCGTTGCACCCAGCTGGGTTGGGCCACCCACGATAGCTGCTCGCTCTGTTTCTCTTTTCTCAATGCGAAGGAGACCACCATGGTTGTGTATGGCGGCACAGGCTACTTGGCCGAGGGTGCCCTGGCGGTATTTGAAGCACTCTGCCGGGAAATGAAATCCCGGGGAATTGAACAAGCCATACAGCTTGACCTCTGTCCCGCCCGCGGTCTGGATCCGGTCGCCAGTGAAAAGGGACTGGTTGTTTCCGTCGAATCGAACGGCATCTACTATCCTGATGTAAGACTTGATATGATTAAATTAGTGCTGAATCATCAGTGGGCTTTCACCCAAGGATGAGCCGCGGCATATGCGGACCGTGGAGGTCCCGCCCGCAGAACACCGGCCGAGTTCCATCCCTGTGCCGTTCGCCCCTTCCCAAGGCCATGGCCCTCCAGGGAAACCGCGTTTACCAAATGGCCAAGCCGTTGGGGCGCTCTGGTGGAGCGCCCCGGACGATCAAGGTGGGTCAGAGACTACTGGATGAACTTGTAATTCGCGTTGCGGCCCTTGCCTTCAACGGATAGGTCGGCGAAGGGGTTGTACTGGGTGTTGGTCACGACCTTGAAGAGTTGGTGGATGGGGGCCAGGAAGTTGCCCCAGTTGCCGATCTCCTCAATGCAGTGGGCGGACCAGACCATGCCCTCCTCGGGAGTCTCCTTCTTGCGGGTGCCGATGGCGGAGGACTTGCCGACCACGCCGTAGTCGGTCTTCTCCCACTGGTGGATGCGGTAGCCCATGGGGTTCCCGGCGGCCAGGGCCTCTTCGCCCAGTCCCAATCCGGCCACGATGACGACGTGCTCGTAGCAGATGTAGTCGCGGACCTCGGCGGGGACATCCTCAAGCTTCTCGAAGCGGATGTAGAGGTTCTGGCGGGTACCGTCGTTCCAGGTCTGGGGGGCGATGTGGACCGATCCGATGGGATTGCCGTGCCGGACGGGAACGGCCCACACCAGGGGTTCGTGCTGGGCGGGGTGCCACAGGAGGAAGCTCTTCTCCATGTTGGACCAGAACCAGTCGATCATGTGGGGGGTGATGCCCTCGTGCTTCCAGTCGATGTGGGTGCCCATGGCATCCTGGGTGATGTTGGCTTCCATTTCATTTCTCCTTTTTGGTTTTTTTGCTGATCGTCGCCATATGGGTTCTCAGCTTGTTTGATCTGTGCTTGACCGATTCCAGTGGTGAGGGTCCCACCCACCCACCACCCAATCGCTCTGATGCTAGAAGAAGAAGTTCATGCAGAGCTTCGCGGTCTTCTGGTGGCCATCGGCGCCGTTGGTGGCTTTGCTGGAACCTGCCCACACCATGAAGTTGACGTTCTTCTGGAGGGTATAGGACGCGAAGAGCTGGGGGCCTTCGATGCCATTGAAGGTGCGATTGGCCATGTTGATGCCGGTGATCCACCAGTCATTGCAGGGGCCGACGGAGGAATTGGCCTCCTCTTTGACGTATCGCATGGACAGGTGCCAGGCACCGGCGTGCTTGAAGTCGGGATGGCCGATATCGAAACCGCCCATGTACATCTTGTTCTGGGTGTCCGCATTGGACTGCTCGTAGGTGGCCCAGAGACGCACCCCAGGAATGACGGTGGTGTCGGCCCCGACCTCCCAGAGGTTGAAGCTGGTGCTGTCCGTGGGGCCAGTGTGGATGACCGTGTTGTCAGCCAGGGTGATGGTGGGTGAGACTCCGCCCGGCGTGGAGATGCGGTGGTAGGCCGCCTTGACGTTCAGTTTGGGGAGAAGGGCAGCACCCGCTTCCAGGGCGGTGTAGTGGTTATCACCCCCGTTGAAGGTGATGGTGGCAGCCTGGCCCGCAACCACGCCTTCTGTGCTCCAGGAGCCCAGGGAAACCAGGTTGGGGTTCAGGGGGGCGCCGGTCCAGTTCTGGCGAAGGTAGCCGTAGGAAAGCTTTGCGTAGTATTCCTTCCCGACGGCCACCTGGACACCACTCATGGCGCGGTCGGCCATGTTCAGCACGGCGCCGTAGCAGGGGACGTAATCCCACTTGCCAGCGGTGAGGGTGACCGGACCGTAGGTGCCCTGGGCATACATCTGGTCCAGCATCTGGTTGCCGGCAGCGGTGCCCTCATCCTTGGGGCTGGTGCCGTAGCCGCCACTCCTGAAGCTCCGGACAGCCTCTTCCTCCAGGACGACCTTCCAGTTCTCATTCACCTTGTAGGTCAGGAAGAGATCCAATCCCACTTCAGGTACGTGGCCGGAATCGCCGAAGAACGTATCCGTGCCCTTGAATGAGCCCGTGCTGTTCCACATCTGGTCGGAAACATGGAGCAGGCCGAAGTAGTGGAGGCGGCCGGACTGGTCTTCCAGGGCTTTCAGCCGGGAATCGACATCGGCGGGGGTGGAAGGGCTTTGGGCGAAGACCGAGAGGCTTGCGCTGGCGAGCAGGCCCAGGGAGAGGGCGGTCAGAAAATGCTTCTTCATGCGGACATCCTTTTCAAGGAGGGTTGGGAAGGCAGAACTAGTTGCGCTCGGCAGTGAGGCTGAGCTTGACGTCGCGGTTGAGGACCTGGGAGAGGATCAGGCCGAGGATGGCCACGGCGGCGAAGAGGCGAATGGTCAGGACGTAGGTTCCGGTGGCGTGCAGGCAGATGGCGCTGGAGATGATGCCCATGCCTCCCCCGAAGGCCCCGATGCCCAGCCAGATGCCCACCACTTTGCCTACGATCTTCTCGGGGTAGGTCTGGGCCACGAATACCGCAGCGGCCGGGTTCAGGAAGGCGACCGTCACTCCGGCAAGTCCCAGGATGGGGATCAGGAGGAAGCTGTTGTAGACCGAGGGGAAGAGGATGCTGTAGACCGAGACGGCTGTGACAAGGAAGCCCAGGAGCAGCACCGGCTTGGGATTGCCCTTGAAGATCTTGTCGAGGACAAAGCCACCGATGAGGCCACCCAGGATGGTGCCCACCTGGACCGCCAGCATGAGCTGACCCGCCTTCATCCGTCCGAAACCGACGCCAATGGGGGCATTCAGGGCAAAGTACTGGGGAGTCAGGTCATTGAGGGCGTTGAGGAGCCACGAAATGAAGATGCACATGATGATCCCGATGTACGTGGTCGGGTTGTGCAACGCGCTCTTCATGGTCTGCCAGCCGGAGGCCTCTTGACCATGGGCGGCAGTGGTGTGAACAGGCTCGTTCTTCTTGTAGTTGGCTGAGATATAGAGAGCGAAGAGGAGGATGAGGATTTCCACCAGGCCCATCCACATCATGGTGGAGCGCCAGTTGCCCACCTTCTGGTAGACCATGGGGGCGCCCACGATGCCCACCATCATGCCCGCGTTGAGCATGGTCATGCCCATCCCGACGACCCGGCCCTTCTCTTCAGGTGCGAACCAATGAGCGGCTACCAGGGGGATCAGGGCGAAGACGCAACCGGCGCCGAAGCCCTGGAAAATCCGCAGGACGACAACGGCCCCGAAGATATGGCCCAGGATCGGGAATAGAAGGTTGGGGATGATGCCCGCCAGCGAGGCGATGATCATGGTCTTGGTGACCCCGAGGCGATCCGCCAGGATGCCCCCGACCACGATCGAGATCGCCACCACGAACAGGAAGATTCCCAGGAAACTGCCCTGGGCCAGGGGAATGCCGATCCCGAGGTCATGGGCGACATCACCGAGGATGGGAGCGAAGGCCAAGGTATTGCCGCCGTTAGCCCCTGCGACGAGGCCAACCGCCAAAAGGACAAGCCATTTAAAGAAATTATTTTTCATGTATTTCTCCAGACAGAGAAAGGACAGGGTGCCGTGAGTCAAACCGGCTCCTCAATGCATGTTAAAAAAATGGCAATACTTCACTAGCCCAATAATCAAGGGCCTCTTGGGGTCATTTTGTAAGTCCTTTTGCGTGAGGTTTGTGGTGGGGTGATCCTGGTATGTTTTAATTATCTTTTGAATCAATCAGAAATGGTCTGACTTAATGATAATCCACTTGTCATAGCGTTCAAGCTGTCAGGGCGCTTGTGGGCGAGGTCACAGTGTCTGAATGCTCGCTTATGCAACGAAGATTCACTTGCTATAATTATAGATATTATTTGTTTTGAAATCGGCAAGTGCCGTGTGGGCATGTTTGGAGATGGCGCCTGAAATTTATTTTCAAGCCGTCTATCGAGACTTGTCCGGGCTCATATATTGATGAATGAAGCGTTTAAAGAATAAATTATAAAAACCAAACAACAATCATGGGCCGAGACCTGCAAGATCTGAATGGCTCCTAGCATTGGTTGGCATGAAAAACAGGCAAGGTGTCGAACCTGAGGGAATCGGATTGATCAAATACTATCATTCAGTGCACTTAATGGTCGAACAAGTGCCTTGTGTTGACGGGCTCAACCCCAATATCCGGTGGCGCATCTGATGTTGGTGATATGATTGCAATGTTTAATAAATAGGTATAAATCATGCCAATGTTGGGAAAATATTGAAATGATCATATTTGTGGGGCAAATCAGGGGTAATTGCTGATTCTTGGTTCATGTGGGGCCTGCCGCGCTAGGCGTATGAGTCATTCGACCGGAATGTTCCACCCGGCTCGGTTCAGCTGTGTGCACGCCCCTCGCAGGGGTGATACCGACTACCGATCCGCGCGGATGCGCCTGAGGAGCTGTTGGGCGTCGGGGTTGCCGGGATCCCGCTTCACCGCTTCCTTCACCAGGCCTTCGGCCTTAAGGCGTTGCGTGTTGCTGGGGGAAGCCTGGGCAGCGAGGCGGCAATGGTCTGCTTCCGCGAGCAGGCGCCGGGCAGTCCGGGTCCTCTGCTCCCTCTGGAGGATGCCGAGGACGGCCTCCGCCTGGGCCAGGTCCTCATCGGGTCGCTGCTTCTGGAGCATCCGTTGTTTGGCGGCCATGTTGTCGGCGATGAGGAGATCCAGCAGGGTATTGATGTCGTTGTGGGCCACCTTGAGGACGGACTGGAAGGACAGGTGTGCCTTCTGGATCTCCGGCAAAGGGTCCTGGCCCCGGCTGGCCAGCCATCTGGCACGAATGAGGCGGCAAAGCCCCTCTTTCTCATAGGCCTGGAAGTAGGTCGGGTCCTGGGCGATGGACTGGGCGAAGAGGGCCTGGGCCTTCTGGAGCATGGGACCTGGATCCTGACCTCGCCTCATCTGGCTGTCGGCAATGGCGGAACAGCACCACCCGACCTGGGTGACCATGAAGGAAAGGTGGGGATAGCGGCGGACAGCCTCATCCAGACGTGGCAGGTAGCCTCGCCACAGGGTGTCGTCGTAGGTGCCGCTGCGATGCTGCCATTCCAGCTTTCCGGCCAGCACGGCCCCGACGATGGAATGGACCTCGGGAAGCCAGGGGTTGCGCTCCAGGTATCGTCTTGCGCAGTCCAGGGCTTGATCGAAACAGGCTGTTGGGTCCTGATCCAGCTCCCGCTGGCAGAAGGCCATGATGGTTGTGCCTGATGTCTTGACTAACATGGCGTCGAGACTGGCGGGATCCTTTGCAAGAATGGACTCCGCCAACTGGACGCCCTTCTCGGCCATCCGGTACCGGAAGGTCACGTCGTTCTGGGCTCCCCGTCTGGCGATTTCCACGTAGGCGCTGGCCTGCCGGGCCAGTGCCGCAGGGTCTCCCGGGATGATCCTGAGCCACTGGTCGCAAACGGCCAACTGGGCCTGGAAAGGGGCTTGGGTATCCATGCCGTGGTCCCGTCGCCAATCCAGTTCCTGCCACCATCGCCGGGACATCATTTCCAGCAGATGGGGGTCGCAGGGTGCGACCTGCAAGCACTCCTCCAGGCATTTCGAGGCTTGGCTGTGCTCTTTGAGGAACGCCTGGGAGTCGTTGAGCGTGTTGGCCTTTACGAGATGGATTTCGGCCTGCAGAGCCAGGGCTTCGTAGAGCCAGGGGGACTCTCTGTGGGCCCGCTTTGCCATCTCCAGGGCGTGATCGTATCTCATCTCGAAATAGGCCAGCTCTGCCTCCATGTAGGCGGGAGGCTCCAGGCCGGCTTCGCGTCCTTCGCGGAGGTAGTGGATGACTTGGGATTTGAGGACACGATCCAACTCTGCGACACGGAGGCGCACCGAGGTCTGGTCGGCCATGTGCCACGCCGCTTCCAGTTCCCGCTGATAGATGAAGCCCAGGGTCCTGCCCAGGGCATAAGCCACATCGGGGGTTCTCAGCCCCTGGTTCCAGGCTTTCTCAAGGGAAGCTCTGGCCAAGTCGAAGTCCCGGTTGGTCAGGTAGGCCCGTCCCAGGGCGTAGAGAGCAGCCGCTTGCACGTCCCCTTCCAGGGAGAGAGCCCGCTTGCGCTGGGCTTCCACCCGCTCTTGGACGAGGGTGAGCTCGCCGCGGATATCGTGGGCGGGCATGAGGTAGATGTAGCGCACCAGGGCCTCCAGGCGCTCTGCCTCCTGTCCGTACTGCTGGGCCCATCGCACTTGGCGTGCCGCCTTGAATCGTGCGAACAGGATGCCGCTGCCTGAAAGGGTGATCGCCACCAGGGCTGTGGCGGCCAGGGCGATCATCGGCTTGTTGCGTCTTGCGAAACGCAAGGTGCGATAGGACAAGGTCTGGGGGCGGGCCAAGATGGGTTCCCCCGCCAGGAAGCGCTTCAGGTCCTCCGCCAACTCCCGGGCGGATTCGTAGCGTCGCGAGGGCTCCTTCTCCATGCATTTCGTGACGATGGTTTCCAGGTCCTTCGGTAGATCGGGGCACAGGCTTCGGAGGCGGAGGGGTTCCTCTTCCAAGGTCTTCTGGATGCACACGGCCCCATCCACATCCGCAAAGGGAGCTTGGCCGCCCAGCATGTCGTAGAGGGTGGCGCCCAGAGCGTAGACATCGGTCCGGCAGCTCAGGCGGCTGTTTTCCCCCCGAGCCTGTTCGGGGGCCATGTAGTGGGTGGTGCCCAGGACCAGGCCGCTGACGGAGAAACCGCTGGGGCTGGATCCCCGGGCCAGGCCGAAGTCCAGGACGTAGGGCTTCAGCTGACCCTGCTCATCCTTTTCCACCAGGATGTTGGCAGGCTTGATATCGCGATGGATCAGACCCAGGCGGTGGGCAGCGTGGATGGCCTCGGCGACTGTGGCCATGAGCTTCGCTCGCTGGACGACGGAAAGTTCAGGGGAAAGGTCCTCCAGGTTGGAACCCTCGATGAACTGCATGGCGATGAACGAGTGCCCCTCGCATTCGCCCACTTCATACACGCGGCAGATGTTGGCGTGGTCGATGGCGGCCTGGTGCTGGGCTTCCAGGAGGAAGCGGATCAGCAGTTCCGGCGAATCTCCCCGCAGGACCTTCAGGGCGACGTTCCGCTGGAGGCTTGGATCGTAGGCCTTGAAGATGCGGCCCATGCCGCCTTCGCCGATGAACTCCAGGTTCCGGTAGTGTCCCCAGGTCCGGAGTCGGGTTGCGGTATAGATCGCCGGCATGGGCGGAGGGGCCTGCTTGGGGGGGCGAGGACTATCGAGAACGGAGAGTGGTAGATCGGCTTTCAGGTCGGAGAGTTGCGATTCCGTCAGGATTCCCTTTTCGAGGAGAGTCCGGATGAGCATGGACGAATCCTGGTCACAGGGACCTTTCGCTTGGGCTCGATGGAGGTCCTCCAGGGGTAGAAGCCCTTTTTGGACAGCCAGATGCAGCAATCGCGTGGCAGAGGGGGTGGTCAATCGCTTTCCGGTGAGATGTGTGATGTAGATGGTAGCATCGGGGAAAGTTGTTGCTGCAATTATATGATTCAAACATTCACAAAAAGGCGTTCAGCAGCTTGTGATGTCTGCTCGGCGAGCTTGAGGACGCCGACGCCTTTGATCCTCGCCGCCGTCTCCAGCACCAGAGCCAGGTACCTGGGCTCGTTGAGGCCCTCCGGGGGCCAGTCCGGCAGGTGCCGGGGCGGGATGTCCGGGGAGTCGGTTTCGAGGAGGAGTCGATCCTCCCGCACCGCCAGGAGGGCCTTGGGTGTCCGCTTGTTGGCGGGGTTGGCCAGGGAGCACCCGAATGCCAGGAAAAGCCCGAGGTCCTGGAGCTGCCGGGCCACTTCAGGGGACCCGGAAAAGGCATGGACCACTGCACCCCGTCTGGGGAGCCCTTCCTCCCGGCAGATCTGAAGGAGGCTCTCCCAGGCCTGGCGGCAGTGGATGGAGAGGGGGCGATCCAGATCCCGGGCCAGCCGCACCTGGGCGGCAAAGGCCTGTTCCTGCCTTGGCCTGTCTGGGTTTTCGATGGCGAAATCGAGGCCGCATTCGCCGATACCCAAGGGCTGCTTCCGGGTCAGTTCGCCCAGCCGGTCGAGCCATCCCGGCCGGGCTTCGCCCACGAACCAGGGGTGGAGGCCCAGCATGGGGACAATGCAGTCGTGGCCTTCTGCCAGTTCCAGAACCCTGGACCAGTCCTCCTCCCGGGTGCCGCAGCAGACCATCCGGGCGACCCCAGCCTGCAGTGCCCGCTGGATCACGCCCCCGACATCCGCGCCGTAGCGTTCATCCTGCAGGTGGCAATGGGAATCCCAGAGTTCCATGCAGGCATTGCACCATCGGACGGCTATCGAACCAAGGGGATTGCAGGGCCAGGGACGGGAAAATCGAAGCGTTGCTGACGGACCTCACGGTGAAAATGCACTTTTCTGCACTCCGGCGACGGGACTGCGCTGGGGCGGTTTTCCTGGGCAGCGCCATCGGTCAAGATTTGGCCATGATCACGCCCCTGCTTGAAGCCGTGAAGGATATCGGCCTCCAGCGTGGAGCTTTTCTTCGGGTCATCCAGATTTGTGGCGGGATGATCGATGCTCAGTATGCGGTGGAGACCGATGATGGCGTGGTCATCGAGGTTCCTGGAGCGGATCGCGTCCTGGTGCACCTGTTTAAACTGGTTTAGATGTTGTTTTGAATCGATTAATTTTTTATTCAAAAAGGGATTGTTATGGGGATTTTTTCGATTCAAATCGTGGCAGATACGCTGGGCAAGCTCCTGGGGAAAGTGCTCGTTCCCCATCCAGGACCCGAACTGTCTTTTCCGGAAATTCCCGGGCGAAGGATGCCTTTGACCATTCCCACCCGGCATGGCCCCCTCGCCTGCCAGGCCTATCTGCCGCCGGAGTCCTCTGAAGGAAAACCGGGGGTCTACTTGAATCTTCACGGTGGCGGCTTTGTGGCGGCGGGTCCGGAGCAGGATGACGCATGGTGTCGCTTCCTGGCCCACCATGCCGGCGTGGTGGTGATCAACGCCGATTATGCGGTTGCGCCCAAGCATCGGTTCCCGGTTGCTTTGGAGCAGGCCCATGATGCGGCGGTCTGGGTGGCCGCCGACAACCCTCTGTGGGACGGCAAGAGATTGTGTATCGGGGGCCAAAGTGCCGGAGGCTCCCTGTCGGCTGGTGTGTGTCGCCTGATTCTTGAACAGGGAGGTCCCAGGATCGCGCTCCAGGTACTGGTCTACCCACCCCTGGACTGCGTCACCGATGCGGGGCTGAAGCACACGGATTACAAAAAGGCCCTTATCACGCCCTTCCTTAGTGAAGTGTTCAACGCCTGCTATATCCCAGATCCTGCAAAACGCACGACACGACTGGTTTCTCCTGCCTGGGGGACCAACGACCAGGGCATTGAAGGCATCGCCCCCGCCGTGGTCCTCACCTGCGAGTACGACCGGCTCCACGATGAAGGCGTGCGGTACGCAAAATCGCTGGAAAAAGCCGGGGCGCTGGTGGACCACTACGACGTACCCGGAGTGGACCACTGCTTCAACCTCATCAGCGGTACCCGGGAGATTGCGGAGAAGGCCTACCGGCGAATGGCCGACCATGTGAAGAACGCCGTGGCCAAGTAGTCCTCCCCAGCCTGAACTCTACCGGGGTCGCAGAGCCAACCTCAGGGTCTCGGAAGGCAGTTCCTGGAAGCGGTCCTGGTAGGCCCTGGCAAAGTCGCCCTGATTCAGAAAACCATGGGCCATGGCCACTCCACAGACGGTGGTCCGATTCGACGTTGGTGTTGATAGGGCCATCCGGGCCGCCTCCAATCGCCGTTCCTTCAGCCAGCGCATCGGCCCCATGCCGTGATGCTCTTTGAAGGTGGCGAACAAGGTCCGTTTGGAGACGCCGCAATGGCGTGAAACATCCTCAATCTCGAGAGGCTCGTGCAGGTGCGCCTTCAGGAAGGCCTCAGCCCGGTGAAGGTAGCCAGGGGCCCATCTGGGGTCGGCATTGACGAGGCTGGAGGCCAGGCAATGGGGGTGCAGGGTGAGCAGGGCCGTGGCCATTCCTTGGGCCAGACATTGCTCGCCGAAAGTCCGGGCCTGGCTTCCGGGAGGCAGCTGGGCAGCCCTGACGCCTTGCTGCAGAAGGCCCAGGCAGCTCCACCAGGCCGGACTGCCTGTCTGGATGGGCCCTTCGAAGATGATGGGTTCCTTCGGTGCCCTGCCTGTCATCGCAGTCCAGGTGCGCTCAATGCAGTTCCGGGAGATGGTGATCAGCAGCTGATCAAAGTCCTTATGGGCCTCCAGGAAGAAGGATTGCGAGGGATTGCCAATCCCAGAGCTGCCCCGGACAGAGTAGTTCTCCAAGCCATCCTGGCAGACCCGCGCTTTGCCTCCCGTGGGGAGGCTGATCAGGTAGTAACCCGGCAATCGGCCCGGATCCAGGGTGATGTGGGCCTGCCAGCGAAGGCGATTGAAGGAGATCTCCCCCAGGGAAATGCGATCCAGCGTCACATGCAGGGAAGGAGCCGGGCCTATGGTGCGGAGCTGATGATGGCCCAACACTGAACCCGTGAGGGCCTGAGCCTCTTCCACATCCCGGGTGTCCACAAGGCGGTGTTCAGACCCGAATACCCCACCCAGATGATCCTGGTCGAACCGGGGCATCGCGGGGAGGGAAGAGGGCGACATGGGATGATTCTCCGTCTTCGTCCCATTCTACTTTGTGTTCCCGCTGCGACAGCTTGGCCATTTCCGGTGGATTCAGCATGCTTGACGGATGCCCTGCCGGCTTTCGTTTACAATGGTGTTCCGAAGGGAAATACATGCTCCGTCCTGAACAACTTGAAGACCAAGTCCATTTCATCCTCTCCACCCTCGTCCTGCGAGACCTCCGGGATCCCGACCTCGGTTTCCTGACTCTGACGGCTGTGCGCCTGACGGCCGATCGTGGTGTGGCTAAGGTCTACTACACCGTGCTGGGGGATGAGGATCAGATCAAGCGCACCGGCAAGGCCCTGGGCCGGGCCAACGGCTTCCTGCGGACCCAGTTGGCCCAGCGTCTGCGTCTCAAGAAGGCCCCGGAGCTCCGCTTCTTCCTGGACACCACCATCGAAGAGGGCAACAAGATGGAGGCCATCTTCGCCAAGATCAAGGAAGAGGAGGCTCAGCGGCCTGCGGACGATACGGTGGAGCCCGAGTCTTGAAGCCCGGCGTCTATCTCGTCCACAAGGACGTGGGCGGTTCCAGTTTCGATGCGGTGAGGACCTTCAAACGCGAGGCCTATGAGGCCGGGCTGAAGAAATACCCCCTGGGGCACGGAGGCACCCTGGATCCCTTCGCGGACGGGCTCCTGCTGGTGCTGGCGGGGCAGGCCACGCGCCTGATGGAGCTCATGCACCCCCTCCCCAAGACCTACGAGGCCGAGCTGGTCTGGGGCGAGGAAACGGATACCTGCGACCATCTTGGCCTCCCGGTGTCCCAGGGGGACGCCGGGTACCTCACCCCTGAAAAGCTGGAGGCCGCTCTGGGCGCCTTTCTGGGCTGGCGGGATCAGGTGCCTCCGGCCACCTGCGCCAAAAAGATTGATGGCGAGTCGGCCTACAAGAAGGCCCACCGGGGCGAGGAAGTGGTACTGCCCCCCAGCCGGGTCTTCCTGCACAGCGCCCAGTGGCTCTCCCATGACCTTCCCCGGAGTTCGCGGCTGCGTATCACCTGCCGGGGGGGCTTCTATGTCCGGAGCCTGGCCCGGGACTTGGGACGCCTCCTGGGTTGCGGTGCCCACCTGTGCGCCCTCCGTCGCACCGCCATCGGCCCCTGGGAGGACCCTGGTTCGGGCCAGCGCATCCACCTCCAGGGCGAGGCCCTTATCCCCTGGTGCCCCGCCCGCCGCATCGATGATGCCGAACTGGACCACCTCCTGCACGGTCGGCCCATCCCCATGGGTGCGATCGAAGCCTCCAGCTGGACGCTGCCGGAGGGCTTCCCCGATCCCGGCGCCCCCATCCGGGCCCTCCACGGTGATCGCCTCGTGGCCCTGCTGCAGGAGAGGGACGGTAAGTTCTGGACCACGGCCAACCTGAGGGGCGGGATCTAGGGCTTGGGCATCTCGAAGCGGGCGGGATCGATCTCCGGGTTGAACTCGATGGATTCCACGAGGGTGGTGTAGGTCTGGTTGGCTAGGGTCTTCGCCCTCGTCCTGTGGGGCACCTTGATGCCATCGATCTCCCGGTAGTCCTCCAGCCAGCAGTCGTATTCGTCGATCTTCTTCCGGTTCTGGAAGACAGTGTTGAGCATCCTCCGGACCAGATGGGTCTCGGCGTCGATCCAGATGAGGATGTCCTGGGTGTTGGGGGGCGTCTCACGCTTCAGCCTCAGCTTGAGCATGTCGCGGCCCTCAAGGGCCTCCCGCCCCACCAGCACCAGGGAGTCCCCGCGCTCCCGGTACCTGGCCAGGGAGCCCTCCCACTGCTCGCTGCGGGCCGCCAGAAGCACCTTTTCCCGCCCGGTCGTCTGGGGGGGATTCTTCCCGAACTGGAACCATCCCCGGTCCTCCCGGTAGACCGCCACGGAGGAGCTCATGCCGCTGTTCTCCGTTCGGTAGGAGCCGTCCTTGCCGATCTCGTGTAGGATTCGGAGAGGCTGGGAACCGGTGCCTTCCGTGCGGGTCACGCAGCGGAAGGAGTGCACCGTGTTGAGGGCGGCCGCCCCGCCCAGGGCCTGGAGGTGGCGGGCCACGATCCGGTCCACTTCGGGGAGGGTTTCCGTGTTCGCGGGTTCCACCAGGGGGCTGCGCCAGACAGCGGGCTTCGTCGGGAAGGCCGGTTCCTTGGGCAGGATGGGGGCTTCCGGCTGAGGGCGTGTCTCCGGCGGGGCATCGCTGGGCAGGAAGTAGAAATCGCCGGTGAGGCTGGAGCTGTCCCAGGGGACCTGCTGATCCTTCGAATCCTGCTTGACGCCCACGCGGACCCTCTTGAACACCTGCTCCACGCTCAGGCCGGGCTGACGCAGGGCCTTCAGCAGGTGCTGGGTGTAGAGTCCATTCTCTCCGGTGCCGTCTGCGGCGGTGCTCCCGGGAGCCGTGGCGTAGGCGATGAAGCTGCCCGCGGGGGCGTCCATCTGGGTCAGACCCCGGTTGCCGCTCCGGAAACTGCGGATGAAGGGGTTGTTCCGGCAGGCATCCAGCACGAGCAGGTTCAGGCGGTTCTTGGCGGACTCCATCTTGTTGAGCACGGTCTGGACGCTGAGGGCCTGGACCTCCACCTCATCCTCGGCCGTGATATCCGTGCCCACGGGGATCAGGTAGTTAGTGCCCTTCACGGCCATGCCGTGGCCAGCGTAATAGAAGAGCCCCACGCCTCCGCCCTGGAGCTTCACCCCGAACTCCCGCACCGCCTGGAACATGCGGGTTCGATTGGCGTTGAGCACCAAGTCTACCTGGAAGCCACATTCCCGTAAGGACCGGGCCATGGCCCGAGCATCGTTCACAGGGTTCTTGAGGGGGGCGTCCTTGTACGTCCCGTTTCCGATGACCAGGGCGATGCGGGATTCGGAGGCACTGGAGGCAGGTTCCAAGACAATGCCGCGGCTGGGAGGCTTGGCGGCAAAGGCTGGGGACAGGGTAAGAAGCAGGAGATAGGCCGTGATTCTCAGCATGGACGAAATACCCTCGTCTCGGATGGGTTACCTTCGGTTCCAGTGCAGCTTCTGTTGGAGAAGCTTGAAGAAGGGCAGGTCCGGGTTCTGGAGCAGGGTCACGGAACGGGGGGCTTTCCGGAGAATCACCCGATCGCCCGGGAGCATGGGGTACTCCAGCTGGCCGTCCAGGGTCAGGTGGGCCTCGTCGGTCTGCTCCAGGGTGATGCAGATGGAAACGCTTCCCGGAACCACCGTTGGCCGAAGGGTGAGGCTGTGGGGGCAGATGGGGGAGATGACCCAGGCGTCCAGGGTCGGATGGAGGATGGGACCCCCGGCCGAAAGGGAGTAGCCGGTGGAACCGGTGGGGGAGGACACGATCAGGCCGTCGGCCTTGATGATGGCCGCGGGGAAGCCGTCGATGTGCAGGCCGAACTCCAGGATTCTGGCCAGGGTGCCCTTGCTCAGCACCGCATCGTTTAGGACGGATTGCTGGACCAGGACTTCCTCGCCCCGCCTCAGTTCGGCGTGGAGCATGGAGCGCTCTTCCGGGATCAGTTCTCCCGCAAAGTAGGCCTGGACGATGTGGCGGGCGTCGGAGGCGGGATGGGCTGTGAGGAATCCCAGGGAACCCAGATTGACTCCCAGGAGGGGGACCCCGTTGTGTCCCATGGTCCGCGCAGCGGAAAGCAGGGTCCCGTCCCCGCCCAGCACCAGGCAGAGATCTGCAAGGGGCAGGGCCTCGGAAAGGATCTCCTCTCCATGGAGCTCGTCCGGGGGAAGCCCCGCGCTTTCCCAGGCCGGGAGAAGCGAGGGCTGGGCCCGGATGACCCACCCCTTCTCCAGGAAGAGGGGGACCACCGCCCGGAGGGTGCCGGGGAGCCATTCGGATTTCAGCTTGGCCACGATGGCCAGTATCGGTGCGCGCATAAGCTTGGAAGCCTGTCTAGGTGAGCTCCTAGGGTAACCTGAGAGGATGACGAAGCGATCCTCCATTCGCCCCAAGACCTCCTCGCGCCTCAGCCCCCTCATGCGCCGCGTCATCTGGTGCGTGCTGGGCCTGGGGGCCGCATGCCTCGTTGTCCTGGCCGTGGCCTGGTCCTGGATGAGCCGGGATGCCGATGCCTATCTGGAGCACTTCGCCCTGCGGGTGCCCAAGACCATCACCAAGGTTCTGGACCGCAACGGGGACACCATCGGGATCTTCGCGGAGGAGAACCGTGTCGTGATCCCCTTTGGGGACATCCCCAAGGCCTTCGTGGGGGCGGTGATCGCCACAGAGGACGCCGACTTCATGAACCACAAAGGGGTTTCGGCCAAGGGCTTCGTCCGGGCCTTCTTCAATTTCGCCACCAGCTTCGGCCGCCGCCAGGAAGGGGCGTCCACCCTCACCATGCAGCTGGTCCGCACGGTCACCGCCAAGCGCGAGAAGCGCCTGGACCGCAAGCTCAAGGAGGTCATCCTGGCTTTGAAGCTGGAAAAGGCCTACACCAAGAAGCAGATCTTCGAGCAGTACGCGAACGAGGTCTACTTCGGAGGCGGTCGCTACGGCATTGAGGCGGCGGCCCAGTTCTACTTCGGCAAGAGCGCTGCCCAGCTCAATGTGGAAGAGTGTGCTCTCCTGGCAGGGCTGGTGCAGAGTCCCAACTACTACAACCCCTACAATGCCGACCCCCGGGCCCGGGTCGCGGCCAAGGCCCGTCGGGACCACGTACTCCGTCGGATGGCGGACGAAGGCTACCTGAAGCAGGCGGATGCCAAGCTCCTGGTGGAGCATCCCATCCGTCTGGCCCGGGAACATGCCACCGAAGAGGCCATTGCTCCCTACCCTGTGGAGGAGATCCGGAAATACCTTTACGAGAAATACGGGAAGGACAAGGTGTTGGGTGGCGGACTTGAAGTCCACACCACCATCGATTCCGTGTGGCAGCAGGCGGCCAATGAGGCTGTGCGCAAGGGGCTCAAGGCTGTGGACCGCCGTCGGGGCTTTCGCAAGGAGAGTGTGGAGTTCGTCGCGAGCCCTGAGAGCGTCCAGCTTCCCGGATGGAACCGCTTCCTGGAGGTGGGGGATTCGGTGCGAGGCGTGATCCTGGGGTGGCGGGGAGGATCCGCCCAGGTGCGGATCGGGAAGACGACCTTGGACGTGCCGACCTCGGCTTTCGCCTGGGCTGGGCAGGGGGTTGCCGGGAGCCTTGTCCGGGGGGCGGCGCCCCTCTTCATGGTGAAGGCTACCTCCAGCGGTGTTCCCACGCAGGTGGAACTGGATCAGGAGCCCTCCGTGGAGGGGGCGCTCCTGGCGGTGGACCACCGGACCGGCGAGATCCGCGCCATGGTGGGCGGCTACGACTTCAACCGGAGCAAGTTCAACCGCAGCTGGCAGGCCGAGCGGCAGGTGGGATCCACCATGAAGGCCTTCGTCTACGGCGCGGCCTTCGGCCGGGGCATGACTCCCGCCACCATGGTGGACGATGTGCCCACCCGCTTCACCTTCGGCAGGGATCTCTACCAACCCAAGAACTACGAGCACAACTACTGGGGACCTATTCCCGTGTGGGAGGCCCTCCGGGACTCCCGGAACATCCCGGCCGTTCGCACTCTGGAGGCCGCTGGCATCGGCAATGTCATCGATTTCGCCCGGAAGGCCGGTGTCCAGGGGCGCATGCCCTCCGTGCCCAGCCTTGCCCTCGGCAGCGCCGACCTGACCCTGAAGGACATGGTGCGGGGCTACGCCACGATTGCCAATGGAGGGGTCCAGTCGCCCTCGCCCTTCCTGATCAAGAAGATCGTGGACCGCACTGGCAAGGTGCTGGAGGAGCATGAAGGGGTGCAGGGAGAGGTGGCCCTGGATCCCATGAGCGATTTTCAGCTCATCCAGTGTCTTCAGGGCGTGGCCCAGTCCGGCACCGGTGCCCGTTCCAATGAGCTGGGCTGGCCGGTGGCGGGGAAGACCGGCACTACGGATGACAACACCGACGGCTGGTTCCTGGGCTTCTCCACCCGTGTCACCTGCGGTGTCTGGGTGGGCCTGGACGCCAAGAAGACCATCTTCCGTGGGGCCGATGGTGCCAAGGTGGCCCTTCCCATCTGGGTGGACTTCATGAAGACGGCCCTCCAGACCACCCCCCGGGAGGAGTTCAAGGCTCCCGAGGGCATGGAGTGGGTCAAGATCGACCGGGTCACTGGGCTGAGGGCCGGCGGGGGCTCGGATCGCACGCTGTCCCTAGCCTTCAAGCCCGGCACAGCCCCCTCGGCGGAATCAGATGCCGCAGCGGTTCTCCGAGTCCAGGAGGCCAAGTCCCAGGCCAATTCCGGGGGCGCCGAGGATCGCCCCTGGGGAACCAATCAACTCCCTGATCCGCCCCCACCCCCCACGCCCGGGGTGAACTGGACCAACGTCGAGGACCCGAATAAGTAAGCATTTCACCCGGAGGGCGCGGAGGAGATGCTTCCCCGCTGCTGTTTTTTATCCTGTTGCTCGGCTGCCTTTACATCTCCACCTCTTTCACCCGGAGCTCGTCACATGAAAAGAATCTCAGTTTCCCTGGGCCTACTGCTCGCACTGGCTGCACCCCTTTCCGCTCAAGGGGCCCGCATGATCCGGAGGGGTGAAGTCTTTCGATGGACCGCCAATAGCGGCCATAAAGGCATGATGAAAATCATCTCAGTGGATGGACCGCTCTTTGAGATGGAACAGACCAATGAGATGAACCGATCCGCCGGGGCCGTCCGGTTATACGGAGCGGTGATCAATAACGGAAGAAGGGTCGTGCTGTTGAACGTTGGCCAGTGGAAGGAAGTCTGGGATGGTGCCCTTAGGGATGACGAGATCACCGGGGATCTCACGACGGCCTCCGCCAGCTTCACCTTCAAGATCGCCCCTGCGGCCATGGACCGCCAAGGGAGGGAAGAGACCGCCCCATTCATTACAGGCAGAACCTTTCGATGGGAAACCGGCGCAGCGGGGGGCCAGAATGGAACCCTGTACGTGACCCATACCAAGGGCAATTCCTTCTACCTGGAACAGAAGAACGACAGGAACCAGGCCGCCGGGATCATCAAGCTGGAAGGCGAGGTGAAGGGTGATCAGATCTATATCTACAACCGTAAATGGCGCGAAACCTGGATTGGAGTGTCCAGGCGTGGAAGGGTGACTGGGAAGATCAACAATCAGACGGAATTCAGGATCTTCGAATAGTTCTTTAATTGCGCTTGACTGTTCTTCTGCTTTTATCCTACCCATTCTGCATATCCTGTTGAAAAGCTTTGAACAGGATATGCAGAATGGCCAGGATAAAATAATTAGAATATATGACTGTTGGTGAAGGCTGCTGATACGCATTCGGAAAACAATAAAATCCACCACCAAGCAACCCCACGCGGCGGGGTTGCTTGGTGGTGGAAGTGGCTTCTAGATCTTCACGATTGATGGCAAACGGGTATCAGTTGTAGCGTCCGTATTTGTCCACGGCCTCGAACATGGCCTTCACGTTCTCGTGCTTGGCGTTCATGGGCATGGTGCAGGCGGGGCGGAGGATGAAGCCGGTGCCGTCCTTGCCGACGGTGGTGATGAGCTTCCTGCAGTATTCGTCCACTTCCGTGGGGCTTCCGAGGGCCAGCATGGAGGAGGGGATGTCGCCGGAAATGGCGGCGTGGCCCTTCAGGATCTCATGGGCCTTGAAGATGTCCGTTTCGCCATCCAATTCCACGGCGAACTTCCCCTTGGGGAGCTGGAGGAAATTCTCGAGGTTGGGACCCCAGTCCGTGTCCATGTGGAAGATGGGAACGACTCCCTGGGCGATGAGCTTTTCGGCCATGTCCTTGATGAAGGGCCAGGAGAACTTTTCGAAGTTCTTGGGGCTCAGGAAGGTGGAGCTGGTGCGGGTGCAGGGGACGAAGGCGCGGCGGATGCCGTTGCCTTTGATCGATTTCATGGCCAGCTTGAAGAAGTCCTCGTTGAAGCGCCAGAGGATCTCCACCAGCTCGTCCTTCATCTGGAACATGTCCTTGACGTAGTTCCCCATGCCCCGGGTGAGCGAGAAGAGTTCGTTGCCTGTGGGGGCCCCTGCGCCGTAGAGGAAGCTCTGGCCGCGCTTGAGCGTCGACTTGATCTCCTTCTTCTGGTAGATGTCCGACTTGATGAAGCCCCAGATGAGGTAGGGGGTGCTGGTCTTGTGGATGTTCTTGAGGAGCTTCAGGTAGAAGGGCTGGAGGCCCTTAGCCTTCACAATCCGGAGCTCCTCCCGGGAGACGACCTCCAGCTCCAGGGTCTGGTACATGTCGTTGTCCGGCAACTCGGTGCCCGGGAACTTGTAGTGGTTGAACCCGACGTGACGCATCAGGTTGGCATCGCCGTACATGTAGTGCATTGCCGCATTGCAGTCCCACTGGGGGTAGGCGGCGGCCAGCTTGTCGTAGGCGGCCATGGCGGACTTCCAGTTCCACATGAACTCCTTGTTCGTGATCCCGGCGAACTGGGCCGCGTATGAGGTGATCCAGGGGGCGCAGACGATGCGGTCCACGGGCTGGAGGGCGAGGGCAGCCTGGATCCGCTGCTCTGGGGTCATGGTGCGGGTCATAAAGACCTCCATATGTCAGATGATTGGTATGGAGGTTATTCTACTATGTGAAGATATGATTTGCGTTGATGTAATTATTGCATGGGGCCATGGAGGGATTCGATACCCTCAGGGCACTATCCCGAATTCCCGCAGCAGAAGGGGCAGGGAGGGGTTGGCATTGTCCCCGCGCCAGGTCAGGACTAGGTCCACGGCCAGGTCCTCGTCCTCCAGGTCCCGGGCCAGGAGCTTGAAGTTGGAGTAGTAGAGGGCGGACTGGCGGGTGAGGAAGCCCACCCCCAGCCCCGACTCGATGAGAAAGAGCATGGTCTCGAAGCTGGAGGTGCGGCGCACCACGTTGGGGGAAAAGCCCCGCTTCAGGAAGCGTTCGAGGATCCAGGTAGCGCCCGTGGAGCCCGAATCCGGCGCGCTCATGGTGACCATGGGGACGTCCCGGAGATCGGCGATGCAGAGGTGTTCCCGGGTGGCCAGGGGGTGGTCAGGGGGCATGACCACGGCCACGTTCTCACCGCAGAGGCGCAGCTGCCGCAGGCCTTCGAAGGGCTCCAGGCCGAAGGAGAAGGTGACGCCGACATCCAGGGAGCCGTCCCGCAGCCCATCGTTCAGGCCCTGCATGGAGGGTTGGGTGAGGGACAGGCTGATGTTGGGGTGGGTCAGGGGGAAGCGTTTCACCACATCCCCCAGGACCCGCTCCATGGAGCTGAGGAAGCCGATGGCCAGGGTCCCCGCGGCGCCCGACTTGGCCATCCAGGCCTTGTTGATGGCCTCGTTGAGGTCTTCCAGGATCCGGCCAACCTCCTGGGCGAAGATGGTGCCGGAGGCCGTCAGGCTCACCCCCTGCTTGTCCCGGTGGAAGAGCTTCATATCCAGCTGCCGCTCCAGTTCCGCGATCTGGTAGCTCACCGTGGACTGGTTCACCGCCAGGTGCTTGGCCGCATCCGAGAAGTTCAGGTATCTGGCCACCAGGGTGAAGCAGTGCAGCTGCTTGATGTCCACAGGTCTACTCCACGAAGTCGAGGTCCCGCCCATGGGTTTCCTCCAGGCCCCAGAGGGAGAAGCCCGCCAGGGCGAAGCAGGCCAGGCCCACCACCCAGGCCGCCGAGACGAAACCCAGGCGCTCCTTGAAGGTCATGAATCCCAGGGTGATGAGAGGCACGGCGCCCCGGACGAAATTGGGCACGGTGGTGGCCACGGTGGAACGGAGGTTGGTGCCGAACTGCTCGGCGGCGATGGTGACGAAGACTGCCCAGTAGCCGCAGGCCAGGCCGAGGTACAGGGCCAGGAGGTAGAAGAGGAAGGGGGTGAGGCCCCGGGTGAGGAGGTAGACGGCCACCCCCAGCACGGTTCCGGCGATGAAGAGGCCCACCACCTTCTTGCGGGTGCCCCAGATCTGGCTGAGCACCCCGCTGAAGACGCTGCCCAGGGTGATGCCGGTGTAGCAGCAGGCGACCGCTGTTCCCGCCACGATGGGGCCTGTGACCCCCAGCTTCGGCGCGAACTCCGGTCCCAGGGTGATCAGGATGGCCACCACGAACCAGGTGGGCAGACCGATGAGGATGCAGCGGACATAGCGCCCCAGACGATTGAGATTCGTGAAGAGGGCGAAGAAGTTCCCCCGGGAGACGCCCTCGTGTCCCAGGTTCTTGAAGATGGCGCTCTCGCGGATGCTCACCCGCATGCAGAGCAGGACCAGTCCCAGGATGCCCCCCACCAGGTAGCCTGCACGCCAGGGCAGGTACTTGCCTACCAGGCTGGCGGCCACGGTGCCGAAGATCCCCACTGCCGCCACGATGGTGGTGCCGTAGCCCCGCAGGTCCTTGGGAAGAATCTCGCTCACCAGAGTGACGGCGGCCCCCAGTTCCCCCGCCAGCCCGAAGCCCGCCAGGAAGCGCCACAGGGTATAGGTTTCCATGCTGTGGACGAAGGCGTTGGCGATATTGGCGATGGAGTAGAGGGCGATGCTGCCGAAGAGCGTGGAAAGGCGGCCCTTCTTGTCTCCGAGCACCCCCCAGAAGATGCCTCCCAGGAGCATGCCGATCATCTGAGCGTTGAGGAGATGGGCGTAGGGGGCGATCTGGGCGCTTCCGGTGAAGCCCATGTCCCGCAGGCTGGGCTGCCGGAGGATCGGGAAGAGCAGGAGGTCGAACATGTCCACGAAGTAGCCCAGGGCGGCCACGAGGACAGTCAGGTTGAAGATGGCTTTGATTCTGGATTCGGACATGCATCCATGTTAAACGCCTGGGCCCCCGTTTTGGGGGCCCGGGCGTTCAAGATTCAACTGCGTCTCATGGATAGAAACGCACCAGGGCGAGCTTGTTGGCCGAGCTGATCGTGGTGTAGCCGACGGCTACGATCTTGTCGTCGCTCTGCTGGGCCATGGCCTGGATGACATTGGCACTGCTGTCTGAAATCGATCCCGTGAGCAGTCCGCTGGTGCCGAAGGTCGAGTCCAGCGTTCCCGAGGTGTCGTAGCGGGCGAAGCCGAAGTAGCTGCCCGCTGTGCCGCCCGCCAGGAGCATGCCGTCGCTCTGGAGAACCAGGCTGTTGACGCCGTCGCCGGTGCTGGTGGAGAAGTCGGTCGTGACCACGCCTCCCGTTCCGAAGCTGGTGTCGAGGGCGCCTGCGGTGGTGTAGCGGACCAGGGCGAAGCGATAGGAGGTGCCGACGAACGCCCCGCCGCCCGCCACGATCTTGCCATCGCTCTGGATGACGACACTGGTGGCGTGGTCATCGGAGGTGCTGATGGACTCGGTGACCATGCCATCGCTGCTGAAGCCGGTGTCCAGGCTGCCGACACTGGTGTATCTGGCCAATGCAAAATTGCTGTTGTAGGAGCCCGCGGCCACGATCTGGGTGCCGCTGAAGGCCAGGGCGTAGACCTGGCTGTCGGCGCTTCCGAAGGAGGTCTCGCGGATGCCGCTGGAGCCGAAGTCGGTGTCCAGGGTGCCTTCGCTATCGAATCGGGCCAGGGTGAAGACCATAGCGCTGGAGGGCACGGCGTAGCCGCCCACGATGATGTTGTCACTGCTGTCGATGAGGAGGGCCCGGGCCCTGGAGGCTGTTCCGATGGTCTGGGTGACCTTGCCCGAGCTTCCGAAGCTTGTGTCCAGGTCTCCGACGTCAGTGAACCGCGCCAGGGCGACCTGAGGCTGCCCGGAGCTGATGCAATAGCCTGCCAGGACGATCTTTCCATCGCTCTGCAGGCCGATGGCGAGGGCCTCAGCATTCACGCTGCCGAAGGAGGCTGTATTGATGCCATCGCCGCTGAATGTGGTATCCAGGCTCCCGGAAGTCGTGTAGCGGGCCACTGCGAAGTTCTTGTATGTGCCGTTGTAGGAATACCCGGCGACCACGATCTTTCCGTCGTCCTGGATGACCATCGCCTAGGCGGCGTCGTTGGTGCCTCCGATGGACGTCGTGACCATGCCGCTGCTGCCGAAGGTCGAGTCCAGGGTTCCGCCCCCGTCTGTGCTCACCGTCTGGCTTGTGCCTGCACCGCCGCAGGCCAGGCTGAGGAGCAGGACCAGGCCGCCCATGGAAAGGAGATTGCGCCGCGTCCAGAACAAAGGGTCCTCCAGTAGATGGATCGATGATCGTCTCCTGGAGACCCTAGCACGAAGCCGTGGTGATGGTTTGTCTAAAGATAGGATGGATTCATATCATCGGCCGATCGCCTTCCCAGGTTGTCAGGAGGGCCTGGGTCTGGGGTTGGATGCGGGCGAGGGCATCCTCTACATCCTCCATGGATAGATCCCGATGGGTGATGAAGCGCAGGGCGCTGCCTGCGGGCAGGACCCGGACCCCCTTGGCCTCCAGGGCGTTCATGGCCAGGGGGGCATCGGTGACGGGCACCAGGACGATGTTGGTTTCGGGCTCCTGGGGGCGCAGCCCCATGAGCCGCAAGCCCTCAGCCAGTCGCCGGGCCTTGGCGTGATCCTCCGGTATCCGGGGCAGGTAGTCCAGGGCCACCAGTCCTGCGGCGGCGACTACGCCCCCCTGGCGGACAGCTCCCCCCAGCATCTTGCGGAGGCGTCGGGCTCCATCGATGAGGGGCCTGCTGCCGCACAGGATGGAGCCCATTGGGGCCCCCAGGCCTTTGCTCAGACAGAGGGAGAGGGTATCGGCGCCCAGGGCGAGGTCCTGGATACTGGCTCCAAGGAAGGCTGCCGCGTGCCAGAGCCGGGCCCCGTCCAGGTGGACTTTCAGCCCCTGGTCATGGGCGATGTCCATGAGCGTCCGGGTCTCCGGGATCCCCAGGCAGGTGCCTCCGGCGAAGTTGTGGGTGTTCTCCAGGCAGAGCAGGGTGGTGCGCAGGGTGTAGTACGGCCCCTCCGCTCCGATGGCCCGCCAGAGCTGGTGAGGGGTGATCTTCCCGGGGCCGCCCTCCCAGGGCAGGGCCTCGGGCATGCCCTGGGCGAGCCAGGCGGCGGTTCCCAGTTCAGAGCCCAGGACATGGGCCTTTTCCGGGGCCAGGAAGCGGTCGCCCCGTTGGAGGTGAAGCATCAGGGCGATGAGATTGGCCATGCTGCCGGAGGGGGTCCAGATGGCGGCCTCGAAGCCAGCCAGCTCTGCCACGCGCCGCTCCAGGCGATCCACGGTGGGATCCCGTTCCAGGACCTCGTCCCCCACCTCCGCAGCAGCCATGGCCCTCCGCATCTCATCGGTGGGACGGGTGACCGTATCAGAGCGGAAATCAATGGTTCGCATGGACGCCCCCGGGGACTTGTCCACATTATCGGCGTCCAGATTCCATTCTTGGGAAGGGATGCGAGCAGATGCAAAAAGGGCCGGGCTTGCCACGGCACTCGGGGGAACGACTTAGGGCTGCTTCTTCCGACCTGACCCGGTTCATCGCACCCCGATGCATGGGGCCCGGCTTGGATTCAGGATAGCCGGGGCGCGGGCGTTTGGCCACGACGAAGGTCAGGAACGCGAAAGCATACGGACAAAGCAAGGCGGTTCAGGATCATGAAATGCCTAGGGGATGTCCTTGCCTTTCATTCTGTGTGTCCCGGATATCCTTTTGAAAAATAAGGGACAGGATTGGCAGGATGGCCAGGATGCAACCCTAAAAGAAAGCGCACGAAGAGGATCTTCGTGCGCTTTCTTTTCCTGGTGTCGATCTACCTGCTCCTTACCCATCTTGGGCTCTGGCACCCGGCGAAATCTGTCAAACGCTTGAGCTGGTTGCCCGAGAGGTCGGTGGTGAAGAGCTGCGTGCCGCCACGGCTGCCGCTGGAGAAGACCAGACGGCGCTCGTCCGGGGACCAGGAGGGGCTCTCGGAACTGGCGACGCCGGTGGTGATCTGGTAGGCCTTGCCCTCGCCCAGCTTGTAGACGAAGAGGTCGAACTTGCCTTCAAAGCGGGAGACGTAGGCGATCATGGAACCCCCGGGGCTCCAGGACGGGCTGGTGTTGTAGTTGCCTTCCCGGGTCAGGCGCCGGACGTTGGAGCCATCCTCTTCCATGAGGAAGATCTGGGGACCGCCGTCCCGGTCGGAGGTGAAGGCCAGCTGGTTTCCGCTGGGATTCCAGTTGGGCTCGGTGTTGATGCAGTCGCTCTCCGTGAGGCGGCGCACCCGATCCGTGGCCAGATCCAGCACCATGATGTCGCTATTGCCCTTGCGGTCGCCCTGGGCGAAGGCCAGGCGCTTCCCGTCCGTGGACCAGCAGGGGGCGAAGCAGGGACCCTGGGGCTGCTTCTCACCGATGGGGTAGAGCTTCTCGTGGGGGCCGCCGGGCTTGCGCTGACCCCAGAGAGCTGGGTAGCCCCCCTTGTAGGTCACGTAGGCCAGACGCCCATCCCGAGCCACGGTGGGGCTGATGGTGAGGCTCTGGTACGAGGTGATCTGGGAGGTCTTGGCCCCGTCCCGGTCGATCTGGAAGATCTCCTTGACCCCCGGTGCTGTCTGGCGGGCAAAGACGACCCGGCTGGCGGCCACGCCGCGTTCTCCGGTGAGGCGGGCCACGAGATCATCGGAAATGGAGTGGGCCATGAGGCGCAGGGCATTGTCTCGGCCAACGTAGGTCTTGCCGAAGACCCCCTTGCCGGGCTTGGCGTCGATGGCCTCCAGGCGGGTTTCCAGATCGCCGTTGGGGCGGTGGCTCATCTTGAGGATCAGCAGCCAGTCGGTGCCAGTGGCCACCCAGGCTGGGTAGCTGGCGGCATCTGTGGTCTTGGGCAGGTTCTGGCGGATCACCGCGAAGGGCCCGGCCTCCTCCAGATCGCTGAGGATGACCGAGTGGAACTCTTTTTCCAGGAGGGCGCTGTCCATGCCGGTGGCCTGGGGGAAGGGCACGGCGATGCCCAGTTTGCTTCCGGCGGAAGCAGAGAGGACCACTTCCTGCTGGGCGGGGGCCTGGCCCCAGAGGGGGGCGAAGCAGCTCAGCAGGCATCCGATAATCCAACGTTTCATGGGTACTCCCATCCAATTACCTTACTGTTCATGCTAGCAGGCCGAATCCGGTTCCATCGCGAGACGAGCCAATCGATCCCCGTAGTCCCGCCTCAGCTCCTCGACCCACTCGGGCCGCAGGTGACCGTAGGCAGGGCGGAGCCCCTCGGCGACCCAGGCCTGGAGCTCCGCTACGGAGGCGCAGCCCTCCAGTCTGGTACGGAGGTCCGCCAGGGCTGCTTCATCCGGGCGGAGGCAGGCCTTCACGGGGCCGTAGCTGATGCGGTGGATGGCGCAGGTGCCCAGGGCCTTCAGGGCCTTCCGGTGTTCGGGGGTCCCGTAGCCCTTGTGCTGGGCGAAACCGTAGCCGGGATAATCCGTTTCCATATTCCTCAGCAGGGCGTCCCGGTGGGTCTTGGCGAGGATGGAGGCACAGGCTATGGCGCAGCTCAGGGCATCGCCCTCCACCACCAGCCGCTCTGGAAGGCCCGTGGCCGGGGCGCGGTCGCCATCCACGAAGAGGATCCGGGGGCGGAGCTGCACGCCCTTCACCGCTTGGCGCATGGCCTCTTTGGTGGCCTCCAGGATGTTCTCCCGGTCGATGCCCAGGTTGTCGACTTCCGCCACGGCCCATGCGGGAAGCACCAGCTTGAGCTCCGCAGCCAGGGCTTCCCGCTTATCTGGGGAGAGTTGCTTGCTGTCCCGGGCCCCCCGGAGGACATGGCCCCAGCGCGCCACCACGTCCGGGTTCAGGACGGCGCAGGCCGCCACCACAGGACCGGCCCAGGCGCCGCGCCCCGCCTCGTCCACGCCGCCCCAGGCGATGCCCGGGGGCACGTTGCCCAGATCCCAGTCGAGGGGATTGCGTTTGGCGGGTGCGGTCATCGTTGAATCCTCCGGGCCGGGAAGGCCAGCCCTGTCCATGCCTTGAAGGCGGATCGCTGGGCCGGGGTGGCCCCGCTATCCGCCTGGATGAGGGTGCTGCGGTGGGGGTGTTCCTGGGTGGTGAGTGAGAAGGTGCTCACCCGGCCAAGATGGCCCGCCAGGACCTCGAAGCGGGAGCCCAGGGGGAGATCCCCAAAGCGGTTCTGGGCATCGTGTCCCGAAGCCGTGCGCCAGCCGTTCACCGCCAGGATCTCCATGCCGTAGCTCAGACCAGCCTGGGCGGCGGGGGAGTCAGGGAAGACGTTCTGGATGGTGGCGCCGGAACCGAAGGCGAGGCCCGTGTAGACCTTGGCGCGGGCCAATCCATCGGGGTCGTCCACCCGGCGGAGCTGCTCCCAGGGGGCGCGGCTCTCGAAGCGCAGCCCAAAGGCCTGCTGGATCTCCCGGGGATCCAGTTCCTCCAGCCCCGAGATCCAGGCATCCCAGAAGGGAGCGGGGTCCTGGCCGGTCAGGGTCCCGTAGGCTTTGCGCAGATCCTCGTCCCGAAGATGGCCATCCCCGATCTGCTTCCAGAGCAGGCGGAAGAGATCCTCCAGTCCCAGCTTCCCCTTGGAGGCGAGACGGATGCGGGCCTCCATCATCCAGGCCACCAGGGCGCCCTTCTCGTAGTAGCTCACGCTGCTGTTGGGGCTCCACTCGTTGGGCTTGTAGAGGCGGATCCAGGCGTCGAAGCTGGACTCCTCCAGGCTCTGCTCCAGGCGTCCCGCGCGGGTGGTGTATTCGGTCCACAGGGCCGAGAGCTTGCGCTCCACCCAGGACCAGGGGACCAGCCCCGCCCGGGTCACCAGGGTGTACTGCAGGAGGCTGGTGAAGCCTTCGTGGAACCAGAGGAGGCGGGTGGGGTTCTCGCGGCTGTAGTCGAAGGGGCCCAGCTCAGATGCCCGGAGGCGCTTGACGTTCCAGACGTGGAAGAACTCGTGGGCGATGAGGGTGAAGAGCTCGTAGTAGCCCTCGGGGCTGTCCAGATGGTGAGGGTCCGCCAGAAGGGCCGTGCTTTCCCGGTGCTCCAGGCCGCCCCGCTGGCCGGGGCTGAAGGTGAGGAGAAAGACGTAGCGCTGGAAAGGGAAGCCGTCAAAGATTTCCCCACAGACCTCGGTGACGCGCTCTGTGGCCTCCCGGATGCGTTCCTCGTCCCCGGCGTGCTTCCCGGTGATGGCCAGCTCGAAGGCGGTCTTCCCGACCTTCCAGGTGTGGAGCTTGAAGGTGCCCAGTTCGAAAGGGGCATCCACCAGGGCGTCCTGGTTCTGGGCGAAATAGCAGCCCCTTCGCTTGGGTAGGCCGGTGGCCACTCTCCAATCCTTCGGCCAGCTCTCGAAGCGGACTTCCACAGGACGGCCTTCCCCCTCGGGGTAGAGGAAGGTCGCGGCTCCCTGGAGCTGGGCATGGCTGGCGTCCACATGGTTCGTCCGGACCGTGAGCTCATTGCAGAAGAGGCGGTAGCGCAGGGTGGCTTCACCCTTCATGGCCGGGAGTTGCCAGCGCTGCTTGTCGAGCTTGCGCAGCTCCAGAGTCTTCCCTTCGGCATCTGTGAGGCGCACACGATCCAGGAACTTGGCGTAATCCCGCACCAGGTATGAGCCTGGGGTCCAGGCGGGCAGGGCCAGAACGGGGCCCTTGGCCATGAGATCGGCGGGGAGGCGCAGCTCCACTTCGATCTCATGGGCGGCCAGGTCCAGGGGGCTCAGGCAGGCTTCGATGGGTTGGGTCGGCATGATGGCTCCAGGGGGGCGTGCCCCAGCTTCAGGAAGATCTCCCTCCAGGCCTCCGGAAGGGCCAGGGCGTCCCTTTCTATGGTGCCCTGGTCGTTGCGGACGAAGGGGCCGGTCCGTCCGGCGGGACCTTTCTGCTGGATATTTCGCAGAGTTGCCCGGGCCAGGGGCAGGAGCCCCTCTCCGGGAAGCTGGATGCCGGAGGCCCTGAGGAGCTCCTCGGCGCCAAGCCAGAGGGTGGCGGCGTGTCCCGAGGTGAGGACGGCACAGGCGTGGTAGAGAGCCTTCAGCTCGGGAGGCAGCCCGAAGGGGAGGAAGCCCAGGTCGGCGAAGGCCCGCCCCACGACTTCGGGAATCTCCCCAGAGATTCCGAGGGGGGTTCCCCGCCAGTCCCGGGCCTCGCCATCGAAGCTGGTGAGGGGATGGGCGCAGGGAAGCCCCTCCAGGTGGAGGCTTCCGCTCATGTGGACGCAGCGCCCCGGGAAGCGGGCCGCCTGCTCCAGGATGGCGCCGTCCGGAACCGCCAGCAGAACCCAGCCCTCCGGGGAAGCCTCCCGAGAGACCAGGGAGACTCTGGGGCCCCAGGCCTCCGCCAGGGCGCACCCTGCTTTACCTCTGCCTAGAACTGTAAATTCCATGGACTTGAGTTTGCCTCAAAGGGCGACTTTTGGGACTAAATATGTATTGACAATAATCTTAGTGGTCCTCATTTCGACCTAAATCGAATTTCTACCAGCAGGTGTACCCTGGCAAAAAAAAATCCCTATGAAACTTTTTCAGTTGCACCTGGGTGACTTTGGATAAACTTGGCAGCGTTGGAGGAATCATCATGCGATTCGCGCAAATCGTCATCCCCGTTGCTGTCCTGTTGACGATGGGGGCCGGAATGGCCTGCAAGAAGCCAGCTCCCGTACCTGAACAGCCCAAGGTGGACGACGACGCTGCCACTAGGGCTGCCGCCGAAGAAGAGGCCCGCCGCAGGGCTGCCGCCGAAGCTGAGGCCCGCCGTCTGGCAGAATCCGATGCCGCCAAGGCCAAGGCTGCTGCCGAAGCCGAGGCCGCCCGCAGGGCCGAGGCTGAAAAGGCCGCCTCTTTCCAGCGCGCCGCTGAAGCCGCTCTGAAGGATGTGAATTTCGACTTCGACCACTCCGGCATCCGCGAGGCCGACAAGGCCAAGCTCCAGGCCATCGCCGACTTCATGAAGGCCTACGCCCAGGCTAAGGTTCAGGTTGAGGGGCATTGTGACGAACGCGGTACCGTGGAATACAACTTGGCTCTGGGTGACCGGCGTGCCCACTCCGCCTACGCTTACCTTACGGGGCTTGGCGTGGCTGAGGATCGCCTCAGCACCATCAGCTACGGCAAGGAGAAGCCCAAGGTCCAGGGCAAGGATGAAGAGACCTGGCTCATCAATCGCCGTTGTGAATTCAAGCTCAAGTAGGTTTCTGAAACTTGGAGTGGGAGCGGAGGGATTCATTCCTCCGCTCTTTTGCATGGAGGACTCATGGTGAAACGTGCTCTGGTTGCCCTGCTCGTCCTGGGCGGGCTCGTGGGGTGTCAATCCGAGGAACAGCTTAAGAAGATGCAGGTCGAGATGGGCGACATGAAGATGGAAGTCTTCAAGCTCCGCCGTCAGATGGAGGACGCCAATCAGAAGCAGGAGGCGGAGCGCAGTGCTGCCGATGAGGCCCGCAAGCTCGACCGGCGCTTCCAGGCCGATCTCCAGGACACCCTCCGCCAGCTCCAGGACTCCACCCGGAGCCTGAACGGTCGTCTGCAGGAGACGCCAGCGCGTCGCTCCGGCAAGCCGACGCCCGCGCCTGAGCCCCAGGCTCCTCCTGTACAGGATGACGAGAAGGCCCTGCAGGCCGTACTGCTGGACTACAACCGGGGTAACTATGCTTTGGCTGCGGAAAGCCTGGAGCTCTTTGTGAAGGGCAATCCCAACAGCTCCCGCAAGCCCGATGCCCTCTTCTATCTGGGGCTCTCCCACTACAATCTCAAGGCCTACGACAAGGCCAAGTCCGTCTTTGAGCAGCTCCTCAAGGAGCACCCGACCTCCAACCAATTCCTGCCCGCCAAGCTCAAGCGGGCCCAGTGCCTCAAGTGGCTGGGGCTCAAGCCTGCCGCCATCCAGGCCTTCCGGGAGATCAAGTCCGGCTTCCCCGGCACTTCGGAATCTCGCACGGCCCAGCAGGAACTGGAAGACCTGGGGGCCTGACGCGTGAGTTTCACCGAATCGTGGAGGGTGCCCGTCCGGGTGGATCTGGCCGGGGGCACCCTCGATCTCTGGCCCATCTACGCACTCATGGAGGGCTGTGTCACCGTCAATGCCGCGGTGGATCTCTGGATCGAACTGGAGGTGGAGCGGCAGGGGGTCGGCTTCCAGGTGGAGAGCCGGGATCTCGGCGTCGCCTTCCATGAACGGGAATGGCCGGAGCTCATTCCGGTTCCGGAGCTATCCTGGGTCTGGCGGGTGATGAGCGCCGCCCGTCAGCGTCCGGCCCGCCTTGCCCTCCGGAGCCCTGTGCCCCAGGGCTCGGGGCTGGGAACCTCTTCCTGTATGGGGGTGGGGCTCTTGGGGGCATGCGAGGGACTGGAAGCGGGGCCAGAGCTGGCGGCCCGGGTTCCCCTGATGAGGGATCTGGAAGCCCGGGAGCTCCGCACGCCCACGGGCTGGCAGGACTATTTCCCCGCCGCCCTGGGGGGCTGCCTGGCCCTTCACTGGGATCTGCCGGAACCCCGATGGGAGACGCTTTCGCCCCATCCTGAACTCCTGGAGGACCTGATGGTCTTCTACACCGGCAAGCCCCACCATTCCGGGCTCACCAACTGGGAGGCATACCGGCGCTTCATCGAAGGGGATGGGGTCACCCGCAAGGCCCTGGAGGAAATCCGGGACATCACCCTTGAAATGGCCGTGGCCGTGCCCAGGGACGCCGCCGCCGTGGGAGCCCTCCTCGAACGGGAAGGGCAGGCCCGCTGTCGTCTTTCGCCAGCCGTTGAGACGGATGCCATGCGGGCTGTGCGGGAGCGCGGTCACCGGGAAGGCTGGTACGCCGGGATGAAACCCTGCGGAGCAGGGGGAGGTGGTTGCTGCCTTCTGGTCACCCCCAAGGGACGCCGGGAGGATGCTTGCGCTGCCCTCACAGCCATGGGACTGCCTCCACTGGCGGTCTCCCTCACTTCGAAGGGGTTGCACCGCACTCTGTAACCCGACTAATTGGGCTCTTTTCTACTCTTTCTCCGCTGCCTCCGCGTGAGAATCCTCTCCCGACTGGAGCACCAGGTCCCGGAGTCGCTGATCCCGCCTGCCCATGGGGAGGGCTCGCAATTCCTGGGCTGAAACCCAGCACTGGTTTTCCGTGGGTGGGAAGGGTTCCTCCACTTCCAGGAGAAGGGGGGTGACCTGTTCCCGGCGGTGGGAATAGACCTGGGTCCATCCCTTCCACCTTTTGATTTCTACGGCCCGATAGCCACGAGCGGCCTCGGCGGCCTTCAGGTCCTGGGGTTGGATCTCTTCCCTGAGTGCCCAGGACCAGAGTCCAGCCAGGAGTCCATCTGGGGCGGGTATGTTCACCAGGTACTGTCCAGCTGTCTGGATGGCGATCAGGGTGATCTCCACGGAGCGGACCTTGGCCCTGGGGGCCACCAGGGGGATGTGGTCCACCGTGCCCGCCGCCCGGCTCCTGCAATCGGTTTCGAGGGGGCAGGAATCGCATTGGGCCCGTTTGGAACAGTGGGTTGCGCCCAGCTCCATGAGGGCCTGGGTCATGCGGGAGGGACCGTGGGCGGTCAGGGCGGGGCGCAGCCAGGTGCGAAGCTCATTCCCCCTGTCCTTGGGATCCGTCTCGATGCCCAGTAGGCGCGCCAGAACCCGGAAGGCATTGCCATCGAGGGCGGGTTCGGGCCACTGGAAGGCGATGGAGGCGATGGCCGCCGCGGTGTAAGGCCCCAGTCCGGGCAGGGCCAGGAGACCCTCGAGGTCCGCAGGCCAACCCTGCTCATGGATGCTCCTGGCCGCCGCCTGCAGGAACCGGGCGCGACGGTAATAGCCGAGCCCCTCCCAGAGCTTGTGGATCTGCTGCTCTGGTGCCTCGGCCAGGGCCCGGACCGTGGGTAGGGCCAGCATCCAACGCTCGAAGTAGGGCACCACCGTGACCACCTGGGTCTGCTGGAGCATCAGCTCCGAAACCAGGACTGCGTAAGGGTCCGGGTGCGGCTGATCCAGATCCAGGGCCCGCCAGGGCAGCACCCGGCGATGGGCTTCGAACCAGCTGACCAGGGGTGTGAGAATGGCACTGGCCTCTGGCTTTTCCTCTGCGCCCTTTCTTCTCATCTCTGCGCCCTCTGCGTTGGATCCTTTAAATACAAAAAAGCAGCGACCCGGAGATCGCTGCTTTATGGTGCCCGCGAGCAGACTCGAACTGCTACGACTTGTGGTCACCACCCCCTCAAGATGGCGTGTCTACCAATTTCACCACGCGGGCCTGAATACTAAGAATCCCATGCATCCAGGATGCTGTCAAGCACTACTTTTGAGCAGGGGCGGGCATTTGCGGGGCGGGGGCGCTCTGAACCGGCTGGGTGCTGGTCTTCTTCTCGAGAACCGAGCGATTCTCACGCACAATGTTGAACTCGATGAGCAGGGAGGTGGCCAGGAAGCAGGCCGCCACCCAGTAGGTCAGCTTGGCGAGGAAGGGCGCGGCACCCTGGGCACCGAAGGCACTGTTGGCTCCGCCGCCGCCGAAGGCCGCTCCCAATCCGCCGCCCTTGGCCCCCGGCTGAAGCAGGATGCCCCCGATGAGGATCAGGCTCGCAATGATATGAAGAGTCAGCAGGAATCCGCTCATGAATACTCCGAACCCTTTATGCTACCAGGATCCGCGGGAACAGGTCCCCTTCCTTTTTGCTCGCCAGGGCTTCAGAGCATCTGGCTCAGCAGGGTCCGAAGGGGGACCGTGACGGGTCGGATGGCCTTGAAGCAATCCAGAGCTTCGAAGGGCAGGTTCACGACCGCCTGGAAGGCGTGGGGGGCACCGGTCTGGGCCTGGAAGTAGGCCAGGGCTGGCGAAAGGCGGGTGTCGCTGGTCTTCACCTCTACCAGGAACCAGGGCTGGCGGTCCTTCACCACCAGGAAGTCGACCTCCCGTTTCTGCTTGTCACGCAGGTAGTGCAGCTCGAACGTTCCGAATCCCAGGTCAGTCCACCCCTCGACGGCCTTGAGCAGGTGGCAGGCTGTGAGGGTCTCGGCCCGATGCCCCTCGTCCAGGATGCCGCTCCAGTCCCGCAGGAACCATTTGGGCTCCTTGCGCAGGGCTTTGGCCACGTTGGTGAACCAGGGGCGGACCAGGAATCCGTAGTGGAGGTGCTCCAGGAGATCCACCCATCGCTTGATGGTGTCCACGGCCACCCCCACCTCGGCTGCCAGATTGGCGTAGACGAGCTGCTCCCCGCTGCGCTCTGCCAGGAGGCGCATCAGGATCTCCAGGGTCCCCAGTTCCTGGACCCGGGTGAGTTCCCGGAGATCCTCGTGCGCGAGCTGATCCTGCCGGAGGGAACGCCAGCGTCGGGTGAAGCGGAGGTCCCTCCGCAGGAATGGCTCCGGAAAGCCGCCATGGACCCAGAGAGCCTCCCAGTCGGCTTCATCGATGGGCATGGGGAGACGGATCTCATGGTCGGGGAGGTCGACCCGGGCGCACTCCGCCACGGACCAGGGGTGCATGCGGTAGAGCAGGTAGCGGCCCATGAGGCTGTCGCCCCCCCGCCGGAAGACATCCAGTCGGGAACTGCCCGTCACCATGACCTTGGCCCGCTCGCCATAAGTATCGAAGAAGCCCTTGAGTATAGCCTTCCAGCGGGGGGTCTTGTGCAGTTCGTCCAGGACGACCACCGGCAGGTCGGCTCGCAGACGATCCAACTCCAGGGCCTCTGCCAGCGCCGCCGGGCCCTTCACGAGAATGCGGCGATCATCCGTGTTGTCCCAGTTGAAGTATCGGTCCCCCAGGCCTCGGCAGACCGTGGTCTTGCCCACCTGTCGCGGGCCGCTCACCAGGGCCATCTGGCGGTTCCTTCGGAAATGGTCGTTCAGGAGCGCTGTATAGAATCGGGGCCGGTGTGTCATCTGACTATTATCGCGTATGTCGTAAAATGGTCCAGACCATATTCGTGATGTGTCGAAAATGGTCTGGACCGCCTCCTGATGTCGGGCTGAATGCCGAGCGGCCAGTCCGGTTTCCCGTCCTGGCCGCTTCTCTCTTCGTGGTGCATCCTTAGCCGACGCGGGCCGGGCTCAATCCTGGTGCTTCAGTGCCTTGATAAGGATCTCGGCCAGGGGCTTGATCTTGTGGGGCTCGCTGAGGTAGGCGCCCCGGGCTGCCACGAGGCGGGCGGAGGAGCGGCCCAGGAGGGCGATCTCCACCAGGCCGTGGGCCTTGAGGGTTCCCCCGGTCTGCACCAGGTCCACGATGCCGTCCGCCAGGCCCAGGAGGGGGGCCAGCTCGACGCTGCTGCTGAGGGGCACCAGTTCGGCGGTGAGGCCTTCCTTGGCCAGCCATGCTTCGGTGGAGCGCTGGAACTTGGTGGCCAGACGGAGGTGGGGACGGTTCCGCAGTTCCTCCAAAGTCGTGCCCTGGGGGACGCAGAGGGACATGCGGCAGGCACCGAATTCCAGGTCCGCCAGCTCCAGGAGATCCATATCCAGCTCGTCCAGGGTGTCCGAGCCCACGATGCCGAGGGCGGCCACACCGGCGGCCACGTACCGGGGCAGATCGCTGCCCTTGAGGAGCAGGGCCTGGACCTCGGGGGTGGCGGTGGGGATCCGCAGCACCCGGGACTTCATGGCCGTGGCGTCCAGGGCTAGCGGCGTGTCCACCAGAAGCTTCATCAGTTCGTCGCCGAGGCGACCCTTGGGATAGGCGATCAGGATGCTCATGGCTGCTCGAAGAGGTCGGGCCGGGTTTCGGCCAGGTCCAGGAGGCGGGAGATGCGGACGCAGAAGCCTGCGGCCTGCCAGGGCTTGCCCAGCTCGGGATAGAGGCCGTCGTAACGGCCGCCCGAGGCCAGTTCCTGCTGGGCGCCGGGGGCCCAGAGGCGCAGGGTGGGGCCGGTGTAGAAGTCCAGGCCCTCCACATCCGCCAGATCCAGGCGCAGTTCCAGGTTGGGGGGCAGGATGGGCAGCAGGCTCCGGAGGGCCTGCTCCATGTGTCGACGATCGTCCTTGAGGAGATCGGCGTAGGGGCTGGCGTCCAGGGCCTTGAGGGCCTCGGCGCCACCCAGTTCGGAGACCAGGGCCTGGGCGTGGGCCGTCAGGCGCTCTGCGGCGGGGTGTCCCTCCAGGACCTGGAGGACCCGGTGGGGAGCACGGCGGGAGAGGGCGGATACCACGGCTTTCGTCTGCTCCGGCGAGAGTTGCTCAGCCTCCATGGGACGGCGCACCAGGGCGGCGTTGCCCAGGTGGATGATGGCGTTCTTCAGGCCGATGGCCCCGGGAACCGCCATGAGGAGGCGAGCCAGTTCGAGGTCGCTCTCCCCGTTGGCCTCGGCCCCGTTCTGGATGAATTCGCAGCCCACCTCGAAGCGTTCGACAGCCTCCCAGGGCTGGACAGGGCGACGGAAGACCGGGCCAGCGTAAGAGATCCGGCCCGGAGGTTCGGGGAAGCGGCGGGTGACGACACCGGCCAGGGCGACGGTGAAGTCCCAGCGCAGGGCCACCAGATCCTCGCCGTCGAAGAAGCGCAGGGCGCCTTCCGGTACGGGATCCCGCATCACCATCGAGGGGTGCATCTCCCGGCAGCCCGCCTGCTCCAGAAGGGTCATGAGGGCCGTCTCCCAGCGCCGCAGGCGTCCGGCGGCCCGGAAGAGGAGATCGGGGAAGTGTGGGGTTCGGACTGGCATCAGGCGGGTCCTCCCGTGGCCTTGGCGTGGCGCTTGTGGAGCACTTCAATGGCCTCGTTGAGGGAGGCGCCGTAGTTCAGGAGCAGCAGGTCAAGGTGGAAGATGAGGTCTGCCGCCTCGCCCAGGAATTCCTCGCGATCATCGTTCTTGGCGGCGATGACCACCTCGCCGGCCTCCTCCACCACCTTCTTGCCGATGCGGTCCACACCCTTGGCGAAGAGCTTCTGGGTGTAGCTCCCCTCGGGGTCGGCGGCGGCCTTCCGGCCCTTCAGCAGGGTCTCCAGGCGGCCCATCCAGGGCAGGGTGGTGGGCCAGGGCTCCTCGCCGTCGAAGCAGCTGGAGGTCCCGTTGTGGCAGGCGGGACCCTCGGGTTCCGCCAGGATCAGGAGGGTGTCGCGGTCGCAGTCGGGACGGATCTGCACCAGCTTGAGGCGGTTCCCGCTGGTTTCCCCCTTGGTCCAGAGGGCCTGGCGGGAGCGGCTCCAGAACGTCACGAAGCCGGTCTTCTGGGTGAGATCCAGGGCCTCACGGTTGAGCCAGGCCATCATGCGGACCTCGCCGTAGAGATCCTGCACGATGCCCGGGATCAGGCCGTTTTCGTCGAATTTGAGGGTCGAGATGTCCATGTCAGCTCCGAGTCACAACGCCATGCTGCGCGAGGTAGGTCTTGAGGGTGGGGATGGGCAGGATGCCTTCGTGGAACAGGGTGGCGGCCAGCACCGCATCGGCACCGTGCTCGAGGGCCTCCAGGAAGTGGACGTCCTTGCCAGCGCCCCCCGAGGCGATCAGGGGGATGGGCAGCTTGGAGGCCTGCTCCAGCAGTTCCAGATCGAAGCCGTCCAGGGTGCCGTCCCGGTCCATGGAGGTCAGGAGGATCTCACCGGCCCCCAGCTCATTGAGCTGCCAGAGCCACTCGATGGCGGAGCGCTCCGTGGGCTGGGTGCCGCCCTTGAGGTAGACCCGCCATCCCAGCTCTGGATCGCGCTTCACGTCCACGGCGGCCACGACGCACTGGCGCCCGAAGGCCTCCGCCATCTCCGTCACCAGTTCGGGACGGTTGGAGGCGGCGGTGTTGACGGCGACCTTGTCGGCGCCAGCCCGCAGCAGGAGGCGGCCATCCTCTGCGGAGGAGACGCCGCCCCCCACGGTGAAGGGGATGCTCAGTTCCCGGGCCACGCCCCGCACCCAGGCCTCGCGGGTGCCGCGATTCTCCAGGGAGGCGGCGATGTCCAGGAAGACCAGCTCGTCGGCGCCTTCCTTGTCGTAGCGCTTGGCCAGTTCGACCGGGCTTCCCAGGTCACGCAGCTGCTTGAACTGAATACCCTTCACCACTCGGCCGTTCTTGACGTCCAGGCAGGGAACGATGCGTTTCGCGGGCATCAGGCACCTCCCCGGAGGGCGGCCTGGACCCTGGGATCCTCAAGGACGATGTGGCCTTCCATGAGGGCCTTGCCGCTGATGGCTCCAGTGATGCCCGGAACCAGGGAGAGGGACTCCAGGTCTGTGATGGCCTTGAGGCCACCGCTGGCCTGGACCTGGAAACCGGCCTTGGCCACCAGGGCCGTGGCCTCGATGCCTGGCCCCTCCAGGGTGCCGTCCCGGCCCACATCCGTCACCAGGGCGCGGTCGATGCCCAGGTCCAGGAGGGAGCGGAAGATGGCTTCGTTGCTGCGGCCGCTGGCGCTCTGCCAGCCCCGGGTGACGACTTCCAGATTCTTCATGTCCAGCGCAGCGATGAGGCCCTGGAGGTCCGCGAGGGCCTCGGGCTTCTCGACCGCCAGGGTGCCCACCACCGCCTCGAAGCCTAGATCCAGGACTTCCTGGACGGTTTCCCGGCTCCGCAGGCCACCTCCCAGCTGGAACTGGACCGATGGGTAGCGCTTGGGGAATTCGACGAAGGCGCCCTGGTGGGCCTCTCCGAAGGCGGCATCCAGATCCACCAGGTGGATGCGGGTAGCTCCGGCGGCCATCACCTTCTCGACCCAGGATTCGGGCGAGAACTCATAGAAGGTGGCCTGGTTGCGGTCACCGTGGCGCAGGCGCACCAGGCGGCCTGCCATGAGGTCCATGCTGGGAATCAGTTGCATGTCGTCTCCCGTGTTGCGCCCATCCAGGCCAGGGCGGACTGGAGAAGCAGGAGCCCCAGGGGGCCGGATTTCTCGGGGTGGGGCTGGAAGCCCAGGGTGCGGCCCCGGGCCTCCACGGCGGCGAAATCGCGACCGTGGTGCGCCGTCAGGATGGTGCCTTCATTGGCTTCCAGGGCATAGCTGTGGACGAAGTAGAGCCAGCCTCCGGTGGGGTTCCCGAAGGCGGGATGGGCATGGTTCAGGGTCACCTGGCTCCAGCCCATGTGGGGGACCTTGACTCCGGGGCCCAGGCGGCGCACGACGCCGGGCAGGAGGCCCAGGCCGTCTTCCCTGGGGGCCTCTTCACTGCCCTCGGCCAGGAGCTGAAGGCCCAGGCAGATGCCCAGCAGGGGGCGGCCCGAGGCCACCATGCCCGGTAGTTCCCGCCACCAGCCCCGCTGTACCAGGGAGCGCTTGGCGGATTCGAAGTGACCCACCCCCGGGAGCACCAGGGGGCCATCCTCACCCGCCTCGTCGGGACCCTGGGCCAGCCGGTAGGGCAGTCCCAGGCGCTCCAGGGCCCCCTCCAGGGAGGCCAGGTTTCCTGCGTCGTAGTCGATCAGAGTGAGCATGGGGACATTCCGGTGGGGGGCGGGAAAGGAGTCAACGCAGAGGGCGCGGAGAAAGAAAAGAAAGGGCGCAGAGAAAAGCTGAAAAGCAAGGAGGATCTGGGACGCTGAGCATGGAGTCGTAAGGCAACCGGGCGGGGAGGTTTCGCGAGATCGGCGCCTGTCTCGATTGCTTTTCTCATCTTTTCTCTGCGCCCTTTCTTTATAAACTCTGCGCCCTCTGCGTTGACTCTTTTCCGATCGGTGAGTTCTAGACCAGGGTGCCCTTGGTAGACGGGACATCCCCCCCGGTGATGGCCACGGCCTGGCGCAGGGCCCGGGCCAGGGCCTTGAAGAGGGCCTCGATCTTGTGGTGGAGGTTCACGCCCCGCAGGACATCGGCATGGAGGGTGAGGGCGCCCCGGTTGGCCAGGGCCACGAAGAACTCCCGCACCATCTCGGTCTGGAAGCCATCCCCCATGACCAGGTGGGGCATGGGGGCCTCGAAGACACAGCAGGGGCGGCCGGAGAGATCGATGACCACCCGGGCCAGGGCCTCATCCAGGGGGACGTAGGCATGGCCGTACCGCTCGATGCCCCGGCGGTCGCCGAGGGCTTCCTTGAGGGCTTCGCCCAGGCAGAGGCCCACGTCCTCCACCAGGTGGTGGCTGTCCACGGGCAGATCGCCCTTGGCCTCGATCTGGAGGCCCAGGCCGCCATGCTTGGCGATCTGCATGAGCATGTGATCGAAGAAGCCCAGTCCCGTCTGGATGCGGGTTTCGCCGCCATCCAGGTTCAGGGTCAGCCGGATCTCGGTCTCGCCGGTCTTGCGTTGGAGGGTGGCACTTCTCATGCGGACTCCCTTTGGAGGACGGGCAGCAGTTCACGAAGGAAGGCAAAGGAAAAGTCTTCCGGCCGCTCGAAGCGGTGGCGCTCCGGGCCTATGGCGGCGAAACGCCAGCGCAGCTCGGGACGGATCTCGGCGGCCCGGCGCAGGCAGGTGGCATCATCCACCGTATCCCCGGCGAAAACGATCTCCGTGGCCTGGAAGGCGTCGGCCAGTTGCAGAAGGCCGCAGGGCGAGGGCTTGCGGAGGTGGGGGGCCCGGTCGGGGATCGCCGGGAGGCTGAAGCCCAGGACCAGCCAGGCCAGGGCCAGCTCCTCCGGGGGGCGGCCCGTGAGGATGGCCAGTTCGAAGCCGGTGGACTGGAGTTCCTCCAGGGTGGCGAAGGCCTTCTCGAAGCTGATGGTGTCGCTGTAATGGCGCTGTACCACGGGCTTGACCTGTTCCTCCAGCTCGGCGATGCGGGGTTCCAGCTCCGGGAAGCCCTTGCCCATGGCAGCCCCGATCAGGGGCACGACGTCCACATTGCCGAAGACCTCGGCCAGGGCCAGGGCACCGGCGGCCAGCTTGAAGTCGTTGTTGAAGCCCCCGAGGCGCTTGAAGGCCCGGAAGGATGCATCGCCCCAGGGCAGGGCAGGGCGCAGCTCCGCCACGGTGCGGGCCACGGCCTCCATGAAGCTGCGGTCAGCGTCGATGAGCACCCCATCGATGTCCAGGGCCAGGAGGCGTCGGACCGGGCCGAGGGAGGGAAGGATCTCCGCCTCGATCGGTCTGGAGGGAAGGCAGGCCAAGCGCTCGGGAGCCCCCAGGAGCATTCCCAGATCCGTGCCGTCCACCCTGCGGAGCAGGAGGGTGTCGGGGTTGCAGTCCACCACCAGTCGCTGGTTGGGTTCGCCGGGCTGGAGGGATGTCTCATCCACCAGGCTGACTGAACCTCCGAAGGCGCTTTCCACCGATTCCTTCAGGGCTGCAGGAGAAGGCCCCAGGAGCAGGCCGCCCTCGGGAGCCCCGAGGCGCTGGCGCAGAACTTCAGTGAAAGGGGTGGTGGCGGAGAGGGTCATGGCTGCTCATCGGGCTGGGAATGGGCGAAGCGAAGCCTCCGTGCGGAAGGGGGTCGGCGCGACACGGGTTCGACGCGCCTACTTCTGATTATGACCGCAGCGCAGGGCTGCGCTGCGACCGTGATGCACCAATCCTTCTGCCTGGGCCAGCCGATCCACCCAGGGCGCCATGGAAGCAGCGTCGGCGGGGCTGAGCCTGAGGAGGCTCTGGCGCTTGAGGTAGGTGGCCACGCCCAGGGGACTGGCGAAGCGGGCGCTCCGGTCCGTGGGAAGGACGTGGTTGGGACCTGCGCCGTAGTCACCGAAGGCCTCAGCACTGGAAGTGCCCAGGAAGAGGGCGCTGGCGGTGGTCAGATCCGGCAGCCAGGACTCGGGGTCCTCGACGCAGACCTCCAGGTGTTCCGGGGCCCAGGCCTGGGCGAAGGCCACGATGAGCTCTCGTTCGGCATGGATCAGTCGTCCGTGGGCCTGGATGCTCTGCTCCAGGATGGCCCGGCGGGGCGAAGCCTCGATGCGGGCGGTCAGTTCCCTGGAAACGGCCTCCAGCAGGTTCCGATCCTCGCTCAGGAGGACGGCGGCGGCATCCGGATCGTGCTCAGCCTGACCCAGGAGATCCTCCGCCACCCAGGCGGGATTGGCGCTGCCATCAGCGATGACCAGGAGTTCCGTGGGACCGGCCAGGGCATCGATGCCGCATGTGCCCACCAGTTGGCGCTTGGCCTCGGAGACGAAGCGGTTGCCGGGGCCGGTGAGGATGTCCACGGCGGGTTCGCCGAAGGCCAGGAAGCCCAGGCCCTGGGCTCCGCCGAAGGGGTAGAGCTCCGTAAGTCCAAGCTCGGAGGCGCAGGCCAGCACCAGGGGGTCGATGCCCCAGGCCCCGGGCAGCGTCGCCTCGGGCTTGGGGGGGGTGACTCCAACGATGCGTTCCACGCCAGCCACCTGGGCCGGAATGACGGTCATGGCGAGGGTGGAGGGGTAGAAGGCTCTTCCACCGGGAATGTATACACCAGCGCGCTTCAGGGGGACCCAGCGCTCGCCCACAGTGCCGCCGCCGGGCAGACCAAGGCTCAGGTCCTGCAGGCAGGCCCGCTGGCCTTCGGCGAAGCGCCGGATGTTGGCGATCATGGAGCGGAGGGCTGACATGAGCTCGGGCTGCTCACGGTCCAGTCGGGTCCGGGCCTCCTGGAGTGCCGATTCGGGCACCCGGAGACGATCGAGGTCCAGGACCACGCGATCGAGCTTTTCAGTCCAGCGGATGGCGGCTTGCGCGCCCCCGGAGCGGACCTCGCCCAGGATGGTCGCAACCGTCCTGCGGGTATCCTCCTCCGTCTCCGCACTCCTGGCGAGGGCAGCTAGCCATCGGGGCAGTTCCGCCCGGTCGGTAAGATCAAGAATGGAGATGAAGTAACACCTGTGCACCTCGAAGGGGTTCCAAGCAACCAGAATGCCACTGGCGCCCGGATCCTTCAAGTCATAAGCTTTGCGGGGTCTCTGGTTCCCTTGGTACGGCGGTGTAGAATGGAGGCCAGTCTCAAAAAGAGGGGCGCCCCTCGTATTATCACTTGACTGGTCATATCAGATGTATTTCCATGGTCGAGGAGGAAATCCCAAATGATGATTATCGGTGAACTCATTAACACCAGCCGCAAGGCTATCCGCGAGGCTGTGGAAGCCAAGGATGCCGCCTATATCCAGAAGATCGCTCTGGAGCAGGTCGAAGCTGGCGCCACCTACCTCGACGTCAACTGCGGCAACATGATCGGCCAGGAACTGGAGCTCATGAAGTGGCTGGTGGAGACCATCCAGGCGGTGACCGACCACCCGCTCTGCATCGACAGTCCCGATGACAAGGCGCTGGAAGTGGGTCTCAAGCTCCTGAAGCCCGGTTACAAGCCCATGATCAACTCCATCAACATGGAGAGCCACCGCTTCAAGACCGTGCTGCCCCTGGTCAAGGAATTCAATGGCAAGGTTGTCGCCCTCTGCATCGAAGATGCCGGCATGCCCAACACTGCCGAGGATCGTCTCCGTATTGCCACGGACCTGGTCGAAGGTCTGGGCAAGGAAGGCATCGTGCAGGACGATATCTACATCGATCCCCTGGTGAAGCCCCTCAGCACCAACGATGGCAGCGGCGTCGAAGTCCTGGAGTCCATCAAGCTGATCCGCGCCCGCTTCCCTGAAGTCCACTTCACCTGCGGCCTGAGCAACATCTCCCACGGCCTGCCCAACCGTCCCGTCCTGAACCGCCTCATGGTGGTTCAGACCATGACCGTCGGCATGGATGGCTACATCCTGAACCCCTGCGACAAGAACATGATGGGCATGATCTACGCCTCCCAGGCCCTGCTCGGCAAGGACAAGTTCTGCGCCAAGTACCTGCGCGCCCACCGCAAGGGCCTCTACGAGTAGTCCTCAGCGACTGTTCTTTCCAAAGGGGCCTGCGCGATGCAGGCCCCTTCTTGTGGGAAGCTCCTCCTATGCCCAGTTCTCTCGTAGATGAATTCGCCAATCTGGCGGAGGCCTCCACCCTTGAGAGGGTGAAGGAGCTTCTGGACAGTCACCAGAAGGCGGCGGATATCCTCGTGATGCTCCAGATGGGCATGGAGATTGTGAGCCGACGCTATGAGCGGGGCGAGTATGCCGTTGCCGACATGATTGTGGCCTCGGACATCTTTGCCAATGCGCTGGGGATCCTGGGGCTGGGTCCCAGCCGTCCGAGGGCGGGGCGCATGGGCAGCATCCTCATTGGAACGGTCTACGACGGGCATGAGCTCGGGAAGAATCTCCTGGGGGCCATCCTCGGGGCTGCGGGCTTGCGTGTGATTGACCTGGGGGTGCGGGTGCAGCCCGTGGATTTCCAACGGGCCGTCAGGCACTACCATCCCAAGTTCGTCGGGATTTCCTGTGCCTCCAGTCTTGGCTTCCAGGTGATGAGGTATTGTGTGGAAGCGGTTCGCCGCGCGGATCTCCGCAACGAAATCCGGATCCTGGTGGGCGGTTCAGCCTGCGATGAAAGCAGCGCCGCCTGGGCTGGCGCGGACGTCTTCTGTCGGACGCCCAGGGAAGCTGTGGCCTACTGTCGGGCTCTGCGTTCCAAGTGGACGGTCATCCCAGGCGGGTCAGGGCATTCTCCAGCTCCCTGAGGCTGGGGCGCTTGCCCAGTTCCTCGACGAGGAAATCCTTGGCTGCCTGAGGGCCCGATGCCTCGGCCAGGGTGTCTGCCAGTTGGAGCGCCGTGCGGATGTCGTCTGGACTTCTGTCCAGGATGTCCCGGTAACACTGGATGGCCTCTCTGTGGGCCCCCATCTGGCGGTAGGTGCGGGCCAGCCCGAGCCCGGCGGGTTTCTCGAAGCGGATGGCCAGGGCTCGTTTGAAGAGCTCCTCCGCTTCGGTGAAGAGCGAAAGGCGTAGAAAGCAATCCCCGGCTCGGGTCATGACCTGGTGGTTGTCCGGATCCATCTTCAGCATGATCCGCCAGAAGGGGGCCGCCTGCTCGAATTCGCCGAGGCCCCGGAGGGTATCGGCCATGCCGAAGATGGCGTAGGGGTTGTTCGGAGCGCTCTGGAGCGCGGCCTCGAAACAGGCCCGGGCCCGCTCGAATCGGAGATGTTTCCGGTGGATGTTGCCCACCATGGTCTGGATATTAACCAGGGTGGGATCCAGTTTTATCAGGATCTCCCAGTATTCCAGGGCCTTGGACAGGTCCTGCTCCCGGTAGTAGAGGTCCCCCAGGCCCATGAGGGCGTAGCGGTTGGTGGAATTCATCTCCAGGGCCTGGGAGTAGCAACGGATCGCTTCGTCCCGATTCCCCATCTTCTTGTGGGCATCCCCCAGACGGACGATGGTGGAGACATCCCGGGGCTTGAGATCGAGGTATCGCCGCCAAATGGCGATGCAGTCAGGGAAGGCCTTGAGACCCCGGAATGAATCGGCCAAGCCTCGGAGGGCCAGGAGGTTTTCCGGCTCCTGCTCCAGTGCTTGCGTGAAGCACTCCACGGCAGCGCCGAAGGACTTCCGTTTTCGATGGGCTTCGCCCGTTTCGATCAGATTCATGGTCTCCATGATTCCTTTGTAGCACAAAGCGTCGTCATCTGCGACACCGGCTTCAGAAGGCTGATGAGGTCGTGTTGGATTTGAGTGGTGAATAAATTTTAATCATACATACTGGATTGTTTGTATTATTCTTGATGCCCACTAAAGTCCTTGTGGCAAGGCTGTATTGGTGGAAAAAATCGCAATCAGGGTGCTCAATGGATTTATGTAAAAATAAGCTAATCGTTGTTGAAGATGAGTCTGCGACTCGTCTTCTGATCCGGTCAGTTCTTCTCAAGAGTGGTTTCCAGGTTCTGGAGGCAAGCTCGGGGGAGGCCGCTTTGGAGCTGTGTGCGTGTGAAGGGCCTGTCTTGATGGTGCTTGATATCGGGCTTCCCGGGATGGACGGCTTTGAAGTCTGCCGGACCCTTCGGGCCTCGGGGCGAGGGCAGGGGATCCTCATGCTGACCGCCAAGGAAGACGATCACGACAAGATCCAGGGACTGGAGGCCGGGGCGGACGACTACATGGTGAAACCCTTCAACCCCCGGGAGCTGGTGGCGCGGATACGGGCCGTGCTTCGTCGATTGAACCCCGTTTCGCCCTCGGACGACGCCCTGCTGTTCAAGGGGCTGCGCCTGGAGCCCCAGAATCGCCGGGTCTTCAGGGATGGTATAGAAGTGAGGCTCACCCCCCGGGAATTCCACCTTCTTGCCAACCTCCTCAGGGCCTCGGGCCGGGCCATGAGCCGGGAGGAACTCACGGACGCCCTGTGGGGCACCAACCACTACGGCAGCCCCAAGCTTCTGGATGTGTACGTGCGGAGGCTCCGCGAGAAAATCGAGGCTGATCCGTCCGCCCCCCAGCTCATCCAGACGGTCTGGGGATTCGGATACGCTTGCCGCTGAAGCAGGTACACTGGTTTCCATGGAGTCCATCACCCCACCCGCCACCTTCGAGCCCCCCAAGGGTTTCGAGACCAAATTCAGGGATCTGCCCCTGCGGCTGGCGGCCTTTGAAGGGCCCCTGGATCTGCTCCTCTACCTGATCCGGGAGCACAAGCTGGAAATCCTCGACCTGCCCATGGCCGATGTGACCCGGCAGTACATGGACTTCCTGCTCCTCATGGAGGAGCTGAACCTGGAGATCGCGGCGGAGTTCGTGGCCATGGCGGCCCACCTCCTCCAGATCAAGTCCCGCATGCTTCTTCCTCTGCCTCCCAAGGAGGATGGCGAGGAGGAGGATCCCCGGGAGGAGCTGATCCAGCGCCTGCTGGACTACCAGCAAGTGAAGGAGGCGGCCCAGGAACTCTCGGGCCGGGAGGCTGAATGGCGTTCCGTCGTCTTCACCCAGGGCTTGGACATCCTGGAGCATGCCAAGGTGGAAGACGAGCCCATTCAGGCCACCCTTTTCGATCTCCTGGGGGCCTACCGGGACGCCCTCAAGCGCCTCCTCCCTCCGCCTCCGGTGGAGGTCCGCACCCCCCCCAAGACCCTGGACATGCGCATTGCCGAGGTCATCGGTCATCTCCAGGCTGGCCAATGGGCCTCCTTCGGTGGCCTCCTGGGCACCTCCATCACCCGGGACGACCTGGTGCTCACCTTCCTGGCTCTGCTGGAGCTGGTGCGCACGGGGCGCGTGAAGCTGGTCCAGGGCGAAGCCTTCGGAGAGATCAGGGTGCAGGCCTCATAGCTACGGCCCGCACCGGACACCCGTCGGTTTCCCGGAAGGGCAGGGGCAGGCAGGAGAAGAGGAACGGTTCGGGTCCGATGGCTCCAAGGCTCCTCAGGTTCTCGATGAGGCAGGTGCCCCGCGACAGGAAGGCCCGATGGTTGGGCAGGGACTGGCTGTCCACGGGATCCAGGGAGGGGGCGTCAATGCCGATGCCCGCCAGATCAAAGGAAGCCAGCCACTCCGCCGCTGCGGTCTCCAGGATCGGAAAGGCTTCGAAATAGGAGGGGGCCCCCCAGCGGGCATCCCAGCCCGTGTGAAGCAGGAGGAAGCGGGATTCCCGGATGCGGGCTTCGTAGGGCGCCAGATCCTCAAGGCGGATGAGGGTTTCCGATCGGACCGGGATGACGAGCCCCGGCCCCACGAAGTGTCCCGCTGGAAACGCCTCAAGGCCCCGGCCTCCCGGGAGGAGATGGGCGGGGGCATCGATATGGGTGCCGGTGTGGGAGGCCATGCCCATCCATTGCTCCACGTAACCTTCGCGTTCAAGAGAGGCCAGGGGTTCCAGTCGGGGCCCAGGGGTGCCGGGGAAGAGAGGCATTCCGGGTTGGATGGGATGGCTGAGGTCGATGACGCGCATGCACCATTGAAACCGATTCCCGGATGCTTTGCTCCAGGCCCCTGCTTCGACTGCAACTCTCCGGAGCGGATCTGCCGCGTGACCACAATCCTCACCCGCAAGCCTTCTTTTACGGATGTGCATGTGCTGGTGGCCAACGAGGATCCGGGGTTCTGAACAAAAATCTGCGTGCAGACAAGCGTGACCGCTATGCTTTTTTATCGCGACTTTAAATGAGTCGTTTCAAGGTGTTTATCGGGTAGGTCCACGGATTGCATTTATTAAGGAAACACCCTGTGAAAAAAATGACAATCATCCCACTATTTGCAATGCTGATCCTGGTCGCATGCAAGCCCCGTGGCGCGGAAATCAAGATTGGTGTCTCGGCTCCTTTGACCGGCGATATTTCGGCTCTGGGCCAGTCCACCAAGAATGCCATTCTGCTGGCACAGGATGAGGTCAACGCCGAGGGTATCAAGGTCGGCGACAAGACCATGAAGGTCAGGTTCATCATCGAGGATGATGAAAACAAGCCGGAATCCACAGCCACGGTATTCCAGAAGCTGATCAGCCAGGACAGGGTCGTCGCCATCATCGGCTCCCAGTCCAGCAAGTGCTCCAATGCCGGGGCCCCCATCGCCGAAGCCGCGATGGTCCCCCAAGTCTCGCCATGGTCCACCAATCCCAATGTCACCAAGGGGCGGACCTTCGTTTTCCGGGCCTGCTTCATCGATTCCTTCCAGGGCAAGGTCGTGGCCCAGTTCGCCACGGAGAAGCTGAAGGCCAGGACTGCTGCGGTGCTCTATGACATCGCCAGCGATTACAACAAAGGCATCGCGGAAGTCTTCAGGGACGAGTTCACCAAGACCGGCGGCACCATCGTCGGCTTCGAGACCTACAACACCAAGGACACGGATTTCTCGGCCCAGCTGACCAAGATCAAAGGGGCCAAACCCGACGTCCTTTTCCTCCCGAACTATTTCAACGATGTTCCTTTGCAGGTTCAGCAGGCCCGCAAGCTGGGCATCAGCGCCGCTGTCCTGGGAAGTGACAGCTGGGACAACCCACAGCTCATCAAGCTGGGGGGAGATGTCATGAACGGGGCATCCTTCTCCAACCACTACACTCCGGACTCGGAAAATCCTGCCAGCAAGGCCTTCATTGCCAAATATCAGGCCCGCTTCAGAATGCTGCCGGATGCGGCGGCCGCCCTTACCTACGACTCCGTCTACCTTGTGTGCAAGGCCATCGCCACTGCGGGCAAGGCAGATCCCAAGGCCATCCGGGATGCTATTGCCGCCACGAAGGGATTCCAGGGCGTCAGTGGCGTCATCACCTATGCCGGGAATGGGGATCCCCAGAAGGGGGCAGTGGTCATCAAGATCGTGAACGGCAAGTTCGTGTTCGATTCCGCTGTCAACCCCTAGGCCCGCCTTGGACACCATCATCCAGCAGCTCCTGAACGCGGCCCAGCTTGGCGCTGTCTATGCCCTGATCGCCCTGGGCTACAGCATGGTCTACGGGATCATCCGCCTGATCAACTTTGCCCACGGCGATATCTTCATGCTGGGCGGTTTCATCGGTCTGATCATTGTCACGCATTTTGGCGGACTCCCGTTCTGCCTCGTGATGATCCTGGCCATGCTGCTGACGGCCCTGGTCGGCGTCACCATCGAAAGGGTGGCCTACCGCAAGCTGAGGAACGCCCAGCGCATGTCTGTGGTCATCACGGCCCTGGGGGTGGGCATCTTCCTCGAAAACCTGGTTCGGCTGCTCATCGGGCCCGAGACCCGGCAGATCCCAGCCAGGCTCCCGACAGGATCGGTGGTCTGGCTCCAGCAGCATCTCGGCGTTTTCGTCACCTGGGACAAGGTGCTGATCATCCTGATCTCCCTGGCGCTCATGGCGGTCCTTTGGATCATCGTCAACAAGACCCTTGTGGGCACCGCGATGCGGGCTGTGGCCGATAACGCGAGTGTGGTCCCCCTCATGGGCGTGAACCTCAATCTGATCATTTCGGTCACCTTCGCCATCGGCTCGGCGCTGGCTGCGGCAGGCGGCATCTTCTATGGGCAGGCGTACTCCCTTGACCCCTACATGGGCATCGACTTGGGGTGGAAGGCTTTCATCGCGGCCGTGATCGGCGGCATCGGCTCCATCGAAGGCGCCGTCATAGGGGCCTTTCTCCTGGCAGGTGTGGAAGTCATCACCGTCGCCTACCTCTCTTCCAATCTGAAGAATGGGATCGCTTTCGGCCTGCTGATCATCCTGCTCCTGATCTGGCCCAGCGGGATCATGGGCAAGCCCCTTTTGAAGAAGGTCTAGCCCCAGTGGCCATGGAAACGGAAAAGTCGGAGGACGGTCTTACAAAATGGCTCTGAAACCCAACCCACCAACAGCACGGCCCCCTTTCCAGCCTGCCCTCTGGGTGGTGTGCTGCGCCGTGCTCGTCATCGCCATTCCCATGCAGCTCCTCGCGGACGCAGGCTTCTGCCCAGCTGTGTTCAACCCCTACTATCTCCACGTGCTGACGATCATCGGCATGAACATCATCCTGGTGGCCAGCCTCAACCTCCTCAACGGCTACCTGGGAGAATTTGCCCTGGGGCACGCCGGGTTCATGGCGGTTGGAGCTTATACCGCTGCGGTGCTCGCCACCAGGCTTCTGCCCGCCTCCAGCGCCCTGCCGCCCGTCATCGGCCAGGTTTTCATCCTGGTCGTCACCTTGGGCGGAGCCATGCTTCTATCGGCTCTGGTCGGCTACGTGATCGGACGCCTGACCTTCAAGACCGTCGGCGATTACCTGGCCATCATCACCCTCGGCTTCAACATGATCATCGTGAACGCCATCCAGAACATGGATTTCCTGGGCGGCCCCAGAGGTTTCACGGGGATTCCCAAGAACACCAATTTCATCGCAGTCACGGTATGCGCGCTCCTGACCATCGTGGTGCTGCGCAACCTGATCCAATCCAGTTTCGGCCGGGTGTGGGTATCCATCCGTGAAAACACCATCGCCGCCGAGTTGATGGGCGTCAATCTGCTGCGGACCAAGAACCTGGCCTTCACCATCGCGGCGGCATTCGCTGGCCTGGCGGGAGGCCTGTGGGCGCAATCCCAGCAGTTCATCACCCCGCGAAGCTTTGATTACATCAAGACCACCGAGATCCTGGTGATGCTCTACCTGGGCGGCATGGCCAGCCTTTCCGGCTCCATCCTGGGCGTCGTGGCCTATACCGTCTTGATGGAGGTGCTGCGGAACCTCCTGAGCGCCTTCGCCCCGGAACTGGCCGAATGGCGGATGCTGATCAGTCCCTTGATCCTGATCGTGATCATGCTGACACGGCAGTATGGGCTGATGGGGCACAAGGAATGGCGATGGCTGCGTCCGAAGCGGGTGGCCTGATGGCCCTGCGGATCCAAGGCCTGACCAAGCGCTTCGGCGGTCTGACCTCCCTTTCCGAATTCAATCTGGAACTGGGAGAGCGCGATATCCAGGGCATCATCGGGCCCAATGGCGCTGGCAAGACCACGACCTTCAATGTGATCACCGGCGTGTATCAGCCCGACCAGGGGCAGATTCTGCTGGAAGACCGGGATCTCACGGGGCTTCCGCCGGATGTCATCGCCCGCGCGGGCATCGCCCGGACCTTCCAGAATGTCCGTCTATTCAAGGACATGACGGTCCTGGACAACATCGCCATGGCCTTTCATGCCCGGATCGGCCATACCCTTTGGGGGGCGATTTTCCGGACCGGGAATTTCAAACGCCAGGAAGCGCGGGTACGGGCCGAGAGCCTGGAACACTTGGCGCGTTTCGGGCTTGCGGACCGCTCCCAGGAATGGGCAGGCAGCCTGCCCTACGGCGAACAGAGACGGCTGGAAATCGCCCGGGCCCTGGCCACAGATCCCAGGGTCCTGCTTCTGGATGAACCGGCCGCGGGCATGAATCCCAGCGAAGTGGATGAGTTGATCCGCCTGATCCGCCAAGTCCATCAGGACTTTCCCTTGGCCATTCTGCTCATCGAGCATCAGATCCCTGTCGTGATGGAACTGTGCGGGCACGTCCAGGTCCTGGATTTCGGCCAGACCATTGCAAACGGCGCACCCAGGGAAGTTGTGAACAATCCTCTGGTGATCGAAGCTTATCTGGGAGAGGAGGAGGTGGCGGAATGACCTGCCTGCGACTGGAAAAGCTCTCCGTTTCCTACGGTGCCATCAAGGCCTTGCGGGGAATCGATCTGGAAGTGCAGGAAGGCGAGATCGTCACCCTGCTGGGCGCCAACGGCGCAGGCAAATCCACCACGCTGCGTGCGATTTCCAGCATGATCCCCACGGATGGGGGAGACATCCTTTACCAGGATCAGAGCATCAAGGACCTGCCCGCCCACAAGTTGGTGTCCATGGGGATCGCCCACGTCCCCGAGGGGCGAGGCGTCTTCCCCAATCTGACGGTTCAGGAAAACCTTGCCCTGGCGACCTGGACCAACCGGAAAAAGGACCGGGTCCGAAGTGCCTATGAGAAGGTCTTCCAGACCTTCCCGCGCTTGGCCGAGCGTCGCACTCAGCTCGCGGGCACGCTTTCCGGTGGCGAGCAGCAGATGCTGGCCATGGGACGGGCGCTCATGACCGACTGCCGACTGATTCTCCTGGACGAGCCTTCCATGGGACTTTCCCCGCTTCTGGTCAAAGAGGTCTTCCGGACGCTTCAGGAGATCAACGCCCTGGGCTTCACTCTTCTGCTGGTGGAGCAGAATGCCCATATGGCCCTGAAGATCGCCCACCGCGCCTATGTGCTGGAGAATGGTCGCATTGTTCTGGAGGGGCCAGCCTCTGAATTGGCCAAGGATCCCCGGGTCAAGGAGGCTTACCTGGGGGGAGCTTGACTCTGTTCATCTCAGCCGCTGAACGATCTCCCGGGTGACCTGGATCGTCCGGGAGATCTCGGCTTCGGTGTTCTCGAAGCCCAGGGAGAAGCGCAGGGTCTGGCGGGCCTCCAGGTCCGGGATGCCCAGGGCCTTCAGGACGTAGGAGGGCTCCCGGCTTTCGGAGCTGCAGGCCGAGCCCACCGAGACGGCGATGCCCTCCAGGTCCAGGTTGAGCAGGAGGTCCGCCCCGAGGATTCCAGGCAGGCCCACGTTCACCGTGTTGGGCAGGCGCAGGGCGGGGTGACCGTGGAGCCGGAAGCCGGGGATGGAGAGCAGGCCCTCCTCCAGGCGGACTCGCAGGGCGGAAATCCCTTCGCAGTTGGCATCCATGCGCTGTCGGGCCCATTCGCAGGCCACACCGAAGCCCACGATGCCCGGGAGGTTCTCCGTCCCGGCCCGCAGGCGGCGCTCCTGGGATCCCCCCTGGATCAGAGGGCGGAGGGGCAGGGCACGTCTCACGAACAGGGCCCCCACCCCCTTGGGGCCATGGAGCTTGTGGGCCGAAAGGCTGAGGAGATCCACCCCCAGGGTCCGCACATCCAGGGGAATCCTGCCCGCCGCCTGGACGGCGTCCGTATGCACCAGGACGCCCTGGGTCCGGGCCAGGGCTGCAGCTTCGGCCAGCGGCTGGAGGGTGCCCAGATCGTTGTTGGCGGCCATGAGCGAGAGCAGGGAGGCCCCTTCAAGCGCCCCCCCCAGCGTGTCCAGGCGCAGGATGCCCTGTTCGTCCACCGGGAGATAGGTGACCCGGGTGCCCTTGGCCTCCAGGAAGCGGCAGGTGTTGAGGATGGCCGGGTGCTCGATGACGCTGGTCACAAGGGAGCCACCGTGCTCCAGGCCGCAACGCAGTGCCTGGTTGTCCGCCTCGGTGCCGCCGCTGGTGAAGAGGATCTCTTCGGGAGAGGCATTCAGCAGGGTCGCCACCTGCTCCCGGGCGCGGTCCAGGAGTCGTCGGGCGCTCTGGCCGAAGGCGTGGACGCTGGAGGGGTTGCCGAAGCCGTCCCGGAGGCAGGCCGTCATGGCTTCCACCACCTCAGGGAGGGGCCGGGTGGTGGCGTTGTGATCAAGGTAGATGCGGTCCATGGAAGCCATCCTCCCCTCAAAACGGGTAAGATGGAACACGGACGGACGCCGTCCCACCGTTTCCCGGCATCTCATCTCCAGGTGTTTGCCTTTCGTCTACCCGTTCCCAGGTGACCCATGTCCAAAGCCAAGAAGTCCACCACGCAGCCCTCGGGGATTCGTCCAGTCAAGAAATTGATGGCGGCGAACCGTTCGGAGATCGCGGTGCGGATCATCCGGGCGGCGCACGAACTGAAGCTGAGGGCCGTGGGCATCTTCGCCCAGGAGGACCGCTTCTGCATCCACCGCTACCGGGCGGACGAGTCGTACCAGGTGGGGGCGGGCAAGGCGCCGGTGGCGGCGTATCTGGATATCGAGAGCATCATCGGGGTGGCCAAGGAGAAGGGCGTGGACGCGGTCCACCCCGGCTACGGCTTCCTTTCAGAGAACGCGGACTTCGCGCGGGCCTGCGAGGAGGCGGGGCTGATCTTCGTGGGGCCCCGGCCCGAGCTGCTGGAGATGATGGGCGACAAGACCGCCGCCCGGGCCCTGGCCAAGCGGATCCAGGTGCCCGTGCTCCCCGGCACCGAGGAGCCCGTGTCGGACCGCCTTGAGGCCATGAAGATCGCCAAGTCGATCGGCTTCCCCCTGATCATCAAGGCGGCCTTCGGCGGCGGCGGGCGCGGCATGCGCGTGGTGCTGCGGGAGGAGGACCTGGAGTCGCTCCTGGACGAGGCCCAGGGCGAGGCGGGGCAGGCCTTCGGCAACCCGGCGGTCTTCCTGGAGAAGTACATCGGCCGGGCCAAGCACATTGAGGTGCAGATCCTGGGCGACAAGCACGGCAACGTGATCCACCTCCACGAGCGGGACTGCTCCGTGCAGCGGCGCCACCAGAAGGTGGTCGAGGTGGCCCCCAGCTTCGGCCTGCCCCCGGCGGTGGTGAGTGAGCTCTGCGAGGCCGCGGCCCGCATGGCCAAGGAGATCCGCTACGACAACGCGGGCACGGTGGAGTTCCTCTACGACCTGGACCGCCACGAGTGGTTCTTCATCGAGATGAACCCCCGGATCCAGGTGGAGCACACGGTCACGGAGGTCATCACGGGCCTGGACCTGGTGCGGGCCCAGATCCTCATCGCCCAGGGGTACGAGCTCCACAGCCCCGAGGTGGGGATGCCCCAGCAGGCGGAGGTGCCCCGCAACGGCTTCGCCATCCAGTGCCGCATCACCACGGAGGATCCGGAGAAGAAGTTCATCCCGGACTACGGCCGGATCTCGGTCTACCGCTCCCCCGGCGGCCTCGGGGTGCGCCTCGACGGCGGCATGGGCTTCGCGGGTTCCGTCATCACGCCCTTCTACGACTCCCTCCTGGCCAAGCTGGTGACCAGCGGCCAGACCTACGAGATGGCCCTGGCCCGCACCCGCCGGGCCCTGACGGAGTTCCGCATCCGGGGCGTCAAGACCAACATCCCCTTCCTGGAGAACGTGGTGGAGCACGCCATCTTCCGGAGCGGTGAGGCGACGACGACCCTGATCGACACGAGCCCCGAGCTCTTCGCCTTCAAGCCCCGCCGGGACCGGGCGACCAAGCTCCTGAACTACATGGGCAACGTGATCGTCAACGGGAACCCCCACACCAAGGGTTACAGCCCCGCCAAGGCCCTGGCCCCGGCCAAGGCCCCGGCTTACGACCACCGGATCACGCCCCCCGAGGGCACCCGCCAGAGGCTCCTGGCGCTGGGCGCCAAGGGCTTCGCGGAGTGGACGAAGGCGCAGAAGGGCCTCCTGATCACGGACACCACCCTGCGGGATGCTCATCAATCATTGATGGCGACCCGGGTGCGCAGCTTCGATATGCTCGCCGGGGCGGGTGCCGTGGCCCACCGGGCCCCCCAGCTCTACTCCCTGGAGATGTGGGGCGGGGCGACCTTCGATACCGCCATGCGCTTCCTGAACGAGGATCCCTGGGGCCGCCTGCGGGATCTGCGGGAGCGGATCCCCAACATCTGCTTCCAGATGCTCCTGCGCGGGGCCAACGCGGTGGGCTACACCAACTACCCGGACCACGTGGTGGCGGGCTTCGTGAAGCACGCGGCGGAGACGGGCATCGATATCTTCCGGATCTTCGACTCCCTGAACTACCTGCCGAACCTGCGGGTGTCCATGGAGGCGGTGCAGAAGACCCACGCGGTGTGCGAGGCGGCGATCTGCTACACCGGGGACATCCTGGACGAGAAGCGGGACAAGTATTCCCTGGCCTACTACGTGAAGCTGGCCAAGGAGCTGGAGAAGATGGGCGCCCACGTCCTGGCCATCAAGGACATGGCGGGGCTCTGCCGCCCCCACGCCGCCCACAAGCTGGTGAAAGCCCTGAAGGAGGAGATCGGTCTCCCGATCCACTTCCACACCCATGACACCAGCGGGGTGGCGGCGTCTTCCGTGCTGAAGGCCGCCGAGGCGGGCGTGGACATCGTGGACCTGGCCCTGGCATCGATGTCCGGGAGCACCTCCCAGCCCAACCTGAATTCCGTGGTGGCCTCGCTGCAGCACACGGATCGGGACACGGGCCTGGATCTGGAGGCCCTGAACGAGTTCTCGGACTACTGGGAGCAGGTGCGGGAGTTCTACAAGCCCTTCGACACGGCCCCCAAGACCGGTTCCGCCGAGGTCTACCTCCACGAGATGCCCGGCGGGCAGTACACCAACCTGAAGGAGCAGTCCGCCGCCATGGGGGTGGGCCACCGCTGGCCCGAGATCGCCCGGGCCTATGCCGAGGTGAACCAGCTCTTCGGGGACATCGTGAAGGTGACGCCCTCCTCCAAGGTGGTGGGGGACATGGCGCTGCTGCTCTTCAGCCGGGGGGTGAAGCCCGCGGATGTGGTGAATCTGGAGCCCGGATCCATGCCCTACCCCGAGAGTGTGATCGATATGCTCTCCGGCGGGCTGGGTTGGCCCGAGGGCGGCTGGCCGACGGACGTCTGGCAGGCGGTGCTGGGTCCCGAGAAGTTTGCCGAGGCCAGGGCGAAGTATGAGCGGGAGACCGCGCCCGGGAACCTGAAGGCCAAGGGGGCGCAGGTGGACGAGGCGGCCCTGGAGGAGTTGCGCCGGGAGCTGTCGGACAAGCTGCGCCGCGAGGCGACGGATGACGATCTCTTCTCGTGGCTGATGTATCCCCAGGTGTTCTCGGACTTCGTGAAGCAGCAGCGGGAGTACGGGGAGGTGGCCAAGCTGCCGACGCCCGCGTTCTACTACGGCCTGAAGCCCGACGAGGAGATCACGGTCGACATCGAGCCCGGCAAGACGCTGATCATCAAGCTGATTTCGGTGGGCGAGCCTGACAAGGATGGCAAGCGCTCCGTGAACTACGAACTGAACGGGATGGCGCGCTCGGCGCAGATCCTGGACAAGGGGATCGCCCCCAAGACCGTGGCCCGGCCCAAGGCGGACCTGGAGGAGCCCAGCCACGTGGCGGCGCCCATCCCCGGCCTCATCGCCAGCCTCTCCACCTCCGTGGGGGCCAAGGTGAAGAAGGGGGACAAGCTCCTGATGATGGAGGCCATGAAGATGCAGACCACGGTCTACGCCCCCATGGACGGTGTCGTGGCAGAACTCCACGCCGCCGTGGGCGACAGCGTGGAAGCCAAGGACCTGCTGGTCAGGCTCAAAGGCTGAAAAAATACTTCCACCACGAAGACACGAAGGGCACGAAGAAAGGCAAAGAAAGAAAAGATGAATAATTAAAAGTTAATGCTTTTCAGCTTTTCTTTCTTTTGCTTTTCCTTTGAGTCTTGGTGCTTGGAGGTGGATCTTTTTCTTCTGACTCAGTCTGGGACGGTCTTGTAGATCCTGTAGTCCGCTTCGACTGCTGCCAGATCGACATTCTTTTTGATCGAAAAAATGCCTGCTGTATCCACCTTGTCAAGGACATCCAGGTGTTCAAGCACACGGTGGTATTCCTCGCGGTTCCAGAAATCATGGATCATGATCCTGACCCTCTCGTTTCCGTGGCACGCCAGAATGGTTTTCAGGACGCATGCGACCCTGAACCTTCCATCGATCAGAATGAAGTCCAGTTCCCCGGCGTTGATGGATTTGAATACACCGGAGGAATAACCCTCGAACAAATGATGATGATCTTCCGACTGTGGGTGGCCCCATTCTCGGGTTGGGCCTATATCGACTCGAAAAACACGCAGTCGATGTTTCTCCTGGTTTCTTATGATGCGGTATTCACGCATGGCTTCTATCCAGTCATGGCTGGACTCAACCGTATAGACCTTTGCCTTGGATTTGATCAGGGCGCGGATCGTACTTCCACCCATGCCGAACTCAAGATAATGCTGTGATTTTTGTATCAGGTTGTCGAATAACTCGATCTCATTTTTTGACATGATGAGTCGGTACCTGCGTGGACTAGGAAGAGATCTATCCAGTTTATCTACGGTCTTTTTAATGCTTCTGATCAAATGCATGTCAGTGACGATCTCCATGGACTGCTGGACGTTGCCTTGCTTGGGCATCGGCATCGGCGATCAGGTGACTTTGTCGCAACATTGACCGCCCGTAGTTACCGCGTGTCATGCTCTCACACGAGAGCTCGGAGGGGAAACCTGTCCTCAATCCGCAGGCCGAATGCCTGTAAGCTTGGAGGATGGCCAAGATCCGCCTCGATCAACTCCTCGTGCAGCGCGGGTTCTGTGAGACCCGGGCCAAGGCCCAGGCCCGTATCCTGGCCGGGGACGTGCTGGTGGAGGACCGCCCCGTCACCAAGGCCGGCACGGCCATCGCCGAGGATGCGCCCATCCGCCTGCGGGGGGATGCGTTGCCCTTTGTGAGCCGGGGCGGGCTCAAGCTGGTGGGGGCTCTGGATGGCTTCGGCCTGGATCCCCAGGGGCTCGTCTGCTTCGACGCCGGAGCCAGCACCGGGGGCTTCACGGACTGCCTGCTGCAGCGGGGGGCCACCCGGGTCTACTCGGTGGATGTGGGCACCAACCAGCTCCACTGGAAGCTCCGCAGTGATGCGCGGGTGGTCTCCATGGAGCAGATGAACCTCCGGCTCTGGGATCCCGCCTCCATCCCTGAGCGCTGCGACATGCTGGTGGCGGACCTCAGCTTCATCAGCCTGCGCCTGGCCATCCCCCCCATCCTGCCGAGTCTGAAAGAGGGTGCCCAGGCCGTCCTCCTCGTGAAGCCCCAGTTCGAGGCGGGCCGGGACGATGTGGGCGCCGGGGGCATCGTGCGGGATGCGACCGTCCACGAGCGGGTGGTCCGGGAGATATGGGCCTTTTTCAGTGGCACGGAACTGCGACCCCAGGGGCTTTTGGAGAGTCCCATCCTGGGGGGCGAAGGGAACAAGGAGTTCCTGCTGCACCTGCAGAAGGGCGGGGCGCCCAGGGACTTCCCAGGAATGCCGCAGTAAAGCTGTCAGGGGCTGGGCAGGATGGCATCCTGGCTTCCGGCCCTGTTGACATCTTGGAGGAAGGCCCCCGAACCCGGGGGCCTTCCTTATTTCAGTGTCCGCAGGAGCAGCCCGAGCAGCCTCCCCCGCACTTGTCCTGGGGGGGCTTCTTCTGCCAGAGGCTGCGCGTGAGGTAGGCCACGGCGGCGAGAACGATCAGGACAACGACGATGGTCTGCATGGAAACCTCCTCATTCCTATTTGATGCCGATGGAGGGCTTCATCGGGTGTCATCCCAGCCCTAGGGCCCGGCCGAGGGTCACGATGAGCCAGGAGAGGACCCAGGCCAGGACCAACCCGTAGCCCACGCTGAAGCCTGTCCACCCCCAGCTCTGGGTCTCCTTGCGGATGATGCCTACCGTGCCCAGGCAGGGGATGTAGATCAGGGTGAAGACCATGAAGGCGATGGCAGTCAGGGGGGTCAACCCGGAGTTGTCCCGCAGATTCTGCTGCAGTGGGCTGAGTTGGCCCTCTTCTCCTTCCTCTCTGGCCTGGTTGAGAACGCCCATGGTGCCCACCACGATCTCCTTGGCCACGAAACCTGCGGTGAGGGCTACGCCATCTTTCCATGCCTCGGGGCGTCTGTGATCAGGATCTAGGATGGGACGGAAGATGGGCTGAACCAGCTGGCCGAAGCGGGCGGCATAGCTGTTGTTCATGATCCGGCCCTGGTGGGCGAATTCCAGATCATCGATGGCAGCCTTTTCGGCTTCGGGAGCGAGCCCCTGGGCCTTGATCTGCTCTTCCTGCTTGTGGCGCTCGATGGCCAGGGACTTGTCGTTGATGCCCGGGTATTGGCTCAGGAACCAGATGAGGACCGCGCCCGCGAAGATCACGGTGCCTGCCTTCCTCAGGAAGATGGTCCCCTTCTCCCACATGTGGAGGATGGTGGTGCGCGGGAGTGGCATGCGGTAGGGGGGCAGCTCCATGACGAAGGGGGCCTGATCCTGGCGGAAGAGGGTCAGACGGAGCACCTTGCCCATGATGATGGCGAGGGCGAAACCCAGGACGTGCATGCCCACGATCACGAGTGCGCCATGGAAGGGGCTGAAGAAAGCCCCGGCGAAGAGGATATACACCGGCAGGCGGGCGGAGCAGGAGATGAGGGGATTCACCAGGATGGTGATGAGCCGGTCGCTGCGGGCCTCGATGGTGCGGGTTGCCTGGATGGCCGGGGCGTTGCAGCCCAGTCCCATGATGAGCGAGATGAAGCTCTTTCCGTGCAGCCCCATCTTGTGCATGAGGCGGTCCATGATGAAGGCGGCCCGGGCCATGTAGCCAGAGTCCTCCAGGAAGGAGATGCATCCCATGAGGATCATGATGACGGGCAGGAATACGACCACGGAGCCTACGCCGGGCACAATTCCGTTCGCCAGGAGGCTGGTGAGTTCGCCCTCGGGCAGGTGGCTGCCCAGGAAGGCCTGTAGCCACTCGAATCCAGTGCCGATCCAGTCCTGAGGGTAGGCTCCCACAACGAAGGTGAGGGAGTAAACCGCCACCATGACTGCCAGGAAGATGGGGAAGCCCCAGAATCGATGGGTCAGAACCCGGTCCATGCGGGAGGATCGGTCCAGGGCGGGGGTCTCGCCGCGCTTGACGGACTCCTTGACCAGGCCCCGGGCGAAGCCGTAGCGGTACTCGGCCAGGAGGGTTGGGGCATCGGCCCCCAGGTGATCGTCGAGGAAGGCCAGACTGGACTCCAGGCGGGCCTGGATGGCTTTGCTGGCGTGGCTCCGCTCCACCATTTCCAGGGCATCCGGTGCGCCCTCAAGGAGTCTCAGGGAGAGACGACGGGGGGGCATGGTTGCAGCCAGCTTCTCGTCCCGCGAGATCTCCAGCTCCAGCTTGGCGACCTCACCTTCGATGTCCAAGCCATAGTTGACATGGGGCATGGTTGGGGCTGAGGTTCCGGGGGCGACCTCCAGGACGGCTGCCTTAAGGGCTTCCAGCCCTTCGCCGGTACTGCCCACGGTTGTCACCACGGGGCCCCCGATGAGCTTGCGCATGGTTTCCAGGTCCAGTTCCAGGCCCTGGGCCTTGGCTTCGTCCGCCATGTTCAGCACCAGGATCATGGGCCTCTTGAGTTCCAGCAACTGGGTCGTCAGGTAGAGGTTGCGCTCCAGGTTGGTGGCGTCCACGACGTTGACGATGACATCCACTTCAGGTTCGGAGAGGTAGGAGGCGGCGATGCGCTCATCCTCGCTGCGGGCCGAGAGGGAATAGGTACCGGGAAGGTCCACCACGGTACCCTCCTCGCCTTTCTCGAAACGGAAGGTCCCAGCCCGGCGTTCCACGGTCACACCGGGCCAGTTGCCCACGTGCTGGCGCGCTCCGGTGAGGGCATTGAAGAGGGAGGTCTTCCCGCAGTTGGGATTGCCTGCGAGGGCGATGGTAACCATGACTCAACCTTCCTTTTCGACGAAGATGCAGGCCCCCTCTTCCCGGCGAAGGGAGAGGTGGTAGCTGCGGACCAGCAGTTCCATAGGATCACCCAGGGGGGCGACTTTTTCCAGCACCAGGGTTTCCCCGCGGGTGAGGCCCATCTCTTGAAGACGTTGCCGGATGGCAGGTTCGGCCTGGATGCTGGTCACCCTGGCCCGGTCCCCGGCCTTGAGGTCACTGAGTCGGAGTGTCGTGTTCATCCTAGTTCCCCCACAGCTTTCCGATGCGGTAGATCAACCCGGCGTTGAAGGCGAAACGTGGAGAGGCATCGGCCCAGCCCCGCTCGACGCTCATATCCACCGTCAGCTTGTCGTTGATATCGCAACTGGCAGCCAGGATGCTGCCCAGTTCCCTATCCCCCAGGTCGGACTTGGCCACCCCGTAGGTGTCCAGGGTCAGGTTCCAGCCCTGGGCGGGGGCATAGGTGATGGCGACGGAGCCCACCTTCTGGTTCGCCTTGCGGGAACCGTCCTCCACGCGGGTGCGGGCGACCCCGGCGTTGGCATCCAGAGCCCATCGCCCCATGGACCTGCTGATGGTGAAGAGCAGGGTGTCCTCGTGGTAGCCGGAGCTGAGCCCCTTGCTGACACTGGCCCTGGGCATCAGGTGGGAATAGGCGAGACCGATGTCGGCTCCCGTCTTGTCTTGACCGGCGAAGAGGACCTGGCCTCCGATGTAGGGATCGCTCACCCCATCGTTGCCCTGGCCATCCGCATCCCGGTTCCATGCCCGTGCGGTCCAGCCGAGGCGCAGGTCCAGCCATGAACTGAGACCGAGGTTGAACTGGGCAGCGATGCCTCCCTCCCGGGTGTGGTCCTTGCCGTAACTCTGGCTTCCCCCCAATTCCAGCTCAAGGACACCCACGTCTGTGAGGCCGGCAGGGGCGGTGACGATGGATCGGACGGCCCCTGCTTCGGGTTCCGCAGCCCGAAGGGCCGGGAAGGAGATGATGGCGGAAAGGGCTGGGATCAGGGCGAGGTGTTTCATGGTGGACTCCAGGGTGAGCAGGTGGCGCCTCTCGTTGAGAACGAGTCTCAATATACGACGTTCGGTCGGGCCTGGGCAAGGACTTTCTTGGAAGAACTGGGCCCCTGGGGCCGTTCTTGTGGAGCTTTGTTCCCGCCGTTTCTGGAAAGCGCCTCCGAAGACAGGCCACTCGGATCATCGCCCAGGGTGCAAGGGGGCATAATGGGGCTTTCACGCGGAGCTTCCCATGCCCAAGTCCCCTCGTATCGCTGTGTTGCTGGCCGGCTGCGGCCACGTGGATGGTGCCGAGATCCGCGAGGCCGTTCTGGCTCTCCTGGCCCTGGACCAGCAGGGGGTCCAGGTCCAGTGCGTCGCGCCCGATGCCCCTCAGCACCATGTGTTTAACCACGCCACGGGTCAGGTGGCGGTCGGCAGCCGCAACATTCTGGAGGAATCCAGCCGCATCGCCCGGAAAGGGCAGTGCCTGGATCTGGCGAAGGCCAAGGCGGGCGACTATGACGCTCTGGTGATCCCCGGAGGCTTTGGGGTGGCCAAGAACCTCTGCGGCTTCGCTTTCCATGGTCCTGAGGCGACGGTCCGACCCGATGTGGAGGCCTTCATCGGGGCCTTCTTCGAAGCAGGGAAGCCCGTGGGGGCCATCTGCATCGCGCCGGCCATGGTGGGGCTCTGTCTCGCCAAGGCCGGAAAGAAGGCCCGGCTCACCCTGGGCAGTGGCGGTGATGTCCAGGCCGCCATGGAAAGGCTTGGCCACGTGTATCAGCCTGTGCCCAGCCCTCGGGAGGTGGTCATCGATGAGGCGCTGAAGCTGGTGACCACGGCTGCCTACATGTTCGACAACCCGCGTCTCAGTGATGTCTGGGTGGGGATCGAGCGCTGCGTTACAGAGGTCGTAGGGCGGATCTGAATCCGGCTCCATCGCCTGTGTTCCAAGTCATGCCGGAGACGCCCATGCCTGCTTTCTTCCTCCGCCGAAACGGGGTCTCCCTTGTTCTCATCCTGGGACTCCTGTTCCTTCCTGCGGCGCTCCGAGCCCAGGTGCCGGAGATCTACCTGCAGCTTGGGTTCAAGACCGCCGACGACTTCGGTGAGGGGAGGAAGATTGTCTTCTCCCCGGATGGCAGCCTCCTGGCTGCCGCCAGCGGGGGCAGCGCCATCAGGATCTGGGAGACCGCCACCGGACGGGAGCTTCAGACTCTCTCCGGGCACACAGGGGTGGTAAAGTGCCTGGCCTTTCTCCCGGATGGACGGAGGCTCGTCTCTGGAAGCCGTGACAAGACCGTGCGCCTCTGGGATATCGACACCGGGCGCCTGATCAGGACCTTCTGGGGCCATCAGGACGAGGTGCGCAGTATCGATGTGAGCCCCGATGGCAGCATTCTCGGCTCGGTGGAGGGGCTGGCCCTCCGGATCTGGAATCTTGATTCGGGTGGACTCCTGGCGGCTATCCCGGCCCCGGTGGATCCCGGCAGTACCTCTGGCTACGTGCCCCCCCTGCGTTCGGTCGGATGCTCCCCGGACAGTTCCAAGGTGCTCTTCACCACCCTTCGCGGCGATGTGATCGTGGCGGGAGTCAAGGAGCGTCGGATCCTGAAAACCTTTAGCGGCCAGAAGCTCTCCAGCTACTGGACCCTGTCCTACCTGAGCTTCACGCCTGAGGGGAGGATGCTCTTTGTCGGGCAGGGGCTCCTGGTCACCATCGACCCCGATCGGATGGAGGCTGTCGTCAAGCGGGGGCCGGAGGGGATGGCCTTCCAGTCTCCGGACGGTGCCATGCAGGTGGCCGAGGCTTCATCGCCCTATCGCCTCCGGGTCTTTGACGCCGAGGCCAAGGAACGGCGCGTCATCAATCTGCGGGAGAATGTCACGAGTGTGGGATACGGCCTTGCCAAGGGTCTGGCTGCTGTGAGTTCCATGGGGGATCACCTGGACCTCTACGACCTCGCCACGGGCCGGGCCATCAGGGATTTCGGCTCTCCTGCCCGTGAGATCCACGGGTCGGCCTTCTCGGCGGACGGTGCCTTCCTGAGCATGAAGATCCAGGTTCCTGGCCAGGGAAGTAAAGATCCCATCGAGACCTTGGTTGAACGTTGGAACCTGGCCGGGGCATCTCTTGAAAAATCATACAACTTCAATGCCTTTCACCATGAGCTGACCAAGCTGTTCAAGTCCGGGGACCAGTTTGCCATCGAAAAGGCCTCCCGGATGGTCAAGGAGGAATCCTTCTACAACGCTTCGCCAGAGGTCTTTTCGGATTACGACTCCCGGAACCGGTGCTTCTATTTCGTCGATGTGCCCCTGGGATCCATCTTCGGGGACTCGGGCAGTCCGGATATCACCATCTTCAGGATCGACGCAAAGGACGAGATGGACATCGACGCCAAGATGTCCCACAACCGTCCGAAATGGAGGATACACCGGCAGTTCAAGGCCCATGTCCAGGCCGTCACCGCCCGTGCGGTCAGCTACAGGAACGACCTGCTTGCCACCGGGAGTACCGACAAGACCATCAACCTCTTCCGTTATAGCGATCAGACCCTGATCCGCAGCTTCAAGGGCCATCAGGGGGCCATCACTGAATTGACCCTCTCGCCGGACGGCAAGCGATTGCTGTCCGAATCCCGGGATGTGACCGCCCGTCTATGGGATGTCGGGACGGGCAGGGAACTGGCGCGCTTTGTCCACTTCGCCGACGGCGAGTGGATTGTCATCACACCCGAGGGCTACTACAACGCCTCGCTCAATGGCGATCGCTACATGAACGTGCGGGTCGGGGCCAGTGTCTACGGCATCGAGAACTACCGCGAGGCCTTCTTCCGCCCCGATCTTGTCAAGATGGCCCTCTCCGGCGTAAGCATGGAGGGGTTCAAGACCCTGGCGGATGTGAAGCAGCCCCCCAGGCTCAGCATCGTCCAGACCCCGGCCACGACTTCGGCGGAGGACTTCAGGGTGACCCTGAGGCTTGAGGATCGGGGAGGCGGCATCGGGGATGTGCGCCTCTACCTGGATGGATCGGCGGTCCTCATGGACAGCGGGCGGGGCCTGAAGGTGGTGCAGAAGGAGGAGGCCGGTGCGGTCTACCGCAGCTACGGCCTCAGGCTGTCCCCCGGAACCCACACCATCCGCGCGGCGGCCTTCAACGCCGACAACACCATGCAGAGCAACGAGGCCACCCATCGGGTGGTGGCCAGCTTTGCGTCCCTCCACAAGCCGAGCCTCCACGCCCTGGTGGTCGGCATCCAGGACTTCCGCAACCCCAAGCTGAGCCTGAAGTACGCCGTGGCCGACGCGAATCTTTTCGCCGACACCCTTCGCCAGGGGGCCCAGGGGCTCTTCGAGCAGGTGAAGATCACGAGCCTGAGCACCCGGGAGGCCACGACCCGGGAGGGCGTCATCAGCGCCCTGCAGGGCTTCAAGGCCATCCATCCCGACGATGTCTTCATCCTGTACCTGGCGAGCCACGGCACCGTGGACGAGGGGGAATACTTCCTCATCACCTCCAATGTCGGGGCCCTGAGCACCCAGCGACTGAAGGCAGATGCCCTCTCCCAGGGGATGCTGAAGGAGCTGGTGGCCAACATCCCCTCCACCAAGAAGCTGATCATCATCGACACCTGCAACGCCGGTCAGCTGGGGCAGGCCATGCAGACGGCGCTCCTGACCCGGGGTATGAGCGAGGACACCGCCATGAAGGTGCTCTCCCGGGCCGTGGGCTCCACGATCCTCTCCGCCTCGACCTCGGTGCAGGAGGCCCTGGAGGGCTATCAGGGCCACGGTCTCTTCACCTGGACCCTGACCCAGGGGATGCTGGGCAGGGCCGACAAGGGGAAGAGCGGCCTGATCCACACTACCGAACTGGCGGCCTACGTGGAATCCGAGGTGCCGGACCTGGCGGAACAGGTCTTCAAGCACGCCCAGTTCCCCACGGTGTCCATCAGCGGCCAGGGATTCCCGGTGGGGAGAGTGAAGTAGATGGCCTCTGTTGTCATCCAGCACAAAGACCTTTGATATGCCATGAAAATGAATTAGCTGGGATGCAAAGGATGAACAGGATAAAGCAATCAGCGGGCAACGATGTTCCACAAAGGCGATCTGGCGCGCCCCGCTATGCTGGGGCGCGCGGCAAAGCCGCACGCGTTCAGGAAGGACAAGGGGGCTGTGGCTCGTAGGTGCCTACGCCCCCTTGCCCTTCCTGAACCTGCCCAGAGCGCCGAGCCTCCTCTGGCTTTTCATCCCTTTCATCCTTTGCATCCCAGCTCATGTCTTTTTCGGCTGAGCAACGCCGATAACCGGGTCTTCCTTTATGCCAACATGACTTTTCTCCTCGGGGAAAGTACGATCCTCGGCTATTCAGCTGGACGGCCACGCCGCTTGAATCCCCGGCATCCCCGCGCTATCCTGACCCCCTTGGCAAACGACACATGTAGTGCATTCTGCACGTAAACCTGATCACGGCACCAAGGTCTAGCGCACTGTCTCGTCAATGTTGGCGACGGTGTTCAAACCGACTTTGGGAGGCTCGTATGCCGCAAACGAAATTCGAGAAGTTGTTCTTCATGGCCTTGACCGTGCTTGTCTCGGTCACAGCGTTTACGGTCTATAACGTGGCCATCGCCATGGGGTCGATGAGCAACCGGGTTTTCCTCCTGGCCGCGAGGGAGATCCCCGTGGAGTTCACCGTCGCCTTCATCCTGGAAAGCGCCATAGTCTACAAGGCCGCTGAAAGGATGGCCTTCCGCTTTGTCGATCCGAGGACGGACAGGCCCATGGTGGTCATTCTTGGGATCACGGCCATGACCATCTGCCTGATGTGCCCGGCCATGAGTTTTGTTGCAACCATTCTATATAATGGTATTAATTGTGAAATTATTTCAAACTGGTTGCAAAAAATGGTCTACAATCTCCCATTCGCCTTCTTTACTCAGATCTTCATCATCGGCCCCTTTGTGAGGTTTGTCTTCAGGGCCGCCTTCAGGAGTGAGGCCGCTCTCGAAACCGAGGGCTGAGCGGATCAATCCTCGTCCTGAATGGGCATCGCCCAGGCCCGGGTCATCTTCCGCAGGGCAGGGTGGGTCAGCCGGTTTGCGGCATTGAGACGTTCCTCCATGGACAGGGTCCGGATCCAGGAGGCCGCCATGCCCAGGACCAGACCGCTTTCCGGCAGGGCGAGACTCTGATCCAGGGCCACCAGCACCTGCTCGGCGATAAGGGAGGATTCCCGCCAGCGGGAGCGCTGGAGGGCCATGGCCTGGAAGGGGCTCATGGGGGGCTGGATGAGCGCGCAAAGAGGCTCGGGACCCAGCTTGGGATGGGCCAGGAAGGCCGCCAGGATGCCGGTGTCCCGCACCTTCCAGACTGCCTCCCACATCGGGCGGGGGGCATGGATCGCGAAGCTCCGGCGCTCCCCGAGGGTCATGCCGCCCCAGAGCGCCTGGAGCCGTTCCACGGAATGGGACCGGGCCTGGGGGTGGGCGCTGGCATCCTGGGCGATGGCGACCAGGGCCCGCCAGGGGAGCCGGGGCAGCAACCGCATCCGGAGATGGGCGGGGCTCTTGGGGTGCTGGGCGATCCAGCGCAGGAGGAGAGGGCGCTTGCGTATATCCGGGAGATCCGCCGCCGCCTCCAGCCAGCCCTTGGGGGGCGCAGGATAGCGCAGGAGCCTCAGGAACTGGGGCCAGGCGAGCTCAGGGGGGAGCGACCACTCCAAGGGGGTTCCTTTCTTGAGAATAGGGCATCATAGTCCCGTGCGACCCTTCAGCCTATCCCACCTGACCGCTCCGGCTCTGCTCCTGGGGCTCTGCTTGGCATCCACCGCCTGCGGCCGGAAGGGAGACCCCATTCCAAGGCCCAGGGTGGCCCCCCAGGCCTGCACCGTGCGCTGGCTCTCCCTGAGGGAGCTGGAGGTGCAGCTTCCCCACAAGGATGTCCAGGGCGAGGTGCTGGTGGGCGTCGAGCAGGTGAGGGTCTACTACCTCCCCCTGGGCCTGGCCTGCCCAGCGCCCGCGGAGGTCATCGCCCGGGGTGAGGTCATCCTGGAGCAGCGTCGGCCCGACCTCCCGGCCCCTGGGGGCAGGATCCGCATGAACCTGAAGGAGATCGGTCGGCCCACAGGATGGATCGTGGTGGCTGCCGTCCGGGTGGGCGGAGTGGTGGGAACCCCCAGTCCGACGATGCCCTGGGTGAATCCCGGGATCTGAGGGGGAAAGATCAAAGGAGTCAACGCGGAGGGCGCAGAGGTTTAAAAGAAAGGGCGCGGAGAAAAAGAAGGATTTGGCTGGAGTCGTCGCGGATCGCAAGCGGACCCTCCCCACCTTTCTGTACTGGACCTTCTCAGTTCCCGTTCCGCCGTGTAGTCTGAATGTTTACGAATCCCGGGGTCCTTGGGTGGACTCCTTTGCGCACGAGGGCGCCATGAGCGAATCCGTGAAGAAGAAGTATCCGGTATTCCTGCCGAAGACCGAGTTCCCCATGAAGGCGGACCTCCCCCAGCGGGAGCCCAAGCGCCTGGAGCGGTGGAAGGCCGAGGGCCTCTACCAGCGCATCGAGGCCCATCGCAAGGCGGAGAACGCCAGCGGGAAGGGCAGGGGGCGCCGGATCCTCCATGACGGCCCTCCCTACGCCAACGGCGCCATCCACATCGGGCACGCCCTCAACAAGATCCTCAAGGACATCGTGGTGAAGTCCCTCTGGCTGGACGGCTACGAGTCCCCCTACATCCCAGGCTGGGACTGCCACGGCCTGCCCATCGAGCACGCCGTCGAGAAGGACCTCGGCCCCAAGCGCCGGGAGATGTCCCGCAGCGAATTCCTGGCCAAGTGCCGGGCCTACGCCAACAAGTGGGTGGACACCCAGCGCACGGGCTTCCAGCGCCTGGGCGTGCTGGGGGACTGGGACGCCCCCTATGTGACCATGGAACCCAAGTACGAGGCCGCCGTGGTGCGCCTCATGGGGCAGCTCTTCGAGCGGGGCGCCGTGAGCCGCAAGCTCAAGGTGGTCCACTGGAGCTACGGCGCCCGCACCGCCCTGGCCGAGGCCGAGGTGGAATACGCCGACAAGACCAGCCCGGCCATCACCGTGGCCTTCCCGGTCTCCGACGCCGAGGCGCGGCGCCTTGAACTGCCCACACCGCTCTACCTGCCCATCTGGACCACCACCCCCTGGACCCTGCCCAGCAACCTGGCCATCGCCATGCACCCGGACATGGAATACGCCGTGGTGAAGGCCGGGGACCGGCACTACCTCGTGGCGGTGAGCCTCCAGGAAGAGTTCCAGAAGAAGCTCGGCGTCGAACTCCACACCAAGGAGATCCGCAAGGGCAGCGCCTTCCAGAGCCTCAAGGCCCGCCACGCCTGGATCGACCGGGAGTCCCCGGTGCTCCTGGCTGACTACGTGACCGCGGATACCGGCACGGGGCTGGTGCACACCGCTCCCGACCACGGTGTGGACGACTTCAATCTGGCGAACCACCTTGGCCTGCTCCAGCTAGTGGGACCCGATGGCCGCTTCGTGCCCGCCGTGAACGACCCCGAACTGGAGGGCAAGAACATCTTCGACTGCAATCCCATCGTGGTCGAAAAGGCGCGGGCCAACGGCTCCCTCCTCCATGAGGAGAAGCTTCAGCACAGCTATCCCCACTGCTGGCGCACCAAGACCCCCATCTTCTTCCGGGCCACGGAACAGTGGTTCATCACCATGGACGACGAGCTCCAGAATGGCCGGAGCCTGCGGGAACTGGGCCTGGAGGGCGTGGACACCACCAGCTGGGTGCCGGCCCAGGGGCGCAACCGCATCCATGCCATGATCAGCGGCCGACCCGACTGGTGCATCAGTCGTCAGCGGGCCTGGGGCACCCCCATTACCGTGCTGCGCTGCTCTGAGTGCGGCGAGCCCCTGGTGCTCCCCGAGATCTTCGAGAAGGCCGCCGCCGCCATCGAGGAGGGGGGCATCGAGGCCTGGGCCGATCTGCCGGTGGAGCAGCTCAAGCCCGCGGGCGCCGTCTGCGCCCAGTGCGGTTCCAGCGCGCTCCAGAAGGAGACGGACATCCTGGACGTCTGGATCGACTCCGGCGTTTCCGCCACGGTGGTCAGTCGCATCCATCCCGAGCTGAAGCCTGAGGACTACGGCGACTTCATCTATCTGGAGGGTTCGGACCAGCACCGCGGCTGGTTCCACTCCTCGCTCCTCTTCAATCTGGCGGCCAGCGGGCTGAAGCCTTACAGCACGGTCGTCACCCACGGCTTCGTGCTGGATGGCAAGGGACAGAAGATGTCCAAGTCCATGAATAATGTCATCGCTCCTGAGGAGGTCATGAAGACCATGGGCGCCGACATCCTGCGCCTCTGGGTGGCCAGCGTGGACTTCAGCGAGGACGTGCGCATCTCCAAGGACATCCTGGAGCGCAACGCCGACGCCTACCGCAAGATCCGCAACACCCTGCGCTTCCTGTTGGGGGCGGTTTCCGAATACGACCCGAGGGCGGACAACCTGCCCGAGGAGGCCTGGTCTCCTCTGGATCGCTGGGTCTGGAGCGCCTTCCTGGCCCTGGCCAAGGAACTGCGGGAGGCCTACCTCTCCTACGATTTCCTGAAGGCCACCCAGTCCCTGCTCTCCTTCTGCCAGCTGGAACTCTCGGGACGCTACTTCGAGATCATCAAGGACCGCCTCTACTGCGACGCCACGGACAGCGCCCGCCGCCGGAGCTGCCGCACGGTCTGCCGCCGCCTGGCGGAGGGGCTGGCCATCCTGGCCGCCCCCCTCATCAGCTTCACCGCGGACGAGGCCTGGGAGCACATCCCCGGTGTCGAGGGCTGTGTCTTCGAGCAGCGTTTCCCCGAAGGGGCCTTCGTTCCGGCCGACCAGACCTGGGAGAAGCTCTGGGAAGTCCGTCAAGCCGTCCAGGCCGCCATGGAGCCCCACCGGGCCGCCAAGACCATTGGCACCAGTCTGGATGCCGAGATCACCATCTCCCTTCCCGCCGCCCAGCAGCAGCTTCTTGCCGGGCTCGGAGAGAGCCTGGAGGATCTCCTGGTGGTATCCAGCCTCCGCTTCGTGGAAGGGGAACTGGCCGTGGAAGTCACGACCCACACCGGCACCAAGTGCCCCCGCTGCTGGAACCACAAGGGCGGGGCCGGGCAGGGCGATGACGCCGATCTCTGTCCCCGCTGCTGGGACGTGGTGCGGGCGAACGCGTGAAGCCAGCCTGGACCACCCGACTTCCCTGGCTCATCCTGCCCCTGGTCTCCCTGGGGCTGGATGCTTGGTCCAAGGCCGCCATCCTCGCCCGGTTCCAGCCGGGCGAGGTCAAGCCTGTGATCCCCGGCTTCTTCAATCTGACCCTGGGTTTCAATCCCGGTGCGGTCTTCGGGAGTTTCGCCAACGCCTCCGACGGCCTGCGGATGGCCCTCTTCCTGGTGGTGGGGCTCCTGGCGGTGCTCTACTTCGGCTACGAATTCCTCAAGGCTGGGACACCCACCCTCATGCGCTGGTCCTATGGGCTCATCCTCGGAGGCGCCCTGGGCAACAGCCTGGACCGCCTTACCCGGGGCTCCGTGGTGGACTTCCTGGATTTCTACTATGGGGATTGGCATTACTGGACCTTCAATATCGCCGATTGCTGCATCGTCTGCGGTGCCATCCTCCTGGGGTTGACCCTGCTGATCCATTGGCGGAACGCACCCAGGTAGCCGGAGGAACCCTTGGCCCATCCCGCTTCGCCCCAGATCGAGTTCCTGCTGGAGCTGGGAAGGGCCCTGCTGGTGACGGGCACTCCGGCCAACCGCTTCGAGGAGACCATGGGGCAGGTCGCCCAGAAGCTGGGCATTGAGGCCCAGTTCTTCGCCATCCCCACGGGTTTCTTCAGCTACATCACCATTGACGGCATTCAGCACACCTTCCTGCTCCGGGGCCGCTCGGACACCATGGACCTCGGGCGGATCGGGGATCTCCATGAGGTCACCCTCCAGGTGCTGAAGGACGCGATCGGGCTCCAGGAGGCTTCGGAGCGGGTCAAGGCCATCGTGGCGGCCCCGGAGGTCCACCCCAAACGGCATCTTGTGCTGGCCAACGCCCTGCTTTCCGCCTGTGTCACGGTCTTCCTGAATGGGGGATGGCGGGAGCTGCTGCTGGGCGGGGTTCTGGGTGGCCTGGTGGGGCTGATGATCGGTCTCTGCAGGGCTCGGCAGACCTTGATCCGGGTGCTGCCTTTCCTGGGGGCGGTGGTGGCGGGCCTGCTTTCGGTCATGCTCTGCCATTGGATTCCCCAGGCTTCCGCCCTGGTGGTGACCCTGGGGGCCATCATTGTCCTGATCCCCAGTCCCGGCATCGTCATGACCACCAATGAAATGGCCACGGACAACCTTCTGGCGGGCAGCGCCCGCGGACTGCATACCCTGCTCGACCTGGGGCAGCTGGCCACCGGAATGGTGGTGGCCCAGCGCATCGGGGTCCATTGGTTCCAGACGGGCATGACGGCGGCGCCCAGCTCCTTTCCCGGATGGGTTCAGATGGTGGCCATGTTCATGGTGGCCCCGGCTTTCGTCGTGCTCTTCAATGCCCGGTGGCGGGATCTCCTGCCCATGCTGGTGGCCTGTGTCGTAGCCTTCGGGGGGGCTCGTCTTGCGGGGGAGGGCCTGGGCCCTGAATTCGGCATCGGCTTCGCCGCCTACCTCCTGGGCATCGGCAGCACCCTCTGGGCCCGCCGCTCGGGACGCACACCCTTCGTGCCGCTCCTGCCGGCCATGGTGCTGTTGGTCCCCGGGGTCATCGGGGTCCAGAGCTTCACCCTCCTGGGATCACGACAGGTCAACGTGGGGCTGGATAGCGCCCTCCAGATGGTCCAGGTCGGCATGGCGCTCCTGGTGGGGCTGCTCCTCAGCCGGGTGACCGTGGACCCCCGGAAGGCGGTCCGCTTGAAGGCATCTTGAGCCGCTGGATCAGAACGGTGAAAGACTGGTCGAAAGGAGATCCCAAGCATGGAAGCCGCGATCTTACGCTGTGCCTCTTGTGGTGCGAACGTGGGCGAGAACGAGGTCCAATGTCCCTACTGCCGCTCCCAACTGGCATCTGTGGCCTGTCCCGCCTGTTTCTCCCTGGTATCGCTGAGGGCCCGATACTGCGGGCATTGCGGTGCTTCCGTCCAGGTCCTGGAGCAGCCTGAGAACTCGGATCTCCAGTGCCCTGGATGTCAGGTGAAGCTGGTCAATACCCCCATCGGAGGTGTGGATCTCCACCAGTGCCAGGGGTGTGGGGGGCTGTGGCTGGCCAAGGACTGCTTCGAGGCTCTGTCCAAAGCGAGGGCCACCCAGAACCTCTCACTCCCAGGACAATCCGCTCCTTCGGCTCCGCTGCCTCCGCACACGAACGCCGTGCGTTACCGGAAATGTCCGGTCTGCGCCCGCTTCATGAACCGGGTGAACTACGCCCGGATCTCCGGGGTCATCCTGGATTCCTGCCGGGACCACGGGCTCTGGTTTGACCGGGATGAGTTGAGACAGGTGCTGGTTTTCGTTGACGGCGGCGGGCTGGAGAAGGCCCGTGAACGGGAGCGCTTGAAGCTGGAGGAGGACCTGCGTCAGAAGAAGGCGGCCGCATCCCTGCCGCCGGACCAGGGGGGAATACTGGGAGAGCCGGATTCCGGTCGCGACCTGCTGGATCTCGTGGACACCGGGAGCCTGTTGGGGCGCATCCTCCTGGGAGCGGCGGGGACTTTTTGGAATGGGCTGAAGCGCTGATACCCGTTTGCCATCAATCGTAAAGCTTCAAAAGCCGCTTTCACCACCAGGCAACCCCGCGCGGTAGGGTTGCCTGGTGGTGGGATATACGCTTTTGTGTGCGGATGGCTATGAAACGAAGGATTGCTTCAGGATGTTTCGCATGCTAACCTTTCGTATGCGAAAAGGTTCTTGGCCGTCTTCGCTCTAATCGAAGGAACGAAGATGAACCGCCCTGAGGATGCTTCCGGCCACGGCCAGGAAGGTTTGGATCCAGTTTCCCTGGACGTGATGCAGGAGTTCCGGAGGATCAACCATCTCCGGCTCTCCATGCTGGCCCGCAGCATGCCCAAGCCGGGGCTGCCGCCGACCCAGGGGCTGTGCATGAATGTGATCGGTGAACATGAAGGCATCACCCAGCGGGAACTGGGCAAGCACCTTCACGTCTCACCCGCCACCCTCAGCGGCATCCTGCAGCGCATGGAACGGCAGGGGCTCATCGAACGCTGGGCGGACGAAAAGGATCATCGCCTGATGCGCCTGCGTCTGGGCAGGGAAGGGGAGGCCCTTCATGCCCAGGCCACCGAGGCGCACCGGAGGAGCATCGAAAGCACCATCACCCCCCTTTGCGAAAGGGACCGGCGGGAGCTGATGCGCCTGCTCCGCTTGGTGGGTGACAACTTCGAGACGGCTGTCGCCGCCCTGAAATAGAAACCAACTTCATTGTGTGGAGGTCGTTATGGGGAAGAGCCCCAAGGAATCCTTTGTCTTCGGAACGCTCATGTGTGCGGGCATGGTGATCGGCATGACGCTGTACAACCTCGTTCTCGCCCTGGGATTCACCCACAGGGTCATCCCCGCCTTCCTGGTGGGGGTGTGGCCGGGCTTTTTTGTGGCCCTGTTGGTGGAGCTGCTCGTGGTGGGCAGGGTTGCCTACTGGGTTGCACACCGGGTCGCCCATCCCCAGGAATCCCCCAGGACCTTCCATATCACCCTCAGGACCGTCCTCATGGGCAGTATGGTGCTGATCATGACGGTCTACGGCACCCTGCTGCACGTGGGGTTCTCCGGATTCCTCAAGACCATCTACCTGGGCCATCTCTGGAAGAACGTCCTGATGGCGCTGCCCCTGAACCTGCTGGTGGTGACCCCCCTGGTCCAGGCCTCTTTCCAGAAGCTGTTCCCCCAGGTACAGACCCAGCACTAATGCCACCTTGGCCTGGGTGCCCTGAGCGTCGATACTGGTTCTTCTGACTTCCTAGAGCCCTCCATGAACCCTTCCGGCATTCCCTTCCGCAAATACCACGCCCTGGGCAACGACTACTTCGTGATGGACCCCCGGAAGCACACCTTTCATCTGGATGCGGACCGGGTGGCGCGGATCTGCCACCGGGAGCGGGGCGCCGGTTCGGACGGGATCCTGTTGGGACCCCTGGACGACTCGGAGCCCTTCCAGGTCCGGATCTTCAATCCCGATGGGGGCGAGGCCCAGCGCAGCGGCAACGGTCTTCGGATCTTTGCCCAGTATCTGCGGGATGAGGGATACCTGAAGGGGGACAAGGGCCGCATCGCCTCCCCGGCGGGTGAGGTGCCCTTGTGCTTCATGCCGGACGGCCTCATCGAACTGGATCTGGGGCGGCCCTCCTTCCGGGCGGAATCCCTGCCCTTCACGGGGGTGGCCCCCGGAGCCGAGATCCGCGACTTCCCCCTGAATCTGGGCGGGGAAAGGGTCCTGATCCAGGGGGTCAGCGTCGGCAATCCCCACGCCGTGGTCCTGGGCCTCCCGGTGGCGCCGGAGACCGCCCGACGACTGGGGCCGCAGATCGAGCACCACCCCCTCTTTCCCGAGCGGGTCAACGTGCAGTTTGTGGAGGTCATCGACCGCAGCACCCTGCGCATCGAAATCTGGGAACGGGGGGCTGGCTACACCCTGGCTTCGGGAACCAGCTCCAGTGCGGTGGCGGCGGTCTGCCGCAACCGAGGGCTGGTGGATGACGAGGTGGTGATCCGCATGCCCGGAGGCGAATTGAAGGTGCGCTTCGTGGAGGACAGGATCCTCCTGGCCGGGCCCGTGACCTACGTCTTTGATGGAATCTGGCCGGAGTGATTAATGGACAATATTTTATTTTCGCCTGAGCCTGAGCGCATCGCGGAGTGGATACTCCGGCTTTGTTCTGTCGAGACCACGACGGGCCAGGAAGCCCGCCTCATGCCGCTTCTGATGGAGCTCTTCGGTGAATTGGGTGCCGAGCTCCACTGGCAGCCCGTAGAGGGCGGGAGGCGGAACCTCCTGGCCACCTGGGGATCACCCAAGGTCCTCTTCAGCACCCACTTCGATACGGTACCGCCCTTTATTCCGCCCCATCGCGAGGGGGGGCGTCTCTGGGGGCGGGGCACTTGTGACGCCAAGGGCATCCTGGTGACCATGGTGGAGGCCATCCGGGGGCTCCTGGCCCAGGGACAGCGCGATGTGGCCTTCCTCGGCGTTGTTGGTGAGGAAACCGACAGCCTGGGGGCTCGTATCGCCCTGGACCTCAGGCCCCGCCTTGAGGGTCTGACTGCCGTCATCAATGGTGAGCCCACGGGTTGCGTCCTGGCCGCAGGGCAGCGGGGCTCCGCCCACCTGAACCTCCGTTGTCACGGCAAGGCCGCCCACAGCGGCACCCCCGAGGAGGGCATCAACGCGGCCTTCCCCATGCTGGACTGGATCAATGCCCTGCGGGCATTGCCGGAGCGCATCGATCCCCTCCTGGGCCCAGAGGTCTGGAACCTGGGCACCCTCCAGGCGGGCCGGGCCATCAACGTGGTGCCCGACGAGGCCGAAGCCAAGGTCTTCGCCCGCACGGTGCCGGGTACGACCTTTTCCAAGGATGTCCTCCGCCTCACCCCTTCCTGTGGAGTCGTGGAGGTGCTCTTCGAGCGGGCGGCCGAGATCTTCCCAGCCATCGAGGGCTTCCCCATGGCTCCGGTGCCCTTTGCCTCAGACGCCCACACCCTGCGGAACCTGGCCCGGGACCGCTTCGTGGTGATGACCGGTCCAGGGTCCATCCGGGTGGCCCATACCCAGGAGGAATTCCTGGATCTGGAGGAGGCGGTGAAGGGGGCCCACCAGTACTTCGATCTGGCGCGGTACCTGCTGTCCACACGATGAAGCCCCCCCGCGGTAGGGCTCCAGCCCGGATAGACGAATCCTTCGAGGTGGAGGGAATGACCATCTACCTTGGTTCCGGCGTCAAGAAACGTTGGAGACCATCAGCCGGACGTCATTCTGGCTGCCGGAAAGCCACAGGGCCGTGAGCCCAGCAGGGTGCTTCAGGAGGGTGGGGTGCAGGGTGACTTCCGTGCTGTCCTGGGCGATCGGGATTGGAGGTAGCCAGAAGGCTCCCTCCATCCGGTGTATGACGGCTCCTCCCCTGACTGGGAGGAGCAGGACCGCCGCCTGATCCACGGTCTTGAGGAGGGCATAGTCTCCCAGATACTCTGGCCCGGAATTGATGCGCAGAATGTCTCCCCAGTCCCCCTTCCGGCAGAGGCGACCGAAAAGATGCTCGCTTCCGGCGTTCTCCTTCTGTCTCCAGGCGAGCATGGATTCTCCGTTCGAATCGGTGCTCATTCGGAGTTGGAACAGGCCTGGGGCCGTGGCCAGGGTATAGGGGGGACTCCATTCGCAGGAGGCTTCCGAGAATCGCGAGGTTTCCAGGACGGCCGGTTCTCCGGGGAAACGCTGGATCCAGCAGACCAGGGCGTTCCCGCGGCTGTCCAGGGAGGCTGTCAACTCCGCAGCGTTGCTGGCGGCGATGCGGACCAGATGGTCGGACCAGATTCTTTCGTGGGGCCAGTTGTAGGCGACCACAAGCCCTTCACAATCCTCTTCCCGGGCCTGCCAGATCGCCATGGCAACGCCCTGTCTGTTCATGATCAGGTGTGGCCGGGTAGGGGTGGGATCGGATTGCCCCAGCTGGGTGGAGGCTTCCTCCCAGGACTTGGTGCGGCCGTCATAGGTCTGCACTCGGATCTCCCAGCCCCTGGGGCCAGACTGGCTCCAGAGGACGATGGCACCCCCGCGGCGGTCCATGGCCACCTGGAGGTGCTGGATGGGACCCGAAGCGTCCAGGCGATGCTGGGAGGCGTCGACGGCCCCTCCTGCCTCTACGGTAGAGGCCAGGAGATGCTCCCGCCCAGGAGGGCCTATCATCCAGACGAGCATGCCCCTGCTGTGCTCCGCGAGGGCGAGGGTCGGCTGCCTGCCTTCGGAAACAGGGAAGGTTGCCAGTGCAGACCTTCTCGATGATTCCATCCGTGCGGACCAGATCTCGCCAGCGTTCTCCCAAACCACCAGACCCTCTCCACGCTTATCCAGTCCTGCCACGACCGTCCGGATGTCCCCGCGAGCCAAGAGGTGCCCCTTCCCCTGGGAGGAGGTGGACCGCGGTTTGCGCAGGATTGAAGTGAGGGGGGAGAAAAAAGCTTTAAACATGTTGGATTCAGTCCGTATGAGATTCTTGCTTGGGCAGTCGTAAATTGACGGGTGGTCCAAGTGCTTCCATGATTTCGGGAGTTGCCGCGTTCTGGCGCTCGGAGCCCTCCATGACCCAGCCCCTGAAATTTGAAACCATTGCTCTCCATGGGGGACACAAACCTGACCAGGACACCAAGAGTCGGGCCGTGCCCATCTACCAGACCACAAGTTACGTCTTTGACACCGCAGAGCATGGGGCTCGGCTCTTCAATCTTGAAATGCCCGGAAATATCTACACCCGTCTCGGCAATCCGACCCAGGCGGTCTTCGAGGAGCGCGTCGCCCAACTCGAGGGCGGCATCGGCGCCCTGGCGGCGGCCTCGGGCATGGCAGCCATCACCCTGGCGCTGACCACCATTCTGAAGACGGGTGATCATATTGTATCTAGCGACAATCTTTACGGCGGAACATTCAACGTCTTCAAGAATACCTTTACCCGCCTGGGCATCGAGACCACCTTTGTCGACAGCGGTGATCCCGAGGCCTTCCGGAAGGCCATCCGACCCAGCACCCGGGCCTTCTATGCCGAGGCTCTGGGCAATCCCAAGCTGGACCTGCCAGACTTCGAGGCCATCGGCGCCATCGCCGAGGAGGCCGGGGTGCCTCTTATTGTGGACAATACCCTTCCGAGTCCCTATCTGCTGAATCCCCTGGCTCATGGCGCTCACATCGTGGTCCACAGTGCCACGAAATACATCGGCGGCCACGGCACCTCCCTGGGGGGCATCATCATCGACGGCGGGCGCTTCAACTGGGCCAATGGCAAGTTCCCCGAGTTCACCTCTCCCAACCCCAACTACCACGGGGCGGTGCTGACCGACCTCATGGGCCCTGGGGCCTTCATCGCCAAGGCCCGGCTGGAAGGCCTGCGGGACATGGGGGCGGTCATCAGCCCTTTCAATGCCTTCCTCCTGATCCAGGGCATCGAGACCCTGCATCTGCGCATGGAACGCATCGGTCAGAACGCCCTGGCTCTGGCCCAGTGGCTCAAGGCCCATCCCAAGGTGGCCTGGGTCAACTATCCCGGCCTGGAGGACCACCCCAGCCATGCCATCGCCAAGCGTTTCTTCCGTCCCGGTGCCGGATTCAGCGGCATCATGGCCTTCGGAGTGAAGGGCGGCCTGGAAGTCGGCAAGGCTGTCATCAACCGGGTCAACCTCTTCTCCCGTCTGGCCAACGTGGGGGATGCCAAGTGCCTCATCATCCACCCCGCCAGCACCACCCACCAGCAGCTCAGCGCCGAGGATCGCCTGGCCACGGGGGTCACCGACGATCTGATCCGCCTCTCCATCGGCGTCGAGCACATCGACGACATCAAGGCCGACTTGGATCAGGCGCTGGCGGGGGTCTGAGCGGAGCCCTGCCGGAAAATTGAGTTGTGGAGGCCGCTCTCCGATGAGGGAATGACACCCCCCACCGGAGACGATCATGGCCTTGCTTCCGAAGACCCTTTCCGGAAAGATCGTTGCCCTCACCCTCGCCCCTCTGGGGGTGATCTTCCTGGTGGCCTGGCTCGTGCTGATGCCGGTCATCCGGAAGGGCCTGCTGGAATCCCGGCGTGAATACCTTCAGCACCTGACGGAAACCGCCTGCGGAATCCTGGAGGGGCAGGAGGCTCAGGCGAAGGCCGGGGCGATCACCCAGGCCGAGGCCCAGCGCAGGGCCCTGGACCTCATCAAGGGGATCCGCTTCGGCAAGACGGGCTATTTCTATATCTTCACGCGGGATCTCAAGATCGTCACCGTGCCCATCAAGCCCGAGATGGAAGGCAAGGCGGTGGATACCTTCCAGGATGCCAAGGGGAAGCTGATCTACGTGGAGCTGAACAAGCTTGCGCGGGAGCCCCAGGGGGGCTTCCTTGATCTCATGTTCGCCAAGCCGGGCCAGCAGGGAGCCTTCCCCAAGATGAACTACGTCAAGGCTTTCGAGCCCTGGGGATGGAACATCGGCACCGGTGTCTACATGGACGACCTGGATGCCGAGGTCCGGGCCTACACCCTGGCCATTCTGGGCACTCTGCTGGTCCTGTCCTTCCTGCTCTTCCTGGGGGTGCGCACCTTCGTCCGGCGGGTCACCCGCCCCCTCCGGGAACTGGTCGAGGGTCTCCGGAACAGCGATCTCTCCAGGACCATTGCCATCGAGAGCCAGGATGAGATCGGCCAGGCGGCCCAGGCCTTCAATGCCTATAACGCCAATCTCCGGGGCCAGATCCTGGAGGTTTCGGGCTTTGCGGACCGCGTCGCCTCGGGAAGCACAGAGCTGTCGGCCTCTGCGGGGGAGATGGGGCGGGCCATGGATGAGATCGCCCGGGTCAGTGAGCAGTTGAGGACTGCTGGCGTGCGTGTGGCCCAGTCCATGAAGGAACTCTCGGAAAACGCCTCTCTGGTGGCCCGTCATACCCAGGATGGTCAGCAGGAGAGCCGCAAGGCCGTGGCGGATACCGAGCTCAGCGCCGAGGCAGGGCAGGGAACCGTCCGCAGCATGGCCGAAATCCAAGGGGTCACGGATCGGATTGTGCAGACCGTGCGGGTTATCCAGGAGATCGCCCGGCAGACCAATCTGCTCTCCCTGAACGCAGCCATCGAGGCCGCCAAGGCCGGTGTCCATGGTAAGGGCTTTGCTGTGGTGGCCGAGGAGGTGCGCAAGCTGGCTGACCGCTCCCGGGGGGCGGCCAAGGATGTGGAGGAACTTATTGAACTGACCCGGAACGTCGTCCAGGGCGGCACCGAGAGTGTCCACACCACGATACAGAGCCTTGATTCCATCCGGTCCCGTATCCAGGTGGTGACGGAACGCATTGATCAGATCGGATCCTTCACCCAGGCCCAGGCCGACACCAGCACCGATGTGAACCAGATGATGCAGGAGACCGGGCAGGGCCTGGCCCAGAACGCCACGGCCACGCACGAACTCTCCGCCACGGTCCAGGAAATCGTCCGGACCGCCGAGGATCTCTCCAACGTAGCTGAGGGACTGAGGGGGATGGTGGGCCGTTTCCGGATGTGAGCCTGAGCGCGCAGGACTCTCCCACACTGGCTCAAGGTCGGCTTGCCCCTCGAAAAAAGGCAGTGTGTCATGCCAACATGAGACTTCCAACCCAATTAAGGAGAGCCCATGCTCAACCTCACGCCCTGTCTGGCCCTGCTTCAAGGCCGATCCCCCGATGCTGATGCCGCCGCCGCCATGGGCATGGCGGGCCTCGCCTGCGGGATCGTGGTCATTGGCGCGATCATCGGGCTCGCCATTGCCATCGCCATCATCCTCTTCCTGGGCAAGTGTCTGAAGAAGGTGCCCGCTCCCTACCGGAAGATGGAGCCTGGAATGGTCTGGCTTCTCATCATCCCCCTCTTCAATCTTGTCTGGAACTTCTTCGTCTACAAGGCCATTTCCGAGTCCTATCAGGGCTATTTCCAGAGCCAGGGACGCACGGATGTCGGGGATTGCGGGAAGAACCTGGGGTTGGCCTACTGTATCTGCAGCTGCTTATGCATTATCCCCGTGGTGAATATGCTGGCTGGGATTGCTACTCTGGTGCTCTTCATCATGTGTCTCGTGAAGTTCGCTGGATACAAGAACCAGATCCCCGCCTGAGGAGCTTGCCATGAGTCCCGTGCCCCTCTCTCAGCGAAAGGCCTGGAGGGCCCTTGAGGAGGAATACCGCAGTGTTCAGGGATGCCACCTGCGGGAGTTCTTCTCCATGGATCCCGCCCGAGCCGGGCGGCTTTCCTGTGAGGGGGCGGGGCTCTATCTCGATTATTCCAAGCATCGCGTGACGGACCGGACGCTGACCCTGCTTAGGGCGTTGGCTACCGAGAGCGGACTTCTGGATGCCCGTGAGGCCATGTTCCGCGGAGACCGCATCAACCGCACCGAGGACCGGGCAGTGCTCCATACGGCCCTCCGGGCACCCAGGGGCGCACAGGTCTTCGTGGATGGCCGGGATGTGGTGCCTGAAGTCCATGAAACCCTGGACCGCCTCTCGGCCTTTGCTGAGCAGGTGCGCACCGGGGCCTGGAAGGGCTTCACGGGCAAGCCCGTCCGCAATGTGGTGAACATCGGCATCGGCGGATCCGATCTGGGACCTGTCATGGCTTTCGAGGCCCTTCGGCCCTACGTCATGCGGGATCTGGTGATCCGTTTCGTATCCAACGTGGACGGCACGGACTTCGCCGAAGCCACCCGGGATCTGGATCCGGCAGAGACTCTCTTCGTCGTCTCCTCCAAGACCTTCACGACCCAGGAAACCATGACCAACGCCCTGTCGGCCCGGACTTGGTGCCTGGTTGGACTGGGCAGCGATGCGGCCGTGGCCCGGCATTTCGTGGCGGTGAGCACGAACGCTGCCAAGGTCGAGGCCTTCGGCATCGACCCCCGGAATATGTTCGGGTTCTGGGATTGGGTGGGTGGACGCTACTCCATGGATAGCGCCATCGGCCTCTCCACCATGATCGCCATCGGCCCCAAGGCCTTCCGGGAGATGCTTGCCGGCTTCCACGCAATGGACGAGCACTTCCGCACGGCCCCTCTGGAGGCCAACCTGCCGGTCACCATGGCCCTTCTGGGCCTCTGGTATGCCAGCTTCTTCAAGGCCCAGACCGTGGCGGTGCTGCCCTACGATCAGTATCTCAAGCGCTTTCCCGCCTACCTCCAGCAGCTCACCATGGAGAGCAACGGCAAGTCTGTGAGCTCGGATGGCCGTCCCGTGGATTATGCGACAGGGCCTGTCTACTTCGGGGAGCCCGGGACCAATGGGCAGCATTCCTTCTACCAGCTCATCCACCAGGGCACGGCCCTGGTCCCCTGCGACTTCATTGCCTTCGCCCGGAGCCAGAACCCCCTCGGGCGCCATCACGACATGCTCCTGGCCAATGTCCTGGCCCAGGCCGAGGCCCTGGCCTTCGGCAGGACCGCCGAGGAAGTCCGGGGCGAGGGGGTTCCCGAGGCCCTGGTGCCCCACCGCACCTTCCCAGGCAACCGACCCTCCAGCTTGATCCTGGCGGAACGCCTGGATCCGGCGACCCTGGGCAAGCTGGTGGCCCTCTACGAGCACATCGTCTTCACCCAGGGGGTGATCTGGGACATCAACTCCTTTGATCAGTGGGGCGTGGAGCTGGGCAAGGCCCTGGCCAGCCGGATCCTGCCGGAACTGGAGAGCGGGGAGGAGCCGCCCTTGGGTCATGACAGCTCGACCAATGCCCTGATCCGGCGGATTCGCGGGATGCGGGGGAAATAACCTGGAACCAAGGGGCAACTGCCCATCGGCCGTTGCCCCTTGGATTGCCGATCCTGCCTGATCCGATCGCACGAGCCGATGATGCTGCTGCACCTTGAGAGAATGCAAAAGGGGCGCCCCTGGTGGAGCGCCCCGGACGATCAAGGTGAGTCGGAGACTACTTGATGAACTTGTATTTCGCGTTGCGGCCCTTGCCTTCAACGCTCAGGTCGGCGAAGGGGTTGTACTGGGTGTTGGTCACAACCTTGAAGAGCTGGTGGATGGGGGCGAGGAAGTTGCCCCAGTTGCCGATCTCCTCGATGCAGTGGGCGGACCAGATCATGCCCTCGGCGGGGGTCTCCTTCTTGCGGCCACCGATGGCGGAAGACTTGCCGACCACGCCGTAGTCGGTCTTCTCCCACTGGTGGATGCGGTAGCCCATGGGGTTCCCGGCGGCCAGGGCCTCTTCGCCCAGCCCCAGCCCGCCCACGATGACGACGTGCTCGTAGCAGATGTAGTCGCGGACCTCGGCGGGGACATCCTCAAGCTTCTCGAAGCGGATGTAGAGGTTCTGGCGGGTGCCGTCGTTCCAGGTCTGGGGAGCGATGTGCACGGAGCCGATGGGGTTGCCGTGCTGGACGGGGACGGCCCACACCAGGGGCTCGTGCTGGGCGGGGTGCCACAGGAGGAAGCTCTTCTCCATGTTGGACCAGAACCAGTCGATCATGTGGGGGGTGATGCCCTCATGCTTCCAGTCGATGTGGGTGCCCATGGCATCCTGGGTGATGTTGGCTTCCATCTGAGACTCCTTTTGAAGGGGCTGGGCCGATTCCGTAGACCCGCGGATGGGTTTGAGAACGGTCGTCAGTATAGCTGTCAGTGCAATGGAATTCAGTGATCCAGGGCACCCCCGGGATAGGTGTCCGCAAGGATGGCTTCGGCCTTCTCGCCGGAGCGGGCCCGGTGGATGGCTGAGGCGAGGCTCAGCCCCACATTGTGGCCCCAGCCGTGGCCCAGGAGGTGCAGGCTCCCATCTGGAAGCAGGGTTGCCTCGCAGGCATTACTGGGCCAGAGGGTCCATCCGAAGCGGCGTCCGGCCTCCAACCGAAGGGATTCCACGGCATAGGGACCCGAGGCGCCCAGGCGGATGCCCCGCTGACCGGGTTTGAGCCCTGGTCGAACGGAGGACTTCAGAGCCTTGACCTGGGCGGGGTTGACCTGGCGTGTCCAGGTATTCCATGGATCTTCCGGAATCGGTGGGCCTGGAAGGGCCACACTGTCATCCGGGCCGCCCCAGACCTCCCTGGGGCTCATGGGCGCCCCGCCATGGGAGCCGGTGAAACGGGCCCGTTCGGGGGGGATGGGCCAGGGCGGTGCTGTTCGGACAGCCTCGAAGGCCTGGGCTGTCGGCATGCCGCGCACTACGGCGCAGTGGGTGAGGGGACACAGGGTTCCATCCGGGTGCCTGGGCCCTCCCAGCCAGGCCTTGAGGACCCCTGCCAAGGCCCGCTTGGCCTCGAAGGGGGCTTCGGCCCCCAGTTCGCCCTCGGTGGCTGCGGCGATCCAGGTCTCTGAAGTCGTGGTCCAGCTCAGGCGCCAGCCCGCGGAGACGCCCTCCAGGCGGCAGTTCCCTTCCAGTGCCGATACCGGGGCCGGAGGAGAGAAGCGGATTGTGCCGTGGAAGGTGTAATGGGCGCCCGCCTGCCATCGGAGCTCTTCGCCGTTGACTTCCAGGGTCCGGGGAAGCCGTTCTGGAGGCCAGACTACCGTTACCGGAGCTTCTGATGGTACCGCCTCCCAGGGGTCGCTTGTGGTGGCGGAGACCGGGGGGAGCTGTGGCAGAGGGCTTCCTGCCAGCCAGGCCCGGAGCCAAGCGTAGGCCCAGGCTTGGCTTGCGGTGGTGCCCGCGGCCAGGGCGAGGTCCAGACGGGCTTGGATGGCAGGAGCCGGGTCCGGGGGGAGGGGATCGGGAGGGCGCGGGTGGCCCTCGGCCCACAGGCAGAGGGCCTCCTCCCGCCAGCGGGTCAAGTTTTGGTCCAGAAGGCGGCGATGCGCGGACTCGTGGCGCAGAAGGGGGCCCAGATCCCGACGTCTCAGCTTCTCCCAGGGGCGAAGGTGCAGGGTATCGCCGATCCAGGCCGCAGCCCGGGCGGTCGGCGCAGCGGTGGTCGCTTCAAAGGAGGCATCATCGGGGTGCAGGCGCAATTCCCAGGGCGTGTCCGGCCAGGCCCCGAAGTTCCTGGTGCTCACCATGGCGCTCTCCATCCAGGGGGCAAGCTGCTCCAGGAGCTCCGGGTCCCCCACTTGGCGGGGAGCAGCTTCGCTTCCGGCCGCGAGCACCAGGGTTCCCAAGGCGGAAAGGAGGAGGGGGCGGAGCATGGTCTCCATCATGGCAGGGGGGTGTTTGCTATTCGATAGGTGTGAAGAATAAGTCATTTCATCCCTTGGATGGGCATGAATGGCTAGGCGGGACTATACTGCGGCTGATCACACCCCAATTAGGAGGCCATCATGGCAACTGACCGCGTGAAGGAAATCCTGTCCTGGTATGCGTCCGACAACCCAGGCGTGAAGGCCAATCTGGCCCGCTTGATGAATACGGGGCGCCTGGCGGGCACAGGCAAGTTCGTGATCCTTCCCGTGGACCAGGGCTTCGAGCACGGACCGGCCCGCAGCTTCGCCCCCAACCCTCCGGCCTATGATCCCCGCTACCACGTGGAGCTGGCCATCGAGGCCGGGTGCAACGCCTACGCCGCCCCCCTGGGCTTCCTGGAGGCCATCGCCTCGGACTACGCCGGGGAGATCCCCCTCATCCTCAAGCTCAACAACAGCGACAGCCTGAGCAAGGTCGAGCCCTGCAGCGCCGTCACCGGCAGCGTGGAGGACGCCCTGCGCCTGGGCTGCGCCGCCATCGGCTACACCATCTACCCAGGAAGCGATGACCGCAACGTGATGTACGAGGACCTGCGGGACCTGATCGCCGAGGCCAAGGCTGTTGGGCTCCCCACCGTGGTCTGGGCCTACCCCCGCGGGTCGGGATTGGCCAAGGAGGGCGAGCAGGCGGCGGACGTGACCGCCTACGCCGCCCAGATCGCCTGCCAGCTGGGGGCCCACATCGTGAAGGTCAAGCCACCCAAGGCGAACACCTATGTGCCGGAGGCCGTCAAGGTGTACGAGAAGTATCACCTGCCGGTTGGGACCCTGCGTGAGCGAGTGGCTGAGGTCATGCATTCCGCCTTCGGGGGTCGGCGGATCGTGATCTTTTCTGGAGGCGAGGCCAAGGCCACGGAGGACGTTCTGGCCGAGGTCAGGGAGATTGCCGCCGGAGGCGCTTTCGGTTCCATCATGGGCCGCAATGCCTTCCAGCGACCCAAGACGGAAGCCATCAAGCTGCTGCACGCGGTGATGGCAATTTACGCGGGCTGAACTCCCCTCGTCGAATCTGATATGAGAAGGGGGGCTTTTCAGCCCCCCTTCTGGTCATCCTTTTGAGAGATCGACTTCGTTCGGACTCACGACGCCCAGCTTCTTCAGGAACAGGGGCACCGAGGGATTGCTGCTGCGGTCTTTCCAGACGCAGATGCCTTCGATGCTGGCATCCGGGTCCTCCAGTTGGACGGCCTTCAGCTTGAAGTTGGGGTAGAAGCCGATGGCGTGCTTGGCAAGGATGCCAATGCCTAGACCGGCGTCGATCATGAAGAGGAGGGTTTCCAGATCATCGGAGTACTGGACGATATTGGGTGCGAATCCACGCTTCCGGCAGATCTTCTCCAGCCAGTCCAGGCCGGAAGCGGAGGATTCCGCGGAAAGGCTGACGATGGGTTCCTTCTTGAGATCCAGAATGGAGATCTTGTCTTTGGACGCCAGGGGGTGGTCGGGGCGCATGAAGATGGCGGCGGCGTCCGGCAGGAAGGTGTAGGAACGGACGTTGCGGAGATTGGCCAGGGCGAAGGAGATGGTGAAGATCAGATCCAGTTCCCCGGCCTTGAGGGCCTCGTTGAGCTGGTTCATGTTGTGGCGGGTCACCGTCACGGCGATGCTCGGGTAGCTGGACCTGAATTTCTTGATGAGGGATGGCAAAAACTTGAATGACGATAGGATGCCGATGGAGAGCTTGCCCACCATGCCGCTTTCGGTCATCCGGGCCTTGTCCACCGCATCATTGAACTCCGCCACCAGGCGCTTCGCCTCCTGGAAGAGCACCTCCCCGGCCGCTGTGAGCTGGACAGTATGGCGATCCCGTACGAAGAGCTTCAGGTCCAACTGCTTCTCGAGGCCCGCGATCTGATAGCTGACGGCTGACTGGGTGACGAAGAGCTGGTTGGCAGCCTTGGTGAAATTCAGGTTTTCCGCCACGGCCATGAAACAACGAAGTTGCTTGATGTCCACACGCTCCTCCCACAAGAACCTCCACGTCCGATCTGCCCTTCCAGGCGGACCGTACACAAAGGTGACAGCCATTCAAGGATCTAATGGTAATCAGAAAATTTTCTTAAATCAAATGGGAACTTGGAGCGAGTATACCGGACCCCGGGCCGGAATGCCTACTCAAGGCTCTTCTGGATCGCGGCCTTGAGCTCCCGGAAGGTGTAGGGCTTCTGGAGGAAGGTGAGCAGGCTCTGGTTGATGAAATCCTTACTGCTTTCCTGCTCGGTGTAACCGCTGCTCAGGATGACGGGGGTATTCGCGTTCAGGCTCCGGATGGCCTGGAAGGCTTCCCGGCCATCCATGCGGGGCATGGTCAGATCCAGGAGCACCAGACGGACCCGATCAGCATGGTGCTGGAAGAGATCCACTGCGGCCCTTCCGTCGTTCGCCATCATGACTTCGAAGCCCATGGCCTCAAGCATGGTGGAGGTGGTTTCCCGGATGCTGGGCTCGTCATCCACCAACAGGATCAGTCCTCCCGCGCGGGAATCCGGAAGGTTCTGAGGCGGTTCCGGGTGGACCACCGGGGTTTCGATGGCCGGGAAGAATAGCCGGAAGACTGTCCCCTTGCCGACCTCGCTATAGATGCGGAAGCCCGCATGGTGCCCCCGGATGATTCCCTGGAGGGCGGAAAGACCGAGTCCACGTCCCACGGTTTTGGTCGTGAAGAATGGATCGAAGATGCGGCTGATGACCTCCTGGGTCATGCCACACCCCGTGTCGGAAACCTCCAGGGTCACGTATCGGCCTGGGGATAGGCCCTGTCCGTGGAGTTGGGCCAGGATGAAGGCCTCGTCCATCACCTGGGTCCCTGTGGTGATCTGGATGGTGCCCTCCTGGTCTCCGATGGCATCGGAGGCGTTGGTCACGAGGTTCATGACCACCTGTTGGAGTTGGGCAGCATCGGCTTCAATGGGGGGCAGGGGGATGGTCGGATGGATCTGGAGGCTGATCTTCTTCGAAATGGAGACATGCAGGAGGTGAGCCATCTCCTGTACGACATGGTTGAGGTCGTGAGGTTTCACCACGAAGCGGCCGCGCCCGCTGTAGGCCAGCATCTGCTTGGTCAGTTCCGCGGCCCTGAGGATCGTCTTCTCCACGCTATCGATGTAGGGCAGGGCGGGGGATGCCGGAGAGAGATGGAGCTGGGCCAGATTCAGGTTGCCCAGGATGGCGGTCAGGAGGTTGTTGAAGTCATGGGCGATACCCCCGGCCAGAACGCCCAGGCTCTCCAGCTTCTGGGCCTGTCGCATGGCCTGTTCGGCCTGGAGGGTCTGGGTGATGTCCCGGGCGATGGCCACCATATCGTAGCGTCCCTCTCCCCGCAGGACAGGGACCGCCAGGGTCGTGAAGTCCTTCCTGCCGTCCGGGAGTGTCAGGGAGGCGGTGAAGGTTCGAGGTCTGCCGCTCTGAAGGCAATCTTCGAAGCCCTTCATGAACTTGGCAGCGCCTTCCGGGGGGAGGATCTCCCCCAGGGCCTTTCCCTTGGCGGAACTGGCGGAGATCCGGAAGTGGGCCTGGGCTGCCGGGTTGAGATCCTCGATGCGATAATCCTCCGCTCCCTGAACCGACAGCCAGAGGATGCCGTCGCTGGTGTTCATGAAGAACCCCCGGAAGCGCTGCTCACTTTCCCGCAGGGCCTTCTCGGCGCGGTTTCTCTCCGTGACATCCCTGACAAGGGAGAGGACCGAGCCTGGGAGGCAGGAAACGACCCGGCTTTCGAAGTCGACCGACTTCCCCCCCATGGGAAGGCTGTAGTCCACGACCTGGACCGAATGGGTGAGATCGGCTTGGCGGAAGGCCTCATGGCAGCGCTGGGCGACTTCCGGTGGCATGAATTCGATGATGTTTTTGCCCAGGAACTCCTCAGGGGCGACGAGCAACGCCTCGGCGTGGCTGCTGTGATAGTCCAGGCAGATGCCGTCCACGGTGGAGAAGAAGATGAGGTCGGGAATGGCTTCCACGAAGGCCCGGTTCTTGGCCTCACTCTCCCGGAGCGCTTCCTCCGCCAATTTCCTGGCCGTGATGTCCTCGAGCATGATCACGTACGCTTCGATCTCCCCATCGGGATTCCGGAGCGGAAAGGCGTTCAGGCGAACACAGAAGCGCCTGATGGGGACTCTTGGGTCCGATTTGCTGGGATCAGCCCAGAATTCCGGGGCCTGCCTCTCCTCCCCACGGCACCTGGCGATCAGGGCGTCCCGCTGTCCAGCGGCGATGAGCATGGGGTCTTCGAAGACTGAGTAGCCTGGCGGCGGAGCCTCTCCGAACAGTCTGCGGAATGCGTTGTTGACGTGGAGAGTGTGTCCCTGGGTGTCGATCATGTGGACGGCGTAGGGGTTCTGGTCCACGATCTCCCGGAACCGCTGCTCGCTGAGTCGCAGGCGATCTGCAAGTTCCTGCCGCGGGATGTCGTTCTGGGGGGGGTCGGTGGTGGGCATGGTGGCTTCTGCTCTGCGCTCGGGTCTGAGTACCGCTCAGTATAGGTGTCTCGGCCTTTCCCTTACCGACGATTAACCTTTGAAAAAACATGGGGATCGGGTGAACTCGACGTGAATTGGGGTATCGGCCCTTGACACCCCAAGATCTTGGGGTGAATCTTGTATCTCGACACTACCCCTTGAGGTTTGACGAGACCGCCCTTGATCCCCTGGGCGGGTGTCGTGTTCCACCCACCCCCTATCGCTTCTTCACCTTCACCGGTGGAGGGCATGTTTCGCGTCCGAGGCATTCATGCAGATCTCCCGCCACTTCACCAAGCAGGGTCGCGATCCCCTGGAGGGCATCCCTTTTGTGCCCCGGACCAGCCGCATCACCAAGCTGGATGGCACGGTGGTGTTCGAGGCCAAGAACGTGATGGTGCCTGAAAGCTGGTCCCAGGTGGCGGTGGACATCCTGGCTCAGAAGTATTTCCGGCGGAAGGGCATCGATGCCCTGAACTGTGGCGAGAGCGATTCGCGACAGGTCTTCCATCGGCTGGCGGGCTGCTGGCGGCATTGGGGGGAAAGCTTCGGCTACTTCGACGGTCCCGCCGACGCCCAGGCGTTTTATGACGAACTGGTATACATGCTGGCCAACCAGATGTGCGCCCCCAACTCCCCCCAGTGGTTCAACACGGGCCTGCACTTCGCCTACGGCATTTCTGGTCCCGCCCAGGGGCACAGCTATGTGGATCCCAAGACCGGGGAGATGCGCCAGTCCACCAGCGCTTATGAGCGGCCCCAGCCCCACGCCTGCTTCATCCAGAGCGTGAACGACGACCTGGTGAACCCCGGCGGCATCATGGACCTCTGGGAGCGCGAGGCCCGCATCTTCAAGTACGGTTCGGGCACCGGCTCGAACTACTCCAAGATCCGCGGAGCCGAAGAACCCCTGTCGGGCGGCGGTCGTTCCTCCGGCCTCATGAGCTTCCTCCAGGTGGGTGACAAGGCCGCCGGGGCCATCAAGTCCGGGGGCACCACCCGCCGGGCCGCCAAGATGGTCTGCCTGGACCTCGACCACCCGGACATCGAGCCCTTCATCCTCTGGAAGGTCAACGAAGAGCGCAAGGTGGCCATGCTGGCCGCCGGTAGCCAGCTGCTGGTAAGGCACTGGAACGCCCTCTGCGAGGCCGTGGAAGGCAGCGTGGATCGCGATGCCGACCCCAAGACCAACGAGAAGCTGCGCAAGGCCCTGGCCAAGGCCAAGAGGGACGGCGCCGCCCCGGCCTTCCTCTCCCAGAGCCTGTACCGCCTCTCCCAGGGGGACTTCGAGCGGGACATCCACACCTACGACACCGGCTGGGATGGCGAAGGCTACGCCACCGTGGCCGGAATGAACTCCAACAACTCCATCCGGGTGCCCGACGCCTTCATGCGCGCCGTGGAGGCCGACGGCGACTGGCAGCTCACCCGCCGGGTGGATGGCAAGGTCAGCAAGACCCTCAAGGCCCAGGACCTGTGGCGCAAGGTGAACTACGCCGCCTGGGCCTGCGCGGACCCCGGGGTGCAGTTCAACACCACCATCAACGACTGGCACACCTGCCCCGAGGATGGCCCCATCAACGCGAGCAACCCCTGCTCCGAATACATGTTCCTGGACGACACGGCCTGCAACCTGGCCTCCCTGAACCTGTGCGCCTTCCTCACTCCTGATGGTGGATTCGATCTGGAGGGTTACCGCCACGGCATCCGCCTCTGGACCATGGTTCTGGAGATCTCGGTGCTCATGGCCCAGTTCCCCAGCGAGACCATCGCCCGCCTGAGCTACGAATACCGGACCCTGGGCCTGGGCTACGCCAACCTGGGCGCCATGCTGATGCGCCTGGGCATCCCCTACGACAGCCCAGAAGGCACCCAGTGGTGCGCCGCCCTCACGGCCATCCTCACCGGTGACGCCTATGCCACCAGCGCCGAGATGGCCAAGGAGCACGGTCCTTTCCCCGGCTACGCCAAGAACAGCGCCCACATGCTGCGGGTGATCCGCAACCATCGCCGGGCCGCCTACAACGCCGCCACCTCCGAATACGAGAACCTTTCCATCACGCCCCAGGGCCTCACGGGGGAGGGCATCCCCAAGAGCGTCCTGAACGCGGCCCGCCAGAGCTGGGACAAGGCCCTGGAGCTGGGTGAAGCCCACGGCTTCCGCAACGCCCAGGTCTCCGTGCTGGCCCCCACGGGCACCATCGGTCTCCTCATGGATTGCGACACCACGGGCGTCGAGCCCGACTTCGCCCTGGTGAAGTTCAAGAAGCTCTCCGGCGGCGGCTACTTCAAGCTGGTGAACCGCGCCATTCCCGAAGCCCTGGCCCGCCTGGGCTACACCACCACCCAGATCCAGGACATCGAACGCTACGTGGTGGGCTGGGTTGAGATCACGGACCAGACCCCCGGCATCACCCGCAAGGAGCTCCTGGCCAAGGGCTGGACGGAGGAAGAGCTGGCCGTCATCGAGGCCAAGCTCCCCACCGCCTTCGACCCCGCCTTCACCCTGGATGTGGAACGCCTGAAGAAGGACTTCCCCGAAGCCGCCGTCAGCACCTTCCTGGAAGCCCTGGCCGGTGCCATGACCGTGGAGGGTGCTCCCCACCTTAAGGCCGAGCATCTTCCCATCTTCGACTGCGCCAACCGCTGTGGTCGCAAGGGCCAGCGCCTGATCGCGCCCCTGGGCCACATCCGCATGATGGGCGCCGCCCAGCCCTTCCTCTCCGGGGCCATCAGCAAGACCATCAACCTGGCTATCGAGAGCACCGTCGAGGAAGTTGGCGAGATCTACAAGGCCTCCTGGCAGCTCATGCTCAAGGCCGTGGCCCTCTACCGGGACGGCTCCAAGATGAGCCAGGCCCTGGCCACCAACCTGGAGCAGCTCGAAGGCCTGGAAGCCCTGGCGGACGAGGAGGCCACGGTGGTCGAAAAGACCCAGGTGATGGCCGAGGCCCTCTCCCATCAGGTGGTGCGGACCTACCGCAAGAAGCTCCCCAACCGGCGGGGCGGCTACACCCAGTCGGCTTCCGTAGGTGGCACCAAGCTCTATCTCCGCACCGGGGAATACGAGGACGGCACCCTTGGAGAGATCTTCCTGGACATCCACAAGGAGGGCGCGGCCTTCCGCTCCCTGCTCAACTCCTTCGCCATTGCCGTTTCCATGGGTCTCCAGTACGGGGTGCCCCTGGAGGAGTACTGCGACGCCTTCCTCTTCACCAAGTTCGAGCCCAATGGCATGGTCTCGGGCCATGATGCGGTGAAGCTCAGCACCTCCATCATCGACTTCGTCTTCCGGGACTTGGCCATCAGCTACCTGGGCCGCTTCGAGCTGGCCCAGGTGGACCCCGAGCGCCTCATGAACCTGGTAGACAGCCGCAAGCCCGAGAGCCCCGCCCAGGACTTCCAGGCCGCCAACGCCGGCATGGTGCCCCTCTTCTCCGCCGCGGAAGTGGCGGGGGTGGCGGCTCCCGCTCCGACCATGGCCACGGTGGGCGCCCAGCGCGCCAGCGCCGCCCAGTCCGCCCGCGAGAAGGGCTACACCGGCGATCCCTGTCCCGAGTGCGGCCACCTGACCCTGGTGCGCAACGGCGCCTGCCTGAAGTGCCAGACCTGCGGCGCCACCACGGGTTGCAGCTAGCAGATACCAGAAGCCGCTTCTCTTTCGGGCCGCACTCCACAGGGTGCGGCCCTATTTTTTCCAACAGCGTCGCTCCCCCTAGTGTTGCGGCAACCCTGAAGGTGTTTGAACTTCTGGAGTCAAATAGTGGTCTTATTGAGCGTGTAAAAGCCGATGGTCGTTATTTTCGCGGCAGTTCATTAGCCTTCTGCTTTTATCCTGCATATCCTGTTGAAAAGCTTTGAACAGGATATGCAGGATGGGCAGGATAAAGACATCCCCCGGCAGAGCCGGGGGGTTTCCCGAAAAGGCTGCTGATACGCATGCGCCCTGGGGCAAAGCCGTGGGTCGCTGGTATGTGTCCTTGGTGTCTTCCTGTGGCTCAGCTCTTTGCAGTTGTGGCGGGACCAGCGACACCCATGCCTTCTTCGATGGCCTGGATGAGGGCCGGACGGAGCTGGTTGGGGTCGATGATGCCATCCAGGGAGCCCACCTGCTTGGCCCGCTGGACGGTATGGATGGCATCGAACTGCTCGGCCACCTCCCGTGTCTTTTCCGCCATGACCGTGGCCAGGATGGTCTGGAGATCCTTGCGGGCCTTGTGGGCCGTGGGGTCGGCCTTCAGGCGCTTCTCGGCCCGGACCACCCTGGGGTCCTGGAGGGCCAGAGAGCGGGCCTCCTCGGGGAAGACCACCGCCGCCGCAGGGGCGCCGCCGATGACCGAAGCGAAGGAGCCCGTGAGGGCCAGGGCCTTGAGGTTCGGGTTCAGGGCCTTGGAGAAGACCACGTAGGCGCCGCCGTGGTAGCGGGCCACCACACAGAAGACGATGGGCCCCTTGAAGTTCACGATGGCGCGCCCGATCTCGGCGCCGTACTCCAGCTGGAGACGCCGCAGGGATTCCGGAGAACCGTCGAAGCCAGAAAGGTTGGCGACCACGATGAGGGGGCGGTTGCCGGAGGCCGCGTTGATGGCCCGGGCGATCTTCTTGGAGGCCTGGGGGAAGAGGGTGCCGCCGGACCAGGAATCGGGACCGTCCGAGGGGACATAGCCCATGCGGGGCAGGGGTTTGGATTCAATTCCCACCATGCAGGCGGGCCAGCCGCCGATGTGGGCGTCCCAGATGACTGCCACGTCGGCATCGGTCTGGATGGGCCAGCGCTCCAGGGGCTCGCAATCCTTGTCGATGACGGCACGCAAGGTGGCCCGGATATCGAAGGGTTTCTTGCGGCCGGGATTGGTCTCTTCCTGGAAGATCTCGCCGATGGTCTCGAAGGGCTCGGGGCCGGTGTAGGGCTCCATGCAGACATTCCGGTCAATCTCGTCGCTGGTGGGACGGCGGCGGGGACCGGGCTCGCCAGGTGCGCAGTACGTGTGCTCGTAGTAGCGCATCAGGATCTGGCAGGCCTCACCCAGATCATGGGCGTGGTACTGGGCCTGACCATTGGGACCCATGATGCGCTCGAAGCCGCCAATGCCCAGGTTGTCCTCGGCGGAGACGCTGCCGGAATAGTCCAGGGCCCGTTTGCCGGTGAGGAGCATGGAACCCGTGGGGGTCATGATCAGGCAGCCACGGGTGTGCATGAGCATCGTGGATTCCGCATTCCAGTAGGACTGGGCGCCCACGTTGATGCCATCCACCACGACGTTGATCTCCCCACCCTTCTGGGTGAAGTGGATGATGCGCCGCAGGACGGAGGCCGTCCAATCCAGGTTCTCGGTGCCGGAGTCCATGGCGATCTTGGCGCCACTGGAGACCGGGAACCATTCGAGGGGAATGTTCATCTCCTCCGCCAGGTTGAGGGCGGCGATGACGCGGCGGCATTCCGGCTCCGAGAGGGCTCCCAACTCGCGAATGGCATCGCCGAGCACTAGGACGCGGGTGATGCCGTCAGGGTACTTGTCTGTGAAGTTCCGAACCACGCCTACGACCACATTGGCGGCGTTCTCGCCATACGGGCGGCCCTTGACCGAGATCAATCGATCGCCGTTCTCTGGGTCCAGATCGTATTCCTCGAACTCGCCTGCTGCGAACTTGGCCGAGGCTTCCGCCGGGGCGATCATCTTGACGATCTCATAGACATACGGAACCCGACGTTGCCGCGCCCGCACCAGCTTGAGGGTGTAGTCATCCAGGGCCCTAAGGGGCTCGGAATGGGGTTCGTTCAGCGTCATCTCGTGGCGTGGGCCGGTGCGGTCGGAGATCGAAAGGACGATGTCCTGAGGCTCCTGTGTGCTGTCCTCCTGCAGCATCATGCGCAGGGATATCTTCTCCAGCCCCAGGTTGTGGGCGGAGGGGAAGAGGCGGTCCACGATCCGGAAGATATCCTCCCGGCGGGCCTGAAGGGTCGGCCAGAAGAGAATCGTGACCCGGTTCCAGGGAAGGCGGGTCTTGGGGCCGCGTCCCAGCTGCTGGCCCCGGATGGCATGGAAGGACTCGAGGAGGGTGTATTCCAGTTCCGGCAGGGCGATGACCTGCCCCTCGGCATCCCGCACGGGGTGAAGCTCGCGCACCTCAGCCGTGGCGAAGAACCGTTCGTCACGGGGATTCTTCTGGGCCCTGGCATGGAAGAGATGGAGATCATCAGAGCTGAAGACCCGGCGGGCGTCAAAATCCCGCATGCGCCAGAGCTCCAGGCGTTCGGCCACCGCAGGGTGGAAGCCCCGCTGGACGGCGATCTCTTCCCAGCCCTTCTTCTTGCGGGCGAAGGTTATATACTGCATCGCCGTTTCTGGGTGGATGAGCATGACGCAGACCCGTTGTATGCGGGCATCCAGCTCACACATGGTCAGGGCATCGGTGAGGAGGCTGTGGTCCGACTCTTCGCAGGGTTCTTCAGGGATCGAAACGAAGAGGTCCACCACGGCCCGGGCGCCGGTCGGGATCTGGGCCGCCAGATGGTTCAGGCCGCTGAGGGCCTCTTTGATCGCGCCGATTTCCGCGAAGGTGGCCAGGATCCGGATGGGCTGGCCGTCCTTTTCGATGCGCGCCAGGAGTTGCAGGCGGCCATCCACCCGCAGGGCACAGGGCTCACTCACCGGCCTGGGGCGATAGAGGCGGCGCAGCATCACTTCCATGACCAGTCCCGTCAGGCCCTCCTCGCCCTGGAGGAGCATGGGCGCGAAGTGGGACATGAGGGAGAAGGGGAAACGCGTCAACTCCTTCATGAGGGCGGCGCGTTCCTCGGAGTCATGCTGATCGAAGCTGGGTCCCAGGCAGGAGTGCTCCTCCCGGAGTTTCTGGAGTGCCACCCGCACCTTGACAAGGGCATCCTCCTTGCGCTGGACCTGATCCTGGGCCTCGAAGAGCTGGTAGCGGGCCTGGAGGGCCGTCTCGCAGACAGCGGGGCTGGCGTCCTGGGTGAGGGCCACCAGCATGTCCAGGATCTTCCGGAAGGCTGGGCGGCGGGCGGAAGCACGCCAGGTCGGCAGATCCAGACAGGCCTGAACCAGAGCCGTCATGACCCGGTTCTTGGTGGCGAGGCTCTGATGGGAACGGAAGATCCGCACCAGGGCGCTGTTGAGAGCGGGGCAGGGGGTCAGGGAGGTGATGCCGTAGTGCTTCAGTGCCTTGCGCAGGGCCCAGAGGAAGTCCTCGGGCAGGCCCTTACCCTCGGAGCGGTATTCCCGGAGGTAGAGGTGGAAGCTCTGCTCATGGGAGGTCCAGGGCATGGAACTGGAGCTTCCCGAATACTGCCGGGAGAAGAGTCCCTCAATGTCCAGGTAGACCGCCAGCAGGCGGGGCACCATATCGAAATCGATCTGGGGAGCAGAGGTCTCGGGGTCGGAAACCACCAGACCCGCCAGGAACTCCCGCAGGGCGTCATCCCCCAGGTCGAAGCCCAGGAGGAGGCGGCGCAGTTCGCGATGGATGAACAGGGAGAGGGTGCGGTGGTCCGTATCGCCGTTCTGAAGGGACAGCACGGCGGTATTGCTGGGGAATTCGAGGCGGGCGCTCTCCTTCACCGATGCTCCGGCTTCCACCAGGGGCTCCAGCACGAGCAGGGGCTCGCCGGCGGCGACCTGGACGCCCTGGCGCACCAGGACCTTGCGCACCCGACCGTCGATGGAGGCCGTCACGGGCATCTCCATCTTCATGGCCTCCAGGGCCAGGAGGCGGTCCCCAGCCTTGACCTGGCTGCCCTCCTTGACGTGGAGCTTGAGGACCAGGCCGGGGGCGGGAGCCCGCAGCAGGCCACCGGGATCCCGGGAAATGTCGTAACGCCAGCCATCGATCTCGACCAGATGGTCCAGGCCGGTGGCCACGGTGATGACCCGCTGCTGCCTGGGACCTTCGGGAGTCGCGTAGGAAACCCGCGATTCATAAGGGCCGTCGTGGCTCAAACAGAGATCGATCTGGGCGTTGTCCACTCGGATCCGGTAGAAATCAGGTTCCAGGGTGGAAACGTGGAACTGATAGGTACCACCGCCGTATCGCAGTTCGATGGGGCGGCGCTGCTTGGGGGCCATGACCGGCCGACCCCGGGAAGCGGAGGCGAAGAAGTTCATTTCCTCTTCGTGGTGCTGTTTCCGGTGGAGTTCGATGGCGGTGGTGAGGAGGGCCACCCAGGCATCGGGCCCGGTGGCTCCGCCGAAGCCCTTGCGCATGAGGGAGTCGATCCAGCCCGTATCGATGGCGGAGGTGGCGAACTCGGGACGCTGCAGGAGCTGGAGCAGGAAGGCCTTGTTGGTGTTGCCGCCCTCGACCACGAGCAGGGATTCGAGCAGGGCCCGCACCAGTCGTGCTCTGGCCTGTTCACGGGTGGCGCCGGTCACAATGATCTTGGCGATCATGGAGTCGAACTCAACGGGGATCTGGTCCCCTTCCCGGATGCCGGAATCCGTGCGCACACCGGGGCCCAAGGCGGGGCGGAAACAGACCACCTTGCCGGGGGCCGGGGCGAAGTTCCGGGCCGGATCCTCGGCGCAGACCCGCACCTCGATGCAGTGTCCGTGGGTGGCGGGCGGCTCGGGGGGCAGGGCCTCGCCCCGGGCCACGGCAATCTGCATCTGCACCAGGTCCACGCCCGTGGTCTCTTCGGTGACCGGGTGCTCCACCTGGAGGCGGGTGTTCATTTCCATAAAGAAGAAGCCCGCAGGCTTGTCCTGGGTGGCCGGTTCGTAGAGGAACTCAGCCGTGCCGGCGCTGGTGTACCCAGCGGCCTTGGCGACACGGACGGCGGCTTCCTTGAGGGCCCGATCGATTTCGGCGGGCAAGGGGGCAGGGGCCTCCTCGATCACCTTCTGATTGTTGCGCTGGGCAGAACAGTCGCGGGTGCCTACGGCCCAGGTGGTGCCATGCTGGTCTGCCAGGATCTGGACCTCGACGTGCCGGGCGGCCTTGACCTGGGCTTCCATGAAAACGGTGCCGTCGCCGAAAGCCTTGCGGGCCTCAGCGGCGCATGTCTCGAAGGCGTCCTCAAGATCCGCCTCTCTGTGGATGAAGCGGATGCCCCGCCCACCGCCGCCTGCCGTAGCCTTCATGACCAGGGGGAAGCCGATGTGCTTGGCGTGGGTCTTCGCAGCCTCCAGGGAATCAACAGCTCCCCCGCTCCAGGGGGTCACGGGAACGCCTGCGGACTCGGCCAGGAGCTTGGAACCGATCTTGTCCCCGAGCTTGCGCATGGCGTCGGCCGTGGGCCCCAGGAAGGTGATGCCGAGCTCCGTGCAGAGTTCGGCGAATTCGGCGTGTTCGGCCACAAAGCCCCAACCCACCCATGCGGCATCCGCCTGGGTCGCCACCAGAGCCTCCCGCAGGGCGGTGTAGTCCAGATAACGGCTCTTGCGGCGGGGCTTGCCTTCCTCGTCGAGATCCTTCTCGTCCAGGAACATGGGGGTTCCAAGGCAGTGGGAGGCGTCGGCCTCCCGCACGAACATCGCGGCCTGGTCAGGTTCCGTATAGAGGGCGATGGTCTTGATCCGGGTCTCGTGGATGGCATTCCAGTCACGGACGGCCCGCAGGAGTCTCATGGCCGGTTCGCCTCGGTTGATAATGGCGATCCTCTTGAAATCCCTGGTAAGGCATTGGGTCATCTTGACTGCTCCCGTGCTTGGAATACCCGTATCTCCGGCATTCCAGCCAATGATGATCCTGCTTATGGCAGGGTCAGGTCAACTTTGGATGTGACCGAGGTCCCCTCGGACCCGGTGCAAGCCATTATGAATGTTGTGAAAATCAACCATTCCCATTTTCCCTTTCAAGGCTCCAGTGGGCCCCCATCCTTGATGTAAACTGATTGTTTCGGACCTTGGAAGACTGCACGGATGGGCGATTCCCGGGTACCGCTTGCCTGATGTGAGCCAGAAACTCTTTTTGGAATTCCTAAATGCGCGAAATGGACAAGGCCTTTGATTTCAAGACCGCCCAGACCCGGTGGTATGCCCAGTGGGAGGACTCGAAGATCTTCGAGGCCCAGCCCGAAAGTGGAAAGAAGCCCTGGTCCATCGTGATCCCGCCGCCCAACATCACGGGCAACCTCCACATGGGCCACGCCCTGGTCTTCACCCTCCACGACATCCTCACGCGCTTCAAGCGGGCCCAGGGCTTCGACGCCCTCTGGGTGCCCGGCGTGGACCACGCGGGCATCGCCACCCAGGTGGTGGTGGAGCGGCAGATCAAGGAGGCCGAAGGCAAGACCCGCCACGATCTGGGCCGCGAGGAATTCCTCAAGCGTCTCTGGCAGTGGAAGGATCAGAACCAGGGCGATATCGAGAACCAGTTGCGCCGCCTCGGCGCTTCCGTGGACTGGACCCGCAAGCGCTTCACCATGGATCCGGACCTGAACAAGGCCGTGCGCAAGGTTTTCGCCGCCGCCTACAAGCAGGGGCGCATCTACAAGGGCCCCCGCATGATCCAGTGGGACCCGGCCAGTCAGACCGCCCTTTCTGACCTGGAAGTGAAGTACGTCGAGAAGCAGGGCAAGCTCTGGCACCTCCGCTACCCCCTGGCGGATGGTTCGGGTCAGTTGGTGGTGGCCACCACCCGTCCCGAAACCATGCTGGGCGATACCGCCGTGGCGGTGCATCCCGAGGACGAGCGCTACAAGGCCTTCGTGGGCAAGATGCTCAAGCTGCCCCTCACGGGCCGCGAGATTCCCGTGGTGGCCGACGAGATGGTGGACCCCAAGTTCGGCACCGGCTGCGTTAAGCTCACCCCGGCCCACGATCCCAACGACCATGCCGCGGGCAAGCGCCTGCACCTGCCCAGCATCACGGTGATCGGTTTCGATGCCAAGATGACTGCCGAGGCCGGTGCCGCCTACGCGGGCCTGGACCGCTTCGAGTGCCGCAAGAAGGTGCTGGCGGATCTGGAGGCCCAGGGCCTCCTTGAGAAGATCGAGGATTACACCCACCAGGTTTCGGTTTCGGACCGCACGGGCTGCGTCCTGGAGCCCCTGGTCTCTGAACAGTGGTTCATGAAGGTGGACGAGGCTGCGAAGGCTGCCCTGGCCTCGGTACGGGATGGCCGCATCCGCTTCACCCCCGAGCGCTGGGCCACGGTCTGGGAGCACTGGCTCAACAACATCCAGGACTGGTGCATCTCCCGCCAGCTCTGGTGGGGCCACCGCATCCCCGCCTACACCTGCCTGGGCTGTGGCCACCTCATGGTCGAGGAGGAGGCCCCGGACACCTGCGACAAGTGCGGCTCCGAGAAGCTGGAGCAGGACCCCGACACCCTGGACACCTGGTTCAGCTCGGCCCTCTGGCCCTTCAGCGTCTTCGGGTGGCCCGACGAGACCCGGGACCTCAAGCGCTACTACCCCACCAGCGTCCTCATCACGGGCTATGACATCCTTTTCTTCTGGGTGGCCCGCATGGTGATGTCCGGCCTCCTCTGGACGGACGAGGTGCCCTTCCGGGACGTCTACTTCAACAGCCTGGTGCGCGATGAGCACGGCAGCAAGATGTCCAAGTCCAAGGGCAACGTCATCGACCCCCTGGAGACCATGGAGGAGTTCGGCACCGATGCCCTCCGCTACTCCCTGGCAGCCATGGCGGCCCCCGGCACGGACATCTCCCTCTCCAAGAGCCGCCTGGAGGCCTCCCGGAACTTCTGCAACAAGCTCTGGAACGCCGCCCGTTTCGTGCAGATGAGCCTGACTCCGGACGTGACCCTGGCGGTGGAGCCCGAGCTGGGCGAGGCCGAGTACTGGATGGCCGCCCGCATGAAGGACGCCCTGGAGCGCACCACCCAGGCCATCGAGGAGTTCCGCTTCCACGAGGCCGCCGAGATCCTCTACCACCTGGTCTGGGACGATTTCTGCGCCACCTACATCGAGCTGGCCAAGGTGACCCTCCAGCAGGGCACGACGGAGCAGAAGGCTGCCATCCTCCACTTCCTGGACATCCTTCTGCGGGCCCTTCACCCGGTTGTGCCCTTTGTTACAGAAGAGATCCACGAGGCGGTGATGTCCGAGCGCCTGGTTCCGGGTGAGCCCAGCTTCCTGGCGGCCCGGTCCTGGCCCCTGGACCACCCCATGCTTCAGAAGAAGGGCGGCAACCCCGAGCTCATGCCCAAGTTCCAGGAGGCCCTTTCCGCCATCCTGCGCCTGCGGGCCGAGAACGGCATCGATCCCGGCAAGCGTCTTCCCGGCTTCACCACCCTGAAGGAGCTGGAGGTCTTCCTGGACGGCTTCAAGTCCATGGCCAAGCTGGAGAGCCTCAGCTTCCTGGATGGCGATCTGGCCAGCCCCAGCCGTGCGGTTTCCGTGGTGGGTGGCGGTCTGGTGGCCCTGGAGCTGGCGGGCCTCAAGGATCCGGCGGCGGACCGAGCCAAGCTGGAGAAGGAATTGGAGAAACTCGAGAAGGAGGCCACCCCCCTGCGGGAGCGTCTGGCCGACGAGAACTTCGTCAACAAGGCTCCCCAGGTTGCCGTGGACAAGATGCGGGGACAGCTTCGCGAGAAGGAAGGGCGCCTGGCCAAGGTCCGGGCCCTGCTGGGATAGCCCCATGGAAACCACGCTGCTGGACCGTATCCCCCTGACCCTGGATGTCCAGGAACTCAAGACCATCCTGCGCCTGAGGGAGAACCCCCGGCGCCTGGAGCGGTTGACGGAAATGGTGGCCGAGGCCCAGGCGGTGGCCCGTCCCAAGGCCATCTTCCGGATGGCCCCCATCGATGCGATCGGGGAGGACACGGTCACGGTAGCTGGCGTCGCGTTCCAGAGCCGTCTCGTGAAAATCAACCTCAAGGAGGTGGGGCGGGTCTTCCCCTTCGCCGCCACCTGCGGGGTGGAGCTGGACCACTGGTCCCACGGCTTCGATAGCCCCCTGGAGGGCTTCTGGGCTGACACCATCAAGGAACAGGTGCTCCTCAAGACCATGGAATACCTGGTGCCCCACGTTAGTGAAACCTACGCGGCGGGTCCCGTGGCCATGATGAACCCTGGCTCGCTGCCGGATTGGCCTCTGGATCAGCAGATACCCCTCATGGGTCTCCTGGGGGATGTGGAGGCCCAGACCGGCATCCGTTTCAGCCCCAACCTGATGATGTTCCCCACCAAGTCCCTGACGGGCATCATCTTCTCTACCGATACCAAGTACGAGAACTGCATGCTCTGCACCAACCTGGACTGTCCGAGGAGAAGAGCGGAGTTCGATCCGCTGCTCTACAAGGAGAAACTGGGATATTCAGGATGAAATGGATGGAAACAGCGAACAGGGGGGTTGGCGCTCGGACTCGATTCCACGAAGCGGGGTAGGCCAGTCTTGGTGTGAGTCTATACTCGGGTGTCTATGAGTGACACCGCCGCCCTTGTCTGGTTCCGCCGCGATCTGCGGGTGAAGGATCACGCGGCCCTGCACCACGCCCTCGGGCGATACGGGCAGGTCCACTGCGTTTTCGTTTTCGATGCCCCCATCCTGAATGCCCTGCCTTCGAAAGAGGATCGCAGGGTGGAGTTCATCCTGGGCTCCGTGCGGGAGCTGGACCGCGAGTTGGCGCAGCCTTCAGGTCGGTCAGGCCTTCTGGTGCGGCACGGGGATGCCCGGGAGATCATTCCTCGTCTGGCCCTGGAGCTGGGGGTCCGGGAGGTGGTCTGCGCCCGGGACTACGAGCCTGAGGCTGTTCGGCGCGATGAGACCGTGGCCCGGGCCCTTGAGGGCCTGGGGATCGCCTTCACGGCCCTCCGGGATCAGGTGATCTTCGAGGCCGACGAGATCCTGACGGGGGCAGGGCGTATGTTCTCGGTCTTCACGCCCTACCGGAACGCCTGGATGCGGACCCTCGGCCCCCACCGTCTGGCGCCTTTTTCGGTGGAAGGGCTGGAGCGCCTGGCGCCCAAGCCTCCCGGGGAGCGGATTCCCGAGCTGGAAGAGCTGGGCTTCAGGAAGACCGATCTGGCTTTGCGGGCGGGCACCAGGGGCGCGCGGGTATTCTGGGAAGGTTTTCAAGAAAAGATCGACAACTATAAGTCAAATAGGGACTTCCCTGCCATTGACGGGGGCTCCCGCCTTTCGGTCCATCTGCGCTTCGGCACGATCTCCATCCGGGAGCTGGTGCGCTTCGCCCTGGAGCGCGGCACCGAGGGGGCCCAGGCCTGGCTCAATGAGCTGATCTGGCGGGAGTTCTACCAGCAGCTCCTCTGGCACCGTCCCGAGGTGGAATCCCACGCCTTCCGATCCGGATACGATCTCATTCCCTGGGAGGAGGGGCTGGAGGCCGAGGCCCGCTTCCAGGCCTGGTGCGAGGGACGGACAGGCTATCCCCTGGTGGACGCCGCCATGCGGCAGCTCCTCTCCACGGGCTGGATGCACAACCGGCTCCGCATGGTGACGGCCTCCTTCCTCACCAAGGACCTGGGGATCCACTGGCTGCGCGGGGAGCGTTTCTTCGCCCGGCACCTGCTGGACTTCGATCTGGCTGCCAACAACGGCGGCTGGCAGTGGGCGGCCTCCACGGGCTGCGACGCCCAGCCCTGGTTCCGCATCTTCAATCCCGTCACCCAGTCCCGGAACTTCGATCCGGAGGGCGAGTTCATACGCAGGTACTGCCCCGAACTGGAGGAGGTGTCCGCCAAGCAGATCCATGCTCCGTGGGCGGTGGAGGGTGTGGACTACCCGCCCCCCATCGTGGACCACGCGTTGGAGCGCCAGCGTACCCTTCAGCGTTTCAAGGGGTTGGGTGGGTAACTGGCGTATTGAACGGGTGGGACCGGATCCGACTCTGAGGACGCCAGACGGTCCCATGGGTTGGAAGGTGCTCCGGCGCGGCGTGGCGGATCTGCACCGGAGGGGTTTCGTTATTTTTAATCCTTTATCCTGGCCATCCGTGCGCATCCTGTTCAAAGCTTTTCAACAGGATATGCAGGATGGCCAGGATAAAAGAAGAAGGCTGATGAATGGCTATGAAAACAAGTTGCCAATGTGATTTATAAATACATACAACAGTGGGCACTTCCGCAGCACCCCTCACCCTCCCGAAGCCAAGCCGGAGCGTCAAGGTGGACAGCACTCGTCTAGATGTTGGCTCTGAGCAGTTCCCTCAACACATACGGCAGGATTCCCCCGGCACGGTAGTATTCGACCTCGATGGGGGTGTCGATCCTCAGCTTCAGCCAGGCATTGATGACGTTCCCATTGGGGTGGGTGATGCGGAGCTGGGCTTCGCTCTGGGGCTTCAGTTCGGGGTCGAGTTCGATATCGATGAGCTCGTTGCCGACGATTCCCAGTGTCTCCCAGGAGTCGCCCGGCATGAACTGGAGGGGCAGGACTCCCATGCCCACGAGGTTGGCGCGATGGATGCGCTCGAAGCTCCGGGCCACCACGGCCTTGATGCCCAGGAGCTGGGTGCCCTTGGCTGCCCAGTCCCGGCTGGAGCCGGTGCCGTATTCCTCACCGGCGAAGACCACCGTGGGCACGCCTTCGGATTGGTAGCGCATGGCGGCATCAAAGATAAATAGTTTATTATTGCTTGTCTGGTGCAGGGTCAGGCCGCCCTCCTCGCGGGAGCCGTCCTCTTTCATGGGCAGCATGAGGTTCCGGATGCGCACATTGGCGAAAGTGCCCCGCATCATGACCTCGTGGTTGCCCCGACGGGAGCCGTAGGAATTGAAGTCGGCCTTGGCCACGCCCTGGGCCAGGAGGTACTGCCCCGCCGGGGAGGCCTCCTTGATGGAGCCTGCCGGGGAGATGTGATCCGTGGTGACGGAGTCCCCGAAGAGGGCCATGATCCGCGCCGATCTCACGCCCGGTGTGAATCCGGGATTCTCTCCAAGGCCGAATCCCTCGAAGAAGGGGGGCTTGGCGATGTAGGTGCTGGTGGGCCAGGAATAGGTCTCCCCGGTCGCGCCCGCGATCTTCTCCCACAGCTTGCCGGGCTTGCTGGCCACCTTGGCGTAGTTCTCCCGGAATGCCCTGGGCTTCATGGCTTTCTTGAGCAGGGCCCGGATCTCCCTGGCCTTGGGCCAGATGTCCCCGAGGAAGACCGGTTCACCCTTCTGGTTCTCCCCCAGGGGTTCCCGCAGGAGATCGACGGTCACGTTCCCCGCCAGGGCGTAGGCCACCACCAGGGGCGGGCTGGCCAGGAAGTTGGCCTTGATGGCCGGGTGGATCCGGGCTTCGAAGTTGCGGTTGCCCGAGAGCACCGCAGCCCCCACTAGGTCGTGGGCCGCGATGACTTCGTTGATTTCTGGGGCCAGTTCGCCCGAATTCCCGATGCAGGTGGTGCATCCGTAAGCCACCAGGTTGAAGCCCAGCTTGGCCAGGGGTTTGAGGAGGCCCGCATCTTCCAGGTACTCGGTGACGATGCGGGAGCCTGGGGCCAGGGAGGTCTTGATGTGGGGGGCCACCCGCAGGCCCGCCTCCACGGCATTCCGGGCCAGGAGCCCCGCCGCCAGCATGACGCCGGGGTTGGAGGTGTTGGTGCAGCTTGTGATGGCGGCGATGAGCACATCGCCGTTGTGCAGTTCGAGTCCCTCGCCTGCTGGGTAGGCCCGGTGCAGGGACTTGGGGAAGATCTCCGCGAAACGGGCGGCCATGTGGCCGATCTCGATGCGGTCCTGGGGCCGCCTGGGACCCGCCAGGGAGGGGATGATGGTGCCGAGGTCCAGGCTGAGGGTCTGGCTGTAATCGATCTGGCCTGCCTGGGGCACACCGAAGAGCTCCTGGGCCCTGAAGTAGGCCTCGAAGGCTTCGATCTCCTTCCTCTTCCGGCCCGTGGCCTTGAAGTAGGCCAGGGTTTCCTCGTCCACCGGGAAGAATCCCATGGTGGCGCCGTACTCCGGGGCCATGTTGGCGAGGGTGGCGCGGTCCGGCACCGTCAGGCTGGCGGCGCCCTCGCCGAAGAACTCCACGAACTTGCCCACCACCTTCTCCCGGCGCAGGATCTCCGTGACCGTCAGCACCAGATCCGTGGCGGTGACGCCATCCCGCAGCTTGCCCTTGAGCTCGAAGCCCACCACATCGGGGGTGAGGAAGTAGACCGGCTGGCCCAGCATGGCGGCCTCGGCCTCGATGCCCCCCACGCCCCAGGCCACCACGCCCACCCCATTGATCATGGTGGTGTGGCTGTCGGTGCCCACCAGGGTGTCCGGGTAGTAGACGCCATCCTCGCTGCGGTGGACACCCCGGGCCAGGTATTCCAGGTTGATCTGATGGACGATGCCGAAGCCCGGAGGAACCACCTTGAAGGTCTGGAAGGCCCCCATGCCCCACTTCATGAAGGCGTAGCGTTCCTGGTTTCGCTGGAACTCCAGCTCCATGTTTCGTTTCAGGGCGTCCTTGGTGCCGTAGTGGTCCACCATCACCGAGTGGTCCACCACGAGATCGACGGGCACCAGGGGTTCGATGTGCTTCGGATCCTGCCCGAGCTCCCGGGCCACATCTCGCATGGCGGCGAGATCCACCAGGAGGGGCACCCCCGTGAAGTCCTGGAGCACCACCCGGGCCACCACGAAGGGGATCTCGTCCACCCGCGGGGCCTCGGGCTGCCAGGCGGCGAGCTGCCTCACGTGCTCCGGCGTGATGCGCCTGCTGTCGCAATTGCGCAGGACGCTCTCCAGCACGAGTCGGATGGAGATGGGCAGGCGGCTTAGGTCCTGCCCGAGGTGCTGTCCGAGGGCAGGGAGGGAGAAGAAGCTGCCCAGCTCCTTCAAGGGTGCAAGCATGCTTCCGAAGGGGTGGGCAACGGCCATGAGGCTCTCCTGGACAGGGATTCACCGGAAATGATAGGCTACTGCCATGTGCATTTCCCTGCGAATCAGCATTCCGCACCCTCGCCCCATTTTCCGGGGTGGGTGGGGAGTCTCGCGCTAGATTCACTCGTTGAACAGATCGACGCTACCCGCACCCCCGCACCGGTCGGGGTTTTTTCGTATCAGGAGCTTCCATGACTGCTTTCCCTAGCGTGGCCGTGATCGGTTTCGGAACCATGGGACAGGCCATCAGTGCCGGTCTGGTGGAGGCCGGCGGCTTCCCGCCGGAGCGGATCCATCCTGCGGACCCCAACCACATGGCCGTGGCCCCCAAGGCTGCCGCCATGGGGGTCACCCTGGCCGACAGCCCTGCGGAAGCCGCCAAGGCGTCCGATGTGGTGCTCCTCTGCGTCAAGCCCAAGGAGATCGGGCCGGTTCTGAAGGAACTTAGCAAGGTCGGTGCCCTGAATCACCATCCCCTGGTGATCTCCATCGCGGCGGGCGTCACCCTGGCATCCCTGGAATCCCATGTGCCCCAGGGCACCCCCGTGGTGCGGGCCATGCCCAACACGGCCTGCTCCGTGCACCAGGGCATGGTGGTGCTCTCCCCCGGCCAGGCAGCCTCGGAGGATCACTTGGCCAAGGCCCGGACCCTCTTCGAGCCCATCGCCCGGGTCATGAGCCTGGAGGAGAAGCACCTGGATGCCGTGACGGCCCTCAGTGGAAGCGGCCCCGCCTTCGTCTTCGTGATCCTGGAGGCCCTGGCGGAGGGCGGTGTCCAGTGCGGGCTCCCCCGTGCCGTGGCCCAGGAGCTGGCTGCCCAGATGACCCTGGGGGCCGCCACCATGGCCCTCAAGAGCGGCAAGCACACGGCGGCCCTCAAGGATGAGGTCTGCACCCCTGCCGGCAGCACCATCGCCGGACTCATGGTGCTGGAGGACGGCAAGCTGCGCTCCACCATCGCCCGGGGCATTGAGCACGCCACCCGCGTGGCTGGAGGGCTGGGGAAATGACCTTCCATCGTAGCCATCCCCACCGCATCGTCATCAAGGTCGGCACCAACGTCCTGCTGGATGCCGACGGCTATCCCGCCCTGGGGCGCCTCTTCACCCTCATGGAGGCCCTGGTGGCCCTGCGCCGCGATGGACGGGAGATTGTCCTGGTGAGTTCCGGCGCCATCGGCCTGGGGGCCCTGCGCCTGGGGCTGGCCTCCAAGCCCAAGACCCTGGACCTCAAGCAGGCCTGCGCCGCCGTGGGCCAGGGCGAACTGATGGGACTCTACCAGTCCGGGTTCCACCGCATGGATACGGTCTGCGCCCAGGTGCTCCTGGTGGAGGATGACTTCGCGGATCCCGTGCGCCGGGGCAACCTCCGGGCGACCCTGGAGAAGCTGCTCCAGCTCGGCGTGATCCCCATCATCAACGAGAACGACACCGTTTCGACCCTGGAACTGGAGCGGGTGGAAGAGACCCCGGCCCGGCGTCGGGTCTTTGGCGACAACGACAAGCTCTCGGCCCTGGTGGCCGCCGAGGTCGAGGCCGATCTCCTGCTCATCCTCTCCGATGTGGAGGGGCTTCACGAAGCCAATCCCAAGGTGAATCCCGAAGCCCCCCTCATCCCCGTGGTGAAGGAGCTCACGCCGGAGATCTGGGCCCTGGCCCAGGGCGGCAGCGAGCGGGGCCGAGGCGGCATGAGCACCAAGCTCGAAGCGGCCCGCCTGGGGATGGATGCAGGTGTGGCTGTGGTCATCGCTTCCGGCGAGAAGCCGGGATCGGTTCGTGATGTGGCCGTGGGGCGGCCTGTGGGCACCTATTTCGTGCCCCGTCCCAGGTCGGAGAAAGAGGTGAAGGCATGACGACGAATCTGGAACAGGATGTGCTGGCGCGGATTGCCGATGCCCGCAGTGCGGCCACCACGCTGGCCTTCAGTGCCCATGATGTGCGTTGCAAGGCCCTCCGTCGGGCTGCGGAGCTTCTTGAAGAGCGGATGGACGAAATCCTGGCGGCCAACGCCGAGGACCTCAAGGCCGCCGAGCCCATGCTGGCCTCCGGGGAACTGAGCGACTCGGCCTACCAGCGCCTCAAGCTGAACAGGGTCAAGGTGGAAGAGATGATCCGGGGCCTCGAGTCCGTGGTGGAGCTGGCCGATCCCCTGGCCAGGCTCCAGATCCGCCGCCAGCTCGACGAAGGTCTGGTGCTGGAGCGCCGTCCCGTGCCCCTCGGTGTCCTGGCGGTGATCTTCGAATCCCGTCCCGACGCGGCGGTGCAGATCAGCTCCCTGGCCATCAAGTCCGGCAATGCGGCCCTCCTCAAGGGCGGCCGGGAGAGCGCCCACTCCGTGGCCTGCCTCGTGGGGCTCATGAAGCAAGGGCTCAAGGAGGCTGGGCTTTCCGAGAACGCCCTGGTGATCCTGGAGAACCGGGCTTCCATCGATATCCTCCTCCAGCAGAACCAGTCCGTGGACCTAGTGATCCCCCGGGGTTCCAGCGAGCTGGTGCGCTCCATCCAGGCCCGCACCCGCATCCCCGTGCTTGGGCATGCCGAGGGCATCTGCCACATGTACCTGGACACCAAGGCCGATCAGGCCATGGCCGTGCGCTTGGTGCGGGACGCCAAGCTCCAGTACCCCGCCGCCTGCAACGCGGTGGAGACGGTGCTCATCCACGAGGCCATAGCCCTGGAGATGATCCCCAAACTGGTGGGGGATCTCACCCCCCGGGGTGTCGAACTGCGGGGCTGCGAGGCCACCCGCGTCATCGCCCCCATGATCCAGGCTGCCACCGAGGCGGATTGGGACACGGAGTACGGTGCCCCCATCCTGGCGCTGAAGGTCGTAAAGGACCTGGACGAGGCCCTGGCCCACATCCGGCAGCACGGCTCCGGCCACACTGAGTGCATCATCTCGGAGGACGCCGCCGTCGTGGAGCGCTTCCTCAATGAGGTGGACGCCGCCGGGGTCTACCACAACGCCTCCACCCGCTTCGCCGACGGTTTCCGCTACGGCTTCGGCGCCGAGGTGGGCATCAGCACCGCCCGCATCCACGCCCGGGGTCCCGTGGGTCTTGAAGGTCTCCTGATCTACAAGTACGTCCTCAAGGGCCACGGCCATGAGGTCGCCCCCTACTGCGGCGAAGGCGCCAAGCCCCTCCACGCCGACGACCTGCCACTTTGAGGAATTCCACCACGAAGACACCAAGGACACTAAGGGACACGAAGAAAAGCAGGATGCCTTTCTTCTCTTTCTTTTGCTTTTCTTGGTGTTCTTCGTGCCTTGGTGGTGGAAGTGCTTTTTCCGGAGCCCCCGATGACAACGAAGTACATCAAGAAGATCCTGGAGGCCAAGGTCTACGAGGTGGCCATCGAGACGCCGCTGGATGCGGCGCCTCTGCTGGATGACCGTCTGGGCAACCGGATTTTCCTGAAGCGGGAGGATCTCCAGCCGGTCTTCTCCTTCAAACTCCGGGGGGCCTACAACAAGATCGCCTGGCTGAGTCCCGAGGAACGGAAGAACGGCATCGTCACGGCCTCGGCGGGCAACCATGCCCAGGGGGTGGCCCTGGCGGCCCAGCACCTCGGCATTCCCGCCATCATCGTCATGCCCAAGACGACCCCCCAGATCAAGGTGAATGCCGTACGGCGGCGCAAGGCCAAGGCTGTCCTCTTCGGGGACAGCTATGACGAGGCCTGCGAGCACGCCCTGGCGCTCTCCAAGGAGCAGGGGCTTCCCTTCGTCCACCCCTTCGATGATCCGGAGGTCATCGCGGGGCAGGGCACCATCGGCATGGAGATCATCCGCCAGCACCCTGGTCCCATCGAAGCTGTCTTCGTTCCCGTCGGCGGGGGCGGGCTCATCGCCGGGGTGGCAGCCTACATCAAGTACCTGCGTCCCGAGACCAAGATCATCGGCGTGGAGCCCGAGGGCTCAGCCGTGCTTTACCATTCCCTGAAGGCGGGCAAGCGGGTGACCCTGGACAAAGTGGACATCTTCGCCGATGGCGTGGCGGTCAAGCTCATGGGCGAGGAGACCTTCCGCATCTGCAAGAAGTGCGTGGACGAGGTCATCCGGGTCAATACAGACGAGATGAGCGCGGCCATCAAGGACATCTTCGACGAGACCCGCTCCATCGCGGAGCCCTCCGGCGCCCTGGCGGTGGCGGGCATCAAGAAATACGTCGAGGCCACCGGCGCCAGGCAGGAGAATCTGGTGGGCATCATCAGTGGGGCCAACATCAACTTCAGCCGCCTCCAGCATATCGCCGAGCGGGCCGAGCTGGGGGAGGACCGCGAGTGCCTCTTCGCCCTGAACCTCAAGGAGAAGCCCGGTGCCCTCAAGGCCTTCTGCAGGGTTCTGGGACCCCGCCCCATCACGGAGTTCAACTACCGCTTTTCCGATCCTTCCCAGGCCTTTGTCTTCATCGGTCTCGCGGTGAAGGGGCGCGAGGAGCGGGAGAGCACCCTGGCCATGCTCAATGGCAAGGGTTACCGCGTGAAGGACCTCACGGGCAACGAACTGGCCAAGCTCCACATCCGCCACATGGTGGGCGGCCTGGTCAAGCAGGACATCAACGAGGTGGTCTACCGCTTCGAGTTCCCCGAACGCATGGGAGCCCTGCTGGACTTCCTATCCCACATGGCTGACACCTGGAATATCAGCCTCTTCCACTACCGCAACGATGGCGCCACCTATGGTCAGGTGCTGGTAGGGGTCCAGGTGCCCAAGGCCGAGCGCAAGGCCTTCCAGCGCTTCGTGAATGAGGTGGGCTACCCCTACACCGATGAGACCGAGAACCCGGCCTACCACCTCTTCCTGGGGGATCCGGATCGCACCACCTGCGACTAGGAAACATTGCTTTGATGGATCCTGTTTCAGCCCTTGATCACGCTCAGAAAGGCTTCTGCTGCGTGGCTCAGGGGCTTTTTTTCGATGCGCAGGAGGTAGATCTCCCGCTCATGCCAGAGTTCCTGAACCTTGACCTCCTTCAGGAGGCCCGCCTCGAGATCGCTCTTGACGCACAGGTAGGGCAGGAAGGCTACGCCCTCTCCGGCCTGGACCATGAGGCGGATGCCTTCGATGGAGGGCATCTCCAGGTCCATGTTGAGGTCCACCCGGGAATCCGTGAAGGTCTGGATGACCTTCTCCCGGTAGGGGCTGTTGACGTTGTGGGCGATGAAGGATTCCATGCTCAGGTCCCGGATGGAAATCTCGTCCCGTGAAGCCAAACGGTGGTTGGGGGCCACCACGAAGCTGAGGTGGTCCCTGGCGATGGAAATGGCGTCGAAGCGCTCATCCTTGGGGAGATGGCTCGAGAAGCCGAAGTCCACATCACCGCGCAGCATGTTCTCCGGGAGCTCGGAAGAGCGGCTCCGGCGGACCACCACCTTGACCTTGGGGTAGCGGCGGCGGAAGCGGACCAGGAGCGGGAGCAGGTAGGGGGTCATGCTCTCGTTGGCCCCCAGGGTGATCCGCCCTACGCTCTTGTTGCGAAGCTCCTGGAGCTGGTGCATCAGTTCCTGGTTCAGGTTCTCCTGGCGGCAGGCGGCTTCGAAGACCACCTTGCCTGCATCCGTCAGCAGGAGATCCCTGCCGCTGCGGTCCAGGAGGGTTTCCCCAAGATCCTCTTCGAGGCGGTGGATGGCCTGGGAAATGGCCGACTGGGTGCGCCCCAGCCGCTCACCCGCCCGGGTGAAGCTCCGCTCATTGACCACAGCCTGAAAGATCCGGAGGGAAAACTGGGGGTCCATGGCGTCTCCGCTTTTGCTAATTCAATCACGAATGCTAATTGTATCAAAAATAGAATCAATTTGTTTAATTCGAACCAGCGTTCCAGATTGAGATCTGTGGAGGTCCGCAATGGGCGACCGTGTATTCATCTTCGATACCACGCTGCGGGATGGTGAGCAGGCCGCCGGGTGCAGCATGACCGCGGCCGAGAAGGTCCAGCTGGCCCTTCAGCTTGAGGCTCTGGGCGTGGATGTCATGGAGGCTGGCTTTGCCATTGCCTCCGAGGGGGAGTTCACCGCCATCCAGGAGATCGCCGCCAAGGTCCGGCACTCCGCCGTGGCCAGCCTGAGCCGCGCCAAACGTGAAGACATCGAACGTTCTGCCCGGGCCCTGGATCGGGCTGTCCGACCGCGCATCCACACCTTCCTGGCCACCAGTCCCATCCACCGCGAGCACAAGCTGCGCATGGACAAGGAACGGGTGCTGGAGGAGACCGCCAAGGCCGTGGCCTTCGCCCGTTCCTTCGTGGATGAGGTCGAGTTCAGTGCCGAGGATGCCAGCCGCACTGAGCCCGAGTTCCTGGTGGAGGTGGCCCGGGTCGCGGCGGATGCCGGTGCCACCATCTTCAATGTGCCGGACACCGTGGGCTATGCCTTCCCGGAAGAGTTCGGGCCCCTGGTGGGCCGGGTGGTCCAGGCCATCGGGGATCGGGCCACGGTGAGCGTCCATTGCCACAATGACCTGGGGCTGGCGGTGGCCAACAGCCTGGCAGCGGTAGCCGCCGGGGCCCGTCAGGTGGAGTGCACGGTCAACGGCATCGGGGAGCGGGCGGGCAATGCGGCCCTGGAAGAGATCGTCATGGCCCTGAGGATCCGCCGGGATCTCATGGGACTCTCCACCGGCATCCGCACGCCGGAGATCTACCGGACGAGCCGGATGTTGTCGGGCTTCGTGGGTTTCGATCCCCAGCCCAACAAGGCGGTGGTGGGCCGCAACGCCTTCGCCCACGAGTCCGGAGTGCACCAGGATGGCATCCTGAAGGAACGCAGCACCTACGAGATCATGAAGCCCGAGGATGTGGGCTTCCCCGATACCGGCCTTGTGCTCGGAAAACACAGCGGTCGCAATGCCCTGCGGGCCAAGCTGGAGGCCCTGGGCATCCTCCTGGAGGGGGATGGGCTGGTCCAGGTATACCGCGCCTTCACGGATCTGGCGGATCAGCGCAAGAAGGGCGTGAGCGACGACGAGATCCTGGAACTGGCGCAGGGAGTGCTGGTCAATTGCGGCTAGGCCAGTCCTCGTTCTTTCAGCAGCGCTTCCACCAGGGGCACATCCTCCGGGGTGTCCACCCCCAGGCTGAGGTAGGGGGTCTGGGCGACGCCCATGGTCATGCCGTGGGCCAGGGCCCGGAGTTGTTCAAGCATCTCGGCCTGTTCCAGGGGATGGGGCGGCAGCTTCATGAAGGCCCGGAGGGCTTCGGGGCGGTAGGCGTAGAGGCCCAGATGGCGTTTGTACAGGGCGAGCTGCTCTGGCTTCATCCAGGGGCGGAAGTCCTGCTCGAAAACCTGGCTATTGCGCAGGTAGGGGATGGGGCTGCGGCTGAAGTAGAGGGCGTGCCCGAGATCGTTGGTGATGACCTTGACGATGTTGGGGCTGAAGAGCTCCTCGGTATTGCTGAAGGGGCAGGCCACGGTCCCAAGAGGCAGATCGGGGTTTTCCGCCATGAGTCTCACCAGAACCCCCACGGTTTCGGGGTGCATGGCCGGTTCGTCCCCCTGGATGTTCACGATCACATCGAAGGATTCGCCAAGGGCCTCCAGGGCCGCGGCAACCCGATCCGTTCCGGAAGGCAGGGCGGGGTCGGTCATGACCACTTCGCCGCCGAAGGCGAGCACGGCCGCCTGGATCCGCTCGTCGTCCGTGGCCACCACCACCCGGTCCACGCCTTCCGCTGCCTTGGCCGCCTGCCAGACCCGCTGGATCATGGGCTGACCCGCGATGGGGGCGAGGGGCTTGCCCGGGAAGCGGGTGGCCTTGTATCGGGAAGGGAGAACAGCCAGGGTGCGCATGGGATTCATCCTATCTAAATCTCTGTCTTCGCTGCTCTGGATTCGCAACCGTGGCAAAGTCGGCCCGGATTGTTCACAATCAAAGGTTTGGATTCCACTTGGAGGTTCCATTGACCCGTAAACTAGCTGCCTCCGTGGGCATCACCGCGACTGGCCAGTTCTTCCCCGATCGCATCGTCACGAATGATGAGCTGTCGCAGTACTGCGAGACCAACGACGAGTGGATCACTACCCGCACCGGCATCAAGGAGCGCCGCTGGGTTGAGAAGGGGGTCGGCTCCTCGGATCTGGGGGCCGAGGCCCTCAAGATGGCCCTGAAGAACCGGGGCCTCACGCCGGATGACCTGGATGCCATCGTGGCCTGCACCACCACGCCCGACATGTTCTTCCCCTGCACGGCGGCCCTGATCCAGCACAAGATCGGCGCCACCAAGTGCTTCGGCTTCGATCTGAATGCCGGGTGCTCCGGGTTCCTCTTCGGCCTCACCACCGGCGCCAATATGGTGGCCGGGGGCGGGTTCAAGCGGGTGGCTGTGGTGGGCTGTGATGTCATGAGCTCCATCCTGGATCTGTCGGACCGCAACACCGCCGTGCTCTTCGGCGATGGTGCCGGTGCGGTGATCCTGGAACAGGTCGAGGATGGCCTGGGTATCCTCGATTTCGAGCACTACATCGATGGCTCCGGGGGTGCCTTCCTGCGCATGGAGGCCGGCGGATCCGTGATGCCCGCCAGTGCTGAGACCGTGGCCGCCAAGAAGCACTACATCTACCAGGAAGGCAAGGAGGTGTACAAGCGGGCCGTGCGGGAGATGGCCGAGGCCAGTCGGCTGATGCTGGACCGGAACAACATCGACCCCAAGGATCTGAAGCTCTTCATCCCCCATCAGGCGAACATCCGGATCATGGAGGCCGCCGCCAAGCGCCTGGAGCTCCCCGCGGAGCTCATGGCCAACAACATCCGCTACTTCGCCAACACCACTGCGGCCACCATTCCCACGGCCATGCACCAGTGCTACGAGGCTGGACGCATGGGGAAGGGGGACACCCTTGTGCTGGCGGCTTTTGGGGCCGGGTTCACCTGGGGCGGAACGCTGCTGAAGTGGGCTTACTGATGCAGTTCCGGGGGGACCGTCCGGTCGCAAGCGACCTCTGCGTCCCCCCGGACCCCCGTGCCTTGCTTGGCGGAGCCGCGCTCGGCACCGTGCAGTTCCGGGGGGACCGTCCGGTCGCAAGCGACCTCTGCGTCCCCCCGGACCCCCGTGCCTTGCTTGGCGGAGCCGCGCTCGGCACCGTGCAGTTCCGGGGATGGGTCTCCGGGCGAAGTCTTACCGGGAGTCTGTAGTGCGCGTTATTGCTGGTTCTCTCAAGGGGCGTCGGCTCCGGTCTCTGGAGCCTGGGGATCTGCGGATCCGCCCTACGGCTGACCGGGCCCGGGAGGCGCTCTTCTCCATTCTGCAGCGTTGGCCCCAGGGGGGCTTCCTGGAGCTCTTCGGGGGGACAGGAGCGGTTTCCGTGGAGGCCTGGTCCAGGGGCTATGCCCCGGTGACCTGCGTGGAGTCCGCACCGGCGGCCTTCCCTCTTCTGGAGGCCAACACGCGGGGCACCGGGATCTCGGTACTGCGCAAGGATGTGCGAGGTCTGGCTCCGGACCAGTTCCAAGGAGTGGCGGTCCTCTTCGCGGATCCCCCCTACGAAGCCGCTGCTGCCCTCTGGCTGGAAATCGCCCCCAGGCTCCTGGGCTGGCTGGCATCAGGTGGTGTCATGGTTTGGGAGACAGATGCAAAAACCGACCTAGCCCCAGTCCCAGGTTGGGAGGAGGTTGAGGTCCGCCGGTACGGGGCAGCGTGTTTTCACTTCCTGACCCCTGTCTGAGGCTAGAATGACGGATGCTCCGTCTGCCCATCAAGACCAAGCTCGGGATCTTCATCGCCGTCCTGGTGTTTGTTTCGCTTGCATTCGTTGCCGGGTACTATCCCTACCACGTTAGGCATCAGTCCCTTGAACGTCGGGCCGACTTCGCCCGCTACATCTCTGAAGTTGCGGTGCATGCCGTGGAACCGGTCCTGGGGACCGGGGATCCCAGGCTTCTGGCCTCAGCCCTGAGGGCGATCGATGACGGCAATGCTGTGGCGTTCTGCGCAGTCCTGGGCCCCAAGGGGGAGCGCCTCTACGCTGGGCAGAGGACTCCTGCCGATCTGGAGCGGCGGGTCCACACATTGCGCCAGGGGGGGGCGGCTCCATGGGACGATCGGGGGCTCTGCCTGGTGGAGGCGCCCCTTCCAGGGGGCCTTTCGATGGTTGTGGGGCTTCCCACTGCAGATATCCACCAGTTTTCCCATGAGATCGTGCAGATGGGATTCGGCACGGGTGCGGTCGCCATTCTGATCGGATTGGCCATGATGCGCCTGATCTCGCACAACTACGTCGCCCCCCTGCTGGAGTTGACCAGAACGGCGCGCAAGGTGGCCGAAGGCGACCTGGAGGGTCCCCCCATTTCCGTGGGAAGCCGGGACGAACTTGAGGATCTGGGGCGGAGCTTCAATCTGATGACCAGCCGCCTTCGGGCCGGTCGGGAAGAGATCGAGCGCCAGAACCGTCTTCTGGAGTTCCGGGTCCAGGAACGGACCCGCCAGCTCACCGAGACCATCTGGGAGCTGGAGGAGACCCGGGCGGGTCTGGAGCATGTGGTGCAGGAACGGACCCATGGGCTGGAACAGAGCAAGGCCGAGTTGAAGGCCTGGGCCGACACCCTGGAGGAGAAGGTCCAGTCGAAGACCGTGGAGCTGGTTGAGCTCAACGAAAGCCTGACGGCCAGTTTCCAGAAGCTCCAGGAAGTGGATCGGCTGAAGGATGAGTTCATGGCGAACATGAGCCACGAGCTGCGAACCCCCTTGAATGCGGTCATCGGCTTCTCTGGCCTGCTCTTGCAGGAGAGCAGCGAACGCATCCCGGATGATGTCCGGGAGGATCTGAACATTATCCTGGAGAACGGTCGCAGCCTCCTGAGCATGATCGACTCGATCCTGGACCTGTCGAAGATCGAGGCTGGCCAGTTCGAGCTGGATCTGGAACCCATGGATCCCGTCAGCGTATTGGAGGAAATGAAGTTCCTGGCGCCGGGGCTGATCCTGGATCGGCCCATCGAGTTCCTTTTTTCACCCTCCGAGGAGGCTGTGCAGGTGATGGGAGACCCCTTCCGGCTGAAACAGGTGCTCACCAACATCCTGGGGAACGCCATCAAGTTCACCGAGCGGGGCAGGGTGGCCTTGCGGTCATGGGTCGAGGGCGATACATTCCGGGTCGCTGTTTCTGACACGGGTATCGGCATGGACGACGTTGAGATGGGGCGCCTTTTCAAGCCCTTTCAGCAAGTGGATGGGAGCATCACCCGTCGATTCGGGGGGACAGGGCTCGGCTTGGCTCTCTCCAAGCGGCTGATGGGGATGATGGGTGGAGAGATCCTGGTTGAGAGCACCAAGGGAGAAGGCAGCACCTTCACCTTGAGTCTTCCGATACTGCGTGGGGAGCAACGATGACTGACTCTGGCTCCGTCCGGATCCTCTGCATCGAGGACAACCCGATCAATTGGCGTCTTGTCCAGCGCCTTCTGGGGCAGGCTGGGTTCGAGGTCCATTGGGCCGAGGACGGTATCCAGGGCTTCGATATGGCCCTGTCCTTGATGCCGGACCTGGTTCTTCTGGATATCAATCTGCCAGGGCTTTCCGGGTTTGAAACCGCCACCAAGTTCCGCCAGCAGGCTGAACTGCGGACCACCCCGATCATTGCCCTGACGGCCAAGACCCTCAAGAGCGACCGGGAAACCGCCCTGGTGGCCGGGTGTGATGGGTTCATACCCAAGCCCATTGATCCCTTCACTTTCGTAAAACAGGTGAACGGGTATCTAGAGGGGCGCCGAGAGCAAGTCGATGCCGTGCGGGAAGGCGCCGTTCTGCGCAATCTCAGCGCCCAGATGGTTGAACACCTGGAAGCCCAGCTCCGGGTCGCCCAGGATACCAATGCCAAACTCCTCGCTACCCAGCGGGATCTGCAGACCCGGAACCAGAGCCTGGGACGCCTGTTGGCCCTCAGTCAGAGCATCCTCACCGAGCATGATCCGCTCAGCCTCAGTGCCCTGATTTTCGAGGAAGTACGGGGCGAGTTGAAGGTCAGCACCCTGTACGCCTATCGATCCCACCAGAGCATGGCCTACCTGGAGGGTGTTTGCTGGAACGGAGAGGCTTTGGAACCGGCTCCGGTCCTCCCCTCGACTTCCCCCTTCTACCTCAAGGCCCAGGTCCTGCCCAAAGGGGTTCCCCTCCACGGGGAGGGGCTTCGCGCGAATCGCCTTTGGGAGGATGGGGTAGCCCATGGATTCTGGCCTCTGAACGGAGAGGCCTGTCTGATCGTGTTGCAGGACAGTCAGGCTTCTGAATCCAAGTGGGGGGTCTGGGTGATGTCCCGTGCCGAGCCCTTCCTGCCCCTGGAACTGGAGATGCTGGCCATGTTCGCCTCCATGGCTCTCGTGAGCCGGGAGAACGCGGAGCTCATCGCCAGCCTTACAGAGAGCAGCCGTGCCCTGGCCGCCAGCTATGAGGGGATGGAAAAGGCATACCTGGATCTCCAGCAAGCCAAAGCGGACCTTGGCCGCCACGAACGCCAGGTCATCATGGAAAGCCTCTTCCTGAAGATCACCCAGCGACTGCGCTCACCGGTGGACAGTCTGCGGAGCAATGGGAAACACTTGATTGAGCTGCTGCCGGATCCCTCGGCGGAGGTTGGCCAGACCTTGGGTGAGCTCAGCAATGCGGTGCGTCAGGTGGATGGTCTTCTCAAGGCTCTCTCAAGACGGGTGGCACAGGGGGGGCCCGCCACCCCGGAATGGCTGGTGCCACAGGAGATCTTCCAGCAGGAACTGGAACTGCTCCAGGCTGAGGGCGTCATTCCTTCTGGCGTTGCCGTGCAGATTGATGATCAGTCCTGTGCCTTCCCTCTGTTCGGGGTGTACAGTGACTTCGCCAAGATGCTGCAGTTTATCGTGCAGCACGCTGTCGGTGGACCGACCCCCACGGGGACGATCTTCATCCGCGCGTGGATGGAGGGTCCGGAAAGCCACTTCGAGATCCGGGACGAAGGTGGCCCCATCCCTCCCATGGGATTGGACACCGCCTTCGAGCCCTTTTCCACCTTGCACCAGGACGCCATCATGGATGTCCGCTCGCCCGGGGGGGGCTTGCCTTCCGTGCGGCAGTTCCTGGCTGCCTACGACGGGACCGTGTCGATCCGGAACGAAGGGGAGGGAACGGTGGTCAGCGTGGTCCTGCCCCTCAATCAATCCGGACCCAGCCCCACTGCCGCTCCTTGAGGTCGCCGCCGCGGTAGCTGTAGAAAATATCCCCCTCACACCTCGTGCAGCGGGAAAGGGATCCATCCTTCGCCGGGTCCAATCCCAGATCCAGAGCCTGGGACTTCAGGAATGCGGCGAGATCCAGGTGGGGTCTGCCCCCCGGGCCCGGTTTGGCGAGATCCTCCCGCCAGGCTGGATCCCGTCGGGCGGCTTCCACCACTTCCTCACCGACCTCGAAATGACAGGCCTGGAGGGCTGGGCCCAGGGCCCAGATCAGGTCCCAGGGCTTGCCTCCCAGGTTTCGGAAGATCCCGAGGGCATTACGCAGGATTCCTGGTTCCCCCAGGGCTCCCACAGCCCCTCGCCACCCGGCATGGAGGGCGGCCACCCAGGGACGCTCACCAATGGGGCCAGCCAGCAGGATTGGGGTGCAGTCCGCCACCCGCACGCCGATGAAGCGTCCGGGTTCCATGGTCCAGAGTCCGTCCCCTTCCTGGAGCTGATCCGAGGCTTCCAGAACCCGGGTGCCGTGGACCTGGGAGAGGAGGCGCGAAGGCATGAAAAATGGGGATTCAGCACGGGTGCTGAATCCCCATTGGAGGTTGAAGGGCGGGGGGGCGATGGGCTGGAGCATGGAGGGGGTAAACCTTTCAGCTCTCCAGCTTATCGGAACCTTCAGGCCTCCTTGGCCACAGTGGCCTGGGCGCGGTTGTAGTCGACCAGGGCCGAGAAGAACTCTTCCACGTTGGCCTGGGGGCTGCCGGGGGGCACATCGCAACCGGTGGAGGGCACGAAGGTCTTGTAGGAGGCCGTCTTGGCCAGGAGCTCGGAGACCTTCTCGCGGACCATCTCGGTGCTGCCCGTGCGCATGACATTGGAGGGATCAATGTTGCCGCAGGCCACCACATCGGCGGGGATCTGGGGCATGATCTCCATCATGTCCACCGCGTTGCCGAAGTGGAGCACCTTGGAGCCCGTTTCCACCATGGCAGGAACCTGCTTCACCGCGTGGCCGCAGTTGTGAAGCACCACGATGAAGTTCTCGTCCTGGACCTGGTCCACGATCTGCTTCACGTAGTCGAAGGCGAAGGTCTTGCACATGGCGGGGGAGAGCAGTCCGGCGGTGGGCTCGGCCATGACCACGCCGTTGGCACCGGCCTTCTTGAACTCCAGGATGTATTCCGTCACGTACTGGGTGCACTTGGCCATGAGGGTGTGGATCATCTCAGGGTCGCGGCGCACGGCGATCATGATCTGGGTGACATCGAAGAGGCGGCCCGCCAGGGAGAAGGGCCCGATGACGCCGCCCAGGGTGGGGCGATCGGTGATCTTCTCGGCGGCGAGTTCGGCGGCCTTCAGGTAGGCCTCGGTGCGCATCAGGCCGGCCTTGGGCACCTGGAGGGCTTCGATGGCGGCCTTGTCGGTGACGATGGGGGCGGTGACGGTGGGGGCCTCGTGGTCCGAGAACTTCACGGGGCTGCCGAAGGTCTCGGCCTCGGCGGAGAGATCCATGATGGTGATGGCGGCCGCAGAGGGGTACTTATCGGAGAGGGCTTTGATGCACTCGAACTGCACCTTGCCGTTGCAGACGATGTCGATGATCCGTCCGCCGGTGAGGTCGGCACCGGGATAGGTGACGATGGGCAGGGCCTTCCGCTCGGGGGAAGCCAGGATTTCGTTGACCCACTGGTACATGTTGCGCTTCATGGTGTCCTCCAGATTTGCTCTCGATGTATCGAGATAAAAGTCTCTAATTCGGGCTAGACTAGAGCTGACACAACCGTAGTCGGTCAGCTGAACGCTTCTCGCTTGCCCCCAACCCAACCCCATCCGTTCCGGTCTGGTTCAGGGATTCTTGCTTCTGGTCATATCATCGGATCAAGACGGATGAGGGGCAATCATTTTTGTGAGACAAAAGGTTGAGTAAAATGCTTCTGAATGTTTTCAACCTGTTTAATTGAAAATATGACTTCCGAAAAAGAGAGGCGCCATTTGGCGCCTCTCTTTTTCGGAAGTGGGAGGATCAGCCCTTGGCTGCTTCCACCAGGGCTTTGACGTTCTCGACCTTGGCGTTGGGGGGCACGTCGCAGCCCGAGGAGAGAATGAAGCCCGAAGGGCCGATCTCCCGCACGAGACGGGTGGCGTAGGTGTGCACCTCGTCAGGGGTGCCCAGGGCCAGCATGGTGGCCGGCACATCGCCCATGATGCACATGTGGTCGCCCAGGGCCTCCTTGAGTTTGAAGATATTGGTGCTGCTGTCGGCTTGGAAGATGCACTTGCCCTTGGGGAGGGTCCGGAAGAAGTCCAGATCCCGCTCGAAGTTGTCGTCCACATGCAGGGCCGCGTAGGCACCACACTCGACCACGGTCTCCACCAACTCCTTGTAGTGGGGGAAGATGAATTTCTCCTGTACCTTGCGTGAGTAGAACTCACCCGAGGCCCGGCCGATGGGCGTCATGATCGCGAAGGGGTGCGCCATGCCGATGAGCTTGCGGACGTTGGCGAGGACATCCTTCTGGGCCACATCCATGGCCGCCATGATCTTTTCGGGCATCCGGAAGAGATCCCGGTTGAACTTGACCATGGAACGTCCGCCCATGAAGGTCTGGAAGGGGGTGATGGCCGCCAGGGGTGCGAAGGGCACCAGGCCCGCCTCCACAGTGTTCTTGCCCGCCGTGGGGGCGAAGCCGAACATGGGCCCCAGCGAGGCCATGAGGTTGCCGAAGTGCTTGGGAATGTACTGCCCCATCATGAACGGCGCAAAGCCCATCTGGATGATGGCGTCGTAATCCTCGGGCTGCATGCGTTCGGTTTCATGCACCTGCCACATGTCATCCTCCCCCAGCTCGATGCCTGGGGTCTCGACGGCACACATGCTCTCCAGGCTAAGCACCTTGGGATTCATCATCATCAGGGTGACGCCGTCCACGTCCCCGAGGGAGAGGGCGGACTTGATGATGGTCTCGTTGGAGAGGGCGGGGGAGGCGCAGAAATCGGCCAGTTTGACCCCGAGGTGGCGGGCGGCGAAGGCGCTCATCTGCAGGACAACCGGAGGCCGGTCGGGGGTGCCCAGTTCCACGGCGGTCTTGATGCGATTCATGCTTTCCCCGAAACGCTGCATGCCGGTGCTCATATGTTTCTCCCGTAAAAGGAATGTTGTTACTGGATAATCTAGATCCCAATCTAAGCTGTGTAAAATTCATTAATTGAGTTTGACTTATGCAGAAAATGCATAGAATGAAAAGGGAGTCGTGCGACTTCACTTTCTCCGGACACGCCATGGATTTGAGCAAGTTGCGGTACTTTGTCGCGGTGGCTGAACGCCTGAGTTTCACTGCCGCAGCGGACTTCCTCTGTATCAGCCAGTCCACGGTGAGCCGCCATGTGGCGGATTTCGAGGAAGAGGTTGGGCGCCAGCTCTTCTTCCGCAACCGCAGGACCGTCCGCCTGACTCCAGCCGGAACGATGATGCTCAGCGAGGCCTACGGCATCCAGGCAAGGGTGGATGAGGCCCTTCGCAAGGTGCGGGATCTGGAACGGGGAATGGTGGGCAAGCTGCGGCTGGGGATGCTCGGGACGCCCACCCAGAAGATCTTTCCCCTGCTCACCAAGCGATTCCACAGGGATCACCCAGGTGTGGCGCTCGAAGTCCAGCGGTTGAGTTGGCGCCTCGTGAATGAACATCTGCACAAGGGGCGCCTGGATCTGGGCTTCACCCTCTCCATGGGGCTGGAGCACTTTCCGGATCTGGCCTGGGAGAGCATCTGCACAGACCGGATGATGGTGGTCATGCCGATGGATCATCCCCTGGCCTCCGAGGACTGCATCGATTTCTCCCGATTGGCAGGGGAACCCTTCGTGCTGCCATCGCGGATCGATGCTCCCGCTGGGTCCGAGTGGTTTTCGGGGCTTTGCGCCAAGGCTGGCTTCGCGCCCAGGGTGGTGGCTGAACCCGAACACCTTGAAACCGCACTTGCCATGGTGGAGTCGGGTTTGGGGATCGCAGTTCTGGCTGGCCACGTGGCCCAGGGGGCCAGTGACCGCCTGCGTTTTGTGCCCTTTGCAGACGAGAGCTCCTGTACGGACCTGGTGGTGGCCTGGAAGCGCGACAATCCCAACCCGGCACTCCCCCTCTTCGTGGAAGGGGTCAAGGCTCACCTGCGGGAGCAACCGATGACCTGATTCGGCATCCCGTCAGGGGGTGGAGGCCCCCTCAGGGCGCCCCCGGGCGCTCCACCTTCTTCCTGGCCTTTTCCTGCTCCTTACTGGAGGGGGTTCCCCATAGAACCCGACTGGGCTTGTTCTTGAGAATCTCAAGGAGCTCTTCTGCGGCCTTGAGGTTGCGGTTCAGGGCTTTGATGGCGGCTGCAGCCTCGGGTCCGCTGGTCTTCATCAACTGCTCGGTGTCGGAGCTCAAGGTCCTGAGGTTCTGGAGGCTCTCGTCGAGGTTCACCACGATGCTGTCCAGCTCATCGGAGCGGCGCTCCAGCAGCTCCTGGACCACGACGAGGCTCTTCTGGGCACTGGCCAGATCCTGGTCCAGGACCTTCAGGCTGGCCTCGCTGTGGCGGGCCACGGTCTGGCCGTCCCGGGCCAGGGTGCGGTATTCCGCCAGGGTGGCGTCGAGATTCCCCAGGGTGCGGCTCACGGCCGGGTGCTCCAGGAGGGATCCCAGGCCTTTCCTTTGAAGGTGAGTCCGCAATTCGGTGACCCCCTGGTCCAGGTTGCGGACAAATCCCTGGATCTCCTCGATGAGGGAGCCCAGAGAAGCGGAATTCGTGGCTTCCAGCACTTCTCCGGGATCCAGGGGGGTCTTGCGGCCCTCGACTGGAGGGAGCTTGAGTTCCAGAAAGGAACCTCCCACCACCTTTGAAGTCATGACAGCACTGGTCCCTTTCCAGAGGAGTAGGTCCTTCTGGACTCCCAGGGTCGCCAGGAAGGTGTATTCCACGCCGTGGCGCTCCAGTTCGATGCTGTTGACCTGACCCACCCGGAAGCCCTGGAGCTGGACTTCGGTGCCCACCACTGCGTCCGAAGCGCTGGCCAGACGGACCTTGAGACGGGTCTCCCTGGCCGCCAGGGCCGAAACGCTCCGATACATGAGCAGCCCCCCGAAGAGGAGGAGTGCGACGATCACCATGACCCCGATCTTGGCATCGTCCCGTTCGATCTTCATGGCGTACTCCCGGTGGACAGGCTTCCTTCTGCAAGCTGGATCCAGTCCCGGGGGGGATCCGTCAGCCAGGGGCCATCCTCCACAAGCAGGACCGTGATGGTGGGATCCCCGGTGACCGAGTCCAGCAATTCCTGGGTCTTCTGCCGCAAGGCGGGGCTGAGGCCTCCCTGGGGCGGGTCCACCAGCCAGAGTTCCGCACCGGAGGCGGCGGAGCGGGCCAGGGCTCCCATCCATCGCTCCTGGGGGGGCATGGCGTGGGGGCGACGCTGAGCCAGGGAGCTCAGTCCAACCCGTTCCAGCCATTCGAGGGCTCGCTTCTCGGCCTCGACCTTGGACAGCCCTCGCACGAAGCGGAGGGGCAGGGCCACGTTGACCAACAGGGTCTGATTCACCAGAAGCCCGCCATCCTGAGGCACCCAGGCCAGGCCCCCCCGATCGAGGAAGGGGTGGGAGAAGCGATAGGGAGACAGGGGCTCCCCCTCCAGATGGACTTGACCGGACTGGGGGTGTATCAGGCCCGCGCAGAGCCGGAGGAAGGCCGTAGTCCCGTGGGAGGAAGGGCCTTTCACCCGGAGCTTGGCCCCCCGTGCCAGTTCCCAGGTGGCGTCTTCCAGCACCGTGTAACCCTCCATCGTGTGCAGGGTTACACCATCCAGTTGCAGGATCGGCCTAGCCATAGAGCATCACCGAAACCACGGCGCCCCCGACCAGCACGACCACCAGAGAATACACCGCAGCCTTGGTGACCGCCTGGGGGATCTCGGTGGGGCTGGCCTGGACCCGAAGGCCGCAATAGGCGCAGATCAATGGAATGAAGGTTCCGAAGAGCATGGACTTCACGAGGGTGATGGCCAATTCCCGGGAACCGATGACCTTCCCAAGACTGTCGAGGAAGGCCCGCCAGCTGAGGGGAAGCCAGAGCCAGGCCAGGAAGAAGCCCCCCAGGAGGGCGACTGCGCCGAAGAAAACAATCAGGGTGAAGATCGATACGATGCCCCCCAGGAGTCTCGGGATCAGGAGATACTGCACCGGGTTCATCCCCGAGGCCCAGAGACTGTCCACCTCGCCGCTCAGCTTCATGGATGCCATTTCGGCCGCGATGGCCGTGCCGCTGCGCCCGATGACGATGATGGCCACCATCAGGGGGCCCAGCTCCCGGATCACCAGCTTGGCAAGGAGGCGGCTCAGGTAGGTTTCGGCTCCGAAGGCGGAGAGTTGGCCGAAGACCTGGAGGAGGGTGATGCCCCCCATGAGGAAGGCCGTGAAGCAGGTGAGGCTGAGGGCGTCCAGGGCCGTGAAGCGGATCTGCGTCCTGGTGACCTCCAGGACGACGCCGAGCTGGTGCCATCGCAGCCGGAGGCCGTGCCAGAAACACTGGTACAGAATCCAGCTTATGGCCCCCAGGCGGCCGAGACTGCGGCGCACACCCACTCCCAGGCGGGCCGAAAACCGCCAGAACGCGCCGTCCAGGCTCACTTCCAGGGAGGACATGGGTCCACCCTAGCAGCGCCCGGTTCCCCCCGCCACCCTTCGTGCGGTCAGCACCATCTCCCGCTTCCATCGACGGGCACAGAACAGGCCGAACAGCCATCCCAGGGGACCCCGGATCTCCTGTTCCAATCTGAGGCGGCAGCCCAGAGGGGATGGGGCCAGATCAGCTTCGAAGCAGCGGGTGTGCGTGATAGCCATGATCTCCCACACCAGTTTCTCGCCCTTGAGGTTTTCAAGGACACGGTAGTTCCGGGCCTCACGGCTGAAAGCCTCGAGTCCAGGCCAGATCTCCTCTGGGAACGCGGTGGTCTCCAGGGAGTGGGAGAGACGGGTAATCAGGACCAGTCTCCTGAATCGCCGCCGGAATCGCCCCCGCCAAAGTCGTCTCCGCCGGAATCGCCCCAGCCGCTGTCGCCACCGGAGTCGCCGGAACCTCCGCCACCGCCCCAGCGGTCATCGTCCTGATTATCGTGGTGGCCATGGCGGTCGCCCCCCATCATGCTGCCGATCATCATGCCCGTGAGGAGTCCGCCCACACCGCCCATGCCCCCATTGCCCTGCTGGGGGTAGAAGGGCTGGTTCGGGTTTGCGCCGGGATCCATTCCCAGGCGCTGCCTGGCGCTGGGAGGAAGTTCATCATCCCGGAGGTCTTGCACCTGGACAGCACCGCAGTAGCCGCAGGTCCAGGTGACTTTGCGCAGGCTGTCCCACTGCTGCCTCATCTTCTCTGCACTGGCGGCGCAGTTGGGGCACTTGGGGAATGGGCAGGCGAAGGTGTGGGAGCTGATGGGGCCTTCTCCGGCAGACCGCGGGGCCATGGGGGACTGCTGCTGGGTTGCCTGGCGGTCCTTGAGGCTCTTCTTCACCAGAAAGGCCACGATGGCGATGATCGCGATAGCCACAAAGCAACCGCATCCCGGTGCCGAGGAAGAATCGCCGCGCCGGGCCATACGATTGCCATTCTGGAGAATCAACGCGAGCATGGGAACCTCGGAGACATGCCTAAGCTAACATGACTCCCATGAGCCCTCTGGCAGATCTTCCTTCGTCTGATGTCCCCTGGCTGGTGATGGGCCTCATGTCCGGCACCAGCGCCGACGGCCTGGATGCCGTGCTGGTCGCTGTCGAGCCCCGAGGGTACAAGGGGGGGCGTCCCTTCCTCGAACTCCTGGAGCACTTCCACTCTCCCTATCCCGTCGACCTCCGCCACGCGGTCCTCCGGGCCGCCGGGAATCAATCGAGCCCTGGCGAGTTGTGCATCCTGCAGCGCCGTCTGGGGGAGCACCATGCCCGGACGGCTCGGGAGCTGGCGGATCGCAGCGGGAAGACGCCTCACATGGCGAGCCTCCATGGGCAGACCGTCCAGCACCGGCCGGAGGCCGGGGCCACGCTCCAGTTGGCGGATCCCTACCTGCTGGTGGAGGCCCTGGGCTGTCCCGTGGTCTGGGATCTCCGCCGACGGGACATGGCTCTTGGCGGGCAGGGGGCGCCCCTGGTGCCCCTGACGGAACTCTGGCTCCGGGGGCAGGCCGAACCCTGGATCGCCCTGAACCTGGGGGGCATTGCCAATGCTACGGTCTGGGATGGGGTCGAGGTTCGGGCCTGGGACCTGGGGCCGGGTATGAGCCTGCTGGATCTGGCGGCCCAGCGATGGATGGGCCTTCCCTACGACCCGGAAGGCGGCCGGGCCACGGGCAGAGTGCATGGAGAGATGCTGGAGCGCTGGCTCGCCAACCCCTACTTCCATCTCCCCCTCCCCAAATCCACGGGGCGGGAGGTGTTCGGTGCGGAGTGGCTGGAGGGGAGGATCTCCTGTCTGGAGGCGCTGCCGGTGGCGGACCGGTTGGTCACCCTGGCGGCCTTCAGTGCGGAGGCCGTGGCGCTGGGGCTGCGGGGCCTCTGCCCCGAGGGCACGCCCCTCATGCTCTCCGGTGGCGGCGCCCAGCATCGCCGTCTCCGTCAGGAACTCCAAGAACGCCTGCCGGGCCTGCGTCTCGAAGACGATGCCGACTTCCCGCCCGGTGCCCGGGAGGCCGTGAGCTGGGCCCTTCTGGGTGCGGCCAGCGCCCTGGGGGTGCCGGGCAATCTTCCGGAAGTGACCGGGGCTTCCCGGCCTGCGGTGTTGGGGAGCTGGGCGTTTCCTGGGTAGACCCCCAGAGCTGGTTTTGGGTTGGGCATATCTTCACTCTTGGATCTGGACGGATGACGGTAGCATGATGGTTCCTTAATTTGGGGGAGGCCCTGTGCGGCGGGTAGAACAGTTGATGCGTGGACTCGCCCTGGTGGTCGTTATGGGCTCCTGGGCGCCGATCCATGGCCAGACCGCATGGGGCTCGGAGGGAGCCAAGACCTGGGCCTGGAATGAGGCCCAGAGCTGGTATATCCGGGTCAAGGATCCCAAGGGGCACGATCTGTGGAACAGCACCCGATACGCCAAGTTGTCCTACGATGATCAGACCGCTCAGCTCCTGGAGCATCTCAAGGAGCACGACCGTTCCCGGAGGGCGGCCCTCGTCCTCCTGGGGGAGCGTCCATTGGACACCTGGGCCAAGACCGCTCTGCGCAAAGCCTCCGACCGCGATGAGGTGGCCCACTACCTCTATATGCGAGGCTACCGCTTTCCCGACAAGGATCCCTTCCTCTACATGGAGCCCGGCAACCGGGTGGATCGTCCCTGGACCCACGGACTGGGGCTCCATCTGGATGGTCATGACGCATGGCGCTTCCAGTGGATTCCCAGTCCTGTCCTCCTCTCGAAGATCGACGGGCCCTCGCGCCTGCCCAAGGCTCTGGAGCGGGCGCCCCAGCCGGGGGTTCTCCTGCGCATGAGCCGCCTCCGTTCCGGCCTGGAGCGACTGAAGGGCCTTGGCGGCGGGGAAGGGGGCGTCTCCGCCGCTCTCGCCCAGGGATCCCGGGCGGGCTTCCTGCTGCGTCACCTCGACCCCTGGCTCAAGCAGGCTTCCGCCGCCCTGGAACCCCTGGCGAACCGCGAGGCATGGATCCTCCATTATGGTGTAAGCCGGGATACCTCCGGCCCGGGGGCCGGAACCCTCGTCTTCATCCCTGGGGATCTGCCCACCCGCACCAAGCTGGCGCTGGAGCTGCTCAAGCTCAATCCCCTGTCCAAGGGGGCACGCAGCCGGACCGTGGACTGGAAGGGTGTCCAGATCACGCAGGTCCGGGGCGCTGGGGGCGTCCTGAGCCTGGCCACCACTCCCGAGGGCACTTGGATCTCAGACCGGGAGGCCCCTTTGAGGTCCCTCCTCTTTCCCAAGGCCCAGACCAACCTGGGGGACCGTCTGGAGTGGTGCAAGGTGGCCATGGCCGCCCTGCGCCCCGAGACCGAGGTCTCCCTCTGGATCATGCCCCGGATCGGTGCGGATGCCGCCTTTGAGCGCACTGCCATCCGACGCCGTCTCCTGGGGGCCTCCCAGGGGGTCTGGCCCAACCCGTTCATCGCCAAGGCCGCGCCCCGGACTGGAGCCCTGGCCCTCTCCCTGGGGGCGGGCCCCACGGAGGTCCTTGTCTCCAGTTTCCTGCGCATGGACCACCAGGAGCCCATCGAAGACCCGTCCATGCCCAGTTTCGCGGATGGGGGGCAGGCTCTGACCCCTGAACAGCAGAATGCCTATCAGGCTGAACTCCGGCAGGCCAAGACCCGCCGGGAGGGGCGCAAGGGGCTCCGGGATGAGCTGAACGCCGTCCACAATGCCCTGGATCTAAGGGGAGCGGCGATCTACTGGAATGGCTGGGTGGCGCCTCCCCCCCTCACCTCCACCCAGAAGACGGCCATGGGCCAGTTCCAGAAGATGAAGGCTGAAGACCGCTACAAGGCCATGGAGCAGCAGCGCTCGGGTCAGGCGGGCTTCTTCGGCGGTTACGGCGAGCCCGGCATGACCCCGAGCCTGGCCCTGGCCGTGGCCGTCAAACCCGCCCAGAAGGCCGCTCTCCAGGCTTCCATGGCCCGTCTGCTGCCTAAGCTATTCAAGGGACAGCACCAGAAGCGTCCCTTCGCCGGGGCCGAAATCCATCGCATGCGCACCGAGCAGGCCTTCTCCCCCAGCTATGTATTTGTGAACGACACCCTGGTGGTGGGCACGGATGATGCGGCGGTCCAGGCGGTGGCGGCGGGTCTCATGGGCCAGGCCCCCACCCTGGCGGACTGGCAGAGTCCAGCCTTCGCCAGGGCCGAACTGGATGGCCCCAAGGTCTCCGCCGCTTTGGAAAGCCTCCTTCTGGCCTACCTTCGGGCTACGGGCGGGGGCCGATCCTGGTGGTGGCTGGAAGGTCCCGCGACCTCTGATGAGGCCGGGGCCGAGGTGGCCTCCACCTTCGGTCCCTTCCTCGGTGCCATCCGGGGCTTGGGCAAACGGGGGATGGAACTGGACTGGGGTCCTGGCGGTCTGGAGGGCCGACCGCGATGAACCCGCATCACCGTGTCATGGTTCTGGCCGGAGCCGTGCTGGTCGTGGCCTACGGGGCCCTGGCGCCCCGGAAAACCTGGGTTCGGGTGGAGTCCTCCCCAGGAAATCCTGTGCAGCGCATCGTTCTGGAGAGCCGCTCCCTTTTCGGTCTTGAGCGACATGCGTGGGGGGGGCGGGTGGAGGGCGCCGATGTCTGGGGCAATGGGCGAGAGGGCTTCTTTCTGGCTCCAACTGCGCCGGTTCAGGTCCGCGTGCGGGCTTGGCCAAGGTTTGTAAGTCAATTAATGGTTTATCCAATAATTGGTTCACCCGGGATGGCCCTGCTTGAACAGGGCGACCGGGAGGCTTTCCGCACCTGGTTCGTCGGCATCCTGGAGCAGCAGCTGGAGGCTCCCAGCAACGCATGGGAGCCCGCCCAGCGGGATTGCGCCGGGCTCCTGCGCTTCGCCTTCCGGGAGGCCTGGGGTCCCCACACCGAAGCCTGGCGCGATCGGGTTGGCTTCCAGGGCTCCCCGGCGGCATCCGATCCATCCCTTTCCATGGGAGGGCCCTGGCGACGGGCCTTTCCCACACCTGATGGCTGGAGGCCCTTCGCCAAGGGGGCCTTCCTGCGGCGCTTGGCCTGCGTGTCCCTCGGCAGGGAACTCTCCGAGGCCCGCCCCGGTGATCTCATCTTCTTTGCCCGGGGCGGAGCCCATGCCAGTCCGGATCACGCCATGGCCTTCGTGAGACCGGATGCGGATGGTCAGCCGGTTCTGCTCTACCACACAGGGCCGGAAGGCTTCGGGCAGTCCGGGGAAGTCCGGCGGGTCCGACTGGACGAGCTGACCCACCACCCCGACCCGGAATTCCGACCTTTGCCTGAAAATCCAAGCTTCCTCGGTGTCTACCGGTGGAAGATCCTTGTCGACTCACCTGTCTCTGGATCCTGATATGCGCTGGTTCAAGCCCTTACTGACGCTCCTGATCCCCGTGGCCTTGCTGCTGCCCACGACGGGGACGGCCAAGCCCAAGGGGGCCGAGGCCCCTTGGCGGGAGGGGGGCTGGGTCGGCGCCTTCTCGGTACCCCGACCGACACTGCCTGGGAGGACTGCCTATCTGGAGGCAGCTGGCCCCATCACCACGGATATCCGGCTGCGCATCCACCGCATCAAGGACCCCGGAACCTTCCTCCAGAAGGTGCTCCAATCCGAGAGCGGCACCCCCATTGTAGAGGGCACCCGGGCCGGTAGCGACCCCCTCGACATCCTGCGGGAAGCCTTTCTCTGGGGCGGTCGCCGGGCCTTTGTGACGGTCCATCGCACCGCCACCCGGAGTCTCCGGGACACCGCCAAGCAATCCGATCGCCTGACGGCCGCCAAGACGGAGGCCCGCAACCCGAGACACGGCGAGGCCATGCCCCTGGAAGGCCGTGATGACATGAGCCTTGTCACGGAGCTCCTGCCCAAGGTTTCGGAGGAGATCACGGGCGGGAAGGCTTCCGAGGACGAAGACAGCGAAGACGAGACCGGCGGGAATGGCCATCTGAGCCGCATCGAACTGCCGGGTCAGCCGGCGGGGCTTTACCTTCTGGAGGTCCTGCGGGGTTCTGAGGCCGCCTACATCCCCTGGCTGGTGACGGATCTTGCCCTACTGGCGGAACAGGATGGCGCCAATCTCCGCATCCAGGCTCTTTCGGCCCTGGATGGCTCGCCCCGTGCCGGGGCGAAGGGCCAGGTGTTCGAGAACCGGCAGGGCAGGGATCTGAGCTTCGCTTCTGACGGGTTTGTTCAGACCCAGGCCACACCTGGTCTGCGCCGTGTGGTGCTGGCCCAGGCTGGCGGAAGCTTCGCCCTCCTGGCCATCGAGGGCCAGAGCTTCTCCAAGGTGCAACAGCGCCTCTATGCCTTCACGGAGCGTCCCCTGTACCGCCCCGGGCAGGAAGTCTTTGTCAAGGCGATCCTCCGCAAGGTGGAGAACCTTGAAAACCAGGTCGTGAAGGGGGTGGCTTCGCTTCCCTACCGTGTCCTGGATCCCGAGGATACCGAGGTGGCCAAGGGCGAAGCCAAGCTCCTGAATGCGGATACTGGGACTTACGGCGCCACCATCCAGCTCCCGGGCGGAGGCCGTCTGGGACTCTTCCGGGTGGTCTTCCAGGGACCCCAGGGGCCCGGCCAGGCGGAGTTCAAGGTCGAGCAGTTCGTGAAGCCCACCTTCTCCGTCAAGGTCAGCACGCCCAAGGGCAAGGTCGGTCTGGGGGATGCGCTGCCCTTCAGTATCGAGGCCAAGTATTTCTACGGCGCGGCGGTGCGCAACGCCAAGGCCGACTGGTTCCTTTACAAGGTGGCCCCCAAGCGGGATCCCTGGCTCTCCTACTACGATGAGGACGACAGCCCGGCCCCCGAACTCGTGGAGGGCGGCCAGATCGATCTTGACGAGGACGGACAGGGGCATTTGGACGAGCTCAAGGCTAGCGGCGATGGCCTCTGGCGCCTCGTGGTCAAGGTGACCGACGCTTCTGGCCAGCGCAACTCGGGCCAGGCCCAGGTCCGCGCCAGCGCCGGGGACATGGTGCTCATGATCGGTGCCGACCGTCAGGTGGCCCTCCCAGGCAAGCCCTTCCAGGTGACGGCCCGCGCTGTGGATCTGGAGGGCCAGGAGCTCAAGGGGATTCCCGTCCAGCTTCGGGCTGCGAAGATCGAGGCCACCCGGACCAACTGGTGGGCGACGCCCCATAACCTCAAGCCAGGCCAGACCGTGGCCTCGGCCCAGGGGCCCAGCGCCCCCATCACCATTCCCGAGGGAGGGGTCTACCTCCTGGTGGCCGAGGCCAGGGATCGGGCCGGGCGGCCGGTCCAGGCCCAGCGCCTCATGACGGTAGCCGCGGAAGGCACGCCACTGCCCGCCAGCCCGGACCTGAGAGCGAGTGCCGACAAGCGGGAATACCGGGTGGGCGAGACAGCCCGGGTCCTGGTGCAACTCCCCAAGCCCAAGCTGACCCTCCACTGGTCCATGGAGCACGAGAACCTGGGGCAGCGCCAGTCCCGCGCGGTGCAGGGGACCACAGCCATGGTGGAGATTCCGGTGACTGCGGAGATGCAGCCCAATGTCTGGGCCGTCTTCGAGATCATCGCCGAGGGACGGCGCCAGATGGTGGAGGTGCCCATCCGGGTACCCAAGTTGGACCGTCGCCTGGAGGTGAAAGTCCAGCCAGACAAGGAACGCTACCAGCCCGGTCAGAAGATGAAAGTCAATGTCGAAGTGCGGGACTACCAGGGCAAGCCGGTTCCGGCGGATCTGGCCGTGGGGGTCGTGGACGAAGCCATCTACGCTCTCTCGGCTGAGCTCCACCCGGATCCCGTGCGCTTTTTCCACCCGACCCGGCGTCATGCTGTGCTCCGGGCCGGAAGCACGGACTGGAGCTTCTACGATCTTCTGCGTCGCCAGCGCCCCGTATGGAGCCTTAAACAGACCAAGCGCGGCGAATTCAAGAGCGATGACGCAGACAAGGTGAGGCAGAACTTCAAGGACACCGCCCACTGGGCACCCATGATCGCCGTGGGTAGCGATGGCAAGGCCTCCACCGAACTGGACCTGCCGGACAACCTCACAGCCTGGCGGGCCACCGCCACGGCTTTGACTTCGGATACAAAGATCGGCGTCGGAAGGTCCTCCCGTCCCGCCAGCAAGCCTCTCCAGGTGAGCCTGACCCTTCCGCGCACCCTTTCGGTGGGCGAGGAGGCCCGGGTGATCGCCCTGGTGCGGAACCTCTCGGGCCAGCCCCTTTCGGGCAAGGTTCGGATCGAAGTGTCCAATGGCAAGCTTCTTGGGACCCCCGACGCCCAGTTCTCCCTGGTCAACCAGGGCGAATACCGCTTCGCGCTGCCTCTGGTGACGGACAAGACCGGAAACCTGACGGTGACGGCCCGGGTGGAAGGCGGCTCCCTCAAGGACGCCGAACGTCGCAGCCTGCCTGTGCTGGACCCCCTGGTGCCCGTGAGCGTCAGCGGTTCGGTGGTGCTCAGCGGCGGACCCCAGACCATCACCATTCCGACGCCCCCCAAGGCCGTCGGGGAGGCCAGTCTTGTGCTGACGCCCATCGGCAACCTGGAGCACCTCCTGGCGCCCTCGCTGCCCTACCTGATCAACTACCCCTACGGGTGCGTGGAGCAGACCCTGTCGAGCTTTGTTCCCAACCTCATGGTGGCGGATCTGGTGAAACAGCGCCTGATGCCGCCCCTGGACTGGCCCCAGCTCAAGAACCTGGACCGCAACATCCGGGATGGGGTCTTCCGGGTCTACGGCTACCAGCTTCCCAACGGTGGCTGGGGCTGGTGGGCTCCCAGGGACTTCGGGGTGGACTCCAATCCCCACACCACGGGCTATGCCATCCAGAGCTTCGCCGCCATGCGGCAGATGGGCTACGAGGTGGATGAAAACGCCTACCGCCGTGGCCGCCAGGCCGCCCTCCAGGCCTTCCAGGGAGCCGCCCGGCAGGCCGATGAGCGAGGTGCCAAGCCCTACGACCCCCACCATTCAGCCCTGGCGGACCCTGCGGCTGACGCGGCTTTCCTCCTCCTTTCCCTGGTGCAGACGGGCGAACCCGTGAAGGGGATGCTGGACAGCACCGCGGACAAGGCCCTGAAGGGCCATTGGCCCGGGGCTCACGTCCTGGCCATGACCACCCTGGCGGCGGCCCAGGCTCACCATCCCAAGGCTGCGGCCCTCCTGGCCAAACTGGAGCAGTCCGCTGTGCAAAAAGGCGGACTGGCCCACTGGGAAGGTCGCCGGGACTGCTGGTACGGCTATGCCGGAGGCGATATCGTGCCCACGGCCATGGCCCTCAAGGCCCTCTGTCTCCTGAAGCCCGCCTCGCCCCTGCTTCCCGCAGGGGAGGCCTACCTGAGCACGGAATACCGTGGCTATGGCTGGTATTCCACCTGGTCCACCTCGCAGGTGGTGGGCTTGGTGCCAAGCCTGGCCAAGACCCGCAAGCTCAACTGGGGCAAGGCCAATCTCCAGGCCCAGGTCCAAGGTGGTCCATCCTGGGATTTCGCCAGCGCCGACCGTCTGGCCTACCGCCGCTGGGGCAGCAGGGATCCGAGGCCCGGCTTCCTGGCGATGAATGAGCCCAAGCCCGTGACCTTTACCGCCAATGGTCAGGGGGTCCTGGTCTGGACCTACGGCTATCAGGTCCCCGGGAGCGCTGCGCCACCTCAGAAGGCGGAGAGTTCCGGCGCCCTGAGGCTGGATCTGGGGCGCAAGCTCTGGAAGCTCCTGACCCCCCAGGACACGGGCAATCCCCGCCAGGGATGGGTGCGCCAGCCCTGGAACGGCTCGCTTCAGCAGGGCGAGGAGGCCTGGATGGAGCTCCAGATCCGAGTCAATCAGGCGGCGGAGTACGTGATGCTCGAGGTTCCCATCCCAGCCGGGCTGGAACCGACAGTCAAGCTGGAGGGCTTCGTGATGGAAGGCAAGCCCTTCTCCGAGGCGGACGCCACGGACGAGAACGACCGCTGGTCCAAGCCCCGCATCGAGGTGCATCCCGACAAGGTGACCTTCCTCTTCCCGCGCCTCAACACCTGGGTCAGTCCCGTGGCCCGGATCTGGCTCCGGGCCGGGATGGCTGGCAACTACAAGCTGCGCCCGGCGAAGCTAAGCCTGATGTCCAACGAAACCCAGTGGACCACCTGCGATGGCCTGACGCTGAAGGTCCTGGAAGGAGGCAAGAAATGAGACTCCTGCCCGTGATCCTGGCGCTGGTGGGTCTCGGACTCGCCGCCCAGACCTATACTCCCGACCTCAAGCAGTGGCGTCTGGAGATCAAGACTCCCCTTGGGGGCTGGATCAGCGAGCCCAATCAGGAAGTGGCCTTCAAGCTGGTGGATCCCCGGGATCCCAATCCCCCCAAGGATGAACCCCAGGCCTTCGACCCCTATGCCGAGGACGCATCCGAGGATGTGCCGGACAAGACGCCGGAACAGCTCAAGGCTGAGCGCCTCAAACGGGAGGCTGAGATCAAGGCCAACGCCTGGCGCAACCGCCGGATCATGGTCTGGATCAATGGTCAGGCCACCACCTGGCACATGCGGGTCGGAGAGACCAGCCGGATGGAGGTCCGTGCCCAGAATGGCGAGAACCGCATCGAGTTCTTTGAGCCGGATTCCGGGCTGCGTCAGATCCGCACATGGTGGGTCTCCTCCTCCCGCATCCGATTGCGGGTCAATCCCGTCCGAAGCTCTGAGGGTTGGTGGGATGGTCACCTGGAAGTGCTTGAGCCCGGAGGGGATCTGGTCACCGCTGGCCGTCGCAGCACCTCCGGCGGCCTCCTGAGCTACTCCGGCGACTACCGGCACGACAACCCGCCTCCAGGTACGTACACCCTGCGCTGGACTTCGGGCTGGCGTAACGGCGATCCCCAGCGCATCGTGGTGGAGGCCGTGCTGGACGATGGGACGGACCAGGAGCGGCGATGGCGCTACGAGAAACTGCAACTTCCGGGCGCGGGCCCGGTGACTCTGGGGACCTTTGATGTGGAACCTTAGCGCTGCAAGGGTTATAGGAGCCCTCCTGATCTGCGGTGTCCTGGGCGCCCAGGCTCCCGTGGCCCCGGAACTCCTTCCAGGTGAGGCACTGGCAGTGGCGGTGGTGGACGGACCCACGAAGCTGTACGGGGAGACCTCCCGGGAATACCCCATGGGCAGCCTTGCCAAGCTGGTCTGGCTGCGCCTGGAGGGTGAGGAGTGGGCCAGTGCCGGGATGGAATACAAATGCACTGGCACAGACGGATCTCACACGTGTTGGCTGAAGAAGGGGCATGGAAAGCTTGATCTGCAGAAGGCCCTCCAACAGAGCTGCAATCTGGCCTTTCTCACCTGGGCTCGCCTTTCTGCGGAAGAATGGAAGAAATACCTGGGCGAAGGGGTGGGGCGACTCCACCTGGAGGAGGGCTTTAACCCCTTCCTGGGCAATCGTCTCCCCCCCGGAGACACGCTGCCCCCCATCACCCCTGAGTGGGTGGGGGACGGCGAGCTGTTGCGTACCAGCCCCGAGGCCATGCTGAAGTGGCTGATGGACCCAGCCCAGGAACTCCTGCTGGTGAAGTGCCAACGCTACTTGGGGGTGACCATTGGGAAGGACGAGACTTGGTGGCTGAAGACCGGCACTGCTCCTGTGGTGGGCGATCCCGGAGCCACTTCTGCGTGGGTTGCGGGGGGCAACGGGCAGATCGTCGCCGTCCTTCACCTCCCCAGGGGCCGGGGCAAAGTGGAGGGCATGGGGCGCTTCCTCAAGGTGCTGGGCGTGAAGTGATCGAAGCCACAGCCTCGTGAATCTAGACTGTCATTGGCATTTCTAATCATTTGGAGGGGTGAGCCTTGTTGAAGAATTGGCAGTATCTGGTTGATCAGGCGAAGACACTGGGCAGGGTGACGGTCTCTGTGGCCGCTGCCCAGGATCATGAGGTCCTCGAAGCCCTCAAGGCCGCCTACGACCTCGGCATGGTGGATGCCATCCTGGTGGGCGACGAGGCTGCCATCCGTCCCATGGCCGCTGAAGTCGGCCTTCCCGCCGATGTGCGCATCGTCAACGAGACCGATCTGGACAAGGCCGCCCTCAAGGCCGCCAGCCTGGTGCGAAACGGCGAGGCTCAGATCCTCATGAAGGGCATCATCAACAGCAGCAACTTCCTGCGGGGCGCGCTCAACGCCGAGTGCGGCCTGCGCTCCGGTCGCCAGCTCAGCCACTTCGTCGGTTCCGAGATTCCCGGCGCCGAGAAGCTCCTCTTCCACACCGATGGCGGCATGAACGTGGCCCCCGGCCTGGCCGAGAAGAAGCAGATCCTCACCAATGCCATCGAGGCCCTCAACGCCCTGGGCGTGCAGAAGCCTTACGTGGCCGCCCTCACGGCCAACGAGCAGGTCAACCCCAAGATCCCCTCCACGGTGGATGCCGATGGTCTGGTCCAGGCTGTCAAGGCCGGTGAGATCCCCGAGTGTGTTATCGAGGGGCCCATCGCCCTGGACGTGGCCGTGAGCCCCGAGGCCGCCCACCACAAGGGCATCAAGAGCGAGGTCTCCGGCAAGGTGGACATCTTCCTCTTCCCCAGCATCGAGGCCGGCAACGTGTTGGGCAAGAGCCTGGCGTTCTACGCCAAGGCCAAGAATGCCGGCGTAATCCTGGGTGCCACCCACCCCATCGTCATGACCTCCCGCTCCGATTCTGCCGAGGCCAAGACCAACTCCATCGCCATGGCCTGCTGCCTGGTCAAGCGCTGATTTTCTGAAAAATAGCCGAGCCGCTGGATGGGTAAGCATCCGGCGGCTCTTTGCTTGTCTGCTGTCTGGACCGGTACCAAGGTCGAAGTCGGCAGGGCCCTCTCCGAGCACACAAACAGAAACGGCCCATCAATCGGCCGTTTCTGTTTTGTGTAAATTTTGGTATACTTGGTGTTGGATTGATCCAATGCGCAATGTGCATGCTGAAAATGATACACAAAATGTTCTGATTGATCTACCCAACCATCCCCGACCAAATAAGGAGAAACGGATGAAACTTAACCACCGGACGGCGCTGCTTTGCGCCACCCTCACCTGCGGGCTGATCCCGGGCAGCGGCCTTGCCGCCCAGGACGCTGCTGCCAAGAGCTTCACCCCCACCATCGACCTCGGCTTCGAGGAGCGTGTGCGGACCGAGCGCTGGAACAACGCCGACTTCAACAGCGCCGCTGCGGATGCCAGAGTCCAGTACCGCTTCCGCAGCCGCCTCTGGGCCGTGGCGGATCTCACCCCCGATCTGGAGATCGCTGCGGGGATCTGCCACGAAGCCAGGAAGATCACCCGCCCTGACAACGCGGCCTACAACGGGCGTGAGGTCTTCTTCGATACCCTCTACGTGGACTACAAGTTCACGCCCCAGCTTTCGGCCAGGGTGGGTCGCCAGAACATCGTCCGGGGCGAAGGCTTCATCCTGATGGATGGCACCGGCGGAGACGGGTCCCGCACCACCTACTTCAACGCCGTGGATGTGGCCTATGCCTGGAGCAAGTCCAAGCTGGAGTTCATCGGCATCACGAACCATTCGGATGACCGTCTCCCGGTGCTCAATGAGGACGATACCCCCATCAATCGCCTCAGCGAGCGGAACGAACAGGCCATCGGTCTCTACTACACCGGAAAGGAGTGGAGCGGCAATACCCTGGATGCCTACTACATCCTGAAGTCTGAAACGCACGACTACCGAGCTGCCACCGCAGCCTCCTTCCAGCCGGAACGCCAGTTCAGCACCCTGGGCGCCCGCGCGGCCCAGGAGTTCGGCCATGGCTGGAGCGCCACCGGTGAGTTCGCCTACCAGTGGGGTCGCCAGGATGCCAACGCGGCCCAGTCCATTGAGGCCAAGGATATCTCTGCCTGGGGCGGTTATGCCCGGGTGAAGAAGTCCTTCGATGCAGCCTGGAAGCCCAGTGTTTCCGCTGGCTACATCGCCCTGTCCGGCCAGGATGATTCCAATAAGGTCACTGCATGGAACCCCGTCTTCAGCCGCTTCCCCAAGTGGAGTGAATATTACGTCTACGCCATCGCTCCCGAAAAGGGTGTGGCCTACTGGCAGAACCTGGGCATGTGGGAGCTGGAATTCAAGTGCTCCCCCTGCAAGGCGGTGGATCTGCGGGCCACCTACTACCGCATGGCAGCCCTGGAGCCTTCCACCGGCACGGACAAGGATCGCGGCGATCTCTACGAACTGCGGGCCGACATGCGCTTCACCCAGGATCTCAAGGGCCATGTGGTCTACGAGCGCATGATACCCGGCAATTTCAAGGCATCCAACGACCCCGGCTACTTCCTCCGGGCCGAGGTGTCCTACACCTTCAAGCACCGCTTCGGGCTCTGATAGCCCGGAGTCTTCAGGATCCATCATCCCAGGCCCTTGTTCCGACAAGGCCTGGGATGAGTTCTTGTATGAGGAGCTGGATGGCGTTGTAATGTCCCCGAATCCAACAACCCACAGGTGGTGCCATGTACCGATCGATCCGGTTCCTGACCTTCGCTCTTGCCGCAGGCGCGGCCCTTTTCGCCCAGGCAGAGAAGACCCTGGAAACCGATATCGTAGTGGTTGGGGCCGGGGCTTCCGGCACCGCAGCGAGTCTGGCGGCGGCAGAGCAGGGGGCCAAGGTCGTGCTCCTGGAGAAGCAGGCGGTGACGGGTGGCACCGGGGCCTACTCTGAAGGTATTTTCGCCGTGGAGAGCTCCCTGCAGCGGGCCATGAACTACACCCTGAGCCGGGACCAGGCCTTCAAACTCATCATGGAATACAGCCACTGGCGCGCCAACGCCAAGATGGTGCGGGCCTATGTTGACAAGTCCGCCGACACCATCGACTGGATGGCCCAGCATGGCGTCCACTTCGAGCAGCTCACCTCCAACTATCCCGGAGGTCTCTACACCTGGCACATCTACAAGGGGCGCGGCGCTGGCTGGATCAATGCCTTCCAGGCCAAGTTCGCCGAGCTGGGGCAGCCCCTCTACAAGGAGACCACCGCCAAGAGTCTGATCATCGAGAAGGGCAAGGTCGTGGGTGTCGTGGCGGAGAACGCCAAGGGCGAGAAGCTGCGGATACACTCCAAGGCCGTCGTCATCGCCACAGGAGGCTTCCTCAACAACAAGGAGATGATGCAGAAATACACCCGCTTCCCGGATGTCATGCCCATCGCCAACAAGGGCAAGGTGGGCGAGGGGATTCAGATGGCCTGGTCCGCCGGAGCCGCCCCAGAGGGCCTTGAAGTCATGGCCTCCTACCGTCCCGGCCCCGTGGGTGAGTCCACCACAAGCCACCTCGGAGCTGCGGCCAAACAGCCCCACCTCTGGCTCAATCCAAGTGGTGAGCGATTCTGCGACGAATCCGTCATCTTCCAGTGGCCCTTCGCCGGAAATGCCCTGGAGCGCCAGGGCGGGAGCATGTTCGTGGTCTTCGACAAGGGCAGCCTGGACTACATGCAGACCAAGGGGATCGATGTGGGCGTGGGGGTGATGGTTCCCGTGACCACCAAGCTGGACAAGTTCGAGAACGATTTCCAGCGGGGAGAGAAGGCCGGTGTGGCCTTCAGGGCCGATACGCTCGAGGAGCTGGCGAAGAAGACCGGGATGCCCGCGGCCAGCCTGAAGGCTGAAGTCCAGCGCTACAACGTGGCCTACACCGAACGCCACGACGGGATGTTCGCCAAGGATCCCAAGTTCCTCCACCCCATCCAGAAGGCCCCCTTCTACGCCATCAAGAGCGTGGCCACCTCCCTGGGCACCCTCGGCGGGGTCAAGGTCAGCGAGCGCTTCGAGGCCGTGGACAAGCAGGGGCGGGCCATCCCGGGGCTCTATGTGATCGGCAACGATGCTGGCGGGATGTACGGCGATAGCTACGACCTGATCATGGCCGGCAGTACCATCGGCTTTGCGGTCAACTCGGGCCGGATTTCCGCCGACAGCGCCGTGGCCTACATCAAGAACCTGCGCTGAGGCGCTGTCCCCACCACGCCACCACGGCCTGGGCCAGTTCCCCCTTGGGGGCTGGTCCCAGGCTGGGGTGGGGGCCGGTTTTGGTGATGGGGGTCAGGGTGTTGGCCTGGAAGCCGAAGCCCCGATCTCCGGAGATATCGTTGACGAGAATGGCGTCCAGGCCCTTTTTCTCCAGTTTGGACTGGGCATGGGCGAGGTGGTGCTCGCTTTCGGCGGCGAAGCCGATCACCCACTGACCCGCCTTCTTCTGGCTGGCGAGGGTGGCCAGGATGTCCGGGGTGCGCACCAGCACCAGGGTTTCGGGCCCTTCCTGCTTCTTGACCTTCTCGGGGGCGCAGTGCTCGGGGCGCTGGTCTGCCACGGCGGCGGCGGCCACCAAGCCGTCCATATCGGGCCAGAGGGCCTGGCAGGCCTCCAGCATGTCCTGGGCGCTGCGGACCCGGACCACCTCGACCCCACTGGGGCCTTTCAAGTCCCCCCCCAGCACCAGGTGGACCCGGACTCCGGCGTTCCGGAAGGCCCGGGCCAGCTCCACCCCCATGGAGCCGGTGCTGCGGTTGGTGAGGGTGCGGACGGGATCCAGATCCTCCCGGGTGGGGCCCGCGGTGATGAGGATGTGCCGGTCCGCCAGGATGGGAATCCTGGGGGCCAGCAGGGTCTGGATGGCCTCGAAGATCTCCGACACGTCCGCCAGTTTTCCGGCGCCCTCGTCACCACAGGCCAGGAGGCCCTCCACGGGGTTGACGAAGGCATGGCCGAAGCCCTGGAGCCGGGTCACATTGGCCTGGACCGCGGGGTGGGCCCACATGGCCTGGTTCATGGCAGGGGCCCAGAGGATCTTGCCCCGGGCCGCCAGGAGAATGGTGGAGAGTAGGTCGTCCGCCAAGCCATTGGCGGTCTTGCCCATGATGTCGGCGGTGGCGGGGACCACGGCCACGAGATCCGCCCACTTGGCCAGGTCCACATGCTCGACCTTGGGATTGGGGCGCCATTCGTGGTAATCGGGGTTGGCTCCGAAGCAAGGCTCTCCGGTGAGGGTGGCCAGAGTCAGGGGGGTGATGAAACGGCTTCCCGCATCCGTCAGACAGCAGCGGACCGAGTGGCCAGCCTTCACGAGCAGGCGGGCAAGTTCGGCCGCTTTGTAGGCGGCGATGCCTCCGGTGACACCAAGCAGGATTTTCATGCAGACCTCAGGGTCGTCCTACGGACGCCTCTACCAGTCTAACTCCGCCGTGAAGGGGGGACCGCCTGCTCGCTGCGCTCGCGATGTCCCCCCTTTGACCCCCACGTGATGGCCTGGCAAAGCCCGACCATCACGTCTGGAATTGAAGCGAAAAGATTGCTATACTTCCTTCCTTCGAGGGCCCTCCATGATCCAACGCACCGTTGTTCAAATTCCTGAAGAAATCGCCAACAAGTACCGCTTTGTCGTGGTTTCCGGCAAGCGTTGCGAGCAGCTTCAGCGCGGCGCCTACCCCAAGGTCGAGGTGGTCGTCCCCGTCAACAAGCAGGGTCAGGCCCAGGACGCCCCCAAGCTCGCCTCCTTCTGGGCCCAGGTGGCCATCAAGGAAGTGGAAGAGAGCCGCATCGCCTTCGAGACCCCCGAAGTTGCCATCTTCGACTACACCACGGAAGTCCCCATCTCCGTCGAGTAGTTCCGGTCCTATCCGTGAGAGAGAGCCCTTCGGGGCTCTTTTCTTTTCTCAACGCCCGATGAAATCCCCTTGCATCCCCCGTGATTCCGCCTCATGATTCAACAGTCGTTGAAAAGGCGGAATAATGACTGTAGCCAAATCCCGTGGCCCAAAAGCCAAGCGGATCGAACCGGAAAAGCTGCTTGACGCCGCCCAGGCCGTATTCAGCCGGGATGGACTCCAGGCGGCCAGCATGCGGGCCATCGCCCGGGAGGCCGGGTGCGACCCGGCGCTGATCTACTACCACTTCGAGAACAAGGAGGCCATGTTCACGGCCATCCTGGATCGGAAGTTCCCCCCCATGGTCCGGCGCTTCGAAGTCGTTCTCCTGGAGACGGAAGCTCAGCACACTGCTCAGCGTCTGTGGGAAATGCTGGGAGCCGTCCACGCGCACATGGCTTCGGATCCAGGTTTCCGTTCCCTGGTCCGAGGGGAGTTGGCCCGGGGTGTCGAGGGGATCCAGGAGGCCATCGCCCTGCGCATCAAGCCGGTCTTCGAGACCATGCTGGGGGTCTTCCGGGAGGGGATCGCCAAGGGCGAGATCCGCAAGGATCTGATCGTTCCCCTGGGGGGCTTCTTTTTCCTGAGGCTCTACATGGAGATCCTGGATCTGGTGCCCATCATGGCGGTCCGGATCGCGGGGGTTCCCACGGAACTCGTTCTGCCTTTGGCGCGTCTCGCCTGGTTCGATCTATTCTGGCGGGGCATCGCCTCGAAGCCGGAAGAAGACCTGCCTTTTCTCGCTTCGGTCAGAGCCTCTCTTCAGGAGGCCACTGATCGGATCCAACTCGCCATGGGGAGCCTGCCGTGCTGAAGCCTTCGATCCTCTTCACCCCCTTGATGCTCGCTGTGCTTTGTCTGGCTTGCCATAGGAATGGAACCGATCGGGCCATCAAGGTTTCCGGCAATATCGAAGTGGTCCAGACCCAGGCCAGTTTCCGGGTGGCAGGCCGGGTCGCCGAACGGCTGGTGGACGAGGGGCAGATGGTGCAGGAGGGGCAACTCCTGGCTCGACTGGAGGATCAGGACCTTCAGCAGCAGCTGGCTATCCGTCAGGCCGATGCCGCCACGGCCCAGGCAGTCCTCCGGGCCGCCCTGGCGGGTTCCCGGCGGGAGGAGGTCGAGGCATCCCGCCAAGCCCTCGAACAGGCCAGGGCCGATCTCCGCCGCACCCAGGATGACGAGAAGCGCTATCAGGGCCTCCATGACAAGGGCATCGTCTCGGACCGGGATTACCAGACGGCCAGGGAAGCCTTCCTGGCCTCCCAGGCCAAGGCACGCCAGGCGGAGCAGCAATACGAACTGGTGAGAAAGGGGCCACGCTCCGAGGACATCGATCAGGTCAAGGCCAAGGCCGAAAGCGCCCAGAAGGCCTTCGAGCTGGCCCGGACCCAGGCGGGCTACGCGCTCCTGACGGCGCCCACCGGTGGCGTGATCCTCTCCAAGAACGTGGAACCTCGGGAATACGTCTCGCCGGGCACCGCCGTCGTGACCATTGGGAACCTCCAGCAGGTCTGGCTTCGGGCTTACGTCGAGGAGACGGACCTGGGACGGGTCAAGGTGGGGCAGGCTGCCAGGCTCCGCAGCGACAGCTACCCGGGCAAGGTCTACCAGGGCCGGGTGTCCTTCATCTCCTCCGAGGCAGAGTTCACCCCCAAGAGCGTCCAGACCCAGAAGGAGCGGGTGAAGCTGGTCTACCGCATCAAGATCGATGTGCCCAACCCGGCCATGGAACTGAAGCCCGGCATGCCCGCGGACGCGGAGATCATCCTGGAGAACCGCTGATGGACGCCATCCGGGTGGAAGGCCTGGGGCGCCGCTTCGGAGAGGTGGTCGCCCTGGATGAGCTCTCGCTGAGGGTGGCCCCCGGGGAGATCTTCGGCCTGGTGGGACCCGATGGTGCCGGGAAGACCACCACCATGCGCCTGTTGACGGGCATTCTCAATCCCACAGGGGGAGATGCCTGGGTGGACGGCCTGCACATCGTCCGGGAAGCCGATGCCCTCAAGGACCGGATCGGCTACATGGCCCAGCGCTTCGGACTCTACCCGGATCTGACGGTCCAGGAAAACATGGACTTCTACGGTGATCTCTACGGGGTGCCCCGCAAGGGGCGGGAATCTGAAATGGAGCGGCTCCTGGCCTTCAGCAACCTCACCCCTTTCCGGCGGCGCAGGGCCGGCAACCTGTCCGGGGGCATGAAGCAGAAGCTGGGCCTGGCCTGTGCCCTGATCCACACCCCGAAGGTTCTCTTCCTGGACGAGCCTACCAATGGCGTGGATCCCGTGAGTCGCCGGGATTTCTGGCGGATTCTCTATCAGCTCCAGAAGGAAGGGGTGACCATCTTCGTGTCCACGGCCTACCTGGACGAAGCCGAGCGCTGCAATCGCGTGGCCCTGCTCCACAAGGGGAAACTCCTGGCCCTGGATACGGTGGAAGGCGTGAAGGGGTTGCTGAAGGGCACCCTGCTGGAACTGCGCAGTGACCGTCCCCGGGAGGCGGCCCGCCTCCTGCGGGAGGCCCGGGTGGGTTCGGTGGCCCTCTTCGGGGATCGGGTGCACATCCTGGTGGCGGAAGGAGAAGCAGGACAAGCCTCCATCGAAGCGACCCTCAAGGGCTCAGGAATGGAAGTCCTTGGCCTGAAGGTCATCGAGCCTGATCTGGAGGATGTCTTCACCTCGGCCATTCCCCGGGAGGACGCATGAACGTCGTCACCCTAAAGGACCTGGAACGGCGCTTCGGGGATTTCGTGGCGGTGAAGGGTGTCAGCCTGGAGGTGGCCAAGGGCGAGATCTTCGGCTTCCTGGGGCCCAATGGGGCAGGGAAGTCCACCACCATCCGGATGCTCTGCGGACTCCTGGAGCCCAGCGGAGGCTCGGGCACTGTGGCGGGCTTCGATATCCGCACCCAGCGCGAGGCCATCAAGCAGAACATCGGCTACATGAGCCAGAAGTTCAGCCTCTATGAGGATCTCACCGTGGAGGAGAACATCGATTTCTACTCGGGGATCTACCGCATCCCCGGTGCGAAAAAGGCCGAGCGCAAGGCCTGGGTCCTGGAGATGGCCCATCTTCAGGCGCAACGCCGCACCCGTACGGGACAGCTCCCGGGGGGCTGGAAGCAGCGCCTGTCCCTGGGCTGTGCCCTTCTTCACGAACCCCCGGTGCTCTTCCTGGACGAACCTACCTCGGGGGTGGACCCCATGAGCCGCCGGGACTTCTGGGATCTCATCCACCAGTTGGCCGGGGGCGGAGTAACGGTCTTCGTGACCACCCACTACATGGAGGAGGCCGAATACTGCGACCGCCTGGGGCTCATCTACCGGGGCGAGCTGGTGGCCCTGGGGACGCCCACGGAGATGAAAGAGCACCGGATGACCGAGCAGGTGCTGTCGCTGAGCTGCGACCGGGCCCACGATGCCCTGACGGTCGTGGCGGCGCTGCCGGGGGTGCGCGATGCCGTGCTCTTCGGCCGGGACATCCACCTGATGACGGCGGATGCGGAGCGGATCGTGCCGATTTTGCGGGATGCGATGGAGCAGGCGGGTTTCGAAGTCCGGGCTCTCGAGCGCATTACGCCCAGCCTGGAGGATGTCTTCGTCTCCCTCATCGAGGGCAAGGACCGTGAAGAGGGCGCCCAGAGGGAGTTCAAGGGATGAAATTCCACCACGAAGACACAAAGAACACTAAGGAACCACGAAGAAAAGCTTTTCTTTCTTTCGCTTTTCTTCGTGTCTTGGTGTCTTGGTGGTGGAATTCCCCTTTTTTGAACCGGTTCCGGGCCATCGCCCGCAAGGAGTTCATCCATGTGCTCCGGGACCCCCGTGCGCTGGGGGTCAGCATCGCGCTGCCCCTGGTTCTGCTGCTGATCTTCGGCTATGCCCTGACCCTGGATGTGGACCGGGTGCCCCTGGTGGTCTGGGACCAGAGTGTGACGCCCCAGAGCCGGGAACTGGAGGCCCGCTTCCAGCATTCCCGGTATTTCTCCCTGGTGCGCCAGGCCAGGGGATATGGAGAGGTGGAGGAGGCCCTGGATCGCCGGGAGGCCATGCTGGCCCTGGTGATCCCCCAGGATTTCGGGAGACGGGTGGGAGCGGATCGGAATACCCAGGTCCAGGTGCTGGCGGACGGGAGTGACGCCAACTCGGCCACCCTGGCCATGGGCTACGCCGAAGCCATCGTCCGCACCTATTCCCAGGAGATCCTGGTGGCCAGGGTCCGGCGCCAGACGGGCCGGGAACCGGTGCCCGCCCTGGAGTTGCGCCCCAGGGCCTGGTTCAACACGGAGATGGAATCGAAGCGGTACATCGTCCCCGGGCTCATCGCCGTCATCATGATGCTCATCACCGCCCTGCTGACGTCCCTGACGGTGGCCCGGGAGTGGGAGACGGGCACCATGGAGCAGCTCATCTCCACCCCGATCCGGGGGCCGGAACTCATCCTGGGCAAGCTGGTGCCGTATTTTGTCGTGGGGATGGTGGACATGCTGCTATCCGTCCTGGCGGGACGCTTCCTCTTCGATGTGCCCCTGATTGGCAGTCTCTGGCTGCTCTTCGGAGTGTCGGCCATCTACCTGGTGGGGGCCCTGGCCCTGGGGGTGCTCATCAGTTCCCTGGCCAAGTCCCAGCTCCTGGCCAGTCAGCTGGCCTTCACCATGACCTTCCTTCCGGCCTTCCTGCTTTCGGGTTTCATGTTCGAGATATCCAACATGCCTCGGGCCCTCCAATTGGTGACCTACCTGGTGCCTGCCCGTTACTTCGTGGCCTTCCTCCGGGGGCTCTATCTGAAGGGGGCCGGTCTCGCCATCTTCTGGCCCGAGTGCCTGCTGCTGACCCTTTTCGCGATGGCCATGCTGGCCCTGGCCGTGCTCACCTTCAAGAAGCGTCTGGCTTAGGAGCGTCCGTGCTTGAACGCCTGAAATACATGCTCATCAAGGAATTCCTGCAGATCTTCCGGGACCCGAGGATGAGGGCTGTCATCCTCATGGTGCCCATCGTCCAGGTGCTGATCTTCGGCTATGCCGTCACCACCGATGTCCGCCACATCCGTACCGCCATCTTCGACCTGGACAACAGCCCTTCCAGCCGGGACCTGGTGGCCCGTTTCGAGGGGTCGGGGCACTTCGACCTCATCCGCAGGCTGCGTTCCGACGCGGAGCTACGGGAAGTGATCCAGTCCGGGGAGGCCAAGGCCGTACTCCGCCTCAACCGGGGCTTCGGGGATGACCTCCTGGGGGGGCGCACGGCCCAGGCCCAGATCATCCTCGATGGCAGCGATTCGAATACCGCCAGCATCATCCTGGGCTACTCCAACCGCATCGCCATGGCCTTCAATTCGCGGATCCTGGTGGACCGCTTTGCCCGAAGCTCAGGAACCCGCCTGGATACGGAGCCCGTGGCCCTGGCCTCCAGGGCTTGGTTCAACCCGAACCTGGAGAGCCGCAACTTCTTCGTGCCCGGTGTCATCGCCCAGCTGGTGATGATCATCTCCATCGTTCTCTCCAGCATGGCCATCGTCCGGGAACGGGAGATCGGCACCATGGAACAGATCATGGTGACCCCCATGGGACGCATGGAGTTCATCCTGGGCAAGACGCTCCCCTTCGCGCTCATCGGCTACTTCGACGTCGTGCTCATCAGCGTCGTGGCGGTCTTCTGGTTCGAAATCCCGCTCCTGGGGAGCCTTCCCGCTCTCTTTCTGGCTACAGGGTTATATCTGTTGAGTACATTAGGCGTTGGGCTTCTTATTTCCACCACCTGCCGCACCCAGCAGCAGGCCATGATGAGCACCTTTTTCTTCATCATGCCGGCCATCCTGCTCTCGGGCTTCATCTACCCCATCGCCAACATGCCCCTGGGCATCCAGTGGGTGACCTACCTCAACCCCCTTCGGCACTTCCTGATCATCATCCGGGGCATCTTTCTGAAGGGGCAGGGGGTCCAGGTGCTCTGGCCCCAGATGGTCGCCCTGGCCCTGCTGGGAATAGCCCTCCTCTCCCTTGCTACCGGGCGTTTCCGGAAGACCTCGGCCTGAATCCCCCTGCTATGCTGGATCAGGCGCCATGTGCCCCCTGGGAACCCTCGAATCCATGAACCTGCCGAACTACTTGACCTTCGCCCGCATCCTCATGGTGCCCATCCTCGTGGTGGTGCTGATGACCAGGGTGAGGAGCTATGAAATCATCGGCATCCTGGTGTTCTGGGCGGCTTCCATTACCGACCTCCTGGATGGGTATCTTGCGCGCAAGTGGCGGCAGGTGACGACCTTAGGGAAGCTTCTTGATCCACTTGCTGATAAGTTATTAATAAGCGGTGCCTTGATTTCTCTGGTTGAACTGAATCTCGCCCCCGCCTGGATGGTCTTCATCATCCTGGCCCGTGAGATGGCCATCACGGGGCTCCGGGCCATCGCCTCCGAGGAGGGGATCACCATCGCCGCCGAGCGCCTGGGCAAGTGGAAGCTGGGTGCCCAGATTGCCTCCATCTCCTGCCTGATCCTGGGGCCCCAGCTTGATGCTTGGCTCTTCCAGTGGACCAACGTGGGCATCTTCCATTTCTTCATTCAGCTCAACAGGCCCTACAGCTTCTTCCTGGGCATGGGCGTCCTCCTCCTATGGGTGGCCATGATCCTGGCCATCTGGAGTGGGGTCTCCTATATCCGCAACTTCTGGCGACTGGCCAGTGATCGGATGGCCCGTGGAGAGAGCCGGATCATCCAGGAAGAGAAGGAAGGGTCCAAGCGATGATTCGTCGCTATCTGGTCGCGGGTCTCATCACGCTGCTGCCTTTGGCTGTGACCCTGTGGGTCCTCCAGATGATCTTCAACGCACTGGTGGGCATTTTTCAGGGCCCCTTCACTTGGGTTGCCCACAGGATGGGGCTTCCGATCCTGCCCTACTGGGCTGTGGCCGCCCTTTCGGTCCTGGGCATCCTGGTGATCCTCTTCCTGGTGGGCGTTCTGGTCGGGAACCTGCTGGGGCGCCAGCTTCTCCAGTGGATGGATGACCTGATGCTGCGAGTTCCGGTGGTGAAAGGGGTCTATGGCGCCACCAAGCAGCTCATGACCGCCATCCAGCAGGGCAAGGGAGGGAGCTTCCGGGAGGTGGTGGTGGTGGAATGGCCCATGCCCGGCTCCTACACTCTGGGTTTGGTGGCCCGCTCGGACTGCCGCTGGGCGATGCCCGAAGGGGAAACCATGGTGGCGGTCTACGTCCCCACGGCCCCCAACCCCACCTCTGGCTATGTGATCATGGTGGATCGTTCCAGGCTCCGTCCCGTGGATCTGACCCCCGATCAGGTCCTGACCTGGGCCGTTTCCGCTGGGGTGGTCGCCCCCAGTTCCGAGGAGAACTGATGGTGGGGGGGGAAGAGAACTCCCTGGTGGTCTTCCGGAATGTGTCCGTCTACCGGGGATCCACCTTGGCTCTGGATCGGATCGACCTCAGGATCGAACAGGGAGAGCATCTTGCCATTCTCGGCCCCAACGGGAGTGGCAAGTCCACGCTGGTCAAAGCCATCTTCCAGGAATGCTATCCCCTGGCCACAGACGATTCCCACTTCTCGGTTTTCGGTCGGCAGCGCTGGAATCTGGCGGAGCTTCGTTCCAAGTTGGGTGTCGTCTCCAACGACCCTGGCCTTTTCGGCTCGCGGCCCATCACCGGGCTTGAGGCTGTCCTTTCAGGCTTCTTCAGCAGCATCGGGCTATGGCCCCATCTGGAGGTGAGCCCCTGGATGAGGCACAGGGCCGAGGACGTGCTTCATCTTCTTGAGGCTGGCCATCTGGCGGATCGTTGTGTCTCAGAAATGTCTTCCGGGGAAGCTCGGCGGATCCTGGTGGCCCGGGCACTGGTTCATGATCCCTGCACCTTGGTCTTCGACGAGCCCAGCAACAGCCTGGATCTTTTCGCCCAGGATGAGCTGCGCCAGATCATGCGCCATCTGGCTGGGAAGGGCATCACGATTCTTCTGGTGACCCACCACCTGCCGGATATCATTCCGGAAATCAAGCGGGTCATCTTCGTCAAGGGTGGGAAGATCACACAGGATGGCCCCAAGGATCATCTATTGACGGCCTCCCACCTCCGGGAACTCTTCCAGGTGGATCTGGAAGTGACCACGCGCAATCAGTTCTATCACGCCTGGTAGAGGCACGATTCTGGCGGCAAGGACGAAAGAGGGTGCCATGGCTTCCATACTCAACACAATCGCCGCCATCACTGCAAGCCGCCAGTTCAGTATCGATGGAACGGGTCTTCGGCAGACCATCGAGCATCTGAGCACCCCGAAGGTGGCCGATCAGGATTCCGATAAGGCCCTGGTCCAGATCCGCACGGCCTCCCAGGGCAGGCGCAACGCCGCTGACGGCATGAGCTACCTGCAAGTCGCATACACCGTGCTCAGCGAGGTGAGGAACCTCCTCACCCGTGCTGCCGAGCTGAGCAATCAGGCCCGGATGGATTTCACCAGCGATTCCAACCGGGTGACCCTCAACGCCGAGTTCCAGAGCATCATCAAGACGGTCGCCGACATCGGATTGAACACCAAGTTCAATGGCACCAATGTTTTTGGTGCGGAACTTGATGTGGCTGTGGGGAGTTTCGGTACGGTGAGGGTCTCTGTGGGTTCCATCAGCTCGAGTGCCAGCTCCGCCCTGGGTCTCACCCTCGGCGCCACAACTCTCATAAGCTGTGCCAGCGCCGAATCCTCCGCCGCCGCCGTCATCGCTGCCCTCAAGAGCGTGGGAGAGACCCGTGCCTCCCTGAGTGCCTCCGTGCAACGGCTGGTGACTGTCTCCAATGCCCTGGGCATCCAGGCGGAGAACTTGACCGCCCGCAGCAACCATCTCCGTGAAGCCAGCCCCCTGGACGAGGTCGTCAACCTCATCAAGTGGCAGATCCTGAGCCTGTCCGGTACCAGCGCCCTGAATCAGGTGAACCAAGTGAACCAGTCCCACCAGCAGATTCTGGCACTTCTCCAAGAGTCGGATCACCAGGAGTAAGGCGGATGGCCATGGGGTCACCCGCCTTGTTTTCGGTGTCGCACTAGATCTTGAAGGTTCTCACCTGGCTCTGGATCCCTTCGGCGAGTTGGTGGAGATCCGCAGAGGTGCGGGCCACCTCGTTCGTGGTGGCAGACATCTCCGTGATGGCGGAGGCGATGGCGATGGCCTCCTGGGAACTCATCTCAACCTGGCGGGCCACATCGGCTCCGGCTGAGGCCTGCTCTGAGGTGGCCGTGCTGGTCTGCTGCATGATGGCGGCGAACTCGTCCAGGATCGTGCGGATCTGCTTGAGCGTTGCCACGGTCGTAGCCACGGTGGAACCGCCCTTGTGGATGGCATCGTTGGCTTCCTCAATGTAACGGGCGATCTCCTTGGCCGAGATGCTGCTGCGTTCCGCCAGCTTGCGCACCTCCTCGGCCACGACCGCGAAGCCCTTGCCATGCTCCCCGGCCTTGGCGGCCTCGATGGCGGCGTTCAAGGAGAGCAGGTTCGTCTGCTGGGCGATCTCCTGAATGACCGTGACCGCCTTCGCAATCTGTCCGGCAGTCTGGGTGATGCCCTCCATGGCCTCGTGGGTAGCGGCTCCGGCCTGATCCCCCTTGATGGTGGCTTCCTGGGCCTCGCCCAGGCGCTCCAGGGAGGACTGGGCGCTGCGGTTGACCTCGTCGATGGAGGCCGAGAGTTCGGCTACGGCGGCCACCATCCGCTCCGAACCTGAACGCTGGGTCTCGGCGCTTCGGGCGATGTCAGAGCTGGTGGTGGACATCTCCTCGGCGGAAGCTGAAAGCTGAGTGGCACCGCTGGCCAGGCCCTCCACGCCACGTTGCACGCCGCCCAGGACTGAACGGAGCTGTTCGATCATGTGGTTCAGGGTCCGGCTCATGTCGCCGAAATCGTCCCTGGAGGTGACGGCAGCCTTGACCGTCATGTCGCCAGCGGCCACAGACTCGAGGGCTCCCCTGAACAGGGTCAGCGAACCGTTGATGGTCCGAACCATGAGATAGCCCAAGCCGAGCCCGATGACCAGACATGCAGCGACAAAAGCCCACCCGAGGAGGTTGTAGGTCGTGCTGGCGGCCCTGTTCTGCTTCAGGGCAGCTTCCCCCTGGAACTCGTTCTCCTCCATCAATAGGGCTCCGAGGCGGTTGAGTTCCGCGATCTGGGGGCGCATCCGGTCCTTCATGATCAATCCGGCCTTGCTGGTCTCCCCCTTGCGGGAGGCGGGCTTGAATTCGGTGTCCCGGGCGGCGCGAAATTCCTTGAGGAGTGCCTGAAGTTTGGGGGCATTGGTGCGTTCGACCTCACTGGAGAGCATCCTGGTATAGGCGACCCAGGACTGATCCAGGGCCGCATCCGTGGCGTTCATGTCCATATCGATGGCGTCCTGGAATTGAGGAGGGGCCGACATGTGGGCCGAACAGTGGAAGGCTGTCTTCTCCACGAGACGCCGGACCTCTCCCAGCTCGGCGATGGGTTTCAAATTGCCTTTGTACATCCTGTCCAGGTTCACCAGTCCCATCCTGTTCGACAATGACGCCGAGAACCCCATCAGGAGCAGGGCGGCGGAGAGCACCCCCAGCACCAGGTACATCTTCCGTTTGACAGACATGTTGGCGAACCACTGGATGGTCACGGTCGGCTCCTTGAGACAGCTAATTGACTGGAATTGTCAGTTGGACTTGTATCTATAGTCGACGCTTATGCCCCCCGTGGGAAGTGCCTGACAAAAAAGGCGGACGCACCGCAAGGGCGTCCGCCTTTCTGCTTTCCCGGTCGATGATCAGATCTTGAAGCTTCTGACTTGGCTCTGGATACCTTCGGCAAGCTGGTGGAGATCTGCGGAGGTCCGGGCCACCTCATTGGTCGTGGCGGACATCTCGGTGATGGCTGAGGCGATGGCGATGGCCTCGTGGGAACCCATCTCCACTTGGCGGGCGACATCGGCTCCTGCCGCGGCCTGTTCGGAGGTCGCTGTGGTGGTCTGCCTCATGATGGAGGCGAATTCCTCCAGGATCGTGCGGATCTGCTTGAGGGTTTCCACGGAGGTGGCCACGGTGGAGCCGCCCTTGTGAATGGCATCATTGGCTTCCTCAATGTAGCGTGCGATCTCCTTGGCCGAAACGCTGCTGCGTTCCGCCAGCTTGCGCACCTCCTCGGCCACGACCGCGAAGCCCTTGCCATGCTCACCGGCCTTGGCAGCCTCGATGGCGGCGTTCAAGGAGAGGAGGTTCGTCTGCTGGGCGATCTCCTGGATGACCGTGACCGCCTTGGCGATCTGTCCGGCAGTCTGGGTGATGCCCTCCATGGCCTCGTGAGTGGCGGCCCCGGCCTGATCACCCTTGATGGTGGCCTCCTGGGCTTCGCCCAGGCGCTCCAGGGAGGATTGGGCTCCGCGGCTGACTTCATCGATGGAGGCCGAAAGTTCCGCGACAGCGGCGACCATACGCTCAGAGCTGGTGCGCTGGGTCTCCGCACTCCGGGCGATATCAGCGCTGGTGGTGGCCATCTCCTCGGCAGAAGCCGAAAGCTGAGTGGCACCGCTGGCCAGGCCCTCCACACCGCGACGCACCCCCCCCATGACGCCGCGCAGTTGCTTGATCATGTTGTTCAGGGTCAGGCTCATATCCCCGAATTCGTCCTTGGCTTCGGTGTGGGGTTCTACGGTGAGATCACCGGCGGCTACGGCTTCCAGGGCTTTCCGGAACTCCGTCAGAGATCCGAAGATGGACTGGATCATGAGATAGCCGAAGAAGATGGAGATGGCTAGTGCCGCAGCAATGAAGACCAGTCCGAAGATGGCTTCTGCCCGGACCTTCCGGATGCTGGCGTTCAGGGTCTCTTCAGCCTGCCTCCTGTTGTCCTCCATGAGTTCATTGCCCAGGACGACAATCTTTTCCATCAGGGGATTCAGGGTTTCCTTCATGAACATGCCTGCTTTGGACATCTCCCCCGCGCGGGAAGGGGGCAGGAAGTGCTGATCCCTCAGCTTCCGGAACTCCTTGACCGCTGCTTCGAGTTCGGGGGCTTTGGCCTTTTCCACATCACTGGAAAGCATCTTGGTGTAGGCCGCCCAATACTGGTCGAAGGCTGCATCGGTGCCGTTGATGTCCTGCTGGATGAACGGCTGGAATTGGGGAGGAGCGGACATGAAGGCGGAACAGTTGAACCGGGCCCGCTCGGCTTGCCGCCGGGCCTCCCCCAGGTCAGCGATGGGACGGAGGTTCGTGCCGTACATGTATTTCAGGTTGGCGATCCCGCGAGTCCCCTCGATGTAGGCTCCGAAGCCGCTTCCCAGGAGGGCAAAGGTCAGCACCCCGATGACGAGGTACATCTTCCGCTTGATCAACAGGTTTGAGAACCATCTGACGCGCATGGGCATCTCCTTGAAGGGGATATACATCCGTTTCGGAATCTTGAAGGGATGACCTGAATGTATGTGGAGGCCGGGCATGCTGCAAGGGGCGTGGTAAACTCAATCTTTGGGCTTGCAAGGATTTTGATGCCAACCATTCAAGAAATACGCTCCATTCACGACCTGCCGATTCCCGAGCTTCTCTTCCGCGCCGCTACCGCCCACCGGACCCACTGGAACCCCAACGAGATCCAGTTCTGCACCCTGGATTCCATCCAGACCGGCGCCTGCCCGGAGGATTGCGCCTATTGCCCCCAGTCGAGCCACCATGGCACCGGCCTGAAGCCCGAGCCCCTCAAGGAGAAGGAACGGGTCCTGGAGGGTGCCCGGAAGGCCAAGGCCGCCGGTTCCACCCGCTACTGCATGGGGGCCAGCTGGCGCGAGGTGCGAGACGGAGAGCCCTTTGAGCAGGTCCTGGATATCGTTCGCGATGTGGCTGCCATGGACATGGAGGTCTGCGTCACCCTGGGGATGCTCACAGAAGAGCAGGCCAAACGACTCAAAGAGGCTGGCTGCACGGTCTACAACCACAATATCGACAGCAGCCGGGAGTTCTACGAGACCATCATCTCCACCCGGAAGTTCGATGATCGGCTGCGCACCATCAAGGCTGTCAGGGCCGCGGGGCTGGAGGTCTGCTCAGGGGGCATCGTGGGCATGGGCGAGAAGGTGGAGGATCGCATCCACTTCCTCCACGAATTGACCCTGATGAATCCCCCCCCCGAAAGCATCCCCATCAACCAGCTGGTGAGCGTGGAAGGCACTCCCTTGGAGGGTGTGGAGCCCCCGCCTCCCCTGGAGTTCATCCGCATGATTGCCACGGCTCGGATCCTCTTCCCCGAAAGCCGGATCCGCCTCAGCGCTGGCCGCTCTGCCATGAGCACCGAGATGCAGACCCTGGCCTTCTTCGCCGGAGCCAACAGCCTTTTCACCGGTGAGAAGCTCCTGACCACGCCCAACCCTGGGGATTCCCATGATCACCAACTCCTGGAGCTGCTTGGGATGGATATCGAGGGCGCAAAGCGCTGAGATAAGTGCCAAATAGGCCTTAGACGAAGTTATTTTCTGAGGTTTTAAACCCTCAAGCTTCGGGCGGCATCAGACGATGTGAAGTGACACGCGGAGGTTCCCATGGCCAGCAGCATGATGATTGCCTTCCTTGTTCTGGCCCTGGGTTCCATCCTCCTGGCGACCGTTCGGATTCCAAGGCCCAGTTTGGTTCCGGTTCGGATCCGGCGAAGGCGCTGACGGTCCTGTTGTGATTACCGCGTGAACTTCCTGGGATTTGAAGGGGTAGAAGATGGCCCCTGGCTATCTTCGTGACTTGGCCCGGTACTGGTTGCACAGTCCCCTTACTTCCCCGATCGAGAACCAGTTCTGCCCCGGTTTCAGGCTGCCGTCATCGTTGAAGATGCCTCGGCTGAAGACACTCTGGCGTCGACGCTTCCCAGGCTCTCCGTATTCCTTGGTGAGACTGTAGGCGAAGATGACTTTATCCCCCTCTAGGCGCGGCCCTTCCAGCCATTCCATGGCGTAATTGGCGCCCGGCTCGCTCCGGTTGCGCTCGGATATACCGTCCTCGGCCCAGGCCTTGAAGCAGGCGAGGAGATCACGCTCCTCCTGGCTGCGGGTGCCGTCGGCACTGCGGGTCGCCTCGGCGGGGCGTGGCACGCCCTTGTTCTGGAGCCGCCCCCGCAGTTCCTGGGCTCGGGTCTCCTGGGCTCGCCAGGCTTCGATGCCTCCGCCGTCCACCAGGGAGAAGGTGCCGTATCCTTGCTTCCGCATGGCCGCAGTCCAGGTGTCCAGTTCCATGCCATTCCAGGGATCCTGGAGGCCCATTCCGGCGTACGATGTCTTGGTCCGGCCGTATTGCCAAGGATCAAAGAGGTAGACCTTGCCACCGCTCACCATGGCAAGGGCTCCATGGTCCCGGTTCACGTCCGCCACGTTGTATCGGCCGACCCCTTTCGGCTCAGCAACGATCCCTCGAAGATCGCCCTTGATGCCAGCTCCCCGGAAGGCTCCCTCCAGGATCTCTGCCACATCGCCGCAGCTGCCCCGGTCCGCGTGGCGTACGCCGCTGGTCCAGGCGGCACGCAGGCGCCCCTTGAAAGTGGCGTTGGGGGGGATGCCTTGGGCGGCCATCCGGTTCGCCACCATGTGGGTCACGAAGCGGGCCTTGTCCAGATCGGTGCCGTTCCGAATAGAGGCCGGGGCTGTGGTCATCAATCGCTCTCCAAAAGCCTTCCAAGCCTGTTCTTGGGCAGGCAGGACAATGCAAGCGAGGGCGAGCAGCGGAGTGCGCAGCATGGGAGGCTCCTGGGTGGATAGGCTGCCACAAGGTATACCCTGAGCCCCCCGCAAGCCAGTCCATGGCCTACGGATTCTTCGACCCCTTATTCTCCGCCAGGCTCCTCACCTGATCCGCCACGCTTCTTGCCATGCCCAGGATCCGCTCGGAGGTGCCACGGGAATCCTGCTGCTGGCGGCCGACGGCCAGGGTGATGGCATCCTGGGTGCGGTGGATGCTCTCGGTGAGCTGGCGCAGGTCCTGCACGACGGTCTCGATTCGGCCAGCGTTGCGGCGGACGGCGTCCACCTGCTCGACGATCTCATCGGCGGCCTTGCCCGAGGAGAAAGCCAGGGCCTTGATCTCGGATGCCACGACGGCGAAGCGGGCTCCGGCTTCCCCGGCATGGGCGGACTCAATGGAGGCGTTCAGGGCCAGGAGCCTTGTCTGCTGGGCAATCTCCCGGATCGTGCCCGTGAACTGGGCGATGGATTTGCTTGTTCGGGCCAGTTCCTCCACTGAACCGGAGGCCGATCCCATGGTGGTCACGGCTTCCTCAGCCATGGTGAGGGCCAGACGGGTGTCCTTTTCGATCTCGGCCATGGCGCGGTTGATGCGAGCCAGTTCCGCATCCAGGTCCACCAGCCCCAGCATCCGTTCCGCCTCGGCGGCAGCGGCCTCCATGCGACGCTGCTTGTAGTGGTGGCAGTTCTCGGGGCGATTGAGGCCGTTGTGGATGGCCACCGCCATCTCCTCGCAGGTGCCGTAGCCGCATCCCCCGCAGTTGAGCTCATCCCTGGAGCTGACCTTCGCCATGCGATCGTAGATGCTCCGGATCTCCTGGGGCATGGGCCTCACCACCTTGTTGTTACGCCGTCGGTCCACATAGGTCCGGCGGTAGAGGTCAGGCTCCCAGAAGGCCTCGATATGGGTCAGCACCGCAGCCTGGATGCGCTCCCGGGAGGGTTCCTCCCCCTGGGCGTAGCGTTGCCGTAAGGCCTTGGCCCGGCGGGCGACGGAATGCTCTACGTGATCTGGATGCGCCCCCTGGTTGGGGGTTCCTGGGCCGCCGTTGCACCCCAGCTCACAGTTCAGGCAATCCACCAGCAAGGGGTTCTCCCCGCGCTGGATGGCCTCGTTCAGGTGGGCCAGGTAGTGATAGATGACCTGGGGACCCTCGATCTTCCGTGTCACGGCATCCACCTCCGGGTTCCAGCGCCGGGCCGTTTCCAGAAGGCCGCCAGGGGTGGAGAAGAGCACCGCCCGCTCGGCCGGGGGATTGTCGTATTCGGCTTCGGGATACTGATCGAGCCGACGCTTGTCCTCCTCCAGGCGTTTCAGGATGGCGTTGAAGGTGAGGTTGTAGTCCCCGATGCCGGTTTCATCGAACTCCCGGCGCTTGGCGGCGCAGGGGCTGGCCACGACGATGCGATGGTTCCGGTAGCGGGGGTGGAAGCGGCGGACCATCTTGGCCGTATGGAGCATGGGGCTGTCACAGGGGGCAAGGTGGGGGAGCAGCTCCGGGTGGTATATCTCGGCGAAGGTGACCAGGGCCGGGCAGGGCTGGGCGATGATGGCCTTGGGGTGATGCTTCTCCAGGTGGTCCAGGTAGCTCTTGACGGTCAGTTCCGCCCCGAAGCTCACGTCGAAGACGGCCTCGACTCCCATGGACTTCAGCCATCCGTTGAGGTTCAGCCAGCGATCCGGGAAGACCGCCGCCACAGCTGGGGCCACGATGGCCACCATGGGCACGCCGGTGCGGCAGTCGGCGAAGAAGCGTTCCGCGTCATCCAATGGACGGCGGGCATCATGCCGACAGGCCTTGATGCACTGCCCGCATCCCAGGCACATGTCGTGATTGACGACTACGTGATCCCCGGATCCGTCGTTGCAATGCTTCACTGGACAGGCCGCGATGCAGGCGTGGCAGTTGACGCAATGCTCAGGAACGAGTTCCAACACCGGCGTGAGAGAAAGGGATCCGCTGACAGGGCCGCCGCATGTACAAATAATCAAAAAAGCAATAAATCGGGCCATATTGCTGGCAAATCAACTGTGCGGGCCCATATAACACTTGTACTTCATAATCAAGTGTGGCATGACATTCCATGGAGAACTGTCCATGGTAACCAAAGCCAGAACCCTCGCCGATCACCTCGAATCCTTGCCCGATCCCCGGAGCACGCGTGGTCAGCGGCACCTCCTTCTCGACATCATTCTCATCGCCGTCCTGGCCGTTCTCTGTGGCGCTGACAGCTGGGAGGACATCCACCGCTTCGCCAAGTCGCAGGAGGCCTGGCTCAGGACCTTCCTCACGCTGCCCAACGGTGTGCCAAGCGCCGATACGATCAACCGGGTGTTCATCCTGCTCGACCCCAAGGCCTTCACAGAGTGCTTCCTCTCCTGGGTTCGCGACGTACGGAAGAAGGTTCCTGGGGATGTTGTGGCCCTGGATGGCAAGACGCTCCGGGCATCGCTTGCAGCCGGTAAGTCGGCCCTGCACATGGTCAGCGCTTGGTCCTCTGCGAACCATATGGTGCTTGGACAATGCGCCGTCAACGAAAAGAGCAACGAGATCACAGCTATTCCCGCACTCCTCAAGGTTCTGGATCTGAAAGGGTGCATCGTGACGATCGACGCCATGGGGTGCCAGAAGGGAATCGCCAAGGGGATCGTGGCGAAGAAGGCCGACTACCTTCTGGCCGTCAAGGGCAACCAGGAGCGCCTCCACAAGGCCATCAAGGCGTGCTTCGAAAGTCTGGATGCCAATTTGGTGGGCACTGCTCACGGCAGCGCCGAGTCTTTGGAGTCTCGACGTGGTCGGAATGAGCGGCGCCGCGTGACCACCCTGGATGCCGTTGAGCAACTTCCAGAGAGCATTCTCCTGGAATGGCCCAAGCTGGAGACGATCGTGCGAATCCAATCAGAATCGCTGCGCAACGGCAAGTCTGCCCTGGAAGAACGGTTCTACATCACCACCTTGCCCATGACCCAAGCCGAGGCTATTGGTTCGGCCGCCCGCCATCATTGGGGCATCGAGAACAAGCTCCACTGGGTCCTAGACGTGGCATTTCGGGAAGATGCCAATCGGACTCGGAAGGGGAGCGGCCCTGAGTGCAGCGCGGTCCTCCGCCATATCGTGCTGAATCTCCTCCGCCAGGACCCGAACCCCATGGGAAGCATCAAGTTCCGCAGGATGCAGGCCGCCATGTCGCCGGATTATCGTATGGCTGCTTTGCTTGGATTCCCACACAATGGAGAGACGACCTCTATCTAATAATTCCATCATGCGGTGGCCCTGGATCCGCTGACACCACCCATGGGCACCTCGACATGGATGGTTATCGTGTGTCACGTGAAGCTTGCTGAGTTTTAGGCGCGGTATTTGTATAAATTATATATCAATATTGGATTACACAAACTGCCTGTCAGGCGTTTCTCATGATCGTGGAACTCACAACCTTGGCCACCAGTTCCAGGCGGTCGCAGGTTTCCTCCATGTGATCCAGAATCTCCTTCCACTTGATGACGGTCACAGGATCGCGGGGAACGCTGAAGAGTTCGGCCAAGGCCCGGTTGTAGATCGCATCGGCCTGGTTCTCGATCTCGGTCATGAGCAGCACCCGGTCCCGCATCTCCGCAGTCTGGGAGAAGGTGCGCAATCCCTCGATGAGGGGCGGGATCTCCTGGGCCGCCTTCACCATGAGCGGACTGATCTCATGGGTCACCTCCGGCACAGTGTCCACCTTGTACAGCATCAGGATCTCACAGAGGGCGTATAGCCCATCCACCACGTCATCGAGCTTGTGGGCCAGGATGATGATGTCCTCCCGCTCCAGAGGCAGGGCGAAGGTGTGGTTGAGGCGGTCCATGATCTGGACCGTGAGGGCATCCCCCTTGTGCTCCAGCGCCTTCATCCGGTCCCTCATGGGGCCCCAGTGACCGGGCTGCCCTTCGCGGAAGGTCGTGTCGAAGTAACGGGTCGCCTCCAGCAGATTGGCCGCAGAGGCCTCCAGGAGATCAAGAAACACCGTTTCCCGGGGTTTCACCCGGCGGATCAACGTATTCAACGACATCGTGGCTCCCTCTTTCACGGCCCAACCTTTCCATCCTAACGCCTGGAGGGGAGAAGGTCAGTCACTAGTGTCCAGGAGCACAGCAAAGCCGGGCGATGAAAGCCCGGCTTTGCTGGTTTCAAGGGATTTCAGGCGTCCACGCTGCCCAGGCGATAGCCCACCCCCACCACGGTCTCAATGAGGTTGGATGCCTCCCCAAGCTTGGCCCGGACCCGTCGCACGTGGGCATCGATGGTGCGGCTCTCCCCCAGGTATTCCAGCCCCCAGACCTGCTGGAGGATCTTTTCCCGGCTGAGCACTCGGCGGGGATTCTGAAGGAAGTAGGCCAGGAGTTCGAATTCCCGGCGGGTGAGATCGATCGGCTCCCTGTCCACCCTGGCAACGTGGGCATCCAGATCCACGGAGATGGGACCGAAGGCCAGATCACGCTGGCGCTCGGTGGCGTCCATGAAGGCCGCTCGGCGGAGAATGGCCCTGACCCGGGCCACCAACTCCCGACTGGAAAAAGGCTTGGAGATGTAGTCGTCGGCTCCCAGTTCAAGTCCCAGGACCCGGTCGATCTCCTCGTTCCTGGCGGTCACCAGCATGACGGGCAGGGCCCTGAGCCGGTTGTCCGTACGGATGGCTCTCAGGACATCCAGGCCGTCAATATCCGGGAGCGTGAGATCCAGCAGCGCCACATCGGGCTTGGGGGTGCCGTTGCCGGCCTGGAGGATGTACCGGATGGCCTCCCGGCCAGTATCAAAGGAACTTACGGTGAAGCCCTCGCGCTTGAGGTGCTGCTCGAGTCCAAGCCGGATGTCCGCATCATCTTCAAGCAGTAGCAGGTGAGGCATGGGGTCTCCTAGGACTCGCGCTTCTGGAGGTAGGGATGCTTCACATTGACGCCTTCCAGGATGAAAAGCACCTCCTCCGCGATATTAGTGGCCTGATCCGCAATCCGCTCCCAGTTTTTCACCAGGATGATCAGGTGGCTCGCACGCTCGATGGCACTTGGATCCTGGAGCATGATCTGAAGCATGTCCTTGGAAACCTGAACGTAGATTTCGTCCACCAAATCGTCGTCGGCGATGACGGCCTTGGCCAGTTCCGCATCCCCGTTCACGAAGGCGTCCATGGCCCGCTTCACCATGGAGTGGGTGGCCTCCCCAAGTGCCTCGATCTGCTGGGCCGTCAGGATATGGGGATAGGCGCTGATGAACTTGACCCGCTTGGCGATGTTGGTGCAATGGTCACCGATCCGCTCCAACTCCGGCACGATCTTGAGGGTGGATGCCAAGAGTCTCAGGTCCGAAGCGAAGGGTGCCCTCAGGGCCAGGAGGTCGATGCAAGCCTGGTCCAGACTCAGCTCCAGCTCGTCAACATTGTGGTCCAGGGCGATGACGCGATCCGCCTTGGCATCGGAGCGCTCGGTGAAGGACTGTCGGGCCAGCTCTACCATCTCCTCCACCAGGCCGGCCATGGCCAGGAGACTGAACTTTAGATCCCGCAGCTCGTTGTCGAAATGCCGCCCCATTAGCCGAACCTCCCGCTGATGTAATCCTCGGTCATACGCTCCCGCGGATTGGTAAAGAGTTTTTCAGTAAGACCTACTTCGATCAGTTTCCCCATCCAGAAGAAGGCCGTGAAGTCACTGACTCGGGCCGCCTGCTGCATGTTGTGGGTGACGATGACGATGGTGAAATCCCGCTTCAGTTCGAAGATCAACTCCTCGATGCGGGAGGTGGCCAATGGGTCCAGGGCGGAACAGGGCTCGTCCATCAACAGGACCTCAGGTTTGACCGCCAGAGCCCGGGCGATGCAGAGGCGCTGCTGCTGGCCACCGGAGAGACCCAGGCCGCTTTCGTTGAGGCGGTCCTTGACCTCATCCCAGAGCCCCGCGGAGATCAAGCTGCGCTCCACGGCTTCGTCAAGGACGGCCCTGTTCTTCACACCCTGGACCCGCAATCCGTAGGCCACGTTCTCGTAGATGCTCTTGGGGAAGGGATTGGACTTCTGGAAGACCATGCCCATGCGCATCCGAAGGCCAATGACATCCACGTCAGGGGCGTAGATATCGGACTGGCCCACCCGGACATGCCCGTCGATCCGCACGTTGTCGATGAGATCGTTCATGCGGTTGATGCATCGAAGCAGGGTGCTCTTGCCGCAGCCCGAAGGACCGATGAGGGCCATGACGGTGTTCTTGCCGACCTCCAGATTGATCCCGTGGAGGGCCTGTTTGCGACCGTAGAAGAGGTTCAGGTCCTTCACGGAGACCATGGTGGGGGCCTCCAGGGCAGCCCGATCCGTCAGGGGGGTTCCCTGCTGGCTCAGTATGTGCGCTTCCCCCGCACGGGGTGGCTCCGTGATGGTGGGGACCGGTTCGGGAATGACCGGCCGTTCGTTCAGATCCATATCAAGGACTCCAGGTGTGGGCATCAGAAGCTGCTCCCGCCGACTCTGGCCCGGAGCCTGCTGCGAAGACGCAGGGCCGCCAGGTTGAGCAGCAGGACAATCAAGAGGAGCAGGAGGGTGGTCATGAACACCATGGGCTTGGCGGCCTCGCTGTTGGGGCTCTGGAAGCCTACATCATAGATGTGGAAACCAAGGTGCATGAACTTGCGATCAAGGTGCAGGAAGGGAAAGCTGGCATCCAGCGGCATGGAAGGTGCCAGCTTGACCACCCCGGTGAGCATGAGGGGAGCCACTTCACCCGCGCCCCGGGCCATGGCCAGCACCAGCCCCGTGAGGATCCCAGGCAGGGCGCCCGGCAGGACGACATTCCAGATGGTCTGCCACTTGGTGGCACCCAGGGCCAGACTGGCCTCCCGCTGGCTACGGGGCACCGCAGACAGCGCCTCTTCGGTGGATACGATCACCACGGGCACTGTCAGCAAGGCCAGGGTCAGAGATGCCCAGAGGATACCGCCGGTGCCGAAGGTGGGGGTGGGGAGCTTCTGGGAGAAGAAGATCTGATCCAGCGTTCCGCCCACGGTGTAGATGAAGAAGCCCAGTCCGAAGATCCCGAAGACGATGGAGGGCACGCCAGCCAGATTATTGACGGCAATGCGCAACGCTCGGATCACCCATCCCTGTCGGGCGTACTCCCGGAGAAAGAGGGCGGCCACAACGCCCAGGGGCACCACCGCGATGGACATCAACAGGACCATCATCACGGTTCCAAAGATGGCGGGGAAGACGCCGCCCTCGGTGTTGGATTCCCTGGGATCCCCGGCGACGAACTCCCAGAGGCGGGAGGCGTAGACCCGGCTCTTGCCGAAGACGCCGAGGGCATTGGATGGAACGATTCGAACGATATGCTTTCGCGGGATTTCCAAGGTCTGGCCGTCCACAGCCCGAAGGACCAGAGTCTCCCCAGAGCTCCCATCCTGGATGAATCCAATGAAGGGGCCGTTCTCCAGACGCTCCACCAGGACCGCATCGGCGGGGCGCTGGGGATCCTGGATATCAGCACTGGGCACCCAACGGTAGTCCTGGCCGAAAAGGTCACGATTGCAGACCCGGAACTGGGTCTTGGCGGGGTCCGTGCCATGGGCCTTCTCCTGGGCGGAGATCTCGCCCAGAATCGGCCCCTCGGAGGTCTGGACCTGCACGATGGAACTCGGCCAGAAGAAGCCAAGGCCCTTTGCGGCAATATAGCCCACCAGTCCCACCATCATCAGCAGGGAGAGGGCCAGGGCTGCACCGGAAAGCCAGACCATAGCGCTGCCGCGGCGGATGAACGCGCGCCAGCGGGGGGGAATGTTCAAGGTTTCGGTCATCAAAACGTCTCGTAGCGCTTGCGGAGGTGCTGGCGGATGACCTCAGCCCCGGTGTTCAAGAGGAAGGTCAGGGCGAAAAGAAGAAGGGCCGTGAGGAAGAGCACCCGGTAGAGGGTTCCATGCACCGGAGCCTCGGGGGCCTCAACGGCGATGTTGGCGGCCAGGGTCCTCATCCCGTTGAAGGGGCTCCAGTCCATGAGGGGGGTATTGCCCGTGGCCATGAGGACGATCATGGTTTCTCCGATGGCCCGACCTAGGCCCACCATGATGGCGCTGAAGATGCCAGGACTGGCGGTGGGGACCACGACCCTCCAGGCGGTCTGCCAGGGAGAGGCTCCGCATGCGAGGCTGGCGGAGGTCAGGGCTTTGGGCACAGAGCTTAGGGCGTCCTCACTCACTGAGAAGATGATGGGGATCACGGCGAAGCCCATGGCGAAGCCCACCACGATGGCGTTGCGCTGGTCGTAAGTGATGCTGTGCTTTGCCAGCAGCCAGGCCCGGAAGTCACCACCCAGGAAAATTCGCTCGAAGGAAGGTGCCAGTACGATGCATAGGCCCAATCCGATGAAGATGGCCGGTATCAGCCACAGGGTTTCCCGTCCCTGTCCCCAGCCCAGTCGGAAGCCCTTGGGCATCCGGATCCAAAGGGGAGCCACGATGCAGGCGGCCAGAAGAGCGAAGAAGGGGAGGAGGATCACATGGATGGCTGACTTCTCCAGGAGAGGCGCCAACACCAGCCCCGCCAGGAAGCCCAGCACCACGGAGGGGAGGGCGGCCATGATCTCCACCGCGGGCTTGATGATGTTCTTGAGCCTGGGGTGGGCGAACTGGCTGGTGTAGAGGGCCCCGAAGAGGGCCAGGGGCAGGGCGAAGAGCATGGCGAAAAGGGTGCCCTTCAGCGTGCCGAAAACCAGGGGCATCAGACTCAGCTTGGGCTCGAAGTCGTCGGTGCCGCCGCTGCTCTGCCATACCTGTTCGGGCTTTTCGTAGCCCTCGTAATGGACCTTGCCCCAGAGCACTTTGGCACTGATTTCGGGGTGGGGTGCATCCATGGACCAGGATCGGAGTTCGCCCGTGCTGCTGGCGGCATAGATGAATTCGCCTCTGGCGCTGAGGGAGGCGTGGCGCGTGTCCTGGGCGGAGGCCGAAAAGATCCGGTTCTCAGTGGTCAGATGGTCCACGACTACATGATTGGGGCTCCATGCCAGGAACCGCTTGTCGCGCAGAGATGACTTGAATCCCCGGATGGGTCCGTTGAGCTTTTCAAACTGGTGGAACCACTGGAGGAGGAACGCATCCTCTTTCTTGATGGCTTGGCAGGCCAAGAGCTTGCCCTGCTCGCCACCCACCAGGAGGCTCGTCTGACCCAGAACAAAACCAAGGGCGGTAACCGGTTCCCCGAAGGCGAGGCTGCTGTTGAGGGTAGGCTCCCCTTCCATGCTCAGGAAATGAAGGTTCCCGCTGCGGGTGCCCGCCCAGAGGTGAGCGCCGTCCGCGCTCCAGATGGCCTGAGTCGTGTCCTGGAGTTCAGGGATCGTGATGGATTTCCAGGTCAGGGCACCCTCGCTCCACTCCGTCCAGCTGAGGCCATCCTTGCCGGAGGCCAGAACCCGGTAGCTTGGCTGGGTGGCCAAGCCTGAGGGGGGCAGGGCCCTGACTGCCAGCAAGGTGTCCATGGACGCGGGCATACCCCCATTCCACTCCACGGTGGGCGTCCAATGGGTCGGATCCGGATCACCGGATGGTTTTTCCCAATTCAAGCGCCCGAAAAAGAGCTTGTTCTCCTGGTCCAGGACCGCGAATTCCCCCCTTGAGGAGGGTTCCGTGGCCTGTTTCCATGGGCGGACAGGGCCATCCTGAAGGGTGGCCAGGGGGGTGCCGGAGGGGAGAGCGATGCACTCCACGCCACTATCCGGGCGGAGCAGGCCAATGACCTTGCCGGACTCATCCGCCAGCAGGCCGGCGACCGGGGCCACCTGGAGAGAAGGATTGGTGCGGCTCTTGCCCGAGCGGGCCAGGGGCAGGGCTTCCCGGCCAATGAAGACCAGGATACCCAGCACCGCAGCGATGATCAGGAAACCACCCATCGTGATGATCCCGGTCATGAAGCGATCCGTACGCTTCGCCCGGATCAGGGCAGGAGGAATTCGAGTCATGTTACCTACTTCAGCTTCTTCAGCTCAGCCTGTTGCATGTTGGCGGGCATGGGATAGTAGCCATCCTTGACCACGATCTCCTGTCCCTGGTGGCTCAGCACGAAGGTGAGGAACTGCTGAGTGAGGGGATCGATGGGCTTGCGGGGGTTCTTGTTGACATAGATGTAAAGCTGGCGCGCCATGGGGTACTTGCCATTCAGGGCGTTCTCATAGGTGGGCTCGAAGGCCTGACCGTTGTAGCGGCCATCGTCGGCGAGGGGCACGGCGCGGACGTTGGAGGTCTTGTAGCCGATACCGGAGTATCCGATGGCGAACTTGTCCGTGCCCACGCTCTGGACCACGGAGCTGGAACCGGGCTGCTCCTTGATGGTGTCCTTGAAGTCCCCCTTCTTGAGGGCGTGCTCTTTGAAGTAGCCATAGGTGCCACTGGCGGAGTTGCGGCCATAGGCGGAGATGGGCTTGGCGGCGAACTCGCCCTTCATTCCCAGCTCGCCCCAGGTCTTGATCTCCCTGCTCCCGCTCTTGCGAGTCTTGGAGAAGACGCCGTCAACTTCCTTGAGACTCATGCTCTTGATGGGGTTGTTGCGATGGACAAAGACCGCCAGGGTGTCGATGGCGACGGCAATGCGGGTGGGCTTGTATCCGTATTTCTTCTCGAACTTGTCAATCTCCTCGCCCTTCATCTCGCGGCTCATGGGGCCGAGCTGGGCAGTGCCCTCGATCAGGGCCGGGGGGGCGGTGCTGGAGCCCTTACCTTCGACCTGGATCTTGACGTTGGGGTACTGCTTGCGGAAGGCCTCCACCCAGTAGGTCATGAGGTTGTTCAGGGAGTCGCTGCCGATGGAGTTCAGGGTGCCGTTCACGCCGGGCACCTGCTTGTAGGCCCCCAGCTTGGGGTCCACCTTCACCACACCTTGTGCGAAGGCGGAGCCGCAGGCCACCAGGGCGAGTGCGAAAGCCAGAGTCTTGTGCATCTTGGATCCTCCAAAATAGGACTTGTTCAGACTGGACGCCGGATTCGCCCTCCCAGGTAACACGATGTGAAATCCGTGTGAACTGATTTCAGAGGGCGCCCCTTGCCGGGTAGAGGCGCGCCTGTGACAATGAAGGCGTTCTGCCCAGTCATCAGACCCCGCTCGAGATTGGCAGTTGCCAAAAACATCCCCGCCCGATGCAAGTGGCGATCCCATCTACGGAACATCCCATCCCTCACAATCATTCAACTATTTCAGCGCGGACAGCCCCTACAACGGTGATGGCGGCTGCTCCCACCGAGGAGAACCTTTGAACAAGAAAGTCATGCTCATCAATGCCACGGATCCCGAAGAGATCCGGGTGGCAACCCTGGTCGATGGAGGACTCTCGGATTTCGATATCGAGTTCGTCCATAACGAGAAGATCAAGGGCAATATCTACAAGGCCAAGGTGGTCCGTGTGGATTCCAGCCTCCAGGCTGCCTTCATCCACTACGGTGGCCAGAAGAACGGCTTCCTCCCCATCGGGGAATTGCCCAGGGATCTGGTAAGCGCCGACGGTCGCCGAGGCCGCATCCAGGACCTGCTCCACAAGGATCAGGAGATCATGGTCCAGGCCGTGCGCGAGGAGCTGGGCTCCAAGGGCGCCATGATGACCGCCCAGATCAGCCTTCCGGGCCGCTACCTGGTGCTGACCCCCGGCAACCCCATGAATGGCATCAGCCGCAAGATCGAGAGCCGGGAAGAGCGTGAGCACTTCAAGAAGCTCATCGATGAGCTGGAGATCCCCAAGAACTTCGGCGTCATCGTCCGCACTGCTTCCCTGGGCGTCACCAAGGATGACTTCCAGCGGGATCTGGAGTTCCTCCTGGACACCTACAAGGAAGTGCAGCACCGCTACAAGCACCGGCAGGGCGCAGGACTGGTCTGGCAGGAAGACGATGTGGTCACCCGAACCCTGCGCGACGCCTTCAGCGCCGATATGGAAGAGGTCCACATCGACGATCTGGAGACCTTCCACGCCGCCCAGGGCTTCTTCAAGCGCACCATGCCCCAGCACGCCCATGTGCTCAAGCACTACGTCGGCAAGAAGCCCCTCTTCTCCAAGTACCAGACCGAGGAGCAGATCGACCGCATCTACGGCCGCAAGGTGAACCTCCCTTCCGGCGGCGCCCTGGTGATCGACCAGACCGAGGCCCTGGTGGCCATCGACGTCAACTCCGGCAAGACCAGCGGCGAAGGCGTGGAGGACATGGCCTTCAAGACCAACATGGAGGCCGCCGAGGAGGCTGCCCGCCAGTTGCGCCTCCGCGATCTGGCCGGTCTGGTGGTCATCGACTTCATCGACATGAAGCGGGACACCAATAACCGCCTGGTGCAGGAGCGCCTGGTGGAGTGCCTGCGCGAGGACAAGGCTCGCATGGAAGTGGGCAAGATCAACCGCTTTGGCGTCCTGGTCATGACCCGTCAGCGCATCCGTCCCTCCATCCAGAACGTGACCCACGAGAACTGCCCCGTCTGCCAAGGCTCCGGCAAGGTCAAGAACCTGGAATCCCTGGTGCTCAGCGTAGTGCGTCGCCTCAAGTCCCTCCTGAGCAAGGAGGGTGTCGAGGAGGTCCGCGTCAAGCTGGCTCCGGTGATCGCCATGGCCGTGCTCAACCAGAAGCGCAAGGATCTGGCGGAACTGGAAGAGACCCACGAGACCCGCATCATCATCCTGGCTGATGCCGAAATGCTCTACGGCGAGATGGCCGCGGAGATCGAGCGCAAGGACGAGGAAGCTGCCGAGAAGCCGACCGCCCCCAGCCGCCCCGAACGGGTCCGGGACATGGAGGATGAGACGGTGGTGCTGGGTGGAGACTCTCCCATCTCCTTCGAGAAGGCCCTGGATGAGCCTGCCCCCGCGCCCAAGCCCTCCGCCATCGAGCGGGGTGCCGACTACAAGTACGATCGCCGGGATGCCCAGAAGGCCGCACTGGAGGAGCGGGATCGTCTCCGTGCCCTCTTCGAAAGCGCCAAGCCCGAAGATGAAGCCGGGGATTCCGGGGAGGCCGCAGCCCCCAAGGCCGAGTCCTCAGGCCGTCGCCGTGGGCGCCCCGCTCGCAAGCCCGCGCCTGCGGTGGAAGCTGCCACCACCGTCGAAACGCCTGTGGCCCCCAAGCCTGAGCCGGAAGTGAAGGCTGTGGAAGTGAAGGCTGTGGAAGTGAAGGTCGTCCAGGTGGAAGCCGCTCCGGTGGCCCCGGCCCCCATGCCGGTTCTGGATGTGGCCAGCCTCATCACCCCGCTGCCCCGTCCCAAGAAGTTGGGCGCAGGAAGCCCCGCTCCGGCCCCTGCGGAACCCGCCGCCGAGGCTGCTGCTCCCGCCAAGAAGCGGGGCCGTCCCCGGAAGGTGACGGAGGTGGAAGCTCCTGTCCCCGCTGAGCCCGTGGCCGAAGCCCCCAAGAAGGCGGCGCCCCGTGGCCGCAAGAAGGTTGAGGAAAAGGCTGAGAAGCCCGTCGAACCGAGCACCGAAAAGCCCTCCAAGCCTGTCAGGCGGCCCAAGGCCAAGGCCTGATCCCTAGAAGGGACGATTTCATGCACCTCCACTGGCTGGCTCCCATCGCCGCCGCAGCCACCCTCCTCGGAGGGTGGCTGGTGGTCCGGTTCCTTCGCGGGAAGGCCAGCCTCATGCGGCACAACTCTGGGTTGGCTGGCACTCCGCATCTACAGCGCGTGATGCCTTGATCCGATCAGCTCTTCTCTGTGTCATTGCTGGCGGCCTGGGGGCCCAGAGTCTCCCTTCGCTGCCCCCGTTCCCCATGCCCCAGACCACTCCGTCTCCTGCGGAGCTGGTTCCCATGCGCCCGTTCAACCCCCAGGATGGGCTTTCCAACCACCTCCCCTTCCGCTGGCGGGGCGACAAGGTCACGGAAAAGTTCGACTCCTGGGACCTGGAGACCGGGGCGATCCAGACCGACTCCATCCTTCTGGTGGCGGACCGCATCCATTACACACCCTCCACCGACGAGATCGTTGCCGAGGGACACATCCGCATGGAGGCGCCTGGGCTCCGACTTCGTTGCGAGCGCCTGAAGATGGATTGGCGGAAGCAGGTGGGAGAGGCCCAGGCACTGCTCCTGGAGATTCCTCCCACCTGGTCCCTCAGTTCAAGGCAGGTCTCCTTCACTTCCCTGCGCCATTGGGAATTCGAAAAGGTGGAGGTCTCCCCCTGTCCCGAGGAGAGGCCCGGCTGGAAAGCCATGGTCTCCAACCTCAAGGTGGATCTGGAGGGTTATGCGACCATGCAGAACCTCTGGCTCTGGATCAAGGACGTACCCACCCCCTACTACATGCCTTGGATCATGTACCCCGCCAAGTCCCAGCGAACACCCGGTCTCCTGCCTCCCAATATCCGATACGGGGGCGCCACGGGGTGGGCTCTCAGCATCCCCTACTACCAGACCTTCGGGGACACCGTGGATGCCACATTCTCGCCGGAGTACTACTCCAAGCAAGGCACCATGTGGGGCGGCGAGTTGCGGTGGAGCCCGGAACCGACCCATCAGGGCAGCTTCCAGGGCCGGGCCATCCACCAGACGAGTGATGGCGAGAACCGGTACCGCTACTCCCTTAAGGAACTCTGGCAGCGCGAAGACGGGTGGCAGTTCTCGGCAGATATCAATCAGGCTTCGGACACGCTCCTGGAATCGGATTACGGGAGCGGCATTGTCACTGCTCAGCAGGCCAACTACGACAGTTCTGTCTTCGTCGGCAAGAACTTCTCCTGGGCCAGCTTCAATCTGGTCGCCTCGGAGCAGAAGAGCTTCTTCACGGAATCTGACGCATTCTATAGTTCAGAGTTTCCCAATTCACTAAAAAAGCAAACACTTCCTGAAATACAGGCACGTCTCTTCCCCATCTCTGCAGGTCGCTTCTACCTTGACGGGGGTGTCCGAGTGGGCCAGATGGCCTACCGCCTGGATCTTGGAGATGATCTCCCTGAACCTTCCTACCGATGGAACCGGGAGGATATCTTCACCCGCCTCCAGGGGCGCATCGGGCAGTTCGGGCCCTTCCGGACCGACCTCCAGCTCCAGGGGCGTTTCACCCATTACAGCGCCACCCTGCACAACTCGGTCTTCGACACCTCCATCTCAAATGGTGGATTTCTCGACCCGGCTCAGAGCGCCGCCTTCAATCCCATGTGGGTGGATGGCGATTCAGCCAACCGCCTCCTGGGATCCGGCCGGATCCAGCTTTCAGGCCCTCCCCTGGGACGCACCTTCGAGAACCTGAAGCTCATGGGCTTCAGCGGGGATCTCAAGCATGTCCTGGAGCCTTTCGTCGCCTTCACGGAAACCACGGACTACGATCAGGCGGGCAGGGTGCCCCGCTTCGACGAAGTCGATTCCCGTCCAGGCGTGGCAGGCAGTGCCATGGGCGAAAGGAGCCTGGAGTTCGGCATGAAGCACCACCTCCTGGGGCGTCCGGGAAAGGGGAGCGACTACCTGGATCTGGTGCGCTGGAGGATCTCCACCAAATACCACTTCCAGCCCATCATCCTTTCGGATGGGCGGATCGAGAGCGGGTGGGGCTCCATCGACAATGATCTCGACATCGAGCCCAACGATCGCCTGCGCATCAGCTTCCGGCGCTCCGCCGCGCTGAGCGAAGGCTCCGGGGACAACTCCCTGTCGGCGGAATACAAGACCGGGGACGGAAGCCGCCTCAATCTGGCCCTGTTCTCCACGGCCATCAGTCCATTCCTGGTGCGCCAGCGGGGCATCCAGGCCGGGGGCATGCATCGCTTCATGGATGACCGCCTTCGTCTGGAATTCACAGCCAACTATGACCTGGCCCTCAAGAAGCTTTCCACGGGACAGGTGGTTCTGGCCTATGTCACCCCGTGCATCGCCACGAACCTGAAGTTCTCCCGCACATCCCTCAACGCCACCAGTTCGGTAAGCCGTGAAAATCGCCTGGAACTGGGTTTCACCCTCAGGAATCTGGGAGACTTGGTGACATGGAGCATCTTCTGAGGAAGGCCTGGCTTCTGGAACTGCGGGAGCCTACGCCGGACTTCATGGCGGTCTATGCCCGGAGAGTCAAGACAGGAGGGCAGGATACAGCCCTGAAGGAACTGGTGGAACGCCTACCACTTTCAGGCCCCGCCGCCCTGCGATCAGCCCAGGGCTTGATGGTGCTGCGGGCCATCCTGCTCCTGGCTCCCTGGCTTGAGGTGCCTTCCCTGCACGGCATGCTGGCGGCCCACGCCCTGGGATTGGCCACGGGACCCGCAGCCAACGTGCCTGAGGCATCCTCTGGGGCCGAGACCTATGCATCTCTGCGGACCCGAGTGTCACCGGACATGGCCAGCACCGGCATCAAAGGCATCCTGGCCCACCAGATGGAGGATCTGGCCAGTCGTCTGGGGCTGGGAGCGGGGCTCCTGCCGCTCCTCCAATCCATCTGCGCCGCCCTTCCCGCCGATCTCTACTGGCACCAGCGGGCATTGAAGCGCCTGAAGGGTCCTGCGCCCCAGGCGCCTTCGGGGGATCCCGTCCGCGTAATCTGCGAGGGGAGCCTTGTGGCGGTCCTGGATCTCTTCGGAAGCATGGTCAGGAGAGGCGAGCCCGTCCTGGGATTCCTGGCGGAAGCGGCATCCCGCAAACTGCTGGAGGCGGATCGGGGGCTTCAGGGGCGCACTTCCTGGATCTTCGCCTACCTTGCCGCCTTGGCGGGGGCTGGGCCGGCCCAGTGGCTCCAGGCCGCCGCCCTGATCCACCTCTTTCCATCGGAGGAATGGCCCGCTCTTGAGCCTGTGGACGGGGAAGCCAACCCCGGAGATCTATTGGAGGCCATTCTGGATGCCGATCCCCGCGAGGCCCGCCGCACGGCGCTCCAGGTATTGGGCCGAGTGGCTCCGACGGACCTCATGCCCATCCTGGCCGAGGCCGTTGCGGCCAGTGACCCCATGAACGATGGTGGCCACCGCCTCCTGGCCACCGCTGCGGTGGCTGAGCTCCTGCCCCGGCTGGACCGCACTTCACAGACCTGGATTGTCCTTGCCCTTGCCACCAGCCTCGCCGCCACACAAACCAGCGGGGACCAGGTGGAGATGGGAAAGAGGGCCTGGAATAGGGTTGTATAGATTCTGTATATTTGCCCTTTTTTGACCACTTGAACTCATGAATATCGACGATTATTCAGATTCCATAAAAGCTTGTCGATAGTCCCCTCACCGAGGAAGCATCCTCTGGAGGGAATCATGCGCGAAATTCTTCTTCCCGCACTGTTGTCGATCATTGCTTCAGGCGCTTCATTCGCGTGGGGTGAAGCGGGCGTTCTGCAGCAGGAGTTGCGGGTCGGGATGTCGAATGCATTGAGTGGGCCTGCGGCCCAATTGGGCTCCCGGTTGAAGGTCGGCGTGGACGTCTATTTCAACAAGGTGAACACCGCCGGTGGCGTGAACGGAAGGAAGATCAAGCTGATCAGCTACGACGATGCCTATGAGCCGGGCAAGTGTGTGGCCTACACCGCGAAGCTCCTCGAGAGCGATAACGTCTTCGCACTGCTTGGCTACGTGGGGACGCCGACCTCCTCGGCCGTCCTTCCCCTCGTGACCGAGTCCCGGGTTCCCTTCGTGGCTCCCTTGACCGGGGCGGATTCTTTCCGGAGTCCCGTTAAGAATTGCGTCTACAACGTTCGGGCCTCCTATGCGGACGAGACGGAATACCTGGTGGAGCATCTGACCAAGGACCTGGGGATCAAAAGAATCGGCATCATGGTCCAGAACGACTCCTTTGGGGCCGCTGGAGAGGAGGGTGTCCTGGCTGCCCTCCGCCGACGCTCCATGAGTCTCCAGGGGAAGGGCACCTTCAAGCGGAATACAGAGGATGTCGGTGCGGGACTGGCCAAATTGCAGGAGGCGCAACCCGAGGCCGTCGTCCTGATCGGAACCTACCAGTCTCTGGCCGCAGTCGTGAAAAAGGCCAAGACCGACCACTTCAAACCCACGTTTGCGACCATCTCCTTCGTCGGAACGGAATCCTTGGTCCAGGCTCTGGGTGCCGATGGCGATGGCGTCTACATCTCCCAGGTCATGCCCTCACCCGTTGACGCCAGGGTGCCACTGATCGCAGCCTATCAGAAGGACATGAAGGCCGCAGGGGAGAACCTTGATTACGGCAGCCTGGAGGGATATGTGAATGCCGCCGTCTTCGTGGAGGGCCTCAAGAAGTGCGGTGCCAACCCGACCCGCGAAGCCTTCCTGGCCGCCATGGATGCCCTCCAGATAGACCTGGGAGGTGTGAACGTCCACTACACCCCCAGCAACCACCAAGCCTTGAAAAAGGTTTATGGCGTCAGGATCCAGGCAGGGAAGGCAGTCCCTGTCGAGGTGTTCAACTAAACCTCGAAAACAAGAAACAATTCATACACTGTCACACGGGCGGATCACCTGGGAGGGGCCCCATCTCCGCTTGTGGATGTTCTAATAATATAGATGGGCTCATATTTTCCAGCGGGCTCTGGCGGAATGAGTTTGGTTTCGATCTTGGAGACACCCGATTTCTGGAGCTCGGAACGCATAACCATGAATCGTTTTTCTCTAAGGGAGGGCGTGATTCCAGGATTTGCGGGGCAGGCGAGTACCCATACCCCGTCCTTGCCCCAGGAGGCTGTCCACGCTTTGAGCTTCTTCAAAGCTCCAGGGGATAGACTTGCATCCTTCTTGATGAAGAAGATGGTCTCGCGCCTGGACTCGGGCTTGCTCGGGGTGGGGCCCGGAGTGGGAACCGGCATGCTCGCGACGGGGCGGGGTGTGACCGGAGTGGGGTTGGGCTTGGGTCTGCCTTGGCAGCCTGAGATGGACAGAGCAAGGAGGCCGACTGCGACCGAAAATACGTGAACATGCAACCGCTCGCCCATCCGTAATGCTCCTTGATTAATCAATCGTGGCATAACGGACTGATGTGGGCAAACGGATACCCGACTACCGCCTATAAACACCTGTTCCATTGCATGTCTTGCAGTCGATCTCGACCTGGAGACTGCCCTTGCACTTCTTGCAGTCCATCTTCAGGGCGCCGACACCAGAACACCTGGAACAGGGGGTAGAAAACGCCAGTTGAGTCTTGTGCCCCTTGCAGCGAGGGCATTGTGTGCCATCCGCCAGCACGCCCTTGCCTTCACAACGAGCGCATGGGCCCGCTTTCTGGGAATAGGTCCCGGATCCGGAACATTTCCGGCACTTCACGGTGACGGCTCCCTGGCCCCTGCAGAAGTCGCAATCGACGATCATGTGACCAGTGCCGTCGCATCTCAGGCACTTGACGCCGGGATCTTCAGGTCGCTCCCCGGCAGGGATGGGTTGCGTTCCAGCGTCCGTCTTCTTCTCGATGGCGGGCCCTTCCTGAACGCTGGCATCAGGCATCTCAGCCGCTTTTCTCAGGATGATCTTTTCCAGCTTCTTCCTCTTTTCCACTTCGCGCTTTCGCTTGTCAGCCTGAGCCTTTGTCTTTGCCACTGAGTTCCTTTCGGTAGAGGACATTCAAAGAATAGCGGAGATTGTAAAATTATTAATTAATTACAAGATACTTCACACAAGACCTCGGCATCCTGCGACTTTTCCATGGGATTGTGCCTGGGATGCGCGCCTCTGGAGCTGCCGTCCCGGGAAATCCATTACAGCGATTGCTGGTGCTCCAGCTATACAGCCAAATGGATAGGCTCAAAGAGTGCGAAAGCAAGGAAAATCGCCCCCTACCGCACCGCCACCACCGATCGGGCCTCCGGTTCCATCTCATCCCCGGCATAGCCCACCCGCTCAAGGAAAAGGCCGGAAGAAGGCGCCGCCTTTTCGGACCAGTAGAGGGTGGCTTCGGGACCAGGTTGTTCCAGATCCTGGCGGAGCTGCTCCAGTTTTTCGCGGCCGAGGGCGCACTGGACGGCGGCTCCCACCATGCGGCGCACTTGGCGCCGCAGGAAGTGACCGGCGGTGATCCGAAGCAGGATCAGGTCGCCCTCCCTTGCGCACTGGCAGGAGCGCACATGGCCCTTGGGGCTTTCCCCGGGTTCCAGATCGGCGTAGGCGCTGAAGTCGTGAACCCCCTCGAAGCTGGACCAGGCCTGCTGGAGCTTATCCAGGGAGAGCGGGGCCTTGACCCACCAGACGTAGGGCTTGGCGAAGGCGCTTCGCCGCAGGGCGATCTGGTAGACGTAGGTCCGGAAGGTGGCATCGTGACGGGCATGGAAGGAGGCGGGGCAGGGGACGATCTCCCGGATGGCGATATCAGCAGGCAGACCTTCGTCAAAGATCCGCCGCAGCTCCGCAGGCCGGGGAGCCGGGGCCGCCAAGTGGAGGTGGGCCACCTGACCGGCGGCGTGAACCCCTCCATCGGTGCGTCCGGAACCCGTCAGGTTGAGCACACGCAGGCCCCCCTGGTGCAGCACCCGCTCCAGGGTGCCTGCCACGGTGCGCACGCCCTGGGCGGACTGCTTTTCGCCTTGCTTCTGCCAACCCTGGTAGCGGGACCCATCGTATTCAAGAAGGATCCGGTAGGCCGTGCGTTCTGGCCCCTTGCCGGGCTTGGGTTTTCCTGTGGGTTTCATGGGCCTTCCGGCAGAATACGGCTGATTTCCTGGAGGAAAAGATCCGGGTCGTGGATGGGTTTGGAGATGTAGTGCTCGGCTCCGGTTTCCGCGATGAAGCGCTCCCGGTCGCCGAACATGGCGTGGGCCGTGGCCAGCATCACAGGCACCTTGGCTGTGGCGGGGTTCTGTTTGAGGAGGCGGGTGATGAAGACACCGTCCACCTTTTTCCCGTCATAGACCGAGTGACTCAGGCTGATGTCCATGATGATGGCGGAAATATCTCCCGACTGTGCAAGGCTCAGGATTTCCTCCACGTCCTCCGAAACGGCAACTTCGTAGCCCCCCTTGCGGACCAGTACTACCGACATGAATTTCACATTTATTGGATCATCCTCGACGATCAGGATCTTTCTGGGCATGACTGGCCTCTATACGGGAGATTCTACGCTGCCTCAGCGCTCGCACCAGCCCTCCAGTTCATTCAGGACATCATCGGGAATGGCCAGGGAGCCGCGACCGGTCCCGAGACTGATGCCGGGTTTGGTGGCGCCGTGGTAATCGCTTCCTCCGCTCCGGGCCATGTCCAGTTCCAGAGCAAGTTTCAGGAAGTAGCGCTCTTCCGTGGGGCTGTAATCGGCGTAATAGGTTTCAAATCCGCAGATCCCCATGGCCTTGAGGTCGGCCATGGCTTGGTCCCAGCGGAAGTTCCGGTTGGCTGAGCGCCCGGGATGGGCCACCACCGGTACCCCCTTGGCCTCCCGGATCCAGCGGCAGGCTTCCGCTGGTTGCAGTTCCTGAAATGGGACATGGCCGGGGCAACCCTCGCCGATGATGCGCTTGAAGGCGTCCTGGGGGCTTCCGGCAAAGCCGAGGCGATGCAGCGCCCTGGCGAAGTGAGCCCTTGATACCAGTTCTGCTCCGGCATGGGATTTCACATCCTCCCAGTCCATCTGGATGCCGATATCCCCGAGTCGCTCCATCATCCTGCGATTCCGCTCCTCTCGTCGCCGACCCAGCCCGAGGACCCGCTCATGCAACTGTTCGTCCTGGAGATCCAGGAAGAGGCCGAGGATATGGAGTTCCATGCCGATGAATCGGCAACTCAGCTCGATGCCCGGGATCAGGCGGGTGGAGCATTTGGGCTGACAGGCCATGAAGGTTGGCAATCCGGCCAGGGTGTCGTGATCCGTGAGTGCCAGGGCTTTGAGCCCCTGGGTGTGGGCCGCCTGGGCCAAAGCGGAAGGCGAATCGGTTCCATCCGAGTAGAGGGAATGGCAGTGCAGATCAATCACGGGGCCTTCTTTTCTTGGGGTATTGTTGTCAAGGCAAGGCATAAGGAGGTAAGCATGCTGTCGTTCCTGCTCACAGCCGGTCTGTGTTTCGTATCCACCAACGAGCCACCTTCCCATGAAGAGGCTACCAAGGTCGTGGTGAAGGAGGGGACACGGACCAGTTCCAAGGCTGTAAAGCACAGCCCCGCAGTGCCGGAGGAGAGGGCGAAGACTGAGAAGGCTGAAGGGGCCGAGGAAGCTCCCAAGACGCTCCCCAAACCCGTCCGGCGGGTCGTTCGCAAGCCCAAGCCCATGCACGCTCCTGCAACCCTGGCGGCCTCAGAGGCCGTGCAACAGAGGCTGATGCTGGACAATGTCAAGCTCCAGCAGGAAGTGGCCCAGGCCCAGATGCGGGTCCTCCTCGAAAACCCCATCCTGACCCCCGACGCTGCCCTGGCCGAACTGGTGGCCGGAAACAAGCGGTTCATGGACGGAAAACGGGTGCGCTCCCTGATGAGCAACCAGGACCCCGCTGTCCGGGACAGCCTGATCAAGGGACAGGCTCCCTTTGCCGTCATCATCACCTGCTCTGATAGCCGTCTATCGGACAACCTGATCTTCGATCAGGGTCTGGGGCGGCTCTTCACGATCCGCGAGGCCGGCAACTGCCCCGATATCCAGGGGCTGGCCAGTGTGGAATACGCTGTGGAGCACCTGGGTTCCAAGCTGGTGGTGGTACTGGGGCACACGGCCTGCGGGGCGGTGAAAGCCGTCAAGGAGGCCCATGGCAAGCCCATGCCCGGTAATCTCTGGTCCCTCCAGGCCGCCATGGCCGGGATTGAGACGGAGATCCACGAGGATCCCAACGAAACCCCGACCGAACATCTGCGCCGCATGGAGCGGGGTAACGCCCTCCGTCAGGCCAGGATCATCATGGACCGCAGCGAAATCGTGCGACATCTCGTGGCCGCAGGCAAGGTGAAGGTCCTGCCCGCCCTCTACGATCTCTCCACAGGCCGGGTCACCTTCATGGATCTCCCCGCGGAGGCTCCTGCGGGGCACCACTAGCGGTCTGCTACACTCGATAGATTCAGTCGAGGATTCATGCGCGGACGTTCCAGGGGCCAGGTCATTGTTGTGCGGGTTGATCACCCATGATGCTGCGTCCCTGGTGTCTGCGCCGAGCCGTGGCGTCCGGCCCGGTGGCCTGGGGGCGCCTGGCCCGGGAGTGGAGCCTCCCGGAAGATCTGGCCCGTCTGGCCTGGCTGCGGGGCGCGGATCATCCTGAGGACTTGGCCTGGCGCCTGGATCCCGCCTGGGAGCGCAGCTACGACCCATTCCTGATGACTGGGATGGGAGAAGCGGTGGCCCGGGTCCGGCAGGCCGTGGCGGCTATGGAGCCCATCCTGGTCTATGGCGACTACGATGCCGATGGCGTCACGGCCACGGCCCTCCTGGTGCGCGTGCTGGAACGGATGGGGGCCGCGGTTTCCTTCTTCATTCCCAATCGGTTCAGTGACGGCTACGGTCTCCACCTGGACTGCATCCGGCAGTTGGCGGATGCAGGCAAACGCGGGCTCTTCATTTCCGTAGACTGCGGGGTCAACTCCTGTGCCGAGGTCGCAGCCAGCCGGGAGTGGGGCATCGACTGGATCATCACGGACCACCACGCCATGGGTGAGGAGCTGCCTGCTGCCCGGGCTGTGCTTCATCCTGGGCGGGGGAACTTCCCCAATACCCATCTGTCAGGGGTGGGCGTGGCTTTCAAGCTGGCCCAGGCACTCATGGACGCAGTGCCCTTCCCGAGGGGGGGCGATGCGGCCTTTCTTGATGGACTTCTCAAGCTGGTGGCCCTGGGCACGGTGGCCGATATGGTGCCCCTGCAGGGGGAGAACGCCCTGCTGGTGCGCCGGGGCCTCGCGGCCCTGAACGGAGCCAATGCCCCTGGACTGGCGGCCCTGCTGCGAACTGCCAAGGTCGAGGGCAGGGTCAAGGGGCAGGATCTGGCCTTCAACGTGGCCCCACGGCTCAATGCTGTGGGGCGGCTGGGCGGAGCGGAGGATGCCGTGCACCTGCTCCTCTGCCGGGATGCCAAGGAGGCCGCCACCCTGGCGGAACAGGTCGAGAAGCTGAATGCCGAGCGCCGCACCATCCAGGACGAACTGATGCAGCGCCTGCCCTCACCGGGGGCCGAAGCCTTCGACTTTGTCCTGGATCCGGAGGCCCACAAGGGCGTGATCGGGGTGGTGGCCGGGAACCGGATGCGGAACTTCGCCCGTCCCTCGGCGGTCTGCACGCTTATGGATGGCGTGGCCCACTGTTCCCTGCGGGCTCCCGAGGGCTACAACCTCAGCGAGATCCTGGATCAGGCCCGTCCCTTCCTGATCTCTGGTGGAGGACACCGTCTGGCCGGGGGCATGACCTTCGAGGCGGCCAAACTTCCCTTCGTCCGGAAGGTTTTCGAGCGGGGAGCCGCTGAGCAATCGATCGTCATCGGCGTTCCTCCCCTGGATACGGATGGCGGTCGTCTGGACCTGGTTCCCCGAGCGGAGGAACTGGAGCGCCTGGAGCCCTTCGGCCAGGGCTTCCCCACCCCTCTGGTGGTGGTTGAGGGAGCGTTGCAGGCTCCGCCGAACTTCTTCAAGGACCGGCACTGCAAGCTGCGCCTTGGGGGCGCAGGTGAACCTCTCACCTGGTTCTCCTGCGAGCATGACCTGGAGGTGGGCTCCTTCCAACGCTTGGCGGTGTCCCCCATGGACTCGGCCCGCTGGGGGCGGAGCTGGAAGGTGGAAACCCCCGTGGCGGCTGGGGTGGAATCATGAGGCCTCAGGTTCTGATGAGCGTCCGGCTCCGCCTGTGGCGGGTCATGGGTTACGGCCTGGTGATCGGTGTCGTGGGGTATACGGGGTTTCTGGCGGCCGTCAGTGGGGGCAAGGGCCGCAAGAACAGCGAAATCGCATCGGTCCAGGGGAGTCGACAGCGCATCGGCCGCCTTGGCACCATCACCGAGCAGCTCGACAATGGCCGTTTCATTCTCAAATACGATACGGTGACCGGGGATGAGAACGCCCTCCACCTGGAAAAAGTGGATGGAACCATGGAGCAGGCCCAGGAGACCTGGAAGGTCCTGGCACCCACAGCCGATCGCAAGGACAAGATCTGGACCATGAATGGCCCCGTCCGTATCGGAGCTCGCCGTCCCAGCACCTCGAGCCTCATGGGTCAGGGCGAGATGCCCGATTCCGGTCCCGCCCTGCGCTGGGACAGCGGCGTGTGGCGGGGGCTGAGTACCCTGCATTGGCAGGATCTGGAGGGCAAGGGGCGAGGGATTTGGACCCTTCCTCCCGGCTGGCAGCGGGATGTGGATGGCGGAATGACAGTAGAGAAAGGGCCTGTCCGCTGGAAGGCGACGGAACCTGGCACCCTCAAAGCTATGGAGGTCGACGCCCTGCGCCTGAGCGATGGTTTCAGTTCTGGGAAGCTCGATCATGTCAGGGCCACCCTGGAAGGAGGGAGCCTGCAAGCGGAAAGGGCGGAGATCGACCCCGCATGGATACACTGGGTCGCGCCGCTCCACTTCCAACGCGACGACGGATGGAACGGAGAGGCCAGTCAGGGGCAGGCGCCGCGGCCTGTGGAGGGACAGGCTCTCAGCCAGGTGGAGCTCAAGGACTTCAAGGCCAGGCGCAATGTGCCGAATGGCCAAGAGAGGCTTCGCTCCGATGGCGCCCGCTGGACCCAGAACGGAATCCGGCTGGAGGGGAGTGTTTGCCTGGAGCAGCCCCTGAACATCGGCACCATCTCCCTGGATGCCCCCCGAATGCTGATGCGGCAGGTCGCCGGCGGTACGGACCTGCCAGCCGCCCTCCCGCCGGGGGACATCTGGGCCGAAGGGACTGCGGTGCTCTCCTGGGGCCGACGCACTCTGAGCAGCCCCAAGATCGAGGTCCGCTACGGAAACCGGAACTGGCACATGGTGGCGCCGGTGCATGGCCGCAGTGAATTCGGCACCTTCACGGCAGGGGAGGGCAGGGGAACGCCGGAACGCTGGGAGTTCACGGGACCCATCCGGGGTGACCTTAGCGACGGCGGCACCCTGCGCGGCAACCGTCTACTCTGGGAGCAGGCACGGTGGACTCTGGAAGGGGGGCCAGCCACCCTCCAGCGCTTCCAGCAGCGGATCAGCGGTCCCCGCCTCGTCCGCCTTGGCGACGTGAGCACCTTCCCGGATGGCCTCAACGGGACTCTCTCCGGTGCCGAGGGTGATTATGTGCTCCGGGCGGATAAGGGCGAGGTGACCCCCACCGCCGTGACCCTTACGGGCCGGGTGGATTGCCGGGGACAGGGCTGGAAGCTCTCCTGCGGGAGGGCCGTGCTCCACCTGGGGCCCGGCAATACGGTCAAACGGATCACGGCGTCGGGCGCGGTCACCCTCCGGGGTTCCCTGGGGGAAGGCTGGGGTGAGGCCATCGAGATCGACGTCGCCACCCGGACTGCCAAATGGCAGGGGCGGGTGAGGGGACTTGCAGAGGTGCAACAATGACGAATCCGTCCCAGGTGAGCCTGAGGGCCGAGAACCTCCACAAGCGCTATGGAGACCGCTCCGTGGTCCGAGGGGTGTCCCTGGAGGTCATGCCCGGTGAGGTGGTCGGCCTCTTGGGCCCCAACGGCGCAGGCAAGACCACAACCTTCTACATGGTGGTCGGAGTGGAGGCACCGGACCAGGGCTGCATCCACTGGTGTGACCACGACATCACCACCATGCCCATGCACCGCCGGGCCAGGAAGGGGATCGGCTATCTGCCCCAGGAATCCAGTGTCTTCCGCTCCCTGACGGTCTGGGAGAACCTGATGGCCCTCGGCGAGTTCCTGCCCATGCCCAAGGCCCAGCAGAAAGAGCGCTGCGAGACTCTTCTGGAAGAATTCCATCTCCAGAAGGTTCGCAATACGGAGGGCATGAGCCTCTCTGGTGGCGAGCGCCGCCGTTGCGAGATGGCCCGGGCCCTGGTCACCAATCCCAAGATCATGCTTCTCGACGAACCCTTCGCCGGGGTGGACCCCAAGTCCGTGATGGAGATCCAGAATCTCATCGCGGATCTCAAGGCCCGCGGCATCGGGGTTCTCATCACCGACCACAACGTCCGGGAGACCTTGCAGATTGCAGACCGTGCCTATATCTTGGCGGATGGCATGATCATGAAACACGGACTTCCCAATGAGATCGCAGAGGACCCTGATATCCGCAGGGTGTACTTGGGCGACCGGTTCAGGCTCGATTAATGGCTAATTTAGGTCACGGTCTTTCCCAGCGACTCGCCCAGAGCCAGACATTGGCTCTGACGCCCGCTATGCAGTTGAAACTCAAGCTCTGGCAGATGAATCTCCTGGAGCTGAGCAATACCATCGAGCATGAACTGGAAGAGAACCCCCTATTGGAGATGGTGGAAGCTGGGGAGGAGATCCCCACCCTCGAAGCCATCGAAGAGGGTCACGATTCCCAGGTTCTGGATGCCGTCCCCACCGAGTCCGAAGAGGCTTTCGAAGCCATTGAACCCGATGCAAACCAGGAGATGAACCCCGGCAGCGATCTTGAGGGCTTTACGGAAGAAGGCGTCTCGCAGGTACAGGAAACAGATCTGGGGGCTGAGAACTCCTGGGACGCCGACCTTCCCCGCACCAGCAACCTCCCGGAGGATGAGCGGACCAGTTGGGAAGATCGCCTGGCCAACTCCGAAACGCTGCACGAACATCTCCTGAGCCAACTCTACGAGATCATGGAGGCGGATGACCCCAGGGCTCCCCTGTTGGAGCGGATCATTGATCACATCGACCCCAAGGGCTTCATGAGGTTGGACCCGGATAGCTCCGAGGAGACCCATCTTCAAGCTCTGGCCGAAGAACTGGGATTGGATGGGGCCCAACTCCGGGAACTTCTGGATATCCTCCAGGAGTTCTCGCCCAGCGGGATCGCCTGCTTCTCCGTGCAGGAAAGCCTTCTACTCCAACTCTGTCACGCGGGGGCTGAGCCCGATGACTTGGCGGTGCGGATCATCCGGGAGCACTGCGATCTTCTGTCCCTCCGGGACAATGGACGCCTCCGGAAAGCGCTGGATTGCACCAGTGAGGAGTTGGGGGACGCCTTGGCGGTGCTGCGGCATCTCCACCCGGCCCCAGGCCGGGCCTTCGACCCCGCTGGGGATAGGGTCGTCAAGCCCGACGTGGTTGTGATCAAGGGTGAGGACGGTATCTGGAAGGTCTATCTCAATGATGACGGCGTACCCAGGCTCAAGGTCAGCCCAGAGTACCGCACCTTCCTCTCCAAGTCCGAGGGCAAGGGGGACAAGGACTTCATCCGCGACAAATACCGTTCCGCCCGGGACTTCATCCGGGGGGTTGAGGATCGGAACAGGACGGTGCTCCGGGTGGCATCCTGTATTGTCGAGCTCCAGATGGAGTTCATGGAGCACGGGGTAGAGCGCCTGAGGCCCATGGTCCTTCGGGACGTGGCCGAGGCGACGGGCTTCCACGAGTCCACCATCTCCCGGGTGGTCAAGGCCAAGACGATCCACACCCCCCAGGGACTCTTCGACCTGAACTACTTCTTCAGCGCCAGCCTCGGTTCCTCATCCGGCGACGACGTCTCAGCGACGGTGGTGAAGCACAAGATCAAGAGCCTTGTGCAGGCCGAAAATCCAGCAAAACCCCTCTCGGACGAAGCGATCGCGGGCCTCCTGGAACGTGACGGAATAAAAGTTGCAAGAAGGACGGTTAACAAATACAGGGAAGAATTGAAAATTCCTCCAGCTTCCCGCCGTCGCCGCCGATAGAGGTACTGATGCAGCGGGCAAAACAGCTTCACCACTTCACTTCCGTTCATCCCCGGGCCTCCCAGGCCCCATTTCTAAGGAGTCCGCGATGAAGGTAAACTTCACCGGCCGCCATGTCGAAGTTACGGACGCTCTTCGGTCCTTCTCCCAAGAGCGCCTGGAGAAGATGGCCACGTACCTCGATGACATCATCGATGTGCACGTCACCGTCAGCGTTGAGAAGCACCGTCACCTCGCGGAGGTATCCCTCAAGACACGGACCAGCGACTTCCTTGCCAGTGCGGAAACGGACGACATGTATGCCAGCTTGGCTCAGGCCTTGGAGAAGCTGGAAACCCAAGCCCACAAGCACACGGGCAAGCGCCAGGCCAGTGTCAAACTCGTCTCCAAGGAAGCTCTGGTTGCCGTTGAGGAAGAAGAATAGAAGCCGCCACTTGAGCACGCCAAGGGCCCGGACACCGGGCCCTTTTTATTGGCTAGACTGAAGTCCAGGAGTCTTCCTTGGAACCACGCATCGCTGAACTCAAAACCGCCCTTGAGCAGGGACACCGCCTGAGCGATCAGGAAGCACTATTCCTGTGCCAGAAGGCCGAGCTTCCTGACTTAGCCATCCTGGCCACGGCCAGTCGTCAACGTCACAATAAGGGTGATGAGGTTACGTTTGTAATTGATAGGAATGTTAATTTTACAGATATATGCAACATCCACTGCACCTTCTGCGCCTTCCATCGATCACCGGGGGATGCCTCTGGCTTTGTGCTGTCCATGGACGAGCTCCGCCGGAAGTGCGAGGAAGCCAAGCGACTGGGCGGGACCGGCATCCTCCTTCAGGGGGGTGTCAATCCTGAGCTTCCCTGGACCTATTACCTGGAGATCGTGTCCTTGATCCGCCACGAACAGGGGCTCTGGGTCCACGGATTCAGCCCTGTGGAAATCCGGGCCATGGCCCGCCTGAATGGTCTAGGCCTTCAGGGAACCCTGGAGGCCTTGCGGGAAGCAGGGCTCGGAAGCCTCCCGGGGGGCGGAGCCGAGATCCTGGTGGATGGCATTCGCAGGACCATTGCTCCGCTCAAAGGGGACACCAAGGCATGGCTAGAGGTCATGGAAGAGGCTCACAAGATTGGGATGAAAACCACTGGAACCATGATGTTTGGCATTAACGAGAGCCTGGAAGACAGGATTCAGCACCTCCAGGTTCTACGGGAACAACAGGACCGAGCCCAGACCCGGGGCAATGGAGGGGGGTACACCGCCTTCGCAGCTTGGCCCTTCCAGCCAGGCAATACGGTGTGGAAGGGAAGGGTGCACACCGCCACCCATGCCGACTATCTGAGAACAATTGCTATTGCAAGAATTTACCTCGATAACTTCAAGCACATGCAAAGTTCCTGGGTCACCATGGGCGGACGCACCGGCCAGCTAGCCTTGCACTACGGTTGCGATGACATGGGTAGCCTCATGCTGGAAGAAAATGTCGTAAATGCTGCGGGAACACATTTTGAGTTCAATATCGGGGAGATGGATACCCTGATCCGCCAAGCGGGCTTCCGCCCCCGCCAGAGAGACAATGTCTACAGCCTCTTGAGCTGATTTCAGAGATGAGCCCAACCACACAGAAGCCCGACCATCGGTCGGGCTTCTGTGTGGTTGGGGAGGAAGGATTCGAACCCTCGATAGGCAGGATCAAAACCTGCTGCCTTACCACTTGGCGACTCCCCATCGCAGCGGTCAGTTTACCTAGTGTTTGTGAGGCTGTCCAGGCGGGAAGCGAGTCTAGACAGTGCCCTTGGGCGTGAATCCGAACTCCTCGACACTCAGAAGGTCAGGGCGGACCGTACTGGCCTCGCCCTTGTCGATCAGGGAGATGGCCCGATGACCCGTGGCTGCTTCATAAGCGGTCAGAATCTGTTGTTCCAGGCTCTCCCGGACCTCCTGGCTGAGGGGGTAGGCGATGTCCTTGTACGAGCCATCACGCTTGCGCTTGCTGGGCATGGCTACGAAGTAGCCGTCTTCGCCCTCAACCACCCGCATGTCCCCTACCAGGAAACAGTCATCGATCACAATGGAAATGAAGGCCCGGAGCTTCTCGTCGCCCTCCACCTTGTTGATGCGGATATCCGTCACATTGATCATGAACTTGCCTCCAGGGCGCAACCCTCAGCTTGGATGGTAACCTAGACCCCATGACCATGCCCACGACTGACCAGACCCTTGACGACTCCACACCCGAGCAGCGCCGGGATGCTGCGCTGCAAGTCCTGAAGGCTGCGTCCAGCGCTGTGGCCCTCCTTCAGGAATCCCTGGATACCCAGACCCTGGAATCGTGGACCGGACATCTACTCCGCTCCAAGGGCCGGGTGGTCCTTTCGGGCGTGGGGAAGTCCGGCCTCATCGCCCGGAAGATCTCGGCCACCTTGGCCTCCACGGGATGCCCCAGCCTTTTCATCCACCCGGGAGACGCCCTGCATGGGGACCTGGGCATGGTCACCCCGGACGATACGGTCCTCCTGCTCTCGAACAGTGGGGAGACGGAGGAGGTCCTGCGCCTTCTTCCCAGCCTTATCCGCCTGGGGGTGGAGATCGGAGCCATCACCTCCAAGGCCTCCAGCCGCCTTGGGCAGGCCGCCAAGTGGTGTTTTCCTTACCAGCTCCCCGAAGGGGAAGGGTGCCCGCTGGACTTCGCCCCCATGGCCTCCACCACGCTCCAGTTGATCTGGGGAGATATCCTGGCAGCCCATCGCATGGTTTCCAGCGGATTCACCCGGGAGCGCTTCGCCACCTTCCATCCCGGGGGGGCCCTGGGGGCCAAGCTCTTGAAGTGCTCGGACCTCATGCACACAGATGCTCCCGCCATTGTGCCTGAAGCCACCTTGACTCAATCACTTGCCGCCATGACTTCAGGCAAGTTGGGGATGACTACCGTGCTGCGGGACGGTCAGTTGATGGGCGTTGTGAGTGACGGAGATATCCGACGCGCCCTCGAACGAGCCGAGAAGTCCGGCATCAACCCGCTGAAGCTCCGGGCGGAAGACCTGATGACCCCGTCGCCGATCTCAGTGCCGCCCACCATGATGGCCATTGAAGCCTCCCGAATCTTCGAGACCCGTAAGATCACCTTCCTGATCGTGCAGGACGCCTCGGGAAAGCTCTGTGGCGTTCTGCATGTCCACGATCTCCTCGGTGCCAAAGTCATCTAATTGCTTGGCTTGAACCAAGGTTAAGCGGCTTCCGGTATGGGCCCAAGGTTACATAATATACATTATCGAAAGTTAAATCACCCGTGCTCCCGATCCTTCCCCGATACTTCCTTCGCCGCTGGCTGACCCCCTTCGCCGGGGCCCTGGTGTTCTACCTGGGACTCATGCTGGCCTACGAACTGATGTTCATTTCCCGGCAACTCTTCCACATGGGGGCCCCCTTCCGATGGGTCTTTCCCATGGTCGCGCTTTCCATTCCCGAGGATCTGAGCATGGTTCTGCCCATGGCGGCCGTCCTGGGAGGCCTGCTAGGCACCCAGCACATGGCCGAAGGTTCTGAACTGGTGGCGTCCAATGGACTCGGGATCGGGATGCGTCACCTCATCAAGCCATGGGCCTTCATTTCCATCGGTGTCGTCGTCCTCTCCCTGGTGAACTCCAATCTATTGGTCCCCAAGGTCTCTAAATGGCAGGCAGCACTCAAGTCCTCCATTCAGGAGGAGGCAAGAACCCGCTGGCTGGCCCCAGGGAGCGCCCCATGGAATCCACCCGGTGCACCCCAATCCTCCATCTGGATGTCACCGACGGGCCAAGTCCACCTCATGGAAGTCTCTCCTGACTCCGTGCAGCATCTGGTGGCCAACCATGTCACCCGATTAGACACACCCGTCCAGTCAGAACTCTCCGATATGGGCCTGCGTCTCGAGGAGGTGAACGGCGTGGTCTACTCAAGAAAAGATCACAACATTATCCATATCAATCAGAAGACGCAAAACCTCATCATCTCTTCTCCCAAGAATTTTCGGCCTCTTCCGCCCACACCTCTCCGCTACGAGGGTACGGGGGTTCTTCTTGCTCACCTCACGCCGGAGGGCTGGATTGAGCTGAGCCGGCGCATCACGCTTCCCATTGCGGTGGCCGCCCTATTGCTGTTGGGTATTGCCTTGGGCATCGCCCATCCTCGGTTTCCAGGGAGCGGTTCCATTCCAAAGAGCCTGGGTGTGATCCTGGCCTACTACTTCATCATGCGAACGACGGAAGATCTCTTCGTCAACCGATCCATCCGGGCTCCGGCGCTGCTCTTCCTGGTCCCTCTGCTCTTTCTGGGGGCTGGTTTCTACCTGCTCCGGCAGCGAATGACCCCACATCACAGCAACGGTCCCTGGGAACGCCTGAAATACCGTATTTCGACTCTGTTTGCATCACTGATGCAGCGAGCCAGCCGCTGGGCTCCTCATCTGCCACACCTGATGGCCCATCATGCCGCGCAGAACTCCAGCGGGATTCTTCACAAGTGGAGCCGATCAGTCTGGCTGAAGAACTGGGCTGGGACGCTTCTCACCTTTCTGGGACTTGGACTTCTCATCGACTTCGCATCCCTCGCCGGGGATCTTTCGAAGAATCATGTATCCATCCTGGTGTTCCTGCACTACTGGCTTTGGAATCTCTCCCCCTTCCTGGTGCTTGTGCTGCCCATCGCCTTCCTCTTGGGGAGCGTGCTCGCCATTTCGGAAGCGTGTGCCTCCCGGGAGTGGAATGCGTTGAAATCCGGTGGCGTCAGCTTTGTGCAGTGGTTCTTATCCGCCTGGAAAGCATGGGGCCTAGTGCTGGCTGGCACCCTCATCCTCCAGGTCGTGGTGGCCCCGATTGCCAACCAGAAAGCAACGGCGCTCCTCCAACAGATCACCAAGAAGGTCAAAAAGAGAGGTGCTGCCACTTCATGGCTCTACCTAGGGGGAACCGGCATCCACTGGTACATGGACGGACAAGTCCGCTGGGGTTTTCCCCTGGAGAGGGAACCCGGTGGGAGCCTTCTGCTTAGATGGAGGTTGAAGACCCAGCAATCAGAACAGGTCGATGCCGAAGGGCTGAAGATGGAACCAGGCCCAGAGGCTGTCGACCTCTTTCCGAGTCAGGCGCTTCGCCAGTACGCCAAGGCTGAGGAAGCCTCAACATTGGCCCTCTTCCAGTGGCAACGCTGGGCACCCTCCCCTGACCGGGCGACGCTCCTCTGGGGCCGATTCCTCCAGTGGTTGGCTGGCCCATGCCTGGTCTTTGCAATCCTCTCCCTCTCCTTCCCCGCCCCCCGCAAGGGACGTGGTCAGGCCCTGGGCATCGGTCTGGTCGCAGGTCTTCTCTTCTTCGCTGTTCAGACGCTCTTTTCCATGGTGGCGCAGGCGGGGGACATCCCGCCATTGTGGGGTGCCGCGGCCCCGATGCTCCTGGCCCTGGGCATCGGTTTCCTCCGGTTGAGGCGCGTGAGGACATAGAGGGCCTATCGGCTCTTTTTGGCGCAGATTCGAATCCGCCCTATGCTTCGGATGAGAGGAGGCGCTCATGTCCCACGAAGCCCCATCCGACAAGGGTGCTCGTCACGGAGAACTCCACCGTATCGAGCACTATGCTCTCTACATCATCAATGGAATGGCTGCTGCCGGTAGCGGGGCCCTCACGGACGCTGATATCGACTATGCCATTGACGTAGCTGAAAGATTAGCAAGTAAGCTATTGGATCGCGGACACATCCACCACGGGAGCTGAATCGGCCACCAAGTCCGCGATGCGGATCCCGTCCACAGCGGCCGAGGTGATGCCTCCGGCGTAGCCGGCACCCTCGCCGCAGGGGTAGACCCCCGGGTGGGTGATGCTCTGGCCGTTATCCCCCCGGACAATCCGCACCGGGCTGCTGGTGCGGCTTTCAATCCCGAGCAGAAGGGCTTCGCGGCTGGTGAAACCCCGGATCTTCCGGTCGAAGACAGGCAAAGCCTCAGCCAGCTGGTCAACGACGAAGTCCGGCAGGCATTGGCGCAGATCAGCAGGAACGGCCTTGGGGCGGAAGCGATGCCGGGTGATTTTTCCCGTCGCACGAGCCCTGAGAAAGTCTTCGACGGACATGGCAGGAGCGCCATAGCTTTCTCCTGCAGCCCTGAAGGCCGCCTCCTCCCATGTGCGCTGGAGGTGCATTCCGCTGAGGGTATGGTCCGAGGGGAAATCCTGCACATTGACCTTGGCCACGAGGCCGGAATTGGCGAAACCGGAATCCCGCCTGGACCGACTCATCCCATTGACCACCACACCCCCGGGCTCACTGGCACACTGGATGACTTCGCCTCCGGGGCACATGCAGAAGCTGTAGGCCGCCCGATCAGGGCCTAGATTGCAGACCAGCTTGTAGTCCGCTGCGCCCAGACTGGGGTGCCCAGCAGAAACCCCATACTGGGCACGGTCGATGAGTTCCTGGGGGTGCTCAATGCGGAGCCCCATGGCGAAGGGCTTGCGCTCCATGCCCATCGCATGGCGGTGGAGCATCTCAAGGGTATCCCGGGCGCTATGACCGGGGGCCAGTACCAGGTGATCGCAGGGAATCTCCTCCCCGGAGCGCGTCACGGCCGCGGAGATCCGCCCCCTGGACCAGCGCAGATCCTGGAGGGCCGTATCGAAGCGGAAGATAGCGCCCTGCCCCTCGGCCCACTGGCGCATCCGCACCACGCAGTCCTGGATGAGTTCGGTGCCAATGTGGGGCTTGGCCTGGTAGAGGATTTCAGGTTTGGCCCCAAACTGAACAAATAGTTCGAGAACATGCTTTGTGAACATGTGGCCCGTGCGGGTGGTGAGCTTGCCGTCACTGAAGGTCCCGGCCCCGCCCTCTCCGAACTGGGCATTGGCCTCGGGGTCGAGGATGCCCTCGTTCCAGAGGCGTTCCACCTTCTGGATGCGCTGGTCCATCCGGGGCCCTCGCTCCAGGACGATGGGCTGGATGCCATGGGCCAGGAGGCGAAGGGTGCAGAAGAGCCCTGCCGGTCCTGTACCCACCACCACAACCCGTGGCGCGTGGGTCACGCGCGGCACAGTGAAGTCAGGAGCTTCCGGGGCCCGCACCAGACGGCACCCAGGGGGAAGGGAGCATTCCTGGAAGGCGCGGTGCGATTCGAAGCGCAGCGTGGCCAGGTAGCGGATGCGCCCCTTGTGGCGTGCGTCCAGACTCAATCGCTCGAGGCCGACCTCAGCGAAATCCTCCCGGCTTCCTCCCAGCACCTTGACCAGACAGGCCAGGAGATCGCCTTGTTCCTGCCCCAAGGCCATGGGTAGATCCATCAGGTGGTATCGGCATCCTCGCATCCCTCCAGGATAGCCGCGGCCAGGGGCCGCTCCGGGTCATGTATGCTGGAAGAGGAGCCCGCAGGCTCTTTTTCTTTCCCGGTGATCCATGTCCCTTGATGCCTATCGTCTGCTACGTCCCCTGATTTTTCGCCTTTCCCCGGAGACAGCCCACAATCTGACCTTCAAGGGAGGCCGTATCGCCAAGGGGATCCCCGGGGCGATGGCGCTCCTCGAAGGACTCTGCCAAGCGGGCATTTCCTCCCGGGCCATGGACGCATGCGGCTTGCACTTCCCCTCTCCCATCGGCCTCGGGGCAGGCCTGGACAAGGGTGCAGAGGTTCTGCCCCTATGGAAGGCTCTGGGCTTCGGATCCGTAGAGATCGGAACCGTGACCCCCAAGCCCCAGCCCGGCAACCCCCTGCCCCGGCTATTCAGGCTCCCCGAGGAATCGCTGATCCTCAACCGCATGGGATTCAATTCCGAGGGTGCCGAAGTGGTCGCCCAGCGCCTCAAGCGGCGCCCCAAAGGCCTGATCGTGGGCGGCAATATCGGCAAGAACAAGGTCACCCCCGAGGAGAAGGCCCTCGATGACTACCGCGAGGCCTATCGGCTCATCGCCCCGGAAGTGGACTACATCGCCCTCAACATCAGTTCACCCAATACCCCAGGACTGCGTCGACTCCAGGCCCCCGAGGCCCTGGCCCCCCTTCTGGGGGGGATGATGCAGATCCGCAAGGAGATGGGCCTCGAGTCCCAGCCCATCCTGGTCAAGCTGGCCCCGGATCTGGACGGCGAGGAGCTGGATGCCATCGTGGACGTCATCGCCGCCTCCGGCTTATCCGGCATCATCGCCACCAATACAACCCTGGACCGCGGAATCGTCTCGGACATCAACCGGGACAAGGTGCTCTCCTGGGGGGACGGCGGGCTCTCCGGCAAGGGACTCAAGCTGAAGGCCCGCGAGGTCCAGCGCCGCATCCTTCAGCGCATCCCCCCTCACCTCAAGCTCGTGGCCTGCGGGGGCATCGGTTCCGCCGAGGACGCCAAGGCCGCCATGCAGGACGGCGCGGCCTGGGTCCAGGTCTACTCCGCTCTCATCTTTGAAGGTCCCTTCCTGGTGCGTCGGATGCTCAAGGGGATGTGAACTGCCAGACAACGAGGAAAATGGAAACGCCCCTGATTCAGGGGCGTTTCCTATGTATCGGCTCGCCTAATTCGTCTCGCCGTCCACATAGACCCAGCGCCCCTCTTCACGGACGAAACGGCTCTTCTCCCGGTGTAGCATCCGCTTGCCGTCCACCTGGAGGCTGGCGTGGAACAGGACGATGCCCTCGGAATCTTCGGGTCCACCGGCCTCGGTGGAGATGATCTTGAGGCTGATGCACTTCACCGTCCGGCAGTAGGCAGTCAGCTCCTCGCGCTCCAGTTCGGCCCGCTCCTTTTCCGCAGTCGTGGCGATCAAGTAGTCGGCCTTGCAGAGGGCGTAGGCCGAAAAACGGCTCCTCATGAGCTTTTCCGCCGTCTCGGGCAGCTTCTTGCCCGTGAGGTAGGGTTCACAGCACTTGTCGAAGGGGCGTTTGGAGGTGCAAAGGCATAGGCGGGACATGGAACTCCTGAAGTGGTATTGCCGCTACTGGTCGGCGGTCAGTGAACCAGTCTAGCGGCGAAATCATGGAATCAAATCAACGGTTCGATAGAAGCATTGCAACTCTGAGTCTTCCTGCTACCCTTGGGGCGCATTCAACCAGAAAATCGATTTTTAGCTTTTCCCACAAGGCTTTTTCCATGCCGTGCTCGATCAGCGGGGGCGGTCTCTTCATCACTTTCTTTGTGAGGGTGTCATGGTGACCAAGTGGTTGGATCGACTAAAAAACGCTCCCATGAAACGGAGGTTCTATCTCTTTTTCATGATGCTCTTCTTTGCCGTGGCCTACGCCTGGCAGCCCGGAGCACCCCCCTCCCCGGAGGGCCACGGAGAGGGTGCGTTCCGATTCTTCTCACCCTTCCTTGATGGCTATGGATTCAACACGGTGGAACGGGTGGCCCTCATCATCGTGCTGCTCATCGCCGTGGCCGGTCTGCTTTACGCCTTGATGCTGGTCAAACAGGTCAAGAAGGCGGACCAGGGCACCAAGAAGATGCAGGACATCGCGGACGCCGTCCGGGAGGGAGCCAACGCCTACCTGGGCGCCCAGTTCACCAAGATCGGCCCCTTGATCATCCTCATCACCATCCTGCTGGCCGTGACTTATACCGGAACCCACGAGGCCTTCCGCTATGGCCGTGCCGGTGCCTTCCTGGTGGGCTCCCTCTTCAGCTGGTGCGTGGGTTTCGTGGGCATGCGCCTGGCCACCTCCGGCAACCTGAGGGTGGCCGCCGCCGCCAAGCACTCCTATGGCGAGGCCATGCAGCTCGGCTACCGCACGGGCACCATCACCGGCATGCTCACCGATGGCCTGGGCCTTCTGGGCGGCACCATGATTTTTCTCATGTACGGAGTCAACGCCTACGAGGCCCTGCTGGGCTTCGGCTTCGGCGGCACCCTGCTGGCCCTCTTCATGCGAGTGGGTGGTGGAATCTACACCAAGGCCGCCGATGTGGGTGCGGATCTGGTGGGCAAGATCGAGAAGGACATCCCCGAGGATGATCCCCGCAACGCCGCCACCATCGCCGACAATGTGGGCGACAACGTCGGCGATTGCGCCGGCATGGCTGCCGACATCTTTGAGAGCTACGAGGTGACCATCGTGGCCGCCATGATCCTGGGCATGGCCACCTTCGGGCACAAGGGGGTGATCTTCCCCTTGCTGGTGCGCGGCATCGGCGTCCTGGGTTCGATCATCTCCACCTACACCGTGAAGGCCGGACCCAACGATACCTCCGACACAGCCCTCCACAGCGTCCACCGGGGCTTCTGGATCGGCTCTGCCATCAGCATCCTGGGCTTCTTCATCCTGGGGGCCTACTACCTGCGCTTCGACGCGACCTACATGGCGCAGAACGCCGTGGCAGCTGCGGGCTTCCCCGGTGGCGACCCCACCGCCCTGCCCGCCTGGGCCAACTTCGGTGTGGCGGGACTGGACATGCGTCCGGCCATCACCTGCTTCATCGGCGTGATCCTGGCCATCGTTCTCAACAAGGTCACCAGCTACTACACCCACACGAGCCATGCCCCGGTGAAGAGCCTGGCCAAGGCCTGCACCACGGGCCACGCCACCAACATCATCCAGGGCTTTGCCGTGGGCTACGAGAGCACCGTGGCCAATGTCGTGGTCATCGCCATCGCGGTCTTCCTTTCGGTGCTGACCTACGCCGGGACGCCCCCCATGTTCATCGCCTACGGCGTGGCCATGGCAGGCATCGGCATGCTGACCCTGACGGGCAACACGATTTCCATGGACGTCTTCGGGCCAGTCGCCGACAACGCCAATGGCATCGGTGAGATGGGCTACGACAAGGAGGAGATGGAAAAGGCCGAACCCGGTTCCTACAAGCGGGCCCGCCAGATCCTCGCGGACCTCGACGCCGTGGGCAACACCACCAAGGCCGAGACCAAGGGTATCGCCATCGGCAGCGCAGTCATCGCCGCCGTCAGCCTTTTCTCCAGCTTCATCGCGGTCATCGCGGTGGGCAGCGAGGACAAGATCAACATGATGAAGGTCAGCCAGTATCTGACCGAAGCCGGGAAGATGACGGTGGCTGATCCCAAGGTCTTCATCGGCTTCCTCCTGGGCGGGGCCGTGCCCTTCCTCTTCAGCGGCATGCTGATCCGCGCCGTGGGCCGGGCCGCCTACTTCATCGTCCAGGAATGCCGCGTGCAGTTCCGGGACAAGGAGATCTGGGCCGGCACCAAGAAGCCGGACTACGGTCGCGTGGTGGATATCTGCACCAAGACGGCCCAGCACGAGCTGGTGGGCCCCGGCATCCTGGCCATCGCCTGCCCCCTGATCGTGGGCTTTCTCCTGGGCCCCTACGCCCTGGGTGGATTCCTGGCAGGTATGATCCTCGTGGGGCAACTACTTGCAGTGTTCATGGCAAATGCTGGAGGCGCGTGGGATAATGCAAAAAAAATGATCGAAGACGGCATCTACGGAGGCAAGGGCTCCGAGGCCCACAAGGCTGCGGTCACCGGCGACACCGTGGGCGATCCTCTCAAGGACACGGCTGGTCCGGCCATCAACCCGCTCATCAAGGTCATGAACATGGTGAGCCTGCTGGCCCTGGGCATCATCATGAAGTTCACCCTCTTCCCCGCCGAAGGCCATACCTCCAACAGGATCGTAGGTATCATCGTGGCGATCATCTGCGCCATGGCCATCGCCTGGGCGGTATACACCAGCAAGAAGGAGACCCCAGGACTGGTGGACGATGACGCCAAGAAGGAGACTGCTGAGGTGGAAAGCTAGAGTTGCGAGACACCCTTGAACCGCCGCCCAGTGCTGCGGTTTTTTTGCCTCCCGCGCCCGATGACATACGGAGATCGCAACGGTCATATCAGACTACGTGATAAATCTATCGATATATAAATAAGTATATTATTTGCTTGATATATCCATACACACTCCTACAGAATGAGCCTTGCGCAGAGCCCTGCGAATTCGTTATAGGAGGATTTATGCCAGTGATCGTTTGCGCCCTTGCCATCGTCTGGGCAGTCTATGCCACCAAGAAGACGCCCACGGCATTGGAAAGCTAAGCCGCTGTCCAGAAATCAGCCTTGCGAGACCCCTTCGAGCCGCCGCCCTGCGCGGCGGTTTTTTATTGAACCCTCCGCCCCCAGTGGCATGCTGGACACGCAACGGTCATATCAGACTATGTGATAAATCTATCGATATATAAATAAGTATATTCTTTGCTTGATATAGCAACGAACGATCCCACAAAATGACCCATGCGCAGAACCCTGCGAGTTCGTTAAAGGGAGGATTGATGCCAGTCGCCGAACAAACCTGGGGCAGCCCAGTCAAGGCCAGTTTCCTGGCCTCCTCAGTGGGCCGGAAAATCGTGATGGCCGTGACCGGGGTTGTTCTCTCCGTTTTCGTGACCGTGCACATGCTGGGCAACCTTCAGGCCTACATGGGGGCCACGACCATGAACGCCTATGCCAAGTTCCTGCAGGAATCCCTGCACGGCGGCGGCATCTGGATCTCCCGGATCGTGCTCCTGGTGGTGGTGCTGCTCCACGCCTGGGCTGCCCTCAGCCTGACCCTCAGCAACTGGTCCGCCCGCCCCCAGGGCTACCGGGCTCAGCAGCTCCAGGCTGCCACCCTGTCCAGCCGAACCATGCGCTATACCGGTGTGTTCCTAGCCGGTTTCATCATCTATCACCTGCTCCACCTGACCACTGGACAGGCTCACCCCGCCTTCGTGCATGGCGACGCCTACGGAAACTTCGTCCGGGGCTTCCAGCAGCCCCTGGCCAGCGCTGTCTACATCGTGGCCCAGCTCTGCCTGGGACTGCATCTCTGGCACGGGGTCTGGAGCTTCACCCAGACCTTCGGGTGGTCGCACCCCCGCTACAACATCGCCCGCCGGGCCATCGCCACGGTGCTGGCGGTGCTCGTGGCCGCGGTCAACCTATCCTTCCCCATCTCCGTCCTGCTGGGCGTCATCCGCTGAGGTTTGACCATGGAATTGAAGTCCAACGTCCCTGACGGCCCCCTTGAAAGCAAGTGGGAACGCCACAAGTTCAACATGAAGCTGGTGAATCCGGCCAACAAGCGGAAATACAAGGTGCTGGTGGTGGGCACCGGTCTGGCGGGCGGCGCTGCCGCCGCCTCCATGGCGGAACTGGGCTACCAGGTGGAGTGTTTCTGCTACCAGGACAGCCCCCGCCGGGCCCACTCCATCGCAGCCCAGGGTGGCATCAACGCCGCCAAGAACTACCACAACGATGGCGACAGCATCCTTCGGCTCTTCTACGACACCATCAAGGGCGGCGACTTCCGGGCCCGGGAGGCCAATGTCTACCGCCTGGCCGAGGTCAGCAACAACATCATCGACCAGTGCGTGGCCCAGGGTGTGCCCTTCGCCCGGGAATACGGCGGTCTGCTGGACAACCGCTCCTTCGGCGGCGCCCAGGTCAGCCGCACCTTCTACGCCCGTGGGCAGACGGGACAGCAGCTCCTGCTGGGCGCCTACCAGGCCCTGCAGCGCCAGATCGGTCTCGGCACCATCAAGATGCACACCCGCCATGAGATGCAGGAACTCATCATCATCGACGGTGTGGCCAAGGGCATCGTGACCCGGAACATGGTGACCGGCGAGGTCCGCAGCCATATGGGCGATGCGGTGGTCCTGGCCACCGGCGGCTATGGCAACGTAATGCACCTAGCCACCTACGCCAAGGGGTGCAATGCCACGGCCATCTGGCGGGCCTACAAGAAGGGCGCAGCCTTCGCCAACCCCTGCTACACCCAGATCCACCCCACCTGCATCCCCGTCACCGGCGATCACCAGTCCAAGCTGACCCTGATGTCGGAGTCCCTCCGGAACGACGGCCGCATCTGGGTGCCTGCCAAGGCGGGGGACAAGCGCCCCGTGGACCAGATTCCCGAAAATGAGCGGGACTACTATCTGGAGCGGAAATATCCCTCCTACGGCAACCTGGCCCCCCGGGACATCTCCAGCCGGGCCGCCAAGCAGGTCTGCGATGCGGGGCTCGGCGTGGGCGACACCGGCCGGGGCGTCTACCTGGACTTCAGCGAGGCCACCCAGCGGTTGGGTGCCCACAAGATCGAGGAGAAATACGGCAACCTCTTCGAGATGTATGAGCGCATCACCGGCGAAGACCCCTACAAGGTGCCCATGCGCATCTACCCCGCCACCCACTACACCATGGGCGGCCTCTGGGTGGACTACAACCTCATGAGCACCATCCCTGGGCTCTTCGTCCTGGGCGAGGCCAACTTCAGCGACCACGGCGCCAACCGCCTGGGGGCTTCCGCCCTCATGCAGGGCCTCTCGGACGGCTACTTCGTGGCCCCCTACACCATCGGCAACTACCTGGCGGGCATCAAACCCGGGACCCGTCCCAGCGAGGACCATCCCGAGGCCAAGGCCGCCGAGGCCGAAGTGCAGGGGCGGACCCAGCGTCTCCTGGGCATCGATGGCAAAGAGACCCCCACCCACTTCCACCGGGAACTGGGCCACATCCTCTGGGAGCACTGCGGCATGGCCCGCAACGACCAGGGCCTGCGCAAGGCCTTGGTCGTCCTGCCGGAGCTGCGTCAGCGCTTCTGGGAGAACGTGAAGGTGCCGGGCAACGGCGCCGATGTGAACCAGAGCCTTGAGCTGGCGGGCCGGGTGGCCGACTTCCTGGAACTGGGCGAGCTCATGTGCCGGGACGCCCTGGAGCGCAAGGAGAGCTGTGGCGGCCACTTCCGCGAGGAGTGGCAGACCGAGGAAGGCGAGGCCCAGCGGGATGACGAGCACTTCTGCCATGTCGCTGCCTGGGAATACACCGGGGAAGGCCAGGCGCCGAAGCGCCACGTCGAGGAACTGGCCTTCGAGAACGTCCACCTCGCCACCCGCAGCTACAAGTAGTCAAGGAGCGGAAGCATGTCCGAAAAGCTCATCAACATTACGCTCAAGGTCTGGCGCCAGAAGAACACCAAGGACGTCGGCTGTTTTGTCACCTATGAAGCCAAAGACGTCAGCATCGACATGTCCTTTCTGGAGATGCTGGATGTGGTGAACGAGGATCTGATCCTCAAGGGCGAAGAGCCCATCACCACGGATAACGACTGTCGCGAGGGCATCTGCGGACAGTGCGGCCTGGTCATCAACGGACGCCCCCACGGCCCCCGGGAGAGGACTACCACCTGCCAGCTCCACATGCGGAGCTTCAAAACAGGCGATGTCATCACCATCGAGCCCTTTCGGGCCAAGGCCTTCCCCATCCTGAAGGATCTGATGGTGGACCGTTCGGCCTTCGACCGCATCATCGCCGCCGGTGGCTTCATCACCGCCCCCACGGGCTCGGCTCCGGATGCCAATAGCACCCCTGTACCCAAGAAGTGCTCGGATCTGGCCTTCGATGCCGCCGCCTGCATCGGCTGCGGCGCCTGTGTGGCCGCCTGCCCCAATGCCTCCGCCATGCTCTTCGTCTCGGCCAAGATCAGCCAGCTCGCCCTCCTGCCCCAGGGCCAGCCCGAACGCTACACCCGGGTCCGGGACATGATCGCCCAGATGGACGCCGAAGAGTTCGGCACCTGCACCAACTACGGCGAATGTGAAGCAGCCTGTCCCAAGGGCGTGAGCCTGGAGAACATCGCCCGGATGAACCGCGACTTCATCAAGGCCAGCCTGACCTACCGGTCGGAAGTGGCTGCGGGTGGAGCAGGCTGAGAGCCCTCCCATTGGGCAAAGAGAGGGCACTGAGGATCGAAGCTCAGTGCCCTTTTGCGTTCATCCACCGGATAATCATTCTCAGGAAGGTTCTCCATGGAATGGTTCGTCCGGGATTTCGATCATCCCCTCTACTTCGATATCTACCAATGCAAGGAAGCTGAAGCCCAGGAGGAGGGCACAGCCCTCGCGACCATGCTGGACCTCCCCAGGGGAAGTCTGGTGCTGGACCTTCCCTGCGGCTGGGGGCGCCTCCGCCCTGCTCTGGAGGATCGGGGCTTTCGCGTGGTGGGTGGGGATCTGAGCCCTCTGAACCTCCACCGCCACCAGAGTGAATACCCCGGAGCCCTGGCCCGCCTTGATCTGCGGGCCCTGCCCTTCCGATCGGGAGTGGCCGATGGCATATTCTGCGCCTTCACGAGCTGGGGCTATTTCGCCAGCGAGGAAGAGAACCTGCGCCAGCTCCAGGAATTCCACCGGATCCTGCGCCCAGGGGGGGTGCTCCTGCTGGATCTGGTGAGCCGAAGTTACCTGGAGGATGGCATCTCCCGGATGGAGAACACCTGGTTCAATGCCCGCGGCGGCTACCGGGAACGGGTCCGCTGGAGCCCGGACCATCGCAGGGTCCTGACGGACCGCATCCACCAGGGCGAGCGATTCCGGCACGACATCTGGATTCCGGAGGACCAAGAGGTCCTGGACTTCCTGATCCTGGCGGGCTTTGAGGTCCAGGCCCCCCGGGGTGATCTGGAAGGTCACTCATTGGACCGCAACTCGGAGCGTCGGATCTATCGTGCGACTTCCCGCCCCACTCCCAGGGCGTAGGCCCCGAAAAACAGCCCCAGCAGCAACATGGTGCTCCGAATGCCCAGAGCCTCCACCCCAGCGCTCCCCAAGATGGGGCCTACCATCATCCCCATCGCGTAGGAGAGGTTCAGGAGACCGAATACCGTGGCGTAGCTGGTACTCCCCATGCGTTCCACAGCGTCCGTCACAGCCGGGCTGGCTGGGCTCATGACGAGGGAGGTCGCGAGTCCAAGCCCTGCCATGGATCCGAGAATGATCCAGGAAGCCTGGAAGAATACCGGCAGAGGCGCCAGGAAGAGGATCAGGACAAGTCCGATCCGCAGTATGCCCCGATGCCCGTAGCGATCAGCAAGAGCGCCCGCCAGAGGCGAGGTCAGGGTATGCCCCAGAGCCGCCACAGCAAAACAGAGGCCGATGGAGGAGGGGCGCCAACCCATGACACGGTCGAAGTGGAGCGGAAGCGTGGATTCCAGGGTGGCCCAGATCCCCGCTCCCAAGGCCGTCGCACCTGCGAAGAGCCTCACGGTGCCGTTCTTCAGAAGTGCCCGGTATTCCAGAGTTTCTCCCTTCTCCTTGGGCGCATCCTCCAGGAGGAAGGCACGGGCCAGGGCATCCAGGATGGCCAGCCCCCCCGCCAAGAGAAAGGGAGCCCTCAGGCCAAAATGCTCGGCCAGAAAACCCGCGATGGGCGGTCCCAGGAAGACCCCCAGGTTGGCGAAGGCGAAGCAGGTGCTCATGGCCTTGCCTCGGTGTTCAGAAGGCCAGTGATCCGCCATGAGGGCCATGCCAGATGTCCAGGTGGCCGTGGCGGAGAGGCCCTGGAGGACCCGGGCCACCAGCAGCAGCCAAAAGGAGCGGGAGAAGGCGAAGAGAAGGGTTGTTCCCCCCAGCCCCACCAGTCCCCAGAGCATGGTGTAGCGCCTTCCAAAGCGGTCTCCCAGGCGACCGAGGGGCAGGGTTCCAAGGAGCAGCGCCGCAGAATAGCTGCCGAATAGCAGCCCCAGCTGCATCTGGGAGAACCCGAAGTCCCTTGAGTAGATGGGCAGCAAAGGAACCAGAAGGTAATAGAGGAGCGTGTCGGTAAAGAGAGCAGCAGATACGACCACAAGGGCCGAGGTGCGGGGTCTAAGAAGTGCCATGCCTGATCCTACCTGTTCCTCGGGTATTTCAATACTCGTAGAGCCCAGATAGGCTGCCGATAGAGATCTGCCTGATCACTTCGAGTAATCCATGATTTCCAGTTGGATCCGTTGGATTTCCCTGGTCCTGCTCCTCTCTTTGGGAGCACAGGAGACGCGTGGTGCAGAGCTGCCACCGCTCCCCCAGGCTCGAAAACTCTTCAGGAGTTACGGAATCGAGCAGGGGCTCGACAATCTGGCCGTCACCTCCATGCTACAGGACGCCGAAGGCTTCCTGTGGGTCGGCACCCAGGGCAATCTCTTCCGCTTCGATGGGCAGCGATTCCAAGGCTTTGGCATCAAGCAGGGGCTACCATCGGGTTATATCACGGCCCTGGCCTCCACCCCTGAGCAAGGAGTCTGGGTAGGCACATGGAACGGCTTGGCCCACCTTGATGGAAGAGGATTCAAGCCTGTCCCCTTCCCGGTTCCCGAAGCGTTTCCGCATATCAACGCCATCGCCTTCGACAGGGGCGGGAGGCTCTGGGTAGCCTCCTCGGCCGGAGCCTTCGTGCTGGAACCCGGAGGGAAAGTCACCGCCTTGGCAGGATGGCCGGAAGGAGAGGCCAATGCCGTATGCATGAGCGCGCAAGGAGTCTGGTTCTCCGCGGGCCCCAGAGTGCTCTTCCGGAACCATCAAGGGGTGTGGAAACAGCCCGCACCTGAACCCAGCCCTGAAAGCGAACCAATCCTGGATCTATTGGTCCACCCGGACGGGAGGGTCCTGGCCCGATCAACCGCCCACCTTTGGATCCTGCATCCAGGCGCAAAAAGCTTCGTCCTCCTGAATACCCGCTTCACCACGTCAACCCAGAGCGGTTCGCGATGCTACCTCGCCCCGGATGGCCAGATCTGGGTACCGACAGACGAAGGGCTCCTTTCCATCCGAGGATCCGCAGTCACCCACCTGGGCCGGCGCCAGGGTTTGCCAACAGCTTCCCCATGGACCGTCCTGGTCGACCGCGAGGGCTCCTTCTGGCTAGGGGGCCAGGGCATCCACAGAGACCTGGGGAACTCCACCTGGGGGGCATACACCACCCAGGAAGGATTGCCTCACGATGAGGTTTGGGTAATCATGCGGGATTCTCGCCAGCAGCTGTGGGTTGGAACGAGTCTCGGCCTCGCCTTGGGAACCCATGAGGGGTGGCGCCCCATCCCGGCGACTCGTAGGGATGCCATCCGCAGCTTGATTGAGGGGCCGGACGGCACCCTCTGGGCCGGAACAGCCCAAGGAGAGGTCCTGATCCTGGATCTATTTGGCGCTATCCGGCAACGCCTGGGGCCGGGAGCCGGACTTCAAACCCGGAAGGTCCTTTCCCTGGCCAGCAGTGCCGAGGGAATATGGGTGGGCACCGATGGGGACGGGCTCTTCCGCATCTCGCTCCACGCTGGCACCTGGAAGGCCGTCCCGGAAGCCCTGGGAAGCTGGGGACCGGAACGGGTGAGTCATGTTCTTGCGGATCCCCTCGGAAGGCTGTGGGCGGCGACTGAGCACGGCGTCGCGCTCCGCGAGCACGGATCATGGCGCCACTTTAATCATTCCCAAGGGCTGAAGCAGGACCATGTTTCATACTTGAATCTCTCCGGGAACGGGGAACTCCGTGTAGCCTACTTTGAACCCATGGGCATCTCCCGTTTCAAGGTGGACCCAAGCGGTACGCCCTCCCTCATTGATCATTGGGATTCGGCCCGGCGCCTGTCTTCGGATACAACCTATCTGCTGGGAGAGGATGCCAAGGGCCGGTTCTGGGTTGGGGGTGGAAGAGGGGTGGACGTGTTCCAGGGAGATGTCCGAAGACATTTCGGGGCCTTCAATGGCCTCGTGGGGGAGGACTGTGACGCCCTAGCCTTCCTGGCGGAACCGAACGGTCAGGTATGGATAGGCACCAGCACGGGCTTGGCGCACTACACCGGAAGGGGGCGAATAGAGCCTCCAAGCCCTCCAGGCGTCCTTCTGGTCTCCGCCCATCTGGGGCGTCTTGCCCTGGCCAACCAGGGAGGGAGCACAGTCGACCACCGCGAGAATGATCTTTCCGTACAATTCACTGGCACCAGCTTCGTTCACGCCGACAACCTGGAATATGCCTACCTCCTCGACCGAGGGGATGGGGGGGCGTGGAAGACCACCCGCAGCCGAGACCTTCATATCGCCGCCCTGAGTCCAGGTGACTATACCCTGCAGCTCCGGAGCCGTTTGGAGCAGGGTGATTGGGGTCCGCTCACAGAACTCCACTTTTCTATCAAGGCGGCCTGGTGGCAATGGTGGTGGCTTCGGGCTCTAGGGATAGCTCTGCTGCTGAGTGTACTGACAAAACTGATCTACTGGCATGTCCGGAGTCTCAAGCAGAGGAACACGGAACTGGAGATTCTCCTCAAGTTGTCGGATTCACTGGCCCAGGAGCTTGAGAGCGCCAATCTGAACCTGCAGGAGCAGACCTTGACGGATCCCATGACTGGGCTGAAGAACCGGCGCTTCCTGGACGCGATCATCGCAAGGGACATGTCTGAGGTGGAGCGCATGCGCCGGGAGGAATCGCAGTCGGGTCAGAACATGGACCTGCTGTTCCTGATGGTCGATATCGACCACTTCAAATGGGTCAACGACCACTATGGCCATCAGGCCGGGGACGCAGTACTGCTGCAGTTCGGCGAAGTCCTGAAGACCGCCACCCGCGGTTCCGATACCGTCATCCGATACGGGGGCGAAGAATTCCTGATACTGGCCAGGCAGACCCGCAGGGAAGATGCCATCGTCCTGGCGGAACGCATCCGTAAATCCGTAGAGAGTCACCGGTTTGTCATCCCATCAGGGGAGCACCTGAGGCGCACCTGCAGTATCGGGTTCGCCCCCTACCCCGTCTGCGAGAGCAATCTGAAGGCCGTCCCCTGGCAGCGAGTCCTGGAACTGGCGGACCAGTGCCTCTACCAGGCCAAGGACGAGGGGCGGAACCAATGGATGGGCCTGCTACCCCAACACATGAATCTGATCCAGGCCCCTGGAGATCTTCCACAGGACCTGGAATCCCTGCTGCATATGGGACTTCTGCAACTGGTCTCCTCGAATGCAAGCAAGGCCCCTCGCGGGGCCCAGGTGGATCGATAAGCCGGATTCTGTCGAGGGATGTCATTCCTCTGGGGACCGCATCACTGCGGAACTCAAGCGACCTACCCGCTGGCTCAGCCGAGCCGACCTACGTTCCTTGCGGAACACACCAGCCTATTTGGTCTTGCTCCGTGGGGGGTTTACCGTGCCCGTCCCGTTGCCGGTCCGGCGGTGGGCTCTTACCCCACCGTTTCACCCTTGCCTGTGCCTTTCGGCCATCGGCGGTTTGCTCTCTGTTGCACTTTCCGTCGGGTCACCCCGCCCAGGCGTTACCTGGCCCACTGCTCTACGGAGTCCGGACTTTCCTCTGCGGCGAACCGCAGCGACACCCTGATCCACACCCCAATGCTAACACGGCCCGAGCCCGTATGATGGAAGAGAACCCCCATAAGGACTCTGGATGCAGTACGAACCAGCAGGATCGGCCGAACGCGTCATCGCCTATGTGGAGGGCGATAAGCAATTGGCGTATTATGCAATAGAGTTGGCGCGTTCGGACAATGCACGCAGGGCGCCGTGTTCCTACTCTTTGATGCGTGGGGTATATCCCGCCACCCGTCCTGGAGATCCGCATGACCACACCCGTAGCCCTCATCACCGGCGGCGCCACCGGCATTGGTAAGGCCACTGCCAAAAAACTCGCAAGCAAAGGCATCACTGTCGTCATTAGTGGTCGCCGCAAGGAAATCGGGGTTGAAGCCGTCAAGGAAATTGAAGCGGTTGCCACGGGTGCCGCTCAAGTGCGGTTCATCCAAAATGACGTGGCTGACGAGAGCGCCGTCAAAGCGATGATCGACCAGATCGTCGCGGAGTTTGGTCGTCTCGACATGGCGGTCAACAACGCAGGACTTTACAACGAAGCCGCCACCCTTGATCAATCGGACACTCAGAAGTTCCGCGCGATGTTCGAAGTTAATGTCATGGGCGTCTACTACAGCATGAAATACGAGATCGCGCAGATGCTCAAGCAGGGCGGAGGTTCGATCGTCAACTTGGCATCTGTCGCGGGCCTGAACGGCTTCCCGTGGACGGGAACCTATGTCGCTACAAAACACTCCGTGGTTGGCTTGACCAAATCAGCAGCACTCGATCATGCCGCCCAGGGGGTTCGCATCAATGCCGTGGCCCCAGGTGCCATCCGGACGGATATCATCGCCGATCAGATCAAGATGAATGAGCAGGAGTTGGCTGCATCGCACCCCATTGGTCGTATTGGCGAACCAGAAGAAATTGCCAATGGCATCTCCTGGTTGCTCTCGGATGAAGCTAGTTTCGTCGTCGGACATGTCCTGAGCATTGATGGTGGCTACCAGGCCAAGTAGAAAGGTGATCCCCATGCCGACCCAGATGCCGGACCAAATCAAGATTCCAAGGACCTTCTGGGTCGGACTCGGGGCTCTGGGCCTCACCTCCGACGAGGTGCTTCGACACGCGAAGCTGCCCGTCGCCCGCATTGCCCACGAGGGTTCTCTCCGCACCGAGGAGTTCTTTCTTCTTTGGCAAGCCATAGGCGAACTGGCTCCTGGCTGCGCCGCCGGGCTGAGGCTCATCATGGGCCTCGAACCCGCCCTACTTCCGCCCTCCTTCCTAGCGGCCCACCATGCCCGTGACTTCCGGGACGCCCTGGCGCGAGTGGCCCGGTTCAAACACCTGTGCTCGCCGGAGCTACTCAGGATCACAAATGGACCCCAGGAATGCGTGATCGAGCCCGAGTGGCCCCATGGTGGATGCCAAGTCCCCGAAGCGTTAGTGGACGCTACTTTTGGATCCCTGGTTCAGCTCGGGCGCTCCGGTACGCGTACCGACCTTCACCCCCTCCGTGTAGAACTCATGTGTGCGGATGACAGGTCCGGCCTCCGGCGTGAGTTCTATGGATGCAAGATGCAGTTCCGGTCTCGTCACAACCGCCTGGTGTTTCGAAGTGCCGATCTGGATCTCCGATTTGCTACCCACAACGAAGAACTACTCGCCATGTTGACCCCCCAATTGGAGGCGGCCTCCAGAGCGCTCACATCCACCCCCAGGGCCACTGACCAAGTCCGACAGATACTGCCTCGGTTTCTTTCGGCAGGCAGGCCCGAGATCGAGGAGGTTGCCAAGGAATTGGGGATGAGTTCGCGCAGCCTCCAGCGCCGTATCACCGAAGAAGGTTCCACGTTTCGTGATCTCCTGTCCCAAGCCCGCAGGGCACTCGCGCGGGAATACCTTCTGAATCCATCCTTGGATCTGAAGGAGATCGTTTACCTTCTGGGCTATGAGGACTCGCCATCCTTTTATCGCGCCTTCCGGCAGTGGGAAGGCACCACTCCTGCGAATTGGCGATCCCGGCAATCCATGGTTGAGAACTGACACCCCAATTCCACCTGCAGCCTAGGAGGCGAAGATGAAGGTCGTGCTGTTTGGATCCACAGGGATGATCGGCCAGGGCGTTCTGCGGGAATGCCTGCGCGATGAAAACGTCACGCAGGTCGTGGCGGTGGTGAGGGCGGCCACAGGGCGGTCTCTTCCCAAGGTGAAGGAGGTTTGCACGCCAGACCTGTTCGACCTGTCAGCGGTGGAGTCCGATCTCCAGGGAGCCGATGCGTGCTTCGATTGTCTGGGGGTTTCGGCGGCAGGATTGGGTGAGGTGGACTACACGCGGCTCACCTACGACCTCACCCTGTCCATCGCCGAGACACTGGTTCGCCTGAATCCAGGCATGACCTTCATCTACGTCTCGGGCGCTGGAACAGACAGCAGCGAACGGGGCCGGTCCATGTGGGCCAGGGTCAAGGGCCGCACCGAGAATGCACTCCAGCGCCTTCCCTTCGGGCGGGTCTACCTCTTCCGCCCAGGGTTCATCCAGCCGCGGCACGGCATCCGCTCACGGACCCAGTGGTATCGCATCTTCTATGCATTGAGCGGCCCCTTCATCTGGCTGATCAACAAGTTCGCCCCTGGGGTCATCCTGAGCACAGAAAGTCTCGGCTGGGCCATGCTCACCGCAGCCCAGCGAGGTGCGTCAAATGCCGTGCTGGAGGCGCGGGAGCTGAACCGCTTGGCGAATGTCCATCCGTTGAACACGCAGATGTAACCATGAATTTCAGCAGGTACAGCAACGCCCCCTTTCGGGGGCGTGTGTTTATTTAACGTCGCGGCGACCTACTTTTCCACCAGTGTCCCTGGCAGTATCATCGGCCCTCTGGAGCTTAACTGCCGTGTTCGGAATGGGAACGGGTGTGACCTCCAGGGTATAGCCACGACGAAGGGCTCTTTCAGATTTCCTTCGGAAATCTGAAAATTCTTTTCGTTGTGTTTGTCGAAGGGTATTTAGGCGAAGCGATTGAAACAATCGTCTCTCCGAATGCTCCGCGCCCTCAGGCCCGCAGCTCGCTGATCTTGTTTTTTGCACTCTGCAAAAAAACAAATGTAATTGATTGATGAAAGGTCAAGCCAGTGGACCAATTAGTATCGCTCAGCTCAACGCATTACTGCGCTTACACATGCGACCT
>NZ_KI912268.1:549856-611340 GCF_000242615.2 Holophaga foetida DSM 6591
ATATGTTTGATCGCTTACCGTCTTGCGACGGTAGCTTCTCAAAGGCTTCCATTCTCTCTATCCGGCTTTCAAAGACGCCTGAACCGTCAGGATGACACCAGAACCCGAAGGCTCCCGTTCCATCCCGGCTTGACCGTCGTTTCCCGACCGCCCCGCCTTCTGTCCCGTTGCAGCCTCAACCGCAGCGAAATACTAGAATAGCACCCTGACAGGCTTTGGCAAGTATTAATTCTTGCGGAAGCCCTGGGCTGCTGGTGATTACTCCTTTTTTTTCTAGGCAAAGTTTTTGTTATTGAGTCCGATTGCGAAAAGGCCCGCCTCATCCGGCGGGCCTCGGGCCTTGATCCTTTCCCGCTCTACTTGTCGGTGGGCTGCATGCCGCCACCCAAGGCCTGGAAGATGGCCATCAGGTTCTCAAGTCGGTTCAAACGATTCTCCGCCAGGGTGTTCTCGGCAGTGCGCCGGGACTCCTGGGCATCCAGCCAAGCCTGGAAGGTCGTGGCCCCAGCCCGGTAACGCGCTTCGGTCAGGCGTTCGGCCTCCCTCGCGAGGCTCAATGATGCCTCCAGGTGTTCCCCCTGAGTCCGGTAATCCCCGTGGGCCGCGAGGGTGTTCTCCACATCCCCCAGTGCCGCGTACAGCGTTTGGCGGAAGTTGACCACGGCAATCTCGTAGGATGTCTGGGAGATCTGCACACTCTTCCTGGCGGTGTTCCATTGAAGGAAGGGCAGCGCAAGCTCCGCTCCCAGGGTCCCGATGGGATTCCTGAGAACCTTCTTCAGGGCATCGCTGCTGCTCCCCAGGGAACCCGTAAGCGTAAAGGATGGGTAGAAGCTGGCCTTGGTGGCATCCACATTGGCCCAGGCCTCCCTGAGCCTCAATTCTGCTGCCCTCAGATCGGGGCGCTGGGCCAGAAGACTGGCAGGGAGTCCGGGTTCCACCGCCGGAAGGGGAGCCTCGGGCAGTTTGGCCGATTCGGGCACGCTGTTCTCTGGAGCCTGATCGAAAAGGATGGCCAACGCGTTGCGAGCCGCAGTGCGCTGGCGCTGAAGATCGGATAGCGTAGCCCGCTGACTGGCCAAAGCCTGTTGTGCCTGGACCAGATCCAGCCTGGATACGGCTCCAGCGTCGAACTTGACCTGTACCAGCTCCAGACTCCTCCCTGCGTAGGCGATGCTGGCTTCGGCCGCGGCGATGCGCTGGTTCAGGTATGCGACCTGCCAGTACGCCGAAGCGGTGGTCCCCACCAGGGCAAGGGCTGTGCTCTGGCGATCCCCCTCCGTAGCCATGGCCTCCCACTTGCTTGCCTCCCGGGTGCTGGCCAACTTGCCCCAGAGGTCCACCTCATAACTGAGGGTGAGGGCAGCGGAATAGCTGCGGGTGCTCACATGGGCCTTCAGATCCCGACTCGTCTCTCCGCTCAGACCAGCGCTCAGCTCCGGCGTGAGATTCGTATTCACAAGACCGGCCTCCAGGCGTGCCTTCCGGACCTTGAGGGTGGCAGCGGCCAGATTGTTGTTGGTGCGCAATGCCCGATCGATGAGCCCATCCAGCACGGGATCATTGAAGGCCTTCCACCAGTGTTCCCTGTCGGCGATGGCCGCCCCGGTGAGTGCCCTTCCCTGCCATGCCTGCGGCAGATGAACCTTTGGGGCTTCACGGTGGACCTTGAGACACCCCGTCCCGACCAGTAAAGACGTCAGGCACCCGAACAGCACCCCCTTCCTGCCCATCCTCTTCCTTCCTGACGCCTGAAGAGCGCTATGCAACTGCATTGTGATCATCTTTCCGGAGCCCATAGCTATTCCCTTGCCAGGGCCTCGATGGGATCCAGCCGTGCGGCATTCCTGGCCGGCAGGAAACCGAAGAGCACCCCGATTGCGGAGGAGCAAACCACCGCAGCCACGATGGAAAGCACCGAGAACTTCATGGCAATGGCCTGGACAAACAGGGGGAAGACCAGCGCCACCCCAAAAGACATGAGAATCCCGATGGCCCCCCCCAGGAGGCAGACCAGCACGGCCTCGATGAGGAACTGCTGGAGAATGTCATCCTGCCGGGCCCCTACGGCCATCCGGATACCGATCTCATGGGTGCGCTCGTTGACGGAGACCAGCATGATGTTCATGACACCGATGCCGCCCACCACCAGGGAAATCACCGCAATGGCGGAGATGAGGAGGGTCAGGGTGGCAGTGGTCTTCTGAACGGTTTTCAGGATGCTGTCCGAGCTGCTGGTGTAGAAGTCCTTGGTGCCGTGGCGCCGCTTGAGCAGATTGATGAGGCTCTGCTCAGCCACCTGGTTGGAGACCCCATCCCTTACCCGCACCGTGATGGAACTGAAGTAGTGCTGCCCCAGGATCCGTCCCATGGACGTGGTGTAGGGCACCCAGACATCCAGGTTCGAGTTGTTGCCGAATGGGCTTTCCTTCGCCTTGGTCACCCCGATTACCCGAGCCGGGAGACTGCCCAGAAAGAGCACCTTTCCGATGGGGTCTTCACTGGGGAAAAACTTCTTCCTGGTGTTCTGATCAATGACCACAACCTGGGCCTGGTGGGACACATCCTGCTCATCAAAGGCATTGCCCTGGGCAATCTCCAGTCCCCTCACCCGGAAATACTGTTCTCCGACACCGCTCACCGAGGCGTTGGCCTTGATGTTCCGGTAGCGCAGGACCAGACTTCCACTGGTGCCAGGGGTCGCGCTATCCACATAGACCTGGGACTTGAGGGCCTCCAGATCCTGGGGAACCAGCGTGTAGGTTGAACCCGCCTTGTCATCCCCCCAATCGCCACCAGGATAGACATCGATGACATTGGTTCCCATGGAACTGATGTCATTCACCACTTTCTGACGAGCTCCCTGCCCCAATGCCACCACCGAAACCACCGAAGTGATGCCGATGATGATGCCCAGCATGGTGAGGAGGGTGCGCATGCGGTGGGTGGCCATGGCGATGAGGGCCATCCGGAAGGCTTCACCGAAGCGACCCCAGGCCGCCCGCAACGGGTGTCCCCCCCCATCCTGGAGAGGCTGCAGTTGCTGCTTTACCCCAGTATCAGGAGGAGCCCCTGGATTGGGCTGATCCCGGACGATGAGTCCATCACTGAGCTCGATGATCCGCTGGGCGTGGTGGGCCACCTGCATATCATGGGTCACCAGGATGATGGTGTGGCCCCGGCCGTGGAGTTCATGAAGGATGGCCATCATTTCCTGGCCACTGCGGCTGTCCAGAGCGCCCGTAGGCTCATCCGCCAAGATGACGTCGCCGCCGTTCATCAGAGCCCGGGCAATAGAGACACGCTGCTGCTGACCGCCCGAAAGCTGGCCCGGACGATGACTGGCGCGGTCTGTGAGACCAAGGCGGGCCAGGAGTTCCTTTGCCCGCTCCCGGCGCTGCCCCTTGTCAGCCCCTGCGTAGATGGCGGGAATCTCCGTGTTCTGTATCGCATCCAGATGGGGCAGCAGGTGGTACCGCTGGAAGATGAAGCCGAAGTGCTCCCGGCGCAGACGCGCCAATGCGTCGCTGTCCAGGCTGCCCGTTTCCTGGCCATGGACCCGATAGCTGCCCTCTGTGGGGCGGTCCAGGCAGCCCAGAATATTCATCAGGGTCGATTTCCCTGAGCCGGAAGGTCCGACAATGGCGACCATCTCTCCGGCCTGGATGGTGAGGTTCACCTCCTGGAGGGCGATGACATCCTGGTCGCCGGAGGGGTAGCGCCGACCCAGGGCCGTGAGTTCGAGGAGAGGCGGGGTCATGCCACTACCTCCTGGGGGGTGGCGGGGGCATGGAATTGTTGGTGCTGACAGCAACAGCAGTGTCGCCGATCACGACCGGTTCGCCCTCGCTCAGGCCCTCCAGCACCTGGGCGTGGACCCGGTTGTTGATGCCGATGCGCACCTTGCGAGGCTCGGGCCGATCTCCATGGAGAACCTTGATCATGCACCAACCAGTCTTGTCCTTGTCCCCAAGCGCCGCCACAGGGATGCAGAGAGCCTGCCGAGCCTCGTTCAGCACAATGGAAACCTGGGCAGTCATGGAGGATCGCAACGCCGATTCGGGATTGGGAATCTCGAAGAGCCCGTTGTAGTAGACAGCAGACGTGCTGCTGGACGAGGAACTGGAAGAACTGGAGGAGGTGGTGGAACTGCTGGAACTCGTAGAGCCAGGCTCGATGGCCCTCAGCTTGCTGTAGTGACGCGTATCCGAATCCCCCAGGGTCGTGAAGTAGACCTTCAGGCCAGGCCTGACCCTCGCCACATCAGCCTCGGAGATCTGGGCCTTGATCGTGATGATGTCCAGGTTGGCCAAGGTCAGGATCGTGGTGGCGGATTGGGTCGAAACCACGGTCTGCCCCTCTTCTGTACTGATGCTGAGCACCACCCCGTCCATGGGGGCCGAGATACGGGTGTATTCCAGATCCGCCTTGGCAGTCTCCACAGCGATCTTTGCTTTATTGATGGAGGCTTCCAGGGCCAGGATATCCGCACGGGTGCTTTCAAGGGTGGCCTGAGCCACTTCCAGGTCCGCCTTTGATCCTGCCTCCTGGGCCGTCAGAATCTGCTGCCGCTTGAAAGCCAACTCGTACTGATGCAGGAGGGCCTGCTTGGCCCGACGCGAGGCTGTGGCGCTCTCCAGGGAGGCCTGGGCATCCCTGAGGGAATTCTGCTTGATGACCGGATCGATCTCCGCAAGAAGTTGCCCCTTGTGGACCCGATCGCCCACGGCCACATGGAGGTTCTTGAGCTGACCGGACACCTGGGCACCCACCTCCACAGTCTTGAGGGCGTTGATCGTCCCACTGGCCAGGACACTCTCCTCGATGTCCATGCGAGCCGCAGGGGCCGAGATGATGGGCACCTTGTCTTTGCTGAAGCAGATGGATTTCAAAGCCAGAAGGACCATCAGCAGGAAGATGGCACCCACGGACAACAGGATCTTTCGCTTACGACTCATTCCACTCATGGGAATACACCGTACTATCCCAGGTGACAGTCCCGACCCGGGATATTCGAAACCACCGCATCGCCCGCCGAATGTTGATTCAAACAGGCCGACCGCAAAGACCTAAATGAATTAAAAATACCAGAATTAAAGACTCGCTCGGGATTCGGCGATCAAAGACTACCCATGCCCAAACTCCTGATCAGAGAATATGGACCCACCTCCTCGATCGGACTGAAATACATTTTTGATAGCCACCCCAGCGACCATCTCCCGGCTCGGCTGCTAGAATGAGTGTCAACCCCCAGCCATCTTCGATAGACAATATTTCGGTCCGCGAACCCAAACCATAAGCATCCAGGTACGGCAGACAACCCTAAGCAATTTAGTCACAAACCGTGATTGATTTTTTTAAGAACACTTTTGACTTGACATACACATGTGACGAGGAGCACAGTGGACGGGTACCCTTCAGTAGTCCAAACAACAGAAATTCCAGATCTTACATGTTGAGGCCATGGCTATTTGGTCGGCTGGAAGCAGCTATACAACAGTTAGGAAACGATCGCACCAGAAGTTGGATTTTCAATTACAGCTTCTGGTATCGCTCTGCCAGCGAATTTAGTCGCTCGGCCAACTCCCACTACCACGATGGAGGAAAACCCGTGAAGAAACTCGCATCAATCGCAGCAGGCCTGGCCGCTGTCACCGCACTCCTCGTGACAGGGTGCGACAAGAAGGGCGGGAAAGAGATCCGCGTGGGTGTGGTTCATGCCCAGTCCGGCATGTTCGCGTCCTTCGGTCAGGGTGGCGTGTACGGCATCCAGGCCGCCGTGGAGGACATCAACAAGCAGGGCGGTGTCCAGGTCGGCGACCAGAAGATGCCCATCAAGCTCGTGATTGTCGACAACGAGAGCGATCCCAACAAGGCCGGTTCCCTGGCCGAGAGCCTCATCAACCAGGACAACGTCAGCTTCATCGTGAGCGGTGATGAGCCCCCCCCGATGCACGCCGGTGTCTCCCAGGCCTGCGACCGCTACAAGGTGCCCTACATCACCGCCGTGGGTCCCCTGGAGCCCTGGATGGGCATGAGGAACGAGACCCCCACCAAGTGGCAGTACACCTGGGCCACTGGCCTGATGGCCATTGCCACCCCGGCCACGGGTGACGATTTCCGCGCGGGCAAGCCCGGATACACCGTGCTCGACACCTGGACCGACATGCTGACCCAGTTCGGTGGCCAGACCAACAAGAAGGTGGGCGTGCTGGCTTCCGACGACCCCGATGGTCGCGGCTGGTACACCGTCTTCGGCCCCTCCCTCGCGAAGCTGGGCTACACCGCCGTCGGCGTCGACAAGAACCTGGGCCTGATGCCCATGGAAACCACCGACTTCTCCTCCGTCATCAAGGCGTGGAAGGATGCGGATGTCCAGATCCTCTGGGGCAACTCCCCCGGCCCCTTCTTCGGTGCCGTCTGGAAGCAGTGCAAGTCCCTGGGCTTCAACCCCAAGCTGGTCATGATCAGCCGTGGTGCCCTCTACTATAATGACGCCAATTCCTGGGGCGGCGATCTTGCCAATGGCATCGGCTCCGAGATCTGGTGGGATCCCTCCTTCAAGAACTGCCCGGGCATCGGTGACACCACCCCCATGTCCCTGGCCAGCCGCTGGAAGGCCGCCAAGAACCAGCCCATCAACCCCGCCATCGGCCCCGGCTACCGTGCCGTGCAGGTGCTGGTCGACGCCATCCAGCGCGCCAAGTCCATCGAGGCCGACAAGGTCCAGGCTGCCCTCAAGGACACGGATCTCCTGACCATCGGTCACCGTGTGAAGTTCGACGAGAACCACTTCAGCCGTGGCCCCGTGCTCTTCGGCCAGTGGTTCAAGAAGGACGGTCCCGAGAAGTGGGAACTCAAGGTGGTGCTCTCCAAGCATGATTTCGCCACCAAGACTGGCGAGCCGGTCTTCCCTCTGCCCACCAAGTAGGCCTGACCTGGGGAGCGGGTTGGCAGGCCAGCCCGCTCTCCGGTGAGGATTTCAACAGCCCTGTTCAAGGTGTGTGACAACTGATATGAGTGAACCCATTCTTTCCATCAAGGGAGTCACCAAGCGCTTCGGCGGTCTGGTGGCCAACAACAACGTGAGCTTTGACGTCTACGAGGGAGAGGTGCTCGGCCTCATGGGCCCCAACGGCGCGGGCAAGACCACCCTCCTTAGCCTCATCGCTGGCGCCCAGGCCCCTACCTCGGGCCAGATTTTCTTCGAGGGCAAGGACATCACCGGCATGCCCGCCCACAAGATCTGCCACCTCGGCATCGCCCGGACCTTCCAGATCCCCCACCCCTTCTCCCATCTGACCGTCCGGGAGAATGCCGCTGTCTCCAGCGTCTTTGGTCGGGGCATCAGCCGTGAGCAGGGCCTGGCCGAAAACGACGAGATCCTCGACATGGTGGGCCTGGGCGACAAGAAGGACACCCGCGCAGGCAAGCTGCCGACCCTGACCCTCAAGAAGCTGGAGATCGCCCGCGCCTTGGCCCGCAAGCCCAAGGTGATCCTGCTGGACGAGGTCTTCGCTGGCACCACCGAGGCCGAGGTTCCCCAGATCCTGGAGACCGTCGCCCTCTTCCGCAAGATGGGCATCACCATCGTCATCATTGAGCACGTCCTGAAGATCCTGTGCAACGTGGTGGACCGGATCGTGGTGATCGACAAGGGCACCTGGATCGCCGAGGGCAAGCCCGACGAGATCATGTGCCACCCCGAAGTGGTCAAGGCCTACTTCGGGGCCTAGCCGCGCTGATCACCCTCAAAAACCGTACATCGTGAGGCCCCAAGCGATATGCAATCCGAACCGATTCTCAAGATCCAGAACATAGACGTGTTCCATGGCGGATTCCAGGCCATCTGGAACCTCTCCATGGAAGTCCGGGAGGGCGAGGCCTGCGCCCTCATCGGCGCCAACACCGCCGGTAAATCCACCCTCCTGGACACCATCAACGGCGTGAACCACCCCAAGAGCGGCAGCATTACCTTCATGGGGCAGGACATCAGCAAGCTCGAGCCTTTCGAGATTGTGGATCTGGGCATTACCCAGGTGCCCGAAGGCCGTCGCCTCTTCCCTGAGATGACGGTGATGGACAACCTCATCATGGGCTCCTACACCCCCAACGCGCGCAAGCACAAGGACAAGAACCTCCAGCGCGTCTTCGATCTCTTCCCCAAGCTCAAGGACCGCCAGAAGCAGCTCGCCAAGACCATGAGCGGCGGTGAGCAGCAGATGGTGGCCATCGGGCGCGGCCTCATGGCCGAACCCCAAGCTCATCATGATCGACGAGCTCTCCCTGGGGCTCGCCCCCATCATCGTGGATGAGATCTTCAAGACCCTGCACAAGATCAAGGCCCAGGGAATCACTGTTCTCTTCGTGGAGCAGAACGTCGTCAAGACCCTCAAGGAAGCCGACCGGGCCTACATCATCGAGACCGGCAAGATCACCTTGAGCGGAACGGCCTTGGAACTTAGGGATAACGAAGATGTCCGCAAAGCCTATTTCGGCGTCTAGCTCCGCGAGGAAATAAACATGTCTGGCGATATTCTCACACCCATCCTCATGGGGGTCATGCTGGGCGGCCTTTACGCCCTGACCGCCCTCGGTCTGTCCATGGTCTTCGGGGTCATGCGACTCATCAACCTCGCCCACGGCGATCTCGTCGTGCTGGGCGCTTACGGATCCTACGCGGTCCTGACCATGCTGGGCATCGATCCCATCCTGGGTCTCGTCATCACCGTCCCCCTCATGTTCTGCATCGGCATCCTGATCCAGAAGTACCTGATGAGCAAGGCCGTCACCATCGGCGCCGAGGCGCCCCTGATCATCGCCTTCGGCCTCTCCCTCATCATCCAGAACGCCAATCAGATCATGTTCTCCCCCCAGTCCCGGGGCATCAACACCGCCTACTCCCAGGCGAGCTTCCACATCTTCGGTCGGCAGCTCCCCATGATCTACCTCCTCGACTTCATCGTGGGCGTGGTGGTCATGCTGGTCATGCAGGAGTTCCTCAAGCGGACCTACATGGGACGGGCCATTTCCGCCGCCGCGCAGGATACCCGGGCCTCCAAGCTCATGGGCATCAACACCAAGCGGATCTACTACTACGCCTTCGGCATTGCCATGGTCTCCGCGGCCATCGCCGGCACCTTCCTGGGCATGACCTTCCCCTTCACGCCGACCTCGGGCACGACCTTCCTCACCATCGCCTTCGGCGCGGTGATCATCGGCGGCCTGGGCAGCATGATGGGCACCTTCCTGGGGGGCATCATCCTGGGGGTGGTCCAGACCCTGAGCGCGCACTTCCTGGGCGCCAACGCTCAGATGCTGGTGCTTTACGTGATCATTCTGATCCTCCTGGCCTTCCGGCCCCAGGGACTCTTTGGACGCTAGGTGCATGATGGGAACCAAGATGCATACCAAACCAACTGTTCTGCTCGGCTACCTCGTGCCGGCCCTGGTGCTGGCGCTCCTGCCGGTCCTGGGGGCCCCCCGAAGCTGGCTGCTCTATATCTTCCTCTTCGCCATCTATCTGACCATGGCCAACATGTGGAACCTGCTGGCGGGCTACTCCGGTCTGGTGTCCCTCTGCCAGCCCGCCTTCCTGGGCCTGGCCGGGTACACCATGGTCATCGGCACCTGGATCGGGATCCCCTGGTACTGCGGGATCTTCCTCGGGGCCATCGTGGCGGCGCTCTTCTCCCTGCTCCTCTCCAATGCAGTGTTCCGACTGACGGGGGTCTACTTCTCCATCGGCACCATGGTGGTGCCTGAGGCCCTCCGGATGGTCTTCTACCTCTGGCGCCCCGTTGGTGGCCCCATGGTGGGTGCCGGTGCCGGGTACATGGTCAAGGGCATCGAATCCCTGCGGCCTGACCACTTCTACTGGCTGGCACTGGCGCTGGCCGTGGTTTCCATGGTCATCATGCGCGTCGTGCTCCGCTCCGATCTGGGCCTGGGCCTGGCCGCGGTCCGAGACAACGACAAGTCCGCCGCCACCGCGGGTGTCAACGTCTTCAAGCTGAAGGTCTACACCTTCATGATCGCCGGTGCCGTCACGGGCCTGGCGGGTGCCATCTACTACCTCAACAACGGCTACATCGAACCCTCCAACACCTTCAACGTGAAGTGGACCATGACGCTGATCCTGGCCACGGTCATCGGCGGCGTGCGCACGGAGGAGGGCCCCTTCCTCGGCTCCATCGTGGCGGTGTTCCTCTACTTCGTGCTGGCCCGCTACAGCGGCTACAGCCTCCTGATCCAGGGCATCATCCTGGTGGTCATCATGCTGGCCTCCCCTCAGGGGATTGTGGGCATGCTCCGCAAGATCAAGTGGTACCGCGATTTCACTGGCTACGTCGCAGACTGAAGCTCGGCAATACCTAAGCAATCCGCTGGGCGAATGAGAGGGGGGAACCCCGATCATTCGCCCAGCAGCTTTTTGGCACGGACTTGGCTCTACCTAGGTGAGAGGTGCCTAGATGGATCCAGCCTATTACGTCGCAGCCGGGAGTCTGAAGGCCAGGGCCTATCAGCTGGACACCGTTTCGAATAACATCGCCAACGCCTCCACCGTCGGCTACAAGACGGAACGCACCTTCTTCTCCATATTCAATAAGGCTGCTGCGGAAGGGCGAGGATTGCCCCTCAGCAAGGATGTCAACGACGGGACCGTGCTGGCCCAGCGGGGAACAGATTTCTCCCAGGGGGCCCTGAAGCCAACTCAGCGCAAGATGGACCTGGCCATTGAGGGCAACGCCTTCTTCACGATTCAAACCCCCCAGGGAATCCGGGCCACCCGGGACGGACGATTCAAGATCGGTGAGGGTGGCGAAGTCCAGGCCTCCGATGGGTCCCCCCTGCTAGGCAAAAATGGCCAGACAATTAAGATCAACCCCTCTGAGGGGGACATTTCTGTTCAGCCGGACGGCACCATCCAGCAGGGCAAGGACACCCTGGGCCAGCTCGACCTGAAAGCCTACGCCAACCCGACACTCATGGAACGGGCTGGCAGTAACCGCTACGTTGTAGACGGCGTCCAGGAGACGGGCGTGAATGCCAAGGTGAGCCAGGGCTACCTGGAACAAAGCGGCGTGGACCTTGCTTCAGCCATGGTGGACATGATCAATCTCAACCGCCTCTTTGAGATGAGCCTCAAGGTGGCTTCCACCATCAGCAACGACCTCGATGCCAAGGCCCTCAGCGACGTGGCAACCTCGCGATAACTCAGAAAAGACAGGGAGACCCAAGCCATGATGCGATCAATGTGGAGCGCAGCCGCCGGAATGGCCGTCCAGGGGATGAACATGGACGTCATCGCCAATAACATCGCCAACGTGAACACCACAGGCTTCAAGAAAGCCTCGGCGGAGTTCCAGGACCTGCTCTACCAGACGATCAATCTGGCGGGCACCTCCAGTTCAAACAACACCAGCCTTCCCACGGGCCTCCAGTTGGGACATGGCGCCAAGGTGCAGTCTGTGACCCGCCAGTACACCACTGGCAACTTCAAGACCACCGGGGGACGCTTTGATATGGCCATCCAGGGGGATGGGTTCTTCCAGGTGCTCCAGGCCGACGGCTCCAACGCCTATACGCGTGACGGCGCCTTTGCTGTGGATCAGAATGGCACCCTGGTGAACGCCAACGGAAACAGCTTGGTGCCCCAGATCACCGTCCCACAGGACGCCCTGAGCGTCACCATCGCCCAGGATGGCACCATCTCCGTGACCCGCTCGGCCCAGACCCAGCCAGAAGTGATCGGACAGCTCACCCTGGTCAACTTCATCAACCCGGCTGGCCTCAACCTCCTGGGCGGGAACCTCGTTCAGCCGACTCTGGCCAGCGGCGATCCCATTGAAGGCACACCGGGACTCAGCGGCCTGGGCACCATCCGCCAGGGATTCCTGGAGGCCTCCAATGTGGATCTGGCTGAGGAGATGGTGAACATGATCGTTGGCCAGCGAGCCTACGAAGCCAATTCCAAGACCATCCAGACTGCCGATAGCATGCTCTCCCTGGTCAACTCCCTGAAGCGGTAATCCCTTGCGAACCCTCCTGCTCCTCTTCCTGGGCGCCCTCTTGGGGGCGGCGGAGCCCGATATGCTCATCGAAGGGCTCAAGGACCAGGCCATCACGTACGCCCAGACCCAGGCAGACACCACCGGGGGCAGCCATACCTTCCGGGTCGTACAACCCCCTGCCTTGCCGACTCTGCGCAAGGGGGCTGTCACCTTCCAGCCCAGCCATCTCAGCAAGAACGACCTGATGGGGCGCTTCTTCGTTGCCTTCCGCATCCTGGTGGATGGGGCCCCTGCCGGGATATGCCGTGTGGATCTGGAAGGGAAATGGACCGGAAGGCTGCTGCGTACCACCACTGCCCTGCCCCGCAAGGCCGTGCCGGATGCATCTCAGATCGAGGAGGTCCCCTTCGAAGGCACCCCGCCCCCCGGGGCCCTCACCACCCTGCCGGATGGATTCCGTACACGCTTCCCCATCGGTGTGGGCCGCACCCTGACCCGGTCGGATTTCGAACCCATCCCCCTGGTAAGCGCTGGTGATCACGTCCGGGTGGAACTGAACTGGGGTCCCATATCCATCACCTCCGATGCCATCGCCCGAAGCAGCGGCCCCAAAGGGGAACGGGTCAGGCTGGAATTGCCCAGTTCCAGGAAGATGATCCACGCCGTAGTGATAGCCCCCGGAGAAACCCGGGCAGAGTGGCTGGGGGGGCGGCCATAAAATCATGCTGGAAGAGTCGGGCAAGCCACCGTACTCTAGAGGCTAGACCAAGGAGCGCCGTATGGCCCACGAAGAGCACGTCCACGGACCGAACTGCGATCACGACCATGACGATCACGAGATCGAGATCGTGGAACTGGAGGACGAGAACGGCGAGAAGGAGGAGTTCGCCATCCTCGATGAAGTCGACTTCGAGGGTCGCCACTTCTGCATCCTGGCCCCCCTGGCCGAGGTTCAGGCGTATTCGGAAGGCGCTTCCGAGGACGAGGATCCCCCGCTTTCCATCGAGATCTTCGAAGTGAGCGGCGACGACTTCTCCGTCCTGGAGGACGAGGCCCTGGCCCAGCGCCTGATGGAGCACCTCGACGAGATCTCCGCCAAGCTGGAAGCTGAAGAGGACAAGTAGACACCACTCCCACTTGATTTGATGAGGGCGGCCCCAGGGCCGCCCTTTCTCTATGAAAGGGGGGACCGCCTGCTCGCTGCGCTCGCGATGTCCCCCCTTTGACCCCCACGTGGTGGCCGGGCAAAGCCCGACCATCACGTCTGTACCCTCCCGCGCTGAAGACCTTCGCCGTTGCATCGGCTGCATTCATCATCGAGGAGACGAGAGTCGGCAGGTACCTGGCCAGGAGTGCCTTTCTTCTGGCACCCGGGCAGCTGGTATTTTGTCGCCACCCAATGCTGGAATTATCACATTTTATTACCACCACCCTAGCCAACACGGGCTCTTGACAGTGGGCAATTCCCGCACGACCTTGTCCGCATCGTCCCCCTGGAACCCATTTCACCATGGACACCCCTTGCGCACTCTGAGTTCGGCAGACAGCGAGGCTTCAGCCTCCGCCCCCCTGATGCAGACGTCCTGGGGTTCCGTGGTTGATGCATTGCGGGTGGGTGTGGTCGTATACGGGCCCAAAGGCGATCTGGTTTCCTTCAACCCCAGGGCGGAGACCCTCACCGGGTACACGGCCCAGGAGATCCTGGGCACTCCATTCACCCCCTTCGCCGATCCGGAGGAATTCCATGAGGTCTGCCAGCGTGCCTTGCAAGGCAGCACATGGGAAGGTCCCGTATCCATCCAGACCAAGGCAGGCCCGCCCCGCTTCCTGGAGTGCTGGGCATCACCCATCGCCGATGGCAAATCGATACTCTTCATTCTCCGGGATACAAGCAAGGAAGTCCCCGGGGGGGTCATTGAACGGGAGACCCTTCGCCTGGACGCCGTAGGCGCCTATATCCGGGGCATCGACCGGGAAGTGGTGAATATCCTTACCCTGGGCATGGCTGCGGCGGAACTGCTCCAGTGGCGCATCGCCTCGGACGACCCCTTGGCCCCCTGCGTTGAGAACCTCCTCCAGGCCTGCCGGAGAGGCGTGGAACTCAATCGGCAGGCCTCCCATATCGCCCCGGGAACCGACCCCGCCACCCGCCCCATCGATCTCACGGCCTGCATCAGGACCTCACTGGACCTGGTGGCCGCATCCCTGCCCATCTCCATCCGTATCCAGAGTGCCCTCACCTCCGGCGTATGGATCACCGCAAGCCCCGGCGTGATCCACTCCACGATTTCCAGCCTGGCCCACAATGCTGCCCAGTTTCTGGACGCCAGCGGCGGCCTGCTCAAGGTCACACTTTCGGAAATCATCGATGGGACTGAGCGCATGGCGCTCATCACCCTCCAGAGCCTTTCCAAGTCGAAAAGCGTCACCGGCCCCATGCCCGGCCATTCCATGGTTCATGCCATCGTGGAAGCCCACGGGGGAAGTCTCGCATGGACGACCGAATCCGATGGGTTCACCTATGCTGTCCGCTTCCCGTGCGCCTCTGTGCCCTACCACCCGCCCCTCAAGGAGGGAGCCAGCCTCCAGTTGACAGGCAAGGAACGGATCGGTCTGGTGGAACCCGACACCCTGCTGGCGAATGCCCTCAAGGATGGGATGGAGGCGCTGGGGTACGAGGTGAGCGTCTTCCACAAGGCCCAGGGGGCCCTGGATGCCCTCTGGAGCCCCACGGGGGAGCACGATCTCTGGATCACGGAACGCGATCTTCCTGATGCACCGGACCTGACTTGGCTGGAAGAACTGGCGGCCCTGTCCAACCGTCCGCTGCTGATCATCGGGGGGCAGGGAACCCTGGCCCATGGCACCGTTCATCCCTGCCTGCCAAAACCCTTTTCCGTTTCAGATCTGGCCCGGAGCGTCCGCCGCATCCTGGGGAGCCACCCCGCCCCTCGGGAACTGGATTCCCCCTGCTCCGAACCCATTGCCCCAGCTGAACCGGGAATCATGCCCCGGACAGTCCTGGTGGTGGAAGATAGCCGAGTCTTCCGGAATTTCCTGCGCAGCAACCTCCAGCAAGCCGGTTACATGGTGATCGAGGCCCAGGACGGTGCCGCGGCCCTGGAAACCTTCATCCAGGCCTCTTTGACCCACCCCGTGGATCTGCTGATCACCGACATCATCATGCCCAGGATGGATGGGTTGGAACTGATTCGCCAAGTCCGCCGCCTGGATCACAGGATCCCCATCGCGGTCATCACCTCCATGGAGGACCAGCAGACCGCTAAGACGGCTCTCCAACTTGGCGTGAACGACTTCATCAACAAGCCCTTCAGTCCGGAAAACCTCCTGGAATGCGTGAGCGGCATGCTCCACTCTCTGGACGATACCCGGAAAGCTGAGAATACGGCCCGGGAGGTGCGCCTGGCCCACAGCACATTGCTGGCAACCCAGGAGAAGGATCTTCCGATCTATTCCATCTACGAGCCCCTTTCTGACGCCGGGGGAGACATCTTCCGATGCTTCAGGCTCCCGGAAGGAGAGATCCTCTTCGTCCTGGCGGATATTGCCGGACACTCCGTGGTGAGTTCCTACGCTGTGGCCTCCCTCCTCGGGATCCTCTCCACCTTTGTGACCCAGTTTGAAGGACTGAGACCCCTGGCCTACGGCCTTAACCAGGCCATCCAGAACGGCCCCTTCCCGGACATTCCCGCATGTGCCCTCATGGGGCACTGGACCCCCCGGACCGGGCGCCTCCATCTCCTCAACGCCGGACTCCCACACAGTCTGGTATTCCAGTGTGAACACGATAGGACACAGACCATCCAGATCAACGGCACCCCTCTGGGGATCCTCCCCGAACCCCTGATGGAAGAGCGGGTGCTGCATCTCCAACCGGGTGACAGGGTCCTCGTCGCCTCGGATGGTTTTTTCGAGACCTGTTCCCCGGAGGGCAGCTACTTCCATACCCTGGCACCCGAAATATGGAGCAGCCTCGGCTGCAATCCCATCCAGGAAGCCCTGAACCTCATCTGCGAGGCGGTTCGCAGTCACGGCAAAGGGGCCCTTTCCGACGATCTTCTGGTCGTGGGTTTCGAGCAGGCCCTCCTGGTCCCCCAGGAGGATGAGCTCCTGGCCGTCATCCCTTCGGCCCCGCGGTACATTGACAACATCTGCCTCAGGCTCAAGGACTACATGGCGGCATGCCAAGTGTCGGTATTCTCTCCAAACAAACGGTTTGAGATCATACTGGCGGCCAGGGAAGCCCTCACCAACGCCATGCTCCACGGCAATGGAAACCGGAAGGAACAGCGCATCTGCATCCACGCGTGGCTGGCATCCGATGGCAGCTATTTCCACCTGAGGGTCCTGGATGAAGGTCCTGGATTCGATCTGGAGCACCACGAAGCGGCCATGGACCCGAACTCCGAACGGGGCCGCGGGATTCCCATCATGCGCCACTACTGTTCACGGCTGACCATGCTCGGTGGGGAGTTGACTATGGAATTTGAGATGGAGGATCCACGAGATGCCGACTCCTAAAGCCCGTCCTCACTCCAGCAAGCCCGCCGAGCTTCTCAGGTTGAAACCCGGTCGTGATCTGGTGGCCAGCACCGTCGAGGCAGAACGTGAATCGTGCATGAAAGCCATGACCCCCCCCCCGAAGAGGGTCGTGCTCGATCTGACGGGCGTAAACCAGATCGACAGCCTCGGAATCACCTTGATCCTGGGGATCTACAAGAGTTGCCAGAAGCAAGGCATACCCTTCTCAGTGGAGGAGGCCGTCCCGGATCTGGTGCGGGTCTTCAAGCTGTTCAGCATCCCCAAGCTCTTCCCGGTTTTGGAGACCTCCCCCCATGAGTAGCCTGGTGGACGAAAGCATCATCTCGGATTTCGTCGCCGAGAGCCGCGAGCACCTGAACACCATCGAACCCGATCTGCTGGCCATGGAACAGAGCGGTTCCAAGGCGGGACAGGAGGTTCTGAACCGGGTTTTCCGGGCCATCCACAGCATCAAGGGCGGAGCCGGCTTTCTGGCCTTCGAGCGACTGAAACATCTCAGCCACACCATGGAGAATGTCCTGATGCTGATCCGGGACGGCAAGCTGGAAGCCGATCCCGGAGTCATGGACGCCCTTCTGGCTAGCCTCGATCGCCTTAGGGCCATGCTGGACGATATCCACGACAGCGACCAAGTGCCCTGCGAAAAGGAAATGGAGCAGTTGAGAGTGGTTCTTGAAGAGCGGGGCCACGCCGTAGGGGGCAAGGTTTCGGTCCAGACCCGACCCGAGGATCCCCTGAGCCGCTGTTTCGATATGGATGAAGAGGCTCTGAAATCCGCCGTTACCCGGGGCATGCACCTCTATCACGCCACAGCCTATCTCCACCGGGATATCAAGGACAAGGGCATGAGCCCCCTTGGTTTCCTGAACAATGCCATGGGTGTGGGCAACTGCCTGGACGCCTTCATCGATATCGCAGCGGTGGCGGAACTGGACCACTGCCTTGAGCAGGACCTCGCAGTGGCCCTTCTCTTCGCCACCGTCCTGGAGCGGGACCTTGCGGTCATCGCTCTCAAGCTCCCAGAAGAACAGGTGGTGCCCCTGGACATGGGCGCCATGAAAGAGAAGCTGGGGCTTGTCAAAGCTGCGCCTGCCGTTGTGCCCGCGCCGGAAGCGCCACCGCCCCCCCCTCCTCAGCCGGTGGAGGAGATCCCTCCACAGGAGAGTGGGAAGAACGCCCCCAAGGAGAGCACCGGCCAGGAGACCTTGCGGGTCCGGGTCGATCTCCTCACAGGACTCATGAACCAGGTGGGAGAACTGGTTCTAGGCCGGAACCAGCTCCTCCGAGCCCTGTCCGGACACACCCGGGATATCCCAGGCCTTTCGGCCATCCTCCAGAACATAAATCAAGTCACCTCCGAGCTGCAGGAACGGATCATGCAGACCCGGATGCAACCCATCGGAACGGTCTTCAACCGCTTTCCGCGCATCATCCGGGACATGTCCCGGGCCCTGGGAAAGCAGATCGAAATCCAGATCATGGGTGCCGGGGTTGAGTTGGACAAGTCCATTGTGGAGTTGTTGACAGACCCACTGACCCATATCATTCGGAATTCCGCAGACCACGCCATTGAGGATCCCGAAGAGCGGCTCAAGAAGGGCAAGCCCCCAGCCGGGCAGATCGTCCTCCATGCCTATCACCAGGGGGGCCAGGTCAATATCGCCATCTCGGATGACGGCCGAGGCATCGACCCGAAGAGGGTGCTCCAGAAGGCCATCGCCAAGGGACTGGTCACCGAAAGCAAGGCTCAGGATCTGACGGATCGGGAGATCGTCAATCTCATCTTCGCCCCGGGCTTCAGCACCGCCGAGACCGTTTCGGAGATCTCCGGACGCGGTGTGGGCATGGATGTGGTCCGCACCAATACAGAGAAACTGGGGGGCCGAGTTGAAGTGGAATCCGAGCTGGGCATGGGCACCACCGTCCTGTTGCGCCTGCCCCTCACCCTGGCCATCATTCCCTCCATGATCGTGGGGGTGTCCCGGCAGCGCTTCGCCATCCCCCAGGTGAACATCGTGGAGTTCGTATGGATCCGCTCCGCAGAAGTCATGACCCGCATCGAGCGAATCCATGGGGCCCAGGTCCTGCGACTCAGGGACAAGCTCCTGCCCCTGATCAGGCTGGCGGATGCCCTGGACATCCCCCGCACATTCGAGGATCCCGACACCCAGGAGTCGCGACCGGATCGCAGGGCATCCATCGCTGACCGACGTTCCCCGACCCGGGAGGAACGCTCGGAACGTCGCCTGGATGGGCGCAACGACTACAGCGTCGTAGTGCTTCGCCTGGGGCCCCACCAGTTCGGCGTCATCGTGGACGAACTCTTCGATATCGAGGAGATCGTGGTGAAGCCCCTTTCCAGCTTCATCTCGGACTGCAAGTGTTTCAGCGGCGCCACCATCCTCGGGGATGGCCGGGCCATCATGATCCTGGATCCAGGCGGCATCGCCAGCCTGGCCAATCTCCACTTTTCGGACATCCAGGAGGAGGAGAAGCGCCGCAAGGAGATGGAGCGCCAGGAGGCAGCTCTTCGAGCCTCACGGACCCGTTCCATCATCCTCTTCAAGGTCTCCGAGGAAGAGCGCTTCGCCGTGCCGCAGGAGCACGTCAAGCGCCTGGAGCGCATCCACCCGGGAGCCATCGAACGGGTGGGTGACCGGGAATACTGGAAGTACCTCGGCGAGCCCCTTCCCCTTCTCAGACTGGATCGGCTCATGGAAGTGAGCCCCATCCCCCAGGGTCGCAACGAGCTCTACCTGATCATCCCCAAGGCCTCGGCCGAAGGCGGCGCCCAGGCCGGCATCATCATCTCGGACATCCTCGACGCCCTGGATGTGGATGTGGATCTGAGGCCGGTGGATATCCAGGGACCAGGACTCCTGGGCTCCGCCATGGTGCATGACCGGTTGACCATCTTCCTTGATCCCCTGCAACTAGTGGCCGCCAGTGGAGACGCCTCATGATGACCCAGTACGCCACGTTCACCCTGAACGACCGGATCTTCGGCATCGAGATCCAGCTCGTGCGAGAGATCATCAAGGCCTTCGAGATCACTCCGGTACCCCGGGCGACCAAGCACATCCGTGGCCTCATCAATCTGCGGGGACAGGTTGTGACGATCATGGACCTGGGGGTCCGTCTCGGCTCTCCACCCAAGGAGATCACTTCCCAGAGCAACATCATCATCCTCAAGACCACCGCCACCAGCAACGACATCCTGGGACTCCTGGTGGATTCCATCGCCGATGTGGTGGAGGAGGATGCCGCCTCTGCCGAGCCCCCGCCCGCCAATGTCACCGATTCAGGAAACCGATTCCTGGCCGGCGTTATCAACGGCAGGACCGGTCTCATCGTCCTCTTGAAACTCGAAGACATCCTGAACGAATCCTGAGCCTGGAGGCCCCATGAATTCCCTGAACAACCTCAAGATCAAGACCAAGCTGCTGGGAGGCTTCATCCTTGTGGCCCTCTTCCTGGTGGTCATGGCCATAGGGACTTACTTCGGCATGAACACCCTCAACCGGGGAACAGAGACCATGTACAAGGAGCGCACCATTCCGACGGCCATGGTGGGACGCCTCAACTCTGCGCTCTGGGAGATCCGGGGGGACATCTACCGGATGGTCTTCACACCGGAAAGCCGCAATGAGCTGGCCCAGAACATCCAGAAGTGCTCCAGCATTGTGGATGAGGAGATCCGCAAATATCGCACCCTCGCATTGAAGCCAGAGGAGAAGGAAGAACTCGCGAGATTCGAGGAGTCATGGCCCATCTACAAACAGGAGGTCGGAACCCTCATCGAAGATATGAGAAGGAACAACACGGAATTGGCCCTCAAGAACATGGGGGCCGGGAGCAAAGTGGTCCTGGCCCGCCTGAACATCGCCACAGCAGCGGGTAAGCTGACAGACATCAATACCCGGGAGGCCGAGGCTCTGAGCAAGGAAGCCCAGGCGACTTTCAGCAGTGCCATCCGGACCAGCATCATCCTCGGCATCGTCGGCATCATCCTTGCCGTGGGCGTGGGCTTCCTCCTCACCCAGAGCATCAACGAACCTCTCGCCAAGGGCGTGGCCATGATGCAGGAACTGGCCAAGGGTCACCTGGGCAACCGCCTACGGATGGAGCGCAAGGACGAGATCGGAATCCTGGCACAGGAAATGGACCACTTCGCCGACGACCTCCAGCAGAACCTCGTGGGGACCCTCAAAAAGGTGGCGGAGGGGGACCTCAGCAGCGATCTGACCCCCAAGGACGCCGGAGACGAAATCCGCCCGGCCCTCAAGCAACTCTCCGACAATCTCCAGACCATCATCAAAGGGGTCGGGCGGATCTCTTCAAACGTCCAGAATGGCAGGCTGGATGACCGGGGGAACGCCGATCTCTTCAAGGGCGAGTGGAAGACCTTTGTGTGCGCCATCAACGACCTTGTGGATCAGCTTGAGGCTCCCATCGCCCTGGCCTCTGGTTTCATCGCCAAGGTCGCCATCGGAGCAGATCTGGAGAAGATCACCCGAGAGTACAAAGGCGATTTCAACACCCTCAAGGAGAACATCAACGCATGCGTGGACAGCCTCTACGGACTCATCGGAGAGACGAGCAGTCTGGCCCAGGCCGGCGTGGCAGGGCACCTCGACGCACGCGCGGATGTGAGCAAATACAAGGGCGGCTGGGGCGTCATCCTCAAGGGCATGAATGACACCCTGGACGCTGTCATCGGCCCTGTGAATGAGGTCATGCGGGTCATGGCCGCCATTGAACAGGGCGACCTCACAGCCCAGATCCCCCAGAGCTACCAGGGCAAGCTCCAGGAACTGCGCAATGCGGTCAACAACAGCGTCGCCAAGCTGGCCACCACGATTCGCGAGATCTCTGCAGCTTCGAACACCCTGGCCAGCAGCTCCGAGGAACTCTCGGCCACCGCCACCACCATGACGGGCAGCGCCGACAACATGACCAACCAGGCCAACACGGCAGCCGCCGCAACCGAGCAGGCCTCTGTGAATGTGAAGAACATGGCAGCGGGCATCGAGGAGATCAGTTCCAATTCCACCACCGTGGCTTCCGCCGCAGAACAAGTCTCGGCCAACCTCGGCACCGTGGGTGCAGCCGTGGAGCAGATGTCCTCCAACATGAAGACCATTTCCAACAACGCCGAGCGCATGACCTCGGCCGTGAACACCGTCGCCGCAGCCATTGAGGAGATGAGCGTCAGCCTCCTGGAGGTTTCCAAGAACTCGGGACAGGCGGCCACGGTGGCCGGTAAGGCCGCAAGCTCCGCCAACAGCACCGCTGTGACCGTAGACAAGCTGGGTCAGAGCGCCCAGGAGATCGGCAAGGTTGTGGACATGATCAAGGGCATTGCCGCCCAGACCAACCTCCTGGCCCTCAACGCCACCATCGAGGCCGCCAGTGCCGGAGAGGCGGGCAAGGGCTTCGCGGTGGTGGCCAACGAGGTGAAGGAACTGGCCAAGCAGACCGCCTCCGCCACCGAGGATATCCGCTCCCAGGTTGAGGACATGCAGTCCAACACCCAGGACGCAGTAAAGGCCATCGATGAGATCGTGAAGATCATCAACGAGATCAACCTCATCTCCGGAAACATCGCCGCCAGCGTGGAGGAGCAGACCGCCACCACCAACGAGATCTCCCGCAGCGTGGGCGAATCCGCCCGTAGCGCCAACGAGGTCAGCCTCAACGTCCAGCAGGCCGCCACCGGCGCCAACGAAGTGGCCCGCAATGTCCAGGAGGCCGTCAAGGGGGTCAATGACATCACCCGGAGCGTCAACCAGCTGGCTCAAGGTTCCAACGATGTGGCCCGCAACGCCGCCGAGGCAGCCCACGGCATGAACGATGTCGCCCGCAACGTGGTGGCGGTCAGCGGCGCCGCCAAGGAAACCACCCGGGGCGCCACGGACACCAAAGGTGCCGCCCAGGAACTGGCCCGGCTGGCGGAAAAACTCCAGATGTCCGTCTCCCGGTTCCGGGTCTAGTGTATTGGGCGGGCCCTGAACGGTTCTCAGGGCCCGCCAGTCTTTGCCGACAAGGAATCCATGCCCTCTCCCGACCTGAACGTCCTGGTAGTGGATGACACCATCGTCTACCGAAAGATCCTTAGCGAAGTCCTGGAATCCCTTGAGGGCGTCCAGTTGATCGGAACCGCCAGCCAGGGGCGGCTGGCCCTGGCCAGAATGGAGCAGACCCCCGCTGACCTGGTGCTGCTGGATGTGGAGATGCCCGAGATGGATGGGCTCGAAACCCTGGGGCATCTCCGGAGACGCTGGCCTGATACGGATGTCGTCATGATCAGCGGCACGAACATGAGTTCCGCCGAGATCACCGTGCAGGCCCTGGAGCAAGGGGCTCTGGATTTCATCCGCAAACCCGAGGGCGCCGACCCCGAAGCCAGCCGCCAGGAGCTCCGGGACAAGCTGCGACCCCTCATCCGCCACATTGGCACCCGTCGCAACATGCGGGCACCCGCCGCCCCAAGGCCAGCTCCTCTGCCACCCCCGCCACCCCCTGTCCTCGCCAAGCCCCCACTCGGTCGCATCGAGGTCGTGGGAATCGGGGTCAGTACCGGTGGCCCCAACGCGCTGGCAGAGCTGATCCCCCTCCTTCCCGCAGACTTCCCGGTGCCGATCCTGGTGGTGCAGCACATGCCGCCAACCTTCACCGCCTCCCTGGCGGAGCACCTTGACCGCCGAAGCCACCTGCGGGTCTGCGAAGCCCAGGAGGGGGAGCCGATCCAGACAGGAAGCGTCTACATCGCCCCCGGCGGCAAGCATATGGTAGTGCGCCGCCACGAGATGGGGGGCGGCAATGGCTGCCAACGCATCATCGGCATCAACGAAAACCCGCCGGAAAACTCCTGCCGCCCATCGGTGGATGTGCTCTTCCGCTCCATGGCCGCCCAGTACGACAAGGGCATCGCCGCCGTCATCATGACCGGCATGGGAAATGACGGTTGCGAGGGTGTGCGTACCCTCAAGCGGCGTGGATGCCACTGCCTTACCCAAAGCGCTGAAACCTGCGTCGTCTACGGCATGCCCATGGCAGTGGACGAAGCGGGCCTCTCGGACGAGCAGATCCCCCTGCCCCTACTGGCCCAGCGCCTCGTCAGACTCGTCCGGGAAGGGGGGATTCCGTGATCCAGGAGACCATCAGCCCGAACGAATTCAAACTGCTACGGGACTACATCGAGCAGCACTGTGGCATCGCCCTGGGAGAGGAGAAGGCCTATCTCGTGGAGACCCGCCTCGCCAGCCTCCTGGTTGAAACGGGGTGCCAGGATTTCGGTTCATTCTACCGGCTGGCCGCTGCCAACGGCTCCCCCACCCTCCGGGACAGGATCGTGGACGCGATGACAACCAACGAAACCCTCTGGTTCCGGGACCAGCACCCCTTCGAAATCCTCAAGACCAAGCTCCTTCCCCCCTTGGCCGAGGAGGTCCGCTCCGGAAGCCGATTCCGGATCCGCATCTGGTCCGCTGCCAGTTCCACAGGCCAGGAACCCTACTCCATCGCCATGACGATCCAGGAGTTCTGCAAGGCGAACCCCGGCATCCGGCCAGAGCACTTCGAGATCCTCGCCACGGACATCAGCCCTTCCGCCCTCTTCCTCGCCAAGGCCGGGCGTTACGATGCCGCCGCCATAGCAAGGGGCCTGCCGGATTACCATCGCAACACCTACTTCGAGCCTGCCGGCCCGGTCTGGACCGTTAAGGACTCCCTCAAGCAGATGATCACCTACAGGCGTTTCAATCTGCAGGATCCCCTGGACTCCCTGGGCAAGATGGACGTGGTCTTCTGCCGCTACGTGGCCATCTATTTCTCGGAGAGCTTCAAGCGCCAGATCTACTCGGGCATCGCCCGGATCCTGTCCCCCAGCGGGCACCTCATCATCAGTGCCGTGGAATCGCTCCGGGGCCTCGTCGACGATTTCGAAGCTCTTTCCCACGCCAACGGGACCTATTACCGCTATTCCCGCCCAAAGGGGGCACCATGACCAAGATCCTTTCGGTAGACGATTCCGCCACCATGCGCCGCATCATTGGCCGCGCTGTAGCGGTCATGGGCTATGAATTCCTGGAGGCCGAAAACGGCCTCCAGGCCCTGGATCTGCTCCCCCAACACGCCCCGGACCTGGATCTCATCATCCTGGACGTGAACATGCCCGAAATGGACGGATTTGAAACCCTCACCCGGATCAAGGCCGATGCCCGCTATAAGAACATCCCGGTCATGATGGTGACCACCGAATCCGACCGCACCCGTATCGTCCAGGCCATCCAGGCCGGAGCCGCAAACTACGTCACCAAGCCCTTCAACCAGGAGGACCTGAGTTCCAAGATCGCCCAGTGCCTCGGGTGTTTCTAGGCATGGCTATTTCCTCGCCCTGGGATGGGCCTTTTCGTAGGTCTTCGCCAGCTGCTCCAGATCAAGGTGGGTGTAGCGCTGGGTGGTGCTGAGAGAGGCGTGTCCCAGGAGCTCCTGGATGGCCCGGAGATCCATGCCTCGGTTGAGGAGATGGGTGGCGAAGCTGTGCCGCAGGGCATGGGGGCTGATCTTGGCCCGAAGGGCCGCATGCTCCAGGACCTGGGCCAGGAAGGTACGGACACTGGTGGGGGTCAGGCGCCCCCCCCGCTGGTTCAGGAAGAGGGCCTGGCTTGGGGGCAGGCCCTTCTCCGCCAGGAAGGCCCCCCGGAAGCCCAGGTAGGTCCTCAGGATCTCTTCGGCCTCCTGATGGAAGGGCACCAGCCGTTCCTTGCTGCCCTTGCCCCAGACCCGCAGGGTACGTTGCTCCAGGAGAAGGTCGTGGAGGTCGAGCCCCGTCAGTTCGGAGACCCGCAGCCCGGAAGCATACAGGAGCTCCAGCAGGCATCGGAGCCGCGCCGAGATGAAGTCCAGGGCCGGAGGCAATTCCAGGAGCCCCCGGCTCTCCTCCTCCGTAAGAAAGGCAGGAAGACGCTGGGCCTGCTTGGGGTTACGCAGCACCGCCGCCGGGTTGGACTGGATGCGCCTGGTCTCCCAGAGCCAGCGGTAGAAGCCCCGCACCGTGCTCAGGATACGGGCCTGACTGGCAGGATCCAGCCCCCGCTCCCCCAGTTCCAGAGAGAAGCCGCGCAGAGTTCTGGGCTTCACATCCCAGCCCTCCCACTTGGCGGCAACGGCGTGGGCCAGGAACTTTTCCAGATCCCCCCTCTGGGCCCGGGCCGTGTGGGGAGACACCCCCCTGGCCTGCTGTTCCAGGTGGAAGGCCTGTATGGGTTCGAATAGGGTTGCGGGCTGGGGCATGGAAGCATTCTACAGCCCCGTTCGCATGCCCGAGCTATACTGCCCCCCATGCGCTTCCTGTCACAGCCATGCGCTGGCTTCCCCTCTGTTGTGAGGCAACTCTGGAGTGCGATGCTTCTGGCCGTCCTCCCTCTGGGGGCCCAGGAAATATCCTTCGGCCTGGGTCAGTTGCGTCCGCTGAATGGGGTAACCCAGACCTATGCATGGCAGATCCAGTATCTACAACCGATCTCGGCCAAGTGGGGCATCAGCCTCACCTGGCTGAACGAGGGGCACCTTGAGGATCACCATCGGGATGGCCTCGCCCTCCAGTTCTGGCGATTCCACAACATGGATTACCATCGGCTCCGCCTGGGACTGGGCCTCGGCACCTATCGCGATTTCGATACCACCGGTGAAAACGCAGCTTCCGGGTACCGCAATCAACATGGATACAAACAATTAATCAGCATAAAATCCCAGTACCCTCTCGCCGGGAATTGGGACGGATTCATTCAGGCGAACCGGACAGTGGGCGAAGGGGATCCCCAGACCCAGAGCATCCTCCTCGGATTCAGCCACCGCACCGAGGCTCCAGCTTCGGTGGATTCGTCACCATCGCCACGGGACGAATCAGAAAACGAACTGACCTTCTTTGTGGGTCGCACCATTCTCAACAGCTTCGAGAGCCAATCCGCCACAGCCTATGCCATCGAATACAGGCGAAAGCTCGCCACCCCCCTGGAATTCACCCTCACTTACAGCGACGAGGGTGACACCGCCCAGCTGGACCGGGATGGTCTGGCTCTTCAACTGTGGGGTGCAGCGGACCTGGGCCAGAGGTGGGGCATCGGTTTCGGGGCGGGCCCCTACTTCAGCCGGGTCTTCTCCCGGAAATCCGGGGAGAAGACCGTCGAGTTCGAAACCGACCTGCGACTGACCATGAGCCTTCACTGCCAACTCTGGGAGCAGGGGGTGGGCCGCCTGAGCTGGAATCGGACCCTCACGCACTACCACCGGGATACGGATGTCATGCTTGCTGGGCTGGGTTACCGCTGGTGAAGCCCTCCAGTCCCCGCATGCAGAGGGCCAGGATGCGTTCAGTGCTCTCCTCGGGATCATCAGCAGTCTCCGCCCCTCCCCAGATCACCTCGTTCAATCCGAACATCATGGAATGCCCCTGGATCATTCCGAGGACCGAGATGCACAGGAATCGGACCTTCGCTGCATCCAGAGCGGGACAGAGGATCGTGGTGCAGGCTTTTAGCCGATCTGCGATGGGACCAAGGGAAGAGTGGATAAGCTCTTTCAGCGCCGGTCTCGGGGAGCGGAACTCTCGAAGCCAGAGGACAGAGCCGCACTCGTGGGCCCGATTCTGGTTCTGCTGCTTGATGGCCAGATCGGCATAAAGGAAGCGGACCAGATCCCGGAGCGATTCAATGGCCGCCTCGCGGGTCGTGGGCACCCCCCTCTGAAGGGCGGTGTTTGCCAGGAATCGCTCCCGGAATTCCGTCATCATGTGCCGGAACACCTCCACGTAAAGCCCCTCCTTGCCCCCAAAGTGGTGGGAGATGAGGGACAGGGGACGCCCAGCCCTGTCGGCGATCATCCGGATGCTCGTGCCCTCGAATCCGTAGTGGGAAAAGCATTCCAGGGCGGCATCCAGAAGGACGGTGCAGGTATCGGATACAGGCTGGGACATCATGCTACTCCAGGTAGAAGCCGACGCCCTGCCAGACCTTGACGGGGGTCTTGCCGTCCGCAGCCCGGGCGGGATCGAAAACCAGGCGCTTGGCGGCGTCCAGGCAGGCCTCGTTGGCCTTCTGGATCCATTCCCCTTCCCCGGAGAGCCCCTGGAGAAGCCGCACCTCCATGGCGTCCCCGGCCTCACTCACCAGGACATTCACCACGACTACCCCACGGGCCCTGCGGACGCTGGGAGTCTGGCGGCCAAGGTTCATCACCCTGGCGGGGGTGATTCCCGAGGACAGCACCACGGGTGCCCCGTCCCCCGTCCGCCCCTGGAGGCGGACCTCGGCCTCGGCCAGACGCTTCCTCAGGTCCGCGTTCTCATCCTGGACGGTGGCGGTTTCCGCCTTAGCCTTTTTGAGATCCCCCAGGATGTTGTCGAGGCCATGCTGATTCTCAGCCATGGAGGCCTTGAGCTGGTCCAATTCCCTGCGGAGGGTGGAGGACTCCTCCCGGGCCAGATCCCGGCTCTTCCGGGCACCAGCGGCCTCCTGCTGGAGACTGTCAAGAGCGGCCAGACGATCCTTGAGTTCATCCCGTTCCTGGCTGAGCTGCTTGACCTGATTCTGAAGTTGCTTGACGGAAGCCGGAGCGGGCTTGGGCTTGGAAGCCGCCTGGGCGGGAAGGCCCAGGGCAAGTATCAGAGCGATGGAAAGGGGAATACGCATGAGAAACCTCCGGAACAGGAGGATTCAGCGGTAGTTCCCCGGCTGGATCCCCCCTGATGGCATTTGCTGTAGCTTGAGAATCCCACGCTTGAGCAGCTTCGCAAAGATGGCATGGCATTCGTCATGGGGAAAGGGCGAGATGGAGATGATGTCCTTGATGCTCCACACCGAATTGACTCGGGTGGCCAGGAAGGCCTCGTTGGGGCCGAGCTGAGCCTGCATGAGCTCCTCAATGCTAACCGCCAACTCGGGCACCAGGGTCTCGTCGATGGTGGACTCCTCCATCAGGTGCTCCACCACCTCCAACATTCGGGTGGCTTCCTGGGATTTGGGCTGCTCTGTGAGGATCTGCTTGAGCTCCGACTGCGCCTCCTGAAGCTTCTGCTTTTCCACCAGCTGGCGGGCCCGCTGCAAGTGGAGACTGGAATGCTCCCCCAGCTTGCCACCGGGGTGGACGATGCGGAGCATCCCCTTTTCGTGAAGGTCGAAAACCAGCTTGTTGACCTTGAACTCAGGGGCGCGCATCTCGATCACAAGCTGATCAATGGTCTTCTGGCCATCCAGACGGGACAGCAGGTCCGCGTCCTCCGGGGCCAGGGGCAGCATTTCGGCAATGGCCTCAGAAATGGCCTGGACAACGGCATCCCCGCCCTTGACCACCTTGCGGATCCGCTGCCACTCGTCCTTGCGGCGGGCCCCCTCCAGGACAATCCCCGTGACATCAAGACTCAACAACATGGACCGCTGCTGAGCTCCCTGCCCATCGAAGAACTCGAAATTGCCGACCTCCCACAGGAAGGTGTCAAAGATGGACTCCTCGACCTTGAGCTGGACGATGCGCCGGATCTCGGCCTCGGTGATGAGCTGACGACTGACAAGGATGCGGCCCAGGAGCTGGTTCTCGTCCTCCTGGGCGGTCAGGGCCTCCCGAAGCTGCTCTTCGGAGATGCGATTGTAGGCCAGCAGGTACTGCCCCAGGTACTCCCGTGGGTCGGAGGACCAGACACTGGTGACCCGCCCTTCATGAAAGGCCACTCGCTTGGTATGAAGGAGGCCCTTGAGTTCAAGGATGCCGGTCTTCTTGCCCACGGCCAGCCACTGGAAGATGTCTTCCAGGCCCATGGTAACCAGATCCCCCTTGAGTCCCATCAATTAGCTCCATCAGCACAACCTGCAGTCCTAGCTCATTTTCATCGACCACCCGAAGAAAGGCTATAAGGTTTCGAGGCAGTCCCGGATCGCCCGGATCAGCCGTTCAGGGTGGTGACGCACGGTATCCATAGAAGGATCTACCAGATCCCTGGAATAAACAGGCACGCCACAAATCTTTGAAGCACTGATCAGAATGGGTGCCCCCCCCTCCTGACGATAGCGGTCCAGCACCGATGCGGGGAGGGGCGCCTCGTTGGCGATGACCGCCCGGACCCCCAGCCCACCGAAGGCCTGGATGGCCGCGAGATGATCTTCCAGGGTCAGGCCTGCCGTTTCCCCAGGCTCAGTCATGAGGTTGGCGATGTATACGACCGGGGCCTCAGAACGCACGATGGCATCCCTGAGTTCATCGATGAGCAGGTTGGGGATGGTGGAGGTGTAGAGACTCCCCGGGGCGAGCAGGATCAGATCCGCCTGGAGCACCGCCAGCATGGATTCAGGGAGGGGATCAGGGGCCTGGGGCTCCAGCCAGAGGCGAGCCAGGGGGGGCTTGGAATCGTTGACCGCCGTCTCGCCATCGTAGCGTTGCCCGGCCATGTCCTCCGCCACCAGGGTCACAGGAACCAGGGTGGACGGAAAGAGCCGCCCCAGGGTCACGAGGCTGCCAGAGAGATCCCGCAGGGCCTTCACCCAACTGCCTGTGATCTCCGCCAGGGCGAGGAGCATCAGGTTGCCGAGGGCGTGTCCCGCCAGGGACCCGCTGCCTTGGAAGCGGTAGTTCATCAGGTCCGAAAGAGAGGAATCCTCCCGGATCAGCGCGGTCAGGCAGTTGCGGAGATCCCCGGGCGGGATGCCCCCCAGCTCCGTCCGCAGCCGACCGGAAGATCCCCCATTGTCGGAAACCGTAACGATACCGGTGAGCTTCCAGGGATCCCTGGGCCTTCCAGCCTCGATCTTGAGCGCCCGGAGAAGGGCCGCCAGCCCCGTGCCGCCGCCAATGGCGACCACCTTGAGGGGCTGATCGGGATGCACTAGAAGCGCTCGAATTCCCCGAAGGCGGCGGTGGCCCGGACGCTATCGAAATCCTTTTCAAGAAGGAACTGATGGTGGAGGCCGGGCTCCAGGGTCAGAGCCTGCTGCAGGGCCTCGGCGGAGCGCTCACCCTCGCCCAACTGGGCCAGGGCCAGGGCCTTGAGGTAGTGGAGACCGCCCCGGTCCTGAGCGGCCTTGAGGGCCTCCTCAGCCATGGCCAGGGCTTCCTTGCCCTCCCCGCGGTTGAGGTGGACCTGGATGGTCATCTCGCTGGAGGCAGGAAGCACCAGGGAGGCCTGGGTGCCCTTGCGGGCCAGAGCCATCAGGGATGTGCGGACCCGACGGGCCACCACGAGATCTCCAGCCTCGGAAGCCTCCCGACCGAGAGCCTGAAGGAGCTCCTGAGCCTTGGCGCCCTGACCGGAATACAGTTTCTCGAGGGCCTCCGACAACTTAGCTTCCAGCCCCCGTTCGGATGTGGAAGCGGTTCCGGCGATCTTCGAATTGTTAGCCATGCTCACCCTCGGAAATGTCAAGAATCCCCACTATAACGTAAAAACCGCTGTCTCGCGGTTGAGCAGCCGGGTAGAAAGCCAAGTCAAGGCCGCTGCCAGCCCCAAGGTCATGGCCAGGGCGATTCCGTATTCGAAAGCGTTCCCCTGCTGACTGAAGAGCTTGCGGACAGCCAGACTCACATTGAGGATCGGCACATAGGGCAGGAAGGGCATCTTCTCAATGCCTGGAGCCATGGAAAAGACGGCCATCACCATGACCACCACCATCCCAGGCATGATGGACGTGCCGGCCTCCATGGAATTCCTGGCCCGGATCCCCATCATCACGATGAAGTTGGCGAAGAGCAGGCCGAGGGGGACCATCAGGAGGAAGGTGAGCCCCAGGACGGCCGGGCTGGCCAAGTCCGCCAGGCTTCCCCCGGAAACCGCCACCCCACCCTTGAACGCGCCGCCGATGGATAGCCCCATGCTGAGCAGGTTGATGATGGCGCTCATGAGCCCCACGGAGAAAACGTAGAGGAGCTTGCCCCAGATGATCTGGTGCCGGGGGAGGCGGGTGGAGAGCAGACTCAGGAGCGTGCCCCGCTCCTTCTCGCCCGCTGTGGCGTAGATACCGTGCTGCATGGAGCCCGCGAACATCATGAGCATCAGGAGGTAGGGAAGGAAGGCGCCCAGAGTGCGCCCCACCTTCAGGCCCAGATCCCCCATTTCGAGAGTCTCCAGGCGCGAGGGCGCGTCCAGTTCCAGGGAAGCCCCGGCCTGCCGGAGCCTTTCCTGGACCCAACGGTGATTCTGCTTTTCCAGAACCCGTTTCAATCGCGACAAGGCCAGACCTGAGGCATCCTCGCTGGGATCGCAGGCAGCCGTGATGGTGAAGGTCTGTTGGCGCTTGAGCTTCAAGGGCGCCTCAGGCTCCACCTGGATGCGCATTTCCAAACGCTGATCCCGGATGGCCCGGCGCAGATCCCCCGCAGGAGGCGATACCAGCTCGAAGGACTCGGGCTCGGCCCGCAGGAGCGGCTCCAACAGCCCCCCAGGGTCCACCAGCAGCACCCGGCTGGCCCGTCCCTGGCGCTTTACCTCGTCCGTGCGGCTCAGGCCGGCCACCATGGCGATGAGAAGCGGGTAGAGGATGATCGGCAGGAGGAAGGTGAAGAAGACCGTCCTCCTGTCCTTGGAGAGCTCCAGGAACTCCTTCTTGCAAACCAGCAGAGCGCCCCGCATGTCAGGCCTCCCCCGCGGCCAACTGGAAGAACACCTCGTCCAGGTTCCGGGCCCCCCGGTCCGAGAGGAGCTGCTCCAGGGGGGCATCCCCGTGCAGAATCCCATCGAAAAGGATCCCCACCCGGTCACAGATGTCCTCCACCATGGGCATGACATGAGTGGAGACGATGACAGTCCGGCCTTCGGCGCGAAGCTCCCGCAGGAGGTCCAGGACGGTTTTCGCGGTGAGGACATCCAGGCCCGTGGTGGGCTCGTCGAAAACCACCACCCCGGGGTCGTGGAGCAGAGCCCGGGCCACACTGACCTTCTGCTTCTGGCCCGTGGAGAAGCCCTCCATGCGCACATCCATGAAATCCAGCAGCCCCAGACGCTCCATGAGGGCCTGAGCCCGGCCCTCGGCGACGTGGGCCTCCATGTCCTGGAACTGGCCGAAGAGCTTCAGGAACTCCCGGGGCGTGAATCGCCCATATACATTGAGATCCCCTGAGAGATACCCGATGCAGGCCCGGGCCTGTTCGGGTTCCCGTTCCGCATCGAATCCGCAGACCCGGAGTCGGCCCCTTTCAGCCTGCATGAGCCCCGCGATGAGGCGCAGGGTGGTGGATTTCCCTGCCCCGTTGGGTCCGAGCAGCCCATAGATTTCGCCCGGACACACCGAAAAGGTGACGCCGCGAACGGCCTCGATGCGCTTTTTCCGGCGGGTCTTGCGGTCCCGGACCGTGAAGCCCTTGTGGACATCCACCAGTTCGATCATCCCCGCAGCCCCAAGACAAGGACGGCAAGCCCCGCAAGAACACAATAGGCAGCGAAGCCATGGAGTCTGGGCTGGCGGGTGAAGCGATCCAGGAGCCCGATGGCGGCGTATCCTGAAAGCCCCGCCACGACCACACCGACGGCACATGCCAGGGTCGGAGAGATGGAACCGGCAGGAAAGGCCAACTCGGGAGGCAGGGGCTGGTGACGCAGGAGGGGCATCACCACCTTCTTGCCTTCGTATAGCGCAGCCAGGGCGATGGTGGGCATGCCCAGCAGGAAACTGAAGCGGGCGGAGGCCGGGAGCTGCAAGCCCCGGAATACGCCCACACAGATGGTGGAGCCGCTTCGGGAAAGCCCGAACCCGCCCCCCAGCCCCTGGATGGCCCCCACCGCCAGGGCATCCCACCCATTGATCTGACTGAGATCACGCCCATTGCGGCGCTTGGCAGTGGTATTGGCCACGAAAAGCATCCCCGCCGTGACCAGGAGGAAGACGCCGTAAAGCCACAGATGGCCCTTGGCGAGCTCCTTCCAGTGCCGGGTCAACAGGGCGAAGACCCCGGTGGGCACCATGGCGATGATCAGCAGGAGGACCATCCGCTGGCCCTCTGGATCCCCCCCGAAGATCCCCCGGACCATCTTTGCCAGATCCTTCCGAAAGTAGACCGCCAGGGCCGCCAGGGTCCCCACATGGAGCAGGACATCATAGGCCAGAGGCATGCTCTGCTTGAGCAGGAGGTTCTCCACCAGGGTCAGGTGCGCCGTTGAAGAGACCGGCAGGAACTCCGTGAGCCCCTGGACCAGGCCCAACAGGATGGCGTGAAGAAGCGTCATGCAATACCCCGAGAAAAGCCCAGTCTCGCATATCCAGGGGGGTTCAGAGGCTGCAAGAAGACGCACGAGCACCCATTCCCGACGGCGAGGGGGATCTCCCGTGCACCCAGATCGATACATTGAATTAATTATAAAATTATAATTGTATATAAATAATAATGATACATTCTGAAACAAGATGGATATGACCAATATGGCATTGTTTTAGAACAACTGACGCCATTATGCATATTAAACCAATAATTATCCAATCAATAAACATCGTATAGTGATTTTTTGCTCGAAAACAGGGCCAGAATTGCTATTGTTGGCACATTCAGAAATGAAGCAATGTCACATATCCATCAACAACAGAGACCCCCCAACCCCGAGGACCTCATGCTGAAATCCCTGAGTATCGGCAAACGACTGGGCGCCGCCTTCGCCCTGGTATTGATCCTGCTGGCCGCCGTCGCCGAACGATCTTTGAACCGGATGGCGCAGCTGGGTCAGCATATGGAGCGCATCGTCAAGGTGTACAGTGAAGCAGAACGCCAGGTAGCCGTCATGGACGTAAGCATCACTCGGATTCACCGGGGATTGAGGAGTGTGATCCTTGCGGACTCCCCCCAGACCGTGGAGCAGGAACTGGCAGCCATCGCCCAGGATCGGACGCTGTACCTGGAAGCGACCAAGCAGCTGCAACCCCTCCTTTCAAATCCCGAGGCCAAGGCCCTCTTCCAGGCTTTCGAAGAGAGTTCCCAGGCTGCCAGAGCCGCGAATACCGAGGTCATGGACCATATCCGGGCCGGAAGGAAGAAGGAGGCCACCCGGACCCTGCTGGGCAAGGCGGCAGCCACCAACCAGGTGGGAAGCAATCACCTCCAGAAGCTCTCCAGGTTCATGGCTGATCAGAGCACCAAAGCCTTTGCGGAGAGCCAGGGGGTCCAGAGGACTGGCATGTTCCTGATCATGGGCATCGCCCTGGTGGCCCTGGTACTGGGCATCAGTGCCTCCATCGTCATCACCCGAAGCATTGTGCAGCCGGTCAAGCGCTTCGTGGATGTCCTCAAGACCGTCGAGAGCGGGGATCTGAGGATCGAGGCTGAGGTGGACAGCCGGGATGAGATCGGCGTCCTGGCTGCCTCCATGAATGCCACCCTGGCCAGACTCCGAAGCACCATCGGGGAAGTCGCCCAAGCCGCCGCCTCCGTATCCAGTGGTGCCACCCAGCTCAGCGCCACCGCCGAAGAAATGGCCCAGGCCACCCAGGTCATCGCGGAAGGTGGCAACAGCCTGCACCAAGTCACGGAAAGCGTCGCCTCCGCCATGCTCGAACTCTCCGCCAACGTCGAGCAGGTGGCCGGCAACGTCCAGACTTCCGTGGATCACTCCCACCAGGCCGTCCAGGCCGTGGAAGAGGGCACCCAGGGCAGCCAAGCCGCCGCCGAAGACATGGCCCGCATCCAGGGAGTCACCGCCCGCATCGCCAGGGCCATCTCGGTGATCCAGGAGATCGCCCGCCAGACCAATCTCCTTTCCCTCAATGCGGCCATCGAAGCCGCCAAGGCAGGAGCCCAGGGCAAGGGTTTCGCCGTGGTGGCCGAGGAAGTCCGCAAGCTGGCGGAACGCAGCCGGGCCTCCGCCCAGGAAATCGAGACGCTCCTGAGCGAAACCCACGCCGCTGTCACCGAAGGACACACTTCGGTCAGGACCAGCCTGGAACAGATGGAGCACCTCCAGTCCTCCATCGAGACCATGGCCTCCATGGTGAAGGAGATCGGCACCGCCACCGGGGAGCAGACCAGCACCGCCAACCAGGTGGCCCGACAGGTGGAAGGGGCCGCTTCCGAGGTCCGCCAGAACGCCGTAGCGACTCGCCAGCTCTCTGCCACCGTCCATGAGATTTCGCGGACTTCCGCCGAACTGGCGAGGATTTCCGAGGGTCTCAACCTTTCAGTGGCCCAGTTCCAGGTTTAGCAGGGGAGTGCAGACACAGCGCGTCTCCCCTTGGGAGGCGCGCTGTGTTCTATGCGTGCTTCCCAAGGGGGTCGTTATATAGCAAAATATATTTCGCCACCCAACTTGGCGGCCCCCACTGCAGAAACAGGCCATGACCGATCCAGAAGAGAAGCCCTCCACCAGCATTCAGGCCCTGAACCGGGCCGTGGACGTCCTGCATCTGCTTCACGATCACCCCAACGGCCTTCCCATCCGCAGGCTGGCCAGCCTCGCGAAACTGGCCCCTTCCACGACCCAGCGGATCCTCAGGAGCCTAGAAGAGGCCAATCTGGTGCTGGGCTCTCCCAAGGGGTACCGCCTGGGCCCGACCCTGACCCGTCTGGCCCGCTCCGTGCGGCCCTTCGATATTGTGAACATGGTCCACCCCACCCTCCTGCAGTTGGCCAGCAGCACAGGTGAGACCGCCAGTCTCGCCATCCTCTCCCATGGCAAGGCCATCGTGGTGGACCAGGCTCGGGGCAAGCACCCGCTGATGGCGACCGCCAGCGTTGGCAGCTCGCTTCCGCTCCACGGCTCAGCCTGCGGCAAGGCCCTCCTGGCAGCCATGCCTCCCCAGGATCTGGAGCCCTACCAGACCAGGCTCGCCCTGGCACCCTTGACCCACAGGACCATTGTTGAATGGCCCATACTCCTGCCAGAGTTGGAAACCGTGAGGGAGCGGGGATTGGCCTTCGACCACCAGGAGCACACCCTTGGAATCTGCTCCATCGCGGCCTCGCTTCCCATGCAGGGAGCGGTCCTGGCAGCGCTTAGCGTCCCCATCCCCACCCGCCGCTACAAGGATGTCGAGGCGCAGGTCTGCGAAGCCCTGAAGGATTGCCGTCAGAGTCTGCTCCGACGCTTGCAGGACCATTCCCGGAACCCCCTCGATGGCTGGGTCTTCCCAGGCAAGGCCGCAACCTGGGGCTAGGGTGCTCAGTTCCAGGTGTCGGAACGGCTCCCGGACGCTATCCTTGGAAGTTCAGCCCACTGCCTGTGGATAGAAGAGGTGTTCATGTCCATCGCCGCTGCCCGCGATTATCTGTCCTTCCCCCACCTGGAACCGGAACTCCGTACAGAGCTGGAAACCCTGGTGAAGTCGGCGGAGGGGGGCGATGCGGCCGCCTCGGCGGAACTGGTGGACCGTTTCTTCGAACCCCTGGCCTTTGGCACCGGAGGCCTGCGGGGCATCATGGGCGCCGGCCTGCGGCGCATGAACCAGCCCAACGTGCGCCGGGCCACCCTGGCCCTGGCGGAAGTCACCAAACGCCGCGCCCCCGAGGGAAAGATCGCCATCGTGGGCTTCGACACCCGGCTCCAGTCCGATGTCTACGGCCGGGAAGCCGCCCGGGTGCTGGCGGAGGCGGGCTATACCGTCTACCTGGGGGACCGCCCCCTGCCCACCCCCTTCCTCTGCTTCGCCATGCGCCAGCTGAAGAGCGCCTGCGGCGTCATCGTCACGGCCTCCCACAACCCCAAGATCTACAACGGCTACAAGGCCTATGACGACAAGGGCGGCCAGGTGGTGACCCCCTGGGATACGGAGGTGGAGGCTGCCATGTCCGCCCTGCCCCTGGTGCCCCCACCCCCCAGTCCCGAGGGCGATGCCCGCATCCTGCCCTTCCCCAGGGAAGTCGAGGAGGCCTTCATCCAGATGGCGGTGGACTCCCTGGCCCACCCCAAGGTCTTCACGCCTGCCAGGGTCCTGTTCACCCCCTTCCACGGCACCGGCATCGCCTTCGTGCCGGAGATCTTCAAACGGGCCGGACTGCCCCTGGAGATCTGCGGGCCCCAGGCCGTCCAGGACGGCAGCTTCCCCACCGCCCCCCGGCCCAACCCCGAAGAGATGGCGGCCTTCAAGGTGACCATCGAGGAGGCGGAAAAGCTGGGCGTGGACGCCATCCTGGCCAACGACCCCGACGCCGACCGCCTCGGGGTGGTCCTCAAGCACGAAGGCCAGTGGATCCAGATGACCGGCAACGATATGGCGGGTCTGACCCTCGACTACCTGGCCCGGGAAAAGGGCGTGAAGGGCGCCGTGGTCACCACCGTCGTGACCTCCGACTTCCTGGCCAAGGTGGGAGCCCTCCACGGCATCCCCACGGTCTGGACCCTAACGGGATTCAAGAACATCGCCGTCTGCATGAACCGGCTGGAGGAAGTGGGCGAGACCTACGCCTTCGGCGCCGAGGAGAGCATCGGCATGTGCCTGTCCTCCGACCTGCGGGACAAAGACGGCGTTTCCGCCGCCCTTCTCGTGGCGGAACTCATCGGCCACTACAAGGCCCAGGGCCAGAACCTGGTTCAGGCCGTGGCGGCCCTTCAGGCCAAGATTGGAACCTTCTGCAACCGCCTCGTGAACCTGGAGGACCCCAAGCCCGGCGGCGCCCAGCGCTTTGCCGCGGCCATGGCCCGCATCCGCGAGGCCGGGCTCACCGTCTTCGCCGGGGAGAAGGTCGTGAGCTGGGAGGACTTCCAGACCTGCGAGTGGCACAGGGCCGATGGCAGCGTGGCCCCCATCCAGGACCGCCCAGAGCGCCCGGACGTGGCCCTGGAGATGGAGAAGAGCAACGTCCTCAAGTTCCGCCTGGCATCCGGCGCCTTTGCCGCCTTCCGCCCCAGCGGCACCGAGCCCAAGCTCAAGGTCTACCTCCAGAGCTGCACGGACACCGCCATGCTCGACCGCATGGAAGCCGAGGCGAGGGCGCTGCTAGGCTTGTGAAAGAGGGGTGACCGCCCAGACACCGCCAAGGTGCGGAGCTGTCGCTTGTTTTTCCATGGAAACCGACGAAGGAGAAGCCCATGACCTGGGGACCCTACTGGATGTTCTATCAGTGCACCACCTGCGGGAAGAAGTTCAGGCAGGCCCTGGATGACACCGACATCGATCAGCTTGGCAAGTGCCCGGCCTGCAAGATCAAAGGCGAGTTGAAGGCCGAGAGCAACAACTATCCGTCCGACGCCAACGACTACGAGATTGTCTAACCAGGGCTGCACCTACACGGAACAGATCCTCCTCCGCTCCGATGGCTGCGCGCTCCTGGACTACCTGAGCGGGCGCTACCTCCACACCCCTGAGGGGGAATGGCGGGAGCGCATCCAGGCGGGACTGGTCCGGATCGATGGTCGGAGCATGGATCCGGGAACCCCCCTGAAGCAGGGCCAGATCCTCACCTGGTCCCGCCCCCCATGGGAGGAGCCTGAGGTTCCCCTGGACTACGGTGTGATCTACGAAGATGCCGACCTGGTGGCCGTGGCCAAGCCCTCGGGCCTCCCCACCCTGCCCGGGGCGGGCTTCCTGGAGCACACCCTGCTCCACCAGGTGCGCCTGCGCTTTCCCGGAGCCGATCCGATCCACCGCCTCGGACGTACGACCTCCGGCATCGTGGTCTTCGCCCGCAGCCCCGGGGCCCGCAAATCCCTCAGCCAGGCCCTGCGGGAACACAAGCTGGTCAAGGTCTACCGGGCTCTCGTGACGGGTTGGCCCGAGCTGGACGCATTCACGGTGGACGCCCCCATCGGCCCTCTGCCCCACCCCCTCCTGGGCACCCTCCACGGCCCGAGCCCCGCAGGCAAGCCCGCCGTGAGCCATGTCCGGGTCCTGGAGCGGCGCGAGGACGCGAGCCTGGTGGAAGTCCACATCGAAACGGGCCGCCCCCACCAGATCCGCATCCACATGGCCGTCTGCGGGCACCCCCTGGTGGGCGACCCCCTGTACGGCCCCGGTGGCGTATTCCTGCCCGGCGCCGTCCCAGGGGACGGGGGCTACCTCCTGCACGCCATGACCCTGAACCTGCCCCTCCTTGGCCTGGAGCTGGAGTGCCCGCCGCCGTACCCCCTCAAGGAGACCAGAGCATGAAACCGAGGAAGAACCTGGTCATCGTCTGTGTCGGCGATGACTCTCTCCACGAGGGCTGGTTTGAACCCAGCCGCCTTCGCCGGGCATTCGATCTGGTGCTGATCTACTACGGGAATGTCCCGGATCGCTTCCGTGATCGCTGCGAGCACTACCTCTCCCGCAAGGGCAGCAAGTTCGAACTCCTGCGCCATGTGCTTACTGAGCATGTGGATCTGCTCAGCCAGTACGACGCCATCTGGCTGCCCGACGACGATATCCGGACCGACGCCGCCACCATCGCCAGGATGTTCCAGCTGTTCCACCGGGAGTGCCTGGCCCTGGCGCAGCCCGCGTTGAGCCCGGAGAGCCACATCAGCCATGGGATCACGCGGCAGAAGCCTCGGTATCTCTTGCGGTACACCAACTTTGTCGAAGTGATGGTGCCGATCTTCCGCCGCGACGTGCTCCTGGCGCTGCTGCCCACCTTCGGCACCAACCGTTCGGGCTGGGGCCTCGACTACTGGTGGTGCCAGCAGGTGCTGGACAAAGGCTGGGGCCGCATCGCCATCCTGGATTCGGTGCCCGTCACCCACACCAGACCCGTCACCCCGAATGGAGGGTATTACAAGGCCATGAGCATCGACCCCGAAGCGGAACTCCGGGCGCTGGTCAGCGAACATGGACTTTCGATTGACCAACGGACCCTTGGCAAGCGCCGAAGATGGTTCCACTTCCTGAGCGGCCCATGGAAAGCCTGGATTGCTAAATCCCTGCCGTACCGCTAAGAATAAGGGTTTGTTCCCGTCATCCCAACCCCGGAACGCACCGAACGACCATGACTGAATTGCGCCTTGAGCTGAATGGAATCAGCAAGCAGTACCCTGCCGTCAAAGCCAACGACGGCGTGAATCTTCGTGTCACACCCGGGCAGATCCACGCCGTGCTCGGGGAGAACGGGGCCGGGAAATCGACCCTGATGAAGATCATCTACGGGGCCGTGCGCCCGGACGAGGGCGAGATCCGCTGGAACGGCAAGCCTGTGAAGATCCGGAACCCCCACGAGGCTCGGGCCCTGGGGATCTCCATGGTCTTCCAGCACTTCTCCCTTTTCGACACCCTCACGGCGGCGGAGAACGTCTGGCTGGGCCTGGACCGGAGCATTCCCCTTGCCCGGGTCATCCAGCGGATCCGTGAGGTCGCTGAGGAGTTCGGCCTGGATGTGGATCCCCTCCGGCCCGTGCACACCCTGTCCGTGGGCGAACGTCAGCGCGTCGAAATCGTGCGGGCCCTCCTGGCCAAGCCTCAGCTCCTGATCCTGGACGAGCCCACCTCCGTGCTCACCCCCCAGGCCGTCGAAAAGCTGTTTATCACCCTGAACCAACTCTCCCAGCAGGGCTGCTCCATTCTCTACATCAGCCACAAGCTGAACGAAATCCGCACCCTCTGCCACCACTGCACGGTCCTGCGGGGCGGGAAGGTCACCGGCGAGGTGGATCCCACCCAGGAAACCAATGCCAGCCTGTCCCGCCTGATGATCGGGGCCGAGCCCCCGGAACTGAAGCACCGGGAGGCCCACCTGGGCGAGGTGGCCCTGGCGGTGAAGGGACTGAAGCTTCCCAAGCAGGATCCCTATGGGACCAGCCTTTCCGGGATATCGCTGGAGGTACGCGCAGGGGAGATCCTGGGCATCGCCGGTGTCTCCGGCAACGGCCAGAACGAGCTGATGGCGGCCCTTTCCGGCGAGGATCGCCGCTCCCCCGAGGGCAGCATCGAGCTCTTCGGTCAGGACATCTCCCACGATGGCCCTGACCCGAGGCGCAAACGGGGCCTGCACTTCGTGCCTGAAGAACGCCTGGGACGGGGGGCTGTTCCCATGCTCAGCCTGGCCCAGAACACCCTGCTGACCCGCCACGAGAGCGTTTCCCGCACCGGCTGGATCCACAAGAGCGAGGTTCTCAAGCTCGCAGAAAGCCTGATCCAACGGTTCAACGTGGCGGCCCCCGGCCCCCACGCCCCCGCCAAGAGCCTTTCCGGAGGCAATCTCCAGAAATTCATCGTGGGGCGGGAGGTGGACGCCGCTCCCCGGGTCCTCATCCTCTCCCAGCCCACCTGGGGGGTGGATGTGGGCGCCGCCGCCACCATCCGGGCCGAGCTCCTGGAACTCCGGGACGCCGGATGCGCCCTCCTGGTGGTGAGCGAGGAACTGGACGAGCTTTTCGAGATCAGCGATCGCCTCGTGGTGATCGCCCAGGGACAGATGTCACCCAGCATCCCGGCCCACGAGACCACCGTGGAACAGATCGGTGAATGGATGAGCGGCCTCTGGCCCAGAGAGGCAGCCCATGTTCAAGCTTGAGGCCCGCCCCCAGCCCTCCCGCCTCATGTCCTGCGCCTCGCCGCTGATCGCACTGGCCATCACGGTGCTCATCGGGGTCTGCCTGTTCATCTGGCTTGGCAAGGATCCCGTCAAGGGCCTTGAGATCTTCTTCGTCGAACCCCTGAAGAATGCCCAGGCCATCTCCGAACTGGCAGTGAAAGCCGTGCCCCTGCTGCTCATCGCCCTGGGCCTCGCGGTCTGCGTCCGCGCCAATGTCTGGAACATCGGGGCCGAGGGACAGTATCTCCTGGGTGCCGTCGCAGCAAGCTGGGTGGCCATGCAGGCAGGTCCAGGCACGGGACGCTGGATCGTTGTGGCGATCCTGCTGGCCGGCGTCATCGGAGGCGCCATCTGGTCCGGCATCGTAGCCTTCCTCAAGGACCGCTTCAACGCCAACGAGATCCTGGTGAGCCTCATGCTGGTCTATGTGGGCCAGCAGCTCCTGGATTTCCTGGTCTACGGCCCCTGGAAGGATCCCGACGGCTACAACTTCCCCCAGACCATCACCTTCCTGTCCGTGACCAAGATCCCCCGCCTGATGGTGGGCTACCGGGCCAACATCGGCGTCATCATCGCCATCGTGGCAGTGGCCGCCCTTTGGGTCTTCCTCTTCCGAACCTACCGGGGTTTCCAACTCCAGGTGGGGGGCATGGCTCCCGCCGCCGCCCGCTACGCAGGCTTTTCTTCCCGTTCGGCCCTCTGGATCGGACTCCTGATCTCCGGGGGCATGGCCGGTCTGGCGGGCGCCCTTGAGGTGGCCGGTCCCATGGGCCAGCTCACCCCCTACCTCTCCGTGGGCTACGGATTCGCCGCCATCATCGTGGCCTTCGTCGGACGCCTGCATCCCGTGGGCATCGTCTTCTCAAGCCTCCTGATGAGCCTGTTCTATATCGGGGGGGAGCTGGCCCAGTCCCGTCTCGGGCTTCCCAAGGCCATGACCAGCGTCTTCCAGGGCCTGCTCCTGTTCACCCTACTGGGCTGCGATACCCTGATCCTCAACCGTCTGCGCTGGATCGGGGTCGGCAAGCCCAAGCATAGCGAGGAGGCGTGATGGAATCCTGGGCTCTTCAGGCCGCCGCCACCCTGAACGCCGGGACGGTCCTGGCCCTGGCCGGGCTGGGTCTCCTCATCAATGAGCGGGCGGGCATCGTCAACCTCGGCGCCGAGGGCATCATGCTCATGGCGGCCTTCGCGGGCTTCGCCACGGGGGTCCACACCGGCAGCGATCTCATGGGCTTCCTGGCGGGGGGTGCCATGGGCGCCGTGCTCGCCGCGACCCTCGGCTACCTGGTGATCTGGCTCAATGCCAACCAGTACGCCACGGGCTTGGCCCTTTCCCTGTTCGGTTCCGGCTTCTCGGCTTTCGCAGGCATCAAGTACACCCAGGAGAAGCTTGGTCCCCGGCCCCACTTCGAGATCCCCGGTCTGTCCAAGATTCCCTTCCTGGGGACAGCACTCTTCAAGCAGCACCCCATGGTCTACCTGGCCATCGCCCTGGCCGTGGTCATCGCCTGGTTCCTCTATCGGTCCCGTTCGGGGCTGGTGCTTCGCGCCATCGGGGAAAACCCGGAATCGGCCCACGCCCTGGGCTATCCTGTGCGCAGGATCCGCCTGGCTGCTGTCGTCACGGGCGGTGCCCTCTGCGGCCTGGCCGGGGCCTACCTCTCGGTGATCTACACCCCCCTCTGGGTCGAGGGCATGGTCTCCGGCAAGGGCTGGATCGCCCTGGCCCTCACGACCTTCGCCACCTGGCGGCCCGGTCGGATCCTGCTGGGCGCCTACCTCTTCGGGGGCGTCACCATGCTCCAGTTCCACCTCCAGGGGCAGGGGGTCCAGATCCCCAGCCAGTTCCTGACCATGCTGCCCTACCTGGCCACCATCGCGGTGCTGGTGCTCATCTCCAGGAACCCGGCCTGGATCCGTGCCAACATGCCCGCCTCCCTGGGCAAGGCCTTCTTCCCGGAGGGCTGATCGGGTCGAGGTGAAGGCGTGACACTGGAGCCGCCCGGGTTCATAATCCTGGGTTGATCCTCACAACTCAACCCATCCCGGAGCCCAACCATGCGCCCATCCCGAACGAGCCTGCTTTGCAAGCTGGTCGCTTGCACTGCCGTGGCAGCCACTGCCTTCATCGGCTGCGACAAGAAGAAGGAAGCCCCCGCCGAACCTGCCAAGCCCCAGGCCTTCAAGGTCGCCTTCGCCTACGTCGGCCCCGTAGGCGACGGCGGCTGGACCTTCGCCCATGACAACGCCCGCAAGGCGCTGGAGAAGGAGTTGGGCGACAAGATCCAGACGACCTTCGTGGAGAAGGTCCCCGAGGGCGCCGATGCCGAGCGTGTCTTCCGCGATCTGGCCAGCCAGGGCAACACCCTGATCTTCGGCACCACCTTCGGCTACATGGAGCCCATGCTCAAGGCCGCCGCCGACCTCAAGAACGTCAAGTTCGAGCACGCCACGGGCTACAAGACCGCCGAGAACCTCCGCACCTACGACAGCCGCACCTATGAAGGCGCCTACATGGCCGGTGTCCTGGCTGGCGGCATGACCAAGACCAATACCCTGGGCGTGGTGGGCTCCATCCCCATCCCCGAGGTGATCCGCAACATCAACTCCTTCACCCTGGGCGCCCAGAGCGTGAATCCCAGGATCAAGACCAAGGTGGTCTGGGTCAACGCCTGGTTCGATCCCCCGAAGGAAACCGAAGCCGCCCAGTCCCTGCTCAACCAGGGCGTGGATGTGCTGATGCAGAACACCGATTCCAGCGCCGTGCTCCAGGCCGCCGAGAAGGCCGGGAAGTATGGCATCGGCTGGGATTCCGACATGCACGCCTATGGCCCCAAGGCCCACCTGGCTTCCGCTGTCGCCAACTGGGCGCCCTACTACATCAAGGCCACCAAGGACGCCATGGAAGGCAAGTGGACCACCGGCAAGGCCTGGTGGGGCGTGAAGGAAGGCGCCATCGATCTCGTCTCAATCTCCGACAAGGTCCCCGCGGACCTCAAGGCCAAGGTCGAGAAGGTCAAGGCCGGCCTGAAGGATGGCAGCCATGTCATCTGGCAGGGCCCCATCCAGGACAACACCGGCAAGGAAGTCCTGGCCAAGGGCAAGGTGGCTGACGACGAATGGCTCGGCGGCATCAAGTTCTTCGTCAAGGGCGTGGACGCCAAGGTTCCCGGCGGAAAGTAGAACCGGGCTCAAGCACTGAACAGCGGCGCAGATGGGCTGACCCATTTGCGCCGCCGTTTTCATGTCATTGACCAGGAACCTTCCATCAAATGAAATTGGGAGGTGCGGCCCCCCCAGCTGCTCATGGGCTGACAAACGCCTCCGGTTTGCCATCCTATTCATCCCCTTCATCCTGGCTTAAGATCTTTTAAAAACAAAATTAGCCAGGATGAAGGGGATTCAGGGGATAGAAGAAGATGCCACAGTTCACCGGGACACTCGGGCCTGGAACTCCATGTGCTGTAAGCTATGGCCATGAGTCAGCCCGTGCCTCCCATCGACTTCGACGCCATCCCTCCCTCGGCCCTCCCGCAGCTCCTCCGGCGCATGCCCAAGGCGGAACTCCACATCCACATCGAGGGCTCCCTCGAGCCGGAGCTGATCTTCGAGTTGGCCCGCCGCAACGGGGTGTCCCTGCCCTATCCCAGCATAGAGGCCCTGCGAGCCGCATACGCCTTTCAGGACCTCCAGAGCTTCCTGGACATCTACTACGCCGGGGCCAGCGTCCTGATCCTGGAACAGGACTTCTTCGACATGGCCTGGGCCTACCTGCAGCGGGCGGCCGGGGACGGCGTGGTGCGCGCCGAGATCTTCTTTGATCCCCAGACCCACACAGCTCGGGGCGTAGCCATGGGTACCGTCATCCGGGGCCTTTCAGAAGCCCTGGCCAAGGGCCGACGGGAGCTTGGCCTCAGCGCCGATCTGATCCTCTGCTTCCTCCGCCACCTCAGCGAAGAGGATGCCTTCGCCACCCTGGAAGAGGCCCTGCCCTTCAGGGAACACGTCATCGGTGTCGGGCTGGACAGCAGCGAACTGGGCCATCCCCCGGAGAAGTTCGCCCGGGTCTTCGCCCGCTGCCGGGAACTGGAGCTGCACGTCGTGGCCCACGCCGGAGAAGAGGGCCCTGCGGCCTACATTCACTCGGCCCTGGACATCCTCAAGGTCGAGCGCATCGATCACGGCGTTCGCTGCCTCGAGGACCCGGCTCTGGTGGCACGCTTGGCCCGGGAGTGCATCCCCCTCACGGTCTGTCCCTTCTCCAACGTCAAGCTGAGGGTCTTTCCAGGGCTCCCCAGCCACAACCTACCCACCCTCCTGAAGGCTGGCCTGGCGGCGACCATCAATTCGGACGACCCCGCCTACTTCGGAGGCTACCTGCTCCAGAACTTCCAGGAGACCTTTGACGCCCTGCCCGAGCTGGGAGCCCGCGAAGCATGGCTGCTGGCCCAGAACAGCCTCCAGGGCAGCTTCGCCCCCGAGGCGGACAAGATGCGGTGGTGCGTGGAGCTGGATGCGGTGTTTCGGGAGAAAACAACCCCATCATCTGGAAAGTAAGCCAAGAAAATCAATCCCAACGCAAAGACTCAAGGGGCACCAATTCACACAAGTTAAAACGTATATTTTCGGAGCGCATCATCGCATTCAACACGACAAAGGATAGCTAAATTCTGCTTTCATCCTGGCCATCCTGTATATCCTGTTCTTGTTCTTCTTTAAACAGGATATACAGGATGGCCAGGATGAAAAGATTCCAGATTATAGGCTTTGATAAGCCAAATACCATAGTTTGAGATGCGCATTATATTTAATCAAATAAATATTCATATAACATGAATAAAATCATGTTTATTTCGCCCTTGCCATCCGCACACAGTTCCTCCCGGAGGCCTTGGCCTGGTAGAGGGCAGCGTCCACGGCCTCTACCAGGCGCGCAGCCTCCAGTCCCTCCATCTCTGAGGAGCAGCAGACCCCGAAGGATGCGGTGACCGATGGCAAGGGGGTGTCGTTGTGCGAAAGTTCCAGTCCCCCCACCAGAGCCCTCAGGTTCTCCGCCACCAGGAGTCCCTGTTCCAGGCTGGTCTCGCTGAGGACTACCATGAACTCTTCGCCTCCGTAACGATACAGGCCATCAACCTGCCGGATGTGCAGCCCCACCGCCCCGCAGACCGAGACCAGCACCAGATCCCCAGCCCCGTGCCCATAGTGGTCGTTGAAGCGCTTGAAGTGGTCGATATCAAACATCACCAGACAGAAGCACCCGCTGAAGCGGATGGCACGCTGAACCTCCTGCTGGAGGCGGGAATCGAAACTGCGGCGATTGAAAACACCCGTCAGAGCGTCGGTGGTGGCCAATTCCGACAGCTTGGCATTGAGCCTCTCCAGTTCCTCCGAGTAGGCCCGCAGCTTCTCCTCATCGGCCTTCCGCTGGGTGATATCCCGGAAGACGACGAAAAGCCGGTCCGGCTCTCCCTGTGCGTTCGTCAGCACAGCAGCGTGGCTTTCGTTCCATAACTGAGTGCCGTCCTTGCGAAGCACCCGGTATTCCGAGAATCCGGTCGTTTCCCCCCGCAGAAGCCTCATGATGGAATGGCGGGCCTTCTCCCGATCCCCGGGGTGGATGTAATCGAAGAGGTTGACCCCCTGCGCATAGTCGCTCTCGTCCAGGAGGAGCATCTCCGTTCCAGACCTGGAGGGGTACAGCACCCACCCCTGGAGATTCGCGATCAGCATGCCATCGGCCGAGGTTTCGAAGATCGTCTTGAAGAGCTGGGCGTTGGCCCGGTTCTGCTCGTCGAGCTGCTCCTTCTCCCGCAGGGCCTCAATCATGGCATTGATGGCCTGGGCGAAGTCCCCGGAGAAGGAGACCTGGTGATCCAGACTCCCCCTGGAGATCTCCTGGATCTGCCAGGTCAGATGCCGGAGTTCCGCCTGGAGCTGTTTATAAGGAGCAGCCCAGTAGCTGCGAGAAGGCGCTTCGGCATCCAGATTCCCTTTGGCCAGATCCAGAAGGAAGGTATAGCTGTCAGCGTACTGCTTCCCCATCTGGAAGATATCCGCCGCCAGCGCCCCGAGGGAAGGATCCTCGACCTCGGGAAGAGGCTCCAGAACGGGGATGGCCCCCAGGTTCATCGCCTGGACAATCGTCCGAAGACGCCCCAGGAGAGCCTCCTCCTGGGAGCTCATGGCAACGGGTGGATGGCGAAGCGACAGGTTCGTTCGCCGGTGGACCAGCAGTCCACTTCCTTCACCATGAAGGCCTGGCCCGTATAGGCTTCGAAGATGCCCTGGAGGAAGCCTTCGTCATAGTCGCACACCGTAGTTCCAGCAAGGGGAAGCCCGGAGCAATCCAGATCCTCGGATACCGTCACCACGAAGCTCATTCTCTCGGCATCCGCCTTCTCCACCTTCAGGACCCCGATCGACAGCTCCAGGAGCTTGGCGTGAAGCTGGGCGATGAAGGGGCCCAAGGCGAGGCCGGTGTCCAGAACATTTCGGCAGAACTCCGAGCCAGCCAGGTAGCCAGCCTGGATGAGCAGGCTCCGCATCCGGTCCTCGCCGAATTCCTTCTCGAGGACCGAGCGGAGGGTGAACTGCATCAAACGGTACACAGCGACCCTCGTATCGCCCCCCAGATTGGGGCGACCACCCTGGATGTCCCCCAGCTGCGACCATTCAAATCTGGAAGCCGACATCAGATATCCGCCTTCATCTGGACGGGGCTGCCACTCAGCCAGACGACGTTCAGCTTCACGCTGACAAACTTCCATCCCTGGGGCGTCCGACGGTAAGTGCTGTCATACCACCCCCCCCCATCCCAGTGGTCGAAGGGGGTCTCGCCGATGTGCACAGCCTGGAGGTAGGACCGGGAAGTCGCGGTATCCCCCTGGATCGTAATCTGGTGGTTGGTGCTGATGTGGTGGGTGCCCTTGTACTTGCCAAGCCCGTGGGGCATCAGCTCCGGCATCTTTTCCTTGAACATCCTGAAGGTCTCGCCGGTCTTGGAGGTGGGCTCGGGAAGTTCCACGTATCCGCCATCCACAAAATTGTCCGCGTAGCCTAGGTAGTCCTTGGCATCGATGCAGGAGGCGAAGCTGTAGAGCAGATCGCTGATCTGGGCCCGGTCCATCAGCCATTGAACCTGGGCAATGTTTGATTCACACATGGGGACTCCGTCCTGTTTGGTGGAAACTCGATTCTGGCAGATGGGCCCTGGTCCCACCACCAAGTCTGCAATCGCCCCAGGCTCTGGCAGAATCGAATAAATCCTCAGCGGCGCTCCTGGAGCACCGCTGACCATTGGCTTACTGCTTCCCGAGGAGACCCATGAACCGCGAAATCGTTATCCTGAGCGCCGTCCGCTCTGCCATAGGCACCTTCGGTGGCGCCCTCAAAGACATGGAACCCGGAGAGTTGGGAGGCCTGGTGATCCGGGAGGCCATCAAACGGGCCGGGGTGGATCCCGCGGCAGTCCCCTACGCCATCGTCGGCAACGTGATCCCCACCGACGCCCGCTTTCCCTACGTGGCCCGGACCGCCACCATCAAGGGCGGAATGTCCATGGACTCCACGGCCATGAGCGTGAACCGGCTCTGCGCCTCGGGCCTCCAGGCCATCGTCTCCACGGCCATGGCCATCCGTTGCGGCGAGGTGGATTTCGGCGTGGGCGGCGGCGTGGAGGTCATGTCCCGAGGTGGCTACCTCAGTTCAGATTGCCGCTGGGGCGCCCGCATGGGGAATGTCGCCATAGCCGACATGATGGTGGCGACCCTGACCGACCCCTTCGGAGCCGGTCACATGGGCATGACCGCAGAAAACGTGGCTGCCAAATGGGGCATCACCCGTGAGGAACAGGACGCCGTGGCCCTGGAATCCCAGAACCGGGCCGCCAGGGCCATCGCCGAGGGGCGATTCAAGTCCCAGATCCTGCCCCTCACCTTCCAGACCCGCAAGGGCGAGATCCTCTTCGACACCGACGAGCACCCCAAGGCCACCAGCCTTGAGGCCCTGGCCAAGATGAAGCCCGCCTTCAAGAAGGATGGCACCGTCACGGCCGGCAACGCCTCGGGCCTCAATGATGGCGCCGCATTCTTCGTTCTGGCGGACGCCGCCACCGCCCAGAGGGAAGGCCTCAAGCCCGTAGCCCGCCTCGTTTCCTCCGCTGTGGCCGGGGTCTCCCACGAAATCATGGGCGAGGGCCCCATCCCCGCCACGAAGCTCGCTCTCCAGCGGGCCGGGCTCAGCCTGGACCAGATGGATGTCATCGAGTCCAACGAGGCCTTCGCCGCACAGGCCATCGCTGTCTCCCGCGCCCTGGGCCTGGACCCCATGAAGACCAATCCCAACGGTGGCGCCATCGCCCTGGGCCACCCCATCGGCTGCAGCGGCGCCTTCATCGCCACCAAGGCCCTCTACGAGCTGGAGCGCATCCAGGGCCGCTACGCCCTCGCCACCATGTGCATCGGCGGTGGACAGGGGATCGCGGCGATCTTCGAGCGGGTGTAAGGGAAAAGATCCACCTCCAAGCAGCCCCGCCGCGCGGGGCTGCTTGGAGGTGGATCTTTTCAGGGCCTGATCCCCAGGCTCTTCAGGAAGGTGGGCACACAGGGGTTGTCGTTGTCCCGCTTCCAGAGCACCAGGGAGTCAACCCTGGCATCCTCGCTGACCAGATCCACGAAGTGGAGGTGGGGATTGGGGTAGAGCTTCGCCACGTGGCGCGTGAGGATGGTGAGCCCCAGGCCTGATTCCACCAGCATCATGAGGGTTCCGGGATCCCTGGCAGTCCGGACCACGTTCGGTCGAAGCTTGTGACGCGCGAAGAGATCCCCCAGCCAGTCCGAGGTGGCGGAGCTGACTTCAGGGGCCATGGCCACGAGGGGCAGGCCTGCCAGGTCCTCCACCCTCAGCGCACTCCTGCCCGCCAGGGGGTGATCCGGCAACATGAGCACCGCCGGGATATCGGAGAAGAGCTTGATGGACTCAAAGCCCTTGAGGTCATCGATTCCCACCGTCACCGTGAAGGCCACGTCCACGGTTCCCGTCTCCATGGCCTGCATGAGGCTGGGAATGTTATAGCCCTGGAAATGAACGGTCACCTCGGGATGATCGTGGGTGAAACGCTTGAAGAAGGTGGGGATGAACTTCTTTTCGATGCCCCCCAGGTAGCCCAGGGTGATCTCCCCGATAAGCCCGGATTCCAGCTTCCGGGCCTGCTGGATGGCGAATTCGCACTTGGCCATGACCTCCTGCATCTCCTTGAGGAGAAAGCTCCCGGCCCGGGTCAGGCTCACCCGGTGCGTATCCCGCTTGAAGAGCTTGAACCCGAGGTTCTGCTCCAGGGCGGATACCTGGTAGCTCACCGCCGCCTGGGTCAGGTGCAGGCGGACCCCGGCCTTGGTGAAGCTCAGACACTCCGCCACAGCCAGAAAGTATTTCAGCCGCTCCAGATCCATTGAACACACCCGGGAATCAGAAGCCAGGATATACAGACCCACGATGGATTCTGGACATAAATCTGACTTATAGCAGAACAAAAAACGTTTCGTTTCCCTCACCCATAATGGACACCTACCATCGGTCAAAAGCTCAATAACCGGAGGTCGTTCGTGTTCAATCCGCAAGAAAAGCTGGGGAAAAGTGTCGCTAGGCTCTCGACAGCCATCGCCCTGGGGAAACCCGACCGCACCCCGGTCATGATCTGTGCCGAAGCCTTCTGCGGGAAGGCCATGGGCGTACAACTCTCGGACTTCATCGCCGATCCCAACCGGGGCAGCGAAATCATGGCCGAGTGCTTCGCCTCCCTGGGGGAGGTGGACGCCGCCGAGTCCCTGGTGCCCACGGCCCAGATCCTGGGGGCCGCCTGGCTCTCCAAGAACAAGCTGCCGGGCCGGGAACTGGGTCCCGACGAGCCTTGGCAGGTCGAAGAAGTCAGCCTCATGAGCGCCGAGGACTATGACCTCATCGTCGAGCAGGGCATGGGCCCCTTCCTGGGCGACTACCTGGGCCGCCGTCTGCCCCAGACCGGCGCCGACGCCCAGGTCTACCTGGCCACGGACTTTCACAAGGCCGCCATGAACTTCGTGGGCCGGGGCATCCTGCCCCTCTGCCCCATCCCCTCCTTCATCCCCTACGAGACCTTCTGCTCGGGGCGGGGTCTGGCCAACTTCTCCAAGGACATGTTCCGCACCCCCGACAAGGTCCATGCGGCCATGGAGGTGGCCCATGCCGAGAACCTCCAGAGCCTCAAGGCCCAGATCGCCGCCGTGAAGCCCTTCGCGGTCTACTTCGCCGTGGCCCGGGGTGCCAGTGAGTTCCTCTCCCCCAAGGCCTGGCAGCGCTTCGTCTGGCCCTACGTCCGCAGCACCGTGGAAACCATCGTGGAGGCCGGTGCCAAGGTCTTCCTCCACTTCGACTCCTGCTGGGACCGGGATCTGGAATTCTTCAAGGAACTCCCCAAGGGCCAGTGCATCTTCGCCAGCGACCACTCCACCGACATGCGCAAGCTCAAGGAGGTGCTGGGCGACCACATGTGCCTCTTCGGTGATGTCCCGGCCTCCCTGCTGGCCCTGGGCACACCCGATGAAGTCCACGCATACAGCACCAAGCTGATCCAGGACATGGGCAACGGCTTCATCCTCGGCGCGGGTTGCCAGGTGCCCCCCAACGCCAAGGTCGAGAACGTCAAGGCCATGGTGGCCGCGGCCACCGGGAAGTAGCGGCCCTAAAAAAAATGATTCAACGCAGAGGGCGCAGAGAAAAAGAGAGAGGGCGCGGAGAGCCTGCTGGCAGAGGGTTGCCCTGTCCCAATCTCCAAGGACTTCACGTTTAATAATTAACAAATTCATCAACTAGCTCAAAACAGAGTAGCCGTTCAGCCCCCTCCGCATGGAGGGGGTTTCTGATTCCACGGGGACCGCATCAGGCTGTGAAATCCGGTGCGGCGATTCCGACGAGGCTGGCCTTCATGGCCTGAGTCAGCCACTCCAGCAGGTCCACGCCGCGCTTCCGGGCCGTGCCTGCCAGGGTCAGCATGCGCTCCACAAAGCGGGCGCCATGCTCGCTCTCCACCCCCAGGCTCACCTTCCGCCACAGCACCGCCTTGCGGATCGCCCTCTCGGCTTCATTGTTGGTCGGCACCACCCCTTCATGGGTCAGGTAGGTCCAGAGTCGATCCCATTGCCGGAGCAGATCGTTGGCTGTCCCCCGTGCTTTCTTGGTGGTATCGGGGTGCTTCGCCAGGATCTCGAACCGCTCCCGCATCTCCGCCTGGATCGACTGTGTCCCCTTGGCCAGTTCCTCCCGACTGATTTCCTCTTGCTCACACTGGTGCCACAGATGGAAAGCCTTGTCGCTGGCCAGCTTCAGCATGCAGCCCTGGGTTCCCGTCTCACCCTTGCTCTCCAACATCCCCTGCACGTCACGTCGAATGTGGCTGTGGCAGAGCTGGTGCTTGGCCTTGAGGAACTTCTCGTAGGGCTTCCATCGGTCGCGCTGGATGATGCCCGGGTAGTCCTCGCCGAGGATGTCCTTGGCCTGCGCTTGGCCCCGTCCTGGCAGAAGTCGGAAGGCTTCGGCCTCCGCCGTTGCGGCGACCCAGAGCCACATCCGATCCTCTCCGCAGCGACCGAACCCCGTTTCATCGGCGTGCACCACTGGGGAGGCCTTCACCTCTTCGTGGATCGCTCTGGCAGTCGGGGCCACAGCCTCGCTCACCGACTTGCAGCAGGCCGCCACGGAGCCCAGCGACATCCGCACGCCAAAGACGGATCGGTGCATCACCATGATCTCCCGCTTGGTCAATCGGAATCGCCCCGAGAGCATCCCGGTGAGCGCCTGGAGGCGGGGGCCGAAAGCACCCTTCGGGGTTCCCACCGGCGCAGCCGCCCGGGTGACATGCCCGCACCGGGGGCAGGCTTTGGACCACTGCCTCAGCTCCGTGATGAAGGCCCGGAACGCCGGCGACTCGCAGAACTGCCGGATGATGGCATCCCGGCGGGGAGCCTGCTCCAGGGATTCCCCGCATCTCTCGCAGGACTCGGGATCGGCGTCCTTCACCTCATCCACCTCCTCGGGCGGAACCTGCTCCCGGGTCTTTCCGGCGTGACCCGGCTGACCGCCCCGCTTCCGTCCACTCGGATCTACCGGTGGCTTGCGCTTCCTACCCATGTCCGAACTGGGAGGCTTCGAGCTGTTGCCGGAGTTCTGGGTGAGCTTGGATTCCAGCTCCTGGATGCGTTGCAGAGAGGCCGCCAACAGGGCCTTCAGCTCGTCAACTTGCCGCTGCAGTTCGTCCATCTCTCAAGCCTTGCAGCCCTGAACGAAAAGTACAACCTAGCCATTCATATCAAGTGCGAAATACCTGAACGGCTACAAAACAGATACAGGTCTGAAGTCTTCCTGTTTTTCTCTGCGCCCTTTCTTTTTAACCCTCCGCGCCCTCTGCGTTGACTCTTTTCAACTTCACCCCACACCCTTCCAGGAGGAATGGATGTCAGAGATCGTCTACCCGAAATTCAGATGGTTCGTGTTCTTCGCCCTCATTGTGGCCACCATCGGCCAGGGGGTCAGCCTCATCTGGCCAGCCCCCCTGATGGAGCAGGTCGCCAGAAGCCTCCATGCGCCCCTGGGGGTCACGACAGGGGCCGTCATGGTCTCCTTCTCCATCTTCGTGTCCATCGGCGCCATCGTCGGCGGCATCTGCTGCGACAGGTTCGGCGTCACTCCCACTCTCATCGTCAGCTCCATCCTGGTGGCCGGGGGCATGCTCCTCACGCCGGTCCTGGGACAGACCCTCAACGGCATGCTGCTGACCCGGTGCATCGCTGGACTGGGGGCGGGCCCGGTGACGATCTCCGTGGGCTCCATCGCGGCAGTCTGGTTCCCCTTCCAGCAGCGGGGCCCAATCACCGGCATCCAGGGGATGTGCGTGGCCCTGGGCATCGCCCTCGGTTTCGCATTCGCCCCCATGGCCTTCATGAGCACCCATAGCATCGGAGCCATCGGCGCATGGCTTTCCATCTTCCCGCTGGTGGGTCTCGTCCTCCTCGTCATGGTGCCCTTCGGCCCCAAGCCCCCGGTCCCCATGGACGCCCATCACAGCGCCTCAGCGGCGGCCTCCCATGACTTCGCCAAGGTGGCCAGGCTGCCTGTCTTCTACTTCGGCATCCTGGCCATCTTCTGCATGAGCTGGGCCTTCAACGCCGTCAACGATCTCACGCCGGTCTACCTCTCCGCCCAGCCCCCCCTGGGAGCTGGCCACGGCATCCTGAACGCCGGGAAGTTCATGGGCATGGTTCAGATCTCCATGATGGTGGGTTCCACCCTCAGCGGCTTCCTCCTGGCCAAGCTCTTCAAGGGCAAGGTGCGGATCGCCTGCACCCTGGCCTTCGTGGTCATGGCCCTGGGCGTCCTCTGCCTGAAATCGCCTGCCATCGCCGGAAACCTCAAGGTGCTCCCCCTCTGCCTCTTCGCCATCGGCTTCTTCGAGGGCTGGATCATCCCCAACTGCATCGCCTTCGTCTCCATGAACTTCCCGGGGCATATCGTGGGCAAGGTGGTGGGCATCTGGATGGGCCTGGGCATGGTGGGCGGCACCGTAGGCGTGGTCGTGGGCGCGGCCCTCCTGCACCACACGGGCCTCTATCAGGCTTCCCTTATGACCATCGGCATCGTGTGCGTCGCCGGGCTGATCTTCTCAAGCTTCCTCAAGGCACCCTCCGCGCTCCTGGCAAAGGAGCCTGGATTCAAACCTCTACAGGAAGGCTGATCCGACCCTATCGATTCATGGACACCAGGCCCCCGTTCAGGGGGCCCGTGTGTCCCAGCATCGCCTCCACCAGCTCCTCCGGGCCCCTGCCCAGGGGGAGCACCATGGGCAGGCGGCTCCAGGCCGCGATGCGGCTGCGCCAGCGGGCCATGAAGGTGGCCCGCTCCTGAGCCAGGGGACGGTGGGGATCCCCGGCCACCCGATCCCAGGCCTTGTGGGGGCTCTCCGCCAGCCAGAGGCAGGCGAACCCGGAAGCCAGCGCCTGGACGCGGTTCTCCTCCCGCTGCCAGGCCCCGGCCCCCAGGCAGAGGACGCAAGGGGTCCGCAGGGCTTCCGCCATGTGGCGGGTCTCCAGATCCCGGAAGCCCGTTTCGCCGGCATAGGCGAAGATATCGGGGATGCTGGTGCCGGTGCGCTCCTCGATGAGGTCGTCCAGATCCACCAGGGGAAGCCCCAGGCTGGGAGCCAGGGCCTTGGCCAGGGTGCTCTTGCCACCGCCGCTGCCCCCCACGATGAGCACCCCCCGACCCGCATGGACTGCGGGCCGCTGACGCCAGCGGAGGCACTGGGCCTCCCAAAGCAGCTCGGCAGGATCCGGTGCACTCCAGATCTCCCCCACCATGGCCAGGCTCTCGGCTCCGGCCTCGAAGCAGTCCCTGGCATCCCCCAGGGTCAGCCCCCCGATGGCGATGGGGGCCACGTCCCTGGCCCGCAGCAGCCCACAGCCGATCCGCAGCCCCTCCAGGCCCATGGGTTCGGCATGATCCCCCTTGGTGGCGGTGCCTCGGAAGGGGCCGCATCCGGCGTGATCGCAGGCGGGATCCACCCGCTGCCACTCCGCTTCGTCATGGGTGGAGGTGCCGATGTGAAGCCCTTCCAGGCCCGGCAGGCGGCGGGCCTCCGAGGGGGGCAGATCATCCTGTCCCAGGTGCAGGCCCCAGGGAGCGAACCCCTCCTGGGCCGCCAGCACCGCCAGATCCGAGCGGTCGTTGACCACGATCAGGGGCCAGCCGCCGTTATCAGCGGACTCAAGCAGCGCTTGCCGAAGCTGGAGCCACTGTTCCCGGGCATCCAGGGGCTTGCCCCGGAACTGGACCAAGGGGAAGCCCAGAACGCCGAGGTGACGGACCTGTTCCGCCAGAGGCATGGCCAGCCTGGCATCGGTGATGGGGTAGATCGGGGGGAAATGCATCATGCGGAGACGGCCTCGAACTGCAGCTTCACCAGCTTGGCATAGTGCCCGCCCTGCTCCAGCAGGGCATCGTGGTTGCCCCGCTCGATGAGGCGCCCCTGGTCCATCACCCAGATCTCGTCCGCATCCCGGATGGTGCTGAGGCGGTGGGCGATGGTGAAGGTCGTCAGGCGGTGGCTCACCCGCTCGATGACGGTCTGGATCTTGTGCTCCGTCTCGCTGTCGATATTGGCAGTGGCCTCGTCCAGGAGCAGGATCTCGGGGCGTCCGTAGAGCATGCGGGCGAAGGCCACCAGCTGGCGCTCCCCGGCAGAGAGCTTCTGGCCCCGCTCCCCCACCTGGGTTTCCAGGCCCTCCGGAAGCCTCGACACCAGATCCTCCAGCTGGCTCTGCTCCAGCACGGAGAGGAGGCGGGCGGCATCCCTGTCCCGCCCCAGGAGGATGTTCTCCTCCAGGCTTCCAGAGAAGATGAAGACATCCTGAAGCACCAGCCCGAAGATCCCCCGGAGCTCCTTGAGCCGAAGCTCCCGCAGATCCAGGCCATCAAGGGTGATGCGCCCCTTCCCCACATCGTAGAATCGCATCAGCAGGTTGATGAGGGTGCTCTTCCCGGCGCCGGTATGGCCCACCACGGCGACCCGCTTGCCCCGGGGAATGACCCCCGAAAGCCCCCGGACCACATCCCGCCCCCCCTCGTCGTAGGCGAAGGAGACCTCCTCCAGGCGCAGCTCGTGGCGGAAGGTGGGCACCTGGGCATGCTCGATCTCCCGGATTTCGTCCTGGTTGTCCAGAAGCTTGAAGATCCGTTCACTGCTGGCCATGGCGGTCTGCATGACGTTGTAGCGCTCCGCCAGCTCCCGGATGGGCCGGAAGAAACGCCCGGACTGCTGGATGAAGGCCAGGAGCAGGCCCATGGTGAGGGCCCCGGCCTGGAGCTTGTAGCCCGCGAAGAGGATCAGGGCCGCCAGGGTGGCGCTGGTGATGAACTCCACCACCGGGAAGAAGACCGCGTAGGCGAAGATGGTGCGGATGAAGGCATCCAGGTAGCTGCGGTTGAGCCCCGCGAAGGCGTCGCGGCTGCTGGTCTCCCGCGCATTGAGCTGCACCAGGCTGATGCCGCTGAGCTGCTCCTGGAGGAATGCCTGGATGGCCGCGTAGCGCCCCTGGGTCTCCCGGAAGGCCTCCCCGGCCTGGCGCCGGAAGATCTCCGTGGCCAGGAGCAGGAAGGGCATGATCCCCAGGGCGATGAGGGAAAGCCCCACGTGCTTGGAGAACATCCAGATGATGATGGCCAGCAGGGTCAGGGCATCGCCCACCACCGCCACGAAGCCCGAGGAGAACATTTCGTTGAGGTTCTGGACATCCGTGGTCACCCGGGTCATCAGGCGCCCCACGGGGTTGTGGTGGAAGAAGCTGGTGGAACGGCGCATGAGGTGCGCAAAGAGCTCCTGGCGCAGGTCCAGCATGGCCCGCTGCCCCACCCAGGAGAGCAGGGCGTAACGCCCCAGCTGCACGAAGAAAGCCAGCACCAGGGAGCCGATGAAGGCAGCCACCAGGGGACCAGAGCCCCGGAGGGTCCCGGTGGCCAGGTGGTGGTCCAGGAAGCGCAGGGTGAACTCCGAAGGCACCACCTCCAGCGCCGCCCCCGCCGCCATCAGGACCAGCAGCACCAGCAGCCCCAGCCAATAGGGCTTGAGATAGGACACCAGCCGCCACAGCAGCATGTGCCGCATGGGCTGCTGCTCGACCTGGTCACTGTGGAAGAAGGTGTTGCTGGAATCCGCCATGGAGACATTCTTTCATGCATCGGCCCGGACCCCGCAAGCGGACTGAGCGATCAGGGAAGAGACAGCCGCGTTTCATCCCCCGGATCAAGCCCTGACCTTGAGCGGCTTCGCCCCCACCCGGTCCAGGGGGCTCCCGACCCCGTGCCCCCCACGGTTGAGCACATGGGTGTAGATCATCGTGGTCTCAACGTTCTTGTGCCCCAGCAGCTCCTGGATGGTGCGGATGTCATGGCCGGATTCCAGCAGGTGGGTGGCGAAGCTATGGCGCAGGACATGGGGCGAGATGGGCTTGGCCAGCTCCGCAGCCCGCGCCGCCAGCCGGACAGCCTTCTGGACACTCTCCGGATGGAGATGATGGCGGCGCATCACCCCCGACCGCGGGTCCACCGAACGCAGGTGGGAGGGAAAGACCCACTGCCACCCCCAGGCCCGCGGCGCAGCCTTGAATTTCTCGGCCAGGGCATCCGGCAGGGCAACCTCGCCGAAGCCCTCCTCCAGATCGCGCTCATGGAGTGCGCAAACCTTGCTCAGATGAGCCCGAATCGGCGGCACCAGAAGATCAGGCAGCATGGTCACCCGATCCTTCCCCCCCTTCCCATCCCGGATCAGGATCTCCCGGCGGTCGAAGTCGATATCCTTCACCCGCAGACGCAACCCCTCCATCAGCCTCATGCCGGTCCCGTAGAGCAGCTGGGCCACCAGCGCCATGACCCCCTCCATCTGATCAAAGAGGGCGCGCACCTCGCCCAGACTTAGCACCACCGGCAGCCGGGGTGCCGTCTTGGCCATCACCACCTCCGACAGCCATGGAAGCTGCAGGCCCAGAAGCTGACCGTAAAGAAACACCAGCGCCGCCTTGGCCTGGTTCTGGGTCGAAGAGGAGACCCCGCGCTGCACCGCGAGATGAGTCAGAAAAGCCTCGACCTCCCCTGCCCCCATCTCCCTCGGATGCCGCTTCCCGTGGAAGAGGATGAAGCGCCTCGCCCAGTCCACATAGGCCTCCTCCGTCCGCAGACTGTAGTGACGCACCCGCAGACTCTCCCGCAACTGGTCCAGCAGCTTGGGAGGGTTCCCCGGAACCCCCTCCATCCGCCCTTCACCGGTCTGCCTAAACTCCTCACGCATGACCACCTCCGCATGGTTCATGAGTTCGCCCATTGAGGTAAACGACGGATTGCCCTACCATTCATCCTAACAACGAATGGTGCATTCTATCGCATTTTTTTCGCCACCCAATCCCCCTTATTCAGTACGCCTAATCATCCCCCACCCCAACCAACCCCCACCACCCCCCCAACAACGTTAGGCGCACTCAACACACGTTGAATTGCGTCGCCCAATTTTCGTTAGGCGTGTCGCTCCGTCTGGCTTCAGCGCCGTTCACAAGCCTTTTACCAGCTTTCCAAGTCTCCTCGCTTTCCCTCAAAAAGGCCTCGTTCTGGGGTTCCTCAGTGTTCACTCCATGGCATTCGCCCCTCATCGCCTTTTCGGATACGCTCATTTCATCGTTTCCTCATCCACCACTTGCCCGATCCGCCCTTCGTCTCGTTCCACCTGGCCTCCTCAACGCCTCCCGGCCAGCGCCCTTTCGTTCAGGTCCACGCTCCGTTCACCGTTCCTCCCGCCGCGTCCCACTCCCAGGTAAAAGCCCAGCGCGCCTAACCTTCCATTCAACTCGGACCCAACAGCCGCGATCTACTTCCAAGTCTTCTCCGCATGATTCCTTCGCATCCTTCCCCCTCGCACCGTTTACCGGCTGTTGGTCCGGTTAATTCCTTTCGTTAGGCCGCGACCGGCCGCCAGGATCTATCATGTCCCTTGACCAGAAGCAGGAAAAAAGCTTGAGTGCGCAGTTACTCATTAGTCGCCTGATCGTCGCTGCCCTTTGCTTTGGGTCAATTGCAATGTATGCGGCGGTATACCTGGCAGCAGTCTTGAAAGGTAATATCAAGGGCTACCTCATCGGTTTTAAATCAGTTCCATTTACAAGCCCTCCGGTAATCATCCTCCTTGCGATCTCAGCGATAACCTTTGTCGCCGTGCTAGTGCTTCTTCGACTGTTTCAAACCAAGATCCGGTTTAAACCATCCTCCGTCCTGGGTTTAAACCTAGTTTCCGTCTTAATCGCTAGTGCCGGCCTAGAGACGATTGCGATCTATGGCTTGGTTCTTGGATTCATGTTTGGTCCAGACCTCTCCAGCCTTACTCTCGCCATGCTTCTAGTCACCGTCGCTGGCGGCATCTTTATCTTCCCGCGCGCAAACCAGTGGCGGTCAATGCTTGAGAAAAGTCTGTCCTCTTCAAACCAATAGCTTGTAAATCACTTCACGGCCTAACCAGCCGTTCAACCCGGACCCAACAGCCACGATCTTCCAATCTCCCCCATGCACTCCGCTTTCTCGTCCCCTTCGCTCATCCCACCGGCTGTTGGTCCGGTTAACTCCTTTCGTTAGGCGCGTCGCTCCGTCTGGCTTCAGCGCCGTTCACAAGGCTTTTACCAGCTTTCCAAGTCTCCTCGCTTTCCTTCAAAAAGGCCTCGTTCTGGGGGTCCTCAGCTTCAACGCTCTCCAGAATCAGCCCACTTCTGCTCTCCAGAAGCAGTCCTTCCTGGGCGCAGGATCTGAATCCCGTCTCTCTCGTTTTTCAGGGTGCATGCGGCGATCCCGGGTGGTTCCCGGAGCGGAGGCCGTAGGCCGACGCGGAGGGAACTGCCCGGGATCGCCGCGGCGCGAGTGGGTCAGCCCTGGGGGTCCCGCAGG
>NZ_KI912268.1:611440-624411 GCF_000242615.2 Holophaga foetida DSM 6591
ATACCGGCTGTTGGTCCGGTTAATTCCTTTCGTTAGGCGTGTCGCTCCGTCTGGCTTCAGCGCCGTTCACAAGGCTTTTACCAGCTTTCCAAGTCTCCTCGCTTTCCATCAAAAAGGCCTCGTTCTGGGGTTCTTCAGTGTTCACGCCATGGCATTCGCCCCTCATCGCCTTTTCGGATACGCTCGATTCATCGTTTCCTTATCCACCACTTGCCCGATCCGCCCTTCGTCTCGTTCCACCGGCCTCCTCAACACCTCCGGCCAGCGCCCTTTCGTTCAGGTCCACGCTCCGTTCACCCTTCCTCCCGCCGTGTCCCACCCCCAGGTAAAAGCCCAGCGCGCCTAACCTTCCATTCAACTCGGACCCAACAGCCACGATCTACTTCCAAGTCCTCTCCGCATGATTCCTTCGCATCCTTCCCCCTCGCACCGTTTACCGGCTGTTGGTCCGGTTAATTCCTTTCGTTAGCCGCCAATTCACAAATTGAGGTCACCCCATGGCAAAAGCATTTGTAATCATGCCCTTTTCAGGTTCATTCGATGATATTTACAACCTTTTCATTCTAGAAACACTGACCGAGTGTGGATATAGCGTCTACCGAGCTGACGACATTAACAACTCTCAAAATATCATTTCTGACATTATTCAAGGAATAGCCACGTCAGATTTGATAATTGCCGATTTAACGGGGGCAAATCCAAATGTATTTTACGAATTAGGAATTGCGCATGCCCTTAAACGCCCCACCATTTTATTGGTTCAAGATATAGCCGAATTGCCATTCGATTTGCGCTCATATAGGGTTATTTCTTACTCTACAGATTTTGTAAAAATACGAGCATCCAAGGAACAATTATCAAGCCTTGCAACCGAAGCTATTCATGGAAGAGTGCATTTCGGCAATCCAGTCAGCGATTTCGCAGAAAATATCTTCATTAATCCCTCAACAGTCATGGCGGAAACGACTATTGCTGGATTATTAGACCATGTCGCTGATTTGGAGTTGAGCCTTGATGAACTTACTTCTGTTCTTAATAATCTTGCCCAAGAGACATTCTCGATCAACGATAAAACAATACAAGCCACCGCGCAATTCGAGCGATTCTTCGGTAGTGCAAACGAGCGACGCCAAGCTGTAAAAGGATATGCATTAGATTTAGCCAATTACAGCAATCGACTTAAGAAATTAAATTCCACATATTCGAATGCACTTTTTAAGCACGAAAACAGCATTAACAACATATTGTCTTCAGATATGCTGATAAATTCCATTGAAGATCGCGATGGTCTTTTGACCCTTCTAAAGGCTATACATGAAGCAGAATCAGGTACAACTACATTCCTACTGCAAACACGTGACCTCTGTGGAGCAATAGAAACTGCCCCAGATATCGAAAGAACTTTTATACTCGCTAGGGATTCAACCACAAAAGAGCTTAGAGTGTTGATACAAAACTTAGAAAAGACCGCTTCAATTTTTGCACGATCCAGGGCGATAGGAAACGGCTTAATATCTGACTTTGATGCCAAACAATCAAAAGATGCTCCAGTCGGCTAACCAATCGTTCAACCCGGACCCAACAGCCACAATCTTCCAACCTCCCCCATGCACTCCGCTTTCTCGTCCCCCTCGCTCATCCAACCGGCTGTTGGTCCGGTTAACTCCTTTCGTTAGGCCACTCTGCGGAATGCCATGACAGCGTCACCGCCACCCCAAAAAATCCTCGGGCTTTTCGCCTGGCTTTTGGTTTGCTTCGCCGCTGCAGGCATTGGGGGCGTCGCCTCTGCCCAAGCCGGGCCTTTCTACCAAACGCTTTTTCGCCCCGCATGGGCACCACCGGGTTGGATTTTTGGCCCAGTTTGGACCTTGCTATATCTCTGCATGGCATTCTCAGCTTGGCTTGTATGGCGCATTCAGGGGTTTCGAAAGGCTCGAATTGCTCTTTCCCTGTTTCTCGTCCAACTTGCTCTAAATGCCCTTTGGACTTGGCTGTTTTTCGCTTGGCATCTCGGTGGATTGGCATTTGCAGAAATCCTGGTTCTTTTGGCCTCGATCCTTGCCACCATCGTCGCCTTCTGGCGCATACACCCACGCGCAGCGCTCCTCCTGCTTCCTTACCTAGCCTGAGTGACCTTCGCCTCATTCCTTGCGTTCACTGTCTGGAAAAGCAACCCTCATCTCTTGGCCTAACCTTCCGTTCAACCCGGACCCAACAGCCACGATCTGCTAATCTCCCCCATGCATCCTGCTTTCTCGTCCCCCTCGCACATCCCACCGGCTGTTGGTCCGGTTAACTCCTTTCGTTAGGCGCCACTATGGCTCACGAATACCAAAGGAATGTCACTTCAGGGCAATTCCTCGAACTTGCCAAAGAACTCTTCGGTCAATCAAGGAAAATCACCTTGCAAGTTCAAGGCTGGGAAGACGGCGACTATTACCCGGAGCTTTGCACAGAGAATGGTGGTGCCAATCCAAAGCGAGAAGAACTCTTCAGATCCCTGCCGTTCCATTTCTCTAGCAACCAGTGGTTAGAAATTGAAACCAAAACCATTCCATTCCTCTCGCACCCTCACCTCGGTACGGATTCAGATTCCTACAGGTTTCCAATCGATATCTATCTTTCAAGCTCTGAGCATGTGGTCGTCTACAACTCGATGCTAGGCTGCCTCCTCTCATACAAACCATCATTCCTCGAGTCAATTTCAGGCCTCAAACTTCCTCCTTGGCTTAAAGACGTCCACCAAAACCAATAACGTCCATCGCGCCTAACCTTCCGTTCAACCCGGACCCAACAGCCACGGTCTTCCAATCTCCCCCATGCACTCCGCTTTCTCGTCCCCCTCGAACATCCCACCGGCTGTTGGTCCGGTTAACTCCTTTCGTTAGGCGTGTCGCTCCGTCTGGCTTCAGCGCCGTTCACAAGGCTTTTACCAGCTTTCCAAGTCTCCTCGCTTTCCGTCAAAAAGGCCTCGTTCTGGGGTTCCTCAGCGTTCATTCCATGGCATTCGCCCCTCATCGCCTTTTCGGATACGCTCGGTTCATCGTTTCCTCATCCACCACTTGCCCGATCTGCCCTTCCTCTCGCTCCATCCGGCCTCCTCAACACCTCCCGGCAGTGCCCTTTCGTTCAGGTCCAGGCTCCGTTCCCCCTTCCTCCCGCCGTGTCCCACTCCCAGGTAAAAGCCCAGCGCGCCTAACCTTCCATTCAACTCGGACCCAACAGCCGCGATCTACTTCCAGGTCCTCTCCGCATGATTCCTACTCAGTCTTCCTCCTCGTCCCCTTCACCGGCTGTTGGTCCGGTTAATTCCTTTCGTTAGGCCTCAACGACCGAAGACCAGACAAATTGGTGCCACCAGGAGGGCAGTGCTCCCTTTACCAGAAACTGGTGGTGGCTGATCGCCTTGCCTTGCCCTAAGGCTGCCGGACAGGGCTAAGGCCACAACCAGTGTCAAGCGACACGAAAGTTGACCCCCGAGACGACACGAATATTGACCCCCTTGGTGTGTGATCCGGTGGGGTGTCCGCAGCGAAGGCCGTAGGCCGAAGCGGAGGACGCCCCGCCGGGCGCGGTCGTCAGCGGACCCCTTCCGGGCATGGCACCACGCCAGCCCGGCGTTTCTCTTTCAGGCGATAGCTTTCGCCCTTGATGGTCACGATGTGGCTGTGATGGAGCAGCCTGTCCAGGATGGCCGTGGCCACCACCTCGTCGGCCAGCATCTCGCCCCAGGCCCCGATGGGCTGGTTGCTCGTCAGCAACAGGCTGCCCTTCTCGTACCGTTTTCGGATCAGATGGAACAGCAGGTGCCCGGCCTGCCGCTCTATGGGCAGGTAGCCCAGCTCGTCCACGATCAGCAGGTGGGGCCGGGCAAAGAGGGACAGGGCATCCTCCAGGGCTCCATGCTCGGAAGCCACCCCAAGCTGATGCACCAGATCCACCGCATGGATGAAACGGCAGCTGTACCCCAGTTCAATGGCTTTCCTGCCGAGCCCAATGGCCAAGTGGGTCTTTCCCACCCCCGGAGGTCCCAGCAGCAGCACGTTGGTGGCGTTCGCCAGATAGCGCCCCGTCTCCAGCTCCCCCACCAGCCGTCGATCCAGGCTCGGCTGGAGGCTGAAATCATAGTCCTCCAGCCGCCGATCCAGGGGGAACTTGGCCATCTGGATCCGCATCCGGGCGCGCTTCTGATCTTTGCTCTGCACCTCCTCCTGGATGATGTGATCCAGGAACTCCAGGAAGCTCATCTCCCCTTTGGCACCGCTCTCCAGCAGCGTGTCCAGCCGTTCCCGGGTGCTCACCAGCTTCAGCCGGGTCAGGTGCCGTTCCAGGCGCTCCATCCGAGGATCTACCATGCCTCACCTCCTGCGATGGCGGCGTAGTGCGCGACGGGTCGGCAGATCCCGCTCGCCTGCACAGGCAGGCTTCGGCCCTCCAGATGGTGGATGGCATGATCTGGATCCTCTACGACCTGGTGCCGACCCGGATGGATCCCGTGGCTTGCCACGATCTGGCCCTGCCAGAGCACGGCCAGGGAATCCGCCTCAATTCGCACCTCCAGGGTGGCTCCGATGAACCGCGGCGGAACGCTGTAGTGGTTGGTGTCCACGTCGATCCGCCCATCGGAGGCCACCTTCCGGGTCAAATGGCGAACGCGCAGGTAGCTGGGATGGTTCACGAGGGGCCGGAGGGCGGCCGTCTCCGCTCCGAATCGATCGATGGGACGTTCGAAAGTCGTGCCGTGAATCCGCACATCTGCGACGTTCCGCATCCACCAGAGCAGGTGCTCATCCAACGCCTCGTCGCTCACCCATTCCAGGCGGCCCAGGGCATTGCCTTTCACGTAGCCCACACCGCGCTCCACCTTACCTTTGGTCCGGGCCCGAAAGGGCTGGCAGGCTTTCGGGACCGTCCCCCAGTGCCTGCAGAAGGCTTCGAATTCGGGATGAAAGACGGCCCTCCCGCCCTCCCGGCGATCCACCAAGGGTTTGGCGTTATCGCTCAGGAGCTGCTCGGGGACACCCCCGAAGTGGCGAAAGGCTCGCTCCAGCCCCATGATCCAGTCCCTCTGCCGCAGGCTGCCGAAGATCTCGGCGTAGCAGCGTCGGGAATACCCCAGGGTGGCCACGAATACATAGCGCTTCTGGCGCACCCCGCCGATCTGGAGCCACTTCTCCCCGAAGTCGATTTGCATCTGCTGGCCAGGCGGGGTCTCAAAGCGCATGGTGACCTGCTGGGCTTTCTGCCAACTCTGACGGAACGGCCTGAGGGCGCGTTCCACGGTCCGGAGACTCACCGATATCCCGATGGCTTCGAACTCCTGCCGCAAGACGTCCGCGTTCCGGACTCCGGCCTGGAAGCGGCTCTGGATCCAGAAGTAGTGCCGATCCAGAAAGCCGACCCGCCCCTCGCCTCCATACTGCCGATCAGGCCCCTCCCGAAGCCAAGCCCGGACCGTGTTCCTCGCCACGCCCACCTCCCGGGCGATCTGCTTCGAACCCCACCCCAACTCGCTCAAGGCGAATATCTGTGCCACCGCATTCTCCCCAAGCATCCAGGCCTCCGGCTTCCGAAGACCAGGATCCCGTCTCTCCATTTCCATCTGCTTCCCCTCTCGTGAGGGGGGTCAGATTTCGTGTCGCCAGGGGGTCATTTTCTGATGTCGCCTGACATTTCTGCCCGCAGTTCCCCACGCCAAGGCAAATCCTGTCCGTCTGCCTAACCGGTCGTTCAACCCGGACCCAACAGCCACGGTCTTCCAACTTCTCCCATGTATCCAGCTTTCTCGTCCCCTTCTCTCATCTCACCGGCTGTTGGTCCGGTTAACTCTTTCCGTTAGGCCGCTCATGCAGATTCCAGCAAACATGACAGATGAAGCATCGTTAGCGGAACTCGGTGTCGAGGCAGTTCGGCTTCTCAGTTTTGGCAACATTCATGATTTGGCAAACCGCTTTGGGTACGCTCTTGCTCTTGGACGAGAGGCTACTTCCGCCATCCAGGATGATCTGTCGCTATGCCTTAACGATCTCCGTGCCGGATGTTTGGTCCCCTCTTCCCAGCCTACTTCGACTGCGGTGAAATACTTTGCGGAGGATGAGCCAGTCTTCTTCGCTCTTATCGAATGCACAGCCCCAACAGACACAGGGGCCGAGGTACTGGTGGAACTTATCGTTACATCTAAGGGTTGGGAAAAGCACGTTACCCTAGAGCAGATCAGTGTCGCGACCTAACCAATCGTTCAACCCGGACCCAACAGCCACGATCTGCTAATCTCCCCCATGCATCCCACTTTCTCGTCCCCCTCGAACATTCCACCGGCTGTTGGTCCGGTTAACTCCTTTCGTTAGGTTGCTCTCAATGCACCACCCTCTCCAAACATCATGCAAAGGCCCAAGTAGAAAAATCCGCGGGCTTCGGCGCTATTTCTCTAAGCTAATCAAAGATGCAGAGCGTTTCACTCTTGATCCAAACCCAGAGGATTGGTGGGACTTCTGGCACTACCACTCCGATTGGTTTGGCCTTGGAAATGTCAGTCTGCGTTCTAGGACCGAACATTTAAAAGCTTTGCTGATTGTCCTTAATAGAATTTTCGAGGTGCAACATCGGTTCCCTACACAGCTTCAAGCCTGGCTCATTCTCAACTGCCAGGACGCAAGTCAGGACGCTGTGTTCCTGCACACACCGAATGTAAACGGCACCGTATTCCCTGTTCATTACCCGGAAATTGAGTGGGGAATCCCTGACCTAGATTCCGTCTTAGCCAAATTGGCTCCAAATATTCAATTCCAGGTCGGCCGTGCGAGCGGGGTAGATGCATCCGAAGAACCACCACAGTATTGGTCTTCCTTCTTTATTTTTCGGCCTGATCTTGGTGTTCCCCTCAATTCGCCGCAACCTAACCAATCGTTCAACCCGGACCCAACAGCCACGATCTGCTAATCTCCCCCATGCATCCCGCTTTCTCGTCCCCTCCGCTCATCCAACCGGCTGTTGGTCCGGTTAACTCCTTTCGTTAGGCTCTACACACCACCCCTTCTTCCTTAAGGAGATCTTATGATTCTTCGTCCTACATTGCTTTCTGCAGCATTACTTCTGCTTACCGCTTGCACTGGCGTTAATACTGATGTAGCACGGTCGTGGGTAGCATCTCAAACAGAGCCAACTTCGATAAATATTGCTGGATCATGGGAAAGCAAGCTTTCCTATTTCGCGGGAGGCTGGGGGTACGCTGAAATCACCCAAACCGGATCTGAATTTCATGGAACCCTCGGTCCTTATATTATAGAAGGCAAAATTTCTGGAACTAAGATTTTTACCATTATCATGACAGGGTCCAGAGTGGATTACACTGCCATCCTAGAACTAGATTCGCATAATGAAATTATTGGCACAGCTATCAGAAAGACTCTTCCGGGTTCACCCGAAGCAACAAACGCCGAACATGCGCCTTTCCATTTGGTCCGTGTAAATCCGAATAGCTAGCGAGCCTAACCTTCCGTTCAACCCGGACCCAACAGCCACGATCTGCTAATCGCCCCCATGCATCCCGCTTGCTCGTCCCCCTCGAACATCCCACCGGCTGTTGGTCCGGTTAACTCCTTTCGTTAGGCCGTGCCAAAGGACGCCATCATTTCTATGAGCAGAAGAAACTTGATTGCACTTATTACTGCCCTCATTTCCCTTGGTTTTTCTTTACTCACGTGCCTGTTAGCATTTCTCATAATCCCCATTTATCTGTTCCCAATCATATCCATTGCAAATGGTGCTATAGCATGTGTATTAGTAGATAGCTCCAACCTGAAATTGAAATTATTACTAAAAGCACTCACCTTGTTGCTCATGGCTACCGCTGTTGCTGTCTTCCTCTTCTGGCATAGAGTTTTGGCCACTGCAGCCTGGCACTAATCTTTAAATACAGTAAAACATCATATTTAACCGTTTTCAACGTCCCGAGAACCTATCCCCTACCAATCGTCCACGGCCTAACCTTCCGTTCAACCCGGACCCAACAGCCACGATCTGCTAATCTCCCCCATGCATCCCGCTTTCTCGTCCCCCTCGCTCATCCCACCGGCTGTTGGTCCGGTTAACTCCTTTCGTTAGGCGTGTCGCTCCGTCTGGCTTCAGCGCCGTTCACAAGGCTTTTACCAGCTTTCCAAGTCTCTTCGCTTTCCGCCAAAAAGGCCTCGTTCTGGGGGTCCTCAGCGTTCACTTCATGGCATTCGCCCCTCATCGCCTTTTCGGATACGCTCGATTCATCGTTTCCTCATCCACCACTTGCCCGATCTGCCCTTCCTCTCGCTCCATCCGGCCTCCTCAACACCTCCCGGCAGTGCCCTTTCGTTCAGGTCCAGGCTCCGTTCCCCCTTCCTCCCGCCGTGTCCCACTCCCAGGTAAAAGCCCAGCGCGCCTAACCTTCCATTCAACTCGGACCCAACAGCCGCGATCTACTTCCAGGTCCTCTCCGCATGATTCCTACTCAGTCTTCCTCCTCGTCCCCTTCACCGGCTGTTGGTCCGGTTAATTCCTTTCGTTAGGCTGCACCCATGCGATTCCAAAAGGTTCCGTACGAATCCCTAAATTCCCGACAACGCGAGAATTTCAATTTTCACCAAATTGCGGCATTGCTTTCGGAATATGGCTTTACATCCATCCGGCTCAGCGATGACTGGCAGGGCGCTGACTTCATCGCTCAACATATCGATGGTGACTCATTTCTCCGAGTTCAGTTAAAGGGTCGACTCACCTTGGACAAGAAATACCTTGGCAAGTCGCTTCATATTGCGTTCCCTTACAAGTCCTCCTGGTACCTATATCCACACGATGAACTTGTTCAGCATTTTCTTGTCTCCAGCAATATCGGCAACACCGAGTCCTGGATAACCTCCGGTTTGTATTCGTTTAATTCAATCAGCAAAGAGATCATGAATCACATAGAACTATATAAACTGTGACAGCCTAACCTTCCGTTCAACCCGGACCCAACAGCCACGATCTGCTAATCTCCCCCATGCATCCGACTTTCTCGTCCCCTTCGCTCATCCCACCGGCTGTTGGTCCGGTTAACTCCTTTCGTTAGGCCGCTCCCATGCGCCCACTCCTCATCCCCACTGTCGCGTTTGCCGTTGCAGGGGCCTACTCCTTTTCCAAAGCCCATGCGCCAGTTAGCGAAAGCGCAATATTGTTGTTTCTCCTCTGGCTTTCCTTATGGCTATCACCCGTTATAGCCTCACGACTCACATCTCACCCAAAGAGAATCTTGCTGACATGCCTTGTCGCCATATTTGCCCTTTGTGTAGCCGATTCCTTGTCGTGGCTCACCGTAGGTAAACAAACCAGGTTTGGCTTTCTGCGCAATTTCCCCATACAATTCATCGCCACAGCAGTCGCTATAACCCTTGGCAGTCTTTTAGTAACGTATCTCTCCCGCGCCCTAACCTTCCGTTCAACCCGGACCCAACAGCCGCGATCGACTAATCTCCCCCATGCATAACGCTTTCTCATCCCCCTCGTTCACCTCACCGGCTGTTGGTCCGGTTAACTCCTTTCGTTAGGCGCTCCTAGGCACCCACATGTTCTCCATTCGCTCCAACACCTCTGACCGAGAACTGGTCTTCCGAGATCTTTCCGGCGAATATTTCACAGCAGACTTACGAGGCAACGATCTTCGCGCCGCGCAAGCGGTGTGCACCTACACTGATCCTCTCGGGCTAGTTCGATTTTTTGAAACACTTGCAGCGTGGGAGCAACCCTGGCGTCAACCTTTCGAATGGCGTTCACTCGAAGACGAGTTTTCAATTTCCGCTACATGCAGCCCCCTTGGCGAAGTCCTGTTCACCGTTTCAATTTCAGGCCAACCAGGGGCTCCCGAGGAATGGCAAGCGTCCTTTTCCATCACCTCAGAGCTAGGCTTACTGCCATCCATTGCAAAAGCAGCTAAAGCATTCTTCAGGTCACCTAGCGCCTAACCTTCCGTTCAACCCGGACCCAACAGCCGCGGTGTTCCAAGCTCCCCCATGCATCCCGCTTTCTCGTCCCCTTCGCTCATCTCGCCGGCTGTTGGTCCGGTTAACTCCTTTCGTTAGGCTCTTCACGTTCCCCATGGAAACAAGATGCACATAAAATTAATTTTCACCTTGGCATCTACAACACTCATAGCAAATTTGGCTTTTAGCCAAATACCAAAGGCTGTTTTTTCCGTGACCACTGAAAAAACCGCATCGGGTGTAGTTTACAAGTACCACATTCGAAACCAGCACAATAAGCCGATTTGGATGATCGACCTTGGCCGGATTGACACCAATGATCCGGTATTGGATGCCGAGCCAAAAACGATTTCATCTCCACCAAATTGGCAAGGATTCTCCTTACGCCTTGAGGAGACCTTCCCAGAAAAGTTCTTCGTTTGCTGGAAACAGCCAGAAACAATCAGCCTGAGGGGCTCACTAATCCAACCTGGAGAAAGCAAATCTGGATTCAATCTCATACTCAAAAAGAAAATTCCAGGTTATTATTCTTGCCCTTTTACTGTCTCTTTTGTCCCAGGAAATGAAAATTACTCAGGTTTTGTAACCACCACCAAATAGCCCCCTGAGCCTAACCAATCGTTCAACCCGGACCCAACAGCCACGATCTGCTAATCTCCCCCATGCATCCCGCTTTCTCGTCCCCTTCGCTCATCCCACCGGCTGTTGGTCCGGTTAACTCCTTTCGTTAGGCGTGGCGCTCCGTCTGGCTTCAGCGCCGTTCACAAGGCTTTTACCAGCTATCCAAGTCTCCTCGCTTTCCGTCAAAAAGGCCTCGTTCTGGGGGTTCTCAGCGTTCACTCCATGGCATTCGCCCCTCATCGCCTTTTCGGATACGCTCGATTCATCGTTTCCTCATCCACCACTTGCCCGATCCGCCCTTCGTCTCGTTCCACCTGGCCTCCTCAACACCTCCGGCCAGCGCCCTTTCGTTCAGGTCCACGCTCCGTTCACCCTTCCTCCCGCCGTGTCCCACCCCCAGGTAAAAGCCCAGCGCGCCTAACCTTCCATTCAACTCGGACCCAACAGCCGCGATCTACTTCCAGGCCCTCTCCGTATGATTCTTACTCCGTCCTCCTCCTCATCCCCTTCACCGGCTGTTGGTCCGGTTAATTCCTTTCGTTAGGCGTGGCGCTCCGTCTGGCTTCAGCGCCGTTCACAAGGCTTTTACCAGCTTTCCAAGTCTCCTCGCTTTCCGTCAAAAAGGCCTCGTTCTGGGGTTCCCCAGCGTTCACTCCATGGCATTCGCCCCTCATCGCCTTTTCGGATACGCTCGATTCATCGTTTCCTCATCCACCACTTGCCCGATACGCCCTTCGTCTCGTTCCCCCTGGCCTCCTCAACGCCTCCCGGCCAGCGCCCTTTCGTTCAGGTCCACGCTCTGTTCACCCTTCCCCCCGCCGTGTCCCACTCCCAGGTAAAAGCCCAGCGCGCCTAACCTTCCATTCAACTCGGACCCAACAGCCGCGACCCACTTCCAAGTCCTCTCCGCATGATTCCTTCGCACTCTTCCCTCTCGCCCCGTTTACCGGCTGTTGGTCCGGTTAATTCCTTTCGTTAGGCTCACTATCTAAGGTTTTCAATGTTCCTAAAAATCAAACAACTCTTAGGCTTGCAACCTTCACCGGAGAAATGGGACAAACTCAAATCAGATGCACTCGAGGCTATTCTTGGCCCTGAGCACAACATGGTTATGCATGCAATAATCCCATTTTCTGTTGGTGGCGGACTCGATCTTTACTATTACCCCCAAAAAACCGGATTTGCAGTCGCCACCAAAGAGTTAATCGATGAATTTGGGAATGGGCCAAAGAATCGAGATTTCCCTGCGTTTGAATTATGCATGTTTTCACCAATCACTTTCAATCTTGACCTAGCCAATGACTTCCAGTCTCCAATGGGAACAGCGCATCGAAGAATCAATGCCACACTCAATGCACTGGCATTATATGCATCACAAAAAACCCTGAATATTAACGACACAATCGAGTTCCCAATGGACTTTGACGAGGAGCTCGGTGGTCAATGCTTTATCGTAACAGCGATAACCAAGCACGACAGGCCCCTTGTCATCAATAATAAGAATTTCGGGTTAATGGTTGCAATCAACATCCATCGGGCAGAAATGAACTATGCCCGCGAATTCGGTGGCGCAGACTTAATTTCAAAACTCACAGCAGCAGGCATTTTCCCAAACAGTACGCTTGAACGAGAGCCAGTGGTTTAATACATTAGCCGTCCCCAGCGAGCCTAACCAATCGTTCAACCCGGACCCAACAGCCACGGTCTTCCAATCTCCCCCATGCATCCCGCTTTCTCGTCCCCTCCGCTCATCTCACCGGCTGTTGGTCCGGTTAACTCCTTTCGTTAGACCCCCTGCCACGCTGTGGCGTTGCAATGGCTGAAAGCCTGGGCGGCGCTTTGGTAACGACCCGCTTTTTTAGATCAGGGACTTGATGAGCGGGCCAGCGCGGCACAGGATTCATCTGGGGATGCCCTGCATGGTGGCCGCCACGCCTATGGAAGCTGCAACTCCGGTCGTTAGACTGGCCCGCCTGGGTATAGGTATTGCTATTTGTCGCGCCCGCGCAAGGGCAGCACGGATGACAGTGTCGTCTTTCTTCACTTCCGGGCTCTCGGCATCCCTCCCATCTCATAGGTGGGCGGCGTCAATTAGGAATGTGCGTCGCATTGCCTCGCCTAAAAGACTACCGGACCCTGCCTGTTGCCTCACGTAATCTGCTACCGCACATAGCGGCAGGAGGTTCCGATGAAGGGGCAAGTGAGCAAGGCGGTTCGTGGGGAATTGATCCAGGCGATCCGAGAGCGGTACCAGCTGGGCACGCGGTCTGAAAAGCGCCGGATCCTGGATGAGTTTCTCGCCCTCACGGGGTATCACCGTAAGCACGCAATTCGCTTACTGACGGATGCGCATCCTGTGCGCGA
>NZ_KI912268.1:624511-638210 GCF_000242615.2 Holophaga foetida DSM 6591
CCAACAGCCACGATCTGCTAATCTCCCCCATGCATCCCGCTTTCTCGTCCCCTTCGCTCATCCCACCGGCTGTTGGTCCGGTTAACTCCTTTCGTTAGGCGTGTCGCTCCGTCTGGCTTCAGCGCCGTTCACAAGGCTTTTACCAGCTTTCCAAGTCTCCTCGCTTTCCTTCAAAAAGGCCTCGTTCTGGGGGTCCTCAGCGTCCACTCCATGGCATTCGCCCCTCATCGCCTTTTCGGATACGCTCGATTCATCGTTTCCTCATCCACCACTTGCCCGATCCGCCCTTCGTCTCGTTCCACCTGGCCTCCTCAACGCCTCCCGGCCAGCAACTTTTCGTTCAGGTCCACGCTCTGTTCACCCTTCCTCCCGCCGTGTCCCACTCCAGGTAAAAGCCCAGCGCGCCTAACCTTCCATTCAACTCGGACCCAACAGCCGCGATCTACTTCCAAGTCCTCTCCGCATGATTCCTTCGCATCCTTCCCTCTCACCCTGTTTACCGGCTGTTGGTCCGGTTAATTCCTTTCGTTAGACCGCTCCCATACAATGACAACTCCTACTCAAGTCGCCCCTATCTCATGCCGCCTTTGCGGATCAACAAAAAATAAACGGGGCCAATCCCACATCCTCCCAGCAGCGTTCTTTCGTGAAATCAAGCGCCGGGGGGGTGGGTTGCTACTGATTCCTCGCAGTGGATTGCGCAAGGAAAAACCATCAAAGGACGGACCAAAGGATCACAAGATACTTTGCCTTAAATGCGAAACGGTCACCGCGCCCATTGATGACTATGGAACTCAATCCTTTATTGGCACCAACTTCAAATTCTTCAGCATATATTCAAAAAAACAATTGCTGGCAGGTTATTCCGATAAATTAAACGGCGCAAAATTGAAGCTTTTCTTCATATTCACACTCCTAAAAGCCGCCTGGAGTCAAAATGAAATGTATGATCACTTCTCTTTACCCAATGAAATAGAGAAGCAATTCACCGAATGCATTCGCTCTCAGCAGATCGACAATGACCATATGCACTGCTTCTTAATTAAAAGACAGTCAACCATAAAAGGGTTTCATGCAACACCAGAGATACATAATGGGTGGGTAAATGGCGCAGTGCATCGCTTTGGGTCCCACGACGGGCATTTGTTCCATATTCACATTCTTGAATTCACAGCCTTGGTTTTTTTCAGCAACAAGCCAGCCAGTCTCGCAAGTTCTCCCTACTTTGTGCCTGACACAGGTCGCATTTGGGTTATGCGCAATCACGGCGTCAACCAAAAATTGGACGACATCGCATTCGAGTTCATGAGAGAAAGGCTCGCCACTGAAAAGGAGCCCACGCGGTCTAACCTTCCGTTCAACCCGGACCCAACAGCCACTATCCTCTAATCTCCCCCATGCATCTCGCTTTCTCGTCCCCCTCGCTCATCCCACCGGCTGTTGGTCCGGTTAACTTCCTTCGTTAGGCCCAGAGGCAGCCATGTTCCAGACCATTGTTGATTTTGTAAAAGCCATCGTTTGGCCGGTAGTGGCAATTTGGCTGGCCTACATGTTCCGGTCCGAAATCAGAACACTCCTCGACAGGCTAACTAAGATAAAACACGGAGATACAGAATTTAACTTTATGAAGGAGATGGTTGCAGTCGAGAAGGAATTGGACCATGAACAGGAAAGCACACCGCCAGCACCTGAGCCTGCGGAAGCCCTGTCTGCCGAAGACCAGCTATATAGAATTTCAAGCACATCACCACGAGCTGCAATTACCGAAGCATGGACCATGGTCGAAGCAGCCTTGACAGGTGCAGCAAACACACCCAGGGGAATGGCCCAGTTGAGCCGTCCACGCTCTCTGGTTGGACTAGCAGCAATGAATGCTGGTCTTTCAGAGAACCTATCAAGCATGATTCAAACATTGCGCGAACTCAGGAACAATGTTGCTCACAACCCTGAAATCCAAGTCACCCGAGAACACGCTGAAATTTTCATTCGCAGCGCAATCAAAGCCATCTCTCTAATTAAGTCCAAGTCCAAACCGACTTGAACAGGCCTAACCTTTCGTTCAACCCGGACCCAACAGCCACGGTCTTACCATCTCCCCTATGCACTCCGCTTTCTCGTCCCCTTCGCTCATCCCACCGGCTGTTGGTCCGGTTAACTCCTTTCGTTAGGCCGCTTGCATGATCCCAGCACGACTATCCCAAGTTCTGGCAGTTTCAACCATGCTTCTTTGTATTGGCTGTGTTGATGAATACCGCGATTGGGCTTTCGTCCAAAGTGTTGGAGGATTAGCCGTTGGAACACCCTATAGGACCCCAAGTGACGTCTTACTACCGATATCTGTTGATGTCTCTGGCTTGAAGGCCATAACAACCAAGCCAACCATTGTTAATTCAGCATTGGCCCTCAAAGAAATCGTTGTTCACCGCGAAGACAATAGAATCAGCATTGGCATAATTACCACTCTGTTCACCCAGGAACATTCTCGAACATCTGTAACCAATATCTCGCTTGGCCAACTTGAACCAGGCACATACAGCATCGCCTATGCAGACCCAAAGGGTGCCCGCATCAAAATCAGCACAATCGAGGTGGCGCCCTAACCTTCCGTTCAACCCGGACCCAACAGCCACGATCTGCTAATCTCCCCCATGCATCCAGCGTTCTCGCCCCCTCCGCTCATCCCACCGGCTGTTGGTCCGGTTAACTCCTTTCGTTAGGCGTGTCGCTCCGTCTGGCTTCAGCGCCGTTCACAAGGCTTTTACCAGCTTTCCAAGTCTCCTCGCTTTCCGTCAAAAAGGCCTCGTTCTGGGGTTCCTCAGCGTTCACTCCATGGCATTCGCCCCTCATCGCCTTTTCGGATACGCTCGATTCATCGTTTCCTCATCCACACTTGCCCGATCCGCCCTTCGTCTCGTTCCACCTGGCCTCCTCAACGCCTCCCGGCCAGCGCCCTTTCGCTCAGGTCCACGCTCCGTTCACCCTTCCCCCCGCCGTGTCCCACCCCCAGGTAAAAGCCCAGCGCGCCTAACCTTCCATTCAACTCGGACCCAACAGCCGCGATCCACTTCCAAGTCCTCTCCGCATGATTCCTTCGCATCCTTCCCCCTCGCACAGTTTACCGGCTGTTGGTCCGGTTAATTCCTTTCGTTAGGCCACACCAACCCGAAGTCCAGATACTCTCTCGGACAATCAAGTAGCCCATTGAACCCCACTCCCGGCAATGGTCTAATCACAATAGAAAGTCTACACCACCCCACAGTCAAAGGATGAATCATGAAAAAGACGATCACCTCAGCACCATTGGCTCTATCGGCCGTAACCGCACTGATTATTGCATTCTCAGGATGTAGACCAAAGAATGACAAACATGCAGAAGCCATTATTAACGAGCCGCAATACAAATATTGGCAACGTGTTGCAATTGGGTCTATTATCCAAGAATATCCAACGACAAAAGAATCATCACTAAACAAGGAATTTACTGATATATACAACCGCATCAAGCAAGACGGGCTAAACAAACCCCTGAAAAAAGAATTGCAGGATGTATTCTACAACAGGTCAACAACATTTAAACAGTTTATTGATTCAATATGGAATGAAGCAAAACAGAAAACTTCTGCAACCGATCTTCAAACCATATACGCCAGTGAAAGGATCAACAACTCTCTCCACCAATTGAATTCAGACAACCTACTTTCTGAAATCAGCGCCTCTTTTTATTCCGACCTATCAAAAATCAGATCAATAAAAGAGGAGAGTTGGGTAAAGAGAAAATCAATTTGCACCAACTATAATCCAGCAAACGAAATGCTAACATTTAAAGAATTAGAAAATGAAGAGCAATTTAAACTTGATTTAAAGAAATTCGAAGACATCAGAAGCTCAGTCTATAAATCCTGGAAAGAAAATATCGAAAATCAGGTCAAGGAACAATGGGATCGAACATTTTACCTAGTTTATCCAGCCAGAGGCTACACATACACCAAAGAAATGTTCATGGAGTTAGAAGGTGGCAAGCGTTACGACGAAGATATCAAAGAACTAGTAGATTCTGCTATCAGTAGGACCGGCGGCATGCCTGATGTTGAATGGAGAAAGGAAATTTTTATTTGGGATTATTTTGACTCAGCATCGGGCAAAAAATTAAGGACCGCTATCACGTGGGGAGATATAGTCGTTGTCATTTAATATCCGAGATTAAAATGACACATCAAACGAAACTCCATGACGTTTTAATTCAAAAAATGCGGGCAGTCCTGATAAACGAACGAATCAAAGAAGCTTCTGCCTCTGGCATTATTATATTAGGTGCAGACAAACCAGTCCTTTTCCCTGGCGCAGTTTATGGTTTTGCGGCAATCCTTAAACCTGATGACAAATTAAACTTATTTCACGAGGCAACCAACCGGGGCCTCACTCGTTTAAATTCCCCAGAAGAATTCAATCCGATAGTAGGTAATCTATATCCACTCTACTGGGGAAAAGATAAATATCTTGGCGCAAGGGCGTACCAGCATATTTACAATCCACAAAAAACAGGCTCAATAAGATTGTCGACATATCGAGAGCTTAAAAATAAGGAAATCATTTGTGCTTCCATTACGGTAGAGTCTTACGTTAATGCCGAAATCGCATTAAAAGATGCTTTCCCTGATTTGCTTAAAACCAGCACCCAAAAGTTCACAACCTAGATAACAATACAATGTTTTTATCAACCATATCCCAAAATCAAACCTCGCCTCAGATAAGTTCGCAAATGCGGATCTTGGTCAGTCGCCTTAATCGTATCCAACCTCGGCCTCTACACTCCACCTAGGGCTGCCAATCAAGCTGCGGCCTAACCTTTCGTTCAACCCGGACCCAACAGCCACGATCTTCCAATCTGCCCCATGCATCCCGCTTTCTCGTCCCCTTCGCTCATCTCACCGGCTGTTGGTCCGGTTAACTCCTTTCGTTAGGCAGTAGGCTCCGCCCCTGCCATAACGAAGCCGAGTTGGTGCTTTCTCTCGTCTTCCAAGGCTTGCCGCCCTTCATGCAAAAGGGCCTCGAACTGGGTTTCCTCTGGACTCACTCCATTCCATTCGCCCCTCATCGCCGATTCAGATACGCTCGATTCATAGGTTCCTCGTTCTTTGACCAATCGCTCGGCCCTTCATCTCGCTCCACCTGGCCACCTCAATGCCTCCGGCCAGCGCGCTTTCGTTCCGGTTCCAGCTCGGTCCACCGCTCCGCCCTCAGTTCCACACGCCAAGGCAAATCCTTTCCGTCTGCCTAACGCGGCGTTCAACCCGGACCCAACAGCCACGATCTTCCAATCTCCCCCATGGCCTCCGCTTTCTCGTCCCCTTCGCTCATCCCACCGGCTGTTGGTCCGGTTAACTCCTTCCGTTAGGCGCCCTATGTACCAAAAACTGGTCCCCTTCGATGGTCAGCGGTTCAACGCAGTTGATCCAATTGCTCTTCGTCGCACGGCGCAAAAGCTTATCGATCAACTCCCCGAGATACCCGAAGATGATCCTTACGAAATTCGTGCTCGTCTAATTCCCACACTCAGAAGGGCGATTGCAGGACAAGTCCAGCAGCCTATCAAAGATGAACTCGAACTCATCGGCGGGTTATTTATCCACGAACGAAGAGAAGGCATTCACAACATTAATCTAGGGTTAAATTTCTCAAACCTCTATGCCAAATTTGCAGCTAGAGCTTTGGCCCTACCTTTAGACTCACTCAAAATTGAGATGGTAAACGGCCAGCAGTGCGCCTGGGCAGATTTCGAAGAAGAGGGAGATTGGCCCAACAAGGTAAAATACCCATAATTTAAACATATCTCAACATCTCTAGTGTCACCGATTCCGACAAATGAGCGCCTAACCTTCCGTTCAACCCGGACCCAACAGCCACGATCTGCTAATCTCCCCCATGCATCCCACTTTCTCGTCCCCCTCGAACATCTCACCGGCTGTTGGTCCGGTTAACTCCTTTCGTTAGGCGTGTCGCTCCGTCTGGCTTCAGCGCCGTTCACAAGGCTTTTACCAGCTTTCCAAGTCTCTTCGCTTTCCATCAAAAAGGCCTCGTTCCGGGGTTCCCCAGCGTTCACTCCATGCGGGTCGCCCCTCCTCTCCTATTCGGATACGCTCGACTCATCGGTTCCTCATCCAACACTTGCCCGATCCACCCTTCGTCTCGTTCCACCTGGCCTCCTCAACGCCTCCCGGCCAGCGCCCTTTCGTTCAGGTCCACGCTCCGTTCACCCTTCCTCCCGCCGTGTCCCACCCCCAGGTAAAAGCCCAGCGCGCCTAACCTTCCATTCAACTCGGACCCAACAGCCGCGATCTACTTCCAGGCCCTCTCCGTATGATTCTTACTCCGTCCTCCTCCTCATCCCCTTCACCGGCTGTTGGTCCGGTTAATTCCTTTCGTTAGGCCGCTCCCCTTTGCTCATCACCAGGGGTCCGGTGTACCATGATGAATCCGTCTTTTTCCGGTCTGCCTAATCTGGTTCCTCGGTTTTGTAGTCCTACTGTTCAATCAACACTTAGCTTTCTTCCTCCCACACATTAGGCGTACTCAACACTCGTTGAAATGCGTCGTCCAATTATTGTTAGGCATTCCAAGGAGGCACCTTGAATACCGAAATTGAAATTGAAAATATTCTCGACACTCTGATTGGCGAGTTCCAAGACCTACTTAAACTAACCGAAAAAACGAAGGATATTGCTCCATTTGGTGAAAAATACCAGAATTGGTATTCTCAATCAATTCGACTTGTTGACCTTCTCGGCAAAGATCGGCTTGATGAGTTCATCAGCTATTACCGAATTGACCCTAAGCGCAAAAACTATGCAGGCTCGACATATGTAATTCAAGATTACGTTAATGGAATGGGCGCATCCAAAGATATTTATAACAATGCAAAATGGGATGTACACAACATAGTAGCTGTCCGCCTTATGAATCAGGTTCACATACTCAAATCCCTGAAATCACGATTGACAGGAGTCTTACGTGATGTGCGTGGTCAGCTTCTTTCTCAGCTAGAAGACGACGAGCTTCGCGTCGCCGGGAAACTTGCATCAATTAATCTGCGTGCTGCTGGGGCCGTTGCAGGGGTCGTACTCGAAGCCCATCTCCAAAGAGTGGCAGTCGCGCATCAAATAAATATTTCCAAGAAAAACCCTACAATCGCAGATCTGAATGACCCACTAAAGGCTTCAGGTGTATATGAGACCGCAACTTGGCGGAAAATCCAGCTTCTCTCAGACATCCGAAATCTTTGCGATCACAAAAAAGATCGCGATCCAACCAAACCTGAAATTGAAGAGCTTCTTACCGGTGTCAACTCAATCATAAAATCCGTCTTCTAGGCGGAAATGCCTAACCAATCGTTCAACCCGGACCCAACAGCCACGGTCTTCCAATCTCCCCCATGCATCACGCTTTCTCGTCCCCTCCGCTCATCTCACCGGCTGTTGGTCCGGTTAACTCCTTTCGTTAGGCTGTTTTGCAAATCTGTAAGGTGAATCATGACAAATGAAGGGATCCCAGGTCATCCAAGACCGGCGGCAACAACCACCCAAGATAAAGTCAAACTCATCGAACTTCGCGATGATAGGAACCCAATTCCACCATCAATTGGAGGATCCTCATTTGAGGGTATCCTATTTGGCCCACTCGCCAATCAACCTTCACCGCGAGACTTAGACACAAAGAACCGAACACTGGGCATAGGTGGCTGGCTGATCTTACCAATATTCTTCATTATCATTGGCATCATATCAAATGTCGCAATACTGGTCCGAAACTTACAGCCAATGATTATTGTCAATTATTTCAATATGATATCATGTTCTATATTTGCATTCTACGCGATATTAACTCTCGGGTTCATATTCAAAAAGCATTACCATAGCCGGTTAATTGCAATTTCATACTTCTCAGCATTATCTCTGTTTAAAATCATAGATTATATAATTATTCTTGCCCATCCAGATTCCGACACAATACTTACACCTCAATTCACATATCAATTCGCTGTTGGTACTATTTTTTCACTACTGTGTGCGTTCTATTTCATTTTATCAATCAGAGTTAAAGCAACCTTCCGCAGGCCCACAACCTAACCTTCCGTTCAACCCGGACCCAACAGCCACGATCTTCCAATCTCCCCCATGCATCCCGCTTTCTCGTCCCCTTCGCTCATCCCACCGGCTGTTGGTCCGGTTAACTCCTTTCGTTAGGCAGTTTGCTCGGCCCTAATACCTTCGCTCTGCCAACCTGATCTGCTCCCGCCGTCCAAAGGCTCCCGCCCTTCAAGCAAAAGGGCCTCGCTTCGGGGTTCCTCGGAGTTCGCTCCATTCCATTCGCCCCTCATCGCGGCTTGGGTTACGCTCAATTCATAGCTTTCTCGTTGTTCAGCAATCGGCTCTGCCCTTCATCTCGCTCCACCTGGTCACCTCAATGCCTCCGGCCAGCGCCCTTCTCTTCAGGTCCACGCTCAGTTCAACTTTCCACCCGCAGTTCCCCACGCCAAGGCAAATCCTGTCCGTCTGCCTAACAGGTCGTTCAACCCGGACCCAACAGCCACGGTCTTCTAACTTACCTCATGCATCCAGCTTTCTCATCCCCGTTGCTCATCTCACCGGCTGTTGGTCCGGTTAACTCTTTCCGTTAGGCGTGTCGTTCCGTCTGGCTTCAGCGCCGTTCACAAGGCTTTTACCAGCTTTCCAAGTCTCCTCGCTTTCCGCCAAAAAGGCCTCGTTCTGGGGGTCCTCAGCGTTCACTTCATGGCTTTCGCCCCTCATCGCCTTTTCGGATACGCTCGATTCATCGTTTCCTCATCCACCACTTGCCCGATCCGCCTATCGTCTCGTTCCACCTGGCCTCCTCAACGCCTCCCGGCCAGCGCCCTTTCGTTCAGGTCCACGCTCTGTTCACCATTCCTCCCGCCGTGTCCCACTCCCAGGTAAAAGCCCAGCGCGCCTAACCTTCCATTCAACTCGGACCCAACAGCCGCGATCTACTTCCAAGTCCTCTCCGCATGGTTCCTTCGCACCCTTCCCCCTCGCCCCGTTTACCGGCTGTTGGTCCGGTTAATTCCTTTCGTTAGGCGCTCCCAAAGGATGCTATTGCACCCCTCACCGTTCAGGAGACATCTATGGCCAAAGCCTTAACCAAAGCTCAAAGCGACATTCGTTATGGCGCCATATGGTTTGTTGGAGGATTGGTTGTCACCTTTGGCACACATATCCTGGCAAGGGATGGGGGTGGCGGCCCATATGTCATCGCCTATGGTCCGGTAATTTTTGGGGCTTTCAAGCTCGCCAAAGGGATTGTCTCTCTGGTATCCGGCAATAATGAAATCGACCCAAGTTCTGTCGATATTGAAACAAAATCAAATGGAATGAACTGCCCAAGCTGTAATGCTAAAATATCGACTTCAACAAAATATTGTCAAATATGTGGCAGGGCTCTTGGCATTTAACAAACAATCATCCTCAATATATCTTTAAGCGTAACCTTTCAATAAGGCGCATTCACAATCTTTTCCGCTGCGCACCATTCAAAGACAAACGCACTGCGCCTAACCTTCCATTCAACTCGGACCCAACAGCCGCGATCTACTTCCAAGTCTTCTCCGCATGATTCCTTCGCATCCTTCCCCCTCGCACCGTTTACCGGCTGTTGGTCCGGTTAATTCCTTTCGTTAGGCCGCACCCATGACGTCCAAATTCCACACCCTTGAAGACATCAGGTTTTCAAACGGAGTCCTCAGCATTCTCGTCGCTGACCTTAATGAAGGTGAGCCTGATGAATTTATAGGCTTGCCCTTGGTCATCACAAATACGTCCCATCGCCACTTGGTCAAGTTCCCGGCAATTGCCGGATTCCAGTCGGTCCCTGAGCCGCTGAACGGTCTCTCATCCACTGCGACTCGTATCACCGCATATCTCTACCTTGATCCCGATAGTGAATACTTGGCTGAGCTACAAATTGATGGGCCATCGTTTGTTTTTGGTGCAGAGCGCCCAGACAATCCATCATTAAGTCACTACGTGGTATACGGTGAAAACACTGTTGTTCACATTCTTTCTGCGACCATACCAGAGATCATCTCCCCTTATGACCCGGCCTAACCAATCGTTCAACCCGGACGCTGCCTCCACTGGCAACTTCCTCCTCCACTCGTTCAGATTTCTCGTCTCCTCCCATCGCGCCGCAGTCGGCACCGCCGGTTAACTCCATACGTTAGGCTGCTCCCATGCTCGATTCACCAAATGGACAGTTCCATGCAAACCTCACTTTTGCAGGAGAGATCCGCTTCGGGCCCATTTACTACACTCTGAATATCAACGGTCGAGAACTCGCCAAGCGGATATTCGGGGACCCACTCCTCTGGTCCCCAGATTCCAAATTGCTGGCTGCACAAGAATGGCTCACCACTGAATATGGAGCTGGTCCAATCACACGGGCTGTTCTTATTGATCCAACTACTTGGAGAATCGCAACACTAAAGGTTGCAGAAAAGGGCTTTGCTGAATCGTTCCAATTTTCTGGATCAACATTCATATACAGAAAAGTATTTACGGCTCGCGGTGAAAGAATCGAGCTAGAAGTTGACCTAAATTCAATTCACAATTGGGTCAACATTGAGCCCATTACCAAATGATTCAACAATCGCTTCAACACAGTGCAGCCTAACCTTCCGTTCAACCCGGACCCAACAGCCACGATCTGCTAATCTCCCCCATGCATCCCGCTTTCTCGTCCCCTCCGCTCATCCCACCGGCTGTTGGTCCGGTTAACTCCTTTCGTTAGGCGTGGTTGCTCCGTCTGGCTTCAGCGCCGTTCACAGGGCTTTTGCCAGCTTTCCAAGTCTCTTCGTTTTCCATCAAAAGGATGCCGTTCAGGCGTTCCTCGGCGCCAACCCTATTGGATTCGCCCTTCATTGCCGTTTCAGATACGCTCGATTCATCGATTCCTCGTTCTTTGACCAATCGCTCGGCTCTTTGACTCGTTCCACCTGGCTTCATCAACACCAAAGGCCAGCGCCCTTTCGTTCAGGCCACGCTGGGTTCACCTTTCTTCTCTCCGTGTCCCACCTCAAGGCAAAAGCCCAGCGCGCCTAACCTTCCATTCAACTCGGACCCAACAGCCGCGATCTACTACCACGTCCTCTCCGCATGATTCCTTCGCTTTCTTCCCCCTCGCACCGTTTACCGGCTGTTGGTCCGGTTAATTCCTTTCGTTAGGCGCTACCCACCCCATGGAAACCATCGCAGCACGAGACCTGATTCTTGTTAATCCAGACGGCGAGCACCGCGCACTCCCTTTATGCATCGGGAAACCATACGAGGTTTCGAACCTTGAATGGGCCTGTCCGGTCCAAGCAGAGGCTATCGGTATCGCTGCAGAATCAATCCAAGGTGTTGATTCTTTCCAGGCACTGATGCTGGCCCTCGATACTATTCGCCAAGTCATGCTCAACCTCAGCCAAGAGGGGTTTGTTTTCCTCAATGCAGAAGACAATTCTCCCGTCGATGTCGTTCAACTGTTCCAATCTGGCGCCTAACCTTCCGTTCAACCCGGACCCAACAGCCACGATCTGCTAATCTCCCCCATGCATCCCACTGTCTCGTCCCCCTCGAACATCTCACCGGCTGTTGGTCCGGTTAACTCCTTTCGTTAGGCGTGGCGCTCCGTCTGGCTTCAGCGCCGTTCACAAGGCTTTTACCAGCTTTCCAAGTCTCCTCGCTTTCCGTCAAAAAGGCCTCGTTCTGGGGTTCCCCAGCGATCACTCCATGGCATTCGCCCCTCATCGCCTTTTCGGATACGCTCGATTCATCGTTTCCTCATCCACCACTTGCCCGATACGCCCTTCGTCTCGTTCCCCCTGGCCTCCTCAACGCCTCCCGGCCAGCGCCCTTTCGTTCAGGTCCACGCTCCGTTCACCCTTCCCCCCGCCGTGTCCCACCCCCAGGTAAAAGCCCAGCGCGCCTAACCTTCCATTCAACTCGGACCCAACAGCCGCGATCTACTTCCAAGTCCTCTCCGCATGATTCCTTCGCATCCTTCCCCCTCGCACCGTTTACCGGCTGTTGGTCCGGTTAATTCCTTTCGTTAGGCGTGTCGCTCCGTCTGGCTTCAGCGCCGTTCACAAGGCTTTTACCAGCTTTCCAAGTCTCCTTGCTTTCCATCAAAAAGGCCTCGTTCTGGGGTTCCTCAGCGTTCACTCCATGGCATTCGCCCCTCATCGCCTTTTCCGATACGCTCGATTCATCGTTTCCTCATCCACCACTTGCCCGATCCGCCCTTCGTCTCGTTCCACCTGGCCTCCTCAACACCTCCGGCCAGCGCCCTTTCGTTCAGGTCCACGCTCCGTTCACCATTCCTCCCGCCGTGTCCCACTCCCAGGTAAAAGCCCAGCGCGCCTAACCTTCCATTCAACTCGGACCCAACAGCCGCGATCTACTTCCAAGTCCTCTCCGCATGATTCCTTCGCATCCTTCCCTCTCGCCCCGTTTACCGGCTGTTGGTCCGGTTAATTCCTTTCGTTAGGCAGTTAGCCCGGCCCTAATACCTTCGCTCTGCCGACTCGATCTGTTCCCGTTGGCCAAAAGCAGCCGCCTTTCAAGCAAAAGGGTCTCGCTTCGGGGTTCCTCGGAGTTCGCTCCATTCCATTCGCCCCTCATCGCGGTTTGGGTTACGCTCGATTCATAGCTTTCTCGTTATTCAGCAATCGGCTCCGCCCTTCATCTCGCTCCACCTGGTCACCTCAATGCCTACGGCCAGCACCTATCTCTTCAGGTCCACGCTCGGTTCAACTTTCCACCCGCAGTTCCCCACGCCAAGGCAAATCCTGTCCGTCTGCCTAACCGGTCGTTCAACCCGGACCCAACAGCCACGGTCTTCCAATTTCCCTCATGCATCCAGCTTTCTCATCCCCTTCGCTCATCTCACCGGCTGTTGGTCCGGTTAACTCCTTTCGTTAGGCAGTAGGCTCCGCCCCTGCCATAACGAAGCCGAGTTGGTGTTTTCTCTCGTCTTCCAAGGCTTGCCGCCCTTCAGGCAAAAGGGCCTCGAACTGGGTTTCCTCTGGACTCACTCCATTCCATTCGCCCCTCATCGCCGATTCAGATACGCTCGATTCATAGGTTCCTCGTTCTTTGACCAATCGCTCGGCCCTTCATCTCGCTCCACCAGGCCACCTCAATGCCTCCGGCCAGCGCGCTTTTGTTCCGGTTCCAGCTCGGTCCACCGCTCCGCCCTCAGTTCCACACGCCAAGGCAAATCCTTTCCGTCTGCCTAACGCGGCGTTCAACCCGGACCCAACAGCCACGGTCTTCTAACTTCCCCCATGAATCCAGCTTCCTCGTCCCCTTCGCTCATCTCACCGGCTGTTGGTCCGGTTAACTCCTTCCGTTAGGCGTGGCGCTCCGTCTGGCTTCAGCTCCGTTCACAGGGCTTTTACCAGCTTTCCAAGCCTCCTTGCTTTCCGTGAAAAAGGCCTCGCTCCAGGGTTCCTCGGCGTTCACTCTATGCGGGTCGCCCCTCATCGCCTTTTCGGATACGCTCAATTCATCGTTTCCTCATCCACCACTTGCCCGATCCGCCCTTCATCTCGTTCCACCTGGCCTCCTCAGCGCCTCCCGGCCAGCGCCCTTTGGTTCAGGTCCACGCTCCGTTCACCCTTCCCCCC
>NZ_KI912268.1:638310-643202 GCF_000242615.2 Holophaga foetida DSM 6591
CCGACCAACAATGAAGCCGAGAGGGCGATCCGCAAGGCGGTGCTGTGGCGGAAGGTGAGCCTGGGGGTGGAGAGCGAGCATGGCGCCCGCTTTGTGGAGCGCATGCTGACCCTGGCAGGCACGGCCCGGAAGCGCGGCGTGGACCTGCTGGAGTGGCTGACTCAGGCCATGAAGGCCAGCCTCGTCGGAATCGCCGCACCGGATTTCACAGCCTGATGCGGTCCCCGTGGAATCAGAAACCCCCTCCATGCGGAGGGGGCTGAACGGCTACTTTTGAACTTGTGGATTCAGACACTCGGTCCGGCGAACAACCAGCCCCGCCGGAATTGGTACGGGTCGATGCCTAACCAATCGTTCAACCCGGACCCAACAGCCACGGTCTTCCAATCTCCCCCATGCACTCCGCTTTCTCGTCCCCTACGCTCATCCCACCGGCTGTTGGTCCGGTTAACTCCTTTCGTTAGGCGTGGCGCTCCGTCTGGCTTCAGCGCCGTTCACAAGGCTTTTACCAGCTTTCCAAGTCTCCTCGCTTTCCGTCAAAAAGGCCTCGTTCTGGGGTTCCTCAGCGTTCACTCCATGGCATTCGCCCCTCATCGCCTTTTCGGATACGCTCGATTCATCGTTTCCTCATCCACCACTTGCCCGATCCGCCCTTCGCCTCGTTCCACCTGGCCTCCTCAACGCCTCCCGGCCAGCGCCCTTTCGTTCAGGTCCACGCTCCGTTCACCCTTCCCCCCGCCGTGTCCCACTCCCAGGTAAAAGCCCAGTGCGCCTAACCTTCCATTCAACCCGGACCCAACAGCCGCGATCTACTTCCAAGTCCTCTCCGCATGATTCCTACTCCGTCTTCCACTCCGTCCCCTTCACCGGCTGTTGGTCCGGTTAATTCCTTTCGTTAGGCGCAACACATGGAGTCTACGTGAACAAATCTGACGTCCTGACTGATATTCTCGATGAAGATCCAACCTATGCCGACATCATCAAAACGGTAGAGAACCAAGTTGAAAAACAATTAAAATTTGCAGAAGGTTAAAAAAGGCATCGGTTATTGCCACACTTTCTGGTCACTAAAAAAAGAAATGTTGAAAACAGAATATGGGCTTGAGTGGAAATCACCTGCCGAGCTCAATCCAAATATCATGTTTGATTAGGTGAAGTCATGACGGAATTATCACATGGAGTTTCTGGGGTAGCTGGAGAGTATTTCGTTTGTGCAGAGTTATCTATGCGCGGATACCTTGCAACCTTAACCCTCAAAAACGCAGAAGGCATTGACATTCTTGCTACGAAACCAAACTCAGGCAAAGCCATATCAATACAAGTAAAGACTATACAAGGCGAAAACCGCCACTGGGTCATGAACGAAAAACACGAAAAGATACAAAGCGACGATCTTTACTATGTATTTGTAAGACTAAAATCCGCAGGTCAACGGCCAGACTTCCATATCGTACCAAGTTCAATAGTCGCTGCGCACGTAGCAAAGCGGCATCAAGAATGGCTATCCGAGCCAAAGAGAGATGGCAGCCCAAGAAAAGATACTTCCATGCGCGGATTTACAGACAAAGACAATCTATATGCCGAAAAATGGAATCTCATCGGCTAGGCGCCTAACCTTCCGTTCAACCCGGACCCAACAGCCACGATCTTCCAACCTCCCCCATGCATCTCGCTTTCTCGTCCCCTTCGCTCATCCCACCGGCTGTTGGTCCGGTTAACTCCTTTCGTTAGGCAGTAGGCTCCGCCCCTGCCATAACGAAGCCGAGTTGGTGCTTTCTCTCGTCTTCCAAGGCTTGCCGCCATTCAGGTAAAAGGGCCTCGAACTGGGTTTCCTCTGGACTCACTCCATTCCATTCGCCCCTCATCGCCGATTCAGATACGCTCGATTCATAGGTTCCTCGTTCTTTGACCAATCGCTCGGCCCTTCATCTCGCTCCACCTGGCCACCTCAATGCCTCCGGCCAGCGCGCTTTCGCTCCGGTTCCAGCTCGGTCCACCGCTCCGCCCTCAGTTCCACACGCCAAGGCAAATCCTTTCCGTCTGCCTAACGCGGCGTTCAACCCGGACCCAACAGCCACGGTCTTCCAACTTCCCCCATGATTCCAGCTTCCTCGCCCCCTTCGCTCATCTCACCGGCTGTTGGTCCGGTTAACTCCTTCCGTTAGGCAGTAGGCTCCGCCCCTGCCATAACGAAGCCGAGTTGGTGCTTTCTCTCGTCTTCCAAAGCTTGCCGCCCTTCAGGCAAAAGGGCCTCGAACTGGGTTTCCTCTGGACTCACTCCATTCCATTCGCCCCTCATCGCCGATTCAGATACGCTCGATTCATAGGTTCCTCGTTCTTTGACCAATCGCTCGGCCCTTCATCTCGCTCCACCTGGCCACCTCAATGCCTCCGGCCAGCGCGCTTTCGTTCCGGTTCCAGCTCGGTCCACCGCTCCGCCCTCAGTTCCACACGCCAAGGCAAATCCTTTCCGTCTGCCTAACGCGGCGTTCAACCCGGACCCAACAGCCACGGTCTTCCAATCTCCCTCGTGCACAACGCCTTCTCGTCCCCTTCGCTCATCCCACCGGCTGTTGGTCCGGTTAACTCCTTTCGTTAGGCAGTAGGCTCCGCCCCTGCCATAACGAAGCCGAGTTGGTGTTTTCTCTCGTCTTCCAAGGCTTGCCGCCCTTCAGGCAAAAGGGCCTCGAACTGGGTTTCCTCTGGACTCACTCCATTCCATTCGCCCCTCATCGCCGATTCAGATACGCTCGATTCATAGGTTCCTCGTTCTTTGACCAATCGCTCGGCCCTTCATCTCGCTCCACCAGGCCACCTCAATGCCTCCGGCCAGCGCGCTTTTGTTCCGGTTCCAGCTCGGTCCACCGCTCCGCCCTCAGTTCCACACGCCAAGGCAAATCCTGTCCGTCTGCCTAACCTTCCGTTCAACCCGGACCCAACAGCCACGATCTGCTAATCTCCCCCATGCATCCCGCCTTCTCGTCCCCTTCGCTCATCCCACCGGCTGTTGGTCCGGTTAATTCCTTTCGTTAGGCGTGGCGCTCCGTCTGGCTTCAGCGCCGTTCACAAGGCTTTTACCAGCTTTCCAAGTCTCCTCGCTTTCCGTCAAAAAGGCCTCGTTCTGGGGTTCCTCAGCGTTCACTCCATGGCATTCGCCCCTCATCGCCTTTTCGGATACGCTCGATTCATCGTTTCCTCATCCACCACTTGCCCGATCCGCCCTTCGCCTCGTTCCACCTGGCCTCCTCAACGCCTCCCGGCCAGCGCCCTTTCGTTCAGGTCCACGCTCCGTTCACCCTTCCCCCCGCCGTGTCCCACTCCCAGGTAAAAGCCCAGTGCGCCTAACCTTCCATTCAACCCGGACCCAACAGCCGCGATCTACTTCCAAGTCCTCTCCGCATGATTCCTACTCCGTCTTCCACTCCGTCCCCTTCACCGGCTGTTGGTCCGGTTAATTCCTTTCGTTAGGCGTGGCGCTCCGTCTGGCTTCAGCGCCGTTCACAAGGCTTTTACCAGCTTTCCAAGTCTCCTCGCTTTCCGTCAAAAAGGCCTCGTTCTGGGGTTCCCCAGCGATCACTCCATGGCATTCGCCCCTCATCGCCTTTTCGGATACGCTCGATTCATCGTTTCCTCATCCACCACTTGCCCGATACGCCCTTCGTCTCGTTCCACCTGGCCTCCTCAACGCCTCCCGGCCAGCGCCCTTTCGTTCAGGTCCACGCTCCGTTCACCCTTCCCCCCGCCGTGTCCCACTCCCAGGTAAAAGCCCAGCGCGCCTAACCTTCCGTTCAACCCGGACCCAACAGCCACGATCTGCTAATCTCCCCCATGCATCCTGCTTTCTCGTCCCCCTCGCACATCCCACCGGCTGTTGGTCCGGTTAACTCCTTTCGTTAGGCGTGTCGCTCCGTCTGGCTTCAGCGCCGTTCACAAGGCTTTTACCAGCTTTCCAAGTCTCCTCGCTTTCCGTCAAAAAGGCCTCGTTCTGGGGTTCCTCAGCGTTCATTCCATGGCATTCGCCCCTCATCGCCTTTTCGGATACGCTCGGTTCATCGTTTCCTCATCCACCACTTGCCCGATCCGCCCTTCGCCTCGTTCCACCTGGCCTCCTCAACGCCTCCCGGCAGTGCCCTTTCGTTCAGGTCCACGCTCCGTTCACCCTTCCTCCCGCCGTGTCCCACTCCCAGGTAAAAGCCCAGCGCGCCTAACCTTCCATTCAACTCGGACCCAACAGCCGCGACCCACTTCCAAGTCCTCTCCGCATGATTCCTTCGCCTTCTTCCCCCTCGCCCCGTATACCGGCTGTTGGTCCGGTTAATTCCTTTCGTTAGGCATCTCTAATCTCACCCGGAGAAGGAATGAGCGAATTTGCAGACAACTATCACCTTCGCTCCTCTGATATTGGGGAAGCTGTGGCTTTGCTCAAGCGCGCTGGGCTTTCTGGGTATGCAATGCCCGAGGATAATGGCTGGATCATGATCGTCGCTGAAGGCGAGATGTTCCGACCAAATAAAAAAATCATTTCACAAAATCAGGGCGAACTCCTCCATCTTGTTTCGGCTGAGGATCACGGCTGGGGTTTTGAGCTTTACAGAGGGCCTGAGGAGGCCTTTGGCTATGCCTGCAGCTGGGATCCCTCCATTACGATTGAACGCCCCTTGGCATACGACCAACTCATTTCTTCCTTTCCCCAGTTTTCGGACCAATTCACTAGTCAGGAGCTTGCGAACATCTTCGAGCCAGAGTCATTCGACTCAATGTACGAAACGGGTCCGGTTGATGTGTTTGCAAACACGGTTGGTGTGAAATTCTTCCATTGGATCAATTTTGAACGTAAGCGTTCAGCCCCCGCAGGGGGATGGACGCTTACAAATTCAGTCCATATGAGCCAT
>NZ_KI912268.1:643302-647342 GCF_000242615.2 Holophaga foetida DSM 6591
CGGATACGCTCATTTCATCGTTTCCTCATCCACCACTTGCCCGATCCGCCCTTCGTCTCGTTCCACCTGGCCTCCTCAACACCTCCGGCCAGTGCCCTTTCGTTCAGGTCCACGCTCCGTTCACCCTTCCTCCCGCCGTGTCCCATTCCCAGGTAAAAGCCCAGCGCGCCTAACCTTCCATTCAACCCGGACCCAACAGCCACGGTCTTCCAATCTCCCCCATGCATCCCGCTACCTCATCCCCGTCGCTCCTCCCACCGGCTGTTGGTCCGGTTAATTCCTTTCGTTAGGCCGCAACCTCCACCCAAATTGAAGGTGATATATGATCTACCCAAGGCGAAAACTTCATCCGTTTCACCTAGCAAGGCTTCGAAGGCTAGTACCAGGAAATTTTTAACAGTTGCGAAACCCAAATTCGGCATTTCTAGCTGTCGGTGATGTCGTCTAATTCTCGTAGGTCGCGGTTCCCGCACAATGCCGGTATCCACCACATTCTGAAATCACGAGGTCCTTCAATGCCAACTTCCATTAACATTCGACGTTTCAAACTCTTTGTTACGGCCTCAGCCATTGCCGTGTTGTCTGCTTGCTCGACCCACGGCGTATTTGTGGTACCAAAGGGCACCACTCTCTATCTAGCAGATAGGCCTCAGCCCGTAGACATCGCAACCGGTGGAACGGTCACAACCCAAGCTTTTGGATGGGAGTCAATGGGAGTTCCTCCGGAGAATGGCCTTAAGTATCGGCTTGAAAAGGATGGCCAAACGGTTCAGCAGGGTAGACTCCGGGTGGTTCTACGTGTGCAATCCCTCTTTCTCCCTCCGATATTTGGGATCCTCCTCATTCCCACTGGGCTCAATCCCGACATTACTTACGACCTCGTCACCGGCAAGCAAGAATGATTGCGTCACATGGGTGCAGCTGACTTGGAAGATTTGTACCGAGGTTCAACCGACCTTCCACCTCACCCTATACACCTCCAGAATCCCAGCGCGTCGCTAGCCAAGGTCCACAACTCCTGGTACATCAGTACCCGAGATTCCACGTCCTAAGCGCCTAACCTTAATACCGTTCACTTAGTGACAAAACCCCTCGCATTACATCCGTATTTTCAACACCTAGACACGATTCCGCCCCTTAAGTGAACCGTATTGGGCCTAACCTTCCGTTCAACCCGGACCCAACAGCCACGATCTTCCAATCTCCCCCATGCATCCCGCTTTCTCGTCCCCTTCGCTCATTCCCCTGGCTGTTGGTCCGGTTAACTCCTTTCGTTAGGCCGCGCCCAAATGCACCAGCAAGACCACTTCGCCAAAGCTCCCATTCTTTTCCGTCCACCAGCAGCGGGCGAAGAATTAGAAATCTGCCAATTGGTGGAAAGGGTGTTCAACAAATATGTCGCGCCAGAGTACCCCCAAGATGGCATTCAGGAGTTCTACCGCTTCGCCAATCCCGAAGCGATGAAGAGGCGATCGAGCTCAGGGCAAATACTTATCGTTGCGGAAGAACTTGGCCAAATCATTGGGGCAATCGAGACTCGTCAACTCAACCACATCGCCCTCCTGTTTGTGGAAAATCAGGGCAAGGGTATAGCCAGAAACCTTGTCCAGCTCCTCATCGATGAGTGCCACAAGCGCAACCCCGGCCTCAACCGGATCACAGTCAACTCCTCGCCGTACGCTGAGCCTGTCTACTCTCGGCTAGGCTTTGCCCCAACAGGCCCATCTCAAACCTTAAATGGAATCACCTTCATTCCAATGGCCTTAACGCTCCCCACAACGGCCTAACCAATCGTTCAACCCGGACCCAACAGCCACGATCTTCCAATCTCCCCCATGCACTCCGCTTTCTCGTCCCCTTCGCTCATCTCACCGGCTGTTGGTCCGGTTAACTCCTTTCGTTAGGCGTGGCGCTCTGTCTGGCTTCAGCGCCGTTCACAAGGCTTTTACCAGCTTTCCAAACCTCCTCGCTTTCCGTCAAAAAGGCCTCGTTCTGGGGGTCCTCAGCGTTCACTTCATGACATTCGCCCCTCATCGCCTTTTCGGATACGCTCGATTCATCGTTTCCTCATCCACCACTTGCCCGATCCGCCCTTCGTCTCGTTCCACCCGGCCTCCTCAACGCCTCCCGGCCAGCGCCCTTTCGTTCAGGTCCACGCTCCGTTCACCCTTCCTCCCGCCGTGTCCCACCCCCAGGTAAAAGCCCAGCCCGCCTAACCTTCCATTCAACTCGGACCCAACAGCCGCGATCTACTTCCAAGTCCTCTCCGCATGATTCCTTCGCATCCTTCCCTCTCGCCCCGTTTACCGGCTGTTGGTCCGGTTAATTCCTTTCGTTAGGCTCACGTCAATGCGCCTTCTTCTGCTCATGTTTTTAAACCTGTCACTACTCGGCGGTGACGAAGTCACTTGGCACTGGAAATCACCATCCACCAAGATTGAAGCCGAGTCCAAATTTGTGGAGGCCGACACACCAAGAGTGATTTGGCTATATGAGCCTGATAATCCAGCCAAAAAGGAGCGTTTGTGCAGTTTTGAACGCGATGCCGAATTGATATTTAGCCCTGATGACTCAATGGTTGCAATGAATGATATCGTCGGTTCTGACCTGGCGGAAATTCGATTATTCAAGCGAGTCAATGGACTACACTATCAAGAGCTTTCAACCCAAGTTCACGACTTGTGCTGGGCTTTGCTCCAGAAACGCAAAAAGGTGCCTTACCCCAAAGCGCTGCTGCACAGCTACGCTTTCGTCAAGCAATGGTCACCAGACTCTTCGGCATTTCTGGTCAACCTCTCGGGGCATACTGACAGCAATCAATATGTGGAGGATTGGCTCTGTGTCTTCGATCTCCGCACCAATAGGCCAACGCTAGATCTGTCAGTGCTGAATCGAAAATCAGTCATTTTCAGGGCCTCACCGCGTTAGCCTAACCAATCGTTCAACCCGGACCCAACAGCCACGATCTTCCAATCTCCCCCATGCATCCCGCTTTCTCGTCTCCTTCGCTCATCCCACCGGCTGTTGGTCCGGTTAACTCCTTTCGTTAGGCGTGTCGCTCCGTCTGGCTTCAGCGCCGTTCACAAGGCTTTTACCAGCTTTCCAAGTCTCCTCGCTTTCCGTCAAAAAGGCCTCGTTCTGGGGTTCCTCAGCGTTCATTCCATGGCATTCGCCCCTCATCGCCTTTTCGGATACGCTCGGTTCATCGTTTCCTCATCCACCACTTGCCCGATCCGCCCTTCGTCTCGTTCCACCTGGCCTCCTCAACGCCTCCCGGCCAGCGCCCTTTCGCTCAGGTCCACGCTCCGTTCACCCTTCCCCCCGCCCGTGTCCCACCCCCAGGTAAAAGCCCAGCGCGCCTAACCTTCCATTCAACTCGGACCCAACAGCCGCGATCCACTTCCAAGTCCTCTCCGCATGATTCCTTCGCATCCTTCCCCCTCGCACAGTTTACCGGCTGTTGGTCCGGTTAATTCCTTTCGTTAGGCCACACCAACCCGAAGTCCAGATACTCTCTCGGACAATCAAGTAGCCCATTGAACCCCACTCCCGGCAATGGTCTAATCACAATAGAAAGTCTACACCACCCCACAGTCAAAGGATGAATCATGAAAAAGACGATCACCTCAGCACCATTGGCTCTATCGGCCGTAACCGCACTGATTATTGCATTCTCAGGATGTAGACCAAAGAATGACAAACATGCAGAAGCCATTATTAACGAGCCGCAATACAAATATTGGCAACGTGTTGCAATTGGGTCTATTATCCAAGAATATCCAACGACAAAAGAATCATCACTAAACAAGGAATTTACTGATATATACAACCGCATCAAGCAAGACGGGCTAAACAAACCCCTGAAAAAAGAATTGCAGGATGTATTCTACAACAGGTCAACAACATTTAAACAGTTTATTGATTCAATATGGAATGAAGCAAAACAGAAAACTTCTGCAACCGATCTTCAAACCATATACGCCAGTGAAAGGATCAACAACTCTCTCCACCAATTGAATTCAGACAACCTACTTTCTGAA
>NZ_KI912268.1:647442-780090 GCF_000242615.2 Holophaga foetida DSM 6591
GGGATCGTCCCGGCCCCGGTGCCAGCGGCCACCACCTGAGCCGCACCCAGTGGGGTGTCCTCCGCTTCGGCCTACGGCCTACGCTCCAGACACCCCACGGGCTCATACAACAAGGGGGTCAATATTCGTGTCGCCGGGTGGGTTAATTTTCATGTCGCTTGACAGTCGTCTGGCGATGCGTCAACATCGCGATGACCAAGGAGCCTTCATTTACATGGAATTGCTAGCTTTCTTACTGCGCGGGCCCGCCACACGGCGCCACCCCCGCCGCGGAGCGGCTTCGTTCAACTCGCCATAATCGTTTATCACGTCCTCAACCGCATGGAGCCCTTCCATGAGCCCAGTCGCCAGAACTCCGATCCAGCCCGCCGTCAGCGAGCCATCCGGAAACACCTCCGCGAGCTGCAGCACCTCGGCTACCAGCTACCCAGCCAGGAACACTGATAACTGCCCTCATGGCATCAGTTCAACCTGGCTTTCATGACAGGCCCCATCATTGAGGATCAAATGCAAGTTAGCGACACCAAAGTAATCGGGTATTTTGCTTATCGATCATCCGTCGATGTCATCTGCGTTGATGTTGATGCCTGCTTGATAGTCGACTCTGAAGAGATAATGAATTCCCATGTTAGGCAAAACCTGGCTGAACACTCTGGTCGCCTCAAAATCAAGAAAACTAGATTCGGCGAAATCTATACCGGATTAATGCTTGGTGCTGCTTATTCCTTTGATGAGCCTTCCTATTCACGATTTTACCCACTCGCACTCGCAGCAGGTTTGTCGGTTGAAAAGGCAGATTTTAGACAGGCTCAATCCAGTGGATTTCACTTTTTCACAGTTCGTATAGCCAAATGAACGTCCCCGGCCTAACATTTTGTTCAACCCGGACCCAACAGCCACTATCTGCTAATCCTTTGTCTCGGTATCGGTTCTTTGGCAATATTGGCAATAGTTATTTTGTTATAATTCCCAACCCCCTGTTCAACCCGGGCCCAACCCAGGGCCACCGCATGATGGAATTATTAGATAGAGGTCGTCTCTCCATAGTGTGGGAATCCAAGCAAAGCAGCCATACGATAATCCGGCGACATGGCGGCCTGCATCCTGCGGAACTTGATGCTTCCCATGGGGTTCGGGTCCTGCCGGAGGAGATTCAGCACGATATGGCGGAGGACCGCGCTGCACTCAGGGCCGCTTCCCTTCCGAGTCCGATTGGCATCTTCCCGAAATGCCACATCGAGAACCCAGTGGAGCTTGTTCTCGATGCCCCAATGATGGCGGGCGGCCGAACCAATAGCCTCGGCTTGGGTCATGGGCAAGGTGGTGATGTAGAACCGTTCTTCCAGGGCAGGCTTGCCGTCGCGCATGGATTCTGAGTGGATTCGCGTGATCGTCTCCAGTTTGGGCCATTCCAGGAGGATGTCCTCCGGGAGTTGCTCAACGGCATCAAGGGTGGTCACGCGGCGCCGCTCATGTCTGCCACGTCGAGACTCCAAGGATTCGGCGCTGCCGTGGGCAGTACCAGCCAGATTGGCATCCAGCCGCTCGAAGCATACCTTGATGGCCTTGTGGAGGCGCTCCTGGTTGCCCTTGACGGCCAGAAGGTAGTCGGCCTTCTTGGCCACGATCCCCTTGGCGATTCCCTTCTGGCACCCCATGGCGTCAATCGTCACGATGCACCCTTTCAGATCCAGAACCTTGAGGAGTGCGGGAATAGCTGTGATCTCGTTGCTCTTTTCGTTGACGGCGCATTGTCCAAGCACCATATGGTTCGCAGAGGACCAAGCGCTGACCATGTGCAGGGCCGACTTACCGGCTGTAAGCGATGCCCGGAGAGTCTTGCCATCCAGGGCCACAACATCCCCAGGAACCTTCTTCCGTACGTCGCGAACCCAGGAGAGGAAGCACTCTGTGAAGGCCTTGGGGTCGAGCAGGATGAACACCCGGTTGATCGTGTCGGCGCTTGGCACACCGTTGGGCAGCGAGAGAAAGGTTCTGAGCCATGCCTCCTGCGACTTGGCGAAGCGGTGGATGTCCTCCCAGCTGTCAGCACCACAGAGAACGGCCAGGACGGCGATGAGAATGATGTCGAGAAGGAGGTGCCGCTGACCACGCATGCTCCGGGGATCGGGCAACGATTCGAGGTGATCGACGAGGCTTCTGGCTTTGGTTCCCATGGGAAGATCTCCATAGAACGTCATGCCATAGCTGGCTATAAAGTACAAGTATCAAATGGGCACTTCCGGTTGAATTACGCGGAATCTAGCCGATTTGATCGATTTTGTAATGATTGGTACATGCGGCGGCCCTGGGGCCCAACCCGAGCAGGCCCCAAGCTTCGCACACCGCCAGACTCCAGTGGTGCTCCCAGGCCCGCTTCCACACGAAGCTTCCGGGCTGGATCTGGGCTTCCCTGAGCCTGGTTTCCAGCCCCTGGGTCAAGGAGGCCTTGAGCCCCGGAGCCAGCTTTTCTTCCGCCAGGGCCACCAGCTCCTGGTGGGCCTTCTGTTCTGCGTCGAAGTGGTCGAGGTAGCCCGGGGCATCAGGGCCAGGGGCGCTCATCTTCAGGCGGCCCCAGGCTTCAAAGGCAGTCCGGGCCTTGGGATCGGAGCGCAGGGGTTCCTTGACCCTTTCCCAGCCCTCGACCTTGGGGGCCTCCACCCCGGCCCGCTGGAGGGATTCCCGCAGCTTCATGGCCTTGGCCACATCCTTTTCCAGGTGGGAGAGGGCCACGAAACCCCGAGCCTTGGGGCGCGCAGCCCGACGCTCGAAGTAGGTTCCCATGCAGCCCACCAAAGTCTCTGCGGGAAGCCCCGCCGCATCCCATTTCTGGAGTGTGGCAAAGTCCTCCCGGCTCAAGAACGCGCTCCTTCCGTGCAGGTGAAAGGCCCACTCGGCCTCGATCCAATCCAGTTCCTCTCGGGTATAGCTCACTGAAATCCTTTTCCAAGTACAGAGCCATTGTATCGGGGGAAAGGGCCCGCCTCCCGATGACAGCCCGAGCGGCTAGACTATTCAGGAAGGGAGCTCATGGTGGCCATTCGCGAACGGATCAAACTGAAAAGCAAACGCGAGATCGAGAAGATGCGCGAAGCGGGACGCCTGACGGCGAATGCCCTGCGCATGGCCGCCCGCGCCGCCAAGCCCGGCGCCACCCTCCTGGAGATCGACAAGATTGCGGAGCTCTACATCCGCAAGAACGGCGGCACGCCCGGCTTCAAGGGCTACCACGGCTTCCCCGGCACCCTTTGCATGTCCGTCAATGATCGTGTCGTGCACGGCATCCCAACCAGCTACGTGCTCCAGGAGGGCGATATCCTCGCCATTGATTGCGGCGCCAAGCTGGACGGCTGGCACGGCGACACCTGCCTCACCGTCGGCGTGGGCCAGATCAGCGAGGAGGCCAAACGCCTGATCCTCACCACCAAGGAGGCCATGGAGCTGGCCTTCGGCTACTGCAAGGTGGGCTACCGCCTTGGCGACATGTCCTCGGCTGTGCAGAAATACGCTGAGGAGCGGGGCTACTCCATCGTCCGGGAATACATCGGGCACGGCCTGGGCCGGGAACTCCACGAGGATCCCCAGGTGGTCTTCGCTGAGCAGCGCCCAGGAACCGGCTTCCGCATGGATGTGGGCATGACCATCACCATCGAGCCCATCCTGAACGCGGGCACCCACCGCTGCCTCGTGGAACCCGACGGCTGGACCGTGCGCACCGCCGACGGTCAGCTCAGCGCCCAGTTCGAGCACACCGTGGCCATCACCTCCGGTGAGGCGGACATCCTGAGCCTGCCGGATCCCGAGCTGGAACTGGCCTGATGCCTCTGCGAGTCAAGGCCCCGGCCAAGCTGAACCGCTTCCTGGCGATCCTGGGACGGCGGGCGGATGGCTTCCATGAGATGGAGCTGGTCACCACGGTCCTGGAGGGTGTCGAAGAACTGGCTGACACCCTGGAGGCCGAGAAGGCCGGGGCCCTGAGCCTGACGCTCACCGGACCCACTTCCGCGGGCCTGACGGTGGACGAGTCCAACCTGGTGCTGAGAGCCTGGCGCCTCCTGGAACGGGAGGCAGGGCGCTCCCTGCCCGCCGCCCTGCGCCTGGAGAAGCGGATCCCCCACGGAGCGGGCCTGGGGGGCGGCAGCAGCGACGCCGCCGCAGCCCTGCGCCTGGGTAATGAACTCTACGACCTGGGCTTGCCCCAGAGCACCCTCCTGGGCCTGGGCGCGGAACTGGGCAGCGATGTCCCCCTTTTCACCCTGGGGGGCACCGTACTGGGCCTGGGTCGAGGCGAACGGGTCTTCCCCCTGCGCCCCGTCCCCCTGGAACCCATGCTCATCGTGAATCCAGGACTCCACATTCCCACCCCGGCGGTCTTCCGGGCCCTGACCCAGGTCCGCTATCCCATGCCCGAGGCCTGCCCCAGCCTGCCCGCTGGCGGAACCCCTCCCTGGAGGAACGATCTGACGGGAGCCTCCATCTGGGTCTGCCCTGAATTGGCGGATCTGCGCTTGGAACTCATGGAACTGGGGGGCGAGCCCCTGCTCTGCGGCTCGGGATCCTCCTGGGCGGCGCGGTTCACGAATGATGCGGTCCGGGACCGGGGAATTGACCTGCTGACCCAGAGACACCCGGAGTGGGGAATCTGGGCCATCGGATAGCATCCAAGCCTCGCCAGCCACGTTCCCGCGCGCTAGAATGAACGTTTTGCGCGGGTTCCCATGCATGTACAAGAACTGATCCTGAGACTTCAGCGGTACTGGGCAGACAGGGGCTGTCTGGTGGGCCAGCCCTATGACATCGAGAAGGGTGCGGGCACCATGAATCCGCTGACCTTCTTCGGCGCCCTGGGCTCCAAGCCCTGGAACGTCGCGTACGTGGAACCCTCCCGGCGGCCCAGCGACGGCCGCTACGGGGACAACCCCTTCCGCCTCTACAAGCACCACCAGTTCCAGGTCATCCTCAAGCCCTCGCCCGCCAAGGTGCAGGAGATGTACATCGAGAGCCTGGAAGCCCTGGGCATCGACATGAGCAAGCACGACCTCCGCTTCGAGGAGGACAACTGGGAATCCCCCACTCTCGGGGCCTGGGGCGTGGGCTGGCAGGTGGTGCTGGACGGCATGGAGATCAGCCAGTTCACCTACTTCCAGCAGGTGGCGGGCTTTGATTGCAAGCCGGTCTGCGCCGAGCTGACTTACGGCATCGAGCGCATCTGCATGTTCCTCACGGGCATCGACAACATCTTCGACCTCACCTGGGGCGATGTGAAGACCGATGACGGCGTGTTCCCCATCAGCTACGGGGAGGTCCGCCACCGCGAGGAGTTCGAGCTCTCCGCCTACAGCTTCGAGCACGCCAATCTGGACCTGCACTGGATGCTCTTTTCCGAATACGAGAAGGAAGGCTGGCGCCTGGTCAAGGAGATCGGCCACTACCTCTCGGCCTACGAACAGACCCTCAAGCTCAGCCACACCTTCAACGTCCTGAATGCCCGGGGCGCCATCTCCACCACCGAGCGCCCCGGCATCATCAAGCGGGTGCGGGATCTGGCGGTGGCCTGCGCCAAGGGTTACCTCGAACACCAGGAGAAGGAACTGATCAACGCGGAGGGCGCGGAGAAAAAAAGCAAGGGCGCTGAGGAAAGCAAGGAGGTGAAGGGATGAGCGACATGAAAACCCTCTTGCTGGAACTGCACTGCGAAGAGATTCCAGCGCGCTTCCTGAAGCCCCTGACCCAGGATTTTTCGACCGCCTTCACCAAGTGGGCCGAAGGTGAAAAGCTGGGCTATGAGGGCATCACGCCTTACTATTCTCCCCGCAAGCTCAGCTGGAACATCTCGGATCTGCCTGTGGCCCAGGCCGACCAGACCGAGCTTCAGGTGGGTCCGCCCCAGCGCATGTGCGTGGATGAGGGCGGCAAGCCCACGGTCCAGGGGCAGAAGTTCGCCGAGAAGTGGGGCGTGGGCTTCGAGACCGTGCGCTTCGAGCAGCCCGCGGGCAAGAAGGAGCCCTGCGCCGTGGTGGAGCTGACCCGCAAGGGCCGTCCCACCCTGGACCTGCTGGTGGAGGCCCTTCCCCGCCTGATCGCGGGCCTCCACGTCCCCAAGGCCATGCGCTGGGGGAACAGCAGCTTCGAGTTCGTGCGCCCCGTGCGCAACGTCCTCTGCCTCTTCGGCAAGGATGTGGTCCCCATCGAGATCGATGGCGTGAAGGCCACCGCCTCCACCTGGGGCCACCGGCTCTACCACATGGAACACCCCAAGCCCATCAAGGTGGAGCGTCCCAAGGAGTATGTCGAAGCCCTCAAGGCGGCCGGTGTAGTGGTCTCCTTCTCCGAGCGCCGCCGCATCCTGGAAGGGCAGCTCAACGAGCTGGCCGCCCAGACCGGAGGCCAAGTGGTAAAGGACGAGGAGCTGCTGGACACCCTGGCGGAGATCGTCGAGTGTCCCCGGGCCCTGCGCGGTGAGTTCCCTCCCGAGTTCATGGAGCTCCCCAAGGAGGTGCTGGTCACCAGCCTCAAGGAGCACCAGAAGTCCTTCTGCATCGAGAAGACCGACGGCACGGACCTCCTGCCCTTCTTCCTCACCGTGGCCAACCGCGATGACGACCCGGCGGGCTTCATCAAGGCGGGCAACGAGTGGGTGCTCAAGGCCCGGCTCTACGACGCCCGGTTCTTCTTCGCCGAGGATCGCCGCACCCCCCTTCAGGACCGCCTGGAAAAGCTCAAGCAGCTCACCTTCCATCGCGAGCTGGGCAGCTACTTGGAGAAGACCGAGCGCATCCAGGCCATCGCCACGGGCCTGGCCCACGCCCTCCGGCTGGACTTCGCCCAGGCGGACCACGCCGCCCGCCTCTCCAAGGCGGACCTCATGACCCTCATGGTCGGGGAATTTCCCGAGCTCCAGGGCGTCATGGGCGGTGAGTATCTTAAGCACGAAGGCGAGCCCGAGGCAGTCTGGAAGGCCGTCAAGGAGCACTACCACCCCGTGAGCGCCGAGGACGCCATCCCCTCCACCCCCATGGGCGGCCTCCTGGCCGTGGCCGACAAGCTGGACACCGTGGCGGGCTGCTTCGCCATCGGCCAGATCCCAAGCGGTTCTAAGGACCCCCTGGCCCTGCGCCGGGCCGGCATCGGCATCACCCGCATCCTCTGGGAGCAGGGCTGGACCCTTTCGGTGGAAGCCCTGGTGGACCTGGGCCTGAAGGCCGTGGCCAACCGCGCCTCCAAACCCCTGCCCGAGACCCGGGAGGCCCTCCTGGGCTTCTTCAAGGACCGCGTGGCCTACCAGCTCGAAGTGGCGGGATACGCCGGAGCGGTGCGCCGCAGCGCCCTGGCCATCGGCTGGAGCGATCTGGTGGACCTCAAGGCCCGCTGCGAGGCACTCTCGGCCTTTGCGGAGGACGAACGCTTCGCCTCCCTGGCCCAGAGCGCCAAGCGCATCGGGAACATCCTCAAGGATGAGGCCCCTGCGGATGCCTTCGAGGCTTCCGTCCTCCAGGTGACCGAGGAGAAGGCCCTGGCCGAGCACCTGGGCCGCATCGAGGCCGCCTCGGATCAGGCGACCCTCCTGGCCGCCCTGGCGGAACTGGCCCAGCCCCTGGCGGCCTTCTTCGATGCCGTCATGGTGAAGTGCGAAGACGCAGCCCTGCGCGGTGCCCGCCTATCCCTGCTCCACCGCCTGCGTAAGGCCTTCATGCGGGTGGCCGACTTCAGCCTGTGGCAGTAGACCACGAAGGACACGAAGAGCGCCCCCGTCCGGGGGCGTTCTTCATATGCTCCCCTTCCTCACCTTTGTGTGCTTCGTGTTCCCCCCGAGGCTATGATGGTCCCCATGTCCAACCGATTCGATAACGCCGCCGCCTCCTGGGACGCCGAGACCCGCCGGGTCCAGATGGCCCAGGGGGTCCAGACTGCCCTCAGGGAATCCCTGAACCTGTCCCCCGACATGGATCTACTGGACTTCGGGTGCGGCACCGGGCTCTTCAGCCTGGAGCTCCGCCCCCTGGTCCGCTCCCTAACCGGGGCCGACACCTCCCAGCCCATGCTGGAGGTCTTCAGCCAGAAGGCCCAGGCCAAGGGCCTTGAGGTGCGGACCCGTCATCTGAAGGGCACCGAGGGACTGGGCGGCCCCTACCACCTAGTCCTCAGCAGCATGGCCCTGCATCACGTCCCGGAACTGGCACCGGTCTTCCAGGCCATCCACGCCGCCCTGGCCCCTGGCGGCCGGATTGCCCTGGCGGATCTCGACTCCGAGGACGGCTCGTTCCACGGCCCATCCGACGATGTCTTCCATCTGGGCTTCGAACGCCGCAACCTCATGGAGGCCCTGGCTCGCGAAGGCTTCCATGACCTGCGAGAACGCACGGCCACCACGATGGAGAAGAACGGGAGGACCTTCACCCTCTTCCTGATCACGGGCGAGAAGGGATGAGGGCCAGCATGGGCCAGGAAGGCCCGTGGGCAGCACCAGATCGGCTAGACTAGGCTTCCATCAACGATTTCCGAGGTTCCCCATGCCTTCCTGCCAAGGTGATGCTTCCAAGTGCGCCTGCACCTATCCCGGTTGCCCCCGCAAGGGCAACTGCTGCCAGTGCGTTGACTACCACCGCGACAAAGGGGAGCTGCCGGGCTGTTTCTTCAGTGCCGAAGGCGAGCGGACCTACGATCGGTCCAAGGCCAATTTCATCCGGGATTGCCGATAACCCGCTCCGGCGGAATGGCATAGAGCACCGTCTCGCAGCGGCAGTTGCTGTGGTGCCGAAGGAACAGGCGATAGTCGGGATAGAGGGTGTGGACAAAGGCGGGGATCTCGGTGAGATCTTCGTCCCTGTGGTAGACGCACACAGCCAGGATGGGGTGCTGCGCCCGGATCTCCGCCTCCAGGGATCTCAGCACTTCCATTTCCGATCCCTCGACATCCATCTTGATGAAGCTCAGGCGATCCAGGACTTCCTGGGGAAGCACATTGTGGATGTTGACCACATCCACCGTTTCAAGCCCATCGGGCTGGAACAGATTCCCCGATGAGCTCCCGGTGGAGGGGAACAGGGCCTGGCGGGCTTCCATCGAGAGGGCCATCCGGTGGCACTGGATCCGAAGGCGCTGCTCCGGCGGCAGTGCCGCCACCTGGTCGCAGAGCTTGGCATGGCTCAAGCGATCAGGCTCGAAGGAGTGGATGGCTCCAAAACGTCCCCCGGTATGGGCCAGGATCGATTGGACCGTGTCGCCGGTGAAGGCACCCGCATCCAGGAAGAACTCCTCGGGGCCCAAGCGGATCAGATCCTCAGGGAAATACTGGTGTTCGTCCATGAATATAAGGGGTTCCGGCCCCTCTGGAATCGGCGGACACAGCTTCGCGCAAGCCTTGATAGCGCAGCGCTCCCTGAATGGTGCCAACCGGCGCATATGCTCGATGGAAGTGCCTCCCGTCCGGCGGATCCGGAGGAGGGTCTCGAAGATGGCCCGGGAACGGGAGTCGCGGAATAGCCCCAGGACGGAGCTTTCCCTCCTGCGTCTCCTGTTCAGGTCGGCCCATCTCCTGAAGGCATGCCGAAAATGCCGTTCCCATTGCCTCAGCCCCATCTCAGAATGCTCCAGAAAGATACACACTATCCTGGCACAGGGGATCCTGAGGTGTTCAGTCGATCTGATCCGTGGCCCCTACTCGTGGCTGAACAGCATCTGCTGGATTTCCAGCCCCACGATGCCCTGGAGCTTGGCCCGCAGGGTCACCAGTTCCTCCATGGATCCCACCAGCTCCAGCAGCACGATGCCGCCGGGCGAGCTGTAGCCCTCCCCTGTCTCATGCAGACCAAGGCGGGTCTTGATGTTGGCCCCGAACTCCGTGAGGACCTTCTGGAGATCGTTGGCCTTGTGCAGGCGATCCGTCACGTGAATGCCAAGGATGACATGGTCCGGCTTCATGGCGACTCCTGGGAAGAGACTCCAAGGTTAGATCCTGGAAGCAGGTGACGAAAGTGCATTTTTTCCACACAGCCATCATCGAACCAAAGGGGTTGCGATACGCGAGCCCTGCTTCCGGGAAAGACTCTCCAGCCTGGCGCCGGGCCGGTTAACATGGATCATGCTTCCCGTGCTGATGCTCTTCCTACTGCCAGTCGGGGGCGGAATCCCGGCTGGTGTGTTGCTTGCCCACACCAAAGGCCTGCCTTGGGCCGTGGCCGCAGGGCTCTACCTGCTTTCCGATGTAATCCTGGCCATCGTCTTTGAACCAATCCTCCGGGGTCTCATCCTGCTGGGGGGCAGAGTCCCCTTCCTGGCCCGTCTCGGCGCGGCGATGAAGGCTGCCACTGCCCGCAGCGTGGCCCATTTCGGTGGCGCCAGCGCGGGACCCATCGCCCTCACCCTGATCGCCTTCGGTGTGGACCCGATGACCGGCCGCGCCACGGCGCTTGCCGCCGGCCACGGGTTCCTGGCGGGCTGGGCCTTTGCCATCGCCGGAGACATGCTCTACTACGCCGTCATCGCGATCTCGACCCTTCGCCTGAACGCGTATTTCAAGGACCCGAACACCACAATGCTGATCGTCCTTGGCGCGATGATCGTCATCCCCATGCTGGTGCGCCGTTTCCGATCCAGTTCGCTCCCCCTGTCCACCAAGTCACCTCTCTGAGGAGAGCCCATGCGTTTCGCCTGCCATCTCGCTCTTTTCGCGACCCTATCGCTGCCGGGGGCTTCTCCTGCAGGCAATGCAGCGGCGGTCACCTCCACCACGCTCCTCAAGACCGCCACCACCTGGAACGGCACGCCCATTGTCTATTCCCGGACAGATAAGCCTGAGATTCAGACGGTCATCGTTGAACTTGCCCCCGGAGCGGCCACCGCCTGGCACCTGCACCCGGTCAACAACATCGCTTACATCCTGGAGGGGAAGCTCCGGCTGGAACTGGAGAACGGAATCACCCGCGAGTTCAAGCAGGGCGAATCCTTCGCGGAGCTGGTGAATACCGCTCATCGCGGCGTCAATGTCGGCCACGGTCCGCTCAAGATCCTGGTGGTCTACGCCGGTGAGGTGGGAACGCCCATTTCAATCCCCAAGGACCCCAGACACGTCGATTAAATAATCATTAACATTCGCAAACAAAGAATAAATTCCACCACCAAGACTCCAAGGGCACCAAGTTTCACCAAGAAAAGCCTGATGCGTTGACCAGGACACTCAGGCTTGGTTCCGGGAGGGGCAGGTGGCTATGGCACGCTCACGTGCCTTCGCCGCCTGTCCCTCCCGGAACGCGTGCGGCTTTGCCGCGCGCCCCCGCGCAGCGGGGCGGCCTGAGTGTCCAGCCTGGTGGAGCGATATGGCACGGGCTGGCTTTCACATTCGCCCTTGGGCAAAGCCATGGGTCGCTGGTAAGCCCTTGGTGAATCCTTGGTGTCTTCCTGTCTTGGTGGTGGAAGTGGCTTTTGAAGCTTTACGATTGATGGCAAACGGGGATCAGACCTTGCTGAAGGTGACGGTCACCTTCAGCCCGTGGTCGAAACGGGTCGAGTCGGCCAGTTCCAGGCGCCCTCCCAGGCGCTCCGCCAGGGTGCGGACAATGGAGAGGCCCAGGCCCGATCCGGGCTGTTCGCTGCCGAGCACACGGTAGAAGGGGTCCAGGACGCGTTCCCGCTCCTCGACCGGAATCCCTGGGCCGTTGTCCTCGATCTGCAGGATCACCTGATCGCCGGACTCGCTGGCGCCCAGGTCAACCCGCCCCCCCTCCGGCGTGTAGCGCACCGCATTGTCCACCAAGTTCCGGACCAGGGAGACAAGGTCGGCCTCGGAGGCCGCGAGCCGAACATCGGCTTCTCCGGCGATCCCCACATCCATGCCCTTGGCCTCGGCCAGGGGAAGAACGTCCTCCAGAACGCGATGGAAAACCTCCCTCAGGGTGACCTCGGCCCCGGCCCCCGTGGTGGACCGCTGGGCCGAGGCCAGGCCGAGGAGCTGATCCAGAAGACGGCGGTTGCGTTCCAGCCCCTCCCGCATGACCTCCAGGCGCTCCCTGGCCTCCGGGGACATTTCAGCGGCCTCGACGCGCTGTGCCTGGAGGGACAGCGCGGTGAGGGGGGTCCGCAACTCGTGGGCCGCATCGGCGATGAAACGCTGCTGGGTCTCCATGGATTGGCTCACCCGGGTCAGGAGGCGGTTGATGGCGGTGACGAAGGGATCCACCTCCAGAGGGAGGTTCCGCTGAGGCAGAGGGTGGAGATCCCGGTCCCCCCGGGCCTCGACTTCGGCAGCCAGGGAGGCGACGGGCTTGAACATGCGCCTCACCACGTGGGTGGCCATAAGGATAATCACCGGCAGGAGCAGGGCCATGGGCAGCACGGTATGCAGGGCACCGGACAGGGCAATCTGGTCCCGGGCCTTGGTGGCCTGGGTGACCGCGATGCGTCCCCCTCCCGGCAGGCTCCTTAGCGCCACCCGGAAGGAGCGCCCGCCGATGGGAACGGTATACAGGCCGTCCCGGAGGCGCGCCACCGACGCCAAGCCTTCCTGGGCGCCCCGGTGGGGCAGAGGCAGGATGGTGATGCTGTCGTCGCGGTCTACCCCCTTGGCCCCGGTGGGCCCCTCCCCAAGGGAGATCGCGCTGGCGGGCTGGTACCTGACCAGGATGGCAACCTGGCGCAGCACATCATCCTGCAGTTCGTGGACTTCCTTCCATGCGGCTCTCAGGGAGAGGAGGCCCCCGGCGATGGCCAGTCCGCCGATGGCGAGGCTGAGCCACAGCGAAAGCCGAAGACGGAGGGAATACCTCAGGCGTTTCTTGACACCATCCATCCCGCCCCCCTTACATTCCTGATGGCGTCTCGGCCCAGCTTCCTGCGCAGGCCGTGGATGAGGAATTCGATGGCGTTGCTTTCCACTTCCTGCCCCCAGCTGTAAACGCGATCCTCCAGGTCAGAGCGGGACAGGATGGCCCCCGGCCTGACCATGAGGGCCTGGAGGAGGGCGAACTCCCTGTTGGAGAGGGCCACCGGGGCCTGATCCTGGAAGCGGGCCTCGTGGGTGGCGGGATCCAGAACCAGGCTCCCGCTGGTGAGCACGGGCAGGACCGATCCCCCCTGGCGACGCAGCACGGCCCGCATCCTGGCCAGGAGCTCCGCCAGGTCGAAGGGCTTGAGTAGGTAGTCATCGGCCCCGCCGTCCAGACCCTGGATACGGTCCTGGACGCTGCCCCGGGCCGTCATGATGAGGACGGGGACGGGGTTGTGCTCCCCACGCAGAGAGGCCAGCACCTCCAGCCCATCCCGTCCCGGCAGACCCAGGTCCAGGAGCACCATGTCGTAACGCTGGGTGGCCACGGCATCAAGGGCGGCCCGGCCGTCACGGACCCAGTCCACCGCGTAGGCGGCTTCCCGGAGCGCCGCCTGGATGGCCTCGCCGATCATCCGATCATCCTCGACCAACAGTATCCGCATGCCGCTCCAGCCATCCCGGGCTCCAGGCCCAGGTCAAGATTACTTCGTGGAGTGGGGGATGAGCTCAATCTCGTGGAAGTAGTCCGGGATGGAAACGTCCGGATCGGGACAGGGCCGCTCGCTGGCCAGCTGGTGAAGACCGGCCTGGGTCTTCCGGAATTCGCCCGCTTCGGTCTCCTCAGGCGATCCGGCCCGGGTCGGCCCGCCCAAGGCGGCCAGAAGAGCAGCGAAGAGGGCGATCTGTGGGTTGAGGGTCATGGGAGCCTCCTGGGGCACACGCAAAAGTTCTTTCCACCACCGAGGATGAGGGATGAAACTTAGCTCACGCATAGGCTCTGGACTCTTCCCGCATCACCCCATCGAAGGCATCCGGTTCAGGATCCTGCTCCCACGGCAGTAGACTGGTAGCGGACTCCACTCGAGGAAGCTGATGCAGCCGACACGTTACGCGATACTTGGAACCGGTGCCCTGGGGGGCTTCTATGGGGCTCGGCTGGAGCGGGCCGGGAGTGAGGTGCACTTCCTGCTGCACAGTGAATACGACCATGTGGTGAAACACGGGCTGATGGTGGAATCAAAGGAGGGCGACTTCCACCTGCCCAAGGTGAACGCCTACAAGAGTGTCGAGGATATGCCCAAGTGCGATGTGGCCATCGTGGCCTGGAAGGCGGTCCAGAACCACCTCCTCCCTGCCCTGCTCCCGGCAGTGCTCAAGGAGGATGGTGTCGTGCTGGTGCTGCAGAACGGTCTGGGGGTGGAAGAGGCCGCCGCCGCCGCTGCGCCGGGCCACCGGGTCTTTGGGGGGCTCTGTTTCATCTGCTCCAACCGCGTGGGGCCCGGGCACATCCGCCACCTGGACTACGGCAGCATCCGCATGGCCGAGCATTCCCCGGACGGTAAACCCGCAGGCATCTCGGACACCCTGCGACGGATCGGGAGCGACTTTGAACACGCGGGGATAGAGGTTTCGCTCCTGGATGATCTGATCCTGGCCCGCTGGCAGAAGCTGGTCTGGAACATCCCCTACAACGGCCTCTCGGTGGTGCTGGACGCCAACACCTCCGAACTGATGGAGGATCCGGACTCCCTGGCCCTGGTCGAGGGCCTCATGTGGGAGGTGCTGGAGGGGGCTGCGGCCTGCGGCCGCGTGATCCCCGGGGAGTTCGTCCAGAAGATGCTGGACATGACCCGGGTCATGACGCCCTACCGGGCCAGCATGAAGATCGACTACGACGAGCGCCGCGCCATGGAAGTGGAGGCCATCCATGGCGCCCCCCTGCGGATCGCCGAGGCGGCCGGGGTGGAACTGCCGATCCTGAAGACCCTCTACCACCAGCTCAAGTTCATCGGCACGCGTTACGGGCATTAGGGGCCGCGGCGGAGTAACCGGTTACAGACCCCTGGATTCATGCCGACATCCAGGGGTCATGTCCTTGTTCGCCCGCAAGGCGTCTGAATCCCCGGCCCCGCCATTCCTTGACCCCGAGGGGGATCTGTCCGATCAGATGGGGGAAAGTCGTTTTCGTCCCAGGGGATGCCCATGACGGGTCAGGAGCCCACAATGAATCAGACGGGAGATGGGGTCATCTCCGTCCTGATCGTTGAGGACAGCGCCGAATGGGCAGAACTGATCCAGCGCGTGCTCCAGTCACGGCAGGAGTGGTACACCAGGTCCGTCGGCACGATGGCGAAGGCCAGAGAATGCCTGGCGGAGCGAAGCTGGGATCTCCTGTTTACGGACTTGAACCTTCCGGACAGCCGTGGGCTGGATACCCTGTTCCGCCTCAGAGGCGAGGCCCCCGATACCGGAATCGTAGTGATGACCGGCATGAGCGAGGAGGCCCTGGCCCGTCAGGCCCTCAGGGCGGGGGCGCAGGACTTCCTGGTAAAGGGCGCCATTACAGCAAGTGGCATCACACGGGTGGCTCGCTACGCCTTCGAACGGGCCAGACTGGATCTGCAGCTGCGCCAATCGCGGCAGCTTCTAGCCGCGACTCTGGATGCCCTTCCAGCCTTCATCGCAATTCTGGATGAGAAGGGGCGGATAAGGGCCACCAACTCCCGTTGGAACCGCTACGACAATCCAGAGAACCCATTGATCTACGCCTGCACCATCGGCACGGACTACGTTGCCATCTGCGACAGGGACAGGGCGGAGAACGGCGCCGCACCCGAGGTGCTCAGCGGGATCCTCCAGGTCCTCAGCGGGGGGAGGAATCACTTCACGGAGGACTACAGCGTTCCGGCCTTCTCGGGGCGAAGCTGGTACGAGCTCACGGTGACGCGCTTCACGGACAGGGAGGGAAGGCCAACGATCGTGGTTTCCCAGGTGGATATTTCAGAACGCAAGGAACTGGAAGCCAAGCTGCGCACCTCGGAAGAACTGTTCTCCGTCATTTCGAACAATGTCCTCGACCTCATGGCCATCATCGACACCAATGGGAGCCGCATCTACACGAGTCCTTCCTACGCCACAGGGCTCGGCTACTCCCAGGAGGAGGTGGCACACCTCGGCAGCCAAGCTCTGCTGCATCCCGAGGATCGGGACCGGGTAGCGGGGGCCTTGGCACCCCTTTTCCACGGCCAGGCCGCCAACATCGTCGAGTACCGGATGAAACACAAGGATGGCCGCTATCTCTGGTTTGAATCCAGGGGGTGCTTGATCCAGGGGGATGACCCCAAATCCCCGCGGGCTCTCATCGTGGCGAGGGACATCACGGAGCGGAAACGGGCGGAGAAGGAGAAAGTCCAGATGGAGGCCCGCCTCCGACAGGCCGAGAAACTGGAAGCCATCGGCCAGCTCGCGGCGGGTATCGCCCATGAGATCAATACGCCCACCCAGTACATCGGGGATAACGCAACCTTCCTGAAGGATGCCGCCCAGGAGCTCTGCCTCTTCGCGGCTGGCGTATCCCAGGACTTGGAGCAACCCGAGGGGAATGCCATCTCCCACATCAGGGCCAGGATCCAGAACCTGGATCTGGACTACCTTAGAGACGAGGTCCCCAAGGCGATCCAGCAGACCCTGGATGGCGTGGGCCGCGTCAGCAGGATCGTCTCAGCCATGAAAGACTTCAGCCATCCTGGCGGCACAGCCATCGAAACCATCGATCTCAACCGGGCCATCGAAAGCACCGTGACGGTTTCGAGGAATGAGTGGAAATATGTGGCAGAGATGGAGCTGGAGCTGGACCCGACCTTGCCTCCCCTGCCCTGCTTCCCCGGAGAACTGAACCAAGTCCTCCTCAACGTCATCGTCAACAGCGCACATGCCATCGCAGAAGCCCAGAACATCAACGGGGACGAACAGCTTGGCCTGATCCGTATCCAGACCCACCCAACCTCCTTTGGAGTCGAGGTGAGGATCTCCGATACGGGGGTAGGCATACCTGAAGCCATCCGGGAGCGGATCTTCGAACCTTTCTTCACCACCAAACCCGTAGGAAAGGGCACGGGACAGGGGCTCTCCCAGGCCCACGCCGTGATCGTGGACAAACACAGGGGCAGGATATTCGTGGAATCAGAAGAGGGACAGGGCACCACCTTCATCATCGAACTGCCTACCCACCCTGGAGATCAACCATGAGCAGTCTGGAATCGGCGGCCGAATCTCAGGCATGCTTGCGGAGGCATCGGTGATGAACCCCACCTCTCCATCCAATGAATGGCGGTCCCCAGAAGCGCTGTACCAGGCACTGATGGGCAGTCTCGACGCCTGCGTGGGCATCGTGGACGCAACGGGCCTGCTGGTGTCTGTAAACGAGCAGTGGGCCAACTACAAGGGGAGGAACCCGTTCGTAGTGGGGTGTGCGCCTGGGCGTTCCTACCACGAAGTTTGCAAGAAGATCCTCACCGAGGATGGAGGGCTTGGCATCGTAGCCCTGGGAGCGAGCAGCATCCTCAAGGGGGGGATTCCACGGCTGCACTTCGACTTCCCCCTTCAGGAGGAGGAGGGCTCCCACTTCTACGAGATGGTGGCCGTGCGCCCCCCCATGACGTCCGACGTGAGCGCGGTCTTCTTCTTCCGGGACATCACGAACCGGATGGCTATGGAGCGGCGCCTGAAGAAGGCCGAAAGCCTCTTCAAGGTGACCACGGACAACGCTTTGGACTTCATCTGCCTCCTGGACACCGAGAGCCGGATGATCTATCACAACACCTCGCTTCAGCGCCTCCTGGGCCACTCGAACGCTTGGTTTGCCACCAACCGCATGATCGATGTCGTTCACGAAGAGGACCGGGCTCGATTCCGGGAAGCCATGGAGAAGGGAACCTCAGCTGGACTGACCCAGATCTTCGAGTACCGGATGGCCAATGCCAGGGAGCAGTGGATCCATCTGGAAGGACAGGTCTCCATGGTGGAAGACCCAGGGGGACGCCAAAACACCCTGCTGCTGGTTTCCCGGGATATCTCCCAGCGCAAGCAATCGGAACTGGAACGTGCCCAGGTGGAGGTCCAGCTCCGCCATGCCCAGAAGATGGAGGCTGTTGGACAGCTGGCTGCTGGTGTCGCCCACGAGATCAACACGCCGATCCAGTTCATCGGGGACAATCTGCGGTTTCTGTCGGAGGCCTACAACAGCCTCAGCAAGCTCATGGACGCCCAATCAGACCTGCTGAACCGCGCGAGCGAGATCCCGGAACTGGCCGAAAAGGTCCAGGCATTCCGGGAACTCCAGGATGCGGAGGATTTCGCCTACCTGATGCAGGAAGCCCCCCAGGCCCTCTCCCAGTCCATGGACGGTGTCGAGCGAGTCTCGACCATCGTCAAGGCCATGAAGTATTTCAGCCATCCCGGCACCGTAGGACGGGTGCTCGTGGATCTCAACCATGCCATCGCGAGCACCCTGACGGTCAGCCGCAACGAATGGAAATACGTCGCGGACGTGGAGACCCACTTCGATGAGAATCTGCCCCAGGTGCCCTGCTATCCCGGTGAATTCAACCAGGTGATCCTCAACATCATCATCAATGCCGCCCACGCCATTGCCGAGGGGCAGAGCTCCAGGGGGGGGGAGAAGGGGCTCATCACGGTGAGCACCCGCCAGACGGGCGACTGGGTGGAGATCCGGATCAAGGACACCGGTCCCGGGATTCCCACCCCGCATCTGCCCCAGATCTGGGTTCCCTTCTTCACCACCAAGCCAGTCGGCAAAGGCACCGGCCAGGGACTCTCCATTGTCCACTCAGTGATGGCCAAGCACGGAGGAACCGCCGAAGCGGAAAGCGAGGTCGGCCACGGAGCCACCTTCATTCTGCGGTTCCCCCTCCATCCAGAAGGAACCGAGGTCCAGTCATGAGTGCCAAGCGCATCCTCTTTGTGGATGACGAGCCCATGGTGCTCCAGGGACTCCAGCGCATGTTGCGCCAGATGCGCGGGGAATGGGAGATGGTCTTTGCCGGAGGAGGCGAGGCGGCCCTGGCACTCATGGCCCAGACCCCTTTCGACGTGGTGGTCACGGATATGCGGATGCCCGGAATGAACGGAGCGGAGCTCCTGCAGGAGGTCATGCGGCGCTACCCGACAACCGTGCGTCTGATACTCTCTGGCCACGCAGATCGTGACCTGGTGACCCAGTGCGTGGGGGTGGCCCACCAGTACATCAGCAAGCCCTGCGAGCCGGAACAGCTCAAGTCCACAATCCGGAACGCCTGTCTCCCCGGGGGGGATCTGGCGAGCGAAGAGGTCAAACGGATCGTCGGCTCCATCATCCGCCTGCCCAGCGTGCCCCAGCTCTACCACCGCCTGCAGGAGGCCCTGGAGGACGAGAGCACCAGCACCCAGTCCATCGGAGACATCATCCAGAACGACATTGGCATGACAGCCAAAGTCCTGAAGCTGGTGAACAGCGCCTTCTTCGGCCTCCGCCGGACCATCGAGACCCCCCACGAAGCCGTGGCCTACCTGGGGATCGAGACCGTGAAAACCCTGGTGCTCGCCCATGGCATCTTCTGCGAGTCCCCCAGCCTGGAAACCCAGATCTTCAATCTGGAAGGCATCTGGCATCACAGCCTGAAGGTCGCAAACAACGCCCGGGCCATAGCTGCTGCGGAGCACGCTGACAGGCACACCCAGGAAGCATCTTTTGTGGGAGGAATATTGCACGATGTGGGCATCCTTCTCCTCGCCGCCAACTTCCCCGAGGCCTACGACCGTGTGGTGGAGATCGTGGTGCAGGAACACGTCCCGGTTCCCCTGGCAGAGCAGCGGCTTTTCCGCATCACCCACGCAGAGGTGGGAGCCTACCTTCTGGGGCTCTGGGGGATCCCGGCCCCCATCCTGGATATTGTCAAGAAGCACCACGGGCCCCTTCCTGCCCTGGCCAAAGGCTTCAGTCCGATCATCGCCGTGCATGCGGCTGACGCCCTCTCCGGGAGAACAAACCAGCACCCCCTTTTCGAGGGAGGAGAACTGGATGAAGCCGCCCTGGAAGCCGCCGGACTGAAGGACCGCATCCAGATTTGGCGGAACATGCTTTGCCAGCCCACGGAGTCATGACATGGAACTCGTAACCACAGACAAGATCCTGCTCGTGGATGATGACGAAAACGTCCTGCAGGGCTATTTCCGGAACCTGCGCCGCCATTTCTCCATCGAGGTCGCCCTGGGGGGCGAATCGGCACTCCAGGCCCTGGAGAGCCATGGCCCCTTTGCGGTCGTGGTAGCGGACATGCGCATGCCCGGCATGACCGGGCTGGAGCTCCTCAAGAGCGTCAGGGATCGCTGGCCGGAAGTCGTGAGGATCATGCTCACCGGCAATGCGGATCAGGGAACCGCTGCAGATGCCGTGAACCAGGGAGAGGTCTTCCGGTTCCTGAGCAAGCCCTGTGACTCCGATCACATGCGGACAGCGATCCTCGCAGCCCTGCGCCAGTACCACCTGACCCAGGCAGAAAAGATCCTTCTCGAAAGGACCCTCATGGGCAGCATCCGGGTCCTGACGGATCTCCTGGGTCTGCTTGATCCAGAAGCCTATGGGCGTTCCCAGCTGATCCGGGAGCGGGTCCGGACCCTCGGCACGGTGATGGGTCTCGAAAACACCTGGGAACTTGAGATGGCCGCCATGCTCTCCCCCATCGGCCTCGCGGTCCTCCCCCGGGGCCTGGCGGCCAAGTGCCGGGAGAAACGTCCTCTCTCCCCCAAGGAAAGCGCCCTGGTGGACCGGGCCCCCGAGTTCGGGGCCAACCTCCTGGAAAATATCCCGCGCATGGGGCATGTGGCCCAGATCATACGGCTCCAGGCCAAGCAGGACCCCGATGGCACAGACCCCCTTGAGGCCCGGATCCTCCGAGGTGTCACGGACTTCACCCTGCGGGAGCAGGCCCGGAAGGACGCACAGGTCGTCATCGAAGACATGAAGCTGGATTCCAAGAACCCGGATCTGGAGCTGATCTCCCTCCTGGAGCGCCATTTCACCGTCATGCTTTCCCCGCCCCCCAGGGCGAGGGCCCTTCCCCCCCGGGAGCTGAAGGAGGGGATGGTCCTGGCCCACAACGTAGAGGATGCATCAGGGCAGACCGTGCTGCTGGCGGGCCTTCGCCTGGGGCCTGCACACCTGGACCTGCTGAACACCCTGCAGGAGCTCCGCAGTCTGGAAGAGCCTGTCCATGTTCTCGAGTACTGAGTGGAGACCCCGTGGCCCAGAAAATCCTTTTCGTGGACGATGAAGAAAATGTCCTATCGGCCTACACCCGGGTGCTCCGAAAACGTTTCCTGATCGAGACGGCCCTGGGAGGCGCTGAAGCCCTCGAACGGCTGGGGACTTCTGGCCCGTTTGCGGTCATCGTCTCGGACATGCGCATGCCGGAGATGGATGGGGTCCAACTCCTCGCCAAAGTGAGAGAGATCTCGCCAGACACCATCCGGATCATGCTCACAGGCAACGCGGACCAGCAGACGGCCACAGATGCTGTCAACAAAGGCGCGATCTTCCGTTTTCTTACCAAGCCATGTGAGGCGGAAACCCTGGGATCCGTCCTCCAGGCCGCCCTGAGACAGTACAGGCTCGTAACCGCCGAGAAGGAACTGGTCGAACAGACCCTGAGGGGAGCCATCGCCATGCTGGTGGAACTGCTCTCCCTGCTGGATCCCGAAAGCTTTGGGCGCTCCCAGCGTCTGGCGGAACTCTCGGAGCGGGTAGGTCTGGCAATGGGCCTGGACGAGCCCTGGTACCTGGGGGTCGCTTCGGTCCTCTGTCAGATTGGCGTACTCACGGTCCCCCCCCAGGTGATGGAGAAGACCCGTCGCGGAGGCATCCTGAACTCCGCTGAAAGAGAGATTTATGCCCGCGTGCCTGAGATCGGATCCAACCTGATACGGAACATCCCCCGTCTGGAGGAGGTGGCTGAAGCCGTCTACTACGCCCAGAAGAACTTCAACGGGTCAGGCTTCCCCCCGGACAATCTGAAGGAAGGCGCCATTCCCCTGGGGGCCAGGATTCTGCGGGTCGTGGGGGACTACCTCGGCCTGCTCCCCAAGAAGCCAGGCCCCCTCGCCACCGTGCAAGACATGTTCGCACGCACGGCCTGGTACGACATAGAGGTGCTCCAGGCTCTCAGGAAGGTGCTGCAGGCGGAAGCAAACGAGACACGCTCACCGTCGGAACCCGAGCCCATGACGCTGCGGGAACTCTCCGCGGGAATGCAGGTCCTGGACAACGTGGAGACCCAGAACGGTTGGCTGGTCATCCCCGCCGGAACCATCCTGAGGGAGACCCACCTGGAGAAGCTGAAGAACTTCGCGATGCTCACGGGCCTGAAGGAGCCCATTGCAACCCTGCGAGCCTGAAAAGCCCCAACACTATAAACAAATCATTTTTTTCGTCCTGATACCACTCCAATCATCACGGCAGCACTCTGTTCATTGCTGCTGGCATCCACAATCCGCACCAGAACCCGGTCGCCCTTGACGTGCTCCCTGGGCACCAGGATGTCGAAGTGCTCCTCCTTGCGGTCGAAAACCCGATCCTCGGGGGCGATCTGGAGCCATGTGTCGCCATTTGCGGAAAGAGCCGCTTCCTTGAGGAGGGAACTCTCATCCTTGGCAGCGAAGCGTATGCGAACGCCCTCTCCCTCCTGGGTGGCACTCAATTCGCTGATCACAGGCGGCGTGTGGTCCACCATAAAAGCGGCGGTGCGCCAAACGGCGCTGAGGGCGCCATTGAAGGGCTGGGTGGGGGCGTCGCTGGCCACCACTTCCAGCCGGTAGCGGCCATCCGGCACCGGCAGGGTGTCAAAGGTGAAAAAGCGTTCACGCCAACTGTTCTCCAACTCGATCGCCCGCCCCCTATCCGGCAGGAGGCGGATCTGGAAGGCGAGCTGATCGGCGTTGGGATCGTTCACCCGGAACAGGAAGGCCTGGGAGCCGCGTCGGAAGCCCCGCTTCTCCCCCGCTGCAAGCCCGATGGCGGGGATCAGCTTCTGGGTTTCCAGGGGCACCCGCTCGATGCCGAGTTCCTCGGCGGGCCCCTGACGGGTGACGACAAGCCCCGGGGGCAGGACTTCCACCTCGGACCAGACGGGCGCCAGATTGCGGTTGGCCCAGTGGACTTCAATCCCCTCCACGGTGGGGGTGGTCCCCCCCCTGGAACTGCTGAGCTTGACCCGGAACTGAGAGAAGCGGGAGGGATTCATGCTGGGACGCTCCCCGCTCTGGAGGGGCGGCGTCCAGGGGGTCCACGTGGCGTCCGGAGTCTCGGTGAAGCCCGAGCGGAACTGGAACTCCACCTTGGTGCCCGAGGGGGTCTCGGCATCCAGGTAGGCCCGTCCCCAATCCGCCAGTGGGCTCCCCTTTATGATCCGGCCGTCGAGGGCTCCCTCGGTGGCCTGGACTTCCGAAAGGTTGTGCAGTTCAGCCGGATTGGAGCCCACCACCAACAGCTCCTGGCCGGACTTGAGGAAAGCCGTGGCCTGGGCCGTACCCAGATCGTTCAGGACGCTGAAGGATTCCAGGGCCCGTGCCGCATCGTCCAGGGGGACGGCGAAGAGCCGCCCACGATTCCCGGTGCCGACCAGCAGCTGCCCATTCCAGGCGGTCATGGCAAAGATCTGGCTCTGGGCGCTCTGCCAGAGGGTCTCCGGAACGCGGCTCCGATCCAGGCGCATGAGGAGGGATCTGGTCCCAGCGCTGGGTCCCGCCAGGTAGCCCTCCCGGCGCTCCAGTTGCCCTGTGGAGAATCGCTGGGCCAGACCGTTGTTGGCCCCCACGTAGATCTGCCCCTCGTGGAGCACCAGACCCCGGACCTCCTCCATGCCGGTGGCCATGAGGGTCTCCAGGCGATCCCCAGCCCCCATGCCCGAGTATCGCACCACGAGGCCTTTGCCATGGGTCCCCAGATAGAAGCCCCCTTGTCCGTCGGGGACCATGGCGGTGAAGGCCCTTTCATCGGGTAGTTCCGCCAGCTTGCGACAGGTCCCCTCCCTGGCCAGGGTCAGCGTGGCGCCCCGTTCCCCGGCGCCCGCGAGTACCAGATCCGAGCCCTGGACGGCGATGTTCCAGACGATCTTCATCTCGGTATCGGCGAAGGGCTTCACGTCGCCAGCGGGGTTGATGCGGTAGAGCTTGCCCTCGCCACTGGGAGCCACGATGAGATCACTTCCCAGGCGGGCCATGGCGAAGACGAGCCCCCCCTTCACCTGGGTCAGGGGCTTCACCTGCCCGCCCGTGAAGTGGAAGAGCCGACCTTCGTTGCCTGCGCTCAGGTAGGCTCCGCCCGCACCGTCCGGCACCGAAGCCCAGATGACCCCCTCGGGCACCTGGGCCACCCGCCGGAGATTGGGTGCAAGACGAAGCTTCCCATCGGCTCCGATACGGACCCCCCGGTTCTCGGCCCCCAGCCAGTCGTTGAAGCTCGAAAAGCGGGCCTGGGGAGGCTCCGCCAGGAGCGTCAGGCCACACACCGCCAGGGGGATCATCTTGCTGAAACGCATGGATACTCCGTGAGACTCGAAATCAAACAGAAAGAACGAACCCAGCGGGGCATGGCAGAGGGACATCTCCTCCCCACTCTTTCCCCCTGTGCCCTCTGTGGTGACTCTTTTCCAAAACGCCGCTACTCAATCTCCACCTCAAGGCCCACCAGCCCGTTCACTTCCCGTTCCAGGGGCAGCAGGGAGCGGCTGATGATGTGCTTCTGAAGCTGGTTGGAGCGGGAATCCCCATCACTGCCCAGCATGGCGCTCACGCTGGGGGGGATCCCCTCGATGCGGGAGCCCCGAAGTCCTGCGCCGGGCTGGGCCTGGACCAGGAGCGCGTACGCGTGATTGTTCCGGAGGCTCCCGTTGATGAGCCGCACCATGTCGCCCAGGCTGGCGATCTCGATGGCCCGCTCGTCGGGGTCGGCATTAAGCAGGCTGAGACCGTCCCCCACCATCAGGGTAGCCATGCCTGGGTTGGCAGAAGAGGGCACGTTCACGTTGAAGGTGGCGGTCTCCCGCACCCCCTGGATGTTCTGGAGGGTCACCAGCACCGGCAGGACTTCGCCACGCTTCACCCTCGCCTTGAGGATGCGGACCCCGGCAATGGCCGTACGATCCAGGCGTTCCTCGGCCTTGATGCTAATGGAGATGCCCTCGAACACCGGCCGCTCGAAGGGATTGAGGGTGATGGCCTGGAGGATGCCCCCCACGTACTGGGCAATCCGTGTGGAATTGAGGTCCGCCACCATGTTCTCGATCTGGATGGGGGGATGGCCCGCGAGCTTGATATGGCCCTGCATGGCCAGACTGGTGAAGCCCAGGGCCCGGACCTGGGTGTTGAGGGTCTGCATCACCGCCGTGGCCGCCAGGGCCGGGGTGGCGGTGGGGTGGTCCATGATATCGAAACGGTAGTTGAGGTTCCGCTTCCCTCCCAGGTTGAGCCCAACCCGCAGGGGGATCATCTTCGCCTCGGCCCCCAGAGTCCCGGCCACCCCGGCGCTCCGATCCAGGCGCAGCGCCCCCACGGGAGCCACCGGCTGGGCCAGCTTGAAGGAGGTGGAGTAGCTGGCCACGTTCCCGGCGACGGTGGCGGACCAGAGGGGAAGGTCCACCGGACCGAGGTTGAAGAGCTGGTGCCCGAAGAGGAGCACCTTCTTGCCGCTGACATAGGTGATGGTGCCCGAGGCCGCGAACTCCATGTCCCCCTGCATGAGGGCGATGGAGGCCATCCCCCCCGGCTCCAGGGGACTGGCTTCACCAAGGCCGTGCCCGGCTCCGTTGCTCGCTGCGGCGAACTGAACGGAGGTGCCCTCCCAGAGGGCCTTGACCTCTGGATCCAGCCTGGAGCCGCTCAGGACCAGAGGCATCTGCTCCGCCCCGGCTCCCATGAGCTGGGAGAGAGGGATCATCTCGCCCCGGAGGGCGGACTTCAGAACCTTGGGGGGCTCCAGCTTGGGCAGAATCAGGGGAGTTCGGATGGCCGGGGTCTCCGGAAGGTCCTTGAGCTGATCGAGCATCTCCCCAATGGGCGTGACGCCGCCGATGGGCTCCTTCTGGAACTGCCAGCCCGAAGACAGGGCGCCGATGAGCTTGCCGTCGATATAGCAGGGAGAGCCGCTCATGCCCTGCATGATCCCGGTTTCCGCCAGGGGGCCGCCACTGGCCCTCACCAGGATCATGCTGCGGCCAGGGGCAGTGCCCCGCTGCACCCCCAGGACCTCGAAATTGAACTTCTCGATCTTTCCGCCCAGGAAGACCGTGCGCCCGTATCCCTTCATGCCGGGCCGGATCTCGTGGAGGCCCATGGTCTGGGAAGGGGCCTGGGCCACGAGACTGAGGCCGGAAAGGCCCATCACACAGGAGAAAAGCAATCGATTCATGAGGCGTGTCCCAGATCCACATTAGCACCTGGAATGGGTCCTCCAGAGCAGCGGGCACTATGGCAATGCGCCAAAGGAGCCTGGGGTTCCGAGTGTGGCTACGCGGGCTTCCGGGGTGGGCTCTTTCTTCGCCCATCGGGATCATGGAGCTCCGGATAGAGCTTCCGGGCGCAGTCCTCGCAGAGCCCGTGGGTGAACTGGGCCCCGGAGCGGGTCGAGATATAGGATTCCATGGGCTCGTAGACCCCTTCCTCGTTGCGGATCTTCCGACAGGAGGCGCAGATGGGCAGGATGCCCTCCAGGGTGTCCACCCGCATGGCAAGGGCCTCGGTCTGCTCCTGGATGGTGTCGGCCATCAGGTTGAAGTGGTGCTTCAAGCGCCCGACCTCATCCACCCCCTCCTCCGGGGCCCGCACCCCCACCTCTCCCGAGGCGAAGCGGTTGATCGTATCCTCCAGCCGCCCCAGGGGCCTCAGAATCTGCCGGGAGAACCAGAAGCCCCCGAATACCACCAGGAGCAGCGTCAGGACGCAAGCCAGAGTGGTCAGAAGCAGGATCCGCTGGGAATGGGAGTAGACCTCGGTTTCGTTCACCGCGATCCCCACGACCCAGGGCTCGGATTCCAGTCGGCGCAGGGAAACCCAACGCGCAAAACCACCGCGGACGTACCGTGACTGGACAGGCTGCCCGGTCGCCACCGTCTGGAACACCGTCTGAATGCTGTGAGCATTCAAGCTAATCCGAACGGGGTGCTCCCTCCCCAGGAACTGCTGGCTGGCCTGGATCTCCTGGAGACGTGACGCTGGGATGGGCGTGATGGCGGTGTAAACCAGATCGGGTTGAGAGTGCGCCAGGAAAATGCCATCGGCATTGATCAGGTAGGCGACCTTGCCCTCCGCAGATCGGGCGCGGATTTCCCTCTGGACCCTGGCCATGCCGATCCGGAGGACAATGACTCCCAGGATCCGCCCCCCCCGCTCCACCCTCTCTGCAAAGAAGACACACGGATCATGGGTAACCAGACCGATCTGCCAGTCAGCCAGATGGGATCGTCTGGCCATGGCATCCTGGAAATAGCCCCTGAAGGCGTAGTTGACCCCAAGGAACCTGGGTTCGCTGGAGGCCGTGCACAAGCCATCCGTGCGAATCATGAAGAGGGCATCCAGATCCTCGTCCAGCGCCAGCTCCTGCTGGAGCCAGGCATTCATGGCGCCCTTACGGGCCGCGTCGGGATGGGCCTCCGCCAGGAAAGACGCCACCTCGGATGTCAGGGCCAAGTGCCGCACCAGCTTCGAGTTCGAGGAAATGTATTTATCTATGTATGAACAGAGCTGTTGAGACTGGTCCGAGAGTCGGGAGAGTTCAAGGACCACGGCCCTCTGGCGCTCGGCGAGAAAGCTGTAAACCCCAAGGATCAGCACCGGAAGCAGGCCGGTCACCAGCAGGGCCCCCAGCACACGCCCCCTGAGGGAACGGGGCTTCCATCCCCTTCGTCGCCAGGAATGAGTGGACTCTTCGTTCATGCTCAACACCTGCCCTCCTTTCGGCCTTTCCGGACTCCGGGGTGAATCCGGTGGATGGTAGGCTGGGATCATGCGAATTCTTGTGACGGGCGACGTGGTGGGTGAACCTGGCCGAAGGCTGCTGGAGGAGCACCTGCCCACCCTCCGACGGGAACTGAGCTTGGATTTCGTCGTCGTCAACGGGGAGAACGCGGCCCACGGGCACGGCATCACCGAACGCATCGCCAAGGGCTGGTTCGAGGAGCTGGGGGTGGATGTCATCACCACCGGCAACCACGCCTTCGACGTGAAGGACATCGTGAGCTACTTCCAGAAGGAGACCCGCCTCCTCCGCCCCGCCAACTACCCCCCCGGCACCCCGGGGAACGGCTACGTGAAGCTTCACACGCACTCTGGGCTGGAGGTCCTGATCATCAACCTCATGGGCCGGGTCCAGATGCCCCCCTGCGATTGCCCCTTCCGCTGCGCGGACGCCATCCTGGCCAAGGAGCGGGCCGATCTCGTGCTGGTGGACTTCCACGCCGAGGCCACCAGCGAAGCCCAGGCCCTGGGCTGGCACCTGAATGGCCGCGTGGCCGCCGTGGTAGGCAGCCACACCCATGTGCCGACCCTGGATGCCCGGGTCCTGACCAACGGCACCGCCTACGTCACGGACATCGGCATGGTGGGCCCTTACGAGAGCGTCATCGGCATGAAGATCGAAGCCAGTCTGAGCCGCTTCCTCAAGGCCCGGGGCGAACGCTTCGAAGTGGCCGAGCGGGACCTCCAGTTCCACGCCATGCTCATCGAGACCGATCGAAAGAAGGCCACGAAGATCGAGCGGATCGTGCGCACGCTATAAATGGTTAATCGCAAAGCCGATAACCCACCCCCAGTTCCGTCTGGAGGTGTTTCGGGCGGGTCGGATCCGGCTCCAGCTTGTGGCGCAGCTGGTTCATGCAGACCCGGAGGGAGTGGACCTGCTGGAGGCAGGCCGCACCCCAGACCTCTTTCAAGAGCTGGTTGTGGGTCAGCACCTTGCCCGGGTGCCGCATCAGCGCCACCAGGAGCTTGAACTCGTTGGGGGTGAGGTGCACCCTTTCCCCTCCGCGGGTGACGATGCGGGTCTCCAGATCCACCCGTAGATCCCCGATCTCCAGCAGCGGACTCGCCCCCTGGATTCCAGGGCGATTCCGAAGCGCCACACGGATCCGCGCACCTCTCCGATCTGCATGAGCACCATCTGGGAGAGCCCGGCCAGGGGTGACATGGCATCGTGCTGGGCGTTCACGCTGCCGTTGCTGGCGGCGGTCGTGGCCGTGGACCAGAGGACCGAAGCATCGATCCCGTGGCGAAGTTCCTTGCCCTCCAGGCTGCCAACGGCCTGGACTAGAGGGTCACCCGCACCAAGTCCACCCAGAAGCTGCCCAGGTTGGTGGCCTTCCTGCGCCGGATGCCCCGGGCCACCGCGGCCATGACGGAGATACCCGTAGCTGCGGAGAGGAAGTTCTGGACCGTGAGCCCCAGGGCCTGGCTCAGGTAGCTGAGGGCGGCCTCGCCACTGTATGCCTGCCAGTTGGTATTCGTGATGAAACTCACCGCCGTATTGAAGGCGAGAGGCCAGCTCATCGGTCCAAAACCCTGGGGATTCATGGGGAGATGGTGCTGGAGACGCAGCAGGGCGAGCAGTCCAGCGAACAGGATGCCAAGGAGCGGGCTCATTGGAACCGCTCCGGGCGCAAAAGCGCCACCACAAGATATGCCGCCAGGCCAGAGGCCAGGACGGCGGCCAGAATCCGGAGTCCGAACATGGAACCACCTCCACGTACACGTTCGGCCAATCCGTGTCAGGGCGCTGTCAGGATGCGCCCGAAAGGCATCAGGATTGTGTCAGGACGACTGCCCTGAGCCCTGGGATGGCACCCAGAGCGTCCCGGCCACCTCGCCCAGGAGGACCTGGATGTCCTTGATGCCGTAGGGTTTCATCAGGGTCCACACCAGGGAACATCCCGTCACATGGCTTCTCACAGCGTCCTCCAGGTGTCCCGAACAGAACACGATGGGCAGACCTGGGCGCAGGGAGCGCAGGCGGGTCAGGGTCTCGACCCCGCTGAGTCCGGGCATGTTGTGGTCCAGGACGACCACATCCACCTCCAGGCCCTCCTCGATCTGCCGCAGACCGCTGCTGCCGTCCTCGGCCGTCGCCAGAACGCGGTGCCCCAGGATCTCCATGAATTCCGGGAAGGTCTCGCGGATCAGTTCGTCGTCGTCGATGAGCTGGATCCGGAGGGACCTTACACAGGCGGATCCGGAAGGAGCCGCGAGGGGTGACAGCGTGGCTGGGGCCAGGTCGCTCCCCGGAGCAGGAAAGCGGAGGATGACCCTCGTGCCCTTGCCCACTTCGCTCTGGATATCCATGGATCCGCCATGGGCCTTCATCGTTCCGTACACACCGGAGAGGCCGAGTCCGGTGCCCTTCCCCTTGGGCTTGGTGGTGAAGAAGGGCTCGGTGACATGCGCCAGGACTTCCGGCGCGATGCCCTGCCCCGAGTCCTCCACGGAAAGCTCTGCGCAGCCATCCCCAAGCCTTCGGGTCCTGAAGCGCAGCACCCCTCGCTCGGGCATGGCATCGATGGCGTTGATGCAGAGGTTCATGAGGGCGTTCCCGATGGAGGAGGAATCGCCGAGGACCTGAGGTAGGGTCGCATCCAGCTCCGTCTGGAGCTCGATCCGCTGGAGCGTGGTGTGCTGGAGCATCTCCACCTCGTTCCGCACGACCTGGTTCAGGTCCAGGAAGGAGGGCTGTTGTAGGCCTTTCCGCGCGAAATCCGTGAGGTTCTTCACCAGATCCCCGCCGCGAGTGCATGCGCTCAGGATGAGGTCCAGCCCTGAAGCCAGACCCGGATCCTCAGCACACTTCACCTTCAATACAGAGGTCATGCCCTGAATCGCCTGCAGGACGTTGTTCATGTCATGGGCGACTCCCCCAGCAAGGCTACCCAGGCTATCGAGCTGCTGCATGTGCTGGAATTCGGCCTCCAGTCTGCAACGTTCCTCCTCGCTGCGCTTCCGCTCCGTGATGTCTTCGAAGACCGTTGCAAAAGCACCCGGCTGGAGGGAGAAGGCACAGATATGGAAGTGGCGATCCATGGGGGCGAAGTAGGCATCAAAGGCCAGGGGGGCTCCGCCAGCCGCCATGGAGACGAATTTGTCAAGGTAGGGAGGGCCCTCTCCCCCATAGATTTCACTCGCCAGCCGCCCCTTGCTGTGGTCGGCCTTGAGACCGGTCTGCGTCTCGTATGCTGGATTGACATCCAGGATCCGGTAGTCGATGGATTTGCCTTCGGAGTCGTAGATGACTTCGTGAATGGCCACCCCTTCGATCATCGAATCAAAGAGGGAACGGAATTTCGCTTCACTCCGCCGGAGGGCTTCCTCTGCATTCTTCTGATCAGTGACATCGATGGTCAAACCCGCCAGGAAGGTGGGCCTTCCCTCCTGTTTCACGGGGAACTTGATGGTCGTGAAGTGTTTCCCGCCCAGGGCTTCGTCAACCCTCACCAGGGCGCCTTCCTGGAGGATCCGCCGATCATCCTCGATCATGCTCTTGGCCAATTCTGGCGGGAAGAGTTCCTCCATGGTCCGACCTAGGATCTGGTCCATCGGCTTTCCCACCATCTGCTCGAAATTGCGGCTCAGCAGGATGGGACGCAGTTCCGCATCCTTGAAGAAGAAATAGATCGGGCTGTATTCCAGGAAGAGATGAAAGAGATGCTCCAGAGTGCGGTACTTCTCCTCGGTTTCACGCAGGGTCCGTTCAGCCGTTTCGGCGGGTATCCCCTTGCTGTTCTCGTCTTCCACGTGCCATCCCCCGGGAACTTACGGTATTCAGGCTGCTGTCCAGTGTTTCAGGAAATATAGGCCAACCCGAACGAAATACAAAGAGGAGCCATCACTGCTTGACCCAGGGCGAATATTCAGAAAGACTGGATTTCTCATGCGTTCCGCGTCCCTCAGCCTTATGCTCCTGAACCTGCTCCTTAGCGGCGCGGGACGGGACTGAGCTGATTGCAGAACATCTTCTCAACCCCCTCCTGCGAAAGCCGGAGGGGGTTGCTGGCATGCAGGCATCTCGATCACCTTCGGCACGCCCGTCTTTCGGAGATATCGTGAAGGCTCACCGCTACCACCCAGTTCCCCCTGTCGACCTGCCGGGTCGCCAATGGCCGAACCGCACCCAGACAGCCCCACCCCGCTGGTGCAGCGTGGACCTGCGGGACGGCAACCAGTCCCTGGTGGAACCCATGGCCTGGGACCGCAAGCTGGCCTTCTTTGAAACCCTCCTCCAGGTGGGCTTCAAGGAGATCGAGGTGGGTTTCCCCGCCGCCTCCCAGATGGATTTCGAGTTCATCCGCCGCCTCATCGAGGAGGACCGCATCCCGGAGGATGTGACCATCCAGGTGCTGACCCAGGCCCGGGAGCCCCTCATCGCCCGCACCATCGAGGCCCTCCAGGGTGCCAAGCGGGTGATCATCCACCTCTACAACAGCACCTCTGCCCTCCAGCGCCGGGTGGTCTTCGAACAGGACAGGGACGCCATCAAGGATCTGGCGGTCCAGGGCACCCGCTGGGTCAAGGAGGCCGCCAAGGGTCTGAGGGATTGCGAGGTGGTATTCGAATACTCCCCCGAGAGTTTTTCCGACACGGAACTGGACTTTGCCGCCGAAGTTAGCGATGCGGTCATCGAGACCTGGAACCCCACGCGCCCCGGAGAGATGATCCTCAACCTTCCCAACACCGTGGAAAGAACCTCTCCCAACCACTACGCCGACCAGATCGAGTGGATGGTCCGCCACCTGAAGCACCGGGAGCGAGTGGTGATCAGCCTCCACGCCCACAATGACCGGGGCTGCGCCGTGGCTGCCACGGAACTCGGGCTTCTGGCAGGAGGCGAACGGGTGGAGGGCACCCTATTCGGGAACGGTGAACGCACCGGCAACGTCGACCTGGTGACCCTGGGCCTCAACCTCCTCATGAGCGGCGTGGATCCAGGCATCAGACTGGACAACCTGCCGGAGTTGGTGCGAGTCTTCGAGCACTGCAACCGCCTGCCCATCCCTCCCCGCCACCCCTACGCTGGAGAGCTGGTATTCACCGCATTCAGCGGCTCCCACCAGGACGCCATCAAGAAGGGACTGGCCATCCTCAAGGCGGAAGGACGCTCGGATTGGGAAGTGCCCTACCTCCCCCTGGATCCTGCGGACGTGGGGCGACAGTATGAACCGATCATTAGAATCAACAGCCAGTCCGGCAAGGGGGGCGTGGCCTTCGTCCTGGAGGAGAACTACGGCTTTGCACTCCCTAGGGAACTGGCTGCTGAGTTCAGTGGAGAGGTGCAGCATCTCGCCGACACCTCGGGCGAGGAACTCGTCCCCGCGCGCATCTGGCAGGCCTTTGAAAGCGAGTATCTGTGCCCGGGTCGTTTCAGGCTGGCGGACTACGACAGCCGCCGCCTCCTGGGATCGGACACCTGCCAGATCCAGGCCAGCCTCCAGGACGGATCGTCGACCATCACCCTGGAGGGCACGGGCAAGGGCCCCATCGACGCCTTCGTCAAGGGCTTGAACCAGCAGCTGGGCAAAGGCATCCACGTCCGGGGCTACCACGAACACGCCCTGGGAGACGGCGAGGACGCCGAGGCCGTGGCCTACGTCCAGCTCAGGCTCGCGGATGGCTCCACAGGCTACGGCGTCGGACAGGACGCGGATATCGCCACGGCCAGCCTCAAGGCCGTGCTGAGCGGTCTGAACCGCCTGCTCCCCAGGGCCTGAGCCCGTTTGACATCAATCGTAAAGGCAGGCATTCAGGGCTCTGCCATGGAATGGGATCGCCGGGAAAAACAGAATCGTCCACAGAGAAACAAGATGGACATCGATAAAGAAATAATCTACGGGCGGGACACCTGGGCCTGCCCCGCAACGCGGGGGCGGACGGCGAAGCCGCCCGCGTTCAGCAAGGGAGAGGGAGGCGGAGGCAAGCGAGCTTGCCATAGCCTCCCTCTCCCTTGCTGAACCAGTCCCAGGCGCCCAGGTGGACTTCCTTGATCTGCCATGAAAGGGGGGACCGCCTGCTCGCTGCGCTCGCGATGTCCCCCCTTTGACCCCCACGTGGTGGCCGGGCAAAGCCCGACCATCACGTCTGTGTGCATCCTGTGCATCGGTGGTTGAAAATGCCTTTGCTTTTCCAAGAGCAGAGAGATCAAGCTTCGCAACGCCGATAACTGGGGCGTCCTTTATCCGCGTGCATCCAATTTATCCGCGGCCAACAGGCTTTTCTCCTCGGGGAAAGCGTGAGGCGAGCCACCAGGCCAGACACATGATGGCTCCGCCCACCCCGAGGCGGATCCAGGCAGCCTTTTCCCCGAAGAGCAGCACGGCCACGAGCATGGCCGAGGGGATCTTCAGGTCGTTCATCACCGCCAGGACCCCGGCGTTGACCTTCCGTGCCCCGACATTCCAGAGGAAGAAGCCCATCCCGGAGGCGATCACGCCCAGATAGAAGAGCACACCCAGCTGGATCCTGCCCAGGACAGGCAGACCTCGGCTGACCAGGCTTGGAATGGCCGCCACCCCCGCGACGAGGGCGGCCCCCACCGCACACCAGGCGAAGGCCTGAGCATTGCCCAGCCCCAAGCCTCGCCCCATGGCCCGGCGATACCAGACCTGCCCGGCGGCGAAACAGAGATTGGAGGCCTGGATCAGCAGAAGCCCCTTGGGGGAGGCCATACCGAGCCCCTTCAGGCCGACATCCAGGATTCCGAGGCTGATAGCGGTCCCCAGCGCGGACAGCAGCGCGCAGCCCAGGAAAAGCCACTGGATCCGGTGCTCCAGGAGATCGTCCAGGAGAATGACGTAAAGGGGGGTCATGATGGTGGCAAGGGCGGCTTCATGCGCCTGCAGAGTTCCAAAGGAGCGCGTGTAGAAGAAGGACATGGCTCCGAATTGGATCGCACCGATGGCAGTAAGCTCCATGGCCTTCCACCCGTGAACCTTCTTCCATGAGAGGAAAGGAAGGAACACTGCCAAGGTGAGTCCCAGGCGCACGGCGTTGACGATATCCGGCGGCACGGAGACCAGGTAGGTCTTGATGAGACTGAAGGATGCAGCCCAGATGAAGGAGACGATGAGGAGATTTACCACGCGCGGGATTCCGACAGAACGATGGCCGATGCACCATCATCCCGCGTAAAAAGGGACCCCATGGGTCCCTTTTTACATTCAATAAAAGTCATTTGCCGACTTCCAGGCTATTCGGCTTCCACGTACTGGTGGGCGATCTCCTCGCCGCGCAGGACGCGGAGGGTTCCGAGGGTCAGGGACTCCATCTCGTTCTCACCAGCCAGGACCTCCACGGGGGCGATCCAGGAGATGCGCTCCTTGATGAGGTTGCAGACCATCTCGGAGTAGGCGATGCCACCAGTGAGGATGATGGCGTCCACCTGGCCGCAGAGCACGGTGGCCATCTCGCCCACGCCCTTGGCGATCTGGTAGGTCATGGCCTCCAGCAGGAGCCGGGCCTGAGCGTTGCCCTCGTTGATCATCTTGATCACTTCGCGCACGTCCACGGTGTTCAGGTAAGCCTTGAGGCCGCCGTCGCCACGGAGCTTCTTGTGCATGCCGCGCTTGTCATACTTGCCGGAGTAGCAGAGATCCACCAGACCGGCGGTGCCGATGCGACCGGCGCGCTCGGGGCTCATGGGACCCTCGTTGTCAGGGATCACGTCGACCAGGCGACCCTTCATGTGGGCATTGACGGACACGCCGCCGCCCATGTGGACCACCACGAAGTTCATGTCCTGGTAGGTCTTGCCCTTGGACTTGGCGCACTTCATGGCCATGGCCCGGGAATTCAGGGTGTGGGTGACGCTGGTGCGGGGGAGCTCGGGCACGCCTGTGACCCGGGCGACGTCCAGAAGCTCATCCACCTTCACGGAGTCATAGATGAAGGCCTTCACCCCGATGCTCTGGGCGATCTCGAAGGCGATGAGGGCGCCGAGGTTGGAGGCGTGCTCCAGGACGGGGTTGAAGCGGAGGCGCTTCACCATGGTCTCATTGACCTCGTAGGCGCCGGACTTGACCGGGGGCAGCATGCCGCCACGGCCCACCACCGCCGCCAGTTCCTTGACGTCGAAGCCATTCTCCTTGAGGAGAGCCAGCACATGGTCCTTCCGCATCTCGAACTGCTCGGCGACATGGGAGTACTTGGCGACCTCCTCAGCGGGGTGGTCCAGGGTCTTGGTGAAGAGTTCCTTCTCGTCCTCGTAGACCGAAATCTTGGTGGACGTGGAACCGGGGTTGATAGCCAGGACTTTGCAGCTCATCGGACATTCCTCGGGAAAGGGGAGGCACATGAGGCTTTTGAAACCTGTATGCGCCGCTAAAAGAGAAAACCCCAAAGACGAGCTAGGCTTGCCTTTGGGGCTGTATCGGCGAGGGGGATGAGAAAGCGCCGCCGGGGCACCCCACCCTCCCCCCCATATGACTACACCTGCGCCATACCCAGCTTGAGGGCCTTGATGTTCAGTTCCGCCAGGGCGGGCTTCACGTTCTCCTTGATGATGCGCTCCCAGTCCAGGGTGTCGAGGCCCATGGACTTCACGGTGGCGCCCAGCAGGATCACGTTCATCACCTTGGAGTTGCCCAGCTCAGTGGCCAGCTTGGCCGCGTCGATGGAAGTGGTCGGAACCTTGGCGCCCAGCTCCTCAATGATGCCTGCGGGGTAGTCCACCTTCCCCGTCACGATGGGCATGGACTTGATCTCCCAGTTGTTCACCACGACCTTGCCCTTGGGGTTGAGGTAGTTCAGCCAGCGCATGGCTTCCATCTTCTCAAAGGCCACCAGGATGTCAGCGCCACCCTCTTCAATCACGGGGGAGTGGACTTCCTTGCCGTAGCGCACCTGGGAGGACACGGAGCCGCCCCGCTGGGACATTCCGTGGATCTCGCTCATCTTCACGTCATAGCCGGCGTCCATGAGGGCGACGGTCAGAAGCTTGGCGGCGAGAATGGTGCCCTGTCCGCCCACACCCACCAGCATGATGCTCTTGGTCATTACTTGGTCTCCTTGGAAATGGCCTGGATCTTGGGGGGGCAGGTCTGGATGCAGACACCGCAGCCCACGCACTGGTCGCGGATGATCGAGACCTTCTTGGCGGCCGCATCGTAGGAGAGGGCGGGGCAGCCGGTCTTGATGCAGCTCTTGCACCCGATGCACTTGTCCTGGTCAATAACAGACTTGCTCTTGAAGGCTTCGGGGAACTCGGCCTTGTCCTGGGCGGAGAACTTCTTCAGCACGCAGGGCCAGCGGGTGATGATGACGGAAGGCTCAGCCTCGTTGGCCAGGGCCCAGTCGATGGCGTACTTCATGGCCGTCAGATCGTTGGGATCGACCTGCATGACGTTCTTGAAGCCCATGGCCTTGACCACACCCGCAATCTCGATCTCGGGGGTTTCCAGACCCTGGAGGGTGTAGCCGGAAACGGGGTTCTCCTGGTGGCCGGTCATGCCGGTGATGCGGTTGTCCAGGATGACGGTGATGGTGTTGCTGCGGTTGTAGGCAATGTTGACCAGACCGTTCATGGCGGTGTGGAAGAAGGTGGAGTCACCGTGAACGGCAACCACGCGCTTCTTGGCGTCGCCTTCCAGCATGTTGAAGACCTGCTGGGCGCCGTGGCCGGTGCCGGTGCTGGAACCCATGCAGTTGGACCAGTCGGTGGCATTGTAAGGCTCGGTGAAGGCCAGGGCGTAGCAGCCGATATCACCAGCGATGACCACGTTCTTCTTCTTGCCGATTTCGTAGAAGAAGCCGCGGTGGGGGCAACCGGCGCAGAGCGTGGGGGGACGATCCACCACCTTGCTGCCATCGGTTTCGATGGTGTCGCAGGGCTTACCATAGACGGACTTGCGGATGACATCGGGGGTCATCTCGCCGTTGAAGGGGAAGAGGTTCTTGCCGAAGCACTCGAAGCCCAGGAGGCGCACCTGCTCCTCGATCCAGGGGTCGTTCTCTTCGATGACGTAGACCTTCTTGACCTTGGAGCAGAACTCCTTGATCTTGCCGGTGGGCATGGGGTAGGTGAAGCCCAGCTTCAGGTAGGAAGCGGAATCCCCGAAGACTTCCTTGGCGTAGTTGAAGCAGACGCCGGAGGCGATCACACCGATCTCGTCGCTGTTCATCTCGGCGAAGTTGAGGGGGGTGTTCTCGGAGTAGACCTTGAGCTTCTCGGTGCGGGCCTCGACCTGGACGCGCTGGACCCGGGACATGGCGGGAACGGGGATGTTCTTCTTGATGTCCTTGACATAGGGCTTGACGCCCACTTCGGTACGCTCGCCACACTCGACGATGCCCTTGGAGTGGCAGACCCGGGTGGTCATGCGGAAGAGCACGGGGGTGTTGTACTCCTCGCTGATCTCCATGGCGACCTTCACCATGTCCTTGGATTCCTGGGCGGTGGAGGGCTCCACCATGGGAATCTTGGCGTGCCTGGCGTAGTTGCGGTTGTCCTGCTCGTTCTGGGAGGAGTGCTGGCCGGGCTCGTCGGCGGTCACGATCACCATACCGCCCAGGGGGCCGGTGTAGGCGAAGGTGAACATGGGATCGGCGGCGACGTTCAGACCCACGTGCTTCTGGGAACAGATCGTGCGGGCGCCAACCATGGACGCACCGATGACGGCCTCCATGGCGACCTTCTCGTTGGTGGCCCACTCGGCGAGGATATCGCCCTTGTAGAGAGCCAGGTTTTCGAGAATCTCGGTGCTGGGGGTTCCAGGGTAGGCCGAGGCGTACTTGACACCGGCTTCCCAGGCGCCCCGGGCGACGGCTTCGTCGCCAGTCAAGAGCTTCTTCATGGGTCTTCCTCCATCCATACGTGGATAAGTGTTAAAAAAAACCAGTTATACCGACATGGGATCAAAACTCACGAACAAAAGCCCCGTCCAGTGCAACCATCGAAGCCGAGCCTCGCACCTGGTCATACCTTTCGTGTTTCTCCCCATGACAATGGACCCGCATGAAAGAGATTTTCAGTTTGAAGACTCCCTGTGGCAACAATAATCACCACGCGTTTACAGGTTGTTGACCGAGGTCACAGCCCGCAGCGACAGGCCTTTCCGGCCAACCGGGAAGAAGGATCGGGCCATTAGCCGAATCGCGCCAGCCCAGGATGGAAGTCCAGGGATGGCGCGAGCATCAAGCAGGTAGGAACGAAAGCGTCTACTTGGGGGGGTGGGGGTGGAACTGGAGGTCCGGGCACTTTTCGGCAGTGGTGCGCCGCTGCCAGTCGTTCTCGAAGAGGATGGCCGAGTTCCCCTCGCTGTCCTCCACCAGTTCGCCCCAGTAGCGGCTGGGCTCTGGCCAGCCGCCCTCGATCCAGCGGGCCATCTGGAAGCCCCGGGGTTCCATGAGCACCGCGCAGGCGTATTCGTCCTTGAGGCGATGCTGGAGCACCTCGAACTGGAGGCGACCGATGGCCCCCAGGATGGGCAGAGGTGCGCCCCCCTTGGGCCAGAAGACCTGGACCACTCCTTCTTCGGCGATCTGCTGAAGCCCCTTCAGGAATCCCTTCCGGGCTCCGGGGTCCGCCAGACGCACGCCACTGAACTGCTCGGGCGAGAAGCGGGGCACGGCGTGGAACTCAAGGGGACCCGAGGCGCTGAGCACATCGCCGATGCGGAACATGCCGGGATTGATGAGGCCCAGGATGTCACCGGGATAGGCCTCGTCCACGATCTGCCGCTCCCGCCCGAAGAACATGTGGGGGTAGTTGAGCTTGATGGACTTCTTCTCCCGCACGTGAAGGGCGTCCATGCCCCGCTCGAAGTGTCCCGAGACGATGCGGGCGAAGGCCACGCGATCCCGGTGGGCCTTGTTCATGTTGGCCTGCACCTTGAACACGAAGGCCGTGAAGGGCTGCTCGGCCTTGACTTCTCCACCATTGGCCAGGGGTCGCCCCTGGGGACAGGGGGCCATCTCCAGGAACTCGTCCAGAAACTCGGCGATGCCGAAGTTGTTGAGAGCCGATCCAAAGAACAGGGGGGACTGGCGTCCCGCCAGGAACTCCTCCACATCGAAGCTGGGCAGGACGTGGTCCATCAGTTCCACATCCTCCTTGAGCTGCTGGAGTTCGCCCGCGGTGAGGAGCGAGGCGATCTCGGGATCATCCAGGCTTCCCTGCCCTGCCACCCGGGCCTTCCGCCCGGCCTTGGTGCGTTCGAAGACCTGGATCTGCCCCGTGGCGCGCACATAGACGCCCTTGAAGTCAGGGCCGGAGCCGATGGGCCAGGTCATGGGCACGGCGTGGAGCCCGAAGAGCTCCTCCACCTCGTCGATGAGCTCGATGGGTTCGCGACCGGGCCGGTCCAGCTTGTTGACGAAGGTGAAGATGGGGAGCTTGCGCTCGTTCGCCACCCGGAAGAGCTTCTTGGTCTGCTCTTCCACGCCCTTGGCGCAGTCCAGAAGCATCACGACGCTATCCGCCGCCGTGAGGGCCCGGTAGGTGTCTTCGCTGAAGTCCTGGTGGCCCGGCGTGTCCAGCAGGTTGATGATGTGGTCGTGATACTCAAACTGCATGGCGGCAGAGGTCACAGAGATGCCGCGCTCCTGCTCGATGGTCATCCAGTCCGACTGGGCCATGCCTGAACCTTCGCGACCCTTCACCGAGCCAGCCCGGTCGATGGCGCCGCTGTAGAGCAGCAGCTTCTCCGTCAGGGTCGTCTTGCCCGCGTCCGGGTGGGAGATGATGGCGAAGGTCCGCCTTTTCTGGATTTCGTCGACAAGAGCCATGTTGGACGCCACAAAAAGGGAGCGGCCGGTCGGCCGCTCAGTAGAGGATTCTAGCACGTTTGGCGATGCCCGCCCCGAGGGGCATCGCCAATATGTCATCATTCAGATTGACCATGTCCTTCCCCCGTTCCCGCTTCCGCTCCAAAGGCCTGTCTCCCATCCGGGAAGCGGGGCTGAAGGGCCGGGAGGCCGTCGAGGCCCGGATGGAACAGCGCCTGCGCCGGGCTTGGCCCCTGATCGTGGGCCCGCTGCTGATGAACCACACCCGCCTGCTGCGAGTGCGCGCCGGCATACTGCTCGTGGGCTGCTGGCAGGTGAGTGCCATCCAGAATCTGCGCCTCTCCGCCGAAGCCACATGGCCCCAGGTCCAGGAGAGGATCAAGAGAATGCTCAAGCTGGACCTCCAGCGGATTGAGATTGTCCCCTGCGACCCCCCACCGCCTCCGGCTGCCCCCCTGCCGCCAAAAGACGAGGATCCCCTCCTGGCAGTGCTGGAACTCCTGCGCCAGCGCAGGAAGGAAGGCTAGACAAAGCTCGCAGAGCAAGGTACGATCGGATCTTTCGGGGCGTGGCTCAGCCTGGTAGAGCGCTCGGTTCGGGACCGAGAGGTCGGAGGTTCGAATCCTCTCGCCCCGACCAAAAATGGACGGCAAAAGCCGTCCATTTTTGTATCTGTCGGGGCGAGAGGATTCGAACCTCCACCAGATGCGGTGAGCACAGCAGGGCGCCATAATACTTGACACAGTCAATGACTATGTCAAACAATCTCCCAGGCAACTTGGACCGGAGGGAGCATGCCACTTCAGGAGACTGACCATATCCGCCTCGCGGCACACCAATGCAGCGCCTGCTGGAAGTGCTTCGACGTTTGCAAGAATCGGGTTTTCAGGAAAATCGATCTTCCGTGGCACAAACACGTGTGCATCAGCGCACCCGAAAGGTGCACCGGATGCCGTGCATGCATCCGCCAGTGCAAGTATGGAGCGATCACACCAGCCTCCGAGCCCCAGGGGACCAAGGCGAGAACCTTGAACCCGGTTGGCACCCTGGCGAACATTGCCCTCCTCGTAAGTGGCCTGGCGACCGCCATCTCAGGACTCGCGATCCAGGTGGGGTTCCACCTGGGCGCCGCATCCCGGACGGTGAGGGCGTCGATACACCCATCTGATTTACCGGCGCTTACCGTCTGGGGGCTGGACAAGCCCCAGTGGGGGCTTTTTCATAAAGTCGCAATCACAATCTTTTCCTTGCTCCTCATCCAGCACGTCATCCTCCGACGTTCCTGGTACGCACGCCTGCTGCGGCGGGGGAGCCCTTCCGGTCACCCTCAACTCCTTTGGCTCACGGTCCTCATGCTGTTCGTCGCCATCACGGGGCTGGTGCCATGGGGACTGACCCTGCTCGGCGGCTCCCCCCACCTCCGATTCATGCTTGTTGAGGTGCATGACAAGTTGGCGCTTCCGCTGACGATCCTTCTGATTCTTCACATCGCGCAACGGGTTCCGCGTTTCATCTCTCGCGCTCAGCGGCGCGGCAATCGTTGACGTGTGCCATGAAACATGTGGAAATCGCCCCATGAACACACGTGCCGAACAGATGGGAAAAGGACTGGACCATTCAGGCGGAGAGCCGCACCTGCTGCGAGAGATCGTGCGCACGCATCAGGTCTTGATGGCTGCGTTCTCTCGCGAAGTCGGCACTCCCTTGGCTCGCCTTGGAGTGATGCGCCTGCTGGCGGTGAGTGACCGCGAAATGGGTGTGATGGACTTGGCCCGTCAGCTCAACATCAACGCCGCCGCCGTAACTCGTCAGGTGCGTGACCTTGAGCAGGAAGGGCTCGTCAAAAGATCCACCGATGCGCGTGACGGGCGCCGCAGTTACATCACCTTGAGTGAAAAGGGAGCGATTCTCTTCTCAGAATTCCACGACCGGAGCCACAAACTGGAGGAAGCGCTGGCAAAGCGGCTCAACCCCGATGAGCTTGCCGTTGCGGCTCGTGTTCTAGGTCAACTGCGCGAATTTCTGGAAGGATAGCCTTTGGAGTCAGGCTTCACGCAGGAACCATCACGATCCTGCGGTTGAGGAGCGGGAACCGTATCCCCTGGATGGGCCTCCCCTGAACTTCACGCGGCACAGAAGGCGCAGTCCTGCAGAACCGGAGGCTCAGGCTTGGGATATCGTGGTGATTATGTCCATCCTCCAACCCGTATCCGGCATTTTCGTGCTCCTGTTCTTCGCATGGCTGCTCAGCGAGAACCGAAAAGGGGTCAAGTTCGGCGAGGCGGCCCTAGGCCTCGCCGTCACGGTCGCCTTGGCCTTCATCATGCTCAAGGCTCCCTTCGCCCGCCAGGTCTTCTACCTGCTCAACAGGGGGGTGGGACTCCTGGAAGAGTCGACCAGGGCGGGGACCTCCTTTGTCTTTGGCTATCTCGGTGGTGGCCCCCTGCCCTTCAGCGAGGAATCCCCGGGCTCGAGCTTTGTCTTCGCCCTCCAATCCCTGCCGATTGTGCTTGTCATAAGCGCCCTTTCGTCCCTGCTCTTCTATTGGCGGATCCTCCCGGTCCTCGTCAGGGTCTTCTCCTGGTTCTTCCAGAAGACGCTCCGGGTCGGCGGAGCCGTGGGATTGAGCGCAGCGGCCAACATCTTCCTCGGCATGGTTGAATCGCCGCTCTTCATCAAGCCCTACCTGAAGGAAATGACCCGCAGCGAGCTCTTCATCACCATGAGCTGCGGCATGGCTGGCATCGCAGGAACCGTGATGGTGCTCTACGCATCGGTTCTGCGGAACTCCGTGCCGGATGCCATCGGGCACATACTCATCGTGTCGATCATCAGCATCCCCGCTGCGATCGTGGTCTCGAAAATCATGGTGCCCGAGACGGGTAGGACCACCGAGGGCAAGCTCACGCCGCCCCAACCTGCAACAAGCTCCATTGATGCCATTGCCCTGGGCACCACCGAGGGCGTTGCTCTCCTCATCAACGTCGTAGCCATGCTCATCGTGCTTGTGGCCCTCATCGCCCTTGCCAACGGACTGCTGGGACTGCTCCCCCCCCTGTTCGGCAAGCCCGTGAGCCTCCAGGGCCTTCTCGGCTACATCATGGCACCGGTGGTCTGGCTCATCGGCATCCCCTGGAAGGAAGCCCCGGCGGCCGGGGCACTCATGGGCACCAAAACCATTCTCAACGAAATGATCGCCTATCTGGATATGGCAAAACTCTCCACAGAAGCCCTGAGCCCGCGGAGCAGGTTCATCATGACTTACGCACTTTGCGGATTTGCCAACCTCGGCAGCCTCGGGATCATGGTCGGCGGCCTTGGCAGCATGGCCCCTGAGCGCCGGAACGAGATCATCTCCCTGGGAATCAGATCCATCCTCTCCGGCACCCTCGCCACCCTGATCACGGGTGCCATGGCCGGAATGCTGTATTGACACGGACCTCGCGTAGCAAGCCCGCGGATCCGAGAGCCGAACGAGCAGAGGAATGGCATGCGGCCGAAAAATCCATGCCGTCGTGAAACCGGAAGCCTATTCCGCAACTCCTGCCCCTTGGGCGAATCCGCAAGCCGTGGCACACTATGGGACGGTGATTGCCGGGGGTGAGCATTGTCCGTGACCGATGTGTGCACGATCTTCACTACATGCGGGAGCGAGGAGACGGCCTTGACGATCGCCTCGGCCCTCGTGGATATGGGCTATGCTGCCTGTGTCAACATCCTGCCCAGCATCAAGAGCTACTACTACTACCAGGGCGGAACGCACCTGGACGAAGAGGTCATGCTGATGATCAAGACCACCCGCGACAAGTTCGAGGATGTCTCCAGGACCATCACGGATCTGCACACCTATGAGGTTCCGGAAATCCTCATGGTTCCGGTCGAAGCGGCCTCTGCCCCCTTCCAGGAATGGATCAGACAGGCTATCGTCCGAGACGAGCAGAACCTGGCCTGAGCACTTCATATATCACCTCAAAACCCCTACCCGATCCCCTCGGAAGGAGCCCCCATGGAACAACAACTGACCGGTGAATTCCTTCACGTCGTCGAACAGGCTGCCATCGCCTGCGCCCGGAGCATTGGGCATGGGGACCGCAAGCACAGTGATCAGCTGGCCGTCGAGGCCATGCGCAAGGCCATGGACGAGATCCAGATGGACGGCACCATCGTCATCGGCGAAGGGGAGCGGGACGAGGCCCCCATGCTGTATGTGGGCGAGAAGCTGGGCCGCGGCGCAGGCTGCCCCGCCATTGATATCGCGGTGGACCCCCTGGAGGGCACCAACCTCTGCGCCACAGGTTCAGCCAACGCCATCGCCGTGCTGGCCGCCTCCACCAAGGGTGGCCTCCTGCACGCCCCCGATCTCTACATGGAGAAGCTGGTGGTGGGACCCCAGGCCAAGGGCAAGGTGAGCCTGGATGCCGAAGTGGGCGAAAACCTCCAGGAAATTGCCAAGTCCCTGAACCGCAAGGTGGCGGATCTGACCGTGGTGGTGCTGGAGCGCCCACGACACGAGAAACTGATCGGGGATATCCGCAAGGCGGGTGCCCGCATCCAGCTCATCGGGGACGGTGACCTCAGTGCTGCCATCTCCGCCGCCGTTTCCGGCACCGGCGTCCATGCCGTGATGGGCATCGGCGGCGCTCCCGAGGGCGTCCTCTCCGCCGCCGCCCTCAAGTGCCTCAATGGCGAAATCCAGGGCCGCCTCCTGACGGACAGCAACACCGCCAGCCGCGACAAGGCCGAGAAGATGGGCGTGAACTTCGACCGCATCTACTTCACCGAGGATCTGGCCCCCGGCCATCAGATCATCTTCGCGGCCTGCGGTGTCACCAGCGGCAACCTTCTCAACGGAGTCCGCTCCTTTGGCGACGGTATCCGCACCAGCAGCCTCATCCTGAACTTCAACCCCCGCCGTGTCCGCTTCATCGATACGGTGCACGTCACCAGCGGCGACAAGGTGACGGTGAGGTTCTAACCCTTCTGGGTTTCCCGCCAAGAAAAGAGGCCTCCCCCCTGGGAGGCCTCTTTTCTTGGGTCAGCTGTTTATGTCATAACGATAATCCAAGAGGGCACGGGGTCTTTCCCTCCGTGCCCTCTCTTTTCAGAGGCGACGCTTACTTCTGCTTGTAGGCCTCGTCATGCACCCCAGCCACGGCGCGACCCGAGGGATCCACCATGTTCTGGAAGGACGCATCCCAGGCCAGGGCCGTGGGGGTGCTGCAGGCCACGCTCTTCTCGTGGGGCACACAGTTGACCGCAGTGGCGCTGGGGAAGTGCTGCTCGAAGAGCTGGCGGTAGAGGTAGGCTTCCTTGGTCTCAGGGGTCTTGACCGGGAAGCGGTGGGCAGCGCCGCCCATCATGCCATCCGAGATCTCCTTCTCGGCGTAGGCCTTGAGGGAATCGATCCAGGAGTAGCCCACCCCGTCGGAGAACTGCTCCTTCTGGCGCCAGAGCACCTCGTCGGGGATGTAGCCGTCGAAGGCCTTGCGGAGGGGATACTTCTCGATGGGCCGGGGGTAGTCGGCGTTGCGGGGCAGCTTGGCCTCGGGGTCCATCATCATGGCCACGTCCAGGAACTCGCGGTCCAGGAAGGGCACCCGGGCCTCCACACCCCAGGCGGAGCTGGTCTTGTTGGCTCGCAGGCAGTCGTAGAGATGCAGCTTCTCGAGCTTGCGGACCGTTTCGTCGTGCAGTTCCCGACCGTTGGGGGCCTTGTGGAAGTAGAGGTAGCCGCCGAAGATCTCGTCGGCGCCTTCGCCGGACAGGACCATCTTGATGCCGAAGGAGTGGATCTTCCGCATCAGGAGATACATGGGCGTAGAAGCCCGCACCGTCGTGATGTCGAAGGTCTCCAGGTGGTAGATCACGTCAGAGAGGGCGTCCAGCCCCTCCTGCACCGTGAAGGTGATCTCGTGATGCACCGAGCCGATGTACTCTGCCACCTTGCGGGCCGGGGCGAAGTCCGGAGCCCCCTTGAGGCCCACGGCGAAACTGTGCATCCGGGGCCACCAGGAGGGAGACTGCTCGTCCTCCTCCACCCGCTTCTGGCTGTATTTGGCGGCGATGGCGGCGATGATGCTGCTGTCCACCCCTCCGGAGATCAGGAGGCCGTAGGGCACGTCACACATGAGCTGGCGCTTGACGGCGCTTTCCAGGGCGTCCCGCAACACCGCCGGGTCGTAAGGCGTGGTGGGGTAGAAGCCGGGCTCAGCCCACTTGGGCTCGTAGTAGTTCTGGAAGCCTTTGTCTGCCTCGTGGCCCAGGAAGTAGTGGCCCGCCGGGAACTCCTGGATGCGCTCGCAGTGGCCCACCAGGGCCTTCATCTCCGAGGAGACGTACATGTTCTCCTGGCGATCCCAGCCCACATACAAGGGGATCACGCCGACGGGATCCCGGGCGATGAGGAAGGTATCCCGTTTGGGATCGTAGAGGACAAAGGCGAAGATGCCGTTCATCCGGTTCAGGAAGTCCTTCGGCGCAAACTCGTCATAGAGATAGAGAATGGGCTCGCAGTCAGAGTTGGTCTGGAAATCATGGGTCTCATGAAGCTGCTTCCGCAGTTCCTTGTGGTTATAAATCTCGCCGTTCACCGCCAGAACATTGCCATTCATGGTGTCCACCAGGGGCTGGGCGCCATGCTCCACGTCCACGATGGAAAGGCGCTCATGCACCAGGATGGCCCGGTCACAGGCCCAGATGCCGCTCCAGTCGGGACCGCGGTGACGGATCTTCCGGCCCATGGCCAGGGCCACCTTCCGGAGCTCATTGGGATTGGACCGTGCGGGATCGATATTGAGAATGGTCAGAATGCCGCACATGGTTCCTCCGAAAGCGTCCTGGATCAACTCCAGGAATAAACTCCCAGGATACCTTTCAATGGCGGGAATGTCCCGAGAAAGCTACGGACAATGAGGCATCAAACCCGATTACGGGCTCCCCAAGCAGGCCTATCCACCTATAACAATAATAAAATCCAATTATCGGCTTTACTCAGCCGAAAAAGACATGAGCTGGGATGCGCACGGATGAAAGGGATGAAAAGCCGATGACAGAAGGCTCGGCGCTCTGGCCAGGTTAAGGAAGGGCAAGGGGGCGTAAGCACGCCTATGTGCCACAGCCCCCTTGCCCTTCCTTAACGCGTGCGGCTTTGCCGCGCGTCCCCGCATAGCGGGGCGGGCCAGATCGCCCTTGCGAGCCATTGATTACAAATTATTAATTTTTACCAATCAACCTTTGCAAGCAACTGCATTCCCCAATAAATGCGTCAAACATCACATTAAAGTCAGAACAATTGTCTAAAAATATCATTCCGAAAAGCACTTCCACCGCCAAGATTCCAAGGGCACCAAGTTTCACCAAGAAGTAGCCGTTCAGCTCGAGAGCCACGGATCGTGCTTTCCCCGAGGAGAAAAGCATGTTGGCCGCGGATAAATTGGATGCACGCGGATAAAGGAAGACCAGGTTATCGCCGTTGCGAAGCTTGATCTCCCCGTTCCAGGAGAAGCAAAGGCAGTTTCAGCCTCAGATGCACTGGATGCACACAGATCAGAGAAGTCCACCTGGGCACCTGGGACTGGTTCAACAAGGGAGAGGGAGGCGGAGGCACGTATGCGTGCCATAGCCTCCCTCTCCCTTGTTGAACGCGGGCGGCTTCGCCGTCCGCCCCCGCGTCGCGGGGCAGGCCCAGGTGCCCCGCCCGTAGACCACTTCTTTATCGGCGTTTATCCAATTTATCCGCGGCCGGTTCTGCTTTTCCCACCGTTCCTATTCCATGGCGGGGGTCGCCGCTTACAAATCCGTAAACGCCAACATCAAAGAGCCCTTCCATGAAGCACGGCCCTTTCCGCAGCCCACCCCGGAGGGAGGCGTTTCACGGTTTTGAGCGCTGCTTCACGGAAGGGGTATGGGCGTGCCGCCAGGGGAACTACTCGGCGGCAACCTTCTCTTTCTTGACGTATTTGGCGAGGAGTACGGAGACATCCGTGGGGGTCAGGGGTCCGAAGACCTGGTTGTCCACCATCACCACCGGCGCCAGGCCGCAGGTGCCCAGGCAGCGGGTGCTGTCCAGCGAGAAGAGGCCATCCCTGGTCGTCTCCCCGAAGTGGATGCCCAGCTCGTCCATGAGCCGCTGAGCAACTTTTTCAGCACCCTTCACATAGCAGGCGGTGCCGAGGCACACGTTGATCATGTGCTTTCCACGGGGCTGGAGCCGGAAGTAGTGGTAGAAAGTGGCCACCCCGGTCACCTTCGCGAGCGGAATCTGGGCCAGCTGGGCCACGGCATGCATGGTGTCCTGCCCGAGGAATCCGAAATGGGCCTGGACCATATGAAGGACGGCGATGAGCTGCCCCTCGGAGTGCTCCATATCTTGATTCTGCTCGATGAAGGCGATGATGTGCGCCGGGAGCACATCAAGGCAGGCGGCCCGGATGGCCTCCCAATTGTCGGTCGTCGAAGTCTGGTGATTCACCGAATCCCCCTGGGGCTGCGGGCCTGATAAGTGGTGTGCAGAAGTTGATGGGCCTTCTCGCCATTGGGTTCGCCAAGGAACTCCGCATAGAGATGGGCGATGGCGGGGTTTTCATGGGAGCGGCGCAGCTGCTTCTGGGCATCGATGCCGTAGAGCGCCTTGGCGCGGGCCCTGGAAATTTCAGGATCCATGGGATCCTGATACACCGGGGGATAGGGCTGGCCACCCCCCATGATGCAGCCGCCGGGGCAGGCCATGATCTCCACCAGGTGGTAGTTCTTCTCCCCGGACTTGATGGATTCCAGGAGCTTTTTGGCGTTGTTCAGGCCGTTGGACACCGCAATGTTGATCTCCATGCCGTTGATCTTGATGGTGGCTTCCTTGATGCCGGTCACGCCACGAACCTCGGCGAATTCCAGGGGCCCCAGTTCCTCGCCCGTCAACTTGACAGCGGCGGTGCGCAGGGCGGCCTCCATCACACCACCCGTCGCACCGAAGATATCGGCAGCGCCCGAGGAGATGCCCATGGGACGGTCGAACTCACCTTCCGGAAGGACATTGAAGTCGATGCCGTAGGACTTGATCATCCAGCCCAGTTCGCGGGTGGTAAGGACCGCATCGGTGTACGGGTCGCCGTTGGCCATGGTGTGCTCGGGCCGTCCGGCCTCGAACTTCTTGGCCACGCAGGGCATGATGGCCACCACACAGATGTCCTTGGGATCCAGCCCCTTCTTCTCCGCGTAGTAGGACTTGATGAGGGCGCTGGTCATCTGCATGGGGGATTTGCAGGTGGAGGTGAAGCGGATCATCTCCGGGTAGAACTTCTCCAGGAAGCTCACCCAGCCGGGGCTGCAGGAAGTGAGCAGAGGCAGGTTCTCGCCCTTGGAGACCCGACTCAGGAACTCCGTGGCCTCCTCCATGATGGTGAGATCCGCGCCGAAGTTGGTGTCGAAGACTTCATCGAAACCCAGACGCCGGAGGGCCGTCACCAGCTTGCCGGTCACGGGGGTCCCCACGGGAAGGCCGAACATCTCGCCCAGGGTTGCCCGGATGGCGGGAGCCACCTGGACCACGACGTGCTTCTTCTCCGCAGCAAGAGCTTTCCAAACCCGCTCGGTGTGGTCCTGCTCCAGGAAGGCAGCGGTGGGACAGACGGCCACACACTGGCCGCACTGGATGCAGACGGACTCGTCCATGTTGCAGAGGTTGGCGGGACCCACGACCGTGTTGAATCCCCGGCCGTGCTGACTGAGGTTGCCGACGCCCTGCACTTCGGCGCAGACCCGGACGCAGCGCCCGCATAGAATGCACTTCGAGGGGTTGCGGATCACAGACTTGCTGCTTTCGTCCGTGGGGAACTCCTTCTTCTTGCCCTCGAAGAGGCGTTCCCGCACACCCAGCTGGTAGGCCAGGCGCTGGAGCTCGCAGTTGCCGTCACGATCACAGGTCTGGCAATCCTGTGGGTGGTTGTCCAGCAGCAGTTCCACGATGTCGCGGCGGGCCTGCCGGATCTCGGGGCTGTTGGTCTGGACCGCCATCCCCTCCCAGACCTCCTGGCTACAGGCGGTCATGAAGTGGTTGAAGCCCTTCACCTGCACCACACAGACGCGGCAGGCGCCCTCCAGGCTCAGGTTGGGGTGGTAGCAGAGGCGCGGAAGATGGATGCCGAGGCGTTCGGCAGCCTTCATGACGGTGGTCCCGGCAGGCACCTGCAACGGGGTCCCATCAATGGTCAGGTTGATTGTTTGTTTGGTCATCATGCTGTTTCCCAGGTGATCGGCGTGGAGGGCGACTTACTTGCGCTCGACCGCGTTGAAGCGGCAGAAATCGAAGCACTGTCCGCATTTGACGCAGCGGCTCTGGTCGATGGAGTGGGCTTCCTTCCGCTGCCCGGCGATGCAGTTGACGGGGCAGTTCCGGACGCAGGCCGTACAGCCGATGCAGGCTTCCGCATTGATCTCGAAATGGATCATGGCCACACACTTCTTGGCCCGACAGGTCTTGCCTTCAATGTGCTCAATGTATTCCTCCCGGAAGTGCTTGAGGGAGCTGAGAATGGGGTTGGGTGCCGCCCGGCCCAACCCGCAGAGGGCCGTCTGCTGGCAGAGCCTGGCGAGCCGTTCCAGCTTGTCCAGGTCCTCCAGAACCGCCGAACCACCGGTGATCCGCTCCAGGATCTCGAGCATGCGGGTCGTGCCCTCGCGACAGGGGGTGCACTTGCCGCAGCTCTCTTCCTGGGTGAAGGAGAGATAGAACTTGGAGATGTCCACGATGCAGTCATCTTCGGAGAGCACAATCATGCCCCCGGAACCCATGATGGAGCCCACCTTGGACAGGGGGCCGAAGTCCACCGCCAGGGTGTCCATGGAGGCGGGGATGAAGCCCCCTGCGGGCCCGCCGGTCTGGATAGCCTTGAGGGGCCTGTCATCCTGCACACCGCCGCCGATGCCGAACACCACATCCCGCAGGGGCGTGCCCAGGGGCACCTCCACGAGACCGGTGTGCTTCACCTTGCCTGCCAGGGCGAAGACCTTGGTGCCCCCGCTCTCCTCGGTACCCACGCTGGCGAACCACTCCCCGCCGTGGTTGATGATGGCTGTGATGTTGGCAAAGGTCTCTACGTTGTTGATGCAGGTCGGCTTGCCCCAGAGGCCACGGGTCGTGGGAAAGGGGGGACGGACCTTGGGTTGGCCCCGCTCGCCCTCAATGGAACGGATCAGGGCCGTCTCTTCCCCGCAGACGAAAGCGCCAGCGCCCAAGCGGATCTCCATCTCGAAATCCCAGCCCGAGCCCATGATGTCCTTGCCCAGGAGGCCAGCGGCCTTGCAGAGATCGATGGCGTTCTGGATCCGCTTGATGGCCAGCGGATACTCGGCCCGGATGTACCAGAAGCCCTTGCCGGCACCGATGGCGTAGGCCCCGATGATCATGCCCTCCAGCACGCTGAAGGGATCGGACTCGAGCATGCCCCGGTCCATGAAGGCGCCGGGATCACCTTCGTCCCCGTTGCAGATGATGTAGCGGGTCTTCTCCTCGTTCTGCGAGGCGAACTTCCACTTCTGGCCCGTCATGAATCCACCACCGCCGCGGCCCCGCAGCCGGGCCTTCAGGACCTCGTTGATGACCCACTCGGGATCACTCTTGGAGAGGACCGTGGCCAGGGCCTTGAACCCGTCGAGGGAGATGTATTCCTCGAGGCTCTCAGGATCAAGGACCCCGCTATGGCGCATGGCGACCCGGTTCTGGGCGGTGAAGAAGCTCACATCGCCATACATGTCGGAGAAATGCTTCGAGATCGAGGTCTTGCCAGACTTCTCCGGCCCATCCTTGCGATCCAGCGAACCATCAAGGGCATGCTCGGGGAGGGGAATCCCCTTCTGGATGTGCTTCGTGAAGATCTCGTGTACCAGTTCCCGGTTCACGCGTTCGTATTTGACGGGCGCCTGACCGGGAATGAAGATCCCCACGATAGGCTCCTTGCTGCACCTTCCGGTACAGCCCGTCTTGTGGATCACGATGCCATCCGAACCTGAAGACTGGATGTGCTTGGTGAACTCATCCAGGACATCCAGCGAACCCGCAGCGTGTTCACAGGTCGCAGATCCGACCTGAATGGTGACCTTGCCCGCTTTGCCACCCCCGGCCAAAGCTGAATGGGCTCGATCCCTCAGCGATTCAAAGAAGTCTGTTACAGGGCTAGGCATGCCAACTCCGTGGTTAATAAATCAATTTCCAATCAGACACACTGCGGACAACGCCCAAGTCGTGTCACACCGTGGCAAATCCTTTAGTCACTTCTCCAAAGCAAAGCTCACGCCATTTATTGTGAAACGCATAAAGACTGCATTTGATAGTCTTGTAAATCATCCACCACCCATCACAGGATTTCCCTTCTTGATTTACTGTCTCCACATGCCCCATAAATGGAACAGTTTGGAACACACGGATGACACCATGGCACAATCGCTTCGCAGACAGCACCGTTTGGCCCAGGTCTGGGAGCACTTCATCCGAACGGGGGAGGTGTTCCCCAAGGAAGCGCTCCGAGCGGAAATCGCCGATTCCTGGCACCGTTGCAAGGAGTGGGGGATAGACCCATTCGCCGAAAAGCCGGAACAGCAGGTGACCGGAGCCAAGCTCACGGCCCTTCTGCAGGAGAAGGCTGAACTGATCCGCATCGCGACGCCATTCATGCAGAAGGTGCACAGTTTTGTGGCAGGTTCGGGTTCCGTCGTCCTCCTCTTCAGTGGGCGCGGAATCCTGATGAAGGCGGTCGGAGACGCCGAAACCCTCAGGGCAGCACCTCACATCAACTTCCAGCCTGGAGCCCGCTGGACGGAAAAGGACGAGGGGTCCAACGGAGTCGGCACGGCCCTGCTGCTGGGACGCCCGATCCAGGTCGCCGGCCGCGAGCACTATTGCCGGAAATACCACGCCTGGACCTGCTCCGGTGCCCCGATCCGGAACGAGTCCGGCCAGATCACAGGCGTCCTGGAACTCATGGGGCCCATCGACACCTCCCACATCCACACCCTCGGCATGGTGGTGGCCGCGGTGCAGGCGATCGAGAACGAGTGCAGGATCTATCAGCGGAACTGTGAACTGACCATGCTCAATGCTCACATCACCAGCATCCTCCGGGCGGCCAGCAATGGAATCATCGTCCTGGACTCCAAGGGCATCATCCAGCAGATCAACCCTGCCGGGGAGCGCCTGCTTTCCATGTCCAACCACCAGGCCACGGGACTGGACCTCTGCCAGCACATGAAGCGGATGGACCCGCTGCGCATGCTGCTCCACTCCGGAGTGGAACTGCAGGACCAGGAGCTGGAACTGACCCTGTGGGAGCGCCCCATCGTCTGCGTCGCCAGCGGCCGCCCCATCTTCGATGAGCAGGGCCAGCAGCAGGGAGCGGTGCTCTCGGTCCATCCCATCCAGAGCATGCGCCGCCTCATCAATCGTTACAGCGGCTCGGAGGCAACCTTCCGATTCGAGAACATCCTGGGGCGCGGTCCAGCCCTCCAGAAGGCCCTGGAGCTGGCCAGACACGCCGCTTCGGACGACAGCCACGTGCTGCTCTCCGGGGAAAGCGGCACGGGCAAGGAGATGTTCGCCCAGGCCATCCACAACTTCTCGGACCGGGCGACGGGCCCCTTCATCGCCATCAACTGCGGTGCCATCCCCCGGGAACTGCTGGCCAGCGAGCTCTTCGGCTACCAGGAGGGCGCCTTCACCGGCGCAAACAAGGGGGGACGCCCGGGCAAGTTCGAACTCGCCGCCGGCGGTACGCTCTTCCTGGATGAGATCGGCGATATGCCGCTTGACCAGCAGGTAGCCCTCCTCAGGGTCCTGCAGGACCGGACTGTCACCCGCCTCGGCGGGGAACGCCCCTTCACGGTGGATGTGCGCATCATCTGCGCCTCCCACAAGGAGTTGCGAGCCGAAGTCCAGAAGGGCACCTTCCGCGAAGACCTTTTCTACCGCCTCAACGTCAGGCCGATCCACCTTCCGGCCCTGCGGGAGCACATCGAGGACATCCCCCTCCTGCTCGAAGCCTTTCTGGCCAACCAGGGCCAGAAACCCCACCCACCCGTGGATCCGGATATCATCCCCCCCCTCCAGGCCTACCCATGGCCCGGCAACATCCGGGAATTCCAGAACACCGTGGAACGCATCCTCCAGGCCTCCCGGGAAGGCCCCATCAGGATCGAGCATCTGCCGGAGGAGATCCTCCGGCCTTCCCCGCGACAGATGGCGCCCAAGCCAGGCAGCGCCCCGGCCTCCCCGCCCCCCCTGGCTAAGCGAAGCGAGCTCAGGGAGTCCCTCGATCGGGAAGCCCGCGTGGAGATCATGAAGGCCCTGGAGGAGCACGAGAACAACGTCTCACGGGCCGCCAAGGCGCTGGGCCTGGCCCGCAACACCCTCTACCGGAAGATGGCGCGGCTTGGGATATAAAAGATTCAGCACAGAGAGCACAGAGGCGAGAATAAGACCCAGTCAGCCAGAGTCCATCTTTGCTTTTCTCTGTGCCCTCTCTTTTGAACCTCTGTGCCCTCTGTCATGAAAGGGGGGACCGCCTGCTCGCTGCGCTCGCGATGTCCCCCCTTTGACCCCCACGTGGTGGCCGGGCAAAGCCCGACCATCACGTCTGTGTTTACTCTTTTGATCTTTTTGGCTCAGCCAGTGATCCTCCGATCACCGCACCAACTCGCCCACTTTCACGAAGCGCACCTGATCCTTGGACTTGGGCACCAGTTTTTCCAGGGCCTCCACGGTCTCGGGGTAGATGTGACCGATGATGACCACATGCCCCTCCTTCTTGGCGATGGCGATGGCGCGATCCCACTGCTTTTCCATCTCCCCGAAGCGCTTGTCATCATCCAGGAAGACCTTGCGCTGGATCGCGGGGACGCGAAGGCTCTGGGCCACAGCCAGGGCCACGGTGTCCTTTTCGGTGCGGCTATCCACAAAGAAGCAGCCGGAGCGATGGATCTCCTGGAGCACCCAGCCCATGCGGGTGCGGTCCGGGGTGATGCGGCTCCCCATATGGTTGTTCACACCCCTGTGGTGGGGCACCTCCGCCAGGGCCTTCCGGACCGTCGCCCGCACCTCGGACTCGGACTGGTTGTAGAACACGGCCCCGGGGCCGGGATTCTTGCTGGGCCCGGGATACCCGATGGGCTCCATGGGGAGATGCAGCATCACCTCCTTGCCCTTGGTATGGGCAATCTCGGCGCTCTGGCGGGAAAACTCCTGGAAGGGAAGTACCGCTACAGCAAAGGGAACGGACTGGGCGCAGAGCCGGGTCACCAGTTCGGGCCGGGCATAGCCCAGATCATCGATGATCAGGGCAAAGGAGGGCAGCTTCGAAGGCGTTTCAGGCTCCGGCACTGGCTCCTTGTGTCCCTTGGGCTCCGCAGGCTTGGTGGGCTCAGGTTCCGGCGATTCAGGAACAGGCTCCGTGGGCTTTTCCGGCCGTTTCGGAGGGCGGACCGGCCGCTGGGGCTCGGGGCGCAACAGACCTTCCCCGCTGCGATCCCGCTTCCTATCGCATCCATAGCTGCTGAACAGGAGCCCGAGCCCCAGGCCCACCAGCAACATGGTGCAGGCCAGAACCAGGAGTTTTCCAGTGGAAGTGCCGCCGCCGCGTCGCTTGGGCGCCATGAACTAGACCGTCACCGCAGAGACCACCCCGAACCAGAAGACTGGAAGCCCCAGGCGGGCCTGGGCTCCGGGCTTTTTCTCATCGGTCGGCGGAGCCAGCAGGATCTCCAGCACCTTGGGCAGGGGATCCTCTTCGGGTTTCAGCCCCTTCAGCGCGTGCTGTGGGGCCACGCCGGGAGCCTGCTCGCTCTTCTCGCCGCCGAAGCCCAGCTTCTCACCACCCACCCCGACCCAGCGGCGGTTGACGATTTCAGCGGCTCCGGTGCGCAGGGTGAAGCGGGAGCGCTCCACCCCAAGGGCGGCGGTGCGATCCCCGAAGGTGGGGACGCCCTGCTTCTTGAAGGCGGAAACCAGGGCCTCCGGGGCCCCCAAGGTACCGACCCCCTGGAGGACGGCCAGCTTGGGAAAGGGCTCCAGAGAGACAGCCACGGTCCGGACAAGGCGATCCCCCTTCCCCACCTCCTGGATGGTGGCAAAGGGACCATCTCCCAGGAAGAATCCGGCGATGAGGGCGGCTTCCTGGAGATCCCCGGTAGCGCACTGGCGCAGATCCAGCACCAGGGGCAGCTTGTGATCCAGGCCCGACAACAGGGCCTTGAGTTCGTCCGCCCGCCCCAGGGTCAGGTCGGGAAGGCTCAACACCGTAGCCTGGGTCTCCTTGCGGATGGCGATGGGGGCGTGAACGGGAAGCTCCCGGTTCAAAGTCAGAGTCTTGAGGTCCCCGGAGGAGGCCTGGTGAAGCACCACGATCGCGCTGGATCCGATGGCGCCCCGGAGACGGCGTTCCAGAGTCCAGGAGCTCATGGGGCCAATGGATTCGCCATCCAGTTTCCGGAGGACATCCCCCACCTGGATCCCTGCCCGGGCCGCCGGACTGCCGGGCACCACCGCCACGATCTGGGCGTAGATCTGGCGTTTGACCACCTTGATGCCGAACTCCGCGGGCCCTGGGTCTGGAAGCCGCAGATCGTCGGGTGAAAGATAGGCATTCAATGGATGGGCCCGCTCGAGCACGGCCTGGACACCGCCCTGGATGACCTTCTCCAGATCCGGCACATCGACGTAGTTGTCCCGCACCAGCGAGAGCACATCCTGGATATCCGCCAGCCCCGCCAGGGGATCCTTGGAGCCCTGGGCGGATTCGGCCCGCAGCGCCGGGGCCGCCTTCTGGAAGACCACCGGGTAGGTGAAGCCCGCTACCAGAGGCAGCGTGATGAGCGAGAACCAGGTCCGTTGGTGCATCTCCCAAGTGTAGCCGTTCAGACCGCCGCAGACTCAAGAAGGCATGAAAAAGCACATTCAATGGGACAGGAAAGGACGCCCCGGTCATCAGCTGGCTTCAGCCATGACCGAGGGGCCAGGGGGACTTTAGGCAGGCACCTAAAAGCAATATCAGCTGGGATGCAAAATGATGAACAGGATAAAGCAATCAGCGGGCAACAATGGTTCACATAGGCGATCTGGCCCGCCCCGCTATGCGGGGGGGCGCGGCAAAGCCGCACGCGTTCAGGAAGGGCCAGGGGGCTATGGCACGTAGGCGTGCCTGCGCCCCCTTGCCCTTCCTGAACCTGGCCAGAGCGCCGAGCCTCCTGTCAGCAATTTTTCTCCCTTTTATCCTGGACATCCCAGCTCAAATCTTTTCCGGCTGAACAAAGTCGATAACCGGGTCTGCTTTTATCCTGCCCATCCTGCATATCCTGTTGGGAATCTTTTGAACTGGCAGGAGTCTATTCTCCCGCCCGGAGACTGCGGCCACCCTTGTCTTCAGACCGTGATCCGCTCGGGGTGCGTATAGATCGTGATCTCCCTGCCCCGCACAAACCCGCAGAGGGTTATGTTCAAGCGCTCGGCGGCCTCCACAGCCAGGTTCGTGGGGGCGCTCACCGCAGCCACCATGGGGAAACCGGCCCGGGCGGCCTTGATGATCATCTCCAGGCTGGCGCGGCCCGAGAGGAAGGCCCCGTGACTAGCCAGGGGCCTTCGGGCCAGGAGCCGCTCTCCGATGACCTTGTCCAGGGCGTTGTGGCGCCCCACGTCCTCCCGCACCACCACCACCTGCCCCAGGGCATCGAAGAGGGCCACGGCGTGGCTGGCTCCGGTGGCATGGAAGAGGGCCTGGGCCTCCCGGATGTGATGGGGCAATTCGTGGAGCCGCTCCGCCGGGAAGGGAAAGGCCTCCGTCACAGGCTGGAGGCCTTCGATCAGGGAGTCCAGGTCCACCCGGCCGCAGAGTCCGCAGGAGGAATTGACGGAAGTGGCCCGCTTGACGATCGGCGCCCCGGTGTCCAGGGTGCTCACATCCATGCCACCCTTCTCCCCCTTGCACTTGCGCATCAGGGTGACCTCATCCATGCCCTGGATGATGCCCTCGGTGAAGAGGAAGCCCGCGGTGAGCTCCTCGTCATGGCCGGGGGTGCGCATGATCGAGTATTCCTGGGCCCAGTTGACCGAAATGATGAGGGGCGCCTCCTGGATCAGCGAGCGATGCCCGAGCTCCACCTCGGTGGAGCCGAGGCGGAGAATGCTCACCGGAATGGCGTGCTTGACTGAGTTGTCCATGAAGGCGTCCTGAAACCGGGGTGAACCCGGAGCGAGATGATCCAGTCTATATCCATACAAAGCAGGCCCCGGAAACCGGGGCCCGCTTGTGTGTCATTTCAACGGAACTCAGGGCTTGGAGATCCGCGCCGAGCAGGCCTTGTATTCACCTGTGCGGGTCGTGGTGTCGAAGGCGTCGTTCGTGAGGAGGTTGGTGTTGGACTCCTCGTGGTGGAAGGCCATCCAGATCATGCCGGGACGGACCTTGCGGGCCACGTGGGCCTTGACCACCAGCGAACCGCGCCGGGTTTCCACCTTCACCATGTCGCCGTTCTTGATCCCAATGGCGGCGGCATCATCGCGGTGCACCTCGACGAAGTTCTCGGGCTGTTTGTGCTCGATGGCCGCCGTCTTGCGGGTCATGTTGGCGATGTTGTAGTTGAAGAGGGTGCGCCCCGTGGACAGGATCATGGGGTATTCCGCATCCGGCACCTCGACAGGCGGGGTGTGGGGGATGGCCTGGAAGAGCCCGAGCCCCCGGGTGAAGCGGCCTGCATGCAGGAAGGGGGTGCCCGGGTGCTCCTTGGTGGGGCAAGGCCACTGGATGCCCACCTTGTCGATGCGCTCGTAGTTGATGCCCGCGAAGTTCGGGGAGAGGGCGGCCATCTCGTCGTAGATCTCGCCGGGATCGTTGTAGGACATGGGGTAGCCCATGGCCGTGGCGACCTGGCTGATGATCTGCCAGTCTGGGCGCGCCTGGCCGGGAGCATCGACGGCCTTGCGGACCCGCTGGATGCGGCGCTCGGTGTTGGCGAAGGTGCCGTCCTTCTCCGCGAAGCAGGTGGCGGGCAGGATGACATCCGCCAGCTTGGCGGTTTCGGTCATGAAGATCTCCTGGGAAACCAGGAAGTCGATCTTGGCCATGTCCTCCGCCAGCTTGGTGGAGTTGGGCTCGCTGCGGATGGGGTCCTCGCCGAAGCAGTAGAAGGCCTTCAATTTGCCTTCGCCCGCGTGCTCCATGAAGTCGGTAACGCGCCCGCCCACATTGGTGGGAAGGGTGACGCCCCAGGCCGCTTCGAACTTGGCCCGCACCGCGGGATCGGTCACCTTCTGGTAGCCAGAGAGGGCCATGTGCATGGCGCCCATGTCGCAGGCTCCCTGCACATTGTTCTGCCCACGGAGGGGGTTGATGCCCGAGGAGCGCTTGCCGATCTGACCCGTGAGCATGGCCAGATTGGCCAGGTTGCGAACGTTGTTGGTGCCGCAGGAGTGCTCGGTGATGCCGAGGGTGTAGAAGATGGACGAGGGGGTGCCCTTGGCGTACATCTCTGCCGCTTCACGGATGAGGTGGGCGGGAACGCCGCACTCCTCCGCCGCCTTCTCGATGGTGTAGCCCTTGAGGTTCTCCAGGAAGGCAGGGTAGTTCTCGCAGCGCTCCTCGACGAACTTGGGATCATGCAGGTTCTTCTCGATGATGTAACCCATCATCGCGTTGATCAGCATGTTGTCCGTGCCGGGCTTGTGCTTGATGTGGATATCGGCACGCTTGGCCATCCAGGTGTCGCGGGGATCGCAGACCACCAGCTTGGCGCCCTTGCGGAGAGCCTTCTTCATGGCCAGCCCCACGATGGGGTGCGCCTCGGTGGGGTTGGCACCGATGAGGAAGAGAGTCTGGACGTCCTCGATCTCGACGATGGCATTGGTCATGGCCCCGGAGCCCAGGGACTCGCCCAGACCGGCCACGGAGGGGCCGTGGCAGGTGGTGGCGCACTGGTCGATGTTGTTAGTGCGACCGGCGGTGCGGGCCAGCTTCTGCATCAGGTAGTTCTCTTCGTTGGTGCAGCGCGAAGAGCTAAGGAAGGCGATGGCATCGGGGCCATGCTGGTCCCGGATCTCGGTCATGCGCTTGCCCACCAGGGCCAGGGCCTCATCCCAGGTGGCCTCGCGGAATTCGCCGTTCTCCTTGATGAGGGGCGTGGTGAGCCGCTCGGGGGAGTGGACGAAGTCGAAGGCATACTTGCCCTTGACGCAGAGGCTGCCGTTGTTGGGAATGCAGCCGACTTCGCTGGTGACCCGGACGATGCGGTTGGTCTTGGGATTGACGTTGAAGTCCATCTGGCAGCCCACGCCACAGTAGGTGCAGGTGGTGCGCACCTTCTTGAGGTCCTTGGAACGGCCCAGGCCTTTGGCCTGCTTGTCGTAAAGGGCGGAGGTGGGGCAGACGTTGACACAGCCGCCGCAGAGTTCACAGGAGCTCTCGTTGAGAGAGATCCCGATGCCGGTGCTCACCTCGATGCTGCCACCGCGATTGGCCATGGTGATGGCCTCGGCCATCTGGACTTCCTGGCAGTAGCGGACGCACTTCTGGCAGCGCACGCACTTGGAGGGGTCGTATTCCAGGGCGAAGCTCTCGGTGGTGTAGTTGGGTTCCCCGGCGGCGGGGGCCACATTGGGGAAGCGGGCCTTGTCCGCCTGGTACTCGTAGCTGTAATCCTGCAGGAGGCAATCGCCATCCTTGTCGCAGGTCAGGCAGTCCACGCAATGCTCGCTCAGGAGCAGTTCCAGGGTGTTCTTCCGGGAGGCGCGGACGCCCTCGGTCTGGGTGCGGACCTTCATCCCCTGGGCCACCGTGCGGGTGCAGGAGGTCTGGAAGCCCCGCTCACCCTCGATCTCCACCAGACAGAGGCGGCAGGCGCCCGTGGGGGTCAACCGGGGGTCATGACAGATGTGGGGGATGTGGATACCCGCCGCCAGGGCAGCGTCGAGAAGGGAGGAACCGACGGTGGCGGCCACTTCGCGGCCATCAATGTTCACCAGAACGGTATTCCCCTTTTCAGTGTTTTCTTTCATCAGAGGCTCCGATTAAACCTTGGAGATGGCCGCGTAGGGGCACTTCTCGTTGCAGACACCACACTTGACACACGCCTGCTGATCGATGGCATGGGCCTTGCGCTTTTCCCCGGAGATGGCCGCGGTGGGACAGTTCTTGGCGCAGATGCCGCAACCGATGCACTTGTCGGCATCGATCACGAACTGGTAGAGCCCCTGGCAGACCTTGGCGGGACACTTGTGATCCCGGATGTGGGCCTCGAACTCGCCCCGGAAGTGGCGGATGGTGGAGAGCACGGGGTTGGGGGCCGTCTGGCCCAGGCCGCACTGGGACCCGGCGATGATCTCCTTGCCCAGCTTCTCCATCTCATCCAGGTCGCTTTCCTTGCCGTGACCGGCACAGATGCGCTCCAGGATGTCCTTGAGGTGGCGGGTGCCGACCCGGCAGGGGGGACACTTGCCACAGGACTCCTCCTGGACGAACTCCATGAAGAAGCGGGCCATGTCCACCATGCAGGTGTTGTCATCCATGACGATGAGGCCGCCGGAACCCACGATGGCGCCCACGGACTTCACGGAATCGTAGTCGATGGCCAGGTCCAGGAACTCGGCCGGGACGCAGCCGCCGGAGGGGCCACCCATCTGGGCCGCCTTGAAGGGCCGGTCATCCAGAACGCCACCGCCCACATTGTAGACGATCTCCCGCAGGGTCATGCCCATGGGGACTTCCACCAGGCCCGTGTTCCGGACCTTGCCCGCCAGGGCGAAGATCTTGGTGCCCTTGCCGCCGGTGGTGCCCACAGAGGCGAAGCGCTCCTTGCCCTCGGCGATGATCCTGGGCACGTTGCCCAGGGTCTCGACGTTGTTGATGATAGTGGGCTTCTTGTTGTAGCCGCTCTGGGCCGGGAAGGGAGGCCGGGGTCGCGGGGTGCCGCGCTGGCCTTCCAGGGAGGCGATGAGGGCGGTCTCTTCGCCACAGACGAAGGCACCGGCGCCCATGCGGCATTCGATGTCGAAGTCGAAGCCGGAGCCGAAGATGTTCTTGCCCAGAAGCCCGTGGGCCCGGGCCGCCTTGAGGGCGATGTTCAGGTGCTCCACAGCGATGGGGTACTCGGCCCGGACGTATACGAAGCCCTTGCTGGCGCCGATGGCGTAGGCGGCGATGATCATGCCTTCGACGATCTGGTGGGGCACGCCCTCCAGCAGGGCCCGGTCCATGAAGGCGCCGGGATCACCCTCGTCGGAATTGCAGATCAGGTATTTCTCGGTGCCCGGCGCATTGCGGCAGAACTGCCACTTCATGCCGGCGGGGAAACCGCCGCCGCCACGCCCCTTGAGGCCGGCTTCGAGAACTTCAGCGATGACCTGCTCGGGAGTCATGGTGGTCAAAGCCTTGGCGGCCGCCTGATAGCTGCCCAGGGCGATGGCCTGATCCAGGCGCTTGGGGTCCAGGCTGCCGCAGTGCTTCATGACCTCGCGGCTCTGACTCTTGAAGAAGGGGATCTCGGAACGGGTGGGACAGGGCTGGCCGTCCACCATCTCGCAGAGCCGATCCACGGGCTTGCCGCCCACCAGGGTGGTCTGGATGATCTCGTCCACATCCTCCGCCTTCACAGGGCCGTAAAGGAAGTCATAGGGCTCGATGAGCACCAGGGGAGCCCGGGAACACTGTCCGTGACACCCGGTTTCCACCACGGCGATCTCCCGCTCCAGCCCGGCGGCGGCCAGCTTGTCGTGGAAGGCCTTGCTGAGGGCCTCGGAGCCCAGGGCCCTGCAGCCGGTGCTGCAGACCATGACCCGAGCCCGGAAACGATTGGTTTCTTCCTGGAACTTCTCCTGGCAGGCCGTCAGTTCCTTCACATTGGTAATCTGCTGTTCGGACATGGCCGTCTCCTCAGGAATAGTTCTTCACGATGGCCCGGGCCTTGGCAGGCGTGAGCTGGCCAAAGTATTCGTCGTCCACCATGACCACGGGGGCCAGGAAGCAGGTTCCAAGGCAGGCCACGTTCTCAAAGGTGAAACGGCCGTCGGCGGTGGTGCCCCCGACCTCCACATCGACTTCATGCAGGAGAGCCTCGGCCACATCCTTGGCGCCCCGCACATGGCAGGCCGTGCCGGTGCAGCAGCGGATGGTGTGGCGTCCCCGGGGAGTGGTGGAGAACTGGGTGTAGAAGGTGATGACACCATACATGCGGCTGAGGGGAATCCCCGTGCGCTCGCTCACCTCCGCAAGCACGTCAGCGGGCAGGTATCCGTAGGCATCCTGGAGACGCTGCAGCAGGGGGATCAAATCCCCGGAGTCCACGGGAGACAGTTCCGCGAGGATCTCCTCCGCCTTGGCCAAGTCGGCGGCGAGACAGCCGCAACCCTCTCCTCGATGAACATGCGGCTCCCCCGCATGTCCCTTGCTCACCTCAGTCATAGTGCCCTCCTTACTGTGTAGGGATGTATGGATGCGTTTTCGTCCAGAGTCTTAGAAACAACGGGCAGTCGCCGCAACGTGCCCAGAGGGGTTCCAGGGTGTTAGAGCATCAGAGCATTGGTCGACATGAAGCCTCATTGTAGTGGGAAGCATATGGTCATACCAGACTCCCAAATAGTGATGTTTTTATCGATTACCAACCCCCACACCGCCGGACCAGGCCGATCACCGGGAGGTGGATGGCTCAAACCCTTTCCAGGAAATACGGGAGGGGGCCTGATCCATCGGAAGACTATAGATCAGAATCATGACATTCAATCGTCACAAAAGCAGCCCCTACAGAGAAACAGGGATGTCGACTTGGTACACATGCAATCTATTACCGTCAATACATATATCTAAGCATAGTTATTACATCATTAAAATACATTGTAATACTGATTATTTTCACGATATGACCAGATACCGCCTTGAATATAGAGAAATAGCTATCGATAAATAAATACATATATTTAAGACTTGATTCAATATAATCCACTATGTTCAAAATAGGTTTGGTCATTCGATCAAGCAGGATCTTCATTCAACAGGTCAAAGCATCTATTACATATTTTTTCACACAAAATATATCATTTTCAACAATGACCCCAAACCCACAGACCAGGAGGCAAGCAATGAAAAACAGATGGTTGATCGCGCTGGCTGCAGTCGGAATTCACGTCTCGCTTGGCTCTGTCTATGCGTGGAGCGTGTTCAAGAACCCTTTTATCAATGAATTCGGCTGGACCCAATTCCAGGCGGGAATGCCTTTCGGTTTAGCGATATTTCTCCTGGGCACCTCGGCGGCCGTGATGGGTCACTTTGTGGAAAAGCATGGTCCCCGCAAGGCTGGCATCCTCGCTGCGGTCTTCTGGGCCGCTGGACTCTTCGCGGCGAGCGCCGTGACCTCCAGTCTGGTGGTGAACAACGGCGTCCGCCTGTGGCTGCTCTATCTCTCCTGCTGCATTGCAGGCATCGGTCTCGGCACCGGCTATGTCGCACCCGTCTCCACCTTGATGAAGTGGTTCCCGGATCGCCGGGGCCTGGCAACCGGTCTGGCGATCATGGGTTTCGGCTTCGGCGCCTTCTTTGGTGCCCCCGTCATGGCCAAGCTGATCCAGAGCGTTGGTATCTCCGCCACCTTTCTGATCCTGGGGATCGTCTACCTGGTCGTGATGCTGGCCTCGGCCAGCTATCTGGCCCCCCCGGCCGCTGGCTGGAAGCCCGCGGGCATGGATGAAGCCCTGGCCTCCGGCAGGCAGAAGCCCACCATGGATCTGTGGCCCATGACCGCCAACGAAGCCGTCAAAACCTGGCCCTTCTTCGGACTGTGGCTCATGATGTTCATCAACATCACCTGCGGCATCTCGGTCCTCTCCGTGGCATCCCCCATGACCCAGGAAGTGACCGGCATGGGTGTGCTGGCGGCGAGCGCCGTGGTCGGCATGATCGGCCTCTTCAACGGCCTTGGCCGCCTAGCCTGGGCCTCCTTCTCCGACACCTTCGGGCGCCCTAACACCTATATCGCCTTCTTTGTCATCCAGGTGCTGGCCTTCTGGTTCCTGCCCAGCCTCAGAGCCGTCCTCATGTTCCAGGTGGTGCTCTACCTGATCATGACCTGCTACGGCGGGGGCTTCGCCACCCTGCCCGCCTATATCGGCGATCTCTTCGGCACCAAGCAGGTGAGCGCCATCCACGGCTACGTGCTGACCGCCTGGGCCCTGGCGGGACTGGTGGGCTCTGGCTTGGCCTCCTACCTCCACCAGGCGACCGGCAGCTACGCCGCCATGACCAAGGTCTACTCGGTGATCTTCCTGCTGGCCACCGCCGTTTCCGTCGCCATGAAGCTGTTCGTCAACCGCGAACTGGCCAGGAAGGGGCTGGCCATTCCCAGCACCCTGCTCAGCGCCGAGCAGTAGCCTGTCCTGCATCGAAGCCATCCCCCGGATCTGAATATGCCGGGGGGTGATCTCCATGAAGGGCCACGGATTCCGCTTTGCCCGGGGAGAAAAGCATGTTGGCCCGGGATGGACAAGATTCACGGGGATAAAAGAGGACCTGATTATCGGTTTGCTTCAGCCAAACCCAAAGGGCTGGTAAGACTTTTGGCAGGCACCGAAAAGCAATGAATTAGCTGGGATGCCCGGTCGAACAGGATAAAGCAATCAGCGGACAACGATGGCTCACAAAGGCGATCTGGCCCGCCCCGCTATGCGGGGGCGCGCGGCAAAGCCGCACGCGTTCAGGAAGGGCAAGGGGGCTGTGGCACGTATGTGTGCCTACGCCCCCTTGCCCTTCCTGAACCTGGCCAGAGCGCCGAGCCTCCTGTCAGCGGCTTTTCATCCCTTTCATCCTGGGTATCCCAGCTCATGTCTTTTTCGGCTGAGCAAAGCCGATAATCGGGAAAGAGGATGCTGCGGTTAACCAGAACACTCAGCCTTGGTTCCGGGAAGGACAGGCGGCCTGAGTGTCCGCCCATTGGTGGGCTTTCATGATCCCCGCGCCTCCCCGTCCATCTCCGGCTGATTCTGATTTTCCCGCCGATCCTACTCCATGACAGGGGCCTGGGCGCCTGCAAGCCCAGAAGCCAGGTCCTCCAGGCAGCGCTGGATGGAAACATTGCGCTCCGGTCTGGAAAGGGCCTCCCGGCCTTCGGCGGATCCCATGAGTCTGGCCATGGCCTCCCGAAGCCGTGGAACGAAGTCCGGCCCCTCCTCGACCACTTCCGCCCGCCCCTCGGAGGCCATGGCCAGGGCGTTCATCCGCTGGTGATCCCCGGCGCTGGTAGGAAGGGGGATCAGGATCGCCGGGCGTCCGCAGGCGATCAGCTCGGAGCAGGTGCTGGCCCCTGCCCTGGAGACCAGAAGACTGGTTCCCTCCAGGACCCCGTCCATGCCCTCCAGAAAGGGCACCAGGGTGTGACGGGCATGGAGGGGGCTTCCCTTCAGGCTTTCGAGCTGGGCCGGTCCGGTCTGGTGGAGGATCTCCCACCCCGGGTGCTCCTCCAGAAGCCCCTGCCCCACTTCAACCAACGCCCGGTTGATGGCCCGGGCGCCGCCGCTCCCCCCGAGGACCAGGAGGCGATAGGGAGGCGCAAGCTCTTTCAACGGCTTGAACTCCCGGAGGAAGCCAGCCCGCACCGGAGTGCCGACCACCAGGCACTTGGCCCCTGGCAGGCACCCTTGCACCGCCTCCATGCCGCACCAGACCCGACGGGCGCCCTTGGCCAGGAAGCGCACCAGGGCTCCGGGAGCCGCGTTGGACTCATGGATGAAGTAGGGAATACCGAGAGAGCGGGCCGCCAGGAGGGCCGGGGCGCTGGCATAGCCCCCGGTGCCCACCACCGCCCAGGGACGCTCACGCTTCCATGTCCGCACCAGGAAGCGATGGGCCTGCCAAAGCTTCAGGGCGGATTTCAGGACCCGCACAGGAGAACGCCCAAGGAAGCCTTCCACCTCCAGCAGGAGATGGGGCCAGGAGGACTGCGGCAGCTGCCTGGCCTCAATACCCCGGCAGGCGCCCACAAAGGCGATGGGCCGCTCGGGCCAGCGGACCCGGGCCCCTTCGGCCAGGGCCACAGCCGGGAAGTAGTGCCCCCCGGTGCCTCCACCGGTGAATACCAAGGCATCCTGAAAGGTAAGCTCGCTCATGGTTTCAGACTACAACAGGCCCCCGCAGAAAAGCTGGATGGGTCCTACGTGTCCTTCTTGGGAGCTTCGATGCCAAGACGCTTGGCGGAGTGGTCCCGGCCCAGGTAGAAGTTGAGCCAGGAGGAGGTCCAACGGGCGTCATAGTTCACGGGCGGAATAGGATAGGCTCCGAGCTGTTCCTCGGCCCCATGGCTCTTGAGGCGATTGTAGGCCCGGACATGGATGCACTGCATCTCCCCATGGCTGCCCTTGGGGTAGACCTCGCAGTAGCCGTTCAGACCACCACCGCAAGGCCCGTTCCGCTGAGCCTTGGGACACTGACTCATGGGGCAGAGGTAAGCCAGATCGAAGAGGGCGCAGTCGCCGCAGCTCTCACACTCGTTGCTCACCACCTTGATGAGGTGCTCCACCTTGGTATAGGAGTGCTCCAGGGCCTTGCCGTCCACCGCCGCGGCAATGGTCTGCATGGGCTTGAAGAGCATGCCGCCGGGCTCGAAGGCCGCATGGTGCAGGCCCAGCATGGCCTTGTAGGAGAGTGGGGAGGAAGGACGCTCTGAGCGGTCCACAGGGGTTTCGGTGTTGAGTCCGGTCTTGGCGTCCTTCTCGAAGTAGTAGAAGCCCTCGGCCTGGGGGAAGTTGAACTCGTGCACCAGATCCCGCCAGTTGGGAACCAGCTCCTCGCCCCGGCCCACGACGAACTCGAAGTCATCGTAGGAAACGCCGTGGCCTCCGATGTGCACCCCGTCGAAGCCCATGCCCTTCATGAAAGCGTACATCTTGGCGGCCCGTTCCAGGCGCAGGCCCTTGCCCTTGTCCGCCGCCTTGGATTCGGCATCCAGGGCCGCGACCAGCTCGTTCGTGGCCACGCAGCCCGGCAGGCCATTGCGGTTCATGAGCTTGGCGGCCCCCAGGGGCAGAATGAAGATGTTGCCCAGGACGGGGATGTGGCCATAGCCCATGTGCTTCACCATCTGGAGCAGCTCGTGGAACTTGCGGGCATCGTAGCCCAGCTGGGACACGATGAACTGGGCCCCGGCGTCCAGCTTCTTCTTGAGCTTGTAGTACTGGGTCACCAGCTCGGCTTCCGTAGCCTTGAAGGGACTGGCGGCAGCGCCCGCAAAGAAGTGAGAGGGGGCCAGACGGGCGGTGCCCTTCATGGTGGGCACTTCCAGACCCTGGTTCATATCGGTGATCAGGGTGAGCAGGTGGGTGGGATCGTAGTCGAAGACCGGTTTGGCCCGGCCCAGATGGCCCGAATAGGTGTAATCGCCGGTCATCACCAGCAGGTTGTGGATGGAGGCCCGCTCCATGCCATGGAGGAGTCCTTCCATCTGGTTGCGGTTCTTGTCCTTGCAGGTGAAGTGCACCAGGGGCTCGATGCCCAGCTTGTTGATCTCCACACCCAGCATCTCGGCGGCAAGCGCAGGATGTCCGCCAGGGTTGTCCGTGATGGTCAGTGCGTGGATCCTGCCGCCCTTGGCAGCCTTCTCCGCCGAGGCGAAGACCACATCCTGAGCCTTCTCGCGGGCCCCGCGCCCTGGCACCAGCTCCCAGGTCACGCTGAAAACATCCTTGGCCTGCAACGACTGCTGAAATGTCCCGAGATGCTCCACCGGAAGCCCTCCTTCAAATGCTAGGAACCGCGACTGAATTGGCAAGTGGTCCACCATGGCGCATCGCTGCCATGGGCCCGTCAGGGAGCCCAGGGCGGACATGCTCTTCAGGTGGGATCTCTGAGGGAAGGGGCAAGGTTCGGGCCCCTTCCCTCCAGAGGGTGTTCAAGCCTTGGGCCCCCTCAGGGGCCCGAGGCGGACTAGAACAGTCCGCCGATAACGCCGTTGTTATCGATGTCGATCACTTCGGCGGCAGGCTTCTTGGGGAGGCCGGGCATGGTCATGATCTCGCCGGCGATGGCCACCAGGAAGCCAGCGCCCACGGAGGCGCGAACTTCGCGGACGGTGATCTTGAAGCCGGAGGGACGGCCAAGCTTGGTGGCATCGTCGCTGAAGCTGTACTGGGTCTTGGCCATGCAGATGGGGGTCTTGTCCAGGCCCATGGCGGTCAGCTGATCGATGGTCTTGGAGGCGGCAGCGGTGAAGTTGACGCCGTCGGCACCGTAGATCTTGGTGGCGATGGTGTTGATCTTCTCCTTGATGGGCGCGTTCACGTCGTAGAGGAACTTGAAGTCACCCTTCTTGGCGAAAGCAGCTTCCACCTTCTTGGCGAGATCCACGCCACCCTCGCCGCCCCGGGCCCAGACTTCGGACACGGAGACCTCGGCGCCGATGCCGGTGCAGATCTGGACCAGACGATCCAGTTCGGCCTTGGTGTCGGTGGGGAAGGCATTGACGGCCACCACGGCGGGCAGGCCGAAGCTCTGCACGTTCTCGATGTGCTTCTGGAGGTTGGCCAGGCCCTTCTCCAGAGCCTCCACGTTCTCCTTGCCCAGATCGGCCTTGGCCACGCCGCCGTGCATCTTGAGGGCGCGGACGGTGGCTACGATGACCACGGCATCAGGCTGGAAGCCGGCGAAGCGGCACTTGATGTCGATGAACTTCTCGGCACCCAGATCGGCGCCGAAGCCAGCCTCGGTCACCAGCACATCGGCCAGCTTGAGGGCGAACTTGGAGGCCATGAGGGTGTTGCAGCCGTGGGCGATGTTGGCGAAGGGGCCGCCGTGAACGAAGGCGGGGGTGCCTTCCAGGGTCTGGACGAGGTTGGGCTTGATGGCGTCCTTGAAGAGGGCGGTGAGGGCACCGGCCACCTTCAGGTCAGCCACGGTGACGGGCTTGTCGGCGTAGGAATAGCCCACGACGATGCGATTCACACGGGCCTTGAAGTCCTCGAGATCGGCAGCCAGGCAGAGGATGGCCATGAACTCGGAAGCCACGGCGATATCGAAGCCGGTTTCGCGGGGCATGCCGTTGGCCTTGCCACCCAGAGCCACGATGGTGGAACGGAGGGCGCGGTCATTCAGATCCACAACGCGGCGGAAGGCGATGCGGCGGATGTCGATGCCCAGCTCGTTGCCGTGGTGGATGTGGTTGTCGATGATGGCGGCCAGCAGGTTGTTGGCGGTGGTCACGGCATGGATGTCGCCGGTGAAGTGGAGGTTGATGTCCTCCATGGGCACAACCTGGGCGTAACCGCCGCCGGCGGCGCCACCCTTGACGCCGAAGCAGGGGCCCAGGGAGGGCTCGCGCAGGGCGATGATGGACTTCCTGCCCAGCTTGTGGAAGGCGTCGCCCAGACCCACGGTGGTGGTGGTCTTGCCCTCACCGGCGGGGGTGGGGTTGATGGCGGTCACCAGGACGAGCTTGCCGTTGGGGCGCTCCTTGACGCGGTCCCAGACCTTCAGGGAAACCTTGGCCTTGTACTTGCCATAGAGCTCGATATCGTCCTCGGTCAGACCGAGTTCGGCGGCAACTTTGGTGATCGGCAGCATGGTCGCTGCCTGGGCGATTTCGACATCACTCTTCATGGAATCCTCCAAAAGGGGGGAATGGGGAAAAACCTGCCACCGACCAGGGGGTCGGGGAGAGAACTAGTTCTGGAGCTGCAGTTCAGCGGCACGCAGCGTGTTGTACATCAGCATGGCGATGGTGAGGGGACCCACGCCACCGGGGACGGGGGTGATGTAACCGGCGACTTCGGAGGCCTCATCAAACTTCACATCGCCCACCAGCTTGCCCGTAGGCAGGCGGTTGATGCCCACATCGATCACGACGGCGCCGGGCTTGATCATGTCCTTGGTGACGAATTCGGGCTTGCCGATGGCCGCCACGAGGATGTCGGCCTGGGCACAGACGGAGGCCAGATCCTTGGTCTTGGAGTGGGTGACAGTGACCGTGGCGCTGCGGGAGAGCAGCAGGGCGGCCATGGGCTTGCCCACGATGTTGCTGCGACCGATGACCACAGCGTTCTTGCCAGCTACGGAAATGCCGGAGATCTCCAGCATCTTGATGACCCCGTAGGGGGTACAGGGCACCAGGTGCTCCTTGCCGATGGAGAGCTTGCCGACGTTCACGGGGTGGAAGCCATCCACGTCCTTGTCGGGGCGGATGCGCTCCAGCACCTTTTCGGAGTCGATGTGCTTGGGAACGGGGAGCTGCACCAGGATGCCGTGGTTGAGAGGATCGGCATTCAGGCGGTCGATGACCGCCAGCAGTTCCTCCTCGGTGGCGGTCTCGGAAAGGCGGACCACCTCGGACTTCATGCCCAGCTCGACACAGGTCTTGTGCTTGCTGGCCACATAGACCTTGGAGGCGGGGTCTTCGCCCACGATCACCACCGTGAGCATGGGGGTCACGCCGTGCTTGGCCGTGAAGGCCTTGACCTCGGCGCGCACCTGCTCGCCGAGCTTCCCTGCGATCTCTTTTCCGTCGAGTATCTGAGCTGCCATGGGGCCTCCATTCTGGATATAGGAAGGACTAACGTGAAGGGAAAAAGCAGTGAAACCACTCAGACCATTATCTGGTTTGGGGCGGAGAAGGAGCTGGCAAAACCGCTGTTCCCGTAAGAACCTGGATTCCGAAAGGTAACCCGCGTTTTCACCGATCCAATTCATCCAGCAAAACCTTGTGCCCTGTCCCCCAGCTATCAATATGACTTGTCACCCTCGATCCCCCGGAAAGGCCAGTGGGAACGAGCAAAACCGAATGTAGTCATATCATCCGTCCTCGCATTCAAAATCGTCAAGAAATTCCATTCATGCAATTTTTCACTATTACAATCGGGTGAAGCCGACCCAATGAGCGGTCCCCTTTGTCCCGCGAGCTCCTAAGTGTCCGAAATGAAAAAATTGATCCTGGCTGCTTCCCTCGCGCTCGGTGTTCCCTGCCTCCACAGCGCTGATGACCCCCGGGTCCTGATGCTCCAGGCCAGGGCCATGCAGCGGGAAGGAGAAAATGGGGATCCCCGTGGAGCCGCCACCCTCTACCGCAGGGTCATCGAACTCCAGCCCGACAGCGCCGAGGCCCACCTCCGCCTATCGGAGTGCCTCCTGGAGGCAGACGATCCCCAGGCTGCCGCCGGTCCCGCCCTGCGGGCTACAGAACTGGCCCCCAGGAACGCGGAGGCGTGGGCCCACCTGGGCATCCTCCGCTGCATCCAGGCCCAGAGCAAACCGGAGATCCTGCCCCAGGCCAAGCATGCCCTGCTGAAGGCCACCCAGCTCCTGCCCCAGGATGTAGAACTCTGGTACCGCCTGGGGGAGATCTGCGAAGCCACCAAGGATGATGCCGAGGCCCTTCATGCCTGGGTCCACCTGGGACGCCTCCGCCCCGGCATGATGATCCGCGGGAAAGCCCTGGGAGACATGGCCTGGGAGCGGGCCGCCTTCTGGGCCGATCGACTGAAGCGCTACGAGCCCCGTCGGGAAGCCATCATGGCCCTGGCCTCGCCCTTCGAGGCGGAACCCAAGTATCTAAAAATGCTGGAAGATCTGGCCAGGGAGCAAGCCGAGCAGGGATTCCTGGGACATGCGGAAGAAAGCTTCCTTCTCCTGGGCCAGCACCTGCCCCAGGAACCCGGCATCTGGGAGAACATTGCCCTGGTGAGGCTTAGGGCCAGCAATTTCTCCGGCGCCCTCCAGAGCCTGAACCAGGCGGAAACCCTGAAGGGCACCCCCCGGAATTCCTACTACACGGCCCTCTGCCTCATGAATCTGGGACGGATCCCGGAGGCGGAAGCGCGACTTCGAACCCTCCTCAAGACCCTCCAGGACACCGAACCGAAAGCCATGTTCACGACCGCCCGGGAACTCCTGGCGGCCTGCGTCCTCATGACCGACCGCCCCCAGGAGGCCCTGGATCTCATCAAAGGCTGGGCTCCGGATTCCGACACCAATGCCCGTTTGCAGTCCATGGCCTTTGTGGTCCAGATCCGCCTCAAGCGCCTCAAGCCCGCCCGCACGATGCTGCGGGAGGGCCTGAAGCAGTTCAAAGACGAGGATGTCTTCGGCTTGGCCAGGCCCCTTCCGGCCCAACTCTTCGAGGAGCGCTGGTCCCTGGGAGGCGACACCAGACGGGCCCTGCTCCAGTTGGAGCGGGAGGCCACCGCCAATCACTGGGCCTACTTCCAGCGCTGGGAGGAGTGCCTCAAGGCCCTCCAGGAGGCCCGGAAGATCGCCTCTCCCAGGAGCATCGATCTTCTACTGCTACAGGCCAACGCCCTGGACCAGTTGGGGCGGTGGAGGGATTCCATGGGGGTCCTGCGGGAGGCCCAGAGCCTCTCCCCCGATCATCCCACCCTCCAGAACAACCTCGGGTATCTCCTGATCGAGCACGATGGAAACCTGGACGAAGCGGCCTCCCTGATCCAGGCAGCCCTCAAGCAGGATCCCAACAATGGATCCACCCTGGACAGCTGGGGCTGGGTCCTCTTCAAGCAGGGGAAATTCCAGGAGGCCGAAAGCACCCTGCGCAAGGCTGCGGAACTGAACCCCTACAGCCCCGAGACCCGCAAGCACCTCGGCGAAGTACTGCTGAAGCTGGGGCGGGATCAGGAGGCCCTGGAGCAGTGGGAGCGGGCTCTGGCCCATGCCTTCCCGGAACGCAAGGAGCTGGAGCTGAAAGTCCGGGATCTGAGGATCCGTATCGGGAAGCAGGTCAGCCCCAGCGACTCCCAGAACGATGCCGACGAGCACCTTGAGGACGAAGAAGAAGAGGAGGCCCCTTGATTCCCATCCTGCTGCTGCCGGCCCTTGTCCAAAGCACTCCAGCCCAGCCCCCAGCCACGCTGAGGGCCCAGTACGGCTGGGGTTATGCCGGAGCCGATGGCGAAGGCCAGGGAACCCTGGCCATCCTCCTGGACCCCGCCAGCGGACGCCTGGTGCTGGAACTCCATGGCCTGGGCGAACGCCTCGCCCTGGTGACCGGTGAGCGATCCACGGGCTACCGGGTCCAGATCCCCCGCCAGAACATCGATCAGACGGCCCCGGATCTGGCCGCCCTTCCCCTGCCCTTCCTGCCCAACCTCGGAGGCGTTGAAGGGCTCTCCCGTCTCCTCACCCAGGGCGAAGGCCCCGGCGTGAAGGTCACCAAGCGCGACAAGCTGGGACCGAAGAAGATGAAATACGCTGGCAAGGACGAGAAGGGCAAGGAAGTCCTGGTGTGGCTGAATCGCCAACGCTGGGAGACCCAACCCTGAGGGAGAAGCTTTCTACTCCAGCGTGGGAGCCAGGGGCGGTCCACCGGGGGCGCTGGGATCATGGGGAAGGCTGCCTCGGGCGGAACGCAGGTAGATGTGGGGCGTGGACTTCAGGAAGTTGGAGACCCTGGAGGTGTATACATCCGCGTAGCGCTCGACCTGGCGGGCCAGGTGGCTCTTGTCGTTCCCCGCACGCATGAGCAGCCCCCAGCGGGAATTGGTCAATTCCATGGCCGCCTTGGCGATGGGGGCGATCTCCATGTCCAGGGCCCGCAGCGAGTTCCGGTATTCCTGGATCTGAGCCTCCAGAGCCTTTTCGTCCAGAGCAGGCGCCGGGCCGTACCCGACCCGCAGCCGCTGGAGATCGACCCGACTCTGGGAAAGGCGGGCCTCCAGGGCCTCCTTCTCCTCCATGCGGGCCGCCAGTTCCAACTCCTGTCCCCGGAAGGCCTCCAGGGCTGCGACCTCGCCCTCCAGCTCCCGGAGGATCAAGGCCGTCCGCCACCGCAGCACACTCTTGGAGACATGGACATCCCCGAACATGTGATCCCCCACATAGAGGATCTCATCCCCGGAGAGGCCCATCTGGGCCTCCACCTGGCTCGCACTGCCACCGTAGTAGGCGTGGCCGCTGTGGAGAGGCTCGATGCAGGGCTTGAGAAGCCCCTCGGGGGTCGCCACTTCGAAAAAGGGGTTCCGGGAGGTGAAGAAGTCGGGCTTGCGGGCGCTGACGATCACCAGCTCGAAGAGATCCCGCCACGTCATGCCGCTGGGCAGGAAGCGATCGTAGGCATACGCCATCATGAAGGAGGTGTAGTGCCAATCGGAGTTGGTGATGAGCAGGAGCTTCTTCCCGGCGGCCCGCTGGTCCAGGAGGGTGAGGGCCGCATCCGGATCCAGGATCACGTAGCGTTCGGGATCGGAGACGATCTCGGCCTTCAGCTTCCCCTCGAAATGCTGGGCGTCCACCGCCGCCCGCACCTTGCGGTAGAGCTCGGAGTAGCTCCTCACGCCCTCCAGCCGCCCCTGGTCCAGGAGATCCACCAACTGGGCATAGAGGCATCCCTCCGAAAGGGCGAAGAGGGTATTGAGGAAGACCCAGCGCGGTTCGGCCAGCTCCACGGTGCTATGGGCGTAGGCCTGGCGCTGATGGTTGAAGTCCAGGGACCGGGTGCCATGCATGGCCTTCTTCACAAAGCCGAAGCGGTTGGCTTTCACCACGTTCCCCAGTTCGGTGTCGATGACCAGGCCCCGGGCCACCATGGAGGGATCGAAGCGAAGTTCATCCACGGGCCAGCCCATGGAGATGAAGCGTTCCAGGGCATATTCGAAGACCCGGCGCTCGAAGGCGTCCACCCGGTACTCCACCAGGGTGTAGTCCATGTCGTAGCCGATGGCCCGGATGGCGCGCAGATTGAGTGTGCGGTTACAGAAAAGCCCCCGGTCCACCATCAAGCCATCCTCAGGCTGAGATCCGCCGCCGGGGCGCTGTGGGTGAGGGCCCCCACGGAGATGAAGTCCACGCCGGTCTCAGCCACGGACCGTGCCCGCTCCAGGCTCATGTTCCCGCTGGCCTCCAGGAGGAGTCGTCGTCCGGACTGGTCCCGGAGCCCCACAGCCTCCGCCATCTGCCCGTTGCTCATATTGTCTAGCAACACCACGTCCACGCCATCAATCGCCAGGCACTCCCGCACCTGCTCCAGGGTCTCGGCCTCCACCTCGATGCGCACCAGGCTGGGGGCGACCTCCCGTGCGATGGCCACCGCCGGGGCGATGCCTCCTGCAGCTGCGATGTGGTTCTCCTTGAGCATCAGACCGTCCCCCAGGGTCAGGCGGTGGTTGAAGCCCCCCCCGCAGCGCACGGCGTATTTCTCCAGGAGCTTGAGCCCCGGCGTGGTCTTGCGGGTATCCAGGATCCGCGCCCGGGTACCGGCCACCGCGTCCACGAAGGCCCGGGTCAGGGTCGCCGTGCCGCTGAGACGCTGGAGGAGGTTCAGGGAGACCCGTTCGCCCATGAGAATGGCGCGACTGGAACCCGAGAGGTGCAGCACCTCCCTGCCCCGCACCACGGCTTCGCCGTCCAAGGCCAGACAGCGGACCTCCAGGTTGGGATCCACGGCTCGGAAGACCTCCCGTGCAACCTCCAGCCCCGCCAGCACCAGGCTTTCCTTGGCCACGATCCGGGCTTCCACCCGGCGATCCGGTACCGAAGCGCTGCTCCAGTCCTGGGTGCCCCAGTCCTCCCGAAGGAAGGCCTGGAGGCTTTCGCGGTAGCTCAAGGGATGGGGGGGATTGAGTCGGGCGGAGGGTTCCATTCCTCCAGTCTACAATGGTGCCCGGAGGCGCCCATGTCGCTCGTGCTGAATCGCGTGGAAGGCGGCATCGCCTGGATCACCCTGAACCGCCCGGAGAAGCACAATGCCCTGAGCGGAGCCCTGCTAGCGGAGCTGGACCAGACCTTCGCGGAACTGAAAGACACCCCCGAGGTCCGGGTGGTGGTGATCTCTGGTGCCGGAGAGAAGGCCTTCGCCGCCGGAGCCGATATCCAGGGCATCCAGGATCGCAGCCCCGGCGAAGCCGAAGCTGCGGCGCTCAGAGTCCAGGCCATCCTCGACCGCATCCAGGCCTTCCCCAGGCCGGTGGTGGCCTCCATCCAGGGCTGGGCCCTCGGCGGAGGACTGGAACTGGCCCTGGCCTGCCACATCCGCATCGCCAGCTCGGCGGCCCGCCTGGGATGTCCCGAGGTGGGACTGGGCATCCTCCCGGGCTACGGCGCCACCCAGCGATTGCCCCGCCTGATCGGTCGCGCCCAGGCCCTGCAGCTCCTGCTCACGGGGAACCCTGTCACCGGCGAGGAAGCCCTCCGCATGGGCCTGGTGGGCCGTGTCTGTGCCCCCCAGCAGCTTGAAGAGGAGACCCTGAACCTGGCCCAGACCCTCGCCAGACGGGCCCCCCTGGCCCTCGCAGCCGTCATCCAGGCCGTGAATGAAGGCTCCGAACTGCCGCTATCCGAAGGGCTCCGGCTGGAGGCCAGACTCTTCGGCTCCCTGGAGCGAACCTTGGACCGCCAGGAGGGCCTATCGGCCTTCCTGGAACGGCGACTGCCGGATTTCAGGGGGTGATGGGATCGGGTCGCTTCAGGAAATCAGGCACAGGGTTCTGGGCGGATTCCATGGGAATGCCCAGGCGCATGGCCAGTTCCTTCCCGCCATCCTCCGGAAAGGCCAGCCGCAGGGCCCAGTCCTTGCGGTCCCGGGTTGCTGGATCCGTCACAGTGCGGAGATCGGCCCGCTGGAGGCTTGCCAGTCCCTGGTTGAAGGACTGCCGGGTCTTGGGCACGTAGGTCAGCAAGGGCGCCGCCAGCAGCACGGCGACGATGGCCCAGAACCAGGATAGCGGCTTGGCGGGCTCATGACGTGCGGTCCGGGCAGCGGGGGCACTTCCCCAGGCAGGAGGAGGCACCGGAGTGGCCTCGACCGCCACCTCCAGAAGGCCGACGTCCATCAGTTCGGCGATGCGTTTGCAGGTATCCAGTTCGTCATAGCGGGTGATCTGGAGCACCCCGGCAATGGTCTGGGGCTCACTGAAGTAGGTGAGCACCGTTTCCTGCTCGTGGTTCAGGCCGGAGGCCTGCCCACCGAAAGTCTCTCCTCCCTCGAAAACGCCTGAAAGGTCACGTTCCATATCCAGGTGCATGGCCCGGGCCTTCTCGGACTTCACCAGGACCGTGCTGTGCTCTGGGAGGCGGCGCTGCACCTCGGGCCACTCATCCATGACCCGGGCGGCCTCCATCAGGACTGTATCCACGGGAATGGGGGGGAAGTTCTCGCGGTCCATTTCGAGGGGCAGGATGGAATCGAAACGGTAGTCCCCCTCCACCCATCGGAAGGTGCGGTAGATGATGGACATGGCCTGGTTGAACAGAGCGTCCTGGAGGTCCTGCGGCGTGACCTTGCCGGACTCAAGGAGCAGCGTGCCCATGCGCTTGAGGGTCTGTCGCTGAAGCTGGATGAGCGTGAGGAGCTCGTCTCCGGAGAGGCGGCCCAGACGCACCAGCATGGCACCCACCCGATCCTCGATCCGGACCTGGTTGGAGTCGCAGCCGACAACATCCCCCTGGTCAAAGAAGATCTTGACGAACTCCTGCCCTCGGGAGAGGACGAGGGTACCGCTCTTCCCCTGGGTCTTGATCATGTTGAAAAGGGAGAATAGATCGAAATCGCGGAGAGAGCCTTCGAGTGCCATGTCACGACCTCTTGCTGGGCAGGAACTTGAGCCAGGAGCGCAGGTAGAGCACCACCAGGAGGACCAGGCCGATGGGAACCCAGGACGAGACCGGATCCGGCAGGATATCGCCGGGGAAGCGGACCGAACGCCCTGTGGCGAAGACAATGCCGAGGGCGAATGTCAGGAAGCTGAACTCCGCAAAACCGCTGCCCGTAGCCCCGAGGAAGATACCGTCCAGCCCCGGCAGTAGCACCCGGAGGGCGCGATGGAGAATCCGCTGGGCCCCCTGGTAGGTCCCCACCTCCTCCACCTTCAGCTTCCGGCTTTCCCCATGCAGGCCATCCTTCAGGACGAAGAGGTGGTGGCACTTGGAACACACGAAGACATCCGGGGAATCCGTGGTGTGGAAGGGATCGCCGCAGCGCACGCATTGGGAGGGATGGGCCCTCCTGACGCTCTGTCGGACCCTGTAGAGGAGGGCGATGAGCGCCACCATGGGGTAGATCGAGGCGAAAAGGAGGTGCGCCCCGAGGCCTGGAGAGGTGGATTCGGCGTCCTTCCGGCCCTTCAGAGCCGCAATGCGCTCCGGCGTATCCGGAAGGGGCATGGGGAAGGTGCGCTGCTCACTGCGGGCCTGGCTGGCGAGGTTCATGCGGGTGAAGTTGTCGGGGTCCAGACGGCGGGCCTCATCCTGCTTGGCCAAGCCCGTGCTGCTGTCCAGCTGCCGGAAGGCGATGACGCTCTGGTTGAAGAGCACCTCAGGACTCCCGGCTGCGAGCCGGTAGGCCTCGTCGAAGAGCCTGCGGGCATCCTCGTATTTTCCCTGCTGGTAGCAGGCGACCCCCTGGTTGTTGAGGACCTCCGCCCGGGCGGGGTGCTTCCCGGCCAGGGAAGCGAAGATCAGCTCTGCTTCAGCCCAATTCTGCTCCTGGAGCTGCGTCCATCCCTTGAGGAAGCTGGCGTCCCCATCCGGCAGGGCCTTGAGCACCCGATCGCCAATGGGACGGGGCAAGGGCTGCTCCTGCAGCGCCACAATACTCAGGGAAGGCTCCCGATGGGATAGGGGTTCCATCAGGGCCAGGGCGGGATGGAGGAGCTGGAGCACAAGAACCAGAACCCCAACCCGAACCTCCTGGATGGTGAAGAAGGGGGCGAGGAGCCAAAGCCAAAGGGCAGCGCAGAGGCTGGGATCCAGGCCCACCAGGACCGGAAAGGCCAGGAGGCAGGCCCCCACCAGGGCCACCAGGATCGACGGAAGACCGCGCTTCAGGAGCGGCTCCTCCCAGACGTAGCGGAACACGCGCCTGTAGCGCATGGCCATGGCGAGGGCCCACCCCCAGAGCAGGGCCGTGGCCATGAAGCGGAGCCAGGCAAGGTGCTGCACCAGCCACAGCCAGCGATGAATTGGATGTGCCATGCGTAAACGAGTCAGCTCCAGCACCTCGGAGAGGCTCATGAAGTACCCTTTGATCCCCTCCTGACGCTGGAGGATGATGCTCGTGCAGAGCACCGTGGGACAGCGGGGGGCCCAGCGATCGGCCACCTGGATGCCCTTGAGGCCGAGTCCGGGTCGCCCTGCCTCCCCTTGCTGCCGGGCCCAGAGGGCCATGGCCTCCACCAGGGGCAGCAGGTCCAGAGTCCCATAGTTCCTGCGGAGCAGTTCCACATCCTGAACGGCGGCCTGGATTTTGTCCGCATCCCCGGACAGCAGGGCCTTCTGAAGCCGTTCGGCCCGATGGCTCAAGGCAACGGCGGCGGTGGGCGCGGGAACGTCGGCCGCCCCATCCGCCGACCGGAGCGCAGGAGAGAGACATACAACCAGAGCCATGACCACCAGGATTCGGGCCGCCAACCGCACCGGTCTCTGCATCATGCCATTCATGTCCACCCCGCAACTTGACCTGGAGCGTACCACAAGATCCGCACCTGGGGCCTGGGCCCTTCTCAAAGTTCGGCCACAATGAGTGCATCCTTGAATGCCGGAGGCTTTTCATGAGCCGATTTTCCCCTTTCATTCTGAGCGCCGTTGCCTGCCTTTCCCTGGGGGCCGATCCTGCGGGACGGATCTCGGGCAAGGCTGTGGATGCAGCCGGGAAGCCCATTCCCAGCGGGAATACAGCCACGATCCAACTCTCCGGCGCTGAGCTCTTCAACCAGGCGGTCGCCCTCTACAACGACAGGAAATACGCCGAAGCCCTCCCCCTGATCGAAGCAGCGTACAAAAGCCTCAAGACATCCTGCGAGTCCCTGCCCGCCGAGAAGAGACCCGAACTGGAAGCCCAGGTGGCCCAGGTGGAACGGGTGCTCGGCATCACCCTCTTCGAAGTCGGCAGACAGAGGGAGGCCGAACCCCACTTCAAGGCGGCCCTGGTCCGCAACGCCAAGGATCAGCGGGTCCTGGATTGCCTGATCTCCCTCAGCAAAGCCAAGGGAGACAACGCAAGTGCCAGCGCTTACCAGGCAGCCCTGGATGCCCTCGCAGGCCCCCGCCCTGACCTTGCCTACAACCAGGGCATAGACGCCTACAACAAGGGCGACCTGGCCGGGGCCAAGCCCTTCTTCCAGCAGGCCATCCAGGCCGACACGAGCTTCGCCGAAGCTTACTACATGCTGGCCATGTGCGAGTTTGCCGAGAACAACCTGAAGGCCACCAAGCGCAACTTCATGAAGTATCTGGAAGTCGCCCCCAAGGGCAAGCGCGCCGAGGAGGTCAAAGCCATGCTGGGAGACCCATCCCTGAAGGGCGTCAAATAGGCATCAGATGCTCGGATCCTGAGAGTCCGCTCCAGGGAAGACATCCTCCAGGAGCCGGGTCACATCAGCCGGGGGGAACATCTCCGGAGCCTCCTCCTGGAGGAATCGCCTCCCGCGTCCCAGCAGGGTATCGATCTCCTGGAGGACACGGATCCGCTCCAGCTTCATGGACCGCAGGTTGGCCTCGAACTCCACCACCTTCTGCTGGGCCTCTCGGGTGATCTCCTCCCCCCTGAACTCGGCCTCCTTGATCAGCAACACGCACTCCCGGTTCGCACTCTCCAGCAGATCCTCCCGGGTCTTCTGAGCGTGCAGCAGGGTCTCCCGGAAGATCCGGTCCTGCTCCTGGTATTGCTGGAGGCGTTCCCTCAGATCCAGGACCTCAGCACGCATCCGCTGATTCTCCTGGAGAACCTCTTCCCACTCCCCCGCCACTTCATGGAGGAAGGTGCGGACTTCGTCCTTGTCCACCCCCCTGAAGGCCTTCTCGAATTCCCTGCGCTGAATGTCTAACGGCGTGTACTTCATGATCTCCTCAGTGGGTGAAGCCCTTCTGGAGCAGGGATTGAAGGAGAAGCAGGATAACGAATGCGATCAGGGGACTGAAGTCCATTCCCCCGAAGGGCGGAATGATGCGTTGGATGGGGTGGACCAGGGGATCCACGACCGTTCGCACCAGCTTCACAAAAGGATTCCTGGGATCAGGATGGAACCATGATAGAACGCTGGAGATGAAGATCAGCAGCACCAGGGCTTTGATCAGGTAAAGGACGATCAGGACGATGAGGGGCATGAAGTCTTCCTTGGACAGAGCCCATCATAATCCCACGAGAGGTTGAACCATGCGCATCGGCATTTCCTGCTATTCCACTTTCGGCGGATCCGGCGTCGTGGCCACGGAAGTGGGCAAGGCCCTGGCCGCCCGGGGCCACGAAGTCCACCTGCTGAGCCAGTCCCTGCCTCCCCGCCTCCAGGGATTCGAGGATCACGTCTGGTTCCACGAGGTTACAGCCGCATCCTACCCCCTCTTCGAGGTCGAGCCCTTTTCCATCGCCCTGGCCTCCAAGATGGCGGATGTGGCCGACAAGCACGGCCTGGAAGTCATGCACGCCCACTACGCCATTCCCCACGCCAGTGCCGCTCTCCTGGCCCGCATGGCCCTGGAGGACCGACTCAAGGTGGTCACGACCCTCCACGGCACCGATATCACCGTGGTGGGTTCGGATCCCAGCTACCTCCCCATGGTCCGTCTGGCCATCCGGGCCAGCGATGCTGTGACCTCCGTCTCCCAGTATCTGAAGGACGAAACCCTCCGCACCTTCCAGGTGGATCGCCCCATTGATGTCATTCCCAATTTCATCACGCCGCCGCCGGAGACCCGCCCCGACTGCCGATCCTGGCTGGCCCCCCGCGAGTGTGCGGTCCTGACCCACATCTCCAACTTCCGTCCAGTAAAGCGGGTCCTGGACGTGGTCAAGGTTTTTGAACGGGTCCGGCAGGAACACCCCTGCCGCCTCGTCATGGTAGGCGATGGCCCTGACCGGCCCGAAGCTGAGGCCTACGCCCGGGAAAGGGGCTTCGCCCAGGAGGTCCGCTTCACCGGCAAGCAGCTCAACATCGGAAGCGTGCTGGTCTGCTCGGATGTCTTCCTGCTCCCCAGCGCCACCGAGAGCTTCGGCCTGGCCGCCCTGGAGGCCATGTCCTACGGGGTACCCGTGGTGGCCAGCCGCGTGGGAGGCCTTCCGGAAGTCATCCGCCACGGCACGGACGGCTACCTGGAGCCCTTGGGGGATGTAGAGGCCATGGCCCAGGATGTCATGAAGATGCTGAGGGATCCATCCCTGCGAAAACGCCTCGGCGACTCCGCCCGCACTCGGGCCCTGGACACCTTCGCAGAAGGCCCCGTCATCGACCAGTACGAAGCCCTCTACGAACGCATCCTCGCAAAACCAAAATCGACCGTGGACATGGGCGCCAACCCGCGCTAGCATAGACTTTCCGGCTGGGTAGCTCAGGTGGTTAGAGCGAGGGTCTCATAATCCCTAGGTCGACAGTTCGAGTCTGTCTCCAGCCACCACCGAAGGAAAGCCCCGACACCATTAGGTTTCGGGGCTGTTTTGCGTTAAGGCGTTTTCAACACTTAGACGCGTCGAAACTTGGCCATTTTGGCTTAGCGTAGGGTCTGAGCGTAGGGTTTTTCAGGGAAAGGCTTTAGAAGCCATTCCTTACGAACGGCCTCACGACGAACAGCCACTCATAACCCAATCACAGTGGGCCTCTCCGCCCTACCCCCAAGACCCGAAGTGCCGGTCTCAAAGTGACCCATGGACGGCCCGCCCCGGGGCGCCCACACTTGTCCAGGAGGAGCACATGCCCCCCCTGACCCTTGACCAAGTCATCCAGGCCTACACCGCCAAGGTGTCGGGGATGGCGTCCGTCAAGGAGCGGGACCCCATCGAACGGGAGCTACTGATGCGCCTGGAGGACCCCCAGGCTGCCCGGGAAGACCTCACCCGCATCAAGCAGGCGGGTGCCCGGCCCCGACCCGAGTAGAGCCGCGAGAGCGCGATGTACCGGGCCTACCCCATCCATGTTCCCCAAGCCCTGCTGGCAGCCTTCCGTAAGCTCGGGGTGGACCCCATCCTGGTGGGCGGCGCAGTCGTCGAGGTCTGGACCGGCCGACGGGACGGCGTGTTCCATACCGCCGATCTCGACTTCATCGGGCCGGACTTCCTGACGGCCTACCAGGTCCAGAAGGTAAACCCCGACGGAATAGAGGCCATCTCGGGCCGGCATGTATGGGTCGAGAGCGTTCCCATTGAATTCCCCATGGGCCCCCTGGGCATCGGCAGTGCCTTGCTGGATCCGGCCACCGCCACCGTGGAGGTGAAGACCCTTGCGGGTGACACGATCCGATGCTTCCGGCCGGAGGCCTGTGTCCTGGACCGCCTGACTGCGGTGGCATATGAATACGGCCACTTCGAGCAGTACATCCAAGCCTTGGCGGTAGCCTCCGCCCAGTGCGGCGAGCCGGACTGGTCGCACGACTGGATCGAGGCCACCGCCCGCGAGGCGCGCCTCAGCCGCCTCTGGGCCTATGTCGCCGATGAGATCGCCTCCGGCGAGACCCGCCAGGAACGCCTGGATGAAGCCATGCGCATCGGGTGGGACCCGCTGGGGCTATAGTCCTCATCAGGGGCGGCAGCCGAAGTCCCAAGTAAGTCTACGGGGCCTTTCGTCCTGCCTGGCCTCTCAAGGCTTCCTCGACAGAACCATGTCCATGCATGTCAGTCTGGCCCCCCAGTCACCCGCCAAGCTAAACACTTTTGACGGCTAGCCTCCCAGATCCAACAAGCGTCAGCGCTTGTCGCTCCGACAGATGCACCCTCATCCATGACCTATGTCACAAGGAGAGGCCATGCTGAAATCCATCTACTGGGCAATGCTTACCATTTCGATCTCCGCAGCCATAGTGGGCTGTGGAGGGGCTTCCTCCACCAGTGGGACCTCGACGTCTTCCACAGACCCACTGGGCACCTTCTCCGCCACCGGGTCCATGGCGAGTGGAAGGAGTTCTTACCGTGCTGTCCTTTTGAACAATGGACAGGTTCTGGTGGTGGGAGGTGCCAATGCCACTGCCGCAGAGCTCTATACCCCCTCGACGGGGCAGTTCGCCGTCACGGGCACCATGACCCAACCGGAACGGGAATCCCCGACCGCGACCCTTCTGTCCGATGGCACAGTCCTGGTCGCTGGAGGGCTGGGGGTTAGCAGTCAACCCCCCATTCTGACCTCCGCGGAAAGATTCGACCCAACGACCGGGTCCTTTACTGCCACCGGGGCGATGAACGTCGCCCGTTACGGACACACAGCCACGCGGCTCTCCAACGGGCAGATCCTGGTGGCGGGAGGAGGCGATATATCGGGCGAACTCTATGATCCCTCCTCGGGGCACTTCACCACGACCGGCAGCCTGAGCGCTGACCGATCCTATGCGACGGCAACCCTCCTGAGCAGCGGGAAGGTGCTCATCACCGGCGGACAATCAAGCAGCGGTACCGGCCTGACGACCGCAGAGATCTTCGACCCCTCCACCGGGACCTTCTCCTCGACCGGATCCATGGGAGTCGCCCGCAGGTGCCACCAAGCCACTCTCCTGAGCAACGGCAAGGTGCTGATCTCCGGGGGGAGCACCGACAACATGGACACCAGCATCGCGTCCAGCAGCGAACTCTACGACCCCGCCACGGGCACCTTCTCCTCGACCGGAGGGATGGGAACCGCCCGGCTGGCCCACACGGCCACACTCCTTTCCGGAGGAAAGGTTCTGATCGCCGGGGGCTACAGCAACTCAGGCTCCCTGGGGAGCGCGGAACTCTACAACCCGAGCACCGGCACCTTCACCACCGTCGCCAATGCCATGGCCCACGCCCGGGAAAGCCATACAGCTACATTGCTGTCGAACGGTAAGGTCTTGATCGTGGGTGGGACGTCCTCGGACGCCTCGCTTGCCAGCGCGGAACTATTCCAATAGGCCCGACACGAAAAAGGGCCAAGCAGACAACGCCGATCTGGTTCCCCTCCTGGGGCACGTCCTGACCCGCCTCCAGGAGACCCTGAGGGCCAAGTTGGCTGATCCCGAGGCTCACCTCAGCTAGACCCTGGGCCGACTATTGGATCAACTCCTGGGGGAACCGGGGCAGTAGCCCGACACCCGGGCCCGCATGGACGCCTGGGTCCGCGCTAGCATCCTTGACCTCGCCCAGCGGCACCACCATGTCATCGGGCACATGGTGTCCAGCAGGTTGGCCAAGCGACCAGATGAATACCTCGTAATCAAGATCAAGGAGAAGGTGGGAACCGATTTGCAACACATCCGGCTAAATGTAGCGTTGGTAGGAGGAATCGTAGGGATACTCCTCGCAGCAACCAAACTGATGCTTGGCTAAATACATACCAATCGTTATGGTTGCAAACAGGACATGACTAACCAACGGGAGATTCCTTGACGTTGTCGCGGACCACTGTTGATAGCTCCCATGGAGCAATTCAACGCGGTTGAGTATCAGAACCATCTTGTAACCCTGGGAAACCCGTTCATACCCTGTAAATAATTGGAGATGTTCATGATTAAGCAGCGGAAGATGGGCGAACCTCGACCGTTGGTAGAGGCTATCAGCCAAGCGATCGAGGATGGCAAAGGAGCCATCAAATCGCTTGAATTAAAGTTCAACTCGGTCCAAATGGAATTACGGAAGGCTTCTGAGTTGGTAGAACCTTGGCAAACCGCTGGGGCTTCATCCGCGGCCGATGCATTTTGCCGAATGCTAGGGGAGCGTGAAGCTGAGATCCAGCGTCTCTTTGAACGTCAGAGAGCCTGCCTGACTACCCTCAACTTGGCTTTCTTCGGGCGCACCGGCGCGGGCAAGAGCAGCCTAATCGAGGCGTTGACCCACGGTACCGGAGAGACCGTTTCCAAGGGGGAAAGCGACTGGACTGTTGAGGTGCGCCCAGTGGCTTGGTCCGGATGCCGGCTACTCGACACACCTGGGATCAACGGTTGGGGCCGCACGGAGAAACGAACTTCCCTGGAGGCCCAGGCTCGCCTGGCGGTGGAGACCGCAGACCTCGTATTTTTGTGCTTCGACAGCCAAAGTCAGCAGGAGGGCGAGTTCGCCAAGGTTGCGGAATGGATCCACGCTTACGGCAAGCCCTCAATCGCGGTCCTGAACTGCCGTAATCAGCACTGGCGCTTCCCGCCCAGGGTTGAATTCGCAACCCAGCGGCGCAACCTCTCACAGGCTGTGCAGCAGCATGAGGGCAACATCAGGGATGGGCTGACCAGCCTCGGTCTGGGATCGATACCGGTGGTAGCGCTAAGCGCCAAGAGGGCCTTGATGGCCCGCGCCCGAGAACCATTCCTGGGGCCGGATGCCACGACGTTCGCACGGCACCGTGCCGAACATGGTCAGGCGCGACTGCTCGCTTGGTCCAACCTCCCCGTATTGGAAGCTCTTGTGGTGGAGGCCCTGGAGCGAGACGCGGCCGGGATCCGCCTGGGTATGTTGGTGGCCCAGGTCCGAGGCGCGGTAGACCGCCTAGAGGCGGAACTGGCCCAGACCGAAAACGAAGCGGAGCAGCTATCCAAGGTCATGGAGGCCGCCGCAAATTCCCTGCTCAAGACCCTCGGCTATCCTCCCGAGGGCAAGGCTCGCGCTGGATTGAGCGATGTTCGAATCAAGGATGACCTGCTCTCGGAACTGGAGCGTTTGCGCCGCGCTCCATTCACTGTGCCCGAGGAAGGTGAGTTCCAGATTCACTGCCGCCAAATGTTCGAGGCAAGCTTCGGCAAACTCCGAAGTTCCGCTCTGGCCCGGGCCGACCGCGCTGTGCTGGATTCCTTCGATCGGCGCGAGGAACTATCCAGCGAGGCATTCGCGACAGAGGTCTTCGATGAGTCCGCCACACAGAAGGCCGCCGATGAGGTGCTCGCCAAGGCGGGCAAGTTCCTGGAACGCAAAGTGAACCTCACCCTGAAGGACACTGGCATCGACCTGGCTTGCCTCATCCAAGCCCAGCCAGATCCCGTGAAGGGGAATGCGGGCAAGGCATGGGCGTGGGCCGGGAACATTTCACGCGTGGCCGGGTTACTCGTGGGAGCTGGCGGCGCCGGGGCAACCTGGATTGCAGGAGGGCTCGCAGTGGCTGCGGCCAATGCATGGAACCCCTTCGGATGGACTGCGGGAGCATATGTTGTCGCAGCCGGTGTGCTGGCAGGAATGTCTACCTTGCTTAACTGGTTCGGCGGCAAGGCCGCGCGGAAGGCTGAAGAGTCCCGGGCGCGCGCCCGCCGGGAGGCCTTGCACTCCGCGAAGCGGAGCGTTGACAACGCCTTCGGCAACTACTTCGAACGACTGACCCAGGTCGCTGCCGAGAAAGGGATCGAAGCTCTTGGCCAGACCCTCTCCCACCCCCTACGGGAGGCGATAGCCGCGCGACTGGTCTTACAGGCCACGAAAAAGGCCAGAGCGCAGTTCCACAATCTTCGCAAGGCATTACCGGAACGGGATCCTCAGACGGTCATCAATGAGGCTGCCCTGGCCGTGGAAAATCATTCCCACCCAGGGCGAACCGATTCCGGAGGGCTGGTCTGGAGGGGCGAGGACTGGATCATGGATCCTGAAGGACTCGTGGCTCAGCAAGCCCCCGAACAACCCGTTCGCGCCCTCAGTCGTAGAACCACCTTGGAGGGTATCCTTGACTCCCTGCGGGATTTCTTCACGCTGGACCACCCCAAGGCTGGTGCTGGTAAGGCATGGCTGACGTCTGCAAGGAAGACTCTGTTGGAATGCCCCGGAGGTTCTGAATCCGTGGCAGACCTCGATCTGATCTTGCAGACAGGCCGGCCTCGGCTTCACCTGTTGGGCGACTACAACACCGGCAAAACTTCATTCCTCAAGCGCCTCCTCATCGATGCCGGCGAGCCCGTTCCCCCCGATGCGACCGTACGTGCGAACCCGACGACCAGCCAAGTGACAGAACACGCATGGGAAGGGTTCACTCTCGTGGACACCCCCGGCTTCCAGAGCCTTCGCGCCGAGGACACTCAGACCGCCGCGGATCCGATCCCAGATGCGACACACCTGGTATGTCTGTTCCAACCCAATCTGCTTGGTTCAACCCTCGATTTACTTTGCCCTGTCCTGGAAGGAAACCTCGGGAAGGGGCTCGCACCCAAACTTGAGCGGGCCCTCTTCGTGATCAACCGGGCTGATGAACTAGGCCCGGACCCAGAGTACGCTCCCGAGGAGTTCGACCGCGCCTGCGAACGGAAACAGAAGGAACTGATGGAGGCTCTGCGGCGAAGAGGCATCGAAGTGGATCCGGCGCGAGTGGTTTGCATGGCCGCCGATCCATTCGGGCGGGTTGGGAACCGCCAGGATGTCAACGCCACCGAGTTCGACCCATTCCGCGACTGGGATGGCATCACCTTGTTCATCAAGGCAGTCCGATCGGCCGGCAAACGAGCCAAGCGCTTGGGTTTGGATATAAGCCTGTTGGAGGGAGGCCTTGCCCGGGCTGGACGCTTTCGATGTGAGGCGAACGAAGCACGACAAGTTGCGCACCAGACCGATCAGGCTCTGTGCAGTTTGGCCTCGGCGCTGGAATCAGCCACCTCCGAGAGCGAACGCCTGGAACGCAATCTGACTGCGCGCCTTGACCGTCTCCTCGACGAACACATTGGGGGCATGATCGCGGAGGCCATGGGGGCCGCGAACGACAAAGAACTCGCGGCTTCAGCCAAGGTGTTGGCCTCTTGGTGGACAACCCCTGAGTTTCGTGAGGACTTCACCCGTTGGGAGGAGACCACCCGGGCCGAAGTTGACCGATGGGTCCGTCGGACCATGGAGGAGTTGGGACGGCGACTGGGCTCCGTGGAATTCAAGCAGGCCTTCCCCGGGCTAAAGGCGGCTTTTGATGCAAGTGGACTCGACCCTCAAGCGAAAGGGCATCCCTGGTGGAAGTCGCTGGAAACTGTCGCCAAAATTGGTGGTAGCCGGGACGTGATCTACAAGGTGGGAAAGTTCCTGGGCGTCAAATTTAAACCCTGGGGTGCCGTAAAACTGGCTTCAAAGGTCTCAAAATTCAGCGTCGTCCTTTCGGGAATCGGAGTCGCGCTCGACGCCGCGGATTGGGTCGCGTCGCATAAGCAGGCGGGGAAGCGAGAGAAAGCCCGCAAGGATGCTTGGGAATTCCTGCGTCGGTCGAGAGACGAACTACGCGCTACCATCCTGAGTTCGGGAGATGCCAGCGGTGTGCAAGCCTACCTGACCCTGAACCAGGAAGAGATGCAAACCCTGGCTACCCAATTGCGAATCGAGGCCGCAGAAGCCCGGCAGAGTGCTTGCCGATTCGACGCTCGGATCAAGCGCCTGGGAACGATTATGATCGATGCTCGGGACAGGCTCGGGCTGGAGAAGGAAGAGGAGACGAGCCATGTCGATGCATGAAAGTGGGTGGGAGGAGTCTGCACTCCAGACCCTCCGTGAGGCTGTGGGAAACGCCGCGGTGGAGGTTGTGGAGGCGGAGTGGCAGGTGCTCACGGTGGTGGACCGACCGAGGGTGACACTATTCGGTTCTTACGACTCAGGCAAAAGCAGCCTCCTCAAGCGCCTGCTGGTTGAGGGCGGAGTAGGTGTTCCTGATTGGCTTACTGTCAGCGCCCGGAGGGAGACCTTCGAATCGCGTGAAATCGATGCCCTGGGATGCCGTTTCTGTGACACGCCCGGCATTTCGGGCGGGAACCCCGAGCATGAATTGCTTGCTCGGGAAGCCGTCACCCTCACCGACGTGATCCTCCTGGTCCTACCACCCCAACTACTCACAGGTGACCGCGAATCCATACTTTCAGTGCTAAACGGTCAGGCCTTCGCCGGCCGGGGGCTAGCCATGACGGAAGCCGTGATCCCTGTGGTAGCGAAACTTGACGAGGGCTCTGTGGATCCATCGGAGGATCCGGAGGGATACGCCGAATTTCTAAAGCGTAAGAAATCGGAATGGGGCGATTTCCTCCAGCGCGTCGGCCTTTCACCAAAAGGATTTGAGCCGTTCTTAGTAGTGGCCGATCCTTTCCAGCGGGTGCAGAACCAACTCTCACCAAGGCCGGAGGATTACGGTACGGCCTATCGCACCTGGGATGGCATCGAGGCATTGGTGACGGCCCTTCTTGGCCTTCCGACTCGCCTGGAAGCCCTGCGCACAGCCGCTCGGAAACGTTATCTCTCCTCCAAGCTGGAGCGGCTTCGAGATGAGGCCCTCGCTCGGCAGACGGACCTCGCCCTCGGCCTCGCAACGGCTTCAGCCGACTACGAACGCCATGCCCTTAGTTTCGAACAGCTTGATACCCTGGAACAGGCCGCCCGAGCGTCGCTGGACGCTTGTCTAGAGGAAGAAATCCTTGCCGCGGCCAAGGCGCAACCTGAGAATGCGAAACAGGCCGTACGACATCTAACAGAAAAGCTTGATCCGGCCGTTTCCCGATGGTGGGATGAGCATACGGCCAGGGTTGGGAAACTAGCAGAGGACATACAAGCTGCATATTTGGCCCGTGCGCGCTCGGAGAGTGCATCTCATGCACAGGGTCTGTTCGACGAGGACCCCGCCCCCAAGCGCGGCCAGCGTTTCGGGAAACCCAAAGTGGCTCAAGCCGCAGGCCAGATTCTGGGCAAGACCAGGACCCTGCTGCGCGAATTCCAGGAAGAACGGCTTGGAATAACCATGAAGAAGGCCCGGGAGGAACTCCAGGCCATGAAGCAGGCGGGCAACTTCAAAACCTACCAGAAAACCGCGGGGAGACAAGGCTTCAAGACCCTCTCCGAGGCCAAGTCTGCAGAAGGTGCGCTCAAGATTGAAATCGCCTCAAACGTGGTCGCCGCGATTGTGGAATTGGGAAGCATGATCTATGACCTCGTGGAGCAGGACCGCATCGACCAGAATCGTCTGGACCGCCGGGCCACACTACGCACTGCGCTGGACCAGGAGGCCGGACGAATTGCCCAAGAAACCTGGAACGAGTGGGAGCCAAACATCGAAACCCTTCGCGAATGGATCGAATTGCACCGCGCAGCCACCGAAAAGGTACAGGCTGTCCTCCAAGAACAACTGAACCTGACCATAGCCACCCTTGGGCGTCTGGATTGTCTTCTGAGTTAGGGGGAAGGGTACTCGTAATGTTTGCAATAACACTCGGCTCCCTCGCTCCAGGACCTCCGGTTCACCCTCTCAGAGCATGGTTCAGCACCGGGGCAGGTAGAAGTAGACCAGGCGGGGGGCCAGCATGGTTTCGGAGGAGACCTGCTCATCCAAGGTCGAACTGAAACCACGGAGGCCTGCCCGGAACACTCCCCACCAATCGGAGCACGCCTCGTTCATCCAGTCCTGGAAGCCACCTGACTTCCCCACCACCCCAGAATCCTGCCTGTCCATCCCACCGGAGCCCAGCCATGCGGCAGTCGCAGGGTTCCCCCCAGGCAGAGATTCACCGGCGGGGCGGCTCGACGGGGGATTGACTTCAGCACCAGATCCCCCCCGATCCGAATGCCTTCCCCCCACCCTTCCAGTAAGGGCAGATCGGCGAGGAGGACATCGCCTCCGCAGTTCAGGTTGGCGGGCATCTGGCGCAATCCGAGGCCTCTGCATTCCAACCCGTCCTGGATCTCCAAGCCTTCGGGTAGCCAACGCAGGTCCGGGCAACGGGCGAGCCTGAGTCGCTGAAGACGGAGGCCGCGTGGCAGCATCCGCAAGCCCGCGCAGGGAACGCAGCCCTGATCGATCAGGGGCAAGGGTGGCCTGCCGGGCCCCCGCCAGTGAGACTGGAGCAGACTGAGGGCCAAGTCCGGCTTCCAACCCTCCCAGTTCAGCATGGAGAGGGGATGGATACCCTCGCTTTCCAGCAATTCCGCCAGAACCCCAAAGAGCTCGGGGCGGGCCTGGGCAAGGCGCGCCCCGCACTTCGCTTTGCCCAGGGCGGAACTCCGGGCTTCCCCCGGCGAACTGGACAGGATGACTTCCAGGGCCGTCCGCTGCGGAATACCATTGGCTTCCATTTCCGCCAGACAGGCTCCGGGCCCCAGCCCCAGGAGGGTGAGGCAGCGAAAGGTCCAGGCCAGACTTTCATTCATCACCCCACCCGGCAATCAGGCCCTGTCGAGATGCCTCAGCACCTCTTCCAGGGCGAAACCCGTTTCAGCCTTGAAGTCGTCTTCAAGCCTGCAGATCTCCTGCTCGACATCCTGAATCTCCGAGCGCAGCACCCGGCACTTGCCATCGACCTCGCCCGCTTCCGCGGCCACCGTAGCCTCCATCAAGGCCTGATCGCGCAACAGATCCAGACTATCGCAGTGGCTGATCCACCCAGCCTTGACGGACTTCTGGATCTCCCTCCTCATCCGCGAAACCCGGTCCTTCAACTCCTGGGCGAGGGGCCTGAGACGACCTCGAAGCCTATCCAATTCCCCTTCCAGGCGCTGACGGCGTGCCTGGGCATCCTGCGCCCGGGCTTCCAGGTGACCTGGGCAAAGAGCCCTCGCCGCATCCAGATCCGCTTTCAGGCGAGCCCGCCGATGGATCCGCTCCAACTCCCCCTGGATTGCCTTCCATAGGAAGCCGGTGGCCTTGCCTTCGCGCACATAACGGTACGAACTCATGCCCAACACAAAAAGAGGCAACTCACTGCGGAAGGCCTGCTCAAAGGGTTCCACCAAGCGACCCCGGTACGACCGCGAATCCGCCCCAAGCAGCTCAGCCCGGTACGTGATGCCATCCAGCACCAGGCTCACCCGGACATCCGCCAAGGAAGCCAAGTTCTCGATCTGAACCTCAAATCGCATTTCGGACACGCAGCGACCTCCCAATGATTACCCCGGGCCAAGCCCCATGGGCCTTAGGTCCAATCATCGCTCTCCCATGCAGACAATGGTTGTCGCAAGTCAATCTGACGCGACTGCTCCCCGGGGGACATGCCCGGGCGACTATGAAGCCTTCACCCGCCCATTGCATGCAGATGCTCCGCTTCTCCGCGCCGCGCCCGGAGGGCCTCCGCGACCTTGACCCAGGAGGGGTAGGCCGCCTGCTGGTTGCACCCCGGAGGGGCAATGGCATGAGCCTTGTGGTGAGAGACGCCGATGCGATCCAGCCTGTGCTGTGCCTTGCTTCCGAGGGCCACGACCATTGCGTTCGGGAACAGGGCCAACTGACGCCGGAGGAATCGACTCCCGCACTCCTGTTCCACAGCTTTCGGCACAGGTCCTGTCGTGACCATGGCCGAACAGAGGACCGATTCCGTCATCCAGACCTTGCGAAGTTGTTCATCAAAGGAAAGGTCAGGCCAGCACAACTGGAAGAGCTTCCGCGCATTCCTGTGAAACAGGCCCTGCCCCTCCCGAAAGGCCCAGTAGGCGTGCTGTATAGCTTCATCCATCGTGGCATGGTCTCCGGGACTGGGATCCCCGGGTTCCGCGAAGACCAGAACCAGTTCCACCTCCGAGGGCGAACCGGTAGCCCCCAGGAACCCACGGGGGATGTGACCCTGGGCAGGCTCCCACCTCATGGTTGTGCAGATGCCATCGAAGTTCGGGCAGCGGTACGCATGGGAAAGCATGTCCCTGACCGAGACGCACGGGGCACAGGCCACCTTGGCAACTTGAGCCAGGGGAATGTCAGCCGTATGGATCTCAATCGCTATCCGGTCCTTTGGGAGAGGGGGGCAAGGCTTCGGTTCCTGGCCAGGGCCACTGGTGCTCTGAACCGCCGTGGAACCTTTGGGAAGTGATCCACCCTGGGCCGGAGGGGCAATGGTGCAATAGCCGTTGGCACACACAAACCCCGCAAGATCAGGGGTGCGGATCTTGTACCGACTGCCATCGCCCTGATAGACCGTCATGCCAAGCACCTGCCCATAAGTCGCACCGCGCTCGGCCGCCTCCTGGGCGAAGGCGACTATGGCATGCCGTGGACCCTTGCCCAGGCGAATATCGTTCTGCTTGCCAGGGCCGAGGACCCAATGTTCCAGTTCAACCCCAAGGGTCCGGGCCCGCCGCTCCAGGGATGCGGTGTAGGCGGCAGCCTCCTCCGACGTGAGGGTCTTCCTTGCCAGGGTCATTATGTCTCCCATTCATCGTCTTCAATATGGCCCTCGCTAGAGGGAAAACCTGAATCAAAAACGCAGCATGCGCTCAATCTCCTCGGGGGAAGGCTCTGCCCCCCGATACTGCGCCTCGAACCGCACCCGGTTCAGCAGCCCCTTGAGGGCCCGGACGCTGCCCTCTACGCTTTCCGCAATCAGCTCAATCGCCCTCTCTGAGACAGCGGGAACCTCCACAGACGATTCGGCCTCCACCAGGCCTCGAAGGATCGCTTTCCGTGTTTCCAGGCCGGGAGGCTGCACCTCCAACGCCAGCCCTCCGGTGAGAAGGTCGAATAGTCGGGGATGCAACTTTGACCGCAGGGACTGAAGGGGAATATCGCTGGAGGCCACCACGCGAGTGCCGCTTTCCATGGCAGCTTCCAAGATTTGGCGAAGCTCTTCCTGGGTGCGCTCCATCAGGAAGAGTATGTGCAACCCCTCCAGGAGAAGGAGGTCCGCCGCTTGGAACTGTCGGCGCAGAACGGTGGTGTTTTTGCTCTTGATGGCCTCGCTCAGCCGATCAAAAAAGGCGTCCATCTTGAGGTAGATCACCTTGGAGAGTGGCTTGGCCTGAAGAAGAGCCCTGCCGATGCCTACCAGGAGGTGCGTTTTCCCGACACCTGGTGGGCCTGAAAGGAACAGCGGCGATAGACCATTCCGGAAGATGCCACTCCCGTCCACAAAGGCATTCGCCGCTTCAAGAACCGGCCTGTTTTCAGGGCCCACCAGGAATCGTTCCAACTCGAATTCCCCAATATCGGACAAGAAGGCCGCAGAGGAAATTGCGATGCCGCCGCCTGGATTGCGACCGCCCAGCACTTCGACCCAGTCGTCTCCCAGGGCCAATTTGCTGAGGCCACCGGAGCGATGCTTGCGAATCTCCAGTGACGTGCCCTTGATCACGCCGACGATATCAAAGCTCGGCTCCAGTTCCATACATTTCGGTTTCATATTCGCGAAATCCCACTTATCCCGTCCCTGGTCCGTGGGCAGGAAATCGTCGGAATCGAGGATCAGAATGCGCAACATGGTCCCTCCTAAGGACGTTCCCGGTTCGGCGGGACCTTATCCCCCGCGCTTGTTCTCAAGGCTGGCCGCAAACCTATGGCCACGATCCGGCAGGCGCCGAAAAGGGTGAACTCCCCCAGCAGGCACAACACGTAGCCCACCTGGAGCCCGAAGAAGCCCGCCAGGGTGACCTTCAGCATCAGGGGCCAGATCAGTACCGAAAAGAGGCAGTCCAGGGTTTTGCGTGTCATGCCCATAGCATCGGGTCAATGGAACGACTTTCCCCGTCGCATCACAACCTGGGGTCCACCGGTTCGCTTTCCATGGCCAGCACCCCGAAGACGCACTCATGGACCTTACGCAGAGGTTCCCGCCGCACGAAGCGCTCCAGAGCCTCGATGCCCAGAGCGAACTCCCGGAGGGCCATGCTCCGCTTGGTGCTGAGGCCGCGACTCCGCAGCCGCTCCAGATGCTCGGTGGCGGTGTAATCCGGGCCGTAGATGATGCGGAGGTATTCCCGGCCCCGCACCTTCACGGCAGGCTGATTGAGTCCTCTGGGGCCATGGCTGATGAAGTCCAGGGGCTTGACGACCATCCCCTCCCCGCCCTTGCCCGTGAGGGCTTCCCACCACTGGATGCCGGCCTCCACCTCGGTTTCGTCCTCCAGATTCACGGTCCTGTGGGCGGTGGTGAACATCAGCTTCGGATCCCCCGAGCAGAGCTGGGTCAGCATCTCCATGTGCCAGAGGTGATTCTGGTCCGTGTGGACCGCGCCCTCTGTGGCCAGGAGGTGGAAGGGGGCGAGGCGGAAGTCATCCAGGGAGGAGACCGGCCAGCAGTACTGCCGGTAGGCAGCCTGGAAGGCCCGGGCCATCGCCAGGCGACCCTGGATGCCTTCGACCTCCCGGGAGAGGTCTAGACCCCTGCCCTGGGCTTGAAGCAGGAGGTCCAGGCCCGCCTGGAGATCAGCCTGGGCGGCGGTGGCCACCGGGGCGTACTGCCGCTTCAGGAGTTCCTGGGCCTTGGCGGACCAGGGCATCAGCTCGCAATCCAGGCATACCCAGTCCGTCTGGAAGCGATCCCAGAAGCCGGTGGATTCACAGGCCGCCTGGAGGCGTCCGAAGAAGGCGGCCTCCATGTCCCGGTCCGTGAAGAAGCGCCGCCCCGTGCGGGTATAGCAGGCCCCTGGCCCATCCCCCTGGATCCCGAAGCGCCGCTGGGCCACCTCCTCGGAGCGGCAGAGGACCACCACCGCCCGGCTGCCCATGTGCTTCTCCTCGCAGACAACCTGCTTCACTCCGTACTTCCGGAAGTAGGCGAAGGCCTCTGCCGGGTGCTCCAGATAGCCGGAACGCTCGCTGGTCTCCGTGGGCGACATGGTGGGGGGAAGGTAGATCAGCCACTTGGGACTGAGGGCGAAGCGGGACATGACCTCCAGGGCTGCGCGGGCATTCTCCTCCCGGACGGTGAGCTTGGGCACGAGCCGGGTATGCACCAGGCGCTTCCCCAGGACATCCTCCAGGTCCAGCAGGTTGTCATATGCCTGCTGGGCACTGAGGCTGGGATCCTCCGTAGCCTGAAGGGGACGGATCGGCTCGAAGTAGACCTTCCGGGCGGGCACCGAAACCAGCTCCTTCTCGGGGTAGCGCAGCGCGGTGAGTTTGCCCCCGAAGACACAGCCCGTATCCAGGCAGAGGGTGTTGTTCAGCCACTCCGGTTCCGGCACCGGCGTGTGGCCGTATACCACCATGGCCTTGCCGCGATAGTCCGCCGCCCAGTCGTAGCGCACCGGAAGTCCGTATTCGTCCGTCTCGCCGGTGCTTTCCCCGTAGAGGGCGAAGATCCGGGCGGCCCCGGAGGCCCGCCCCTGCATCTCCGCCTTCATCCCGGCATGGGCGACCACGAGCTTGCCGCCATCCAGAACGAAGTGGCCGATCAGGCCATCGATGAACTTCCGGACCGCCTCCAGAAAGGCCGGATCAGCCTGTTCCAATTGGGCCACCGTATCGGCAAGGCCATGGGTCAGGGTGACCTGCCGGCCCTGGAGCTTCTTCAGGAGCTTGGCCTCATGGTTGCCCGGCACCATGAAGGCCCTTCCCGCCGCCACCATGTTCATGACCAGCTTCAGGGCATCCATGATCCTGGGGCCGCGGTCCACGATGTCGCCGAGGAAGATCACTTTGCGGCCTTCCGGGTGGCTGGCACAGGGTCCCTCCGGTGTCTCCTCCAGGGAGTAACCGAGGCGCTCCAGCAGGAGGCAGAGCTCCTCGTAACAGCCATGGACATCGCCGATGATATCGAAGGGACCTGACTCGTCCCTGCGGTTGGTCCACAGGCGCTGGCGCTGGATCTGGACCTCGGCGACCTCCTCGGGCGATCCCAGGGTGAAGATCTGCCGGATGCCCTCCCGGTCCATGCCACGCTGGTAGCGCCGCAGGGTCTGGATCTGGTTCCGGATGACATGGGGACCGAAATTCCGATCCGGACGCTCCCGGTTGCGCTCCTGACAGACCCGCTCGGGCAGATCGAAGACGATGGCTACGGTCAGGACATGGTACTCCCGGGCGAGGGCGATGAGCCTCTTCCGGTCCTCAGGGCGGAGGTTCGTGGCATCCACCACCGTCAGCCGACCTGCGGCCAGGCGCTTGGCCACAATGAGGTTCAGCACCTCGAAGGCATCCGGAGTGGCGGCCTGATCGTTCTCATCATCGGAGACAAGGCCCCGGCAGAAGTCCGAGGAGACACACTCGGTGGACCCGAAGTGGGCGCGGGCAAAGGTGGACTTCCCGGATCCGCTCGGCCCCACCAGGAGGACGAGGGAGAGTTCGGGAATAGTGAGCGTGTTCATGGGCTTCGCTTTCATTCAGGAGCGGGAGAAGATCGCCAGCTGGGTCGGTGCCCCCACCTCAGGATCTTCTGCCCCGATGGGGCTGAACTCGACTTCGTATTCGTTTCTTTCCGCCACGCCCTGCGCCCAGGCCCGGAACTCGGCTCGGCTCCATTCGAAGCGGTGGTCGTCATGCCGGAGCCGTCCAGGCACCAGGTTCAGAAACCGGACGTTGTACTCGGCATTCGGCGTGGTCAGCACGACCATTCGGGGCCGGGCGCAGCCGAAGAGGGCCTGTTCGAAAGCCTCAAGCCTGTCGGCTTCCATGTGCTCGATGACCTCCACCACTGCGGCGGCATCGACCCCTTTCACCCGATCATCCCGATAGGTCAGGGCGCCCTGGGCCACCTGGACCTTGCCCTGCCACTTGTGGGGGAGTTCATCCAGATGGAGGCGCTTGTGGGCGATGCCCAGGGCTCGGCAGCTCACATCGATTCCCAGCAGTTCGTCGAAGGAACCGGCCTTCATCAGCGCCTGGAGCAGGCGCCCTTCACCACACCCGAGATCGACGACCCGCTTGGCGCCGCTCTGGACGATAAGCTCCGCCACGGTCTGAATCCGCCGCTCATTTAGGCTGAGACTGGCTTCCAGTCTGGCCTCGGTAGCCTCCTGGGCGTTCTGGACCTGATCCGGGTCTTCCCCATCCTCGAAGCAGAGGCGCTCCAGGGCATCTCTGGTCAGGCTCCGCTGCCGCTTGAGGTAGCGGTGGGTGATCTGCTCCCTTTCGGGATGTTGGGCCAACCATCCCTCCCCCCGGCGCAGCAGCTTTTCAATCTCGTCCTGCCCGACCCAGTAGTGCTTGTCGTCATCCAGCACGGGAATGAGGACGTAGAGGTGGGCCAGCAGATCCTTCAAGGGGATCAGCTGCTCCAATGCCACCGAATAATAGGGGCTCTCGCCCCACTCCGGGAAACGTTCATCCAGGGGGAGCCGGGTGACCTCCACCCGGTAGCCCAGGGGCTCGAAGAGCGGCCTCAGGAAGGACTCACCACCACGGCAGGGAAGCACCGGCAGACAGGCCCGCAGGGGGATGGGGTCCCCCACCAGCCCGGGCCTATCCTTGCAGAGACCCGAGAGGGCGCTGCGGAAGACCTGGCCCATGGCCACGCTCAGGAAGCTGGAGGCCGTATAGGGGCGATCATTGACGTACTGATCCAGGAGCCCCTCGGCACCCCCCGGACCCCGGCGGTCCCGCACCAGGGCCACCGGATCGACCTCCACTTGCAGCGCCACCGTGCAGCGCTCCGCCGTGGCCTCCGGGTAGAAGACCAGCGCCCGGCCGAAGCTGAGCTCGAAGCTCTGGACCCGGTCGGGGTTCTTGTGAAGCAGGAAACCCAGGTCGGTGGCGGGCTGGTGGGTGGTCGTCAGGGAAAGGAGCATGGATCAGGCCTCTGCAGCGGGTTCCTGGACCACGGAGCAGCGCTGGATCTCCCGGTCCGAGATGTTGAGGAAATGAATGCCTTCCATATCCCGCCCAGCCAGTTCCTGGCGGTAGTGGGCATACCAGAACTCGAAGGGGTTTGCGCGGATGGCTCCGAGACGCTTGCCGAATCCATCGTTGTAGTACCCCTTCCCGGAGTACCGGAGCTGCCACTTAGGAGTCTGGGCATTTGGGAGGGTGGTCATGATGATGTAGGGGATCCGCTCACGGATGGACCTGGAAAAGGCCAGATAGGCATCCACATCCTTCGACGGGATGCGGGCATCCGAGGAGTTGGGGCTCTCATAGTCAATGTAGAGGCAGGGGTTGAGCTCACCATCCAGGAGGGTGATGTCCGGCTGGAATTTGACATCCGTATTGAAGCGCGTGTCAATGGAGACCAGCAGGTCCGGGCACAAGCGCCCCAGGGCGGCGGTGATCAGCCCAAGGGTAACGGGATGGGAGAAGGCGTTGCCGGTCTCCGTGTAGTCCCAAGTTGAATGGAAGCCATCGGGCAAGTGGCGGAAACGAGATTCAAGCTCTTCGACCAAGTCAGAGATGAGCTTCTCGATTTGGGACATGGGACCTCCTGATAGATGGGGCGTTAAACCCGGTGAATGTGTCAAACATTCCACCATCAGGGTAGGCCCACGGTTGCGACATCAACCGTCGCACTAAGAATTCCCTGTTCAGTCCCGGTATCCCTTGAGCGTCTCCTCCAGTTCCTCCCGGACCCGCTGGCGAAGGGCGAGGGGGGCCAGCACCTGAGCACAGGCTCCGAACTGAAGGATCCAGCGAATGGGGCCCTCCTCGCAGTTGGCCTTGAAGCGGACCAACAGGCTCCCCTCCTCTTCACGAGCCGGCAGGAAGCCAGGCAGGGCCGGGGGTGCCTCCTCCAGAGACTTGATCCAGGAGGCCCCCCAGATCCGCACCACAACTTCGAAGGGATCATCCCCGCTGCACCAGGCCCCGATCTGGTAGTCCACGGCGTTCTTCATGCGCCACTTGTCAGGAAATTTCGCACGGTCTTTCAGAATCTCTACTTCGCTGATCCGGTTCAGGCGGAGCTGCTTCGGTGAATCCCCCTTGGGATCCCAAACCAGGAGATAGGCGCCTCCGGCGAACAAGTCATGGGTCAGGGAGTGGGGACTCACGTCCATGAGGAAGGTATTCACCGCCCCCGGGGACTGGTACTCCACCCGGACCATCCGTTTTGTCTCGATGGCCTGGAGGAGCGGCACCAGCACCGCCTCCAGGGTGGACTCACAGGGATCCTCCACACCGCCGTAGACCTTCACGGCCGAATCGAGCTGATGAAAGAGTCTCCGGTCCCGATCCGTCATGTGTCGGTTGGCAAACTGCTCGATGACCTCCAGCTTTTCATGCCAGAGCCTGGTGCCCGTCTGCGAGAGGGTCATCCCTGCGAGCTTGAGCGCCAGGCGGGCATCGCCGCTGATGTGTTCATCCCATTCGGGCCCCTGGGTCAGCACGAAGCGGATCTTCCGGCTCGAAGCCTCCTTGCGGCGCTCGATCACCGCCTTGTCCCTCTCCAGGCTGGCCAGACAGCGCTCCACCTTCTTGTCCAAGGCCTTGGCTTTGCGGCGGGGGTCCTCCTGCAGCACGCTTCGGACCGTATCGGCCCGAGCCGCCAGGATCCGCCGCAGATCCTCTTTGAGCATCCCAAGGGACCCAGTTTCGCGTAGCGCCATCAGCAGGGCGCGCACGCTGCCCTCGTCGACCGATATGGGCTCAACAGCAACAGCAGGCATTTGTGCCATGGGATCCCTCAATGAGAACAGAAACCGTGATGGAGGGGGAAGTTCATAAGGTTCTGACTATTGGGTCCGGATTGAACGATAGGTTGGGCCCAATGCCGTAGTATTTCTTAGGACGCAAATCAGTGTCATTATATTTTGGAATATGCCCGAATACTTCCATATAATCAGAAAAACAGGCATACTCGAATTCCAAGACTTTACCCATCATTCGAAGATCACCTGGAGTTTTCATCTTCGGGTTGCAATCAAAGCGGGCCACGCTGATAAAGAATCTTTCAATAGAATGCACAGCATTTGGGTAGTCAAATCGGAATCGCCATGCGACACCGTGTGGGCCATTCTTATCAAATAGTGCCCCATGAAGCTGAGACAATCGACTTGCTAAACCACCTTTAGATATAGTCATCCCAAAATATCGAATTTCAGGACATATTGAAAATTTACGATTACTCAAATCTTCATCTGAAACACCAATGGCATACACCCCTGGTTGATCCAGCTTAGTGATTTTACAGAGCTCTGACCATGGTTGCCAGTCGCTGAAAGTTGGATGATGAACATGCACTTCCTGAACCATTTTATAGCCTCAAATATAATCAATAATCAACTTAAGACTTCGTTAATGAATAGCGAAATATTTGGACCGATACTTGTAAAACAAATTGGATAGTTATCAAATTACGGGAGGGATGCCAGCTTGCCATCATTACTTATATACCGGGACACCCAAGAAATATCGGGGGATCACGGCAGGATGGACTTTTCAGAACATCCTATACCATGCGCCCTTCCAGGCGACAACCAAAGTCGCACCCAATTGCATTTCAAATTTCATGTGCGACATGAATTGTCTCCACCGAGAGCGGATACTCCAAGCCTGGACAGGAGAATCCATGCACATCCCCGCCGACACTTCCATCGTCATCCTTACAGGGGCGGGCATCAGCGCGGAAAGCGGGATTTCCACCTTCCGGGACGCCGACGGGCTCTGGATGAACCACGCCATCGAGGAAGTGGCACACCCGACGGCCTTCCGCCGGGACCCCGCCCTCGTCCACGAGTTCTACAACCAGCGACGGCGGCAGCTCTTCGAGGTCAGCCCCAACGCGGCCCACTTGGCCCTGGCCCGACTGGAGCAGGCTTGGCCCGGGGATTTCCTGCTGGTGACCCAGAATGTGGACGACCTGCATGACCGCGCGGGCTCCCTGAAGCTGATCCACATGCATGGCGAACTCCGCCGGGTGCGTTGCCTCAAGTGCCTCCAGAGCCATCCATGGATGGAGGACTGCCTGCCGGAAACCCCATGCCCCGCCTGCGGAAAGCCCTCCCTGCGACCGCACATCGTGTGGTTCGACGAGATGCCCATGAAGATGGGCGAGATCACCCGGGCGCTCAGCCGATGCGGGCTTTTCATCTGCATCGGGACCTCGGGGAATGTCTACCCCGCCGCCGGCTTCGTCCAACAGGCATCCCGCCAGGCCCACACCCTCGAAATCAATGCGGAAGAGACGAGGATCCGATCGCAATTCAAGGAGACAAGGAAGGGGCTGGCCTCTTGCGAGGTGCCCCGGTTGGTGGATGAACTGCTGGGCGGGATGACCCGATAGCCAATCCCGCCCGAGCAGTTCCCCTAGAGACAACTGCGCATCTGCTCCTCCTTGGGCAGCCGCTCGTTCGGATTGGACCGACTGACAGCCCGAAGATCGCTAAGCAGCGCTTCCAACGACTCATTGATGTTCAAGGCAACTCCAGGAATGGAGCCTGTGCTCAGGTCGGACTTGGCATCCGGACAGCACGGACTGCGATGGAAGGAATGACGGATGGTCTGCCACAACCGGGATTCACAAGTCCTCCCATGTTGGTCTTGCCTGGGGTTCAGGACAGCTTGCAAGCGGCAGGAGAAGGAAGCGTACCTGCGGATCCCGGAGGGTGCCGTCCGGAAACTCCAGGCGAGCCTGGAGGACCTGGTACTGGGAACCTTCAGTGTCGTACGGGGTATCGACGTAGATATCCCCGAAATAGCCGCAGATCCACCCAGAGGTGCTGAGAGGGGCACAAGGCTCCCAGGAGATCCCCTGCTCATCCAGGAAGGCGATCAGGGCTTCCCGTTCCAGACAGTCATCCTCGGAGAGCCCGGCATCCAGCTCCGCAAGTCGGGTGAAGCGGACGAAGAGGACATCCCGCCCCTTGGCCCGGGCTATGTCATCGATGTGCTGGATCAGTTGCGGCAAAGAAGCACCTCCAGGGACAGCTTGATGCCAGTAGTGCGACAAGCAACGTCGCACCAGGATCATTAAGCTGAAAGCATGAATACACTCAGCCTGCGCATCCTCGCCTTTGCCGACCTGCATGGAAAAGGCTTCAAGGAGGCTTCCGACATTATCGACGATACGCGCCCCGACTGGATCATTCTCTGCGGTGACATCCTGCCGGACTTCCCCAGGATTTCAGGCCAAACCTCGCGCCTGGAGGCCCAGCGGGAGTTCTGGCAGACCTACCGCTCCCGCTTCATTCGCGACTTCGCCATCACGACCTTTGTGCGCGGCAATCATGAAATCGAAGGGTTCAGTGACCCCGCGCTCCTCCGCCTGCCCCCTGCCCTGGCCGGACAGGTCGTACGCCTCGAAGGCATCCCGGCAGAATTCGGCGCATGGGGATGGAGTCGGGAATGGGAGGAGGAAGAACTGGATGAGGAACTCCAGGTTCAGCTACACGCCAATCCAAGCCCCCGCATATACCTGAGCCATGTCCCGCCCTATGGCTGCCTGGACCGAGCAGCCCATGGCGAGCACATCGGCCACCGGCCGCTGGCACAGCATCTACGCGGACGCGACTGGGATGAGACCCTGGTGATCTGCGGACATGTGCATGAAGGCTTGGGGCACATGGAGGAACGGGGAACGACTATCGTCAATGCCACGGGGGGCTATGCCTTGCTGGAATGGAATCTGGGTACGACAAGGTTACTTGGAATAAATTGCCTAAAATAGTATCAAACATAAAAGGAATGCGCTCCATCCCCTTCCTAATGGAATTCGGAGAAAACTCACTCTTCAGCCAGAGTAATTTCATCCACAAGAGCCATTAGCCATTGGCAGGCATATTTGCCGCCATGCTTAGCATCAGAATTCATATCCGACCTAATTAGAGATTTCAAAGGTTTCAAATTTGGATAGGTGACGACAAGTTTATCGTACCACTTCTTATAAGAAGTCCGCTCGAATGGATTTTCACATTCCTGCTTGCTGGTCCATCCCATGGCGAGAATCACACGCACAGCCTTCCCTGGGAATGGTCGATCTTCTGGGCGAAGCTTTGCAGGCCTGAACTTCTTTATTTTGTCCAGATCGTTTGCTACCTGGCTTCTTTGCTTACTTGATTCGACGTTCTTGCTTTCGACAATCATTACAAAAGATCTGCCTTCCGGAAGAGCGAGTAGATCAATCGCCTCATCGGCCCCCTTCTTCCGTCCACCCATAGGCGGGACTTCTGTATAAATACAATATTGTTCAGATGCTAGAGCGCATGCAAATGCAGTAGTAATATCTTGCTCATTTGGATCCGATCCACCCCCTTGAGGGTAGTATGCAACATAGTTTCGCCTAAGAAGTTCAGCGGACTTGTCTAGGTATCCCTGCAAAAGTTGATAATCCATTTTTCGGCTCCCGAAGTCAAACTACATATACCACAAGCACTAGACATTAGGCACAAAAACAATCAAATTAATCATAAATCAAGTTTAAATCCAACTCACAACCAAACCACTATATCAATAGATTTGTAGAACCAATTAATGCCTACAACAATATCTATTGCCACACATCAGCATTTACCTACTTCCGAATGCCTTCCGACAATCAGAAGCATGCCCACCTTCACTCCTCCTCTCCCACCACGGACACGTAAAATGCTCAAACACCGTCTCTGTGAAGTGGCGAGATCGATTCCCCGCACACAGACCCCAATCCGCATTGAACTTCGCATAACCACTGCAATCCAGACACTGCCGACCTGATCGATACAGTTCCGCCGTCTTGGGTTCCATGGGCCAAGCGTATTCGTAGGCAGCCCTGCTGTCCGGGTTGGACCACCCGTCGATGATGATTCGGTTCTGGTTTCTTAATTTGGGCTCCATCATGTCGGTCCTTTTCCTCAGTCCAATGTGGACCCCATACTGCGACACCCTTTGTCGCCACCCGAATCCGATACTCTTCCCATGGACGAGGCATCGGTTTTCACGGAATCCCAGACCCCACCCCAACCCCTGACCGAGGGGATGGGTAATCTCAAGGCCCGGCTTTTCAAGGCCCGGGAAAGCCTGGTCACGAAGTCTCCCTTCCTGGGTGCTCTGGTACTGCGGATGCCGGTGCTGGTCACGGAAGACGAGCGCCTGGGCACGGCCTGCGTGGATGGCCGGGGAATCTGCACCTTCAGCAAATCCTTCCTGGAGGCTCTGGAGCTTCCGGCCCTTCGGGCGGTGCTGCTGCATGAAGCCCTGCATCTGGCCCTGGACGCCTTCCCCCGCTGCGGCAACCGCAAGGCCCTGCGCTGGAACCTGGCCCACGACTTCGCCATCAATCAACTCATCGATGAAAGCGAATTCTACGACGGCTTCCTGTCCATCCCGGAGGCCTTCAAACCCCTGCTGGATCCCCAGTTCAGGGGGCTCCCGGCCGAGCTGATCTACGACCGCCTCCCGGCGGACCTCGGCGATCTGGGACTGGGGGATGGCGCTTGCATCAGGGATGCCGTCGAGCATATGTCCCGCGGCGAGAAGGTCGCCCTCGGGCAGGCCGTGGGGCGCGGAATGGACCCCGAGGCCCTCGATGAATCCACCCGCCAGCAGGCCTGGGACGCACTCCGGCGCATCCCTGAAAGAATCCGGGGCGAGATGCCTTCCACCATGGAAGCCTGCGACGAGGCAACCCGGGACCGCCTGCTGGCCCTCTTCCGAATCATGGGTCCGGGCCCGGGCGACCTCTGGTTCGACGTATGGGGCAGCCTGACGGAAGCTGAGCGGGATGCCCTGCGGGACAACTGGCGGAAGCACCTCCTGGAGGCAGCGGAACAGGCCATGAGTGGCGACAGATCCCCGGGCAGTCTTCCGGGCTGGGCACAGAAGCTCCTGGGCCCCCTCCTGAACCCTCAGATCCCCTGGCAGGTAAAGCTGGCCCAGAAGCTCCATGGGCGGCTCTGCGGCAGGCGTCGCACCTTTTCGCGGCCCGGCCGTCGCTCCGCCGCCCTCGGCTGTGTCCTTCCCGGCCCCATGCACGATCGCGCCCCGGTGGGAGTCTTCGTGGATGTCTCGGGCAGTATCAGCCCCGAAGAACTGGGAGCATTCCTGGGTGAACTGGGGGGCATCCTGCAGGGGGCCGGCTCCCCGGTGCGTCTGATCACCTGGGATGCGGCGGTCCAGGAGGACTTGGTTCTGGAGCATCCCGAGGACTTGATGGCCTCCATCCGCTCAAGGGATCTGCAACTTCAGGGCGGTGGGGGCACCGACCCGCGCTGCGTCATCGAATACCTCGGCACCCCGGAGGGCCTGGGGCAGACACCCCTGACCTTCGGCATCCTCCTCACGGATGGTTATGTCTTCTGGCCCCGGGCCGATGCGTGGCCCTTCGACATTCTGGTCGTCAGCACCGGCGTTCTCCCGGAGCCGAAGTTTGGCTATGACGCTCTTTCCATCGAAACCCGCACTGAAACGGAGTGAAGCATGGCTGAAGCCATTGAACCTGTCTACCTGCCGGCCATCCTGCCCGGCGACCTGCCGGACCTGGCAGTGGCCACGGCCCACAGCGGGTTGGCCCTGATGCTCTACGGGAGTCCAGGCATCGGAAAGACCGCCCTGGTGCAGGCCCTGGGCACAGAGCGCCGACTGGTGGCCTGGGCCTCCCAGCGATGCGGCCAAGCCCTCGACACCCTTGGCGTGGTGACCCTCAGCGCACCGGAACTCAACGTGGAGGACCTCCTGGGGGTGCCCACGGTGGAGGAACTGGTGCGCCGCCTCCCCGATGGCGGCGACCACGCCTTCAAGGTCACCCGCTGGGCCACCCCGGCGGCCTTGGATCCCACGCGTCCCTTCGTGCTCTTCATCGACGAACCCAACCGCTGCGATCCCTCGGTACGCAACGCCCTCTTCCAACTCATCACGGGAAGGACCACCTCCGGAGGATTCTCGCTTCCCAAGGGATCGGTGGTCTGCATGGCGGGGAACCGCCTGGAGGACCGGGCGGGCGTCCGGAGCATGGACACCGCCTTCAGCAACCGCTGCGCCCACTTCGAACTGAAGGTAGACCACGAAGCCTGGCTGGACTGGGCAGGGAGCCAGAAGGGATTCTCACCCCTGGTGCGGGCCTTCCTGGCGAGACACCCGGGCTACCTGAACCACTTCGATCCCCAGAGCCCCAGCCCTCAGCAGCCCACGCCGAGAACCTGGGCGGGGGTCGGCTTCGCCCTGCCCTGCAGCCCGGAGCGCCTCAAGGGCCGCATGGTCCAGGCGGCCGTGGGCGTGGAAGCGGCCCAACTCTTCCAGGCATTCCAGGCCCATGCGGAAGTGGTTCCCGAAGCCTCCAAGCTCCTGGAAAACCCCGAAGGCGTGAGACTCCCCAGCCAGGGACAACTGGATCAGGCATGGATCCTGGGCACTGCCCTGGCGGACCACCTCACGGTTTCCGCCAGCGTGCCCCTCGGGGAGCGGGATCCCATGGGGCATGCCGTGGGCGTTGTCCTGGGGCGCCTCGCCAGGGAGGGCTTTGAGGAAGTGGCCGTCTTCTCCCTGCGCAGGGCCTGGCGGAGCACAGAGAAGCACCGTCATCCCTCCTCGGGTCTCCCCAACCTCCGTTTCTTCTCGGCGGTCAGGACCCTGAGCGAGATGCCGTCCTTTCAGGGATTCCTTGAGGCATTGAGCCAGGAGGATGCAGCGTAGGTTCCGGGCAACAGAATGCAGAAGCCGTCCAGCTCCCCCCGGGCTGGACGGCTTCCGATAGGAACTTGACGGTTACACTTCAGGCCGCCTCTGCCCCCATCAACAGGCCCTGGAACCAGGCGCTGGGGAAGTCCTCTTCAGGTCGATCCCAGTGGAAGCCCCACTCCCGATCCCTTTCCCAGCGCTCCTCCGAGAGGTCTCGCCATGCCTCCGAGGCCGTCCACAGGAGTTCCGACAGGACGCGGGGATTCTCCAGCAGTTCCCGGCGGAGCCGCAGGAGTATGGCCTCACCCTCCTCCCGGAGCGCGATCCAGTCTTGTTGGAGGCACAGTTCCTGGAAGCGGAGCGATTTCAGAAGATCGTGCAGTTCCGGGTACCGATCCCGGGGCATCTCCAGCAGAGGGTCTGAGGGAACCATGGTCGGTACGGACGCCCTCACGGCCAGATGGGGCGGCAGATAGAGGTTGCCACCCACCTGCACGCCCCTGGGTATGGCCTTCAAGTGATTGCAGGCCCGGAGGTCCAGGTGCCCTCCGATGATGGAGCCCGGCGAAAGGGCGCGGAGACCCGAAGCCCCGGAAATCACCAGATCTCCTCCCACCTCCACCGGAGGAAGCGTTTCCATATCAGGACAATCCTGAATGCGCAGGCTACCCCGGACCCACAGATGGGTGGGCCATCGGTCAAAGCCCGCCACACGCCGCAGGGTCATGCTCTTTTCAACGTGGAAGTATGCCGGAAGCACCTTCAGGTTTCGGCAGTCCGCAAGCACCACCGTGCGGCAGACCAGGGTGCCCCGATCCCCCGTATCGAACGAGCGCAACCCATGACAGCACTCCAGGTGCAGCAGGGCCACCGTCTCCGGGAGGAAGACTTCCCGCACCCTGGGACAATCCTTCAGCACCAGGACTTCCGCAGGACCGGGCACCCGCTCCAGGGTCGGGCAGTCCACTGCGACCACCCGGATATCCGGCGTATCGCCTCCGAAGACTTCCCTCAGGCCCTGAACCCGAAAGAGCCTGAGCGAGCGCGATCCGCCGCCATAGTATCCATGGCCTTCGGTCCACCTCAACCGGGGAGGCACCCGGCAATCCCTCAGATGGAGCTCATCCACCAACAGGTCGCCCCACGCCTCCGCCCGACTCACGCCCCCATTCAGATCCAGACGGATGCCCAGAAGGTCCCGGCCCTGGTCCAACCACTCAAGGCTTCGGGGCATGGTCGCCCACCCCCGGTGGGACCCGGGCCATCCCAAGCGCCGAAGCACCCTGAACCCGAAGCGGTAACTGTCCTCCACGAGGTCCCTCAGGGCCTCCAAGCCTGCCAACCTGGGATCGGCTTCATCCCGGGACCTCAAGCGATTGAAGAAGCACCCCGAAATCAGAGAGGCATGGGGCAACAGCGCCCCCAGGAGGGGCTGCCAGTTGCAGACCGTGCCGAAGACCAGACAGAGCGCGGCCAGGCGCTGCGCCTCAGGGTGTTCACAGGTCACGAAGCGCCTCGCCTCCCGAACCATTTCCTCGGGCGTCAGACCGAAGTTTTCCGCCTGCTTCAGCAGGGGGACGGCAGGCACCTTGGCCAGTCGCAGGGTTTCCACCAGGGGATTGAAACGCTCCGTCCTCACCTCTGTCTCGCAAGCATCCATCACCCCATCCTCCCAGCGCAAGCATGGAAGCCATCGTGAGACAACAGATGTCGCACCAAGCTCCCCATACTGAGCATCCTCAGGAGACTCCATGGGCAGACGGAAAAAGGCCATCATCACCTCCAGCATCAGCAACCCCTTCCGCCCCCTGGTCCGCCACTGGGCACTCAAGGCCCTTGCCGAACTCGGGGGCCACAAGAACTTCATCCAGCCCCATTTCTTCAGCGACACTACCCTGGCCGACTGGCTGGGACTGGGCGAATGCAAGGTTGACGGGGAATTTTCCTCCACCCTGGCTCTGGAGACCCTGCGGGACCTCTCCCGCAAGAACGGGGTGGAACCCCCCAAGGCGCCCGAAAGGGCGATCCTGACCCGCAACCTGCAGTGGATCGGGGACCTCCTGGGCCTGTCCACCGTGGAAAGACAACTCCTGCTCCTCCTGGTGCTGCATAGCCAGGAACCAACGTTGTGCTTGGCCCTCGACCTCCTCGGCAATCTCAGCGCAGCCAACCTTGTGACAGCCCTGGCCCGCCTGCTGGGTGTCTCCTACGCCGTCATCCAGGAGGCGTTGCGTCCCACCAGCGCCCTGGCGACCTCGGGACTCCTGGCCGTCGACATGAACCGCCGCTGGGATTTCAGTTCCAAGATCGAACTCCAGGAAGGCCTGGGGGACCGGCTCTGGATGAAGCTTGCGGACCCCCACTGCATCTTTGCGAACAGCTACGCCCTCGCCCCGGAACCCCGCCTCGGCATCAGCGACTATCACCATCTCCATGAGGATCTGGGTATCCTGACCGCCCATCTGGGGGGGGCTCTGAAGCGCCGCCAGAAGGGCGTGAATGTGCTCATCCACGGTGTGCCGGGCACCGGCAAGACCCAGTTCGCCCGCGCCCTGGCCCAGCACCTGGGAACCCAGCTTTTCGAAGTCGCCACGGAGAACATGGAAGGGCAGCCCATTCCCGGCCCCAAGCGCTTTCAGGCCTACCGCCTCTCCCAGGCCACCCTCCGGAAGAACCGCAAGGCGCTCGTCCTTTTTGACGAGGTGGAGGATGTCTTCCAGAAGCCCGAAAAAGCAGAGGGAATCCTGGGACGTCAGGCAGAGAAATCCGGTATGAAGGGCTGGATCAACCGGATCCTGGAAGAGAACCCCATCCCGGCCATCTGGATCACCAATCGCACCTCAACCATGGACGAGGCCTATCTGCGCCGCTTCGACTACGTGCTCGCCATGGAGATCCCACCCCGGAAGGTCAGGGCCCGGATCCTGGACACCTGCCTGGGCGACCTTTCCCTCGGAGAGATGTGTCGGGAACCCCTGGTGGCCCAGGAGGACCTGGCCCCGGCCGTGGTGGCCCGGGCCGTCAGGGTGGTGCAGAGCCTGCCCAAGTCCTTGAAGAACCAGGGCGTCGACAAGCTGCTCACCCGGGTCGTGGCCAACACCATGGAGGTCATGGGAGCCCCCATGAAGAAGACCTCGGCCATGGGAAACAGCCTGACCTACCGCCCTGAACTGCTCCAAACGGACTGCGATCTTGAAGCCGTGAAGCGCGGACTCAGGACGGGGGTCGAGGGCCGCCTCTGTCTCTACGGCCCTCCCGGCACCGGCAAGAGCGCCTTCGGCCGCCATCTGGCCGATGTACTGGAGCGCCCTCTCCTGGTGAAGCGGGCCTCGGACCTCCAGTCCATGTGGGTGGGGGAGACGGAGAAGAACATGGCCCGGATGTTCCGGGAGGCTTCGGCGGAGCAGGCCGTCCTGCTCCTGGATGAGGCTGACAGCTTCCTCCAGGACCGCCAAGGGGCCCAGCGGAGCTGGGAGATTTCCCAGGTGAACGAGATGCTCACCCAGATGGAGGGCTTCGAGGGGATCTTCATCGCCTCCACCAACCTCATGGGCAGCCTCGACAGCGCCTCCCTGCGCCGCTTCGACCTCAAGATCCGCTTCGACTACCTCAAGGCAGCCCAGGCCTGGAGCCTCTGCCAGGATCTGGCGGGCAAACTGGGCATCCAGACCGACGAGTCCCTCCAACAAGGGCTTGCCAAGCTCAGCCTCCTCACCCCCGGTGACTTCGCCAATGTTCTCCGGCAGGCCCGCCTCCGTCCCATCACCGACGCTGCGGACCTGCTCGATCGCCTACGGGCCGAGTGCCAGGCCAAGCCCCAGGGGAGGCAGCGGGTGGTGGGCTTCTGATGTCCGGAAACGAGACATTGAGAAAGGGCAAACCATGAAGGGAGCTGCGGAAAGGACCATCCACCTCGATCCCGAGGAGCGGGCTAGCCTGGAGGAGGATCTGGCCCAGGCCCGGGAAATGTCGGCCATGGCCCGCAAGAGCGGAACGCTTTCCGAAAAGGGAAACGTCCAGATGTACCTCGCTGCCCTCATTACAGAACTGGAGGGGCCACAACGCGCCCTCCGGCATAACCGGTTGGCCATCCGGCTTTACTTGCAGGCGGGCGATCCCGTCGACCTCGCCGAAGCGAGAGCCATCCTGGTCATCCGCCTGCTGGAAGCGAATCGCCCATCCGAGGCCCTCCGCCATTCCCGCAATACCCTGGAAGCATTCGGGGCTGTGGCACCAGAGAAACGCCAAGACTGGATCGCCAACCGGCTTGCCGGTCTGCTCCTCCGCGCTGGCCACCTGGAGGAGGGGCGGGCCTGGCTGGACCTAGCCCTTAAAGGGCCCTTCTCCATGGACCATGGCGGACTGATGGAGGACCTGGCCCGGTTGCTTCCAGCGCGGGAGGCCCGCGATTGGCAGTTCAAGGCCTGCGCAGCCTATCACCGGGCAAGCTTCCTGGTGGATGAGGCCAGGGCCCTGGTGACCCTCGCCCGCCTTGAGCGGCAGCTCGGGGATGCCTGGACCACCGAAGCCCTCTGCCGGGAGGCCCTCGCCATGGCAGGCCCCCTCGAAGCCGAGGGCCTGGCTCAACCCAATGGAATCCGAAGGCTCGTACAGCGAGTCCACCCGAAGGAGAGCCGTCTCCGCCTGTTACCGGAAGGTCAAACCCCCATGCGCTGCCATTAGAGTGGAGGCGTACATTTGGACTCACCTGAAAAATCGAGAGGCGCCGCCGTGACCCACGACACCCCCTGGATGACCTCGCCTTATCCAGAGGCGAGTCCCTGAATACCCGGAAGGTCTATCCGACCAAACTGCTGCTGAGCACCGCCGACGGGATGCTCGATCTTTCACCAGGCACTCTGGTTTCGGGGGTGTGGGAGTACCTGCTGGGTAAGCACCCATGCACTCTGATGCTGAAACCTACCGATCCACGGTCACACGTCGGAGCCATGACACGCCGTCGCGCAGATGTGTTTAAAAATATTTCATCATCAATCAAAACCCTCGGCATCGATCACCGAGATCACCCAGCGATCCCACCTGCCTGAAAGCAGGTCCAAAGGGACAAAAAAGGGGATTTTTGAAGCTATTTTACAGATTTCGAAAAAAACCGCCCCCAAACAACCCCGAATTCGCGAACGGCAAGGATATATAGTCTGGGAGGATTCATGGTGGGATTCCGGACTTCGCTTCACGACAACCAAAGGGCATTCTCGGACAAGCATATTAATAATCATTTAATATTCAAGCACCCCTTCCTGGCCAAGTCCACGCTCACGCCATCCCCTTCACCCATCCGGAAACGCCTCGGAGGCATCCGGTGAGGGAATATGCCTGGATCAATGCTTCCAATGGGGCCTATGCCTGGGTCGACGACCATGCCGCATGGGTTGGACAAGGTTCCCATGCCGCCTCCCTGGGGTTGGAGGAGGAGGCTGTCTCCCACATCGAGTCACCCACGCCGAAGGCACGTGGAGTGGCCCGGGTGAGAACACTGGTGGAAGCCATGGGAGCAGGCCTCATCCGCGTGTCCGCCTCCACCGAGGGTTGGCTCCTCGAAGGCGACCTGCCCTGGCGGACTATTCTGGAGGCTTCGGCACGATTCCTGAGCGAGACCAGCCCACCCCAGGCGCTCATTAGCATCAAGACCTTCGGGAGCCAGGATCGGCGAACCGGACTATGGTCCGACCTGCAAAGGGATCTCGGAACCGACTGCCAAGCAGAAGCCACCCCCAACTTCCCAACCCCACTGGAGGCTCAATGAAGGAAGGCGCTTGGATCAACAGCACAAGCGGCACATTTGCCTGGATCGATGAACATGCCCACTGGATACGGCAGCCCGCCCATGCCCGCTCACTGGGGCTGAGCGAGGAGACCATCAAGAGGCTCACGGAGCAGGTTCCGGACTTCAATGGTGTCGGGCGGGTGGGAGTCCTGAAGGTGGCCATGGACGCCGGCCTCATCCGCTTCCGCGGGCATGGCGAGCGCTGCACCCTGGAAGGCACCCTGAGCTGCCAGCAGATCCTTCAAGGCGCCGCCAACCTCCTCAGAGCCTGCATGGGACCCCACATGAGCGTCTGCATCCACGACCTGGTGCGCCAGGAGGAGGTCGCCGCGCCCTGGTGGGTGCTGGAGCACATCCTCGATGGAAATCCCGAGGAGTTGCAGGCCCTGGTGAAGCCCTGTGTGCTCGCTCCCCAGGCCCAGGAGATCATGACAACGGCCACCTGCCAGGGGCCAGGATGAACCAGGAAGAGCGCGACAGACTCAAGGGGCTTTTCCTGCGGGCCTTAGCCGCCGCGTCCACTCCTGCCGAGCTACACGAGGTGGGCTGGAACCGCAGGAAGCCCGGAGATTCCTGGTGTTTCTTGGTGGTCCCGCCCAGGTTGGCAGGGGAACTGGACAAGAAGGACCTTTACGAGGTCTTGGGGAGCGACTGTTACCCCGTGCTTTCAAAAGGCCAGATCGATATAACCCTTGGCAAAAAGCGCCTCCCCAAGCCACAATCATTGCCAATGTCCTCCTCACTCAACCCAATGAATTCGGCCTCCTCGGCGGGATGGTCATCCGATTCAAGGGCACCGAGATCTGTGGTGATCGTCATCGACGATCCCGTCAGCGGCCGGGCCCATGTAGAAACCGACCCGCCCTCCCAGGACCTCGATCAGGAGCCCTGAACCCATGACGTTGACCCGAGCCCAGCAACTGGACTACGCCAAGAAGCATCTCCCCCTCACCGCTTTCATCCGGAATGACGTCCTGCACGGCACCCGGCGTATCCTGGCTCTGGGAGCCGTGGATACTCCCCTGTGCTGGTTTGACTTCGCGGAGTCCTCGCCTTCCCTGGCATCCATGGAAGCGCCCTTGCCCGATGCACGGCGCCTGGTCTCCCACGGCGACACCCTTTTCGTGATCGGCACCGAGGATATCTGGAACTACCACTGGCCCCAGGACGAATCCACACCGCGCCTGGTCAAGCAGGCCGGGATCCCCGCGGATATCGCCTCGGCCGTGGCCTGGGACAAATACCTGATCATTCTCGCCCGCACCCACGCCAGCGGCAGGAAACCCCGCCCCCCCCAATCCGAGGAGACAAGGCTACAACGGCTCCAGCGCCTCTCAGTGTGCAACGGTTACCCGGCCCGCCTGTCCTGGACCCTTTACGACCTCATCCTAGTGCTCGAAGCGGACACCCTGAAGGAAGTGGATTCCATGGCCATCCAGCAGGAGAGCCCGGTCAGCCCCCTCAACCCCGGGATAGGAAAGGTGCCGGAGCCGATCTGGAGATCGATCTCGGTGGAGGGGAGCCAACTGCGGATCGACGGAGGCCCCAAGGGAGCAGGAATCATTGAACTATTGAATTTGGAAAACACGGGCTTGTCTGCGCCAGTCTTCCCATCTACAGCATTGTAATTCGTCCTCAATTGGAGATATGGATGCCCAACCCCTTCCTGAAGCAAATCCACCAGTCTTGGGAAAAAGCCATTCCTCAGGGGCTTTGGAGTGAATTAGAGACAGTGGTCGAAACCCTTCGTCAGCGTGGCCAGTTGAACCATGTTCTACCAGAAGCGGATCTTGTCCTGCGGTTCTTGAGCACCGACCTGAACAAGGTCAAGGTTGTCATCCTGGGCCAGGATCCTTACCCCCAGAGGGATGCGATAACCAGAAGGCCCATCGCGACGGGAAGAGCTTTCGAGGTCAACAATTATGATTGTTGGCTATTGCCAACAGCCAACGCTTCCCTGCGGAATTTCCTAAAGAATCTCTACCGTCACTCGCACCCCGAAAACCGGCTCCCCCCAATTGCAGAGATCCGACGCGCCATCCAGAGCCAGAGATTTGTCATCCCTGGGCCAAGCAAGCTTTTTGATCATTGGGAACGCCAGGGAGTCCTGCTGCTCAATACCAGTTTCACGACACTTGAGAATAATCCAGACATTCATGCTCCCATATGGCGGCAGTTCACCTTGGGCCTGCTTCGGGCAATCCAGACGCACCACCAAATGGCAGCCCTACCCCTTCGTTGGATATACCTGGGGGGAAGGGCCAAGGAAATAGGAGATGCTGCATTTTCGGCACTGACCGCCGACCAACCGGACCAAACTTGTGCCCCGCACCCCGCACTCCACGCATTCACGAAGAATGACTGTTTTTTCAATATCGGAAAGGAGAGAGTGATCGATTGGGGAGCTAAACACATGGTCCGATAGCAGTCACACCGAACTCCATCCGTCATTGGAATCCACACCCATGAACAGTCACAGCCCTATCAATGAGCCCGCCTTCGACACCATCGAAGACACATGGCACACCTCCTTCCTCGTCCGTCACCGCGACACGGTGAAGAGGGTCGAGGAACTCCACTTGGAGGACCCCAAGCTCATGGGCGCACTGCCATTCCGCGCCGAGGACCTGGACCGGGTGATCCGCCGCACCGAGGAGATGCAGGCCTGGTTCGAGCAGTTCGAGAGCTCGTCGGGCAACCCCATATGGGTGCTGGGTGTGGTGGGCAGCTGGCCGGATGGCGACCGCCAGTCCTACCCCAGGCTGGTGACCTCCTACCGTTCTCTGGGAGTGGATCCGCAGGAAGCGCGGCAATGGTCCGAGGAACTGATGGCCCAATTCCAGGCTGCCCCCCTGAAGGCTCCACTCCTCAAAGGAAAGCTCTGGGATCTGCTGATGGTGGATGGTGAACCCCAGCGCCTGAACACGGCGGGGGCGAGCCCCCAGGCCAAACCCGGAAAATAAGACCATGACCCAAGCCCTGACCCCCACGACAACGCTTCCCGGAACGGGCCTGCACGATCATCCGGCCATCCTGAAACGCATCCTGGACTCCTATGCCCTGCCCCCCAATGGCACCCATGGCATCCGCCACTGGCTGCGGGTCATGGAGAACGGCCTGCGGATCGCCCGAGTCACCGGGGGCGACGAGGAGGTGGTCGCCCTCTTCGGACTCTTCCATGACTCCCGGCGGATCAACGATTACCAGGACAGCGGCCACGGCCTTCGGGGCGGCGACTTCGCCTCCGAACTCCGGGGCACCTTGGTCCACCTGAGCGGAGACCAGTTCGACCGGCTGCACGAGGCCTGCCGCCTCCACACCAAGGGGCTCATCACCGAAGACCCCACCATCGGCGCCTGTTGGGACGCCGACCGACTGGACCTCGGCCGAGTGGGCATCACCCCGGATCCTGGGCTCCTATGCACTTCCGCGGCCCGGGAACTCATCCCCTGGGCCCATGAGCGGGCGCGCAGGGATCACGATCCCCGGAAGGATTGAATACGGCAAGGAGGCCCAAACCATGGGCAAGAAACAGGAGATGGACGAAACGGCAAACCCCACGGTCTACCGCCGCTGCTACAAGGATCTCGTCACCCGGAGGAACGGAGGATGCTCATTCTGCCGCTGGCACCGGAATGAGAATGCAACGCGGCAGTCAAAGCGCGGGCACCGCAAACTCAACAAGATCCACAGGCGAGGGTGAATTGGTTTCTGGCGGCATAGACCACCCTGCGGGCTTGGTGACCATGCCAGAAGGCAGGAGGAACCCACAAAGCCGATGGAATGAGGGAAAGGAGGTGGCGGGGAATGCAAACCCCCGATTCACTCCAACTCCACCCGCACCCACTCCCCGCTCCGCAGCGCCACAAGCCAGGCCTCCACGGGAAGGCCGGAGTTCTCCCGCAGGACCTGGGCGTAGCGGGTGAGCTGAGCCCCGTAGCCCGCCAGTTCGGCCTCACCGAAGCCCGTGGAATGCTTGAAGTCCAGGAGATGGATACGGTCCCGGTCCCACACCACCAAGTCCGCTCGCCCCAGGGCCCCGCTGGCGGCGGCTCCCGCCAAGGGCAGTTCGGTCCGCCTTCGGAGATGGCGCCATCCCCTGGCCTCGAACTGCTCCAGGAAGCGGCTGGCGTTCTCCTTCGCCGAGGGCACCTCGGGCGGGGTGCCCAACCGCGCAGCGAAAGCTGAGGGCTCCTCCCACCGGATCAGGAGATCCCGGAGGTAGTCATGGATCTCCTCCCCCTGCCGCTTGGCCCGGGTCCGGTCAGCGGCCCCCCCATGGGCATGCACGGGAACCGCATCTTCGAGGACGACCTCTCTCCGGGCAGGGCCTTGCAGCCCGGCGGATTCGGCCCGGACGGGCATCACCGCCTCTGGGCACTGATCGACGAGGGCCAAGGCCTCCGTGTGGGCCGCAGCGAGGTGATGCCCATACTCGGCCCAGGTCCTGGCACCAGAGTGGGCCTTGGGCTCTTTGGGGGCCTGCAGCAGCAGACACATGCGTTCCCGGGCCCGGGTGAGGGCCACGTAGAGGAGATTGAGGTCATCCCTTCGCTGCCTTTCCTCCGACAGGGGTTTGAGCCGCTGATAGGTCTTCCCGGCGTGGCTCCCCAGCTTCCAGGCCAGAAGAAGCGCCTGCGTCTCGGGATCCGTTTTGAGCTCGCCTTTCCGCAGAGGCCTGGGCGATGCGTTCAGCAGGGGAAGGATGACATCCTCGTATTCCAGGCCCTTGCTGGCGTGGGCTGTCTGGATGATCAGGTCGGCGTCCTCGGGGGTCGCGGGAAGATCCCCCCGCTCCGCACCCCGGCGTTCCTCGTCGAGCCTGGCGAAGGCCACGGCGGGGCTCTCCGGCAGTTCCAGAAGCATGGCGAGGAAGGCTCCCAGGTTGCGGCGGGCCCGGAGCGGCTCCAGGCGCCCGTGACACCGGAGGGCCTGCAGGCACCCCAACAGCCGCCCCTGCATCAGCAGGCGCCCTGCCAGTTCCCGGGTGCTTGTGCCGCGAAGTGAGAGCAGCCAGGCCACGGCATCGCGCCGCTCCTCCGGAAAGGCCTGGATGTCGAGGTCCCCGAGCCCCATCAACCCCCGGCGTCCCGCCAGGGCCGTGAGCTGGTCATCGCTCATGCCGACGAGATGCCTGAGGAGCACCGCGCAGGGCAGCGAACGGCCAGGATGGGCCACCGCCTCCAGGGCCGCCATGGCGATGCGGATCCCCGGGCTGTCCCAGAAGCCCTCCTTCGCCACCACATAGGGCTGGATGCCCTGCTTTTTCAGCAGCAGAAGCAGCGCCGGGAGCTTGGTGCGCTGCCGCAGCAGCAGGGCACGGCGACGCGGCGTCACACTGGCTGGCTCGCCGATGGCGCGGCTCCAGCCGCCCTCCCCAGAGAGGGCGGCAATCCATGCCCCAAGCCCCGGCAGATCCGTCCCCTGGGAGGGTGCGGCCGTGCGGACCAGACCTACCCGGAGATCGCTCGCCCCAATAGAGCACTGGCGCCCATCCAATCCGCACGCCCCGGAATCCAGCAATGGCCAGACCTCGTCCACGTAGCGATTGGCCAGATCCACGATCGGGGGTGTGGAGCGGTAGTTGGCAGGCAGGCGAAAGGCCCGTTCACCGGCCTTCTCCAGGTGCTCCCGGAGCAGGTCGGGATCCCCGCCCCGGAAACCGTAGATGGCCTGCTTGAGATCGCCCACCCGCACAGTGCGCACCGCTCCCAGGCCATGGAGAAAGGCGTCCTGGGCCCGGGAGGTGTCCTGGTATTCGTCCACCAACAGCAGCTTTGGACGAGGCGGCTCCAGACCTCCCTGTGCGATCCCTTCGATGGCCCGGCGAACCAGATCCCCGAAGGTCGCCATCCCCTGCTCCGCCTTCAGGGCCTCGAAACCCCTCAAGGCTCCGACCAGGAGGCAGCAGAGCCAAGCCTCCCAGGCATCCGCCACCGGCCCCAGCGTCGCAAGAGCCTCCTTGAATTCACAGGTGAAATACGTCTTTGCAGCATCGGCGCTTTCGCTCTGCCGTGCCGCCCAGCGGATGCGTTGCGCGAGGTCCGCATCAGGCCCCGGAATCCGCAAGACACACGAACTTTTGAAGTAGTGCCTGTAGCGGCTCGTTTCGTCCTTCGCGCGCCCGGGCTCTGCCGCGAAGGGCGCCAAGGCCTGCTCCGCCCGCTCCAGTGCCCCATGGAGGGCCTGGCGGGAGGGCTCAAGGTGTTCGGACTCCAGATGCCCCATGGCATCGCGGTGGCCATCGTGGCCCGAGGACAGGGAGGCCCAGTTCTTCTCGGCCCAGGCTAGCAGCTGGTGGGCGGGGGCGAAGTCCGGATGTTCCTCGGGGAGTTGCAGGGCCTCCCGCACCGCCTGCCGAAGGACGCGGAGTAGGGCGGGATGGCTCGCATCCAGGATGGCCTCCGGCACCCCTTCCCCCTGCCCCAGTAGTCCAAGGGCCAGGCTATGGATGGTGGAGACCTGGAGCATCTCGGCCTCGCGACGGGTGCGCCGCCAGAAGGCTCTGGCCCGCTCCGCCGAGGCCGCCCAGGAGGCCCCCCGCCAGAGAGGAGCCGCCTGGGCCACTTCCTTGATGGACTTCCTCAAACGCTCGGAGAGGTGAAGTCCATTCAGACAGCCCTCGAAGCCTGAAGCATCCGAATCGACGAGCTTGGACAGGAGGCCTGCCCAGGCGGCTTCGTCCAGCGAGGCCAGGAGATCGAGGGGCCGGAGCAGTCGTTCCCGCAGATCCGCCGCCGCCGCCTCGCTGAAGGTGGTAGCCAGGATCTCGAAGGGGCGGACCGCCTCCCGTCCCAATTCGGCGCTCACCAGCACAGTCAGGGTGAAGGTCTTGCCGGAACCCGCGCTGGCACTGACCACAAGGGATCCATTCAGCAGGCCCGGGGCATTCAGATCCAGATCGCGCATCTCAGTCTCCCTCCTCGTCCGCCACGACATCCACCGGGCGTCCGCAAAGAGCGGCGAGCTCACAGTAGCGGCATGCCTCCCCCGGGGTGGGGGGGAAGTCCCCTACCTCCAGGCGCTGATCAAAGTCGGTCAGGTTCTTCCTCAGGTGCGCCCGCCAATCCTCCGATGCCTCCAGGAGATTGAGATGTTTAACAAAGGGCTTCGGGCTCTCCTCTCGCAGGGGGACAAGGACCGCCGTGGCAGGCAGCTTATGCTGAGCCTCTGCCAACAGCATGTAGAGGGGCGTCTGAAGGTGGGAGGCGAAGGGGGCATCCCCCTCGGCGTGCGCCTCCAGGCGCTTCTCCCGGGAGGTCTTGTAGTCCACCACGCGGAGGAAGCTGGAGCCCTCACTGTGTTCCCAGCGCTCCAGGAGGTCCACCCGGCCCTTCACGACGAGACTCCTCCCCTCATCGAGTTCGAGTGCCACGGGACCGAGCTCACCCTCCAAGGCGAGAAGGGTGCGCCGCCATCCCCCCTTGGCAGGCCTGTCTGCAGGAAAGAGGAGGGCCAGTTCCTGGGGCGTGGGGTCCTGGGCCCCGGCGTCCAGGTCCAGGTAGGCCGCCAGATTGGGGAGGAGCGCCTCCAGATCGAGGATCGCCTGGGGCCGTTGCTCCTCCTTGATGTTCTCCAGCCCGGCAAGCCAGTCCGACCCATGGAGGTCCCAGAGACCCTTGAGATGGACCAGCAGGGTATCGGCATCCCCTCCGGCCTTCTCCCGGAAGCTCGCGGGCCAGTCCTTGCAATGCAGATAGGGCTTGAGCGCCTCCTCCAACACGTGATGGGCGAGGGTTCCCACATCCATCGCGAGGCCGCCGACAGGGTCGGAGCTTCCGAGCCTCCAGACCCGCTCCGCCATGGAGCGGAAGGGGCAGCGCGCCAGGGATTCAAGGGCGGTGGGGCTGACATGGGATTGTCCGCGGAGCCAAGCCTCCCGAGCCTCCGCGACCCGATCTTCCGGCCGGGTCCGGGCACCGAGTGATTCCTCGCAGCTGCGGGGCCGTGCCACCTGGGCGCGGGCGTCGGCAACGGGGTCCGGATCGCCCCCCTCCCACAGCCATCGGAAGCGACTGGCGGCACGGGTTGGATCGGCCTTCCACTCAGCGACTCCCTCCAGCGCAGTCCAGAAGGGCCCCTGGCTCCGGGTGCGGCCGCTGGCGTCCTGGCCGGGACTGAGCGCCACCAGATGCTCCTGGGTCATGGCCAGCACCTTGTTGAAGGCGTAGGCGTCCCGCTGGAAGCTGCGGGGGATCTGATCACCGTGCTCACTGCGGGGGAGCCAGAAGCGCTGAAGTGCAGGCGGGAATGGACCGGGAGCCTCCGATCGGGTGGCCTCCAGGAGGGCCTGGTTGATGGCACCCTTCCGGTCCCAGTCCAGATCGGGGTTGGAAGACGGGCTTCCGGGCCAGGCCCCCTCGGAGAGGTCCAGGATCAGGGTTGCCCTGGATCCGGACCAGTCATCCACCAGGGTCCCGGGCCCCACCAGCCGGAGCCCCTCCGGGGCGCGGGGCACCTGGGCGCTTCGCGCCGCCTCCAGGAAGGCCCGCAGAGCAGGAAGCATCTCGACAAAGGACCACACCTCCTTTCCCCAGGCCTCCTTCAGCAGGCCAAGGGGTGCAAAGAAGTCCTCGGAGTCCATGGGAAGACGGATGGTGCCAGCCAGGTCCTCCAGGCGATCCGCCCAGGCCTTGGCTGACAGAGTGGAACCCCTCAGAACCTGGAGCTCTTTCCACAGTCCCTCAGCCTTCACCCGTTCGGACTCCTTCAGGTGGATGAAGCTGCGCTCGAAGGCGGGCAGGCCGTCCTGGTCGGCCTGAGCCAGACGCTCCGCCCAGGCCCGGAGCTCCCACCGCTGGGAGACCCGCAATCCGGCGGCGAGGCCGCAGGGGTCCAGGCGCAGAAGACCGGAGAGGAGAGCCCAGAGGGGACTCCAGGCCGCGCTCTCGATCAAAGGCTGCAGCCCGCCCCGCACATGGAGGCGAACCCCTTCCTCAGCGAGGATGGGGGCCAGAAAGGGTGCGAGCTTCTGGGGTTCAGGATGGATGACCGTGATGTCCTGGGGAGGGATGCCCTCCTCCAACCACCGACAGACCTGCTCAACCCCGTGCCGCAGGAGCTCCAGGGGCCCATCGACCAAGCCGCGCTGGAAGCAGGCTGCATGCGTGCCCAGGGCCAGGGGCCCCTCGAACAGCCCCTCCAGGGCCTGTCCCCAGGGAGCCGATCCCCAGCCCTCCGGTTCGGAGAGTTGCAGATCGTTGGCAAAACCCTGCCCATGGGTTTCGAGCCCGTCCAGGAGCCAGGCCACCAAGGGCTGGGAACTGCCGAAGAGCCCAGAGCTGCCATCCCCCCATCGGGTAGCCAGGGCGAAGCGGGCCGAAAGTCCCGGCACGCAGGCCAGGACCCGCAGGCGGACGGGCTCAAGGTCCTTCAACCCGGCCAGGATGGGGCCATCCGCTTCCGTCCGCTCGATCCAGAGCGCCCTTTGGCCCTCCAGGTGCCGATCCACCGCCCGCCACAGGGCTGCATCGGGCTCCAGGCAACCGGCCGATTCCACCTCGGCCTGGTAGGCCTCCAGATGGGTCGCCAAACTGGCCAAGCTGTGGGGCGCCTTCAGATCGCCCAGGCAAAGCCCCTTGTCCCCAAGCCCCCGCAGGGCTTCAGGGAGCAGCCCGTGGGCCATCAACTCCTGGCAGGCCTGCGCCCTGCCCTGCACGAAATCCAGGGAGGGCCAACACCATCCCAGTTCCACCGCCATCCGCCGCGCCACCCTCAGATGCAGCAGCATGGCCAAGGCCCCAGATACGGAAGGACGCGCATCGTCCAGCAGGACACCGTCGAAAGGGGCGTGACTCATGGGGCTCCTGAAAACTTGAAAGGAGAAAAACATCTCCATTTTCACAAAAAACAAAGAGGACTTGTTTCTGTCACAATAGAATCAGACTATGGGTGGGTTACAACATTTACTATAGCAGTTTCAATCAATGAGTAGAATCAACAAAGTCAGCTCAGCAGACAAACAAGCCAAAACATATTACAGCAAATAAACCAACACAATACCGCACCAAAAGGCCACTTATGACAAATATACATTTAACAGGTGAAGACGGCTACACACTATATGCCTTATACGATGCCAAAATGCGAGAAATAATCAAAGACGACTTAAACATGAATCAAATTGACCAAATCTGGTATCGTCCCAGCTTTGGACGAGGGTCTGGAATAAAAATCAAAGAGAAAGGTGAAATCAAATCCCTTGGCTACTCAGGCTTTGGAGAGCCTGACGCATTAATCATAGGCAAAGACTCGAATGAGAATACAATTATTGCATTCGTTGAAGCAAAACTTGAAAACATAGAAAATTCGAACAACATACGCCAACTTCGCTACCAATTTCTACTAAAACTATGCCTTATAAATTCAATCTTATCAGGATCAATTCGAAAGGAATTCAACAAAAATAATACTTACTATACAGTTGATCTACAAACCGATTCGAGCAACGTTGGCATATTAAATAACAAATTGAATGAGTATTACAAAGAATACAAGCACAATAGCAAGAACGATCGAAATAATGGTTGGATATTAAAAGATGGCTCAGTAAATGCCCCCGCACTAAAGGAATTAGCAGATATACTAAACAAACAATCATCGTTTATAATTAAATTTTATGCAGTCGGATTTAAAAAGAGTCAAACATTAGGCGATTCAGCCCAAGAGATTAAACAAACCGAACTTTTACCAGAATCAGTCTGCAAACACATCGACACAAAACTATTAAATAGCTGTGAAAATGGAAAATTTCATTTTACATCTAGACACTTACCCATCAATAAAATTGTCAGCATACAAATTCAATCCAACAAATAGTCAAAGTGTCTCCAATCTTCCTCAACCTCACCGACAACGATGGCATCACTCTTCCTGGCCTCCATGCAGCTGCGAAAGCCCTGGTGGGGATCGGCAAACGGCTGGTCGCCACACCGGCCTAGCTAGCAACAGACGGCCATGGGGCAAAGCTACACGGGACGGCGTGGGGTCGGGCTGGAACGTAGGCAACTCCATCACGGTTTCCAGCACCCTGTGCGCTGCCTTCGAGGGGGCCGTCCACGACATACATGAAGGTGGATGCCCCCGAGAACGCGACTCCGAAAACCCCTGGCCGCTGGCCTGTCTCTGCCGGCAACTCTCTGGATGAGGGCAACGTTTGCATCCATCGTGAATCCGTGAGCCATGCGATCGCCTAGCCAGCCCCCATCCCCTCGACAGGCAATGAAGGCCGCTGAGGGGGCCTTCTTCGGCTTCGGCGGGGGGAACCAGGTGGCAGATCATGCTGTTCGGCGCCCCCAGGTAGTTACTCGGGCAGGCCTCCGGCCGAGTCCAGGCCTCTTGAATCGGTTGCGGGTGGGGTCAGGCGGCTTTGCCGAGGGGCGGGATCAACTCGCGGAACAGGGCGAGGATCTCGGCCTTGGCGGGGTGATTGCCGAGGTCGAGCTTGAGCTGGTTGGAGCCCTTCAGAACGCGGGCAGGCAGGATGATCAGCTCCTGCACCACTGTCTTGAGGCGCTTGCGCTTCGTGGGATGGCGGTGGCGGAACACGGCCTTGCCCTTCAAGCCAAGCACTCTCAGCACATTGTATGCGAGGCAACCGAGCTGGAACACGAGGGCGTTGGTGTTGAATTTGCCACTGGGAAGCCGCTCCAGGTCCAGTTCGCCCTTGAGCTCGGCGTGGAACTGCTCGCTCGTCCCATGGTCCTCGTAGAGCCGCACCACATCGCGTTCCGGGAGCTCCAGACTGGTGAACCAAGCCTCGGCTTCGTAATCAACCCACCGCCTCAGGATGGGTTCGTGACCCTCGGGGGAAGCCTTCTCGACCACCAGGCGCTTGACGACGCGAACCACACGCCGGACCTCGATCTCCAACCCCTGCCAGACCTTCACCTCGCGGCGGGTGAAGTAGGTGACTCGCAGATTGGGCAGGGGGCGCTCCCAGAAGCTGCCGGGCAGGAGCTTGGCCTGCTCGATCCAGAGACCGAGGCCCTCCCGGCGGGGGTTGGCCTTCACGAGGAAGTCTACGCCTTCCTCTTCCATGGCAGCGAAGGTCTCCGCCGCGTCGAAACCACTATCCAGGCGCGCCAGGACCTGATCGACACCCAGAGACCGTAGGCGCCGGATCTGCTTGGAGATGAAGGCCGGGGCCCCCTTCTGGCCATTGTGCTGCCCTTCGCGGAACTCCGCGCCGATGAGGAATCCCTCGACTCCCGCGTAGGCCACGATGGGGGTATAGCCGTCGAAGCCCTTGTAGGTCCAGCCGAGGCCCTCCTTGTGGGTCCGGCTGTTGTCCTGTGGCGTGGGGTCGATGTCGAGCGCCACGTGTCCCGTCCACAGGGGGGTCAGCGGCATCCGCGTGTTGCGCACCACGTCGAGGATCGCGCGTTCGATCAGGCCAAGGCTCATGGGGAAAGCCCGCCTCCCGAGGAGATCCAGGTTCTGCCGCACCGTCTCCGGCGAAGCTACCCAGCTCACCTGCAGGGCCTTGGCGGCCCAGGATGTATGGCGAAGCCCCGAAATCGCCTCGAAGTCACTCTTGCCGGTGCAGAGCACCGCCACCATAGGCACCAGCGTGTCGCCGATGGGGATCGCACCGGGCCCCTTGGCGAGCTGCTTGTTGAAGTCTGCCCGCAAGCGGGTGAACCGCTCCAGCAGCGCCCCCGCCAGGAGAAGCCCGCCCGCCCCTGTCAGCTCCAGTCCTTCCGATGCCTGCAGTCCGATCCGCTTCATCTTCATCGCCACCCACCTCACAGCCGCCGTGAAGTTGGGCGGCAGAAAGTTAGTGACGCTAGTATTGATATAGTTCTTCTTGTATTGGATTTATGCGAAATCGGCTCACGGATTCAGGATGTTGATATCAAAGCCATCGCAAATGGTGGTGATGAGGCAGATTGCGAGAACGCTTTTGAAGAAATTATTGAAGCTTGCTTTGTCAATCATCTGACTGACTGCGATTGGGCGCATAGCTTTTCCTTTCGATTAGTGTTACGGTGGTCCTATTAGCCGATGACGGATTGGCTGCAGATTGTGTGAGCTGGCTGGGTGGTCGGCTCCTTTAGTTCGAGGTGTTGTTGACAGCACCCTTCGGGCGGTTGTCCTTCCCGAGGGCCCTCTCTACCCCTTTGACTGCTCTACGCTCCCGCCATCCCAGCGCCTGAAGTTGGGCATTTCGAGATCGAAGACATCAAGGATCTTGCCGACGATGTGCCGGGTCATGTCCTGGATGCTGGCGGGGTGGTTGTAGAAGGTGAGAACCGGCGGCAGGATGAGTGCCCCCAGGTCTGCCGCCTTCTGCATGTTCTGCAGGTGGAGAGGGCTCAGGGGGGACTCCCGGGCGACCAGCACCAGCTTCCGGCGCTCCTTGATCACCACATCTGCGGCACGGAGAACCAGATTGTCTGAATAGCCCGTCGCCACTCCCGCCAAGGTCTTCATGCTGCAGGGCACGATCACCATGCCCTGGGTCTTGAAGGTGCCGCTCGCGATGCGGGCGCCCACATCACCCAGCCTGTAACAGCGGGTGGCCAGGGCTGCCACTTCTTCGAGAGAACACTCCGTTTCCTGTTCAATGGTGAGCCTCGCCCCTTCGGAGATCACCAGGTGGGTCTCCCAGTCGGGGAAGTGTTTCATGGCCTGCAGCAGTTCAATACCAATGGGTGCACCACTGGCTCCCGTCATGCCGACCACCAGGTGCTTTACCTTTTTCTCTGTCATCTAACCCAACTCCCATACCCACGATCCAGAGATCCGGAAAAGCACTTGGTGGCGGTCACGACTAAAGCTCCAGGGGCTTAGCGGAGGGGGTGAGATACTTCTCGTAGTCGGGGACTTCCAGGAAGGGAGCCCGAACGAACTCTTCCTTGATGGACCAGGGCACGGTGCAGTCGAAGATGGTCTTGCAGGCGAGGCCCCGGGCGCGGATCGCGTTGTTGTACCTGGGATCCTGCGAGGGGTCCAGCTGGTGGGACCGGATGTTGGGCAGGAAGGTGGTGTCGAGGTTCCCCTGGTAGCGGGTGGTCATGGCGAAGAGCACATCGTCCATGTCGAAGGGATCGACGTCCTCGTCCACCAGGAAGACGTTCTTGAGCTCGCAGAAGGCCGAGAATGCGAGCAGGGCGGCCTGGCCCTGACGACCTTCGTCAGCAGGCGTGCGCTTTCCGACCTGCAGCACCGCCATGAGCTTGCCGCCGCCGCAGGACGCAGCGTAGACATTCTTCAGGAAGCCGGGGATGGCCTTGCCGATCAGCTGGATGATGCTGGCTTCGGTGGGAATTCCGGCGAGGTTGACGTGCTCTTCACTGCAGCCGATGCAGGTCTGCATGATGGGGTTTACCCGGGTGGTGACGGCCTTGACCTTGACGATCGGCAGGGAGGGGTTGGCGGGACCGTTGTAGCCGGGGAACTCAGGCATGGCCCGGCCGGTGTGGGAGTTCACGTCTTCAACCATCCGCTCGTGGGGCAGCAGCTCGCCCTCGATGACGATCTCGGCCTTGGCGAGGGACTTGCCGTTGATGGAGACGGCTTCCACCAGTTCAACGGCCTTCTTGCGGAGGGCGCCAGCGATGCTGAGCTCGTTGAAGCCCAGGGGTGTCGAGGGGGCTTCGAAGCAGGCGGCGATGTAGACCGCAGGGTCGAGGCCGATGTTGATGGTGATGGGCATCGCCTTGTTTTCCTTCTCGTACTTGTCCCGGAAGGTTCCCAGGTGGCGGCCCATGGAGATGAACATGGAGAGGGTGTCGGGACCCTGCAGGCAGAGGCGATGGATGGTCACATCCGTTTCGCCGGTCTCAGGGTCGGAGGCGCAGCAGAGGCCCATGGTGATGAATGGGCCGGCGTCCACGGGGGTATTGGTGGGGGCGGGGATGAGCTTGCGGATATCGAACCCGGGCTCGGAGGCCAGATGGACTACTTCCTGGCTGGGGGCCTGCGCCTTGGGGACGAAGACGGGATCGATGGGGTGATTGAGGGCATCGCACATGTGGAAGCCCAGGCGGTCGATGGTCGTGCCCAGCAGCATGGCTACCCGCTTACGGTCTGCCAGCATGCCGATGTTCACCCGGGCGCCAGGGAATCCCTTGATATTATTGAAGACCATGGCAGGACCGGACTTCGTGGGACGCATGGTGGTGCCGCCCGCGCCGATATAGCGGTATACGCCTGAGAGCTCGGCGATGGGGTCAACCGCCTCGTCCGTGCAGACAAGCTGTCCCGGAATCTGGGACAGGAACCTCAGCGCAGATCGCAGGTCTGTGATCTCAGGCTGTGAAGTCATGGGTAGTCCTTTCATTTGTTAGTGGCGCAAGGAATCGGGTTTCAAGACCGCGTCACAATTACATGGGCCTGATTTGGTTAATCAGGAGCAATGACACTTATGCGTTTGTATTACGCGCAAAAGTAGGAGATCTGTTGCACAGAGCGGTACGTTCGTACCATCATTCGCGACACCCTGGGGGGCGTCCAATACTTTTATGGCCGCTGATTGATCGTGTTTCGCTATCCATTGGGGTGGCCAATGTCATTTTGTCCTTCAAAGAGCCCCGGTGGCATTTGGGCGGACTTGATGGTCATTATCTTCAATATGGAATGCCTCAAATGCGGTTTCATTCAGTGGCAAAAGTATGCATGGACCTGACTTTGTCAATCAGGGAAGGGGGGGCCTGCGCGAGGAGCCAGGGGGTGATGGCATGGGGGTGGATTACGTGGTACGTTTGTACCATTTTTCACGGGGACGCTAAAGAGCGTCCAATACTTTTATGGTCGTCCATTGATCGCGTCCTTCTATCGGAAATGGGGAGTACCCCTGGCGATCAAGTCGATCTGGCTGGAAATTTCCATGTCCTATCTTTTGCTGAAAGGTCTCCGTGCGGTAACGGCCCATTAATGCATGTGGCCACCGAGCAAAAGTGAAGGAATTCGCTTGAGGCATATGGTACGATCGTACCAGAATTATAAAAGAGCCAAGGGACGTCCAATACTTTTTGGATTATCCATTGATCGCGTCTTTCTATCGAAGTCAGTAAAGCAATCCTGCAAGGAAATCTCCATGGAATTTCGCCAGATCCGCTATTTCGTCGCCGTAGCCGAGCACCTCCATTTTCGCCGTGCTTCGGAGGCCATGCATATCGCCCAGCCCTCCCTGAGTCAACAGATCCACCAGTTGGAGGAGGAGCTCGGGGCGGTCCTCTTCGAGCGGAACAATCGGAAGGTCCTGTTGACCCCGGCGGGCCGGCTTTTCTTTGAAAAGGCCAAGGCGCTGCTTAGGGATGCGGATCGAGCCCGGGAGGAGACCCGGCGAGTTGCTTCCGGGCATGCCGGGCTGCTTAGCGTCTCCTTCATCACCAGCGCGGCGCTTGATGTTCTGCCCACCACCCTCAAAGTCTTCCAGGAGCAGAATCCCTCTGTGGACCTCAAGTTGCTTGAGTCCTCCCCCCGTGAGCAGTTCTCGGGGCTTTATGATCGGACGGTGGACCTGGCTCTCGTCATCGCGACGGTCGACGATCCGGTCTTCAATACCCTCACCTTGGCCAGGCCCCAACTGATGGCTGTCCTGCCGGTGGATCACCTCCTGGCGGGAGCAGAAAGTTTCGACCTCAGGGCGCTGGCTTCCGAGGTGCTGATCGTGCCCGAAAATCACCCCTTTCCGGGGCTCTACGCGAAGATCCACTTTGCCCTTCATATGGCGGGGGTCGAGCCCGCGAAGGAGCTTCACATTCGCCTGATCCAGACCGGTCTCCTTCTGGTGGGGGCAGGGCTGGGGATCTCCCTGGTGCCGGAAATGTTCTCCAGGTACCACCTTCCCGGGATCGTATTCCTCCCGCTCGATCCCCCCCTTCCTCCGGTGGAGATCACAGCGGTCTGGCGCAAGGAGAGCACTTCTCCCCTGCTATTGAGCTATCTCGAGGTGTTGAAGGCATACCGCTCAGACCTGGCCCTGAAGGACTGATTGCGCCTTGAGGCGGGACGGAGGCACGGGTGCCTTTCGTGAGTCGGGTTTGAAGACATACGATCCCGGTCTGTGTTTTGACGACGGTTCGTTTTTGGGTAATTGCCACACATGAACTAAATTCACCGATTTAGTGGCAATATCTTCAGCATTAGTGCATCTCCATCACTCCCGCTTGGTCGGGAGTTGAGGGGTTTCTATCCTGTCGAACCACCTCAAAAACAGTGAGCATTTCGTCGGTGGGGCGTGGGCGAGGCTGCCTCAGGTAGACGGAGCCCCCACCGATGAAATGCGGTGTTGAACAAGCCCGGAGCGGCGGGGGAGTTGGGCGAGGGCTATGGGGAAATCGCGCCTGCTGATCCACTTTTGGGGACGCCAGGTCCCCCTGTCGCCCAGGGATTGCTGACTGCTGAGCCCGACAGTCC
>NZ_KI912268.1:780190-889762 GCF_000242615.2 Holophaga foetida DSM 6591
CCACCTCACAGCCGCCGTGAAGTTGGGCGGCAGAAAGTTAGTGACGCTAGTATTGATATAGTTCTTCTTGTATTGGATTTATGCGAAATCGGCTCACGGATTCAGGTCCATGTGAACGAGGCAATCTTAGAGCCAGATCCCGACATCCATGTCATCTTCATTACAATCGTGCCATATCGGTGCCCCCCCCTGAACCTCGGTACCGCGAGCCGGACGGGTTTCGGGGAGACTCGGGAAGTCTTTGAATCCTGAGTCCAGGCCAGCCCTGGGGAGGTTCGAACAATACGACACGAGCTGTCGCATTATTCCTCCAATACTATCCCCATGAGGACCGCACCCCCCACCCCCCATCACCTAAGCCACCTGGATCGCGCCTGGCTGGAAGAGGTCGCAGCCGAGGCCCGGAAACACTGGGAGGCGATCCGTCGCAGCGGCAGTCCTGCTGAAAAGGGAAAGGCTCTGACCCATCTCTCCGCCTGCCTGGCCGATCTGGAGGGCCCGGTCCCCGCCCTGCGCCTGAGTCGCCGCGCCCTCCGCTTCTTTCAGCAAGCGGGGGATCCAACCAAGCTCGCGGTCTCCAAGGGGCTGCTGGCGATCCGATTGCTGGAGGCTGGGAGACCGCAGGAAGCCCTCCACTGCTCGGCGCAAGCCCTGGAAGACCACCGGAACCTGGAGCCGGATCGTCGCCATCCGAAACTGATGCGCAGCCTCGCCGGGGCTTTCCTCAGGGCCGGTTGGACAGTCGAGGCCCAGGCCTGGCTGGAACTGGTGCTGGAGTGCCCGACGTTCGAAGACCATGGTGAGGTTCTGGAGGCCCTCGCCCGCATCCTGCCCACCGAAGCAGCCCTGGAGAGGCAGGCCCAGGCCTGTGCGGCCTACCACCGCCAGGACCGCCCGGTCTCCGCGGCCCACGCCATGCTGACCTTGGCCCACCTGGAACTGCACCTCGGGCATGCCTGGGAGGCGGAAACCCTCTGCAAAGAGGCCGTGGAACTCCTGGTTCTCCATCTGGGGGATGTTCCGTCGGAGGCCCGGCGGTTGGTCCAGCTTTGCCAGGCCGCCTGCAGGCGCCGACGTCACAATTCAAGACCATCGCTCCTGGAAGCACGGCCAGACTCCACAGGCCATTGAGCCTCGACGGATCAACTCAGTCCGCTTGAGGGAAGGACCCTCGCCCCCCTCACCTATCCAGATCAACCCCATGGGAGGCCCCCGGCCATGACCTTCGTCCATCTCGATGTCTCAAGCACCCATGGCCTTGTGGACGGCATGGTGGACCCTACCGCCGCCGTGGCACGATGCCAGGAATCAGGCATGCCCGCACTGGCCCTCACAGATCCTGGCACCATGCTGTCTTCAGCCGCCCTCCTGGGCGCCTGCAGGGCCACCCTGCGGAGTTCGCACCCAGTGAAGCCCATCTTCGGGTGCGCCATCCTGCTCCATCCAGGCAATGCTCCTGGATGGAACCCTCCCGCAGATGCCTGGGGCAGGCCCCTGCCCGGTTGGCGACTGGTGCTGCTGGCCCGCAACCGGGAAGGCTATGCCAATCTGTGCAGCATCGTGTCCGCAGGCTTCAGCAACGGATACACTCGGACCCCCCTGGTGGGGCTTCGCCACCTGCGGGCCCACGCCAATGGCATCATCGCGCTGTCCGGCGGGAGGGCGGGTTCCGTTTCCACCCTGCTGCGACGGGGTGACCCCCAAGGCGCCCAGGATGCAGCACTCGCCATGGGCCGAATCTTCGAAGACTTCCATCTGCAGGCTCACGAATCGGACCGGCGGATCCATCAGGATCTGCAGGACCTCGGTTCCGCCCTGAATCTTTCAATCGTCGCCACCCAGGAGGCCCGCTACCTGGACCCCCGGGACGCGGAGGCCCACGCACGCTTCCGGCGGGGACGCTTTCGCACCCGGGATTCCCATCCTTCCCCCGGAAAGCACCATCTGGCCACTCCAGCAGAGATGGCAGAGGCATTCCCGGATCGTCCCGACTGGCTGTCCAACGCTGTGAAGCTGGCCGAAGGCATCGATGCCATCGACCTCCGTTCCGAGCCCTTGAAAGCCTTGACCCACGCCCATGGGTCCCTGCGCCAGCGGGCTGAATCAGCTATGGCCAGGCGTATCACCATCGACCCAACCCACCACGCCTGGCTGGAGTCGGAATGCACCCAGGTCGAGCACCTGGGCTGCGAATTGCCTTTCCTGGCATGGGCCGCCCTGGCCGATGCCGCCGCCCGGCGGGGACTGAAATTTCGACCCATCAAGGGCGCGGTCTGTAGAAGCATGTTGGCGTGGACCCTGGGTTTTTCCGAGGATCCCCTCCTGACTGGAATCGAGATTCCAATATTCCATCCCAACGAAGGCGTGGAATGGTGCTTTGAGCTCCCCGTATCGCCCGACTCGGCCGACGACCTGCTGGAATCCCTGTTGCCGGAAGCTTTCCCAGGTATGCAGCCCGGCATCACCGATGGAACCGCAGCCATGGCCAGAGTCTATGTGGAAGGCGCTCCCCCGAGTTTCGGTCGTTGTTGGGTCCCCTACTCGGGTTACGGTAAACCCATCGAACGCTGGGACAGTGGGTCTGACCTTCTGCACACCATGGCGGCCCCTTCGGCACTCGCCGCAGAGATTCCTTTCCTCTGGGGCACCAGCCTCCAGGTTCCCATCCATGATGCCCCCCTGATGGGACTTCTGCCCCTGAGGGTGTGGGGCAACCGGAACACTCGGCCGCATCCATGAGCAGCCAAGAGGTTGAAGCAGGATGGATCCCTGCCTTCCTGAAGACCGCCACGCTGACCGGATTGCGCCTGGAGGAGGCCGTCTGCTCCCTGATGCAGGGCGCCACAGGCCATCCCCTGACCCTGGGCCAGATCCTGGGAGGCATCCCTGGGCCTTCCGAGATGCTCCAGGTGGCCTGCACCGTGGCGCGCTCCATGGAGGCTCTGCAGAGCGCATGTGCAGCCCTGACATTACAGGGCATCCATCCCCTGAGCCTCCTCCTGGCGGGGGATCGAGATTTCCACCAGTGGCTCGCAGAGGAAGGCAAATGGAGATTCCATCAGCCCGGGCAGTTCCTCGGAGCGAACCTCCAGCGGGGAATCCTGACGCTCAACCGATTCCAGGCCACGGAATGGCTGAGGGACCTGCCCCCTCACTTGGCCATCCTCCCCAACCCCAAGCTAGACACCTTGATGCTCACGGATGCCGATGTCACAGGACTGCTGCCCGCCGGGACGGACTTCCCCTGCCACCTCAAGTTCCGGGTCTGCGATGGAACACTGCAGCTGCCATCGAGGATCCATGGTGGGCTTCAACTCGATTTCTCCGAGGCCCATTTCCAGTTTCCAAGACACCTGGATCTCGATGGCGCCCTGGAAATCCGAGGGTGTTCCGGCGTGGCATCGCTATCCGAGCAGCTCAGGACCAGGGGCCTCTACCTCCAACACTGTCCCAGTCTGGACACCCTGCCCCGAACCATCACAGGGGCAGCGCAGATCGAGCTCATCAACCTGCCCATCCGCTCCTTTCCCCAAGGCGTGGAAGGGGTGTCCTACTTCGATGTATCCCGGGCTCCCCGCCTTGAGGAGCTGCACCTTCCATCCGGAAACCCCATCGACATCGACCTCAAGGAGCTCCCGAACCTGAAGAGACTTCACCTCCCGGCAGCAGCAGTCATCCGCAACCTATCCATCCGTAGCTGCCCCAAGCTGGAAAGCATCCCGGGCCAGCTCAAGAACCTGACAGGAAGCCTGACCCTGAAGAATCTCCCCAGCATGAGCGGCCTCCCCCGGGGGCTCCGGATTGCGAAGGATCTTTGCATCCGGAACTGTCCGGGACTGGGATCCCTGGAACAGGCAGAGGTCGTGGCCGGAGGGGAGAGCGAACTCTCTTGAGGCATGATGCTCGACCCCGGCCACAGACGCGGAAGGCCTCCCGGGTGCATGGCTGATTCAGGTTCCAACCTTCAGATTGGGGCACCTGCGGATCCTCAAGCGTCCCTCAACCTGAAGGTCTACGGGAAGTTCACGAAGTCCGGGGAGCATATCCAGGGTGAGATCCCCCAGGATGTGCGTCAGGGCGGCCGGCCAAATCTCCAGCCGGGGGCAATCCATTACTTCCAGATGACGCACTGCGGCCGCCGGGCTCCACCGGAAGTCCCGAAGCTGGTCCAATCGCTCCAAGCGCAGCCTCTGGAGCGGGCAATGAGGTGATCCCCCTCCAGCGACAGAAGTTCCCCCCCGCGATTCTCCCGGAAAAAGATCCACTTTCGCGACCGGCAGCGCCACCAATTCAATGGTGGCCGCTGGCCAGCATTGAATCGGCGGGAGCTCCTCCAGAGCCGGAAGATGCTCCAGGAGCAGCCTCTCTATGAATTGAAGTTCAGGAAGTCGGACCAGGTTCGGACAATCCCGGATCTCCAGCCTCCGCCAAGGCGCGAGACGCTCCTGAAAGCGGAACCGGGCATCGCAGTGATGAATGAGCAGATCCCGATCCAATTCAGCGGGAAGCTCGACCAGACCTGAGACATCGAAGAGTCTCAACTCATGCCGGATGGTATGGACCGGGTCGATGCAGTCGGTCAGATCCCCACTCAATTGCGCGTATGCGATATCTGGAGGGATGATCAGTCGGCAGTCCCCTGGCCATCCTTCGGGCCTTTCTCCTGCCATCACAAGATCGAGAGAATACGGAGTAGTTTCAAGAACCTTGAAGCAGTCAATACCGAACCTACCCACGACTGCGGCACACGCCTCCACACTCTCCCCCAGGCTTCCCCATTCGATGTCGGCGAAGAGCATCACGCTGAGGGGATGGATTCGCAATCCCAGAAGAGCGTTGAGGAGGGGTTCAACCGGAACGCCCTGGAGTCTGGCGAGAACGACAACCCTGACTCGATCCTCCGGTCGCTCCAGGCCACGAAGGATCCCAAGCCAGTCCACTGACTCCAGCCCTCCCCGCTGGCTAAGGTCAGCCATCAGGTCTTTGGCTGGGAGCAGTTCCTGAATGAGCTCCATAATTCCCTCCCACTTGGAGATGGGCTTCAGAACAGCTGGGGGGTGACAGAAAACCCCCACACCGCGTGCATTTTTGAAAGAGGCTACGCCTCTATACGGAAGGGTGCCCTGCACTCATGGTGTTGATCCGATCCTTCCGAGCGGGGCACAAAGCGCGGGACGCATCGGACCACCGGAACGCGGATAGCGCGGTGACCATGGCCGCACCGATGGCCCGCCCGGCCTCTTCGAGTGGGGCTTCGGCACGGGAGGAATCCAGCCACGCCGCCTTCACAAGGTACGGGTGCGCATCGATCCATGGATGGAGCCACTGACCCGCCGGACGGCGTCGGGTCATGTAGGCGAGATCGATGCCTTTCCGGGCCTGGAAACTGGCCGCGGCCCGCAGCCCTTTGTGATGGGTTCCCACCCGGAGGGCGGGGAGGCCATCTCCCTCCAGCCGATCGCGCTGGATACGGGCGCGGCTTCCGCTGACGTAGTGCCGGACGCTGTTGGATTCCTGCACCACGAAGTAGTCGATCCGCCGATCCGAGGCCATGAAGAGGGCGTATTGCAGCTCGTAGGCCACGGCCAGGGGCTCATGCCGGAGGTCCAGGAGCAGCCCCCAGCCGCCGTCGACAGAGGGCAGGCGGACCCATTCCTGCTGCTTCAGGGCCTCGGTGTGCTCCCTGCAGGCCCGTGTCGTGTGGGCCAGTGGCTCCAGAGCGGCGGGAATGGGCGTGTCGAAGCCCTGGGCCAGGGTGCGCACCAGCTGCTCCGCATCGGCAGCCGGAAGATCCACATGCCGGGAAAGGCCGTCGATCACATCCAGCCAGGCCTGCACGGGTTCCGGCGTCGGCAGCCCCCGGCGGGTCCATTTGAGCCGGGCCGCCCCCAGCATATCCATGGCCACATCATCGTCGTCGAGACAGAAACGCTCGACCACCAGAGACACTGCCTCATGCACCCCTTCGCGGTCGCCCCGGATGAGGGTCCGGATCCCGGGAATCCGAGCCGTCATCTCAGCCTCCCCCTCCACGCTGGAAGGGTGATGGTCGATCCAGAGCAGCCTGCCCTCCGGTGCCAGAAGCCCCCGGAAGGCCGCTTCCAGGCGCTCCGCGTGGGCCGGATGCCAGTAGGTGTCGCAGGCATAGATGTGCTGGTACCGGCACCCCGCCTCAAGGAGCTCTTCCAGCTCGAAGGCCAGGTAGCTCCCCTGGGTGAGCAGGAGATCGACGGACGGTTCCTGCAGCCCGCGCAGCAGGGCAGCGCCGGACAGGATGCCATCGCGGTCGGTGTGAGTGATGAGCAAGATGGAGTGGGGGGCCTGAGGGTCGGAATGCTTCATTTCAACAGTTTGAGAGCTTTAGAGCGACATATGGTGTCGCACACACCCATTACGCGCCGTCAGTCAGCACGCCCCACACCGCCCTTCTTCAAGACAAGGATGCCGACACTTGCCAGCACCAGCAGAGCACCGCCCCAGGCAGGATGGGCGAGGAGCAGGACGATACCAAGCCAGAACAGCGCTTTGATGCCTTTCATGCCGCCCTACCCTTCCAATCCGAGGATCAACTCTTCCAGGGAAAGCCCCCGCTCCCGGGAAGTCTGCCCGGGAACCCTCCGGAAGGCCTGGACCGAGCCCGACAGATTGCGCCGACTGGCCAGGGGCACTTCCCGGTAGGGAATGCCGAGATTGGTGGGTGGATAGGGCCGATAGTCGTCGCACAGGATCCCCAGGGGCAACCCGCCGGGGTTCGCCCGGAAGGCTTCCGGAAAGGGGGCGTCGGTCCAGAAGTCTGTCCATCCCCCGCCAAGGCCGCAACCGGGCCGGAGCAGAGCCAGCCAAGTCGGAGCGATGCCGGATGCCACGTAGAGTTCCCGGTAGGCGGCAATCCCTTCGGTCCCCAGCATGAGAAGGTCCACTTTGCCCAAGGGGCCCCCGAAACGCATCCAGACACCCCATGGCTCCACATCCCAGAAGCCCCGAAAGGCTTCGGGATGGGAGGCGCGATGGAAAGACGCAGGCCATGCCTGGCGGTCGGGCCACAGATCCCCCGGACGGAGTTCATCTCCCCCCAGGTGGGTGAAGCCCTCGATGGCCAGGGCCCCCACGATCTTGGGAAACTCCCGCTGAACCTCGGACCAGTAATCAGCGTACACGAAGGTCCTGACCCGGCCATGGAGGGCCAGGATCGGGCGGATGTCGGTGCCGCTGGCGGGGTAGAAGCAGGATCCCTGAAGCAGTTCGGAAAGCGGTGGCATGGCAGGCTCCTTGTGCACTCCCAGGATCCACCTGCAGGTGCGTCAACCGTTGTCGCCCGGCCACGACCATCTTCAAGGGAAGCCCGAGGACCAATCCATGCCCACCCGAGATGCCCATATCCGGAGCCTGATCCAACGCCACGCCCAGGGCGAGCGCTCCCACGAACTCAGACTGCTCCTCAACCGCGAGGCATTCGACGCCTTTCATGGTCCCCAGGAGAAGCGGTACCCCTTTCCCTGCGACGATCACCTGCCCCTATGGGATGAAGAACACCCAGAGCCCCTTGAGGTGACCCTGGAGCGGATTCGGAGGATGGGACGCCAGTAAATGTCGCGCGTCCCAAGTCATCCTTGCGCCGACCCCCCAGCCAACTGGGTTCATGAAAGGGAGAATGCCATGCCGTTCCGACGCGCAGTTTCATTCCTGCTGTTTCTTCTGGCGCTATTGTCTGCAGCCTGCGGAGGAGGCGGTGGAGGAGCATCCAGCAACACCGTTCACCCACCCACTGATCTCATCTACAGCTCAAACCCTGCCACTTACACCAAAGGCGTAGCCATCACCCCGAATGCGCCATCCTATTCCGGCGATAGGACAACGGGCTACTCGATATCACCAAGCATTCCAGCTGGGCTCACCTTCGACACCTCTACGGGTCTAATTTCCGGGGCCCCTTCTAGTGTTGTCCCTCAAAACACCTACACAGTCACTGCCTGCAACGCAGCAGGGTGCTGCTCGACCGGGCTGACCATCACCATCAACGATGAAGCCCCCGCGGATCTGAGCTACCAATTTGATAACGCCATCTACCTGGCCGGGGTCGCCATTGAAAACAATTACCCGTCCTCGACCGGCGGAGCCGTCGCCCTCTACACGGTTTCTCCGAACCTACCGGCAGGGCTCAGTCTGAACTCTGCCAACGGTTTGATCTCTGGAACACCGACCACTACGACAGGCCAGACCGTCTACCGGATAACGGCCAGCAATACATCAGGCTCTTCCTATTGTGATATCAGCATCACCGTGAATAGCTCCCAGACCGGAGCCTTCTCCTACACCGGTAGCCTGACCGTGGACAGGGGCTACCACACGGCCACCCTGCTCAATAGCGGCAAGGTTCTCATCACTGGTGGATACTCGTACGACACCAACAAGGTCCTGTCCTCGGCCGAGCTCTACGACCCCTCCACGGGGTTGTTCAGCGCAACTGGCTCGATGCAAACACCCCGGCAGCATCACACTGCGACCCTCCTCACGGACGGCAAGGTCCTAGTTACCGGCGGTACCAACGGGTATGCAGTCAATGTGGCCAGCGCCGAGATCTACGACCCCGCCAGCGGGACCTTCTCCTCCATCAACGCCATGACGGATGCCCGGGCCTATCATTCCGCCACACTCATGGCGAATGGCAATGTGCTACTGGTGGGCGGGCAGAACACCTCCACCGTCCTGGCGACAGCGGAGGTCTACACCCCCGGTTCGGGCACCTTCACTGCCACCGGCAGCCTGCACACGACGAGCATGAGCCACAGTGCATGCTTGCTGTCCAGCGGCAAGGTCTTCATCTATGCCGCTTGGCAGTCTGAGGTCTATGACCCTTCCACCGGCGCTTTCACCACGGTGGAGACCTTCAGGTCTTGCAACATCTTCGCAGCCTCGGTGCGCCTGCAGAACGGTGCAGTGCTCCTCCCCGGAGGTGACTATGTCGGCGCCACCGTAAAAACCTTCGATCCCGGCACCTCCACTGTCAGTACCGTGAACCCGATGACCTACGCCCGATCCCTGCACACGGCAACCCTGCTTCCCACGGGGGATGTCCTGATCACAGGGGGTCAGTATTCTCTCAACCTCTGGTCGAGCGCCGAGATCTACAGCGCCAGCCTGGGCACCTTCAGCCTCACAGGGTCGATGAAAATCGCCAGAACGGCCCACACAGCCACCCTGCTCCCGAATGGGATGGTCCTGATCGTTGGGGGGTTTGGAGAAAGCAGTTGCGAGGTTTACAGGCCTTAGGGCATTCAAAGAAAAAGCCAAGGGGCATCGGGGCATGATACCGACCGGCCCGCGCCTCAATGGCCAGGAGGTTGTCCCAAATCCTGGAGTGCAGTGAATAACTTGTTACCGATTCAATCACCACTCAGATCAAACCATTCCGTTAGGCTAAGCTGGGTTTTATCCATCAATAAGGAGAGGCCGTCTGATGCTCGATCAAAGCGTGTTTCAAGAACTCTGCCTCCAGGTGAGCATAACGGACACCATCCCGGGGCAAACCGCGCGGTGGGCCCCGGTTCCAGACGCCCTGGACTCCTCCCTCGCTCAGACTCTTCGCCACCATTACCCCCAGGGGCTTTACTCCCACCAAGCCGAAGCGCTGGCGACTTTCCTCGGGGGGCAAGACATATGCTTGGCCACCCCCACAGCCTCCGGCAAAAGTCTGGTATTCATGAGCGCTGCAACCCACCTCCTGAAAGCCGACCCGCTGGCCCGGGTGCTGGCACTCTATCCCGCCAAGGCCCTGATCCAGGATCAGATCAAGAAGTGGGGAGAGGCGCTTACCCCTCACGCCCTGAGCGCCGGATTCATTGATGGCAGTGTCCCAACCAAGGCACGAGAACTGATCCTTCGGGAAAACCGGGTCATCCTCATGACCCCAGATGTGCTCCACTGCTGGGCCATGGCGAGATCCTCTGAACTGGAGCTTTCCCAATTCTTCGGGCATCTACGCTTATTGATCATGGACGAAGCGCACGTCTACGACGGTGCGTTCGGCACCAATATGGCATTCCTGCTTCGCCGACTCCAAGCCATCAGCCCGGTGGATCGCCTGATCACCAGCACGGCCACGGTGGGCGAGCCACAGACGTTCATGAGGAAACTCACCGGCCGGAGCCTTCGGGTTTTCGATCAGACTGAGGATGGAACAGATCGCCCGGAACGGCATATCACCGTGCTGAATCCTGATGCCAAGAACGCATTCAGACAAATGGCCTCGCTGCTCAAGCGGTTGGCACTCCATCCCGAAGGGCGCTTCCTGGCCTTTGCAGATTCTCGCATCCAGGTCGAGCGAATCGTGTCCCTCCTGGAGCAGGAGGACGAGCACGACGGCGCCGAAACCCAAGATGGCATCCGGCCTCCCAAGGGGCAGATTCTCCCCTACCGCGCAGGGTACGAAGAGGAGGATCGCCTTGCGATCCAGCAGTCCCTGGGTGACGGCTCGCTCAAGGGCGTGGTGGCAACCAGTGCCATGGAACTGGGGCTGGACATCGGCGACCTCCGCGTCGTGGTCCTGCTCGGTCTCCCCAGAACCATGCGCTCATTCTGGCAGCGCATTGGACGCGTCGGGCGCCGTCGCACAGGGCACTGCCTCATCCTGGACGACAGGGGCATCCTGAAGGACGAAGACGCCTTCAAGCGCCACCTCGAACGGCCACCCGAGCCCTGCTGGCTCTACCTGGAGAACACTTATCTGCAGTACGCCAACGCCCTGTGCGCGGCCCAGGAACTGCCCTCCGCTCCCAAAGACGCCAGGCGTTTCGCCGCCTACGAGGATCTTCCAGCCTCCTTCCTGGAGATGCTCCAAAACGAGTTGGACCAGACAGCCAGCCTTCCCCCCGACCTGCTTCCACTGAAGCAGAAGGCGGGCGAGCAACCCCACCGCGCGTTCCCGATTCGCAGTGGTGGTGAAAAGGAATTCCGGATCCAAGTTAATCAGAATCATGCGACCACGCCCCTGGGCACCATCACCCACTCCCAATACATGCGGGAGGCCTACCCAGGCGCCGTCTATTACTACCTGGCCCGCCCTTACCGCGTTTACCAAGTCCGATGGCACGAGGGAAGCATCTCGGTCCGCCGGGAGAAACGGCTGACCACGCGCCCCATCCGCAAGAACAAGGTCTTCCCGGCATTCCAGGATGCCCTCCTACAACTTAAGACGTCGTCTGAGCACTTTCTTGCAGAGTGTGGCGTCCAGGTCCTTGAGCGAGTCATTGGCTATACCGAGGGACAAGACGGCAAAGCCGTGACCCACCTGTACGGTGATGCCGGGAGCTACTCCAAAAAGGCAATCCCGCGCTACTTGCCAACCACGGGCGTCTGCTGGACGGGGGTGGGAAGCGAGGCCTTGGCGGAATTCCTGATGAGCACCTTCTGTCAGGAATTCGGAATCGCGAACCAGGAACTGGATGTGGGGGCATTCCAGGCTAAGGCAGGCCCGAATGGTCGCACCACTTGCCAAGGCTGGTGCATCTACGACAATGTCGCGGGCAGCCTTCGTCTTACTCAGGAGTTGGCAGAACACTTCGAAGAGGTGGTTTCCCTGGCCCTGGCGGCTGCCCCACCCGAACTGGCAGACGAACTCAAGGCATTGTTAGACCAGATCCACGACCTCGACGCGGAGCCCATCCGGGAACCCGGCACCCTCCCGCCCTGCACGGGAGACTGGTCCACCGTCTTTGCCCCAGGCTCACGGGCCCTCTGGACCTTCGAACAGGAATCCGAGGAAGTGACGGTTTGGAGGTACAGATCAATCCCCCGCGGGATCGTTTACGAAATCCAAGGCCTGGATGGGAACCGGAAAACGGTCGATGCAAGTTCCTTAAGCCCGCTGGCTGGCGAGAGTTGCCTGCAACGCGTGAACTGGTTGACGGAAGAAGTCGTCGAACTCCAGCCCCAGCCAGCGCAAGCCTGAGCCGAATACGCTTGAGCTCCGCATCCAACACCATTTATGCAATGAGATTATCTGCCATGCCCAATGACGCTATAGCCAGACAGCCGAAGGCCAACGTTTTGAATGAAATCCAAACGCTGTTGCACGGCTATTCATCCGACACCCTCGTGCGCGAACTCATACAAAACGCCGACGATGCTGGTTCAAGCTCGGTGGAAATCCAGCATCGTGCCATCTCTTGCTTTCCCGATCCGAGTCCGTGGAACGGTCCGTCCCTCCTGATTTCCAACAACGGGCCCCTCTCCGAGGAAGACTTCCGAAACCTCGGGGAACTCCGCTCCACCGCCAAAGCGGATCGGCCATTGAAGGTCGGGCGATTCGGAGTCGGCAAGGTGGCTCTGTTTGCAGTTGGATATGCCCATCTCATCCGGGGGTGGATCGACAATTCCCAAGCTCCCAGCACCCACTCCCCCCTCACATGCGCTGATGAACAGCAGCTCTCCCAATGGGACTTGGACCCTGCGTATTACGAACCACATGGCCCGCTGGGTAAGATATTCAGCGCTGACTGCGGACAAAATCGCCTACAAATTCTGGTACCGCTGAAGAATCGGGACTGGAGCGGTCGCTGGCTTTTGAATCAAGAAACAGCACTCCCCCTATGGCGAGCCGTGGCACAGATGCTTCCATTGCTTGCAAACCTGAAGGAGATCAAGGTCCTCGTGGAGGGCGAATGGAGTGCCTCCTGGACTCTGGATGGAACGCGCAGGAGCCCACACCTTCTGACCCCCGAGGCGTTTGGCAATCAAAACCGATGGCCCGCCAACTGGCGCGAGGGAGTACCGGATCTCCAAAACGCAGAGAACGTAAAATTCGCCGGACGAATCATAGAATACCAAGGAAATGGTTCCGGGACGGAGCCCACCAATACCGTCACGACACCTTACGCTGGATGGGAGTGTCGCTTACCCCTCCACAGGGCTATAGATAACGTCGCGATGCCTCCAGACGCGGGCTTCTTCCCCAGGGTACCCCATGCGGCAGTCCTACGCATTGGAGAATCAAATGAGTCTCTGGCCATCCGAAAGGCCATGTTCCTTGGGCTCGGTGGTGTGCAGAGTGTGACGGTCGATGGGATGGCGGGCCTGATCCTCCATGTCAACGGCTACTGCGATGACAAGCGCATGGACCTGGAAGGCCTGGAAGAACCCACCGACGGCAGAACATATCAAGGCGGATTCAACAGGTATCTCATCACTACCGGCATTTTCACGCTACTCAAAGACGCCCTCGGTAAATACAGCGGTGACCTTCGTTCTGTGCTGGTCGATCTTGCGGAACATCCGTGGACCAGAAAGATTTGGAATGCCAATGAACATAACCAACATGTTGATGAATTAATAAAACTCGGCATTACACTGCCTGAACCCAAACGGGCAGAGATTCTCGCTTGGTTCCTTCCTATATGGAACCTCTCGCCTGTTCTAAGAGGCACCCTAAGAAGCTTGATCCTCGGCCTGGACGCGAGAGGTGCCGAAATATGTCAACTGGAAATGGCGCCTGATTGGGGTGGCCCGGAAGGGACCTCGGCACTACAAGCCCTCAAAGACTGGGTAGAGGCCCGCCGAGAAGCGGGGAAATGGCACTTTTTATCGGAAGACATGAGTGCTGCGATCCGCCCCCAAGACTGCACAGCTTTAGGTATTAATACCCTAACTTGGCGCCAAGTCGTGGAAGATCTAAAACACGAAATCCGGCAACCCCGCGGCACGAGAGTCGGCCGCCCAGGATGGGCCACGGCCGTCCTCGAAGCAGCAGAGCGGGTTTGGGGCATAGATGGATATAGCGATTGGCTCCAATTGCCACTCCACGGGCCCAACCACGACACCCCTTGGCGCACCCAAGAAATGAACTTTCGGGTATTAGCAGCCAATGCCATCGATGCAAATGGCCTAAGAAAGGCAGCAGAAGCCCTGGGCATTGTTCTCGTGGAGCGTCCCTTTGAAGTTAGTCAAAACAACCAGTATTGGGAACAACTTCAGAGTGATTTCGGATGGACGGTAAAAACTGCGCTCAATAGAGCTTGGCACCAACTTCAATCGGAAAGTACGGCCGTTGCGGCCTGGGCAGCCACTCTACTTGACTGGTGCACCCCACAGGATCTTATTGCAATTCATGGAAACATCCCGACCAACACGGGTGTATGGGTAGTGGACGAACAAGGAAACGGGCGCAGCGCACAGGAGCGAACCAAAGCACGATGCGCCAAGCTACTTAATGCCAAGATTGACCGTCTAGTATGGCACTCGCAGGTCCCAGAGCATGTGAGCGACTGGAGGAGCCTCCCCTACCATCTATCGCCGGCCAGCAACACGCCAACCCAGTGGGGTGCCACATGGTTCTATATGGAAGGTGCAGAGGAACACGATCCGAGTCTCCGGGAGGCCGCCAAAATTCATGACATCCGCTTGATGAATGCCGCCCAGTGCCCATTTGCCCAGGAGGATCCAAGCTATCCGTTTTGGAATCAAATCCAGAATTGGAATACAAATGAATCATTAACAAGATGCCTCAGGAGCAGCCTAGCTGGCAGCATCCCAGCACAACAGTGGATCTTGAACTACATCAACCAGCACGGACTAGCAAATATCAATAACCAAGAGACAATCCGGCGACTTGCGACAAGCCCTTGGATGCCTACGGGGCCCCAGGGAGCCCCTCTCGTCGCCCCGCGCTTCGTGCTCGATAGGCAAGAATGGCCCAAGTTCCTGCCACCCCCTCCTCCTCCATGGCACCTATGGCCCGCTGACGTTGAGCCACCCATTACCTGCTCGGATTTCTGGGTACAGGCCGGGACCTGCCGTGAAGCTGGCGCCCTTGAGAACGCGCTTGGACAGGTCGCTCCGATAAACGATCAGAGGTATGTCCTGCTTCCCGCGGTTGCTGACATTGAGCCTCACTTGCTGGCCGACTTTGTCAGAGAATGGGTTAAGAAGGACATCCCTCAACAGAAATCAAACACTTGGCTCAACGCGTGGAATTGGGCCCGCTGGGTTTGTGAGCGAACGCAAGGCGAGGCCATCCTCCCGCTGATCCAACTTCAGCAATTGGAAAACCCCTTCTTCAATCACTGGCCAAAGGGATTCAGAGCAATCCAACAAACAAACCCTAAACCGGGAAGCCCGGGCTGGACCTGCGCCCTCGCCATCCTGCAATCATTTCATATAAACGAAATATTTGGTTTCAAGACGAACACACTTCCTGATACACGTGGAAATTGGCGAAACCCAAATACTCTAGCCCAGGCAAACCAAGCCACCCCCATCTCCCAGCAGCTTCATCCCGCATTCGAGGCCTGCCTGTTGGCGCAGGGGAGACTTAAAGCTAATCCCGTACCACCCCTCACAAAAGATGATGCACAGCAGGCCATGGAGGCTCGCGCACAGATTGCGGGCGAGGAAGCTCCCCAAGTCAGGCTCCTGCTGGGAACCCTGCTGGCGTGGTGCAGCACAGACTATGACGGTGCCGCAGCAAACCTCCTCCAGGGAAGCCACCGCACCCTGGAAGACCTGAGAAGCAGCTTTGCCCCCCATCCGGACAACACAATCATCAATTGTCCGGACGAGGTGCTTGCACTTGACGGATCACCCCTCAGCGTTGAACCAGACACCGCACCGGGGCAACGCTTGGCCTGTTGGCGTCGCCAGGACCATGAGGTGGTGCTGGCACCCAGCGGATTCACCTTCAGCTTTGAAGACCTGCGTAGGAGCCTCGCAGAACTCACAAACGAACCCTGGTTCCAGGAAAGTGACAACTTCCTGCCGGATCAGCTTGACGCCCACTACCAGAACCTGCGGATTCTCCAGCACATTCCCCTAGCCTTACAGGCCATGGACCGATGGATGCAACCAGGTGAGGCGTCCCAAAACCTGAGCACGATGCTTGAAGATCTTCAGAAACGCCAAACCGAGGTTGAGGGGCGGCTTCATGAGGAGAATTATCAGGCAGCCATGGATGCGAACCAACGACGTAGGGATTGCCTCCAGAGACTCCAAAACCAACTCATAGAGGGGGCGGGGGAGCACCAGGCTCTTGTGGGGGCGGCTCGTTCCTACATCCAACACCTAGGCTATTCGGAAGAGCGCGTGTTGTTTGAACTTTTCCAGAACGCCGATGATGCAACCAGTCAAGCGCACCAAGTGAACTGGGCATTGCCGGAGGAGCCGACCTTCCAGGTCAACCAGGAGGACAACACGCTGACAGTCTCCTATCCTGGTCGGCCCATCGGCTTATGGAGGGGGGGCGACTCCAAGTGGAAGGATGACCTGATCTATATGCTGTCCTTTCATGGATCAGGCAAGCGCCCCCAGGATGCAAGCCGCGGACTTTTCGGCCTCGGATTTAAGAGTGTGTATCTTGTGTCCAACGAGCCGCGTATCGACAGCTGGCGGGTTCATGCTCGAATCCGTGGTGCCCTCCTGCCCATCCAGGAGGAAAACGAGGATAGGCCTGAAACACGCATTCAACTACCGTTGCTTGCGCCCAGGTCGGTAGAACGGGACATGCTAGATCCTCTCCGACGAATGGCGCTTCCCTTGCTCGCATTCTCCCGGACGATCAAACGTATTGCACTCCCGGGGAATGAGGTCTTTGCATGGGACCCCGAACAAGAGTTCGGCGACGCACGCTGGCATTGCGAGAAATCCCCCCGTGGCAGACATGTGATCTTCTTGTATCAAGGGGATGAGATCTGCACCCGCCGGAAGAATGGACCAACCGTAGAATGGCCGACAATCTGGGCTTTGGCTCCCACCAAGGTCCACTGGGGTGGATTCCCCCTCCTCTTGAATGGACGCTTCAAACTCGATACCGGGCGCACCGAAGTGCAAGGCGCCAACCCCCATAACCTCAAAGAATTCCGGTTCCTGGGCATGCTGGCTCGGAGAGCTTTGAAGAATTGGGTCGGAGTGGAGGAACTACGAAAGGAAAGTCTCTGGAAGGAGATTGGCCTACCACTGGCAGGCCTGATTTCCACCCATGCAGACCCCGGAACTCAGGCATTCGCCAAGGAGCTTTCCCGGCTCTGGTGGGAGGATGGGCTAATGCCCGAGAAGGAGTGTCCCTCCGCCAGCATCACGGATCACGAAGGGAGCCACATCTTCTCCGCCGAAGCGGGAACCTCATGCCGTCTCGTCAAGCCTGCAACCCGCGAAAACCTAAATCGATTAAGAGGAATCACCGACGAATCAGGCCATCCCTCGCCATTCATGCCTGTCGAGAAAATACTCTTTTCAACCCGAGGTGGAGGCGCTCCAAAACAACTGAGCCGTGGATTCCTCCCGATCGACGCAGAAAGCGCCTTTGCCAAAGAAACAGATATTTTTTCTGTGCCCGGCGAACTGGCAGCGTGGCTGCGCGGCGTTCGCGACATTAACCAAAACCAGTTCAGAGAGTTCCAATGCTCTGCAGTTGTTGCCGCTCTCCAAGGCCTGAACGCCACGGCTGCCATGGAATATATTTGCGACAAGGGCCGCAACCTTCTCGGCGAGGTTCGATGGAGGGTCAAGCAAGATAAAATTCATGTTTCAACCGAACTGGCTCGCAAGCTAGGAATCGAACACGCCCCCGATATCGTCCCACCTCCAGAGCCCCAGCCCGCTCCAAATCCACAAGAGGAGGCTAGGCGGTGGTTGCATGCTGTCTATGGCGTTTGGAACGGCCTGGATGCTCCCGAAAAAACGATAATCATCAGCCGTTACGCCGCACCTCCAGAGGTCGCTGAAAACCTTCATTCAGACAGCGAGGACGACTCCAGATCCGCTTGGCTAAAACTCCTGATCTTCGCTGCGTGCCACAGCCAAGGCAGAGTCTCGGCAACACAAGCCTGTGGATTTATCACTTGGTTGGAGAACCAGGGCCATTTTCAAACATTCCTGGATCACCGCCCCCATCCAGATTCACAAGATGCAAATCATGCCTGGATGAATGCCCTCTACCGTCAAGGAGAACGACTCATCGAAGACGAGAGCCGCCATCGGGATTTCCTGTTCCGGACCCAGTTCGGCGCCATCCATCGTCTTGCTTGGGGTCTGGATGACCACCGCTGGGTGATCCCAGCCAGGGCCGATGACTTCGGGGGTTCCGCCCGCCTTGCCCATCTGCTCCGCCCCGGCAATGACCCTTACTGGGAAGGGGTTCATCAGGTGGATGAGATCGTCCCCCTGGATTCGACGATGGGCACGGTCGGCGTCATGGTCCTTGTCCGTGAACTGTTGCGCCTCAAGGTGCTGTCTCCGAATCAGTGGGCACGCCATGGATTCGTACCCCGCAGACGGATCAGGCAACGCCTAGCCATCGACTACACCCAGACTGCCACCTACAGCGATTCCGAAACCATCTACCGATTGGCAGAAGAAGCCATCCCTGACGATCCCACGTTCGGAGGCCATTTCGACATTCCGCTGATGGCAGCGCTGAATGGGGAATTCCAGGTGAATGCATGACCCAGGTTCACCACCCCCAACACGGCAATGGGACTCTGCTGTCTATCGGTGCCGATGGACTGGCCGTCGTCAGGTTTCCCGGCCAGGGGCTCATCGAAGTGCCCGATGTTGAACTCACGGAACTCGACTTGGCCGCCTCTGATGCTCCCCTGCCCACTCTCCTTCGACTCCAGGCCTTTGCCATTCAGTCGGTCCAGCAGCGCTGGGGGGCCTTCTCCACCAGTCGGATCAAGCTCTTGCCCCATCAGCTGTGGACATGTCAGAAGGTCATGGCCTCGTGGCCACCTCGCTGGCTGATAGCTGATGATGTCGGCATGGGCAAGACCGTGGAGGCTGGGCTCATTCTTCAAGCAGCCAAGGCCCAGGGGCGCCTCCAGCGCCTCCTGATCCTGTGCCCGGCCAGTCTCGTATGGCAGTGGCAGTCACGCCTGAAAAGCATGTTCTCCATCCGATGTGACTCCTATGACCCCAAACAGGACACGCCGACCAGCGGCTTCTGGGAGGACGAGACCCGGCGCGTGGTGGCCAGTTTTCACAGCCTCCGCCAGGACCGTGGGGAACGCTGGGCTCGCCTGATGGCTGCAGAGCCCTGGGACTTGGTCATTTTCGACGAGGCCCATCACCTGGGCTCGGATGAGCAAGGCCTCACCCTTGCCTACCGCTTGCTCGACGAGCTTGAGCGGGCCGGAAAAACCCGGGGACTGCTCCTCTTCACCGGCACACCCCATAAAGGCGAGGATTTCGGATTCCTCAATCTCTTGCGACTCCTGTACCCGCGCGACTTCAATCCCCGCCAGCGGACGGAAGAGCAGTACGACAGGCTTCCTGCGGTCATGATCCGGAATTCCAAAGCAAGGGCCACGGACCTTCAAGGCAACCGACTCTTCCATGGGACACGAGTCCATTCCCACGAATACACCTACAGCGAACCAGAGAAGGCCTTCTACAACCAGCTCACCGCCTTCATCTCGCAAGGTCTCCTCTTCGCCCGGAGCCTTGATGAGACCAACAGCCGCGCTGTGGGTCTGGTGCTGGCCTCACTCCAGAAACTCGCCGCCAGTTCAGTGGCGGCAGTAGAGCGAGCCATCCAGAATCGCCTCACCAACCTGCGGGGCAACCAGCAGAGGAAAGAGAGCCTGGAAATGGCTCTGGAACTGGATCATTGGAGTGAAGACGATGACGCACGTGCCACCAGGGAGGCGGACCTGGCGAAGTTGAGCGCCAAGATCGCCCTTGTAGAAAACGAAGAGCCCTTTCTGCTGAAACTGCTCACCCTCTCAAGCCGGGTCCGCGAAGAGAGCAAAATCCACTTCCTTGTGGACCTGGTCCGTCGCGAGTTCGTCGGAAAGAGCGTGCTCTTCTTCACCGAATACAAGGCCACACAGGCTTTGCTCATGAGCGCCCTGAACCAAGCCTTCACCGAGGATATCGGGTTCATCAACGGGGACGAGGCCATCGAGGGGGTCGTACTAGCGGACGGCATGTCCACCCGTATCGTGCGCATACGGGAGGAGGAAGCCAGGAAATTCAACGAAGGGAATTATCGATTCCTAGTCAGTACCGAGGCGGCCGGTGAGGGCATCGACCTCCAGGGCTGCTGCCACACCTTGATCCATGTGGATCTGCCCTGGAATCCCATGCGCATGCACCAGCGGGTGGGACGCCTCTACCGGTACGGCCAACAGCACCCCGTCGAGGTACACAAGGTCTACAACCCCGACGCCATCGAGAGCCATATCCATAACCTGCTGGAGAAGAAGCTCCATACCATCTCCCAGGCCTTTTCCCATCTCCAAGGGGATGAGGACCAGGAAGACCTGCTGCAGATCGTCCTGGGTATGGCCAAACCAGGTACATTCGATCGCCTCTTCCAGGAAGGGGCTGCCAAGCCTACTGGGGAACTCGATGCATGGGTAGATGAGGCCAGCGCCTCCTTCATCTCCCAGGAAGCCTTCGCCGCCGCCCAGACCCTGCTGGGCCATGGTTGCCACTTCGACTTCGAAGGCGCCGGAAAGGAGATCCCGAAAGTGGACCTCCCCGCCCTGAAACCCTTCTTCCGGGCCGCCCTATGGGTCCGCCATCGCGAGTGGACGGAGGCACCTGATACCGGTCGAGGCGGCTTCATCACTCCGGAGTCCTGGCGGGAAGATCGGCGACTGAGACCCCGGTACGATGGGATCTCCTTCGAGCGGAATGTTGGCCCAAAAGACCACATTATGGGTGCCGACGATCCCCTTTTCCGGCGCTGCCTCGACGAGGCCCTGACCCATCAGGGCACTTTCGTTGATCTGCCGACAGGCCTGATCGCAGACCCCATCCTAATCTTCCGGGTCCATCAGCGCACCCATCGGGAAAGCGCCCCGCCAGATCGAGTCTTCGCCATTCAACGCACAGGGTCGGAGTGGGTTGTTCTTCGCGACTGGGAAATGCTCAACGCACTCAATCCGATGCTCGACCAGCACCGCTCCCTGAGGGATATCCAAGGGGGGCAATTGGACAAGGAAGCCCAGGCCCAGCGGGATCAGCTTTGCGAGTCAGGAAAAGCCTTCTTCACCAACTGGCTGGAGCGCAATGACCAGGGCCTCCAGCATCCCGGCATTGAGCTATTGGGCGTCCTCACTCAGGGCCTTGCACAACAGCCAAACCCCGGGGAACAAAGGGAAACCAGCTAAGCCTGAGCCAGCCCCCCAACACGGGGGCCCAAATGGCAGCACGGGTAGACACGCCCAATATTGCAGAAAATCAACACTTTGCATGCTTCAGAAAGAGGCCAGGCCACCGTAGCCTGGCTTCTTTCGTCTCAAATACAGGAATCCTATCCCCCATAAATCCCGAAACGGGCTCAAAATTTGGCACACCATGGCGAATCAATCCTATGAATTTGATTATGTATCCGATTGCATCTTGCGCCCAACCCAGACCTGCCCATACTAGACATCGAGGCACACATCCCCTCACCCACCCAAAAGGAGAACCCATGAAGCGATCCCTGATCGTGAAGGACCACCTGGAAGAGAAACTCAAGGACAGCGGGCTCGTCGACCCGGTCTCCGAGAACTTCACCAAGGCCATCAACACCGCCCTGGAGCGCTATTTCAAGGCCTGCGAGCGCGCCCGTCCCCGCCTGACCATAGGCCAGTGGGAAACCATCAAGCAGTCCTTGATTCAAGAAAGCAATGCCAACGACGAGTCCCTCGAAGTGCCCTTCCTGACGGACCCACGCCAACTCGTCAGCCTGGTAGAAGGCTTCCTCCTTACGGACGATTACCACGACCTCAAACGGAAGCAGGAGGTCGATGGACTGGACCTGCGCGACAAGCTCAGCCGGATGAGCTACCTGGAACTCCTGACTGTCCTCCAGGCCATGGAGGCGGAGCACGCCATGCGGCTCCGGTGGACCAACCGCATCATTGAGGAGGTGAAGCAAAACGCCGAGAACCAGGAACTGGTTGGCCGCTTCAGTGAGGAATATCAGAAGGTTCAGAATGCCTTGCTCTGGCCGGATGTCGTCGGGTGGGAGTGCTGCGGCGTGGATCCCGGTCCCGATGAGATAGTGATAGAGGCGGTTCCCTCCCCCACGATTTCCGATCTCAGCGAATAACCCACCCAGCCAGCCCAGGCAGGGCACCCCGTCCCCGCCCTGAAAACGACGCGCCTGTCCGCCAATTTCGCCCTATCCCGACCAAACTCGGGCATGGCGGAGCCTTGCCCCGAATCATATCTCTCGGGGGTGCCAACATCCTAGCCACCACTCACGAGGGGCGCGCCTTCGGCCTGCCTCATCCACCGACACCCATTGTCGCCCCCCCTCCCCCACCCTTTCCCCACCTGGTCATCCAGGTGCACCGGAGGTTTCCATGCCTTACTCACGCCAACTCAGCTCCTCCAATCCGGGCTGCATCCTCTTCCTGCTGGACCAGTCAGGCTCGATGTCCGGGGGCTTCGCCGAACAGGGGGGTCCCTCCATCCCCAAGGCCCAGGGGGTCGCGGACTGCGTCAACCGCCTCATCCAGGAGCTCATCCTGCGCTGCCAGCAGGGGGAAGCCATCCGGGACCGCATCCACGTGGGGATCATCACCTACGGCGGCAGCGCCCAGATGCCCCAGGCCTTCCGCAGCCTCTCGGAGCTCAACGCCCAGCCCCTGCGGGAGGAGAGCCGCACCAAGATCGTGCAGGTCTACGACGGGAGCGGCGGCACAACGCCCCAGACCATCGAGGTCAAGTTCCCCATCTGGTGCGACCCGGTGGCCAGCGGCGGCACGCCCATGTGCGGGGCCCTGGACCTGGCGGCGGAACGACTGAAGGCCTGGGCCGACGCCCACCCCTCCAGCTTCCCCCCCATCGTCTTCAACATCACGGACGGGGAGGCCACGGATGGCGACCCTTCGGCGGGCCTGGGCAAGGTGAAGACCCTGGGCACCGATGACGGCAGCGCCCTGGTCTTCAACCTCCTGCTCTCGAATGGGCACGGCGCCTCCCTGCACTTCCCCACGGACGGCAACGGCGTGAACGCCGCCCCCCTGCGGACCCTCATCGAGGGTGCCAGCCCCCTGCCGGAGGCCATGCGCCAGCGGGCCGCCCAGCTCTACGAGACACCCCTGCCCGAGGGTTCCCGGGGTGTGGTCCTCAACGGCAGCATCCTCGACGTCGTGAAACTGCTGGACATCGGCAGCACCCCCGCCAATGGCTAGGCCTGCGGTCAGCGTCTTCGCGGTGCCCAAGGCGGAACGCCAGGGACAGCCCAGCGACGATCGCTACGCGGTCTGCGGCCTGCCCAGGGAGACCCGTCTGGCCCTCAGCGATGGCGCCACCACCACCAGCGAAGCCGGGCTCTGGGCCGAACTCCTGGCCCGGGCCGGGGCGGAGTGGCGCTGGCCCTGGGCCCTGGACCCCCGCTTGCACCAGCGGATCCAGGCACTGCGGGGGATCTGGGGCCAGGAGGGCTGGAAACGCCTGCCCCAGCCCCCCCCTTGGTTCCGGATCGAGGGCCTGGAGCGTGGGGCCTGGGCCACCCTGCTGATGGTGAAGATCAAGGAGGACACTTGGTGGGCCCAGGCGGTGGGGGACACCTGCCTCCTGCACCTGCGGGGGGGCCAGCTCATCCAATCCTTCCCGTACACCAGCTCAGAGGAATTCCAGGCGGCCCCCTGCATGGTGGGGAGCCTCCCCCGGGAAGGCGAGGCCCTGGGCACCCTGCCCCTCCGCGCCAAGGGGAAGTGCCGCCGGGGGGATCTCCTCCTGCTGGCCACGGATGCCCTGGCCAAGCGCTGGCTGCAGCCGGAGATAGAAGCTCCACCGCTGGAAGACTGGCTGGAAGGGGGCGATCCGATGGCCTTCGAAGACTGGGTGGCCCGGGAGCGGGCGGCCCATCGCCTGGACGATGACGACACGACCCTGATGGTGTATCCATGCCCCTGAACCTGCCCACCCTGGGGGAATTCCAGGAGGCGATCCTCCACCCCCCCTCGGCCTTCCGAATGCTCGAACTCCAAGGATTGCACCCCGCCCTCAACAGAATGGGCAAACCGCTCTCATGGAGCGGCGCCTTCGGCATCGTGTTCCGGATGGAGGGTGGGTCTTCATTCTACGCCGTGAAGGTCTTCACGCAGGAGATCAGGGATCTGGTGTCCCGCTACCACGCCTACCAGACTTTCCTGGAGCGCTGTCCGCAGGACTTCAAGCGGCATCTGACGGGCTCCCTCTGCCTGGAGCAGGGCTTCCTGGTCCGGGGCCGGCCCCAGCCCTGCATCGTCATGCCCTGGATCGAGGGGAAGCCCCTCAACGACTGGGTCATCGCCAACGTGGCCCACCGGGAGCGCCTGCGCTGGCTCCAGGGGCAGCTCCGCCGGATCTCCAGGGGCATGGGACAGACCGGCTTCTCCCACGGGGATCTTCAGCACGGCAATCTGCTGGTGACGGAGCAGGCCCTGGTGATGGTGGACTATGACAACCTGACCCTGCCGGGGATGCCCGCCCTGCCCTCCACCACCAGCGGAGTGCCGGGCTACCGCCATCCCCAGGGGGGACCCGGGACGGCCCTGGCCTGCCACGACCGCTTCGCGCTCCTGGAGAGCTTCATCGCCCTGGAAGCCCTGATGCGGGCCCCGGAACTGCTCAGGGGCCGCATGGGGGAGGACTTCATGCTCTTCCAGGCGGAGGACCTGCGGAACCCGCAACGGAGCCCGCTCTTCCAAGGGATGTCCAGGGATTCCCACCTCAGGCCCTGGGCCGACCTGCTCATGAAGGTCTGCCAGGAAGCCCCGGATCGCACGCCGGAGCTGGACAAGCTGCTTGCCAGGGCCACCTTTCCCGAGGCCCTGCCCCCGGTTCCCGCCAGCCTCCAGTCCCCCCCGGTGCTCGCCGCAGGCCCCGTCCCGCAGGCGCCCCCATCGAACCCTGAGGCAAACCCCTTCCCGGCCGCGCCTCCGATCCAGGCTCCAGCCCCGGCACCGGCCCATGTCCCCTCGTCCTCCCGTTCAGGCACCGCCTACGGCTGCGGCTGCTTCGCCTTCCTCCTGCTCCTTCTGTTCGGGGGCGTCCTGGGCCTCCGGAGCTGCTTCCGGAGCAGCCCCACCCCGCCGCCCCTCCACGCCCAGCTCGAAGGGGAGCTCAAACACCAGCTCGTTCTGATGGATGGCATGCGCGACAAGCTGAAGCCCCTGCTGGAAGCCCCCAAGGATGCCAAGGGCAACCTGCTCCAGGGCGCCATCCCTGCGAGCATCGCCCCGCGGAAGCCCAGGGGCCTGAGCGACCAAGCCTACCTGCTGCGCCTCTCCACCCTCCTGGAGATCCAGGTGGGGGCCTGCGCCCAGGCCCAGGCGGTGCTCAGCTCGGACAGGAAGCACCCGGACTCCGCCACCATGAAGACCTGTTTGGCCCAGATCGACGGCCTGCCGGACGACGTGAAACGCCTGCTCGTGAGGTGAACATGGGACTCTTCCATTGGATGTTCGGCACCCAGGGCGGCTCGGGCCTGACCTGCACGGTCTGCCGCCGGGAGCTGCCCCGGCGCTATCTCATCGGACCCGAGCGCCAGGGTTTCTGCCCCTCCCACAACCTGGATCGCTCCTTCTGCCGGGTCTGCTCCAGCCCCATTCCGCCCGCAGCCCAGAGCTCGCCCTTCTGCCAAGACTGCCGCCAGAGTTCCGTGGGCCAGGCTGGGGAAGCCATGGCCCTGCTGGGACAGGTCCAGCGGGAGCTCCGGGAGCTGGGCCTCCCCTGGTGGCCCCAGAGTGTGCCGGTGAACCTGAGCGCCGCAGTCCAGCCACCCCATGTCGCCACCATCCACTGGCAGCGCTCCCAGGATGCCCAGGGGCGCCGCCGGGTGACCTTCCAGGAGATCCGGGTCAGCCCCGACTATCCAAGGCTGTATCTGGGAAGCCTCCTGGCCCACGAACTCGGGCACGCCTTTCTGGTGCAGCAGGATCTGGAGGGACTGTCCCCGGTGATCACGGAGGGCTTCTGCGAGCTCTGCGGCTGGCTTTGGCTGGGCCGCCAGCGGGATCCGAGGGCCGTCCGGCTCCGCGCCCGCATGGAAAACAGCATCACACCCATCTATGGCGAAGGCCTGCGGGTGATGATCGCCTCCCTCGGCCCCCAGGGGATCGCGGGAATCGCAGCAGGACTCAAGGTTACTGGTTCGCCTACGGCACTCGCCGCCCGGCTATGCTGATTTTTCACCCCCTTGGACACGGAGACCCGCACCATGACGAAGAACCTCCAGAAGATCGAGACGGAAGGCCTGGTGGACCAGTCCCGCCTGAAGGAGGTGGTGCGCCTGATGAGGGAGGCAGGCCCCCATGGCCTGACCCGCCAGGAACTGGCCTCCAGGATGGGCGGCGTGAGCCTCCGCACCGTGGAACGCAGCCTCAAGCTCCTGGAAGGCCAGAAGGCCGAGATCGAACGCCAGCGGGAGGGGCGTTCCACCCACATCCGCTATGTAATGAAGGAGGGGCCGACCTGGGATGAGCATGTCTCCACCCAGGCCCGACTGGCGCTGCGCCTGGCCAGCCTGACCCTCAGCCAGGGGGCGACCTCGATCCTGGACGACAGCCTCAGCGCCCTGGAATCCCTGGTGACGGCCCACATGTCCACCCAGGACAAGCGCCTCTTCGAGACCCTCCAGAAGGCCATGCAGGTACATGGCGGGGTGGACGAGTACCATGAGCCTCCGGACATCCTGGAGCCCATCCTCAAGGCACTGGGGCAGGGTTTCGAGCTGGAGGTGCACTACCAGGCGGCGGCGGCCAAGGCGCCGAGTCCCCGCACCGTGGTGCCCCACTGCCTGACCTTCGACATCTTCTCGGGGGGCTCGTACCTGGCCGTCTGGGATCCGGCGGACCGGAAGCCCAAGCACCTGCGCCTCAGCCGCATCATGGAGGCCAAGGTGGGCAAGCGGCCCGGCATCATTGCCGAACCGGAGCTGATGGCCCGGGCGGCCCGCTACCAGATCGGGGGCTGGCTTTTTGGCGGGGAGCCCTTCCAGGTGCGGGTCCGGATCCGGGGCACCCACTGGATAGAATCCTTCCGGGAGGCCCCCCCGGCCCTGCCCGATTTCGAAGTCCAGCCCCTGACGGACGAGGAGGGGGTGGAAGTGAGCTTCATGGCCAACCACCTGAACGGCCCCTCCCGGTGGGTGCTCCAGTTCGGCTCCCAGGCCAGGGTGCTGGAGCCTGCAGACCTGCGTGAGCACCTGCGGCAGCAGCACCTGGAGGCCGCAGCCAACTACTATGCCTGAGGCCTGCGATCCCCTGGTCCACACCCTGCGCCTGGCGGGGCTGGCACCCCCGGAGATCTTCCGGACCCTCCTGGACCAGGAGGCTCCGGAGGCCTCCTTCCGCGCCCTGCTCCCCTTCATGGACCTCTGGGACCGCCGCCTGGCCCTGGGGGCTTGGCTGGAGGAGCCGGGTTCCTTTGAAGGGCTGGACCGGGTCCGGAAGCTCCTGGACCTGAGTTGGGAGAGCCTGTGGGTCAGCGCCGGCATCGGCGGCCTGGATGAGCCCGGCCTGGGGCGGCTCCGGAAGTTCCTGGAGCAGGCGCCCCCTACCGATCTGGCCCTGAGCCTCCGCCCCCAGGAAACCCAGGAGAATATCTGGGATCTCTTCATCCCCCCCCGAAAGGCGCCCCTGGATCTTGAGGTGATGTCCTCCTGCTGCGCCAGGAACTCACTCCACCTGGGAGAGATCCGGCTGGACGGCCTGCATTTCCGGCGCTTGGCGGAGTTCTGCACGCCTCTCACCTTGCGGCGTTGCCATGGCACCCTGGTCTGCGATCACCTGGAGACCTCCTCCTGCTTCACCCTGGACAAGGAAGTGGGGGCCAATATCGGAATGGCCCGCTGCCGGATGATCCAGCGGGTCCTCCCTGGCATCGGGGACCTCAACGCATGCATGCCGGAGGGGCCGCTTCGCTGGAAGAAGGGCGAGCTCGGCCCTGAGCCCTTCGAGCTGAATCCGGATCCGCCGGAGCACCTGCCTCCGCCGAGCCCCCTGGGCCGACGGAATGGGCGCCCCTGGCTGCCGCGAGGGGCCGAGGGAGAGGGCCTGGAACTCCATGGACTGAAGGGCCTGCGTTCCCTGCCCCGGGACCTGAAGCTGCGCTGGCTGGACGTCCGGGAATGCCCAGATCTGGAGCGGGCCGGAAGCGCCATCTTCCTGGAGCTGGCCCAGCTCTCGGACCTGCCCGCCCTCCGACGGCTCCGGGGTCCCTGGTCGGTCTTCGGCCCCCTCTATCTGGTGCGCTGCCCCAGCTTGGAGGCCCTGCCGGATGCCCTCTGGGTCCAGGGGAACCTGCACCTCTCGGAATGCCCCGCCCTCACGGCCTTTCCCAGGAAGCTGCGGGTGGAGGGGCACCTGGTGGTGGACCGCTGCCCGGGGCTCCCGACCACCCTTCCTCCCGGGGTCCAGGTCCAGGGCCGGGTGTATTTCAGCTGAAGCGGTCCCAGAGGATCTGTCCGCCTACCACAAGATCTGGGGGCAGACTGCGGAGCTTCGGGACTCCATTCAGCACGAGATTCTTTCCCACCACCGTGCCTGGCCCCAGTGCCCGCAGGCGGGGGCAGTCCTGGATCACCAGATCCGACTGGACTTGAAGGCCCGGCGGCAGACGGGTCAGGGCGCAGGACACCAGGGTGAGAAGACAGAATCGGGAGTTCGCCCCCAGACTTGCCAGGCGCTTGAGGCGGGTCAGATGCAGACCGAAGGGTTGGCCGGAAGGCTTCGGGATGCGCTCCAGGCGCGGACAGTCCGAGATGGGAACGATCCCCCCGGTCCACCCCCTTGGAAGCGACTTGAGGCGGGGGCAACGCGAGACCCTGGACACTTCCATTCCAGCCGGAAGGCGCTGGAGGGTCGAGCGCTTGAGGAAGACTGAAATGCCGGAAATGGAGGCGGGGACCGGGGTGAAGCCCGCCAGAGTCAGCCACTGCGTCTCGATGGGTCCCAGGAGGCGAGGGCGGGCGACATTCCTCAGGACCAGCCCCTGTTCCGCGGTCACCCCCGCGCTGCGGGGGCCGCCCTCCAGGATGAAGATCGCGCCTCCCAGGAAGCCCGGCGGAATGCGATAGTTGGCCCCGGAGAGCGTGACTTCCAATCCAGCCGCCCCCATGGACACCCCCGGGACCCGGAGGAAGGGGGCCCACTCCGGACGCCGCGCCAGGAGGGCGGCCCTGGCACCAAGTTCGGAGTACCCCGTGCGGCGGAGGGCCTCCAGCATGGGGCCGGGCTCCAGGGCCCCTTCGGCCAGCTTCAGGAAGGCCTGGAAGCGTGCCGGCCCTTCAGTCCACACCTGATGGACAGGGCCCACCAGGCTCTCGGCGGAAAAGCCCATCCGGAAGAGGTTGTCCAGGACGTCCATGGGATGCCGGTCATCCTTGCAGAGGAGCTGCAGGAGGACCTTCAGCTCTCCCAGAAACCCGGATCCAGGGGAAGGGTCGAGGTTCATCATCGGTTGGCCATGCCGTGGGCCAGGGTCAGGATGGCCAGGCAGCAGAGGAAGTAGGTGAGCAGCTCGTCCAGGGCTTCCATGGCATGAACTCCATCACCAAGTATCCGTCGACCAACCGACAGCCACTGTCGATCCAGCGATCCCATCCTGGAAACATGAACCAAGACCACAACACCCCCCTCTTCGCCCTCGACTTCGAGACCACCGGCCTCAGCCCCAGCTTCGACCGGGTGGTTGAGATCGGCCTCGCCGGGCCGCGCCCCTACCACGCCCTCATCTCCGATGCGCCCCCCAGCTCGCCGGGGGCCCAGGCCTGCCATGGCATCACCCAGGCTGAACTCCAGCGGAAGGGCCTGCCGGAGGAGGAGGCCTTCCAGGGGCTGCTGGAGGCCCTGGGGGAGGGTCCGGTGCGGATCGTCTGCCACAACGCCCTCTTCGAGCGGAGCTTCCTGGAGCAGTGGGCGAAGCGTCTCGGCCGGGAACTGCCCGGGATCCAATGGCTCTGCTCCCTGGAGCTGGCCCGGGAGGTCTGCCGGGATTTCACGCTGCCCAGGGCCCTGGAGAACCTGGCCTGGCTCCTGGGCCTGGACCACGGTGCCCTGCACCGGGCCCCCGCCGATGCCGAGCTGACCTTGAAGGTCCATGAGGCCCTCCAGGCCTGGGCCCAGGTGAAGGGCGCCCTGGGGGACCGCGATTTCCTGGTCTACCTGGCAGGTCCCCTCCGCGGGGACGGCACAGCGGAGGATATCCGCCACAACCAGACCCGGATGCTCCTCCAGGCCCGCTGGGCCCAGGCGGTCCTTCCCAAGGCCACCCTAATGGTGCCCCACGCCAACTTCGCCTTCCTGGACGAGAGCCAGGACCGGGACGGCCGCATCCGAGGCCTCGCCCTGCGGGGCTGCGAGAAAGTGCTCTCCCGCTGCGACGCCATGGTCCTCTGCGGCCGTGAACTGAGCCCGGGCATGGCCATGGAACAACGCCTGGCCAAGAATCTGCGGATTCCGACCCTTCAGGTGCCGGGGTGGGATGGGCGGCCCGCCGTGGAGGCTCGCGAGGAGGGCGTGGCGTAACAGTTCGCGGAATCCACTGTCCCTGAGGAAAACCCGGAGAGCATCGGCAAGGAAAACCGTTGGAGAGTCCGCCATGACACCCTTCGAGGTATTGAAGCAAAGCCCCGAGCCCCTTCCCCCATGGCTCCGGGGATTCGATCACGGCGACGCATTCTGGAGCGAGGCATTCTTCGGCTCCCGGGTCGTCTACTACCCAGGTTCAGGGACCGATGGGCAGCCCGTGGAACTGTTCGGGTCGACCCACAGCGCCCACTGCTTTGTGTATGTGGACTACAGACTGGAGCAGGCCGCCATCGAATGGGAGCTCACCCACGCAACCCACGGATTCCGGGGATACCACACCTTTGCCCGGGTCCAGTTGGCCGAGCAGGACCTGTCCTCCGGAGGCTGGCATCCCCACATTGAAGCCGAGGACCGGACCCGTTACGGAAGGGCTGATGTCGCACCTTTCGGCTTCCTGGAGATTCTGGAGCAGGATCCCGACCGGAATGACAGCCATGGACGGGATTTGTGCGAATCAAGAACACGGATGGGCACCCGGGAGGAATGCATAGATGCCTGCGCTTCCTTTTTCAGCGAGCCGAGTCAGAACAGGCCGCCACAAAGGGGGGCGACAGAGGGCCCGACCCTTCTGGATACGGCCTGACTAACGTTTGAAAACGTTCTCCCGATGCCAGCCGAGGAAGCCATGATGAGGGCGCTGTTCCGGGGCTTCCGGCAGGGCCAAGCGACGGTCCGGACGTAGTAGCCTGCCGAGGTCGTCCGGAAGGCCTTGGGGCGACACCAGGATGCCCATGTCATCGCCCACAGCCAATAGGCCACGATCGAACAGCCAATGAAGTGTGCCGGTGAGGGCGAGGCCGTTCCTTACCGAGTCCGGCCCCTGGGCCGCGACCGGGCGGATGTGGGCGGCCTGGACCTCGGGGCGCCCGCCACCGTTGATGAGTCGGAGTCCGGAGAAGGCGCAGGTGTCCCGATATGCTTCACGCACTCTGCGCCGGAAGGCCTCCTCCCGGAAGGGGCGCGTGATGCACTGTTCCACTAGGGGACGAGCCTCGTAGAGAACGACATCTTCGGCCACCCTCTGGGCCAAGGCGGCATCTTTGATTTCCCAGGGTGCGAGGTCCCGTTGGAAGCCCGCACGAACGATGGCCTCGAATTCGTGTGGCGGAAGTCCACGCACCGCACGGCCGAAGGCCCCTTTGTTGGTGCTCCCATCCGCCTTCTGGAGTGCGGACTCCCAGTAGTTCCCCTCCCCCCGAAAGGCGATGGGGTGATCGAACTCCAGATAGCTATCCAGGTAGGCATAGAAGTGGTCCTGATGTTCACGATCAGACTCCACGCGCAGGAGGCGGGCCATGGCGAAGTAGGCTTGCCGACCGCCGCCCTGGCTCCGCCTGGGCTCGTAGTAGAGAATCCAGTCGCCCACCGCGGCCTGGATCTGATTCAAATAGGTGCGAGGGAAGTGATAGCGGAACTCGGGCAGATCATCGTAGATCGATCCCACGGAAGTCGTCAGGACAGCGTTGGCCATGGGGCCAGGCTACCAGGTTGCGAACCGATCTGAAGCAGCGCCTGCGCGGCGCTCCATTTCCTCAGCTCCTGCGGAAAACCCGGTTGGCGGCTCCTCGAAGCCCCTGAAGCTCAGGAGTTTTCCGAAGTGCCGCCAAAAAGGTGCAAGGAGTCAGGGGAATTTAGGGCGGGCCGTCCTGCTGCCGCTGGAGAAGCTCCAGCAGCACATCATCCTCAAGGTAGAAGAGATCCCGCTCAGGCCGATCCATGGTGTTGAGGCCACAGAGCAGCTGGCCCAGGCGCAGATCCGGATTCCGCGCCCATACCTGCCCCAGCACTTCCAGCAGGGGACCCATCCGGGCTGGATCCCGACCACCCGGTGGGTGCCCGAAGGTCCAAGCCCCGATCTGCCCGATCAGATCGTCAAAATCCGAGGGGTTCATTCCTCCACCTCCTCTGGATCCACCGCCCCGGACGCCGCGTGGATGCCTTCCAGGGCCCGTTTGACGGCCCCGAAGACCCGGCCCTTGATGTCATTGGGGATGCTGGTGTCTCCGGCAATGGACTGGCCGGCCCCCCGGGCCCAGTCCAGACGCATGCGGTCCCTCAGAGCGTTGGCGGTACCGGGATAGGCCAAGGCGGGGGCCACCAGGGTGTGCAGGAGGTCGATCTGAGCCTGGACGGGCTCGCCGGCGGCCGCAGCGCGATAGATCACCTGAAGCTGCTCGTTGCCCCGCTCCACATAGGCCCCGAGCTCCCCACGGGTCCGCTGGAAGGCATTCCAACGGTTCAGCTTCTCGCGGTGCGCCCTCTCCTTGGCCAGCGCGATGCGTTGCGCCTCCTCCTGACGTTTGAGTTCCGCCAACCGGGCTTCCTCCGCACGCTGAGCTTCGGCCTCCCGTTCCGCCTCCAGGCTGGCGACCCGCTCTTCCGCGCCCCGGATCTCCCCCTGGGCTTTCTCCAGGGACCATCCGGGCACCTGGGGATCGGACAGCAGGGCCTCCCGGTCGGCGATCAGACGCTTCAGCGCCTCCTCGCTGCCGATCTTCAGGCGGAGTCGGGCCAATTCGTAATGGTCCCGGGGATTGTCCGCCAGCTTGGCGAGACTGCTCTCGGCCGTCTCCAGCGCCTCGTCACTCTCCTTGCGGAGTTCCTGAAGCGCAGAAAGCTTGAACCGGAAGGTATCGGGAAAGGCCTTCCCTTTGGGCGCTCCCAGGCCCAGCTCTGCCCATTGGTAGGGCAACTCCCAACGATGCCCGAGCTCCTCCGCGACCTGGGTGCGCAGCGGGGTCGGAACCCCCTGGGGGCAGTAGTGGACCGAACGCTCCAGGAGGCCGTGGACCAAGGGAAGATCCCGGGCCTCCCAGGCCCGGCCCCAGGCGGCCTCCCAGGGGGCCGGAGGAATCGTGAGCCCCTGAAGCCAGTCTTCATCGAAGCCCTCTGGCACGGCGCCCTTCAGCAGGTAGGCCTCCGTGCCCAGGATACGGGCGCCTTCGGAACGTAGAATTACGTCCCGAAGACCGGGCCAAGTGATGTAGACCCGAAGCAGGAGATAGCGTTCCGCGCGGAGCAACTCCCAGGAGCCCGGGACGGCCTTCTTCCCCTTCTCCTCCCGGAGCATGGCTTTGAAGAAGGGCCCCAGGGCCGTGTCCCTGGAAGCCTTCTCGCCGGCCTTGTGCTCCCCGCTCGCCCAGAGGACCTGGGCCTGGAGGTTCTCCTCATCCGGGCTCAAGCGATCGAGATCGTCGATGAGGTCGAGCACCCCCAGTACCCCGCAGTTGTCGCCGGAACGCTTGGCTCCGGTAAGTTCCGTGCGGAGGAGGCCCGGCACCTCCCCCACCTGGGTGCTGGTCCAGTAGGCCTTCGGCCTCTGGAACTTCTCGACCAGGGACTGATAGGCCTGGTCCCGGGCGGAATCCCGGGAGGCCTCACAGGGCGCGCCAGCCGCAAGACTCAGGGACAGACCCATCAGAAGGGAAAGGTGCCACACGCTCAAGAAAACCTCCCTCAGAAGCCGAAGTTGACCCGGGCGAGGAAGGAGCCTTCCTTGCCGGCCTGCTGGTAGATGAGTTCCGGTGCCAGACGGAAGGCGCCGGAGTTGAAGCTCAGCCCGGTGCCGACCTGGAAGCCCGCAGAACGGACCTTGTCCGCCTCATCGCTGTAGCCCTCCCATTCAATGGTGCGGGTCTGGTGGATGCCCCCCGCCAGGAGATACCAGTTCTTGCCGACCCCGTTCACCAGGCTGAAGAGGCCCTGGATGTAGAAGGTGCTGTAGTTGCGTTGGAATTTTTCGTTGGGGAGGGCGTCGATATCCAGATCCTGGCTGGCGTAGGACCAGCCCCAGCGGGTGCTGAAGCGTTCGCTGTGCAGAACCTGGAGGCTGAGGCCGACGTCGTACCCGCTCTTCTGCTTGCCGGAAGTGGTGAGGCCGTCGAGCTCGATCTTGGAGGACTCCTGGGGCACCAGGGCGCCCACATGGACATTGAGGAGGACGTTCTGGTTGAAGTGCTGGGCGAAGGCCGGGGTGGCCATGGCCAGGGCCAGCAGGGGGGTGAGGGTGCGAAGTCGCATGGGCTCTCCTTAGGATTGGGGGTTGGTGGAGGGAAGGCTGGCCAGGGTCTGGATGTCCTTGGCGAAGGGGTCGAAGCCCTTGCGGAAGCCGGAACGCTCCATCCGCTTGGACGAAGGGTTGAAGGTGAGCACGGCCCAGTAGGGCACTGTGCCCGTGATCTGGTAGGGGACTTTGATGAGACGGCCGCCCAGGTAGGGGTTGTAGCGGAATTCCTCGCGGTACTCGGTGGTCACTTCCTGGCGGGTGCCGACCTTGATGGCAAGACGCTGTTCCGAACTGTCTGAACGGATTTCGGGGAAGTAGCCCTCGCCCTCCACCGGCAGGAAGCCATCCACGGGCACCACGCTGGCCCTGTCCTTGCGGATCATGCCCACGGCCGCGATCCCCTTGCGCCCGCCGCTATAGACCAGGGGGACACTCCAGCCAAAGTCCGCCGCACCGTGGGCCGTCCCGGAGGCCGAGATCCAGAAGCTGCTCGCCCCGGGCCAGGCCTTGAAGTTGCCCAGATCCTTCTCGGAAGTGAGGAAGGCCGACCAGTTGATCCCTGCGCGGGCAAAGATATCCGCCAGGTCCCCGGTGTTGATCTTCGCGGGGTCCAGCTTGGGCAGGCCTTCCTGGAATTCCGGAAGGTTCCAGAGGGTCAGGGCCAGGGCCTGGCGGGCCTCGCCATAGAGGCTCTGGCTGGAATCGAAGGCGATCTTCTGGAGAACCTTGAGGTCCCGGACGCCCAGAAGGCAGAGGGCCGCGACCCGCTCCCCTGTCTCCATGCCCCGGGCCTGCTCACAGGCCTGCAGCAGCACCCTGGAGCCATCCTTGTCCTCCAGGAGCAGGAGGACCTTGGCGGCGGCGAGGGTGGCGCGCTGAACCTCCTTCCTGTCGCGGTCCAGCTTGAGTCCGAGGAAGAACTTGGCGGCCCCCGTTGCCACCGGCTTCAGGTCATCGATGGACTCCAGGGAAAGGCCCATGGCGGCGAAACCCTGGCGGATCTCCCGAAGCTCCTTTTCGGCCACCTCCACCGCCAGATCCCGCTCCTTCCCGTTGGGCCAGATGGCGGTGCTCTTGGAGAGGAAGCCCACGGTGTTCAGGTTGCCGATGAAGCGCTCGGGTCCGTTCAGCACGGTATATCGGTACCAGGAGCCGCTGTCGTCCTTGCTGCGCTCCAGGGCCAGGGCGGCGACGAAGAGGGCCTGCAGGCGGCGATTGCCGGGCTTTTCCACCAGGCCGCGCTTGGCGATCTTCATGGCGTCCTCGTAGTCGCCCCCCTTGATCGCCGAAGTGGCCTCCCGCTCCCAGGTGGAAGGGGCAAGGGCGACATAGGCGGCGGCGCCTCCCCCGACGAGGACGGCACCCGTGATGCCGAGTACCAGATGTGTCCGTTTCATGCTGCTCTCCTTGGCTTGAAGAACCACTTTGCCGATACCGGCGCGACAATGACCGTCGGTCGTGGAATTTCCAGGCAATACGGCCACGGCGTCCATGCCGGATCCGGAAAGCCTCAGGACTGGCCCTGAACCCCGCTCAAGCCCCGGTCAGCCGCCAAATCTTGAGCGGGCCCCGCCCATCGCCACCCGGCAGGTCGGTGGCGATGCAGGTCAATTTCCGACCGCGGTAGTCCAGGACAGTGCCCCGGGGCGAGTGGACAAGAAGATCATCCCCGTTGGCACCATCGGTGCAGATCAGGCCACCCTCCAATAGGCGCGACAGGATGACATCCAGCAGCACAGGCATAAGCCATCGCTGGTCGCTCCCACCCTCGCCCGCACTGTCTCCCCGGTAGTAGAAGACCGCAAGAGGACCGAGGTCCTGAAGAAAGGTGAGCAGCCCATCCTTCCTGTGACTTGTCACCGGAAGAGGGTAACCCTCCAGGTCCTTTGAGGCCTCCTCTCCGCAGATGACGGTGCCGATATGCGGCAACCCCTTGCCGCTGGTGTGCGACCGAAATTTGGGACGGTGCCCCGCAGGCTTGAAGACATCAGCGAAACGGCAACGGCTCACGTAGGGGCCGAACACTTGGAGGGCGTGTCCGATATCGTCCCCGCAGCAAGGGTAGAAGAGTTCGCCCCAGGGGATCTCTGTCCCAAGAAAAGGGCATGGGGTCATGTGCCCGGCCAACGCAGAGTGCTCGGACCATTCGGGAAGACGGGCCCCCGCCAACTCCTGCAAGTGGCGATCCGCTTCGCGCCTCATGGCGTCTATTTCTGCGAAATCGATGAGCTCTTCCTCTTCCATCCGTAGCTCCTGCAATCCATGGGTCCTGAGATCCCTGTGATATCCGTCGGATTCGGCCGCGCACCCGCAGCCCCCCGCTCATCGCCCGAGGATAGAGCCTGTCTCACGACAGCCGTTGTCGCAGGCCAACGTGCATAACTGCGGGGCGCAGACCTGGGAACCATGGGGAGTGCTGTTGATGGCAGGCGTGAGCTTTAACATCCACCGCTGTCACTTCAGGACTCTCCCGGCCCGGAAGCCTGGTGCAGCTTTGATTCATGGCATAGGCCGGAGGCCGCCGAAACGGTATCCGCTATGCGGGTCTGGCGCTCAGATAGCCGGAAGGGTGAAGTCAGCCAAGCCTCAGCAGCTCACTTCCGCATCGGATTCCGTCTCCGGTTTCTGTTTCCGGTTCGGGCGCCAGTTCCGGGCTGCGGTCAAGGCCGCAGTCAGACTCTCGCGCGCCCCCTCGCTGGGGAGCTTTCGGGGGGGAAGGGCCGGTGCCGGCTGGGGCTTCCCCTGGCTGGCTTCGGGAACTTTGGGCCGCACAGGCTCGGCCAGGGCCTTCTCCAGCACGATGAGGCGGTGGCGGGCCCGGGAATAGGCGGTGTAGGCCAGCCGGGCGCCATCGGCGTGGCGGTAGGCGGGGGCCAGGTAGATCACGATATCCGCCTCCAAGCCTTTGAAGGCCTGGACCGTGCCCATGCGGACCTGATCGGCCCGGGCTTCATCCCCTTCCCACCAGTCCGGCTGGGTGTTCAGGCCCCAGGGGCCCATCATCTGACCATCCTTGAGCCCCAGGGAAGCGGGGCGATGGGGCGCCAGGATCATGACCTGGCCAGGTTGGGCGCCCGCCTGGGCAAGGGTCTCCAAATGCTTCGCCAGATCCCGCTTCCAGGTCTCCGGACTGCTGCGCTGGGCCAGGAAGGCGCCATCCTCCGGGATATTCTCGGGGGCCTCCCAGCCGCATGCTGGGAAGGCCAGGCAGGCGGCACGACGGAGGGCCGGGTGCTGGCGCAGGCTCAGATCCAGGCGCCAGGGCTGGCCGAGGTCGTGACGGGCCTCCCGATAGATGCTCTGGGCAGGATCCTCCAGGAGGAGCACGGGGTCCGACTCGGGGTCGCCCAGCAGGCCCAGCAGGGGCTTCACCCAGCTGGGATCGAGATCCTGGGCCTCGTCCACCACCAGGGCGTCCCACTGGGGCGCCGGTCGAAGCTCGGGATCAGAAAGAAGATCCGCCAGGGCCTCCGGCACCGCCTGATTGAAGAAGATGGCCGTATCCGTGGAGGGAGGCAGCCGCCGGGCATCGGCGAGCAGATTCACGGCGTAATCATGATAGGTGCTGACCTGGACCCGTTCCCCGAGTTCATCCAGGACGCACTGGGTAGCCGTGGTCAACGCCCGATTGAAGGCCAGAACCAGCACCCGGCGCCCTTCCGAGGCCCAGAGGCGGCTCACCTTGCGGGCCAGGAGGGACTTGCCGGAACCGGGGCCCCCCTTGAGGTGAAAGCGTCCACCGCTGAAATTCTGGGCGAGATGGTCCAGCAGAGTCGCCGCCATCAGATCCTGCACCCTGCCCTCGGCTTTCAGGATCTCGGCCAGGGAGGCATTGGGAAGGAGCTCGGGCAGGAGTGCGCCCAGGAGCTGCCGCATGACCTCGGGACGAACCTGATGGTGCTTGGCCTCCGGAGTCCAGCGCCATTTGTCCCAGGCGACCCCACCGGTGACCGCCATGCGCAGGGATTCAAAAGGACGCTTGAGCTTCTCCCGGGTCAGGATGCGACAGGCGGGAAGATCGGGCCCCAGATCCTGGTCCTCCCGCAGGGGAAGCATCGGAAGAGCCAGCACCCGCGTGACCTGGGGACGGAAGCTCAGCCCCGCCTTGGTGAGAAAGGCCAGCAGGGCGTACTGCTGCGCCAGGAGCTGCTCGCCCGGCGTCTCATCCAGCCGCTCCTCCCGCCCCTCGGCGTTGCGGCGGATCCAATAGTCCCCCCGGGGCTCCACCCCTCTGCCCTTCACCTCAACGATCACCAGGCCCAATTCCGGATGGACCACCAAAAAATCGATCTCCCGGTCCAGGTTGGTCTCGGCATCCAGCAGGCGTACCCTCGCGAAGACATGGGTGTCCGGCGGCAGGGTCCGCAGGTGGTTCAGGACCTCACGCTCGCTGAGGAGATGGGGCGGGATGCGGACGGGATCAGGATGGGTGATGGCCATGGATTGAGGATGGCAGAGGGTCCGCCCGCGCGCAGTGCTGTGGGCCAAGATTTCGCTACCACCCAGTGCATCGCTCGTAGCGGAAGCTGTGGCAGATCCGCCGATTGGCATAGCGCCCGTGGGATTCGGCCGCCAGGAGTCCCTCAAAGACGCTGCTGGGCACATTGAAGTAGCGGTAGACCCCGCCGCCCTGGAACTTCAGGTAGAGGAGGCGCTGGGAAGCGTCGTAGCCTGCCGAAACCAGACTGGAGGACTTGAGGAAGACCTCCACCACCACCGGATCCGGGAAACCCGGCGCAAAGGGCTGTTTCTGATAGGTGTGGCGGGTCCGGTACTGGTTGTGGGAATGGGCCGACGGGTCCGCAACGGAGGGAATGACCTGCTCTTCCGTAATCTCCGAAAGAAACTCATAGGCCTCGTTCAGGGCCAGGGTTTTCGCGTGGGCCTCGGCGGCGCTTGCCTTCCCATGGTGGAAGTCGGGGTGCCACTCGCGGATTTTGCGTCGATAGGCCGCCTTGACCTCCTCGAAGGTAATACGCCCCGTCAGGCCCAGGGTGGCGGCGTACTGAGCAAGCTTGCCTTGAGGGAGCATGACGAGGCCAAAAAAGGGAGGTTGAAATTCAGAATGTAAGATTTTGATCAATCAAATGTTAACCACAGATATCACCTATTTCGAGATATGCCCCATCCTCCAGAATCCCGGGTCCTCGGCCCCCAGGCTCCACAGCACGACCCGGGAAAAGCCCTGCCTCCGGAGGGAGGCGACCTTGTCCCTCAGGCTCGTGGCATCTTCCACAAAGGCGGTATGGCGCTTCCCTTCGACATCAAAAACGACATAGGGAGCCTGACCGTCCGGGTGGCGCATCGGATCCGATCCCGAGAATTGCGGAGCCACGTCCCCGAAGGTCACTTCCCGAGGCCGGGGCCCCCATTCAAAACCGCTCACCTTCAGGACCGGCACGATCCTGCCCCGGTCACATTGGGTTGCCGCGAAGGCCAGGACCTGACCGATCCAGGAGGAAGTGCACACCGGCCCAGGCTCAGTGCGGGTGTTATGGAGGTTGTAGAGCATGATCTGAAGGCGGTCGGCAGCCTTGCCCAGGGCAGCCCAGTCCGCCGCCCCCGGCCCCTTGGAACGGCTCTCCCGGATCTTGGGCTGGACCGTCACAGAGAGGGCAAGACGCTTCCGGTGCAGAGCCCGGGCGAGCTCCTCGATGAAACCGGAGAAGGCCTCCCGGTCGATGGGGTCGAGATTCTCGTAGTCCACATCCAGGCCATCCGCCCCGATCCTCTGGCACTGGCTCACCAGGTCCCCGATGTGCTTGCGCCGTCTTGCCCGGTCGGCCAGCACCTCGTGCATCAGGCCGGCATCCTTCAGCACCATCCTCCCCTCGCCATCGGGTCGGTCGTTGACGACCGTGAGCCACACCCTGCCCTTGAGGCTCCGCAGTTCCGTCACCGCCTTCCCCCATGCCCGGTCCAGGTCGGGGCGGGCCGACACGGGATTCCCGGCGGCATCCCATTGGAGGGCGAAGAGGAATACGTCCTCCACCTCCCCACCGGAACTCCGCACGCTCTGGAGTCCCGAATCCAGTGCCCAATAGGTGATCCACCCCCCCAGGGGCGCCGCCGCCGACAGGGTCCCGACCAGCAGCAGGCCGAGGAGATGTATGAAACGAAAGGGCATGGTCATCAGAATCGCCACTCCACGGTCAAGGCGGCCTGTCGGCTCGTGTAGCCGGTGGTGGATCCGGCCCCGAGGTTCAGCCGGGTCCGCACATGCGGCGTCCACAGTTTGACCCAGTTCAGGGCCGCCGACCCGCTAAGACGCCCCCCGTTGACGCGGTCATCGGAGCCGCCCCCCGCCAGATCCAGGTCCAGCCCGGACCCGTCCGGGAAGGGATGCTGATAGCGCGCCCGGAACCGGGCCGCCCGGTAGTCCATCGGTGTGTAGTACAGGCTTGACTGGGTCCGACTGTCGGCGCACTGGAGATCCAGGCCGAACTGCCAGCGAGGCAGGATCCCGGGCTGGAAGAGAACAGCGGCTTCCTGGGCGCCCTGGCGGTTGCCGTCCGTCATGTGGGCTTCGCTGGCGCTGGCCTCGAAGTTCCACTTCCCCGATCGGAGGGCATAGTTGACCCCCTCCTTCCACTGGCGGATCCCCGCCTCCAGGGATGCCATGGTGTCCAGATCGTCGCGCCGAAGGTCCAACCGGACCTCCTGGGTCTCGAAGCGGCCATGGAGTTCCAGTCCGCCCCGGTTCCGATCAGGCAGGGCTCCGAAAGTCCGGCGCCCTCCCCAGAAAGCGGCATTGAGACAGGTTCCGGGCGCCCAGGCCAGACGCCCTTCCACCTCCCGACCATCCAGATGCCCCAGGGCCTTATCCGCAAAGCGGAAGGCCCCCATGCGGAGGTCCAGATCCAGCGGTCCCCGGAAGGGAACGTGGAAGGTCGTGAAGACACGGTTCCGGGAGCGGTGATCCGAACCCTCCAGGGTCTCGGCGCCGATGCCCGTACCAGGATCATTGGCCCAACGCAGCTGCGTTCCGAGAACGGGCTCATCGGCGGGGGCCTGGGCACTAGCCAGGACCTGGGAGGCCTTGAGGTGGGTCGCCGCCTCCCGGGGGCGATCCTCGGCCCAGGCGATATCCGCCAGGATGCGTTCGCAGTCCGCGTGCATATCGGGAAGCTCCCGTTCCAGGGCCGCCAGTTCCCGCCTTGCCCGCTCGGGGTAGCCCTCCCAGAGCCGGAGCTGGGCGAGCTTCAGCCGGGCCATGTTGGCGGGGTCGCGGCGGGCCAGGTGCGCCAGGAGTTCCGGACCTCCCCAGGTGCGCGGAGGCTCAAAGCGCCACAGGAGACGCTGGCCTTCCTCCCCCGAGCGAAGGCTGTTGAAGCCCCGGCTGTCCTGCACCATGCCGAAGCGGAAGTATCTGCGCCAGACGGCATCATTGACGGCGGCCGCCTGCTCCATTCCGCTGACACTGGTCTGGCCCGCCTCACTGTAAGGAAAGGCATAGGCCAGGGGCTGGCGCTGAGCGAGGTGATCCACCAGGGCCTCCCGGCATCGACGGTAGTCCTCGTCGACCCTCGCTTGGAATTCCTGATCGTTTTCCACCCGCCGGAGGTCGGGGATCCAGGCCCGCTCGATGAGGAACTTGCCCGTGTGGCCCTGGGCATCCACCACGACGGGATCGTGGGCCTCGAAGCCGTGGCCCTGCATATCCCAGCGCCCGGTCTCCCCGAAGCGCCGGATGCTCTTCCAGCTCGCGTGGAAGAGGTCCGCCTCGGCTGCGGAATCCCCGGCCGGGACGAACATGGTGGCCTTGAGCCCGTACCGGGCGAGGATGGGATCAGCCTGGACGAAGGAGTCGCTGCGGGCGTCATCGAAGGTGATGAGGATCGGTCGCCGGGGCCAGGGTTCCTGTCCGGCGACCATCCGGGCCAGTTCGGTCATGGTGATGGCGGTGTATCCCGCCTTGGCGATGGCCGCCAGCTGCTCCTCCAGTCTGGCCGCACTGATCGAAGCGGTGCGCTCCTGGGGCTGGATGCCGTGATAGAGGAGGATGGGCAGGTAGCGGCAATCGCCCTGGGGGTGGGCGACCCCCTGGAGGATCGCCTCTGCCGCCCTGCCTTCGCCCAAGCCGATGAGGGCATCGGCGCGCCAAAGCTCCCTTTCGAAGCCGCTGAGGAAGTTCTCTTTGAAGGCCGCTCCCTGCAGGCGGTCCAGGGCCGGGCCGAACTGCCGGGCCTGCATCAGGCCCCTCACCAGCCCCTGATAGGCAGAGACATTGCCGGGGTTCTCGGCTGCCAGCCGATGGAAGCGTCCCAGGGCAGCGGCATCCCCTGCTTCCAGGCCCAACTCAGCCTGGACCAGGCCCAGCTCCACGGAGGAGGGTAGGTGCGTCAGCGCCTCAGCGGCCGTCCGGATCGCCTGATCGCGCAGTCCCCCCAGGCGCAGAAGCCGCAGGCGGTCCTTCCAGTAGACGGCCTGCTCCGGGTGGTCATCGGTCAGGCGACCGTACCATCGGGCGGCTTCGGCGTAGTTCCCGAGAAGCTCCGCGTCCTGCGCAAGAAAGAGGAGGGCCCCTTCATGGCTCGGCCGGGCGCCCGCAAGGCGGAGCGCCTCAGAGAGGGCGGCGCCATAATCCTCCATCGCATAACTCTCCCGGATCCAGTTCTGGACCGGCCGCACCTTCTCCGGGTCCAGCCTGCGGACCCTGCCCCACACTTCCCGTGCGACGGCATGGTCCCCGAGACGGGTCAGCACCTCAGCGTACCGGTATTGCACCGCCAAGTCCTCCGGGAAGGCTTGTGCCAACTGGGTGCCCAGGTCTCTGGCCAGAGCGAGCTGCCCGTCCATCGCAAAGGCCTGCATCAGCCTCAGGCGGCCACCCTTGAGGGTGGGATCCAAGGCCAGGGCCTTCCCTTCCGAGACGATCGCGGCCTGGTAGTTGCGCTGGAAGAGGAAAGCCTGGGCCAGGAGATCGTGGGAATCAGGCATTTCCGGATAGTGCCTGACGAAGGCGGACCAGGCCGCAGTGCAGGCCGACCAGTCCCCCTTTCGGGCGAAGGCCCAACCCAGGTCCCGCAAGGCCTGACGATTCCCAAGGTCCCGGTCCAGGGCGAGACGATCCAGGCGGATGGCTTCCTCCAGATGATCGGCTTGATAGGCGGAACTGGCCTGGGCGGCGTAGAGACGCCCCAGGGCACGACCCCGCAGCAACTCGGGAGCCTGGCTCGCGGAGAGCAGGCTGATGCCCCGTTCGATCTGCCCATGCTGGAGGAAACGCTCGGCGGCCCGGTCAGCCCAGGTCCCATCCAGCCCTGGAAGGGTGAGGAGCGCTTGCAAGGCAGACTCCTGTGAGGCCCCCTCTCCCTGCCGCAGGCCAAGCTCCAACAGCTGGAGGCAAGGAGCGGGCTCACCGGGAACCAGCCGCCTCGCTTCCTCCAGGAAGCGCCGGGCCTCGGCCAGATCATCCAGCTCCAGGCTGGCTTCCGCCATGCCCCTCACCAGATTGGCCCTCACGGCATCGGGAACCGCGGGGACCCTGCGCCAGACCGCCAGCGCCCCGGCGCTCTCCCCCATCCGCCGCTGGGCCCAGCCCAGGGCGATGAGGAGATGGGGATTGCCTGGGTCCCCCTGCAACCCTTTCTCCAGCGCTTGGCGGGCCAAGGTGAAGTCCCCCGCCTGGTAGGCCTGGTCCCCCGCGGTGGCATAAAGACGGGTGAGTGTGGGCCTCAGCCTCGCCCCAGCGGAAGGCCGCTGGTGAAGGAAACCTTCCAGCCGGAGGATGGCGGCAGACAGCTGACCCTCCTGCTCTTCGACCCGGGCCCGGTGAAGGAGCAGGTCGAGGTTGCCGGGCTCCTGACGCAGAACCTCCTCATACTGACGGGCGGCCTTTTCCCAGGCCTGGAGGCCTTCGTAGGCTTCGCCCAGGCGCACCCGGATGGCCTTTTGACTCCCATCCACCTGCAGACTACGCTCCAGCAGGCGTGCGGCCCTGTCGAAACGTCCCAATCCCAGGAGGGTCTCCCCGGCCGCATTGAGGGTATGGCTGTCCCTGGGCTCCAGGCGGAGCAGGTTGTCCCAGACCAGCAGGGCGTCCTCGCTGCGTCCCAGTTGCTGGTAGCAGCGCCCCAGCTCGCGCCAGGCGGCCTGGTGCGCGGGATCCATGGCGACCACCTTCCGGTAGGCTTCGACTGCGGCAAGGTAATCCTTGGCCCGGTACAGCCGCCTGGCCCTATCGAGCCCGGTCTGGGCTGGCGTCCCCGCCAGAAGCACCGGGGGCAGAGCCAGCCCCATCAGGAGTCGGGAGATCAGCATTCTCTGGCTCGCGTTCATCGCGTCTTTCCTTCCATGGGGGCCGTGGATTCCACCCATAGGCGGAGTCCATCAGTCTTCCGTTCCTTTTCGATACGCTGGGCGATCTCCCGCCAGGCGCGCTGCCCTTCAGCGGATAGGGCGCCCACGTCCAGACGCAGCCCATCCCACCCCGCCTTGGCGGCCCGGTCCAGCAGGGCCGCGAGCCAAACGGATTGCGGCGGGAAATCCCCATCCAGCAGCCTGACCTCAGGCAGGATGTCCCAGGCGAAGCGGCGCTGCATCATCCGGAGCAGATCCTGGTTGAAGGTGAGTTCCACCTGTCCTCTCGGCTGGCGCTGGATCCATTTGGGACTCAGCGCGGCGATCTCCGACACCTGACCCTGGAGGTTCCTGACCTCAGCGGATCCGGGATCCGCACTGACAGGCTGGACCCGGTAGGAGATCGGGGTGAAGCGGGCCCCGGCCAAGGCCAGGCGACCCGGCCCACCAGCCGGCGCCGAGACGATCCCGAGGTTGCCCCGGCCATGCGTCGGCAGATTGAAAGGAAGCTCGGAAACGGCGTGGCCGTCCAGTTCCACCCACACCCCTGGCCCTCGCCGGGTGATCCGCAGATCGTGCCAGCCCAGGATGGAACGGCCTTGGGGAAGCCTGGCCAGGGTCCGGGGCGGAAGCCCGGGTGTCCGCTCCTGGAAATAGAGAGTGTCCTGCTTGCCGCCGAAGCGCCAATGAGGACCGCCGTACCAGGCTTCCTGGGCGATCCAGAATTCGCCGGCATCGATGCGGACCCGGGCCTGGAGGACCCAGTCGCCAACCCAGCGACTCCCGGCCAGCCAGAGGTCATTGCGTCGGTCCCCCTCCAGGAAGAATCCCTCCGCGGTGCGACGCATCCGCTGCTGACCCAGCTTCTGGTCCGGGACCCAGGCGTCCAGACTTGCAGAAGCCGGCCCGATCATGGCTGCTTCCAGGCGCTGAAGCAGAACCTCGGGCGTCCAGCCGGGATCCACCTGGAGGCGGTTCAACCTCAGAGGCTGGTCCTCCGGGCCGTTCAAGCCGAAGAGATCCGTGTGGAAGGCGAGCTGAGGCCCATCGGATGGAGCCGTTTCGGAACCCAGGGGCGGCGTGAGGCCGTTGAGATGGGCAAAGGCGGAAACGCGGCAGCCCCGGAGGCTCGATTCCAGGAGCGCACGGCTGCGCCTGAAGGCCTCCTCGCCCGACGTGGGCGGAGGCAGCGCGGTCCCATCGGCCCGCAGGGCGCGGTGACCGTGGGTGCCCAGTTCCCACACTCCGCTGTCCAGCATGAGCTGGAGGCGGTCCCAGTACAGGAAGACCGGGTCCCGGTGTTCCTGGCGACCGCTGTCGAGGAGCATCAGGGCGGGCCAGTGCAGGCGCGCGAGGACAGGGTGGGCCGCCTCATAGGTGCTGAGGTAGCCGCCATCGAAGGTGAGGAGGACCGACCGGGGCGGAAGCGGGGTTCCCTGGCGATAGGCCTGGGCGACCTCGCTGGCTGTCACCGGCACGAACCCCCTGGCCTGCAGGAGCTTCAACTGCGCCTCCAGGCGCGCTCCCGAAAGGGCGCCATCCTCCCCATCCGCCCTCAGGCGGCCGTATTCCAGCACCGCCAGGCGGAAGGAGGTCCCGGTCCCGACCCGAGGGCCGCCCGGGGGCATCACCCGGCGATGGAACCAGGCCCAGGTGAGGGGTCCTCCCACAAGGAGGAGGGCGATGAGAATGGCCCATCCCCACCGATCCCCACGGAAGGAACGACTTTTCTGAATGCTGCGTGTCATGGCTACCGGGTCCCCCAGTGGTTCTTGCGCACGGTGAGGAGGGCGTAATAGGTCTGCCACACCAGTACGAACATGTAGAAAAAGCTGAAGGCGATGCCATAGATCCAGATGCGGTTCCGGTAGCGGGCGAAGTAGACCAGCCCGAAGAGGGTCGCCATCAGGGTGGTCCCGAGGACGTACTGCACCGAGAAGAGATGGCCCTTCAGGACAGGGATGACCAGGGCATTGGCCACCACCAGGGGCGAGATGAGGGGGAAAATGACGCCGAAGTAGAAAAAGAAGGCCACCAGTGGATTGCGCTTCCACATGAACTGCATGGCCAGCATGCTTTCCCGGATCCAGGATTTCTTCCAGCGCAGCTGCTGGCGGAAGAAGACCCGCCAATCCTCCGGCACGATGGTGGTGCAGATGGCCCTGGAGTTGTAGATGACCTTCCAGCGACGGAGCATCTTGTTGGTCAGGCTCCGGTCATCCCCGAAGGTGGCCTCCCGGCCCAGGAAGCTTTGGGCGAGCCACTCATCCAGAAAGGCCATGAGGTAGTCCCGGCGGTACGCCGCCAGGCAGCCGGAGCAGCAGGTCACCGCTGAAAAGAGCGACTCGGCCGCCTTCACCACCCGGAAGGCGACGTAGTAGCGGACCTCCTGCATCTTGGTCAGCAGATTGGCCCTGGCGTTCTCGACATTGGCGTGGCCGCATACACCGCCCACCTCGGGATCCACGAAGCCGGCCACCAGTTCCCGGATCGCGTCCGGCTGGATGAAGCTGTCGGAATCCACATAGATCAGGATCTCGCCGGTGGCCTTCCGGGCACCGGCAGCCATGCCGTGCCGCTTGCCCCGGTTCTTCTCGAAGTGAATGACGTCCAGGTTCGGAAAGTCCCCCTGGGCGCGGTGCATTTCCGCCAGGGTGCCATCCGTGGACCCGTCGTTGACGGAGATGACCTGCATCTTCTCCGGGGGGTAATCGGCCCGGTAGATGCCCTGGAGGGTCTTGTAGATGGAAGGCTCCTCATTCTTGCAGACCACAATGACGGTGACGCTTGGCTCGTAGCTTGAAATCTCAGGGGGGCGGTAGAAGGCCGCCAGGATGAATCGGGAGAGGATGTAGGTGGAGACCAGCAGGCCATAGGCGTTGACGAACGGGTGGTACCAAAAAAACTTGATGTTCTCGCTTTTCAGGAAGCCGATCTGGACCGCGATCCCCAGGATGAGAACCAGGGCCCCCCAGGGCAGGATGCGGGAAAAGGCGTACCGGACCAGGGCCTGACGATCCCTGGCGAAGCGGACCCCATACACGAAGCCACCGAGCTCACCCTGGCGATCGTAGGACTGATGGAGCACCTGGGCCCGCACCCGGACGAAACCCCTGCCCCCCAGGAGGGCATGCCTGGATTTGGGGATCTGGAGTGTCACCCAGTCCCCCGGGGACAGGGGACGCATGGTTTCAATCTTGGCGCCGCCGCGGCTGCAATCCAGCACCTTGATGATGTGGTCGCCCCTGCGCTTGGTCGGCCGGGAGCTGATGCGACCCAGGGCGTTCATGCTCCAGCGGGTTGAACTGCGACGGTCATCGCGAGAGGTTTTCGGGACGCTTGCCTTCATCGGGTTCCTTCTTGGGTAGCCCCAGCCAGGACGCAGACGGGCTGCAGTCCCTTGGTCGCGTATGAGGTGACGTCTTTGCCTTGAAAGGGGGGACCGTCCGCTCGCCCCGCTTGCTCTGCGTCCCCCCTTTGACCCTCACGTGATGGCTGGGGAATCCAGCCGTCACGTCTCTGCCCCGCCAGGGCATTGCGGGTATCCAGGACCTTGTGCTCGGCACCGCCCAGGACCTCGTAGTCGAAATCCCGGTGCGGGGTGATGATGAGGACCAGATCAGCCTGCGCGACCGCTTCCGCAGAGAAGGCCGTGGCTTCCAGGCGTCGGCCGTTCTCCAGACGGACGCTTTCCACCCACGGATCAGCGAAGGCCACTTCGGCCCCCTTCTCCAGGAGCTGTTCCAGGATAGGCAGGGCGGGACTCTCCCGGAGGTCGGGCACATCGGGCTTGTAGGCGACCCCCATCACCAGGATCCTGGCGCCCCGGAGCGCGCTGCAAGACTGGTTCAGCCGCTCCATCACCTGTTGGACGATGTAGCGGGGACGCTCGGTGTTGATCTGATCGGCCAGGGCCACCAAACGCGGCTCATACCCATGGAGTCTGGCCTTGTAGACCAGGTACTGGGGGTCCAGAGGGATGCAGTGCCCGCCGATGCCGGGCCCCGGGAAAAAGGGCATGAAGCCGAAGGGCTTGGTGCTGGCGGCCCGGATGGTCTCCCAGATATCCGCCCCCAGGGCATCGCAAATTTGAGAGAACTCGTTCACCAGCGCGATGTTGACGTTCCGGAAGGTGTTTTCCAACAGCTTGGCCAGTTCCGCCGCGGAAGCCTGGCTCACGGGGTGGACCACCTCGAAGACCGTGGCGTACAAAGCCGATGCCACCTCCGTCGAGAAGGGCGTCACCCCCCCGACGACTTTGGGGATGGTATGGAGGGGGTGCCGCAGATTCCCCGGATCGACCCTTTCCGGGCTGAAGGCCAGGTAGAAGTCCTGGTCAACCTTCAGGCCGCCCCTGGACAGGGCCGGCAGCAGCACCTCCTCCGTGGTGCCTGGATAGGTCGTGCTTTCCAGGATCGCCATGCGACCCGGAGACCAGATGCTCAGCAGGGTCGCCAGGGCGGCCTCGATGCAGCTCATGTCCGGCTGGCGGGACTTGGAGAGGGGCGTGGGCACGCAGATGATGTGGATGTGGGCCCGGCGCAGATCCTCGGCTTCGCAGGTCACCCGGAAGCGACCCGAGCCCAGGCATTCGCGCAGGTAGCCGTTCAGCCCCCTCCGCATGGAGGGGGTTTCTGATTCCACGGGGACCGCATCAGGCTGTGAAATCCGGTGCGGCGATTCCGACGAGGCTGGCCTTCATGGCCTGAGTCAGCCACTCCAGCAGGTCCACGCCGCGCTTCCGGGCCGTGCCTGCCAGGGTCAGCATGCGCTCCACAAAGCGGGCGCCATGCTCGCTCTCCACCCCCAGGCTCACCTTCCGCCACAGCACCGCCTTGCGGATCGCCCTCTCGGCTTCATTGTTGGTCGGCACCACCCCTTCATGGCTCAGGTAGGTCCAGAGTCGATCCCATTGCCGGAGCAGATCGTTGGCTGTCCCCCGTGCTTTCTTGGTGGTATCGGGGTGCTTCGCCAGGATCTCGAACCGCTCCCGCATCTCCGCCTGGATCGACTGTGTCTCCTTGGCCAGTTCCTCCCGACTGATTTCCTCTTGCTCACACTGGTGCCACAGATGGAAAGCCTTGTCGCTGGCCAGCTTCAGCATGCAGCCCTGGGTTCCCGTCTCACCCTTGCTCTCCAACATCCCCTGCACGTCACGTCGAATGTGGCTGTGGCAGAGCTGGTGCTTGGCCTTGAGGAACTTCTCGTAGGGCTTCCATCGGTCGCGCTGGATGATGCCCGGGTAGTCCTCGCCGAGGAGGTCCTTGGCCTGCGCCTGGCCCCGTCCTGGCAGAAGTCGGAAGGCTTCGGCCTCCGCCGTTGCGGCGACCCAGAGCCACATCCGATCCTCTCCGCAGCGACCGAACCCCGTTTCATCGGCGTGCACCACTGGGGAGGCCTTCACCTCTTCGTGGATCGCTCTGGCAGTCGGGGCCACAGCCTCGCTCACCGACTTGCAGCAGGCCGCCACGGAGCCCAGCGACATCCGCACGCCAAAGACGGATCGGTGCATCACCATGATCTCCCGCTTGGTCAATCGGAATCGCCCCGAGAGCATCCCGGTGAGCGCCTGGAGGCGGGGGCCGAAAGCACCCTTCGGGGTTCCCACCGGCGCAGCCGCCCGGGTGACATGCCCGCACCGGGGGCAGGCTTTGGACCACTGCCTCAGCTCCGTGATGAAGGCCCGGAACGCCGGCGACTCGCAGAACTGCCGGATGATGGCATCCCGGCGGGGAGCCTGCTCCAGGGATTCCCCGCATCTCTCGCAGGACTCGGGATCGGCGTCCTTCACCTCATCCACCTCCTCGGGCGGAACCTGCTCCCGGGTCTTTCCGGCGTGACCCGGCTGACCGCCCCGCTTCCGTCCACTCGGATCTACCGGTGGCTTGCGCTTCCTACCCATGTCCGAACTGGGAGGCTTCGAGCTGTTGCCGGAGTTCTGGGTGAGCTTGGATTCCAGCTCCTGGATGCGTTGCAGAGAGGCCGCCAACAGGGCCTTCAGCTCGTCAACTTGCCGCTGCAGTTCGTCCATCTCTCAAGCCTTGCAGCCCTGAACGAAAAGTACAACCTAGCCATTCATATCAAGTGCGAAATACCTGAACGGCTACTCGCGCAGTTCCCCGTCTGAGACGTCCAGGATGCTGCTGACCCCTTCCAGGACCCTGGCGATGTATGCGGGGTTGATGTCGTAGCCCACCACTTCGAAACCCGCCCGGACGAACATCGTGGCCAGGGGAAGACCCACGTATCCCAGCCCAAAGATGGAGATGACGGCGGACCGGTTCGAAATGCCCTGCAACAATTCCTGTTTCATGCGACCTCCAGATCGACAGATCCGAAGCATCGCCCCTCAGCTGCGACAACGGATGACGCAGGACGAATGCCGTGTTTACTAGACTTATTTTGATTTATTCATCAGATCCAGACTGCATCGTTCTGAAGGCCTTAAATCGATGTCCACCCAGGAAAGATTCCGCCAAATTGTGCTGAAAAGTGGCGTTTTCGGACGGGCATTCACAGCAGCTTCATGTGGCATATTTCTTTATATTTTAATACTTATATCTAAATTCGTGTGTTAAGCGCGATTTGTACATTCTTACGTATCGTTTACCCGCGCGGAAGGCGTCGCGGTTGCATGCTTCGATGCACGCGCAAGCGCGGATCAACACCCCACCCCTGCACTGCGGTCTGAGACATGACCCCCGCTGCACAGGCGCACCCATGGGCGCATGTTGCCTGTGCAGCACATGGAGGGCATCCATGTTCGCCGCAGGACACCCATCGGGACAAGTCGGGTCCGGTGGCACTTCGGATAATGGCCCATTATCCAAAGTGGCCCGTTGGGCGCCCCCCCAGACCCTGGACATAATCCAAGACTATGTCCCCTTGTCCCAGTGTCGTGCGGCGGTATGCAGGCGGACCCCAATCTCTAAGACATGTTCACGACCATCAGACGCGTTAATCCGGTGTCGGACACGGCCAAACGCACCCTGTTCCACCATGGCCAAAAACGGTGTCACACGGGTCTCCCCATGCCCTACCCAAGCATTATCCAGGCCACCGACCCCAATACCTAAAAGGAATGGCATCACGCTGTCAAACGTTTTGACGCGCATAACCGAAATGGAATTAACACCACCCTGCGGCGGCCCATTGGGTCAAATATTCAAATTTCAAGTATTTGATATCATTATAATTACATCAAAATTTCTTAACACCCCGGGCTGCATGCCTTAACACCGGCCTCCCGGCAGTCCGATGGAGATGATCGACCCGTGCGCGCCGAGTCGGCCCGAAACGCAGGGGGACTCTAACACCATCCAGCCCGTTTTTATTCTAATGTTACGACTTAGGTAACGGATGTCCCGCAACCCACTGCGGTACCGGCTTAACACCGGATTAACACCACTCAGGCTGGCCTGAGGATAGGCTTTCGCCATTTCATCTGTCCTGAACCCCCACCCCCACAGCATTTTTGCCTTCGGCTATTTTTTCAGAAATCCGCAGCCATCAGGCCTGCCTTGAACCCGAAATAAGACGCCCAACAGGCGTCCCTCGGCCCCATGTGATGCAAGAGATTCCACCAGGACCTAGGCCCTCCCCAGCCCCCAAACAGACCCGATAATCCCACGCGCACCCGCCTGAAATCATCGGTCCCAAAGGCCAGGGACCCCAGGGAATTTGCCCGATATCGGCCCCCAAAAGCCGCACGAGGTGGCCCATCGGGAAAGACCGTGGCCTGGCGCCCGTCCCAACCTTTTTGACCCGCTGTCGGGCAGATGATGTGGCGCCCAACAACGGGTGAAACCCATGCGTTTGGCGATTGATTTGGGGGTGGTGTCAAGCGTCCACCGGGTCATCCCTCCCTGCCCAGGCCTGGCATTTCCTCCTGCCGATTTCCCCGGAGGAACCGTTCCCCATCGCAGTCAGAAAAGCAGGAAGGGACTACCCCGACACCCCTTGGCTTGCCGGTCAAAATAGGCATTGTGCCCGGACGAATACACTTGCCGAAAACAGGAAAGGCGGTCCCGGAAAATGCATCAAAGACTGCTACGGTTATAGAAGCCGATTCAACCGCCAGTTAGGTCATACACAATAAACAATTAACCATATCCGGTCTATACCCATTCCACCGGCCACCCATTTCTTTCCCGCGACATCCCAGACCCACCAGCACCGTGGCGCTCACGAACAAACAGCTCGCACCCCGCTCGATCACCTTCCGCCCCAGGCCGATGGCCAGATGCGTCTTCCCCAGGCCGGGCGGCCCCAGCAGCAGGATGTTCTCCGCATGGGCCATGAAGGTCCCCGTTTCCAGCTTACGGATCAGGCGATGGTCCAGGCTTGGTTGCAGATTGAAGTCGTAGTCCTCCAGGCTTCGTTCAACCTCGCCTGGCTGATGGGCCTGGAGCATGGCACCCTACATCGCGCCCCCCAGGACGCCGAACTCACCCTGAGACTCCATGAGTCCCTGGAGGCCTGGGCCCAGGTGAAGGGTGCCCTGGGCAGCCGGGACTTCCTGGTCTACCTCGCCGGTCCCCTCCGGGGAGATGGCAGCCCCGCGGCCATCCGCCACAACCAGGGCATGATGCTCCGCCAGGCCCGCTGGGCCCAGAGCGTCCTGCCCATGGCCACCCTCCTGGTGCCCCACACCAACTTCGCCTTCCTGGACGAAAGCCGGGATCCCGGCGGCCGGGTGCGGGAACTGGCCCTGCGAAGCTGCGAGAAGGTCCTGGAGCGCTGCGACGCCATGCTCCTCTGCGGCCGCGAACTCAGCCCGGGCATGGCCCGCGAACTGAAACTGGCCGACCGCCTCAGGATCCCGACCTTGCAGGTGCCGGGGTGGGATGGACCCAGCGGGGCCACGGCGGGGGAGGATGAAGGGGCGGCGTAAACAAGTGTGATCAGCCTAGCGAGGCGCCTTCCTGCCCTTCCGGGATTTTCTCCACTCCCAGGGGGCTACCGGGTCAGCATCGTTCCAGAGGCCGATCCCTTGGCCCCTCGCTTCCCGCTCGCTGCGACTGTAGGCATCGGCATCCCCTGGGAACTGGTTGCTGGCGTAGTGGGCGTAGTGCCAGGCCAGCCCCTCTTTGATCTGCAATAGGTTCTGATCCACGCCATTTAGGAGGATCTTGCCGAGGAGGCGTCCATAACGGTCATTGCCCTGGGCTTCGACCTCCACCTCTCGCCCAAAAATATGATCAGAGAGCACTTGCTTAGAAACCTTGCCAAAGGGCTGAGCTTTTTCGGGGGCATCGATGCCGAGGAAACGGATGCGGTGCTTGACATGGTCACTGTCCAGGACGTCGATGGTGTCTCCGTCCATCACTCCCACAACCCTCCCGGCGAACCGATCGGAAGCCACCTGCTGGTGGGCTGCAGCGATTCTGGGGGTCGCTGAGTGCTGAGTCGGCTGGTGCCGCCATCCCCATAGCGCCACAGCGACCAGAGGAATGAGAATGAAAGCCCATGAAGTATTGCGAGCACTTGGCATTGGAGCATTTGCCTTTCTGTTTGCACGATGGCCGAGACCTCTCAGCGCCCGTCCGGACTAAACTCGATTCTGATTTCCACTCGTCGATTGCTTCCATCCTTAGGATTTTCAGGATTTACGGGACGGTCTGGACCGTACCCGGCGATCCCAACCCTGCCCCATGAATCTTCCGGCCATTGGGCGAGGAGTTCCCGGCGGGCCGAGGCCGCCCTGGCGGCACTCAGGGAGTAGTTGTCATTAAAGGCGCCACATGGGGTTGCGTACACCTGTGTGAGTGGGGAGCTATCGGTGTGCCCTTCCACCAGGAGCTGAATCTTTTTATTCCCTTGGATCTGCGTCAGGAGTTGCTCCCCGATTTGACGGATGATTACCTGGAATTTTGGAGACAAGCAGGCAGATCTGGATTCAAAGACGGCATCCTTGAGTTGAATGCGGTGCCCCTTCACGTCGACCGCGACCTCATCCCGACTGGGGCTTGTTTTTATGTCCTGGAGGATCTTCTCCAGGGTGGATTCCAGGCTTTGCCGGGATTTTTGGGCCTGAATCTGGTCTTTCATCTTCAGGGCCATGAAGAGAAGGATCAGCACCGCGACGGTGCCTGCGAGGAGGTCGGCAAAGGAGATCCACATCTTTTGGCCGTCATCCTGCCCCTGGGGGAATTCTTGTCCCCCTGCCTTGCGTCTTCTCCCCCTCATTTCCCAACCTCCTCGGTTTCGAGCTCTTCGGGGACAACGATTTCAGAGGATCTTCTAAAACTGCCCAGCCCGATGCGCGCAAGGATGTCGCGGACGGTGTCCTGGAGGACTTCCAGCTTCTTTTGCATCCCACCCACGAGCTCATGGAAGAGCTTCACGGATCGCCGGGTCTCCTCCCCAGAAACGCGAACCTCGGCGGCCACCTGATCCACCTTGTCGCGGACCTCCTTGATGCCCTGCCGCAAGGAATCCATGGCGGCAAGGGAGGTGTCTTTGGCTGCCAGAGACGTGGCCGTCAAATCCGCCACGGTCTTTTTCAGGCCTTCCTGGCCAGCCACCTGTGCTTCGGCAGCGGCTGCAACTTGGCCCTCCATCTTGATTGCAGTTTCGACCATTTTCCCGCTTACGATTTTCAGTCCCTCTGCGAGATCAGCTTTCACCGCAGCAGCGGCTGCCTCATGGGCCGTGGTTAATTCTGTCAATGCCTCACCTTGCTTTGCCTCAACCCGAGTGATCATCTCCTCGCCAACAGCTTTGAAGGTGGATTGAGACACCAGAAGCGTCTGAGTGACTTCACCAGCACTGCTTTCAAGCCGCTCCAACAGCTTGAGCACTGCGTTGCGCGTGGAGTTGAGATCAGCTCCCAGCAAATCTTTGGTCTGTTCTTGGACGGTCCGGCTGGAATCGGCAGCACTCTTTAAGCCTGAAAGCTGTTCCTGCATCTGAGTCGAGAACCCAGCTACTTCGCCCTTGAGACCTCCCAAGGCACTGGAAACCCCAGCATTCACTGCGCCAAGCATGGGCTGAATGGCACCCTCAAGGTGCTGCAATTGCTTGGCAAGAACATCCTGTCCCTTTTGGACCCCACCCAGCTCTTTCTGGATAACTTCGGAGAGTGAGGTGGATACCGCCGAGCTCACAGCCAGTTGCACCTGCTGGTTAGCTGCGGTTGAAAACCCCTTCATGGTGGTCAGGGAGGATTCGTTGAACTGTTGAAGGGAGATGGAAATCTGGCTGCTAGCCGCCTGGACGGTCTGAGAAAAACCTGTCGATGCCGAGGTCATGGCATCCCGGATGCCGATGGAGGCACCATTCATTTCTCTCACCAATTGGGGCACCTGCTGGCTCATCGCGTCGGTGACCTGGCGGAGCTGCCCAGCGGTTTCGTCCATGTGCCTAAGGAGATCCCGGGTTTGATCTTGCATCTGGCGAAACACATCCGTGTTCTGGAGGATCTCCCCCAGCTTGCGTCCCAGGTCGTCCGATAGCTGGGCACTGACCTTTGAGGCCATGGCCTGGATGTGACCGGGATTCTCTTCATCCACACGGAAGGCATCCTGCAAACACCCGGTCAAACCCTGGACGGCTTCCCGCAATTGGAAGCCCTCGTGTTTCAGCTCTTCCCGATCGGCCGCATCTTCCTCTTCCTGTTGCAGAAGTTCTTCAGCCGCAAGGGCCCGGAGGCGAACATCGCGCCTGTGCTGAATAAAGGCATTCAGCCCAGAAGTGACCAGATAACCCAGAATGGCCCCGATGCTGGTGCGGAACTTCTGTCCGAGGGGCTTGATACTGTCCTGGATTTGGCTGAGATCCCCACCCTGTTGGGCAAGGGCATTCACGCTGCACCCGATGCCCCAGAAGGTGAATACCAGCCCAATGGCGAGAAACGCGAAGGACAAGAAAACGAGCCAAGGGCCGGGAAGCCCCAGGAGTTCGGCTCGAGTCAGGGTTTCAGACTTCAACCGCTGAAGGGCCCCAAGGAATTGCCGTCCATAAAATACAGCAAGAACCAGCACAAAAGCCAGGAACACCCATTCAATCAATCCCGTGGGGGCATGAAAAAGGTAATGAAACAGGTCGGAGTTCTTCATGTCTACTCTTCCAGGGGAGCCCCAGCCATGGGGGGCTCCGGGTTGGCTTTCTACCGATTACTTGTGGCCCGTTAGGCGTCCAGAAGATCCCAGGCATCCTTGCCCACCTGGGAGGAGACTGAATCACCCTGTTGGAAGACAAAGTAGTTGAGGGACTCAAGGTAGATCCCTAAGGGGGATCGCTGTTTGGCCATGTCCGGGCGGTTCTGGATCTTTTTCATTTCTTCCCAAAGTTCCATGACCGCTAGTCGGTGGGACTCTTTCAGAAGGGTCTGGAACCGACTTTCGCCCAGCTTCTCGCCCCTTGCCAGGAATCGATCCCGCAATTTTTCATCTCCGAGCAACCGGAATAGTCGGCCTGGCAATTCTGGGGCACCAGACCCAAAGCACTGGAAGGGGTGCTTCAGGCTCGCCCAGACGTGGCCGCCATCCTTGTTGATATCCGCTCCACTCTCCTCATAGGCCCTGAACCAGGCAGCCAGGGGTTGATCCACTGGACTTTCAGAGTCTTCCCCATCGACCCAATCCCCGTAGATAGGGGATTTGGAGGAAAGGGCCTGGTCGGCCTCCCCGAAGCTGATGCCGAAGGGCACTGACCGAGCACCGTCCTTCAGGCCGCCTTGTGGCATAAGCGCCCCAAGGGCCACGGACGACTTGGCCACCGTGCGATGGTTGGGAATCTGAATCTCTGGATTGAGCACTTCCAGCTGGAGGTTTTCAAAGCCCCCCGCCTTTGCCGCCTCCTCGAAGGCCAGGTGGAAAACGCGTTGGAGGGTCTGGAACTGCTTCAACTCTGTCCAGTCGGCATCCCTTACTCCCTCGGCAAGACGGAGAAGCTTCCACCCTGAGCCCGGCAGCCAAAGGCTGACCTTGATGTGCTCGGTCCTGCTGGTCGCCGTCTTGGCAAGGTGATGAAGCACGAGTTGGGCTCCAAAATAGCAGACGGCATAGGCCATGAGGTACAGCTTGATGCGCATATCCTGGCTATCCAGCTGCATCTCAGGAAGACGCGCGTTCAGAAGCGCCGCGATGCCCTCCCGCCTCGTTTCGGCCTCAAGCGAGGGCTGAGTTAACCCGGCCTCGGAGAGTGCCGAGTATGCCCAGATGCCGTTGGCATCCCGCTTTGAGAATCCGCCATCTGCGGGCATGGAATTCATCAGATCCACCAGTCCGAGCCCGCCGTAGAAGCGGCGGCGCCCCGAGGCGTCCACTTGACCCAAACTAGCGTAGGCCTTCAACTCCCCTCCATGCAGGAGGCTAAAGTCCGTGGTGCTGCCCCCCATGTCCATGATCAGCGTAAAGGCGGATACGTTCTCCTCCAGCTTCTGGAGGGCTTTACGGGCGTAGTAGCGATGATTGGCCTCGGACTCACTCACGGTCTGGAAGATCTTGAACGGGAGTTCACTGGCAAGGCTCTTTTCTAAACGGGCCTTCTGCCCATAGGGGTAGGTGACGGTCAGCTTCACCTGGTCCGGATCCACCACCACCCGGGCCTTCCAGGAAATGGAAGCACAGGCCAACACCAGGATCTCATAAAGATAAGTCGCCTTCAGGTTGAGGCCGCTGGTGCCCCCCCAAACATCCCATTTGATGTTTTGCACCAAACGCCATTCAGCCCCCTCTCGCGTTGGACGCCCCAGGATGCTGGCCAATCCTGATGGGGAGCTGGCGACCCCCCTCTCCAAAATCGGCATCAGCTCCTGGAATGCCTGGAAGGTTTCCGGCGTAGGGACCCATTTGGCCGCCTGCGTGGGCATGCTCTGATAACGCTTGTCTGTATTGATCAGATCGGGCTTCAAGGAGGACTGGCCAAAGGCCTCCTTGATCCATGGACTCCCCTGGAAACCGGCCATCTCAGCCTGGGGGACTTCCGCAGGCCGGTTGATTCGCTGAGTTCTCAGGTGGGGAATGCCGAAGGAACTATACCTGGGCCCCCCCTCCCTGGATGCCTGGATTCGGCTCTTTAAAAGAGCCTCAGCCTCGGAACCCGCTGTCAAGCAAATTTGAACCCCGTTTTCCGAACCATAGTCCACCAGCGGGCAGGGGGCATAGAGTTCTCGTATATCCATGTCCACCAAGGCTGGATCATTACTATACTCATTCCAGTCCACAGCCAGGGTAGTGTTGGCGGACCCCAGATCGATCGCCAGACGGACTTCGGAAGTAGGTCCTGCGGTACGCAGTTCCTGATAACTCGGGACAAAGCCCCCCAAAGAATTCTTCCCCTGCCTTAATTCAAAGTAAATCGGCCGGAATTTCATGCGGTGAATCGAAGGACCATCCTCGGACACAGGGATTACGCTATACCCAGATACCTTTGAAACGCCATGTGCCAGAAGCTGGAAACCCTCCAGGTTCTTCCAGTCGGCCACATGAAGAAAGTAGTTATCCCATTTCTCCTCATCACTCTTGAATCGCGGGAAGTACCCAAGGGTCATGGCGGCTCGGCGCGCGGCAAGCCCCACGGCACCAGACTTGGTGTCTCCGGTTTCCAGGCGGGGATAACAGATGGAGAAGCGCAGGGGCAAGTCCTCCGCCTTTCCGCCGTAGGTGCGCTTGGCCACCAGATCACAGGTCAGTTCCAGAGATTGGCCATCCTGGGCGGGCTTGAGGCTGCCCCCCCATGTTCGCAAAATGCTTTCATCAATCCAATTAAAGGCTTCTGGCACAACAGGCACATAGGCTTCGAACTGTCGACCCCGAATAGGGGTGAGGGCCTGTCGACGAGCGGAATCGCTCTGAGCCGAAGTCACATGGAAATCCAGGACTTGCACTGGAAAGAGGGTATGGATATCCATCCAGGTAGCTGACACTTCCTGGCCCCCGACGCGAATCATGTCTCCGCAATCACCCTCCCCAAGGAAGTCCGCGCCGGTGGGGCTGGGTCTATCCTTGAGCCAGTTCAAGGCTAGGGGAGAACGGCCTTCCAAACGGAGGTAGACCTTCTTTTCGCCCTTTTGTAGATACGGCACCCGATCTAAGGGGTGTGTGTCCTCTGGGGCTGCACCGTCTAGACGAATCTGCTCCTGATCGGCGAAACGTCGGAGCATCCTTGCCAAGGGTTTCAGGCCATCTTGCGCATCCAGGCGCCGTACCAGGCTGCTCAGATGGTCGGCTCGGTCCCACTCCTTGTCACTCCAGGGGATCAGGTCGCCCTCTGGGGTAATGAAGTCCACAACCCGGCTGGCGGCATCCCACAGGCCGCCGAGATCCCGAGAAAAGGCCCTGGGCTGCATTGGAACAAAATCCAGAGCCTGAATGTTCATGCTCTTCTTGGCCTCCGCAGGGATGCCCACTCCCAGGAGAAGTCGCTCTCCTGCACAATTGCCGCTACTTGGAGCGTAGAAGAATAGGGCCAACCGCTCCCCAGGGGCCAACCCCAGGACATCCCCCAGGGCCCTGGGCAGGGAAGTCTTCTTCGTCTCTTCCCATTGAAGGAAGTAGTCCTCTCCCTCGCGGGAGAAACACCCCGTGGAAATCTGTGGGGAGGGGGTGGTTCCTAGGGCGCGATGGATCGCCAGCCAAGCCCGCAGATCCGGGTCCTCGAGCGCCGATACAAGGTTGCCTTCCGTTATGCAGCGATCCAACCGACCATCGATGGACTTGGCCCGGGCCCAAAGGCTGGGAAAAAAGGACTCTCGGGCCTCTTCTGAATCTTTTATGGTGCGCTGAAGCTGGGAAATACTGTGTTTGTTCCAGCCACCATCGGCCCCATCCACAGGGCAATCCGGAGCATTCGTAAAGATAAAAGCGGGCACATCGACTCCTTACTTGACCTGGACCTTGGCGAGGGCTGCATAGGCCTTGTCCAGGCCCTCGTGGAACTTCATATCCGGATGAGATTTTCTGAAAATCCCCCATCGACCTGCGGCCTGGTCTCCAAGGGGAGACATGGCTTTTAACCAATCCCCATGGGGCTCGGCGGCGGGGTTGATCCAGCGGTCCAACAGCCCCTTCAGGGCCTCTCGGTTCCGAATCGGCGAGGGCAGGCTGGGGAAGGCCTCGTCATCCAGCCAGGCTCGCAGAGCCTGGCCGTAGACCTCGCAGACCTCTTTCAGATTGCGCTGCCCAGCCTCGTCCTTAACAGCCTGGAAATGATGGCCGTACTCGTAAGCCAAGAAGACCATGGACAGGGCGTGACGCTCCAGTTCGATATCGAATGCGGCCCCCTTCGCCCCATGCAGATCACTGAAGTTGAATTTCTTCTTGGGATCGGCACCCAGCACATAGTTGCCGTTCAGCTCCTCATCCTCCCTGCCCAGACGGGCCCAGAGGGTCCAGGCCGCCACCCGCTCCACCAGAGTCGTGGGGTTGTCCTGGCGGTCCTCCTGATATTTCTCCATGGTTACGGGCTCTGGAAGCCCCAGGAAGTGCGTCGAGGAGAAACGCTTGCCCTCCACACCCAGGGCAGCCATCACGTCCCTGGCTCGCAGGGGATGGTGATTGCCGTCGATGAGTTGACCTTCCTTCACGTTTGGAGGCATGAAGTAGGGGGTCAACACCATGGCGTGGACAGAGAATCGGCTGTTCTTGAAGGATTGTGCGTACAGCGCCCCCAACTTCGGCAGGCCAGAGGCCCCCGTTCCTCCAAAGATGGAACCCACCAGCACGACCCGGACGGTCTTCCCCTCGCTCAGGCTTTCCCCAATTTCGTTCTTGGCGGGGAGGGCATTCTCCTCGGAAACCCACTGATGCCAGATAGCAGAACCAACCCCAGGCCAGCCGTACAGACCGTTCTGGAGGTCCTTCTTCATTTGAGGCTCGGTCACCAAAAGACGCAGGAGGTCATAGCCGCTGTCAGCGGGCTTGCACCCCAGGTAGGCAGGCAAGGTTGGCGTTTGATCGACGAAGGCCCCAAAGGGCGTGGCGACCTTGGGGTCCAAGAAGATCTCGGTGGGATAGGCCTCGGCCCCCAGAAGCTTCCTGGCCCTGCCGTAGGCTTGAGCCAACCGCTGAATCCGGCCCTGGGTTTCCGTATTCGTGTCAGGGTCCACAAGTTGAATGTACACACGCCCGGGGGGCGTCAACGCTGGAGAGCAGGCCCGGAGGAGTGCAGCTTCGAGGAAGACCTGAGCGCACTTGGCTCCTGATCCCCCAATAAACACGAAATAACAATCCATATTCAGCTCACTTTGTTCAGGAATTTAGAGGAGGTACTTTTACTCAATACGATAAACAAAACAAAAGAAATCAGTCCGGTCACAATGGCGCATGCGAAAAATGCGGGCAGCCACTCCACCGTAATGTGTTCAGGCATAAAACCCGCAAGAAGGCCCATAATCAACCCAGAAATGACCGCAACAATAAATATGAATACTATTCTGGGTTTCTCAGGAGCCCCTGTAAGTATTTGCGCCAGCGGCTCACCAGACACGAGGCGTCTTCCATAATTCTTCTTCATCAAGAAGCCGGAGTAGAGATAGTAAGCAGAAGATCCAAGGAGACTTAATGCCAATACGATAAAGGCATCAACCATTTCTATGTGCATTTTTCAATTCTCCCTATTCCCAGTTTTTTCAACTTTAAGATAAACCGTAGCTACCCTCATACGACCTATGTTTCTTTGTGCCGCCCGGAGGATGGGCTCCAGATTGAGGGTCCGCGCAAGAGTATGTCCCTTGGGCAGTAGCGATGCAGGGGCATCCTTAGTTACGGACAATTCCGAAACCCAACCAGGGAGTTCACATTCGGTGGCCGGAATACTCCAACTGAGCGCAAGGACGTCAGGCACGCCATGCCGCTTCAGTGGCCTTTGTGCATCGTACGCCCAGCCCCAGGCTTCCCGCGGCCCAGCGACCCGAAAGGAGGCCAGGGAGCCCGGACTGATCTCAGCAGTCTGGGATCCCAACCTTTTCCACAAAGCCGCTTCCACCTCGTTCAAGCCAATCCCCTCGATAGATGCCCGCAATTCAAAGGACCGACGATTCCCAGAACGCTCCACGGTGACTTGATACTCATAGGGCTTGAGTGCGGGGAGCACCTTGAACCCGGATGTGCCCCGGGGAGGCAACTCAGCTTTCACCCTCAGCCGGGTTGTCAAATCGGGAGTCAGATCAGCCAAACCGCAGGATTCCGGTGCCTGCCCATGCTGGCCCCATAGCTCCACCAAAGATCTCGCAAAATCCCCGGAAGCAGCCGAAGTCGGCCCCAACACAAGCAAGTAGAGAGGGCGCGATGCATTCCGCAATGGGTAGGCGGCCCCAAGGGGTGCCTCCGGGTAGTACTGCCCCTGGAATGGGAGGTCGAACCGCACCACGACGAGCCCGCCGATCTTGCCCCAATCCGCCAGGGCCAGACCGAGCCCAGTCGCATCTGATCCATCCCCCTTGACCGATTGTACGAGATCAGTGATCAGCAGGCCGCAGGTGCCAGAGGTCTTCACCTGCTGGGCGAGGCCCTGCACGGCGGCCACCAGATCATTGTTCTTCGCAGAAAAGAGGTCTGGCCGGGACTTCAAGGAGTGCAGAAAGCCTTGCACATCGTCCTGCTGGGAGGCGGGCCAAGACTCCAGCCCCTTCCCTGTGATGGCCTGGGCCTCGAAACGAGGTTCTCCCTCCTGGAAGTGGTGAACGCCCTCCCTGAGGACATCGAGAAAGGACAACGTAGCCGTTCAGCCCCCTCCGCATGGAGGGGGTTTCTGATTCCACGGGGACCGCATCAGGCTGTGAAATCCGGTGCGGCGATTCCGACGAGGCTGGCCTTCATGGCCTGAGTCAGCCACTCCAGCAGGTCCACGCCGCGCTTCCGGGCCGTGCCTGCCAGGGTCAGCATGCGCTCCACAAAGCGGGCGCCATGCTCGCTCTCCACCCCCAGGCTCACCTTCCGCCACAGCACCGCCTTGCGGATCGCCCTCTCGGCTTCATTGTTGGTCGGCACCACCCCTTCATGGGTCAGGTAGGTCCAGAGTCGATCCCATTGCCGGAGCAGATCGTTGGCTGTCCCCCGTGCTTTCTTGGTGGTATCGGGGTGCTTCGCCAGGATCTCGAACCGCTCCCGCATCTCCGCCTGGATCGACTGTGTCCCCTTGGCCAGTTCCTCCCGACTGATTTCCTCTTGCTCACACTGGTGCCACAGATGGAAAGCCTTGTCGCTGGCCAGCTTCAGCATGCAGCCCTGGGTTCCCGTCTCACCCTTGCTCTCCAACATCCCCTGCACGTCACGTCGAATGTGGCTGTGGCAGAGCTGGTGCTTGGCCTTGAGGAACTTCTCGTAGGGCTTCCATCGGTCGCGCTGGATGATGCCCGGGTAGTCCTCGCCGAGGATGTCCTTGGCCTGCGCTTGGCCCCGTCCTGGCAGAAGTCGGAAGGCTTCGGCCTCCGCCGTTGCGGCGACCCAGAGCCACATCCGATCCTCTCCGCAGCGACCGAACCCCCGTTTCATCGGCGTGCACCACTGGGGAGGCCTTCACCTCTTCGTGGATCGCTTTGGCAGTCGGGGCCACAGCCTCGCTCACCGACTTGCAGCAGGCCGCCACGGAACCCAGGGACATCCGCACGCCAAAGACGGATCGGTGCATCACCATGATCTCCCGCTTGGTCAGCCGGAAGCGCCCCGAGAGCACCCCGGTGAGCGCCTGGAGACGGGGGCCGAAAGCACCCTTTGGGGTCCCCACCGGCGCAGCCGCGCGGGTGACATGCCCGCACCGGGGGCAAGCTTTGGACCACTGCCTCAGCTCCGTGATGAAGGCCCGGAACGCTGGCGACTCGCAGAACTGCCGGATGATGGCATCCCGCCGGGGGGCCTGCTCCAGGGATTCCCCGCAACGCTCGCAGGCCTCGGGATCGGCGTCCTTCACCTCATCCACCTCCTCGGGCGGAACCTGCTCCCGGGTCTTTCCGGCGTGACCCGGCTGACCGCCGCGCTTCCGTCCACTCGGATCTACCGGTGGCTTGCGCTTCCTACCCATGTCCGAACTGGGGGGCTTGGAGCTGTTGCCGGAGTTCTGGGTGATGCGCGCCTCCAGATCCGCCACGCGCCCCAAAAGCTGTTCCACCATTGCCTTTAGGGCCTGGTTTTCAGAGATCAGCTGACGCTCGTTCTCGCTCATTCCATGAGCATGGCCACCCTGAACGAAAAGTACAACCTAATGGCTCATATGGACTGAATTTGTAAGCGTCCATCCCCCTGCGGGGGCTGAACGCTTACAGGACAACAAGCCAACAGAGTTGCTGGCGGCGAAGTACCCGCGCATTGAAAGGGAGACATCCACGGCTACAACGTATCGTTGGAAACGGGTGCCATGGCTGGGATTGTGCTCTGGGGCCAGATAGCCATAGGATTCAGTGCTGGCGGCTTTGTGCTTTCCACGTTGACATCCCAGGAGGCCAAACCCAGCCAACAGGATCAGAGGGAAGACGAATAATGAAGCGACTAACTCACTAAAGCCCTTAACACCTTTCTGCTGCAACAAGAAAACACCACGTATCATACTGCTGCAATTAGATTCACCACTCTTCATCAAGTGACCTCGAAATCTCTTTGGAATTACTACCAGAAATGACATCCATGGGCAGCATTACCAAACCTTACCCCTAATCTTTCCCACAAGAAACAATTGAAATAATCAACACATCGTCACATGCAATTTTGATTTATTTACACACCATCGAAACCGATAGACGCCAGCACACCAACTTTGCGATTTCTTTGCCATGCAGCATGAATAAGATCTAAACCTGCACCATAAATTGGGTCATCTAAAGAAAAGAGTCCCCGCTGCAACACACCAGATTCTGGGGTCTGGATCTCCTCCAGCCAGCGGAGGGCCAGGAGCTGACAGAACCCTTCGGCCTGCATGGGGGACAGGGTGTCGCATCGATTGACAAAGAGCCAGACGTGGCCAAATTCGTGGGCAAGTACACTCTCGAAGTGAATCCTAGAAAGGCCGGACAACAGATCGATTCCCTGAACCGTGCGGCTGACCTCACTCCGCCCCTGGGTTTGAATACTGGTACGGGTGACGCCATGGGTTTCCATGCCCCGCCTGGAGCGCCCTTTGACACGGACCCCCTTCAAGTCCTCCACCAGGCGCAGCTCCACCAGAGGTGGAGAAAACCTCAGACCGATGAGCCCTAGAGCCTTTTCGGCAAAGCCCCCCCCAAAGCGGCCCAGGTGCTCCGGGCAAATTTCCGTGGGCTTGCAGGTGGGACAGAGCTGCCGCACAGAATCAGGGATGGCTGGCGAATTGAACCATCTGCCGCAGCTGTGACATTCGCCCTTGGAGTGGTGCCTGCAAGCCCGCTGGCCCCAATCATTGATCCCAAACTTCCCATCAAGGACCTCCCCGCAGAGGTCGCATCGCAGCGCCATGCTCTTCAGGTAATCCAGTTCACAGTAGGTCTTGCCCTCGACGGAATAAAACTTCCCTTCTATGGCCCGGCCGCATAAGGCGCAACGGGGTGCCGTAGCCTCGTGGTGACAGGGGGGGTGAAAGAAGCTCCCCTTCGCTTCGACGAAAGCACCATCGATCACGCCTTCGCAATGCTGGCAGCGGAAGCATCCAGGGTGCAGGGCTTGGCGACCCACCTTGACATATGCGCCAGATATATCTTCATTACAGTTTTTACAAACCAAGCGCACCACAATCAGCCTCGACAAAAACCAATAAAACACTGAAGACAGTGGAATGTATCGCCGTCCAACGTTGGACTCTACTTCTATCAGGAAATCGTGTCAGCCACGATGCGACAGCCACTGACGGTATCTAGAGAATAAGATCCAGGCCGACCCTTAGGATCCAGAATTGGCGGCATCTTGGTCGACTTTTCGAATCCATCCCAATGGAGTTTGCCCAAAAAGGCTTCTTATATGTCTACTCTAGGAGTCATGTCTCCCTCCGCCATCGCCTCACCCTCCGCCGATGCAGTCACCCTCGGAATTGAACTGGTCCATGACCCAGTGGTCTGCTGGGCGGCGGAACACTGTGGTGTCCCGCTTGTGCGAGGGCTCCGGATAACCAATGGAACCGAAGAGCCATGGACGAATGCCCAGGTGGAAGTCCAGCTTCTCCCGGAGCTGGGAGAGCCCCTCAGAATCCCGCTTGGGGCCATGGCGCAGGGTGAGACCGTGGATCTCGGCCGCATCGACTACCGCCTCCCCGCAGGCCGCTTGCGGCAGGTCGTGGAGTGGGAACGGGCTGAGTTTCGAGTGCAGGTCCTGCTCGGCGAGAAACTTCTGGGAGAGCAGCGCGCCGAAGTGGAAGTGCTCCCTTGCCACCAATGGCCCGGATCGAGACTCCCCCTTGGACTGCTGACTTCATTCATCACACCCAATCATCCCGTCATCTCTCAGATCCTGAAGAAGACGTCCGAACGATTGAAGGCCATCCAAGGGCATGCAGCCATCGTTGGCTACCAGGACCACAATCCCCAGACCGCCAAGGCCCAGGTTGTGGCCCTGGTCCAGACCCTGCAATCTCTTGGACTCACTTACATCGGAATGCCGGCCAGCTTCGAGCAGACGGGGCAGAAGGTTCGTCTCCCCGATATGATCCTGCGGGACCAGATGGCCAATTGCCTGGACATGACCCTGCTCAGTGCGGCCTGCCTGGAGCAGATGGACCTGAGGCCCCTGGTCATTTTCATCAAAGGCCATGCCTTCCCTGGTGTCTGGCTCCTGGATGACCGTTTTCCCGAAGGCATCGTTGAGGACGCAGCAAGGCTCCGAAACCTCATGGCCTTGGGCCAGATCTTGGTATGGGATTCCAGCTCCATGCTGGAGCAGCCCTCCCTCACCTTTGCCCAGCTCCAGACGCGGGGAGAACAGAGTCTGAGCAACGACGAAACCTTCCAATTCGCCATGGATGTCCGGGTCATGCGCATGGAGCGGTTCCTTCCGCTACCCCTCCGGGAGGCTCCCCAGGTGGCCAGCGAGTCCTCCCAGGCCGCCCCAGAGGAACGCCCCGTCAACGACGAGCTAAGGGAGATTCTGGAGGCGGCAGCCCGAGAGGGGTTCACCCCAAAGCCCGAGGCGGTCCTGCAAACGAACCAAGCTATAGGACGCTGGCAAAGGTGGAAGGACCGCCTTCTGGACCTTTCCCTGAGGAACCGCCTGCTCAACTTCAAGCCCGTGGGAGCCTCGGCCTTGGCCTTGGAAATCCCAGACTTGGCTCGATTCGAAGATCTGCTGGCGGATAGCAAAGTCTTCGAGCTGCTGCCCCGCCCGCCCCAGGACAGCCGGGACGCCCGGGATCTCCGGCTTCTGGCCCAACGGGAGGATGCCGAAGTCTGGAAGGCCCAGCGCTTGGTCGACCTCAAGGGCTGCACCCTGCATTCCTCGCTCACCCCTGGCGACTTCCTCAAGCGGGCCAAGGATCTGGAAACCCTCGCGCGCACGGACCTGGAGGAGGGCGGCATCTGCACCGTTTTCGCAGCGGTGGGCCTGCTTCGCTGGTTTGAGCCCGGGGTACCCAAGGAGCGCTTTGCCCCCTTGCTGCTCTATCCCATCCAGATCCTTTTCAACCGCCAGCTGAGGCGAGTCTGCATCCAGCGTCTGGCGGAGGACCCCACACCTAACGTCACCCTCATCGAAAAGATGCGGCGCGATTTTAGTGTGGATCTGTCATTCCTGGCATCCCTGGAGGGGGATTCCTCGGGGCTGGACATGCTTCAGATGCTCCGACAGAGCCGCGAGGCCATCCAACGCATTCCAGGCTGGGAGGTGCTGGAACAGGTACACCTCGGCCATTTCACGTTTGCGAAATTCCTGATGTGGAAGGACCTTGAGGACAACGCTGAGATCCTACTCAAGAACCCCATCATTCAGCACCTCGCCCAGGATGGGGCCGGTACCCTGGCCAACCAGCCTGAAGCCCCCACCGTGGAGACCCTGGAGAGCCAGCCACCGGGCCAATTCCCCTGCGTCGTGGATGCGGACTCCACCCAACTTTCAGCCGTCGCATCGGCCCTTGAGGGCCGTAGTTTTGTCATCCAGGGACCACCTGGAACAGGCAAATCCCAGACCATCGCCAACATCATCGCCTGTGCCCTCGCCAATAGCCGGTCGGTGCTCTTTGTTTCCGAGAAACGGGCCGCGCTGGAAGTGGTGCACTCGCGGCTGCGCCAAGCCGGCCTGGAGGATTTCTGCCTGGAGTTACACAGCAACAAAGCCAATCGCAAGGAGGTCATGGAGTCCTTGCAAAAGGCCCTGGAACGGGGGCGACAACTCCCTTTGCAGGACTGGGAGGCACGGGAAGCGGACCTCAAGGAGCACCGAGACGGCCTGAACACCTATGTCGCAGCCCTGCACCGCATACAACCCATCGGCTTCAGTCTGTTTGAGGGAAGCGCAAGGGCCTATGAGCTCCGGCACCACCCCGCCATTCCTTTGCATTTAAAGGAAATAGAAGCGCTCAATCGCGAAGGATTCCGTCACATCCTGAGGGATGTGGAGGAGTTCGCACATCGGGCAGAAGCGCTGGGCTCACCCCAAGCATCCTGCTGGCAGGGAACTGATCCAGGGGCCTGGACCCATAGCGGCCAGGAAATGGTCAGGGAGCAGATCTCAAGCACCCGAAAGGTCCTGGAAGTCCTGAACGCAGCACTTTCAAGCCTCAAGATGGACTTGAAGCTGGATCTCCTCCTGGCACCGGAAGCCCTGGAGGCCCTGCTTCGAATCATGAAAGCCTTGACCGATGCGCCCATGCCAGAAGTGGCCCTCACCCAGGAAGGCTGGAAACCAATTCAAGAGGAGTTGGAACAGTTCCTGGATGCCCGCAGGTCTTTGAACCTTCGGGCGGGAGCCCTGGGAGAGCGCTGGATCCCAGCCCTGGGTGAGCAGGACTTGAGCTCTGCCCTAGCCACCTATCAACAGCACGCCAACACCGTCCCCTTGCTTCGATGGCTATTTCTTTGGGGGGCCTCCGCACCCTTGAAAAAGCTAGCTAAGAACGGCCTACCGGATCCCCAGGTGGTGGTGCGCGACCTTGTGGAAGCGGCCGCCATCCAAAAAGAGCGGTTGCGCCTCGATGCAGAGGGAAAGGCCCTGGAACGCCTTCTGCGCCCTGCCCCCATGGAACAGCTTGAAACCATGCAGGCAAAGGTCAAAGACCTCCATCAAGCCTCCGCCCTTCTCCAACTCCACGCCCAGGGCGTCTCCGCACAACAATGGGTCGAGGCTCTCTGGAAACTGCCCCCGGAGCGGCTTCAGACCCACAGCACCGCGCTGAGTGTTGCCTTCAAGGCCTTTTCTGCCGAGGAAGGGAACCTCCTGGCCTCCCTCGGGTGCCAACAGGGTAAGGAGCCCTGGGGCTGGACAGAGGCCAACCATCTGGATCGCCTGAAGGCCAAGCTCCCTGCCTGGGAGCAGGGACTCCAGGGCTTCAAGGCTTGGTGCTTCTATCGGGAGGCGGCTCGGACCCTCATCGCACAAGGGATGCCCCAGATTCCAGAAGCGACCATCCCTCCCCTCCAATTGGCCTTGGCCGTGGAGCGAACCCTGCTCGAGGCCTGGAGCGCTGCCATCCGGGATCAGGAAACGCCCCTTCGCGTATTCGAGGGCGGCCATCACCACCGGAAGGTCTCCCGTTTCCGCGAGCTGGACCGCCAGTGGATCCAGCTCAGCCGAGCCTTTGTCATTCGTCAACTGGAGGGACGGCTGCCCCTGGCGGGTGCGGGCATCTCCGAGAATTCTGAGATGGGCATCCTCATGCGGGAGATCAAGAAAAAAGCCCGCCATATGGCCATCCGAAAACTTCTTCAAGCCATTCCGACGCTCCTCGGCCGACTCAAGCCCTGCCTGCTGATGAGCCCCCTTTCTGTCGCGCAGTACCTGCCAGCGGAGGGCAAGCCCTTTGATCTCCTGGTATTTGACGAGGCTTCCCAGATCACCACCCACGATGCCATCGGAGCCCTGGCCCGCGGGGGCCAGGTGATCATCGTTGGAGATTCCAAGCAGCTCCCCCCAACCAGCTTCTTCAGCCGGAATCTGGATGAGGAGGGGACTGCCGACGATAACGATGTCACTGAGCTGGAGAGCATCCTGGATGAGGCCGCCGCCAAGCAGTTCCCCCAGCAGTTGCTCGGATGGCACTATCGCAGTCGCCACCATGCCCTCATCGATTTCAGCAACCGCCACTACTACGACAACCGACTGCACGTCTTCCCTGCGGCAGCCCGCAAGGTGGAGGATCTCGGGGTGGCGTGGCATCCCGTTGCGGATGGGATGTACTTCGGCTCCGGCTGCGCGATTCGCAGCCAAGAGCGAACCAACCCACAGGAAGCCAGATGCCTGGTCGAACACCTGGTCGAGACCCTCAGACGCACTAGTCCCGAGCAGCGCACCTTTGGCATCGTGACCTTTTCCATGACTCAGCAGCGACTGATCCAGGAACTGCTGGACGACAAGCGGGCCGAGTTCCCTGAAATCGAACCCCACTTCCAGGGTCTAGAACCCGTATTCATCAAGAACCTGGAAAATGTCCAGGGTGACGAGCGGGACGAGATCCTGTTCAGCATTGGTTATGCCAAGGACCAAAGAGGTAAATTGCGCATGCACTTTGGGCCTCTGAGCGTCGCGGGTGGGGAACGCCGACTGAACGTCGCCATCACCCGGGCCCGCTGCCAGTTGCGGGTTTTCAGCACCCTGACCTACGACCAGATCGATCTCAGCAGAACCTCGGCTCGCGGCGCAGAACACCTGCGCGCCTTCCTCCAATATGCAGCCCAACAGGGGGCCACCGGGAGTAAGGACCGCCCCATCGTCAAGTTCTCCAGTGCCTTCGAACAGGAAATCGCCCGGGCGGTGGAAGCCATGGGCTACGAAGTCCACACCCAAGTGGGGTGTGGGGGTTATCGCATCGATTTGGCTGTGGTCGATCCGGATGCTCCGGGGCGCTACTTCCTGGGGATTGAGTGTGATGGACCGGCCTACCACTCTGCCATCGCGGCCAGGGACCGAGATCGCCTCCGTCCCCAGGTCCTGGAGGGCCTGGGCTGGCAACTGCATCGCATCTGGTCCCCTGAATGGAGCAGCGCGTCCGAACACGAACTCCAGAGGCTGCGCGAAGCCCTGACCACGGCGCGGGCTCTGAAACCACCAGTCGTGGCCCCCAAAGAACAAGCCCCAGTTCCACCGGAGGCAGTTACGTACAATGCGGCCCCTCGGGCATCCAGAGCGGCTGAGGAGGAGGCGCCCTACAGCGCGACCCCCACAAGCACTCCGGGCACCGCCTACCGGGAATCCACCCCCACCCCCCCGTCGAATCCCAACCCTGAAGACTTCTACAACTTCCAGAGCCTGCCGGCCATCCGAGCCGTAGTGCTCCAGGTGCTGGCCACGGAAGCCCCCATCCACCGGGATGACCTGGATGGAAAACTCGTAAGGGCCTGGGGATGGAGTGCCCTGACCAAGCGCGGACGCACCCAGATGGATCTGGCCATCGCCCGGATGGTTTCCGCCAAGGAGATCCTCGATCGGGGAGGCTTCATCTGGCGAAGCGACCAAACGCCAGCGGCCTTCGAAGGGTTTCGGACCCCCAGTGCATTGGGCCCTAGGGATGCCGACCGCATCCCACCCGAAGAAATCGCCAATGCCATGGCCCTCGTCCTCCAGGTCAATCTCGCCCTGGAGGAGGAGGCCCTGCTCAAGGAAACCGCCCGCATGCTGGGATACCGAAGGGTCACGAGCAAGACCACGGAAGCCCTGAAGTCAGGGTTCATCCCCTTGCTGAAGCAAGGCACATGCAGACGCGAAGGCGGCGTCCTGAAGCTCATATAGGACAGGCACAAAAACATAACCCGGGGTGGGGCTGAAACCGAATCACGCCTTCTACTGCACCCCCAACGCCTTAAACACCGCATCCTGCGGATCCGCGTAGAAGGCGGTCTGGAACTTGGCAAACAGCTCTCCGGGGATGGTGGGGATATCCCTCACGCTGGACATGGGGATGAGGATCCGCTTGGCGCCTGCGTCGAAGGCGACCTGTAGGGTCTCCGCGAGGTTCTCCACGGGGATGATGTTGCCCCCCAGGCTCATGCTGCCGAGAACCACCATCTGAGACTGGATGGGCTTGGCCAGGATACCGGAGCAGAGGGCAACGAATGAGGCCAGGGTCATGGATTCCGTGGGGCCGGTGTTGTGCAGCTCTACGAAGTGGAGATGGTAGTCATGGTCCCCAGCCTTGGCCGAGGCGCTGATGTGGCCCGCGTGGGCCTTGAAGTAGTCGAAGCCAACCTTCACGGCCTCCTTCGCGGCTCCGTTGGATCCGAGCCCTGATGTCTTCAGGGCGCCGGAACCTGAGGTCACCTGGGTCTCGATCCGATAGAGCCCGAGGTGCCCGCTGCTCCCGTTCGCCACGGTATGCAGGCAGCCAGGGCTCAAAGGCCCATCCGGGATCAGCGATCCGCCGCCTTGTTCCAGAACACTGATGTAGTGCTCTTCCCCAGCCTCCAGATCCAGGTAGCTGAAATGGACATCGAAGAACTCCATGCCGCCGATCTTCTTGAGCTGCTCCTTCACCCGGCGACGACCTTCCAGGGCGTATTCCAGACACTTCTGAACCGCTTCCTTGGAATAGTCCTCCGCCGGGTAGAGCAGCTTCAGCAGGCCCGACACCGTGTGTTTCACCGCGATGGTATCCCGCTGATTCAGATCCCGCCCCAGCTTAAAGTGCTTACCGATGGCATCGGCGAAATTGCGCTTGCGCATCTCCCGCATGAACTCTGCCAGGTAGTCCGTAATCAGGCCGTATTGGTTCGTGAAGAACTCCGGACGCATCTTCGGGATCTCCCAGCCGGGGATGTAGGTGTGGAAGCGGTCAAAGAAGGCCGAGTCGATCATGGCCTCCGGGAAAGGCGCCAGTAGGTGGCTGGTCTTCACCAGGGTGTCCACGGACTGGTTGATGTTTCCCACGAAGACCATGGAGGCGTAGGCCGCCACGGCGTCCTTGCCCCGGGCGAAGGAGCCGGAGGCCATGTAGTCCTTCATGATCTGGACACCATCCTTCTCCTTGAAGGAGATGCCCGCCACCTCGTCAAAGGCCACGGTATCCCACAGGCCCACTAGTCCCACGGTCCTGCGGGCCATGTTGTAGAACAGATTCGCAACCGTGGTCTGGCCACCGCTGATCAGGATGCTATTGGGACTGATTTCCTTGTAGATATGACTCTTGCCCGTGCCTCGCGGCCCCAGTTCACAAACGTTGTAGTTGTTCTCCACCAGGGGGATCATCCGGGCCAGCAGGTGCCACTTCACCCGCTCCGTGAAATGGGTGGGTTCCATGCCTGTGGAGCGGATCAGCACATCGATCCACTGGGACTCGGTGAAGGCCTTGCGCCCCTCCAGGAAGGCCTCCATGTCCATGTTGGGCATCTGGATGGGCTTTAGATCCTGGAGAACGAAGGGGGAGCTCTTCTGGCCCTCCTCGTAGAGGTAGTCCAGGGTGACGATGCACCAGATGCCCCCCGCCAGGAGCTTCTCGAACTTCTTTACCAGTCCGGAGGGAACCTCGACACCCTTGGTGCCCAGGTTGGAAAGGAAGGCCTCGTAGACATCCCGCTTCTCGTTGAGCACCACTGTCACCTTGTCGATGACCTTCATGCTGCCCCGCTCCCGGATCTTGGACTTCACCTTCTCCGCCTCGTCGGGGCGCACGTAGTTCTCCGCCAGGATCTTCTTGACGGACTGCATGCCGTCTTCGATCACCGCCTCGTCATCCGAGGCGCAGTGGCTCCCCAGCAAGTACTCCAGGACATACACGGGCACATTGGCCCCCTCCTTAAGCCGCTTGGTGAGGTCCTTGCGGACGACGCGGCCCCCGAAGCTCTGGTTCAGGAGGTGGTCAAGGCTCGTATCGGTTTCAGAAGTCATCAGTGAAGGCTCGATCAATGGTCACCGGGACGCTTTGCAGCTCAATGCTCGTTTCGGCTTCCCGAAGGACGAGGCGGTAGGGGGTGGTCCGATTGTACGCCCCCTCGCGCAGGGTCAGGAGCACCCGTTGCTTTCGCTGCTCCAGGCTATCCGAAGTATTGCTGAAGGTCAGGGTCTGTACATCGCTGATGGGGGTCGTCAGATCACTGCCCTCATAGATGGCGAGCTTCACCGTGAGGGGCTTCACCCGCTCGCTCACGGCATCAGTCTGGATCAGCTCGAACCCATGCTTGGCGGTCGTGATCTTGTGGCTCGCGCCGAGGACCTGCACCTGCACCGTGCGGATCTCGGTGCCCTTGGCGGCACTGCCGCGACGGTGGCGAATGACCACCACGGGCACCACTACCTCCTGTAAGGTGGCCCCCCCATGGATGAAGCGGGCCCCGCCCACGAAGTGGAAGCGCTGGATGCCGCGGGGCACCAGGAATTCCGCATCCCCCTTGGCGCAGGCCACCTTCCCCTGGAAAGCGAAGTCCACCTTGGGCAGCTTCCGGCCCATTACATAGCGCTTCTTGCTCTTCTTGGGGAAGGCCCCCTGGACCTCGCTCCCCAACTTGCTCTTTTCGGTCTCGCCAGGATCCGACTGGGTGAAGATGAAGCCATGGTCCGCCGTGATCACCACATGGTTGCCGTTGAGGCTGTTCACAATGTGATTCGCAAGCCGGGCAAGGAAGGTGATGGTTCCCCGCACGGCCTTAAATGTGTCCTCCTCGCTACCACGCGTTTCCCCGGTGGTATCCACCAGGTTGTGATAGACGTAGACCACCTTCGCTCCCTCCACGTAGGCCCGGCCCTCGTCCTTCTTCATGGCCATGAGATCCTCGGCCTTGCAGGCCATGCCTCCATGGGCCTGGAGGATCTTGGCGCGCTGCTCCAGGGATGCAGCCGGTTGGCCATCCAGCAGCGGCTGGCCCTCCTCGGTCAGGGTCATCACCTGATGGGGCAGCAGGCTGGCCATGCCCAGGGAGGTGATGGAAGGCAGAACCCCCAGGCAGGAACTCAGGTCCGCCTCCACGCGATACTTCCCGTTCAGCTCGCTGGTCAACTCCTGGGCCGCCTCATAGCGGAAGGCATCCGAGATGATGACGAAGGTTCGGGAGCGGCCATCCTGGCGAGGGGCCACGTACTGATCCCAGAACTGGGGCTGCCCCACCACATCACTCAGCCGCCAGTCCTGAAGCCGGGACTCCAGGCAACCATCCCAGGCCATGGCCAGGGGCTTTAGGAAGCCGTTGAGGTAGACGTTCTCCACCGGCTTCTGGAGATCCTTGAGGAGGTTCAGTTCGAGGGCCTTCACTGCCCCCTCGTTGAACTGCCGGTATAGCTGGTCGAAGCGGTAGAGCCTCGCCTCATAGGCCTGATAGAGGGCCTCAGGGCTGGAAGTCGGGAATCCGCCGGTCTGCACCTGCATCCGCAGTTCGAAGAGCGACGCGGCGGCTCCCAGGGCCTCGTAGATGGCGAAGAAGGTCTCCCGGGGGACCTCCGGCGTGCTGCCGATCTGGGGAGTGGCCCAATGGCCCGCCTGCCTTCGCACGGCCATGGCCTGGATCGCCTGGACATGCTCAGCATTCACCACCGTGAGTACCCGGTCCTTCAGGCGACTGGCGATGGCCCTTTCCACGATGGGGAAGGTCATCACCCCCGCGAGGGCCTCCCCTTCAAACCCACTGAGGTGGTCCTTGAGCTTCAGCCTGCTTTCCACCTGGAGGGCCAGGGCGTCGTAGCTCGCGGCGTGGCGGCTGCTATCCCGCCACTGGGCGAGACAGGCCACCACATTCGGTACTTTGTCCTTGGGCAGATCCAGGGCCCTCAGGGCCTGGGGCAACGGCTCCCTCAGGGCATGGCCGAAATCGGCCACTAGCAGGCGGAGCAGGAGGTTCTGCAAGCTGGGCTGGGCATCCCCGTAGCCGAAGAGCTGTTTCATGAGGCCCCAGAAGGTGGGGGCCAGATCGAACTTCACCAGGTCCTTCCAGGGGCTGGGCGGGGTATCCAGATCCGGTGCCTCCCCATCCAGGAAGGCGTGGAAGAGGGTCCGCAGCAGCACGAAGGGTTCGGGTTGCTCGGCCTTCAGCACCAGCGCCATCATCTTGAGGTCCAGGTCCAATGCACCATCCCCGGGATTCACCAGCCTGCGGAGCTTCTCCACCCGTTCCTTGGCATCCAGGAACTTGGCCCGCTGGGTCAGGTGACCGTGCAGATCCTGGCTAGCCAGCCCCAGCTCCTGGAGGTGGATGGAGGCGCGATCGGCCCGGAAGGTCTGGCTGTAAAGGCGGATATCCAATAGCCAGTCCCGGTCGGCGTCCGGCTCCTCGAAGGGGGCGTAGAGGAGAAACTTGCCCTGGGGATCCTCCTGCTCCAGGCGCAGTTTCAGGGCCAGGTCCGAGCGGGGGGGTGTCAGGTCCAGGACCGTCACGGCATGGGAACCGATATCCAGCAGCATGCAGCCCGCCAGGGCGTTCACGAATTCCCGGGCCGGATCATGCCAGAAGACGATGCGGCTGCCCTCCTGGTCGTAGAAGCGTTGCAGGGCATCCAGAATGGGTTTCAGTTCCTGTTCAGGCTTGGCCATCAGGTCGCATCCTCAAGAATTCAGAATCGATTTTCATCGCCCTGCCCCCGGCAGATGGCCTTTCCCACGCGCGGTCAGCCGGTATTTCTGGGTTGGACTCTTGGGCGAATGGGGCTGGGTCATCTCCACCAGATGGGCCTCCAGGCATGGCTGGAGGTAATCCTGGAGGAAGCTCGGACGGTGCCGCAGCCCGAGCCTCAACATCAGGGTCTTGGCCCCCAGGCTTTCCGTTCCCAGACAGGCCAGGAGGCGACCTACTTGTTCGGTTACTTGTTCGGTTACTTGTTCGGTGTCCGGCAAGGCTTGAAGGGTTTGGCTGGTCTTGATCGGCAGGGGCGTGGCCAGGGTTACCCCCAGCTCTGGCCCTTCCGCATTCAGGTAGTGCGGGCGGGAACCGCTCACATAGACCTGGATCACCAGCAGGGTTTTCCCCTCCAGGGAAAGCAGCTCGATGCTGGGCACCAGGCGCGGGGAGATGGAATCGGCAATCAGGTTGCACAGGCGTTCTTCGGCATCCAGAGCCGAGTCCACGCCCAGAACCTGCCTTTGGTCGTCCAACCCCACCACCAGACGCCCGCCAGCTGTGTTGGCAAAGGCTACCAAGGTCTTCAGCAGGGGCTTGGGCGAAGATAGATCCCGCTTGAACTCCAGGGTTTTACCCTCGGTCTGGACCATGAGTTCATCCAGCATGCCCATCACAGCTCCCTCCATCCAGGTCCATTCTCGATACTTTCCTTTTCATCCCCCTTCGGAGTTCGACTCGGCCATCCCATCGTGGGCCCCAGGTTCATTCGCACCCCTTTCGATCCAGAAAAAGTCCACACCGCCTATCAAAGCCCTTCCGAGCTGGGTGAGGCCAGCTCAAAATCCGGACCGAGCTTATTGCGGCGTTCGGCGTCAATCACGCGAGCCCCCGTCATTGGTCCTGGACGAAGTGAGGAACTGGCCCAGGACGGACCACTCCTTTCCAATCTCCCCTTTCGCAGGGGTAGTTTCGAAGTTCTGCGGTGTCATTCCTCGTCCTTCCCGCCCGTGATCGCCTTCACCTCGGCCAATAGGTCACCAAACTTGCCATAGTTCACCTTCACGCCGTCATCGAGATCCAGGTTGATGCGGCGATCGGCTTGGTGGCGGAGCTTTTCGTCGAAGGTGTGGAGTTCCACCTGCTGCTTGCGCAGGAGGTCCAGTTCCTTCTGGAGTTTCTTGCTGTGGGCGGCGGAGGTGGCGCGGGGGAGGTCTTCCCGGAGCTGCTCGATGCGGCCACTGATGCGGCCCTGGAGGGGGATCACATACTCGGTGCGCATGCGGGCCAGGGTGCCCTCGTGGTAGCGGTGCAGGTAGACCAGGGCCTGGAAGGCGCGCTCCTTGCCGCTACTGAAGAGCCAGTAGATGGGGCGCTTCTTGTAGGTCTGGAGGTGATCCTTGTAGAGGCCGGTGGCGTAATAGCGCCGGATGGTCTCTCGGGGCGTTTCGTCCTTCTTGGTATCCAGGGATTCCGCCACCCAGGCCAGGTTCTCCTCTAGGGTCGACCCATGCCAGAGGGTTTTCACGAAGGCTTCGAAGCGCGTCGCGGCATCATCTGGGAACCACGCGAACTCCGTGACTGGCACGATGCCATCCTCGTCGGCAGGGAAGGTGGCGAATTGGCTGGCGTCGAAATCCACGTTGCCCGCATGGGCATAGATCAGCCCTGGCTTGTCCAGGCTGTAGCGGCCCATCATGCAGCCGAGGGCATAGGAGAGGAAGGCGGCAACATCCTTCCGGACATCGGCGCGGGCGAGGGTGATCTTTTCCTCGGGCACCTCTGGCTCCAACTCGCCGTCGAGGCCGTAGGCGGCGATGAAGAGCCGGTTGTTCTCCGTCTCCAGTTCCTGCATCCGGCGGAAGGCGGCGGTGCTATGCCTTTCCCAATTCTGCCAGCTTGCCTCCAGCGTTGCTGACTTCAGTCCTGGTCGGAGCAAGGGATGATCGCGGAAATCCCAGGAGGTCTCGAAGTTGTCCCAGTCAGCACGGGAGAGGTCCATGCATGCTGAGACCACCCTGTTAACGGAATCGCGGCTGTCCGAATCCCCAGTCTTCAAAGCTAGAGGGAGGTTCCCAATATTTGTGAGCCGGAAATCGAGAGTCGGACTCAAAGCCGCGAGCAGGCAGGTCACAACCTCACTATTCAAAAAGCCAAGGACAAAAGCCGTGAATTCTGGAGAAGTGAAAATCGAAGGTGCAGTTGAGTCGTATGAGAATCCGGCTGGGTAGTATCGAATGGCGAAGCTCCCGGAACTGATTCGGCTCCAGGACAAGGACTCCTTAAAGAAGTGCGCTTTCCCGCGCATAGGAGCGCCATTAAAGCTGAGAGGAAGGTTGTGAAAGGAGTGGATATCCACGCCATTTCCCTCCCAGTTCAGAACGAATTCTGCGTTCCCATACCACCTTCGAAAATAACCGCCTTTCTTGTGCGGAACCCATTTCTGCTCGACCGCACCCGCTGGCTGTGTCGTGAAGCTGATTCTCAATAAGTCAACTTCACTCCAATAGCGAAGAAAGCGAGTATTGTCCCCAGTGTTGATTCCCTCACGGATATTGCAAATGCTTTCAAGCGGCGCGTTAGTCGCAAAGCATTCCCTTGTTCTAGATGTAAGCCAATAGGCAATTGGCCATCCTGGCAGTTTTTGGAACTCTTCAGTAGCAGTCGAATAGAACCATCCACATTCTTTATTGCGAATCGCTTCAAGTGTCCGCGGTGCTTGGTTTTCAGCACCACGAAAGGTTGACAGGCGTATAAACGCTCCTTTGTGTTTTGGCTTGTACCTATTGTTCAGGGTGAAGCAACAGATAGGCACAGTAGCGCCTTCGAAACCTGAGTATTCAAGTTGAACCAACGATGTTATTGAGGCCCGTTCAATAAGTTCACGCCTGAGGTTTTCGTAGGAAGCGATAAACATCCAGACAAACGGGCTCATGAAGCCAAGAAAGCCATCCGACAACGCGAGTGTTCTCGAACGAATAAAGAATGCTGAGAAAAGATCTGCCTTAAAAGGCTCAAAGTTCGTTTCTAAAAAACCCTTGAGTGCGGCTGTTTGATTCTTTGATCCCATATACGGTGGATTGGCTACGACGACGTGATACCGCTGCGTCAGCGCCTCGGCTTGTTCAAGCACGCGCAGGACTTTGAGGTGCGTTTCGCGTAGGAATAGCTGGCCGCCGATGCCCTTCGCCTCAATGGCGCTGCGGACGAAGGCGATGCTCGCTTCGTCCAGGCAGGGCTGGATGAGCGAGCCGAAGTTCTTCGCCTCTTCGAACTGGTGTAGCAGTTTGAGCATGGGCTGGCTGAAGAGATCGCCCAGCCCGAGAGCCTGGATGTAGTCGCGCAACTCGTTGTCCACGAAGCACACATCGCGAAGCTCGATGATATTTGGTTGCACGAGTTGTCCAACCTGGAAGAAGCGACGGGACTTTTCCCGCGCCTTGAAGACCAAGGCCAACCCGGCAAGCTGGGCAGCGCGAGGGCAGAGATCCAGTCCGTGGAGGTTGTGCCGCAAGATGAGGCCGGAAATCGTGGTGGGCGCGTAGCCTTCTTCCTGATAGATGAGGAAGAGCAGATCGAAGGCGTAGGTGAGCATGTGCCCGCTGCCCACGGCGGGGTCCATCAGGCGGATCTCCTCGGGCTTGGTGATCTTGAGGAAGTCGGTTTCGGGGGCATCTTTTGGGTCGGGCTCGATGTAATAGGGCATCTGCTCCCGGAGCCGGGAGCCGGGGCGATTCAGCAGCCAGAGCCGACCCAGGGAGTTCTCCACGAGGTAGCGAACGATCCAATGCGGCGTGAAGAGCTGGGTGACGGCGGGGATATCCTCCGTGGGCACGGCGCTCTTGCGGGCCATGACCGTGTCCTTCTTCTCCGCGATGTAGAACTGGTAAAGCCAGCCCAGGACTTCCACACTTTCGCAATCCTCCGCATCCAGGTTGCTCACCAGCTTGCGGATCAGGGAATCGGAGTGCAGCAGGTTATCCGGCAGCAGCAGCTCCGTTTCGTCCTCGATGGCCTCGAAGAGGAAGGGCATGGCCTGGTGCAGGGCGTTGCACTGGGCCACCAGCAGCAGCCTGTAGAGTTCCTGTTCCTTGCCCTCCAGCTTGAGATCCACCACCTGCTCGCGCTTGAGCCCCGGCAGATCCAGATGCTCTGCCTGCTCCAGGATCTCCGGCGTCGCCTTGCCCTCCGGGTGGCTCAGCACGCGGTACCCGTGATCCAGATAGCCGTGCAGTTCCATGTAGCGCAGCGCCGCAAACCGGTTGAACCACGTGTAGGCCATGGCCTCCATGACCTGCTCGAAACCCTCCCCCTCGATCCGCAAGGCCAGCCGCTGCCGCAGGACCTCCACGACCTTAGGAAAGGCCTGCCCCTGGATGATGGCCGAATCCCCCTGGATCGTGGCGGGCGCGATGCCCTTGTCTGTGATGCCCAAAAGGGCAGCACGGGCCTTCATGGCCGCGATGAAGTCACGGCGGGCCTGAGGGGCGTAGGTTTTTAGTTTTGAGCGATCCATTTCTTCCCAATTCTTCACGAAAGAGGTTTACTAACATTTCACAAAAACAAATCGTTACAAGTTAGAGCATATCTTAATAAACATCCACATAATCCTATTCAAATAAGCCTCAAGAGGCTAGATAGGTAGCGCTATTCCATGTTTTTTTGCATCATCCTGGATTCTCTTGAGATCCCTTTTTGATAGCTGGCCGACAATTTGGCTTTTAATGTATAAATCACCAGTTTTTAGATGGAGTTTTTTTCTTGTTCCAAGCAAATGAGCATGCGGATTCGATGGAAGCGGATCTGCATCATTAATTATAATTCTCCACATGCTCCCATTAATTTTTAAATCTTTCTCGGAAGGACGTTTCACTAATAGTGGCGTCTCAATTTGGATATCCAAAATGGATCTGCAACATTTCTCATCTCTAGCACTGATTTCGTTATTTTCTATTCGTGCCAGCAAGTCTTGCAAAAAGACGATTGAGACACCATACCCCATGCTGCCTTCATATCCATTTGTGTGGATCGCGATCACACTTTTGGAGCCACAAAGAATTACAGGGCTTCCACTCTGCCCTGGATATGTGGCCCCATCGTAGGCATACGCATGTGCAGGACGGAGGCTATCATCAGGAATAATTGCGGAAATATTCGCATGAGTCTGAATTGGAGTCACTGATTTTGGACAGCCCTCACCCAAAATATCATCGACCCAGACAAGATCCGTACCATGTGCGTACCCAGGAATTACGACTTTTGAACCTACATAACATCCTTCTGATCCTAAATTCAAGGCAAGGCTTTGTTTTGTATGGTTGTGGTGGACCTCAATAATTGCTATATCGTAATATGGATGCATAAACACACTACTTACCTTCATAAGTGGCCCAAGCGCATGATCTCCTTCTCGGTTGTACGTGCGCCTTGTTTGGAGCTCTATCATAGGAACACCATCAACAACATGAGCCGCTGTCGCGATAAAGCCCTTAGAAGGATCAATCAAAAAACCGGTTCCTATGATTCTTGAGCCTATTACTCCAGCATCATTTCCTGAACAATCTTCGATATAATAGATCGATGGGGATACGACTCGATATGTCTCAATTGGCATGATTTATCTCGAAATCCTGTTATGATTTACCGGATCTGTATCCGCTCATGGTTCGCCAACGCCGCCTCAAGCTGCGTCCTCAGGGTCACCAGAAACGCATCCACCTCTTCCTGGTTTTCCAGCACACCATTGGGTGCCAGTTCCGCAGGCTTCACCACGCGGGGCTTCTTGATCACGGGCTTGGGTTGGGGCGGGATGTCGATTTTGGGCTCGCCAACGGGGGTGACAATGGGGGCTGGCGGCTCATAGGCCGCCTCCAGCCGGTGCAGGGCCTCGCCGTAGAGTTGGTCCGCCTCCTCCACAGCCTGCTTGAGGTGGGGGATGCTCTCCTGGCGATCCATGCGATCCAGCAGCCCCTTTAGCGCCGCCACACAGCCTTCAAACACGCTGCCAGAAACATGGAGGCGCTCCGCATCCTGGCCCAGGCTGGTCAGCAACCCAGCAATCTTACCCTTGGTCTGCTGGCGATGCTGGGCCACCAGGAGGTTCTGGATGCCCTCCAATTTGGCGATGAGATCCGGCCCCTCCATGATGCTGGTGTAGGGGTGGGCCATCTGGAGGATCTCCTTCAGGCGCCGCAAAGCGACCTTCCCGGCTTCCTCCTCTTCGATCTGGAGACGGTTCAGCTCGAACTTGCCATAGGCCTTGCGCATCCGGTCCCAGGTTGGGCGCTGGGAGCCGAAGAAGTGACTGAGGGTGTGGAAGTCCTCTCCTCCATCCAACAGATCGTTCTTGGCGGCGCTGAAGGCCTCCAGGAAGGCCGCGCCCTCCTTTTCGGCCAACAGAGGCTTCACCAGCTTCAGAAGGTGCTCCACCTCGGCCTTGCCGGGGTAGCCGCTCCCTTCCAGGCCCTGGAAGCGCTTCAGTTCATCCTGCCAGCCCTCCAGCTTGCTGCGCAGGAAGGCCACGATGGGATCCTCGCCATCGGGCCCCATCTGAGCGAAGACATCTTTGCCCAACTGGCGCGCCGTCTGGATGGCCTTGGGATCCAGGGCCTTGCGCTGCACCAGGGTGATCTTCCGGCGCTTCTGGGCATTGGTGATGGCCTCAAAGACCTTGTCCAGGGCCAGGGAGGCCCCGTCCATGACAAGGTGGATCTCCCCCAGCACCAGGAGGCGGGCCACGAGGAGGAGGGTCTCCTCCTCGGGCCAGCCATAGGGACGGCGGGAGAAGCGGGTCTCCACCAGATCGTGCAGCACCACCTGGGTGCTCCTCACGTTCATAAGGTAGAGGTAGTCCCGCAGCTCCTTGATGGCCTGGGGATTGCTCTCCTCCTCTTCGATGCCGAGTCGAGCCTGGGCCACATCATTGGCCCGCAACACCGCCTGGATCTCCCGCAGGACGGTCTGGCTGGTGTCCCCTTCCCCACGCTTGTGGAGATAGCCCATTTTGGTGAAGGTGTTGTCCACGAGGTAGCCCAGGGCCTCGAAGAGGCAGTCCTGGGGGCCGCTCTTCTTGAGGGCCAAGGGCTGGCCCGCCACATAGGTATCGGCTTCTTCGAGGAGCCTGCCCACTTCGACCACCAGGCGCTCCCGGCGCTTACGGTTCTCGGCGGCCAGGTCTTGCAGGATGCGGAGGGTGGCGGGAGGCAGGGTGCCATCATTCTTCTGCGAATTGTAGCGCTCCACCTGGAGGCACATGCGCAGCTCCTGCTGAAGCTTGCCGAAGGTATCCCCCAGCTTGATCACCACGGCCCCGCCATCCCGGGCGGCACTCTCGGCCAGACAGCGGCCCTTGTCCCAGGTGTCGTAGTCATCCGCCAGGGGCGTGATCACCAGGACCGGCAAACCGGCCTCGGCCTTGTGCCCGATGGCGTGCTGGTCACACTCGCGGTTGAAGACGAAAGGGCGCTTGGTCCGGAGATGGGTGAACTTCTTGTTGTCCTTGTAGACATCCTCGAAGATCAGCTTGCCCAGGGTGGTGGCCTCCTCGGAGGAGCTGACATCCACATTCTTGATTTCGCGGTTGATATCCCGCTCTTCGTTGGTGAGGAAGAAGTAGATCTCGCCGTTGCGGCTGATCAGGGTCTCCTTTTCCAGCCGGGCAAGGCTCTCCTCAATGCGGCGCTTGAGGGGGATGCGGTCCTGATCGATCTCCTCGGCGCAGAGGGAGGCCAGGTTATCCACATCGGCCTTCATCTCCTCCACGTAGCGGATGAGGAAGAGGACCTGGAGCAGGAGGACATCGAAGGGCTGGAGGGCCTCGTTATCCTTGGCCTGGTCGATGGTGCGCTTCACCGCCGTATCCAGGAAGCTTTCGATGGAGGGGTAGAAGCGGTAGAGGGGCACCAGCACCCCCAGTTCCTGCTCGGCCACCTGCTTGGCGGCGGACTGGAAGGCATCCAGGATGGAGCGCTCGCCCCGGGAAAGGTGGGCCCCGGTGGCCCCGTGCTTGCGGATGGCCTCGAAGATCTTCTGGATGAGCTGGAACTGGTAGGGCGCGAAGGGGTAGTGCGCCGCAAAGTCGTCGGCCTCTTTGTAGTGGCGGAAGGTCATGCCCGCGTTTTGAAAAGATGTTTGGTGCTTGAGGATGTCGCCCTTGGCCCTGAAGATGGCCTGCAACTCGCCCGTCACCTGGGGCTTCTTTTCTAGGAGTCGTTTGAGGATGACCTCGTCCACATTGGTGCTAGAGAGCGAAAGTCGGGTCTTGAAGCGCCCCTGGATCTTGGAAAAGTCCTGGGCCTTGTCCTTCTTCAACTGCCCGAGGACGGCATCGATATCCTCCTGGGAGGTGACCACCACCCAGGCGCGGCCTTCACAGATGGTGCCCAGGTTCTCGGTGATGGTCTGGAGGCTGAGCATGAGGTGGGAATCGGAGCCGATGAACTGGCCCACCTCATCCACCAGGAAGACGATCCGGTGCTGGGGCCCCTTCTCGTCCAGGTATTCCTTCACCCAGCGGCTGAAGTTTTCGGGGGTGATGGAGACCGAATCGCTGCCGCTATCGAAGAACTTCTCGGCGGATTCCGTGCTGATGGCAAGGGCTTCACTCAAGGCGGCGATGACGTGGTCCCGCAGGAGGTCCTTGGCATCCCGCTCCTTTTCCCACTCGGAACCGTAGTCCCGGAGGAAGGCGTCCACGAAGGCCTGGTACTGGCCCTTCTTAGTGAGGTGGCGCTCCATGTAGGCGATCTCGGGATGATCGGCGCAGAAGCCCTGCATCTCGTTGAAGACCTTCAGGAAGACCCGGAGGATGGCATCCCGGCCATGGTTGGTGTCGGCCTTGCTATCGATGTTGAAGAGGATGACATCCGTGTGGGCCGTGGCCACGCGGCGGATATCGCCCAGGATCATGGCGTCTTCGACCTTGCTCTGGAAGAACTCCGCAGCCTTGCGCTCCTGGCCCTCATATCGGTGGGTGTCGTTCTTCAAGAGGTAGGACAGCACCTTGATGAAGTGGGACTTGCCGGATCCGAAAAAGCCTGAGATCCACACGCCATTCTTCGAGGCGGCCTCGGCATCGGCGGCCTTCCCCAAGGTGGAGGCGAAGGCATCCAGGAACTTGGCCATGTGGCCATTGAGTTCGCGGGTGACCACGAACTCATCCAATTCCTGCCAGACCGAGGCGTCATCCATTTGGTCAGCCTTGACCACGCCATTGATGGCGCGGGCAATGCGACGTTCGAAAAGATCTTGAATCTGCATGGGGGAATCCGAATCAGGGCACGAGTTTGAAGGCGCGGTAGTAGTTGTCCTGCTTGATCTGGCCGAAGAGGGAAAGGGACTGGCCGTCGTAGGTGCCGGGGTAGAAGACCACCAGGGGGGTATCCCCCATGACGGGATGGAGGTTGTTCAGCAGGTTGTGGGAGCGGAGGAGGGGAAAGGCGCTGCCGACGCCGGACATGAGCATGAGGTCCAGTTCCTGGGGGGGAAACTGCTTGGCCAGGAAGGCGGCGATGTGCTTCCCGTGGAGGGGGGCCGCCAGGGCCTTTTGTAGGGCCTCGTCCCCCTTGGCCTGCTGCATCTCGATGGCCTTGTCCAGGAGCTTGCGCTCCTTCAAGTAGCCCAGCATCAAATCGAAGAGGTTCACGTGGGCGATCCGCAGATGGGGGCGCTGTTTGGGAATCTGGGTCATGAGGAAGTCGAGGTGGCGGCGGATCGCCAATTCGTCCTTGGGCAGGTAATCGAAGACCCAGAAGCCGATCTCGTTGCCCAGGCCTTTGCCCGCAAGGAAATCCTCGCTGAGGATCTTGGGCAGGATCTGGTCGAGGCGCTCGTCGAGGTTGGAGGTCATGGGCTCACCTGAAGACAGCGGAGGACAAGGCGCTCGTCCCTGGATTCCAGGTACCGAAGCACGGGCGTGGCCAGGAAGACGGGCTGGAGTTTGAGGCTACGGGTGTTCTCCAGGAAACCCGCCTGGGCGAGGCAGAGGTAAACCGAAGACCGAAGGCGGCGGCGAGTGGAGTCGTTCCACCAAGGCATCTCGGAGTCCCGCCCCCGGCAATCCAGGAGGTAGTCCTCCCAGAGGGTGAAGGGCAAGTTCGGGGCGAAGCGGCGGTATTGCTCCCGGACCACCAGGTCCAGGAAATCCCCCAACAGGGGGCTGTGCTTCACGGCGGCGGCCAGCAGGGCCTGCTGGACCACCGGGCTGGCAGAATCCCGAATCAATTCCCAGAAGGGGGGATCGAAGGGGGCGAGGCGATCCCGGATCAGCCGGGCCAACCGCTTGCCGGTGGCGATGGACTTGGCCTGGAGGCAGTTCTCCTGCTCAATGGCGGCCTTCCAATCAGCCCCTGACACCCCGCGCAGCAAGAGATCCGCGATGACGCGGCTTTCGGCGGGCTTGAGGGCGCCTGCGGTGAGATTGGCCGAATACCTCACTGCACAACCCCAGAACGGTAAGGGGATGTGTCCAAGGCGAGCACTTGCAAGACCTGAGAGGGCATGAGCCATTGTCCACCATTCGGAGTCAAAGTGGAGGCCGATAGGGGCTCAAGGTGGGCAAAAGTTGGCAAGTCCGGGTCGGCTGACTGCATCTGCCAAGTGTGCCAGCCCATAAGAGACAGCTACTGACGCACTCCAGACTCCGGGCTTTCTGGCCGTTGGGGGCCAAAGCCTGCGGCATACCCTCAAGGCCTGGGGGCGACCAGGGGCAAACTATCTGTAGACGCCTTTCTAGCCTCGAATTGCAGCTGGGCAAATCGGCCCAGCGGTAAGGCTGGCCGCGCTGCACCCTAGGTTCGCCCAGGTGGGCACAGGAGGCTCTATGCCGAAGAAGAACAAGAACCTGAAGGAGCAGGTCGACCAGATCCTGGCCGGTATTTCCTTGGATATCGGCAAGCAGTGCTGAGCGCCGAGGGCATGGAGGCCCCCTTCCCCTTGTGGCACAGATCGTCCCCTGGCGCGCCCTGACTCCCCCTACCCGGTCTATCCGCCTGCGGTCCGGCCGGTCCGGGGGACGCGGGAGCTGGGTGGCCTCTCTCCCAGTGCCCACAAGGGGCAGGAGAACCCCCATGACCCAATACACCGCCACTCCAGACATCAAGTCCGAGTCCCAGGAAGACCACCTCTTGGCCAGCGCCCTCGCGGGGGTCGAAACGCTCTCCGACGTGCAACTCCTGGCCACCCTGCTGGAAGAAGAGCAGATCAACCGGGCTGAAAACCTTCTGCTGGAGGCCGGCAACCTGGCCCTCCTCGCGAACAAGGGGCCCGTCGAGCTTATGGCCCTCGGCCTAGGGACCAGGGAGGTGGTGCGCCTGCTGGTCAACACCGAGCTTACGGCCCGGTTGGCGATCCATCGGCGCGCCCGCAGGCTCGGAAACCCGGCCGAGACGGTCGAAGCGATCCGCCTGCGGGCCCTGGGGTGGGACTGTGAGTGCGTCGGGGTCATCGTTGTGGACCGGGAACGCCACATCCTTCTGGACCAGATCCTCTTCCGGGGCACTCCCTATCAATGTCCTGCGGACATCTGCGTGGTCCTCCGCGAGGTGGTCCGGACCGGGGGCTTTGGTGTGGTGCTCTACCGATGGGTGCCCGCCTCCGAGGTGATCCTTTTGGCCGAGGACCGCATCCTCGCCGATCGGCTGCGGCTGGCTGCCAGCGCTCTGGGCGTCGAGGTCCTCGACTGCTTGCTCATCTCCGAACAGAGCTGCTGGTCCGGGAGGACTGACGGCCGCTGGCTTTGACATCGTTCCGATTCCAGCCTGGTTAAGATGCGAATCCCCCCCCCCAGGGGGATTCCGCATGTCAGCCCCTGTCCATGCAAAGGAGTCATCCTTCACAATGCAAAGACCAGGAAAGGACGCCATGGAAGCCGAAGACCTCGTAAAAGCCCTTCGCCAGGGCGTATTCGAGAACAACCGTCGCCTCGCGCGGGCCCTGGCGGAGTGGGGTGGCCCCCTGGAGCAGGGTCAGGTGAGGGGCATGCTGAATGCGTGGGCCTTTGGAAGTCCACAGCCTCAGGGCCTCGCCACTCCCGAGCCCCTTCCGGACCGGCGTCCACCATGGCGGGATGTCCCGTCGTTGAAGCGAGTGCCTTTCGGGACCCTGATGCCGGAGGTCCGGCAGCGCTGGGTGGCCCGATTGAGTGAGGAGGTCCGAGCCCTGGCCAAGAACCACCGGAAAGCGCTGGCGGATTATGCGGAGCGCCAGGACACCCGGGGGGGACGCATCTTCAGCGGCGATACCCTGCTGTACCTGATTCCTGGGGTGGCTGAGAACCCGCCCCTGGCTCTGGCCGCCTTCAGGGAAGTGGATCTCACGGTCCTGGGAGAGCTCTCCTCCCTCAGCGGTAGGATCCGTGATCAGGCCCTGGATTTGGCAGGCAAGGAACCCGTCATCCTTATGGCGGGCGGGAATGCTGCGGGTAAGAGCACCTTCAGCTACCAGGCGATCCGCCAGGGATTCCAGGGCGCCATCCTGGACAGCCCCTGGGTGGCGGAGAATGATGTCCGCAAAGTGCTGAACCGAGGCCATGAGGCCTGGGCGGTGTACGTAGACCGACCCTTTGAGGAGGCCTTCCAGTCCATGGTGCTGCGCGCCGCGGACGAGGGCCGCCTGGTGGATCCCAGCGAGATGGCCCGCACCCATGTCGAGGTGCCGCAGAGGCTTCACCAGGGCCTCGCAATCTTCCGGAACCAGCCAAGGGTGTCCTGCTGGCACCTGCGGAACAACGCCCCGGATCTGAACGGAATCGAAGCCATCGGCGGCCCCCTGCACCGTGAGGGGAAGGATGCCCTGACCTCCATCCGACTACGACCGGAAGCCCGGGGCCGGGCCGAACTGGAACAGGCAGCCCGGCAATGCTGGACCCGCTTCCAGCGGGCCATCCAGGCCAACCATCACAACCCCTATCCAGCGGACCTGGCCGAGGAGATATCCCGGCGCATGCCGTGAGGGGAGAAGGAACGATGCCTCCCGGGGCCCACCGGGCTTACCCTGGATCAAACCACCTCATCCGGAGCCGGGTCCAAAAATGTCGTTCAAGGAAATGAAACACCTACGCCGAGATATGGGCAGAGGATGGGATGAACGGACGCGGGGCGGCGCACCCCACAAGCCCCTCATGCTCCTGGCGATTCTGGACCTGGTGGATGCCGGGGACATCACCGGCGATCTGATCCCCTACGACCAGACTCTCCTGCAAGCCTTTGACCTCCGCTGGCGTGCCCTCATGGGGGACGCCCTCACCAATCCCCTGCAACCCTTCTGGCACCTCCGCTCCAGCGAGTTCTGGATCCTGGAGCCCAACCAGGGGTTTGCGGAAGCCCTCCAACACCACTCCGGCTTGCCCAGCCTCAAGGCCTTTCAGTCCATGGTGCGCGGGGTCCGATTGAGGGAGGACGTGCTCAAGGCAGTCCAAACGCCGGAGGGACGGGCAGAGTTGAGGTCGTTGCTCCTGGACACCTACTTCAGCGAGGGCGTCCGCCCTCTGCTCTTGAGGGCCGGAGAAACCTATGTGGCGTCCAAAGGCTTTGAGGAGGCCTTCCGGGAGGCGAGCCTGAGGGAATTCCAGGAAGTCTTCGACGGACGGGACGGTCTGGACCCGGCCTTCATCAATGAAAGCCGCGATCTGGCGTTCCGCCGCATCGTCCTCCCGGCCTACCAGCATCAATGCGCAGCCTGCGGTGCCAAGCTTTTCACGCCAGCAGGGCGCTGCATGGTCCAGGCGGCGCACATCATCCCCTTCAGCCGAAGCCGCAACGATGATCCCCGCAACGGCCTCGCCCTCTGCCCCCTCCATCATTGGGCCTTCGATCAGGGCATGCTCGGGATCCGGGACGGCCTGGTATGGATGGTCCACCGGCATGCCAAGGAACTGCCGGCCGATCCGGCCTACCTCAGCCTGCATGGCCGACCGGTCACCCTGCCCAGTGAAGGGCACCTGAGCCCTGCCCCGCAGGCCGTGGCATGGCACCGCAAGCACATCTTCGAGAAGATCGGCTGATTCGCCACCCGGCGGGCTGTTGACCAGGGAAGAGCGGTCGGGGACCTTTCCCACGAACAGCCCGAACCCGCCGTCCATGGGTTGAATCGCGGCGTTGTGCCAGTTCTGGCCCAGGTCCTCTCTGATGCCACCCGGTGCTGCTGCGGGGCTGGCGGCGCCATCGGGGCTACCCGCTTCGTTTTTTGGGTCCCCTCCCAAAAAACTCCCGGTCCGCCCCTCAGGAGCTCTTGCCCCTTGCCCGTCCCGGCTGTGTGCCCCGAGTGGCACAGAGAGGACACCATGAACCAGACCCAGAACCCCTACCCCGACGCCGTCCCCCTCAGCGAGGTCTTCGATCCCGAGGCCTTCCGGGCGCTGGCCCTGGCTGGATACGCCCTCCCGGATGACCTCCCCTGGGAGGAGCTCGACGACAGCACCCAGGAGGACTGACACCTCCCCGGGCTTGAAGGGGGCATCGGGCAACAGCCGACGCCCCCTTTCCTAACTTGGCCAACGTCCAAGCAGAGGGGAGGTCAGCGGCCTGGGCGCAGATTCATGGAAGCTCAGTCCATCAGATCGTAACTGGTGCTCCGGCCTCCCGCCTCTGACCGCTTGAGCACGCCATGGGCCAGCAGTTCACTGATGTCCCGGAGGGCGGTGTCGGAGGAACACCTGGCGAGGCTCGCCAACTTGCTGGAGGTCAACTTCCCTTCGAACCCGTCCAGGAGTCGGTTGAGCATGGCGACCTGCCGGGCGTTCATGGCCACACCTGACCAACGGGTCCAGAAGCGCGCCTTGGCCAGCACTTGGTCGAGGGGGCCCTGGGCGAGATCCACCGCCCGATGGAGGGTCCCCAGGAACCAGGCCAGCCAAGCAGTGACATCTAGCGATCCCCGCTGGGTCCGCTCAAGGATCTCGTAATAGGCTTTGCGTTCCCGCTGGATTTGGGCGGACAGGCTATAGAACCGCTGCGGACTGCCGTCCGCCCGCGCCAGAAGCAGATCCCCCAGGGCCCGGGCGATACGCCCGTTGCCGTCTTCAAAGGGATGCAGGGTCACGAACCAGAGATGGGCAAGCCCGGCCTTGAGCAGGCGGGGCTCGTCGGAAGGCGCCTCCATCCAGGCCAGAAAGCGCGCCATTTCCGCCTCCAGTCCCTGGGCCGGAGGCGCCTCAAAGTGGACGCGCTGACGCCCCATCGCACCAGAGACCACCTGCATGGGGCCGCCAGCATCATCCCGCCAAGTCCCGACCCTGCCCCGGGCGAGGCCGGAATAGCCCGTGGGGAAAAGGGCCGCGTGCCAACCCAGCAGACGCTCCCGACTCATGGGTTCCTGGCAGCGGGTGGTTGCATCCAGCACCATCTCGACGACACCCTCCGCATGGCGATCCACCGGGGCCAGAGCCCCGATTTCCACTCCCAATCGCCGGGCAATGGAGGAGCGAACTGAGGCAGCGTTGAGCAGCTCCCCCTCGATCTCGCTGGTCCGGAGCACATCCTCTGTCAGGGCGGCCAAGCTCGCCTGCCCCCGCAGTTCCAACCCGACATCCGCCAAGCGGCCCAACAGCATTCCCTGGGCGCGGCTGACATCGGCCAGGAGACCCGCCAGGGCTCCCAAGTCGTAGCGCCAGACCGGCCAGTCCGGGTTCTGCCAGATGTAGGGATAATCGCCGCCTGTCATGCGGCGATCATGAAGGTCATTCGCTTCACACGCAAGATATTTACCGCACCAAGCGCGGCGAATACACCCGTAATCGCCGCACCTCCGCCTTGCCCAACCGCCAGTGACCCTTATCCAGCACCCCTCGCCGAGGAGATCTCCCGGCGCATGCCCTGGGGGGAGAACGAAGGCTGCCTTCTGGCCAGGTTGACCATTTGCGCTCTGGCCATTCGGGCGGTACTTCCTTGTCCTTCCTGGCCAGGCTAGGGATTGATGATTCGATTCCTACGCAGTATGACTTCTGCGTTGGGAAGGAATCATTCAGCTTGAACAAGCCCAAACAAGATACGAAGAAACGAGTCATCTGCCTGATTTCAGCCCTGGCCTACCACAACCTGAGAACCCCCATCCCCACAGCCACCTGGGTCGCCACTGATCGCAACGCGTGACCTCCGCCGCACTTTCTCCAGCGTTGGGGCCCGTGGGCGACCAAATGAGCAGGGGCGTTGCGTTCCCCCTCTGCCGGGATGGTCAACCCGGGGTTATGCCCCAGGCTTGTCCGGGTGGACGAGCTACAGGCCCCAACCTGGACAGGTAAGGAGAAATATCCATACTGGTAAGGAGGTAGACCCCATGAGCATCACCGCCGTTGCGACCATGACAAGCAAGGGACAGTTGACCATCCCGAAATCCGTCCGGGAGGCCCTGGGACTGCATGAGGGGGCCAAGGTCCGCTTCGAGGTGGACCAAGAGCAGGGCACTGCCGCCATGGAGCCCGTAAAGCTCCAGGTGGCTGACCTCTGGGCATTCGCCGTGCGCGGGGCCCCCACCATGAGCTTGGATGAGATGGACCAGGCCATCCAGCGCGGGGCTGGCCAATGATCGCCCGGGATACCAAACGTCTGGGCCCGCGCCTTCCTGGGGGATGACCCGGCCCAGTCCACCGCCGCCAGGGCCGCCATTGAGAAGGGCACCCAAGGGAAAGGGGTGTTCGTCCCACTCCTGGTGCTGGTGGAGCTGTATTGGGTATTAAAGAGCGCCCCGGGCTGGGATGCTGCAAAGGTTCATCAGGCCCTGGGGAGTCTCCTGGAGGTGGAGGGTATCGAGGTGGACCAAGCCCCTACGATCCGAGAGGCTCTGGACCTTTCGAGCGGGGCGGTGGGCTTGGCTGACAACCTCATCACCCTAACGGCCAAGACCCGGGGGTGCTCCCGTCTCCTCACATTCAACGCCCGCCTGGCCAAGACGGGCCGGGCCACTCTCATGAGGGCTTGACCACCGGCGCGACTAGGTTTGGCGGCCGAAAGCCCGCCCTGCACGGGCCCGCCGCGCTGAAACCTTGTAGGGCATCCGGTAAGAGGGTGCTGTGGATGAGGCGAAACGTTTCGCTGTCCTGGAAGCCCCACCCCCGACGCCGTCCCCCTCAGCGAGGTCTTCGACCCCGAGGCATTCCGGGCCCTGGCCCTGGCGGGCTACGCCCTCCCAGATGACCTCCCTTGGGAGGAACTCGACGACAACCCACAGAAGGACTGACACCTCCATGGGCTTAAAGGGCGCCCCCTCCGGTGCCCAAAGTGCACCATCGGAGGGGGCGATTGACTCGCATCGGTCATTCAAATGGGGAAGACACCTGATCGTCTTGCACACCGGGAAAACCCCAACGGGACGACCTCATCGGTCGGGTTGCCTGGCGCTCAGAACTTATAGAGCAGACCACCCCCAAGGCCTTTGGTATCGCCACCTTGGTATACATTGGTACTGGCACCAGCTGCCCCCCCAGCCACGGGAGGCATCGGGGAGTAGCTTCCGTTCTTGTCGTTGATGACGCCGAATACGTTGGCGAATATGCTCACGCCCTTGATCAGGGAGTATGCGTAACCCAGGGTGTATTGTTTGGCGCCAAACTCGCTGCCAGTCGTGACCTTGGCCCCGGCAATGGTTTTAAGGGTACCCTTGTCGGCAGCGCCGTATCCAGCCCAGAACTTGTGGGCATTGAGTTCTTGGCTTGCGATGACATACCAGGCTGTCCGTTTGTATTCCTTATTGCCAGCTGTTGCGCCGTCGATGGTGTAATTCAACTGCTCAACAATTCCGCAAATGCGTGTCTTCGTCGGAAGGGTTACATAGGCTGCCAGCAGGTTCCCGGTATCCTTCGAAGTGGTGCCGCCGGTAGCCAGCACAGCGCTGCTGGCACCACTCAGACCGTTGATCATCTGCTGGAGGCCGTAGTAGTCTCTGTGCTCCTCATAGCCGTAAATGAGGGTCAAAGGGCCATATTGGTATGACAGAGTTCCTGAGAGCAGGGTGGGGTTGTTTGCAGCCGACTTGCCCTCGTTGACGGAATACAAGACCTTGGCCTGTAACCCTCCGATGACAGGGGACCAGTATTGGACGCTGTTGCCCTGTCGGCGATTGAAGATGGCATCGCCACTGTTCGGTACCGGCTTGGAAACCGAGGTGGTTCCAATCGTGCGGAACCCAGGCGTCGTCATGATGCTCACATCAGAAGAGAGAGAGGCCGGGAGGGCTCCCATCTTCATCACGACGTCCTTGTAAGGGGTGTCCCAGAGGCCAGCCAGGATAGTGCCGAACTTGGTCTGCAAACCCAAGGCGGTGTTGCGACCGGCCCAGGTGCTGGGTTGATCGCCGTCGATACCGACGGCGCTCTCCAGCTGCCAGATGACCTTGATGTCTTCGGTAGCCTGGAAACTCCCCTTGAAGCCGACATTGGAAGTGGCACAAGAGAAACGGTTGCGAGACGCCAAATCCTTGCTGATATCACTGGAGCCAGTGACCTTGACATTGTTGAGCTCTGTCACCAGCGTGCCATACAGGCTCCATTCGTGTTTTGGGGTGTCGGCAGCGAGAAGAGGCGTGGCGATTGCGCCAGCCACGAGGGCCAAGGTTAGACGGTTCTTCATGCATTACTCCGTGGTCTAAGTACCCCTCGTGGAGGGGTGGGTTGGGAGGGACAGAGAAGAGCATTAAAAAAGCGCTAGGTTTACAGGGAGATCAGCCCTGGACGGAGGCGATCATCGCCGCGACGTTCTCAGGCTTGGCGTTGTAGGGGGCATCGCATCCAGAGGAAAGGACAAAGCCCTTGGGGCCGATCCCTTCGATCAACTTGCGGCAGTAGGAGTGAACCTGATCGGGGGTGCCCAGGGCCAGCATGCCGGCGGGCACGTCGCCCATAATGGCCATGTGGTCCCCCAGGACTTCCTTGATCTTGAAGATGTCGGTGGCATGGTCACCGGAGAAGAGGCACTTGGCCTTGGGCAGTTCCTTGAAACGCTCCAGATCCCGCTCCCAGTTGGAGTCCATGTGCAGCACGGGCAGCACGCCCTCCTCCACGGTCATCTCCACCAGCTGCTTGAAGTAGGGCCAGGCGAAGCGATCCCACAGCTTGGGGTTCAGGAACTCGCTGGCGGCGCGCCATCCGCCGACCCAGGCACCCACGCAACCTGCGGCGCGCAGGGCCTGACGGGAATCCTCCAGGATCTGGGTCTGGGCGATGTCCATGGCCTCCAGAACCTTCTCCGGCATACGGCGCATGTCGGTCATGAACTTGGGCATGGAGCGGGCGCCACAGAAGACCTCGTAGGGGGAGCAGAGCACCACCGGGGAGAGGGTCACCACCCCGGCATCCTTGGCGTTCTGGATGGCGGTGGGGGTGTAGCCGAAGACAGGACCCACCTTGGCCAGCATGTTGTCCAGGCGGTTCATCAGGAAGTCTTCGAAGAAGAACTTGTAGCCCTTGTTGATGATGATGTCGTAGTCATCGGTGGTCATCATCTCGGCCTCGTGGACCTGCCAGGGCACGTTCTCGGGGAGATCGATACCGGGGATCTGGACTTTGGAAAGCCACTGGAAGCTCAGGAGGTAGGGAGAGAAGACCGGCTGCTGGATGCCATCCACCTCACCCAGGCTGGTGAAGGACTTCAGCATGGTGCGGTGGGCCAGCTCCACATCGAGGGCGAAGTCGGCGGGCTTGACTCCCAGGTGGTTGGCACAGAAAGAGTTGCCCACGGGAATCACGGGCACCCGATCGGGCTGCTCAAGGGCCACGGCGGCCTTGATTCGGGCCAGCCGTTCGTTATACAGCTCAGTATTTGATTTCATACAACTCCCCTATGCGCCTTGTATTGAAGCGCTGTGAATCGAGGCCTGAGACTACGACCATGATAAGAAGCCAGTGGGTGGGTTACCCCTTCCGGTGCATGCTCCCCAGGATGGGGGCAAGACGAATGGCCTTGAGTCTCTATTCGTGAAAGATGGCGCGCTAATGTCGAATTCTTGGCAAAGGGTTAGCTCAGCTTGAAAAAGCTCTCCGCATTCGTCGTATAGATCTTTTTGCGATCATCTTCACTGATGTCTGCCGTGTCCAGGAATTCCACCGCTTCGTGTGCACTTTCAAAGGGATAGTCGGCGGCAAACATGATTCGATCCGCACCCAGGACCTCGATGCAGAGCTTCAGGGAAGGGACGGACGTCATGCCACTCGTCGTGACGATGAAGTTGTCTCTGAAGTATTCACTGGGGAGCCGATTCAGCTTGGGTGTCGCGCCAATTTTGACCTGGAGCAGGTAGCGATTATCAATCCGGTCCAGGAAATAGGGGATGCCTTCTCCCAGATGACCGATGGCAACCCTGAGCTGGGGGAAGCGGTCAAACAGGCCCGACATGATGAGCCGCATGACATGGGTGCCGGTCTCTACCCCAAAACCCCAACCCGCAAAGTAGAGACCATAGTCCATCATCGGCCCCACCAGGCTGGGAGAAGGTTCCCGGGGGTGGAGATAGAAGGGCATGTCCAGTGCTTGGGCTGCTTCGAAGATCTCTAGGAACTTGTGGTCATCCAGGTACTCGTTCTTCGTGTGGGAATTGATCAGGAACCCTTTCATCCCAAGACTCCCAGCGGCACGCTCCAGCTCTTTGGCGGCTCCCTTGGGGAACTGGGGTGCCACGGTCGCCAGCCCAGCGAGGCGGCTGGGATTACGGGAGACGGCTTCAGCCAGGACGTCGTTTGCGTTCATGGCAAGCTGGGTCGCGGTCACGGCATCCGAAACCTGGACACCGGGAGCGGCTATGGACAGGATGGAGAAATCGATCCCATCGGCATCCATCTGGGCGATCCGCTGAGCTCCCAGGTCAGTGAGCTTGGAATAGATCACCTGAGCAGCGGGAGTATCTCCGCCGTAGATTGTATCGCTTAGGATACGGAAGCCAGGTTCCGCAAAACGGCTTCCGGCGGCCTTCTTCCATTCCTGGAAGATCTCATCTGTGACAAAAGCTTCTTCTGTGGCAATGCGCCTGATATTCATATTGATATCCGTTTCTTGGGGGGCCAGAAGTCATATCGGCCCTTATGGAGGGCGGTTCCTGCTACTTGGCCCTGGCTTCCTGAAGATTGGGCCGATAGACGTATTCTCCAAGCAGCGCCATCATCACAATGGAAACCACGAGGCCCACTGCGAACACGATCATGGCCAGCCTGTAGTTCCCAAAGTGGCGGTAGCAGATACCCATCGAGTAGACACCGAATGCTGTTCCAGCCATGAAAATCGCCAGCAGGTAGCCATAGATCTGCCCGAACCCGCGTAATCCCATGTACCGGGACTGGAGGAAGGCCAGGAGATCAACTTCCGCGCCGAGACCAATGGCCACCAACACCATGGCTGGCACCGCCAAGCTAGGGTTCCTGGTGGTGATCATCATGAGGATGCCGATCAGGGGCAAGAGGAAGAAAGCGATGGCCACGAAAGGCGCGTGGATCCGATCCAGGAGCCAGCCAGCGACCAGGCGTCCTCCGATGAGGGCCATACCCGCGAATCCCATGGCACCAGCGGCTTTCGCAGGGGAGGAGCCGAGATCAGTGATCATGGGAACAGCATGGCCGATCACGCCATTGGCCGCAAAGGTGACCAGGAAGAAGGTGATGGCGAACTTCCAGAATATGGGAGAACTGAAAATCTCGGCATTGGTCAAGACTTCGGGGAGAGGTTTATGATCGCAAGTCGACGCTGTGCCAGCAGCCTTCCGCTTGGTCACCAGCAGTGCCATGGATGGAACCGCGATCAAGAGAACCAGGACACCCAACCCGATATAGGCGGCTCTCCAACTGAAGGCGGCAACGAGGCGCTGTGTGATAGCTGGAAGAAGTGCCGTACCAAGCCCAACGCCTGCCATGGCGATCCCCAGGGCAAGTCCGCGGTTCGCATCGAAGTTGGCAGCAATGGCCTTGCTGTATGGGAGAGGCGTCTGCCCGCTGGCTGCGAGGCCCGCAATGCCGTAGAAGATGAATAGAGAAATCGGCGAATGCGAGAATAGGCCGATGGCAATCAATGTCAGGCCGAAGACCATGATTGCTGGAAGTGTGGCCTTACGTATGCCATACCTATCAACAAGACGACCAAAAATCAGAGTACCGATGCCGGTCATGCAGACACCGACGGCTAGTGCGATTGAGATCGTTCCACGATCCGCGTGGAAGGCAGCAGTCAAGGGCTTGACGAATACCCCGAAAGTGAATTGCATGACTGGACCATTGCCCACAATCAGGCCAAGGAGGGACCCGAAAGCAATCCACCACGGATTGTCGAATAGTTTTCGCATCTAGGCTCCATTGTGAGATGAGTGGTTTTCAATTTGGATGGGTGGGGATGGAAAACCAAGACATAGGCATAGAGAATGGAATTGGCGTGATTGAGCCATAATCATTACGCCTTTTGCTTGGATGCTGGTGAGTGGGCAGACGAACCCTTTTGAGCCATGGGGGAGCTCTAGTGATCATGGTTATCCCTGTTTGAATTGAGGCAATCCGCGATAATGCGCCGCAGTGGTTACTTGGTCGATGGTTATCCATCAGACGTCTGGGAAGGGCGCTTGGGTTGATTCAAGTATCGTGAGGATCGTCACAAAAATTAAACAAGTAATACGGTTTGACCTATCGAAACGACTGATAGGTTCGATTCAAAGGTGCTGGACGACGACGTCTACCAGAGGCTCTCATATCGAATTATATACTGTTAAAAGAAGACTTAAGCATACACACCAAACAATAGAACCCCTGTAATGCCTTCGAAATTCCAAATGCCGGGCAGGACTGGACGGAATGCGCGGCAAGACGCACAGCATTCAGGTCGCACGGGATCGGTGGCGCGGTGCTAACCGCCGAGCCAGAGCGACGTCCTCGACGTTTGATGGCTTGATTGGAGATTCGGCATGCACGCTCAAGGACAGTATCCTTTAGCGGTGCTTGGCGCTTATACTCCCGGATGTGGCCATAATTCACTAGGTATTGCGAGGGGTGTCTTCGATGGATCTTCATCAGCTGCGCATATTTATTGCCGTTGCGGACTACAAGAGCTTCAGCAAGGCTGCGAACGCAGTGTTTCTATCCCAATCTGGCGTCAGTTACCAGATCGCATCGCTGGAAAACAGCTTGAAGGCTCAGTTATTTCATCGCGGCCCCCGCGATGTTGCTCTTACCGAAGTCGGCGAGTACTGCTATGGCGTCATCAAAAAGATGCTTACGGATTTTGATGACATGATTGGCCATGTAAACGACATGGTGGAAGACGTTACAAGTAAACTTTCAATCGGTGTTACTGGTGGGCACGAGATCAAGCAGCTTGCCACATGGGTTGGCAAGTTCATACGTCGCTACCCCAATATAAGTGTTGAACTTTCCAATCGATGGGTTGATTTTATATGCTCGGATGTGGAAAGCAATATTCTTGACCTAGGTTTCACCATGCGTTTCGAAGGTAAACGATTCCCAAATATTGAGTGCCGTCCGATTTTTGTTGATCATCTAGTTGTGGCCATGAACGCCAATCACCCTTTGGCTTCACGCAAAAGCCTCAAGCTGGCTGATCTTTGTGATCAACCGTTTCTGCACATCAATATGGCTCAGAAGGGTGGAGCCAATGAAGGCTTGGAATGGCGCAAGAAGCTATGCAGAAAAAGAGGCTTTATCATGAATGTTGTTCAAACATTTCCGACATTCCAGACCCTTTTCATGGCTGTCGAAGCTGGCGTAGGGCTTGGACTATTCGGGCAACAGATCGTAGAGGGGAATGCTCCGCCGACCGTCCACTATGTGCCGCTGGAAGACGAGGACTGTCAATACGAATACTGTGCGATCTGGAAGAAGGAAATCACCAACCCAAATCTGGATTTGTTCCTTCGATCATCCGACCTCGTCTCTGACTGTCCCGCAGGCTGATGGAGGTTAGAGATCCAGGCCGAGATCACATGTTTCATCACGGGGCCCCCCGTCTGGTCGGAGACATGTCGGACAAGCCTAGAGCGATCCTGCGGTGGCTCGGCCAGCTGAACCGCCCCCGTCAGGCATGGATTTGATTTCTCGATTTGAACGTGCAAAACGTTCCGTTTTATTCGTATGGGCGGGGCATATAGCCTAGGGTCAGTCCACCACCCTGCCAGGGTCCATCCAGCAAGCTGTCTCCGTATAGCAAGTAATAGTGCTTGCTCGGCAGAAGCCTGCAAAAAAAACCACAAGATAAGGAGCGTATAATGCATAAACACTTCAAGTGGATAGTCGCCCTATCCCTGGGGCTGGTCATGGGCATCAATGGAGCCAATCTCCTAGCCTTTGCCCCTATCCTTGGCGAAATCGCCCGCGATCTGAATATCGGCATTCCCCTAGCTCAGGGGAGCCTGTTGGGGATCTTCCTGTTTGTGGTGGCGCTTTCGGCAGTCGCGGGGGGCGTCCTGGCCGATCGCATGGGGATCATGAAGACCATCCTGAGCGCATCGCTTGCCGGCCTGATCCCCAACCTGCTCTATCCAATTGTCGGTCACTCCCTGATCGCAATGATCGCTTTGAGGGTCATCCAGGGATATGGGGCTGGAAGCGTGTTCGCCCTCATGCCACTCGTGGCTGCTCACTGGTTTGAGGCGAATGAGCGCGGTCGGGTCGTCGGGATTCTCACTACGATTCTGGCGATTGGAATGATGGCCGGTGTGGCGGGATCTCCGGGCCTTTTCCAAGCGTTCCACTCCTGGCGTGCGGCCATGTTCTGCTTCGGTCTCGCGGGCCTGGTCTTCTTGGTGCTGACTCTGATTGTGTCGGCCAACTACAAGAAATACGAACCCGCACGTATTGCGGACTCCGCTACCAAGAGGCAGGAAGGAGGCGGTTGGCAGTACATGAAATCGGCTCTGCACAACCCGACCACCTATATGGGCATCCTGATGTGCATGTTCATCTCCTGGCTACTCAACGCCCTTAACGATCTCACCCCGCAGTATTTCGCATTACTACCCCCAATGGGCGTGGGTTTTGGCCCGGTGAGAGCCGGTCAGCTGATGCTTGGCGTTCAGGTCGGTTCGGTCTTCGGAGGCCTGGTCGGCGGCTTCATGGTGGACAAGCTCTTCAAGGGCAATCCGAAGCCCGTTCTGTTCATCGGATTCTTGATCACAGCCATTTCCGTATATTCCATCCTCTTCCCCGGGATCTACCAGAGTGGAGCCCTGCTGCCACTCCTGTTCCTAGCCGGCCTGGCCGTCAACTTCCTCAATCCGGCCGCAGCCACCTTTGTCGCCCAGACTTATCCGGAAGCCATTGTCGGCAAGGTCGCTGGCATCTGGCTGGGCCTGGGCGCTTTCGGAGGAGGATTCGGCGTCATTTGCAGCGCCCTCTGCCTCCACGCGACCGGAACCTATGTGCTTACGATCCGCATTTTTGCACTTGTCGCTTTCCTCGGCCTGGCGCTAGCCATGCTTCTTCGCCGCCTCTCTTACGCTCCTCAGCCCGAGACCTGCTGAGCCCAACCCCCAAGGAGACACAATGATTCGTCTGAATTCAAAGACCCTGGCCATCGGCCTGCTTGCAGGAAGCGCAGCCTTCGCCCAGTCGGCACCTGATCTGGAGTCCCGGGTCAAGGCCCTGGAGACCAACAACGATCGGTTCCACTACTTCGGCCTCCTTCACGTCTCTGATCAGGTCTGGGACAACAAGGGCTCCTTCAAGGGTGCCGATGTCTTCTACGGGGACTCCGGCCATGACCCCGCGGTCGGCCTGGATATCTTCATGAGCTACAAAGTCAATGACAACTGGAAGGTGGTTGCCGAGATGGAGGCGGTCCGCGAATTCCGGACTGGCGGGTACGGCACTAGCCCCAAAGATGAGGGGACCGTAGTCGGCAACCAGATGCTGGACCAGATGTATGCCCAGGGAAAGGTCGGCCCCTTATCCATCATCGTCGGCAAGTGGGATTACAACCCCTGCTACGGCGCAGTCCTGAATATGGCTGACCGCGCCATGAATGGCGTCCAGATCGGGGTGGGGAAGGATTATTACGCCAAGCTGTCCTATGGGTACCTCCGCCAGAACTGGACCGGAGCACCCTTGAACCCCAATCTGGTCTCCCTTGGGAACTGGAGCACCACCGGGGTTGTGGCCGGACAGGCCGCCACCATCAGCTTCACGGGGGGAGACAATCACTATGCGGTGGCCGAGGTTGGGGCCACCCTCCTTCCCAAATTCAACGTAAAGGCCGCCTACCACCGCCTTTCCACTTCAGGCAGTCTCGCCCCGACCATCACCTTGGCGGATGGAACCGTCATCGGTTCGAATTCCAGCGAGGGGTCCAGCTTCAACCTTTGGGAAGTCGGCGCTGATACGACCGCCATCCCTGGCATGAGGCTGTGGGGCACCTACGAGCAATCTAGCGCTGACACCCAGAACAAGATGTGGATGGGTGGCGTTGATTTCGGCCACATGGACTGGGTGCACCCAGGCGCATGGAATCTGTCCTTCCGCTATGTCCACGAAGAGGCCGATGCGACCATCGGCCCCTGCAATGACTGGTGGGTCACCGGCATCAACATGGCCACGCGAACTTTCAACGGGATAAAAGGCCCTCAGATGTTCGGCGCAGTCACCCTCGCCAAGAACATCCAGTTCATGCTCTGGGCCGGGTTGAGCAAGGCCACGAACCAGGCTGATGGCAGCCAAAAGACCCTCAAAGCGGAATTCAACTTCTGGTTCTAACCCCACTGCAAAGCAAACGGTGAAATCGAGATGCAGAATAAAAAGTATTTTTCCAAGAATATCGATCTGATCGGGTACCACGACATGGGCGGCAAGCCCGGCTTCCAGATGGCCCTGCACAAGAGCAATGGCAGGTATTACATCTACACGGCCAGCTTCCGGCACCCCGGGTGGAACATCATCGATGTCACCGATCCAGCTGCCCCCAAGACTGTCAAATGGCTGCCGATTCCCTTCGATATGGAAGGGATCGGGGCACCCAAGCTCCAGATAGCCGACGGCCTGATGCTCACAGCAGTCGGGGGGCTGGTTCCCTTCCTCCACGGCACCCGCCCTGAGGCACCTTTCGTCGGCGGCGTCATCATCTGGGACGTGAAGGACCCCGAGAACCCGAAACAGCTGTCCTTTTTCAAGACCGAAGGTTTCGGCGTCCATCGGTTCTTTTACAACGGGGGCAGGTACGCATATGTCACCGGCACATTGGAGAACTTCAACGGCTTCGTCCTCCGGATTCTCGACATCATAGATCCGGAAAACCCCGTCGAGGTCGGGCGCTGGTGGATGGCCGAACAGTACCTTGGTGACCGACTTGCCCGGAAGGATATTGCCTACAGCGACGAAGAATCGCTCAAAATCCCCTACCTTCACGCACTGACCGTGAGGGATGACGTCGCATATCTGGCTTATGCAACAGGTGGATTTGTCTGTCTTGACGTCAAAGACAAGACCAAGCCCCAGATCATCGGTCGCCTGAAAATCAGCCCGCCCTTCAGCGGGGGTGCATCGGGAGCTCCAGTCCACTCGACCTTGCCCCTCGGCGGGCGCCCTTATGCCGTAGTCACCACGGAAGGCGAGCGAGTGCACTACTTTGCCAACTCGGATGACACGATCTATGGGCACTTCAAGCAGATCAAGTCTCAAGCCATGAACATGATCGGGCTCGTGGAGCTCACGGACCTGAAGAATCCCTCCCTGGTCTCCGTCTTCCCCTATCCGGAAGTGCCGGAAGGATACCCGCATGGGACCAATTTCAACATCGTGGATGGGGTGCGAGTTCCTTTCGGTCCGCACAACATCTTTGATGCCTTTGGCCCTGAGGTCTATGAGAAGCGGGATGACCGAGTCTATTGTTCCCATTTCAATGCTGGACTGCGCATCTATGACGTCCAGGATCCCTTCGTCCCCAAGGAAATTGCGTATTTCATCCCGCCGGATCCTGAAAAATTCCTGTTCAACAGCCCCGAGGGGAATCTCTTCCGAGGTCCTCTGGTAGCCCACGCCGAGGATGTTGTGGTCGACGACAGGGGATACATCTATGTCGATACCTCCCACGATGGCCTCTATGTCCTTCGTTGCACAGTCTGAGGAGGACGTCGTGAAAACGGTAGATGATTTTATCAGCAGCGTGCGCAGGAATCTGGTTGAGAACAGGGCCAAGGTCGAAGAATGGGATCTCAGCGGCGTGATGCAGTGGGACTTCCGTGAAGATACTGGGGAGCAGTTCCATCTGGTCCTGACCCCAGGGGCTTTCCAGGTCGTGATGGGTGCCCACCCTTCACCAGACTTCATTGTGGTCGCGCCATTCCAGTATTTTTCCAGGATGGTTACCGGCGAGATCGATCACGACGAGGCCGTGAGGTCTGGGATGATCAAACCTGTTGGCGACTTGAACTTCGGTGAAAAATTCAGCCTCCTGTATAGAAGCATTCTGTAAATAATTTTTAGCCCCTCACACTGCCCCCCTTCAGGATGAAGAGGGGGCAGTTGCGTTGCTGCAAGACTGTTCCATTAAGCCATATGATGTGTTATCATATGTTGACCACCAATCTGTTTTTTGCCTAAAGCCTCGGAGGCACTATGAATGTCGACAGACTTCGCTGCTTCACCGCCGTGGCTGAACAGCAAAGCTTCACGAAGGCCTCTATCCGCCTGAACCTCTCCCAGTCTGCCGTCAGCTACCAGATAGCTGCCCTGGAGGATTCGTTAGGATTCCAGCTGTTCACACGAGATTCCCGAAAGGTCCTACTGACAAGGACTGGAAAGTATTTTCTCGAATGCATACGAAAGATCATAAACGAATACAACACCGCCATACACCTAAGCCAGCAGCTTGAATTGGGACAGGTCGGCGAAATCAAGCTTGGCTACCTAAGCTTCACCAGGAAGCCATTCCTGCCCTTATTCTTGAAACGATTCAAGAATGAAAACCCAAGCATCACCATGCAGCATGCCTCCAATTCCATCCCAGGTCTAATTAATGCACTGAATAATGGAGACATCGACATAGCCTTCACTCTTAATATCGGGTTTAGACATTCCGAAAAGCTATCCTATGTAAGTTTATCAAAAGAGGAACACTATGTTCTCCTGCCTTCAGATCATCCGCTCGCATCCCGGACTTCAGTGAGACTGTGTGACCTCAAGGGCTATCCTTTCGTCAGCATGGACCCAGAAGTGTGCGTCGTAGACATCGACTGGCTGGAAACGCTGTGTGAGCGCCATGGCTTTCGGCCAGAGGTGGTGCGCACCAGCAAAGACCCCGAGAGTCTTTTCATGCTCGTCCAGGCCGGAATCGGGATCAATCTGCACACTCGATATGCCGCAGAGCACTTCAACACCTTCGACCTGCCGAGCATCCCGCTGATTGATGAAGATGCCGCCGTGGATTTCCTAGTGGTGTGGCGGAAGGACTCTGACAACCCCTGCATCCCGACCTTCCTTAACAAACTTGGCGTAAGTTTGAGCGTTTAGCCAAATAGATAGCAGGCAACCGCCACCAAGTTTCCCTGTCACGCCACCGTGCGCACAAGGTCGTAAACGGGGAAGTCACAAAATCCCGATGGGCACAGGTGGCAGACCTGCGCCCTGTGCAGGAATTCACCGAATGCTCTTCCAAGGCTTGTATACCTGCGCAAACTCAGGCCCGGAGTCTACCGCCCAACCGATCGGGAAGTCTGGATGAACCAGGACCTCCTGGATGCCTGTGCCGCAGTTCCCAACAGAGTCATCTGCCTGGTTTCAGCCTTGGCCTACCACAACCTGAGAACCCCCATCCCCACAGCCACCGGGGTCGCCACTGATCGCAACGCGTGACCTCCGCCGCACTTTCTCCAGCGTTGGGGCCCGTGGGCGACCAAATGAGCAGGGGCGTTGCGTTCCCCCTCTGCCGGGATGGTCCACCCGGGGTTATGCCCCAGGCTTGTCCGGGTGGACGAGCTACAGGCCCCAACCTGGACAGGTAAGGAGAAATACCCATACTAGTAAGGAGGTAGACCCCATGAGCATCACCGCCGTTGCGACCATGACAAGCAAGGGACAGTTGACCATCCCGAAATCCGTCCGGGAGGCCCTGGGACTGCATGAGGGGGCCAAGGTCCGCTTCGAGGTGGACCAAGAGCAGGGCACTGCCGCCATGGAGCCCGTAAAGCTCCAGGTGGCTGACCTCTGGGCATTCGCCGTGCGCGGGGCCCCCACCATGAGCTTGGATGAGATGGACCAGGCCATCCAGCGCGGGGCTGGCCAATGATCGCCCGGGATACCAACGTCTGGGCCCGCGCCTTCCTGGGGGATGACCCGGCCCAGTCCACCGCCGCCAGGGCCGCCATTGAGAAGGGCACCCAAGGGAAAGGGGTGTTCGTCCCACTCCTGGTGCTGGTGGAGCTGTATTGGGTATTAAAGAGCGCCCCGGGCTGGGATGCTGCAAAGGTTCATCAGGCCCTGGGGAGTCTCCTGGAGGTGGAGGGTATCGAGGTGGACCAGGCCCCTACGATCCGAGAGGCTCTGGACCTTTCGAGCGGGGCGGTGGGCTTGGCTGACAACCTCATCACCCTAACGGCCAAGACCCGGGGGTGCTCCCGTCTCCTCACATTCGACGCCCGCCTCGCCAAGACGGGCCGGGCCACTCTCCTGAGGGCTTGACCACCGGCGCGACTGGGTGTCGTTGCCAATGAGGTTGTTCAGCCACGGTGCTCTCGAACGGCAAGCCCACGCACACAAGTCGAGATGGGCAAGGAAGTCAGCAAGAGGGTCCAGGATCCGGCTCAAGTCCTCTCCCGTGCCACCCGGTGCTGCTGCGGGGCTGGCGGCGCCATCGGGGCTACCCGCTTCGTTTTTTGGGTCCCTTCCCAAAAGACTCCCGGTCCACCCCTCAGGAGCTCTTGCCCCTTGCCCGTCCCGGCTGTGTGCCCCGAGTGGCACAGAGAGGACACCATGAACCAGAACCCGAAGCCCAACCCCGATGCCGTCCCCCTCAGTGAGGTCTTCGACCCCGAAGCATTCCGGGCCCTGGCCCTGGCGGGCTACGCCCTCCCGGATGACCTCCCCTGGGAGGAGCTGAACAACAACACCCCGAAGGACTGATCCATCAACGACCTGCAAGGGGGCTTCGGGTGGCGCCGAAGCCCCCGATCCATGTCAAGGCACTACCTCAGTGCTATTGGGGCGGAAGCCGCAAAGAGCCCCCAGACCCAATCCGTTGGGCCATCACCCAACTGCGACTACTAGCGTCTGCGGACGGTCGCTAGGGGCAGGAAGAAGCGGCTTGGTGCACTGATAAACGGCTGGAACCCGTAATGGAGGTAAAAGGAAGATGCAGTTGCATTCATGGCCTCCACCACCAGCGCGTAAGCGGGGATGTCAGCTTGGGCGGCTCGATCCAGGGCATCAGCCAGGAGCACACCCCCTAAGCCGCTGCCCCGATCCTGCTCGTCCACCGCAAGTCTCCCCAGGAGGTAGCTGGGTACTACCGGGTAGTGCGGAAGCTTCTGTTGCACGGCCTGTGGCAAATCCCTGATCAGCACAGAGTAGGGACTTAAGGTGTAGTACCCCACAATCCGCCCCTCGGGTGTCGCCAATACAAAACAAGCCGCGAAGCCCTTCTTCGTATCCTGGGATGCCTGGGTCTTCAGATAGTGATCCAAAGCCCCCACACCACACGAGAAAGAACCGCGATCATGCCGCTTGGGATCCAAAGGCTCGATGGCCAGGGTCACTTGCCCACCAGTTGATCACGCCTAACAAACGCACGCTGCAAGGCGGCATTCGGCACAGGTGGATTGAGGAGTGCATCCACAAATCGCGCCTGATCCTCCGGGGAGATCCTCAGTAGCGTGGCGTCATCCACAACTTGACGCGCCTCCTTGCGTAAGACCTCCGTCACAAAGTCCGTCACAGAGCGCCCCTGCAACTCCGCTGCGCGCCGAAGGAGGGCGTGGAGATCAGTGCTGATCCTGGCTTCAAGTCGTGCCGTCGTGGACAACATGGGGACTACCTCTTCATGATCCAAGTGTACGGCAATTTGCCGGATTTGCACCACGATCTGTGATATTTGGACAGAAGAGCAGCCTGGAGATGACCAAACAGTGAGCATTTCGTCGGTGGGGCGTGGGCGAGGCTGCCTCAGGTAGACGGAGCCCCACCGATGAAATGCGGTGTTGAACAAGCCCGGAGCGGCGGGGGAGTTGGGCGAGGGCTATGGGGAAATCGCGCCTGCTGATCCACTTTTGGGGACGCCAGGTCCCCTGTCGCCCAGGGATTGCTGACTGCTGAGCCCGACAGTCCCGGCAGGGGCTTGGACCGAGTTGGCGTC
>NZ_KI912268.1:889862-999480 GCF_000242615.2 Holophaga foetida DSM 6591
CACCCCACGGGCTCATACAACAAGGGGGTCAATATTCGTGTCGCCGGGTGGGTTAATTTTCATGTCGCTTGACAGTCGTCTGGCGATGCGTCAACATCGCGATGACCAAGGAGCCTTCATTTACATGGAATTGCTAGCTTTCTTACTGCGCGGGCCCGCCACACGGCGCCACCCCCGCCGCGGAGCGGCTTCGTTCAACCGCAATCGCAGAGAAATTGCACACGATGGCACTCCTTGGCCTCGACAACTCCCGCGCCAAGGACTACTTCGACCTATGGCACCTGGCCCAGAACCATACCTTCGAGGCATCAAGCCTGGCGGGGGCGATCCAGGCCACCTTTATCCGCCGTGGCACAGAATGGCCCCAGCCGGTTCCTGAAGGCCTGTCGGCGCCGATATTTACCCGCCAAACTAGTTGTTCAGTCGGATAGGCCGGGAGCGATTGGCTGACGCGCCCCCCCCGCAGACAACCTCATTTTCTTCATATTGATAAATAGATGCTGGATACTGTGTTTCTCTATGCTCTCTACGCCATCCCGGGATCGGGCGCATTGGCAATGAGCTCTGGTACGAATACTCATGACCAGAGCTTTCTTACCGGATCCCACGACAGCTCTGGCCCAGTCCCCAGGCTTCTTTCCACCATAGGCCGGATGAACGCCTGTACCTCGGAAACGACATCTCCAAACAGGGGGGTGACAATGTGCCTGGAACGGACATAGGAATCCCAGATGCGCCTGAGGTTTGGATCCGTCCCATAACCCGGTTCCAAGACACTTGCATCCATTCGCCGCACACTTACCGTGCGTCCAGCCACCCCATCCCGATAATCTGCCGTAACTTTGAGAGCTTCGGCAACCATATTCAAATGGAGATCCTTGCCAACCCTGGAGATCACCCAAAGATCGAAGATGTCCTTGGCGCGGGTAGTGGCCAAGCCTCGCACCAAGACCGTTTCCACCTTTTCAGCCAGGAAGGTCTCCACCGGATAGCCCTGAACAAGTCCCCCTTGAAAACCCTCCAGGATCGGATGGATTTCGACAAGACTTGGGCCAGGGGTGATGGGATCTCCAAAACTGAGATCCAGCTTGATGCTGCGGGAGTGTTTGGGACCAAAACGAAAGGGGATCGTGTAACGCCGACAAGGATATCCAGTGTCTTCGCGGATATCTTGCCAAGTCATCAGGTCTGCCAGGAATTCCAGACGGTCACCAACATCGATGCCCAAGATCTCCCGGAGGACAGAGTCCATAGAATCGCTGGAAAGCCTGATGGCAAGAAAGTCTAGATCCTCCGTTGGACGATTCCATTGGCGAGTGAGGAAGTACAGTAGGATGCCACCTTTGAGGACCAACTGGTCCCGATAACGACTTTCGGCGACTCGGGCCAGAAAACGTTCAAGAACGAAAAGGACTTGGGCATTTTCGACGCTTTGCCCAACAACGCGTTGGTTGCTCAATCGCTTGAGCACACTATCGGGACTCTTGGTATCGCGCGGCTTCTTCATGCCAAGATGACCGAAAGATAGCCGCGCAGGGTCGTCCGGACCCGGCAAACCTTTTCCCACTGGATCAGGTCATCAGGCAGTCCACCCTGCCGAAGGAAGGTCTTCAAGGCTTCGAAGGCGACTTCAACCCCGACCTTATCCCGGAACCGGAGAGCATCGCAAACCGTCTTGGCCTTGCTGTAGATCCGAACTCTGGTCCCATTGATCTTGACCGTTTCTATCCCCGCCGCATGAGCGGCCTCTCCAAGACGAATGAACCGTGCGGGAAAGGCCATGCGCGGAACCCAAGAGGTATTGGGAATGGCAACCCAGGTTTCCGAAGGAATGGTGGTCGTCAACCCGTAGTAGGACAGGGCGGATAGGAGGCAGATGACCCCATCGGGAACAGCGAGGCAGGCGTCCGCCAAATCCTGATGCAGCCAATGACCCTTGGCAGCAGAGCGGTAGACCCCAGGACGCAGCTTCTGAAGGCGGCCATCCTGAGCCATCCTCAAAATGGCCGTCCCCCTTCCCCGACGCTTTGCGGAGGAGAGACGAACAACATCTCTTCTAAGTTCTGGCTGCCTCTTTTGCATCGTAATCGCTCGTTTCCATACACTCAAAAAATAGTGTGAATGTTTCACGTCGTCAATACTCAAAATACACCTTGTCACAAGGCAAACCACAGGCAAAACAACCACTCCCCAAGCAAACGGACAGCGCCGCGATCATTGACCAACCAATTTTCTCCCCTGCAGGGCGCCAGGGCGTCGTGATCGACGTGAACACCCCCCAATTGGTCATCTACGCTGCCCATCTGGATACTTGCGGTGCATGGATCCTCCTTGCCCGGTGCGGCACAGGTCGTCCGCTGGCGCGCCCTGGCTTCCCCTGCCCGATCTACCCGCTTCGGCGGTCTGACCGGTTCGGGGAGCTCGGGAGCTGACGCGGACTCCCCCCAGGTGCCCACACCGGGCAAGGCGGCTCCCATGACCCACCCCAAGACCCACATGACCATTAAGAACAGCCAGGCGCAGTTCTCCGAACTTGATGACAGCCACGTCATCACAATCAAAGGTGAGAGCTACCGCCTAAAGGAGAGACACAAGGCTGGGTTGATCCGGCAAGGGGTGACCGCGGCCCCCTGATCGTGACGCGACGGTGACCCCTCCCCAACCACAGCTCGAAGAGCATGGCCCCCTTGAGCACAAAGACATCCCGGTATTCCGAACGGCTCAAGCGATGGAGCAGACGCTCGATGCCATACCGCTTAAGGACCAAGTCCAGATCCTCGCCACGGCTCTCGGCGAGGTTCAACAGGCGCGCCCGGACGGAGGCCACCAGGTCCTTCTTGGGTTCCGGACTCACAGGATCGCCTCCATGTAGGGCCGCATCAGGTTCCAGACCCGCCCCTGCCTTGCAGCCTCGGCTAGATCCGCTGGGGTGCTCAGCCTGCGCTGAAGGGCCTCCTTCAGAGCCTGGACGGCCACATCCAGGCCAACCTGCCGACGATGCTTGAAGCAGTCGGCCACAGTCCTCGGCACATCGGTGACTGGCACGGGGGTCCCTTCAATGACCGGATGGATCACACCCGTTGCCAGCCGCTCCGGCTCACAGCGGAAGACCCGGAGAACCGGATAGTCCACCCCGGGATGACGAGCCTTGCGACTCACCAGCATCCACACCTCGTGGGGCATCTCCAGCGTGAGCTCATGGAAGCGGAGCGCAGAGAGCAGGCCAATGATGCCGTTGGGAACCCGACGGGAGGCCTCCAGAAGCGTATGGTGCTCTGTCCATTCACCGTCCGCCAGGGTGTACAGCCCGCGCCCTGAGCGTTCCAGAAGGCCTCGACGGTACATCTGGGCCAGGCATCCAGGAGGAAGTCCGAACTGATCCAGGTCCATGGGCCGAAGAACCCCCCGCTCACGCATCAGCGCGATTACCTGGGTGACCATGGGGCTTGGACCGGACATAACGATAGTGTCGGCTACTTATATCAAATTACCAACATTTTCATCAGGAGAGGCGAAGGTCGACCCACATGATACCCCCAAGGGAATACCGAGGAGGCATGGGCATCGGTCATGCCTCCATCAGCCCCAGCCTCCTCAACTGGCCAAGAAGTGCATTCACGGATCCCTGCACCTGCTCGGGAAGGGCCTTCAGCGAGGCATCTGCCTCTTCGTCAAACAGGGCCTCCACCAGGATAGTAGCCTTGCTGGCGGCCTCGAACTGTTCCTCAGGGGTCCAGGCATCCTCCCCTGCCAAGTCAGGATTGAAAGCGACCCGCAGGGCCTTCAGATGGGTCTTAACATCAGGCGGGAGTGCGTCCACTTGGCCATACAGACCACTCAAGACCTCACGGGCCTGATCGACCACCGTCTGCAGCATCCCCTTGGCCTGGGGCTTGATCCTTGATCGGACCGACGTGCTGGCCTGTCCATCCTCCGGGTCCTTCTGGCCAATCCCGCGAGTGGCGATGATGACTTCCGCCTTCATATGCGTGTCCTTCGAGACGACATGCATGTATCGGTTCGCAGAGTCCAGGCTCACCCAACCCATGTAGTGCTGGACCTCACCTCGCTCCAACCCGGAACGGAGCAGATCGGTGGCCATGGTGTGACGCAGATCGTGCAACCTCGTCTCCTCCGGGAGGTGAAGCAGGCCCCGGATCGCTTCCCAGGTATCCTGGATATTGCTCCAGGGCTTTTCGGGATCCAGGTAACCGGGGAACACCCAACCAGCCTTGGGACGACCGGCGGCTTCCCAAAGCCGGACCAACAGGGCCCTCGCCGGCGAGGTCATCCGAATGTACTTTGTCCGCTTGACTCTCGGCCTCTTTGCGCCTGTTTTGGTCACCGCGAATTTCAACAGCCCAAGTTCAAAATCGACAGCACCCCAGGAAAGCCGAAGGGCCTCGCGGTGGCGAAGACCCGTGTGAAAGATCAGATCGATGGCATCCAACGCGATTCCGGCGAACTGTTCCTCGCTCCGAGAGTGGGGCTTGCAGCGACTGGTTTCGGACTCCAGGAAGGCACGCAGACGGAGTTGGTCCTCCCGCCCCAGGTAGACGAAATCTTCGGATTCCGGCTCCAAGGGGATCGCCCGACAGGGGTTGTGTTCAAGTCCTTGCCAATGCTTGGATTCCTTGCCCAGCTGGTACTTGAACATCCCCGAGAGCATCGATATGACCCGGTTGGCCTGAATGTCCGATGGGACAGATTCGGCTTTGACGAAGTTGACCTTGCGCCGACGGGTGTATTCGATTCCCCCCTTTGACACCTTCTCCTGAATGTCCTGGATATGGCTCATGGCGACCTGGGAAAGCTGGAGCGACTTGAAGCTCTTCGGAATAAATCGGTCCCAGAACCTCTGGTACCTTTCCCTAGTCGACTTAGCTAGGCCCTTGGGCCAGAAATGCGACTTCCAGTCCTCGAAGAGATCCTTCACAGTAGTAAGCGAGACCGGCTGGCGGTGGGCAAAAGGATCCTTTTTGTCGCGGATATTCTGGTTGATTTTCTGAGCCTCTTCACGCGCCTTTGTCGCAGTCATGATGCCAAACTGTCCGATCCGGAAATATTTCTCCTTACCGTCAATCGCAAAGGTGTACCCAAAGACTTTGGGAATCTCTCCATGCTCGTCCGGTTGATAGACCCGGACCGAGAAACCGGGGATCCGGGGGTCCCGCATCCAGTAGTCCCTCTTGTCCGCGGGCGGGCGCGGCAGGGACTCCACAAAGGAATCCGTCAGCAGAGCCCGCTTGGGCTTGTTCCAGGTCACCCCGGTTCCCCGTCCTCCCTTCCCCCCGTAGCCAACCCCCAGGGAGCTCGCACCCAATGATGATGTTTTCGTCATATTAGGCCCCTAAAACAGGTCGTATTTAGCGTAGGGTCTTAGCGTAGGGTTTTCAAGGTCGCAAACCCCCTTTTTGCTGCTTCACTTATCCGGGCCAAACGCATCCAAGGCGTGGAATAGAAAATAATAAGTGGCTATTCTTGCTGTATCATATAGGCTTTAAAAGCAACTATAGCAAGTCTAGAAAATGTATGACTTAGGGTCTCATAATCCCTAGGTCGACAGTTCGAGTCTGTCTCCAGCCACCACACTTAAACCCCGAAGTTTCAAGACTTCGGGGTTTTTGTTTTTGGCATATGCTCACCAAATGGCATCCCCTGGGTTTCCCATTCTCGGTTTAGAAAATCCAGCATTTTCAATAACCTGGAGATTCCGTTTCCCACAGCAGTCCCACAGGAGTCCCACAGGTTCGGGGGGATTTCCCGCCCGGCAAGGTGCTCCTGGGCCCACTCACGGTCGTCCTGCAGGGGGCTCCACGTGACGACAACAATTACCCATGCGCATCGCACATACCATGCGGATTTCGCCCTCAAAGGCGCAGCCCTCCACCACCTTTGGAGTAAAGCCTTTCCCCGGCCGACCCGAGATCTAGACATCGTGGCATGGGGTGAACCGGCCCTGCCCCGCATGGAGGAGATCTTCCGGGAAATCTGCCGAATGGAGTGCCAGGAGGATGCGTTGAGATTCGATCCCGCAAGCGATTACCTGACCGGGTTGCTAAAACACGCCGGGGATGTGTGGACCTACCCCACGCCCCCAATGGGAATCTGAATTTCCAGGAAGTGGGCTACACCTCGAAGGAAATCAAGAAGTTGACGAGCCCAGAACGCTATTTCAACAAGGTTGCCGATAAAATGCGTGAGGAATGGTGAGCCGGTGCGAGTTGGATTTTCTTTCCACCACACCCTTTTCAGAGAGGCTAGAGTAGAGCCATGGCTCAAAACAACCAGTCCGACCCCTTCACGCTGGAACAGGCCAGACGCGTTGCCGCGCGCAACGGAGAGGAGGTCATTCCAGGCTTCTGCGCCATGTGCGGACCTGCCCCCCAGGCATGCGGCATCTACGCCTTTGTCAAAGATGGTCGATTCGTTCGCGCCGCGGGCATGGCGGAATCCCCGGTGAACCGGGGAGGGCTATGTCCCAAAGCCCACGCGGCACCACAGTGGGTCTATTCGCCGGATCGCCTGAAATATCCCCTCAAGCGCATCGGCGAGAAGGGTGAGGGCAAGTTCGAGCGCATCTCTTGGGATGAAGCCATCCAGATCGTCGCGAATACCCTGAAGCGCCAGAAGGCGGCCTACGGGCCGGAGTCCCTGGCCATCCTCTCCCCGGCCCTCCGGAGCTACAGCGACTACCTGCGCCGTTTCCTGACCGTCCACGGCAGTCCCAACTATGGTCACAGCGGCATCTGCGCCATGCAACGGGCCTTTGCCTTCATGTACACCCTAGGGGATTGGCCCGGTCCCGAACTAGGGAAAAGCGATCTCATCATCTATTGGGGGCGGCAGCCCATCTATTCCGGCGCCGCCGCCCCCAGTCCCAAGCTGCTCGTGGGAGCCAAGGCGAGGGGGGCTAAGATCATCGCCATCAAGCCCTCAATGGAGCCGGATGCGGGCATGGCGGATATCTGGCTGCCCCTCCGGCCCGGCACCGATGCAGCCCTGGCCCTGGCCATGCTCCACGTGGTGGTGGGCGAAGACCTGATCGATGCTGCCTTCGTGGAGCAGTGGTGTTTCGGATTCCCCCAGTTGAAGGCCCATGTTCAAAAATTCTCTCCGGAATGGGCCGAGGGCATCACCGGCGTCGGCGCCCAGCAGATCCGGGATGTAGCACGCCTCTATGCGACCACCCCCCGGGCCTCCATCGATCTGGGCAACGGCGTGGAGCATGCACCCTCCTCCAATGACGCCATCCGGGCGGTTGCGATTCTCATCGCCATTACCGGCCACCTTGACCGCCCCGGTGGGAATCTCTTCGGGGGCCCCTTCGGCGTCCCCTCCACCATGCCCCTGCCTCAGGACATCTCTCTGCGGGAGCGCTTCACTCAGGAGATGGTGGACAAACTGGTGGGGCCCGAGTTTCCCCGCCCGTTCCAACCCTTCGTGGAGGGACTCTCCTCCGCCTACTACCGGATCCTGGATAGCGTTCTTACGGAAAAGCCCTATCCCATCCGAACCATCATCGCCCCCGGCACCCAACCCTCCGTGAGCACCCGGGGTTCGAAGCATGTCCTCGAAGCCCTCAAGAAGCTCGAATTCTACGTGGTCGTCGATGTGACCCGCACCGCCGATATGGCCTATGCCGACATCGTGATCCCCACCGCCACCCCCTACGAATCGGACCACCCTTTTGATGGCCGAGGGGGTTGGCTCATGGCCCGGAACAAGATCATCGAGCCCCTGGGAGACTATAAATCAACCTACGAGTTCTTTCTGGATCTCGGCGTGGCCATGGGGTACGGCGCGGACTTCTGGCACGGCAGCATGAGGGAGGCCATGGAGGCCCAGATGCAACCCTTCGGGATGACCCTCGACGAATTGAGGCAGCACCCCGTGGGCATCACCTACGAGCCCCTCCCCAGAACCTACGAGAACTACGCAAAGGTCTTCCAACGCCGCAGCCCCCGCCTTTCCGGGGCTCCCTTCCTGCCCCAGGGGAAAGTGGCGATCTACAACACCTCCTTCGAGGCCGAGGGATTCAGTCCACTGCCCGAATGGCGGGAACCCCCCGAAAGTCTGACGGGAACGCCTGAACTGACCGGGCAATACCCCCTGATCCTTTCCGACTACCACACCTCGAAGAACTACACCGCATCCTGGCAGCGGAATCTCCCCCTCTTGCGGGAACTGGAGCCCCATCCCCTCCTCCACATCCACCCCGAGACCGCCTCCGTTCGGGGCATCGCTCAGGGGGACTGGGTGATCGTGGACTCCCCCCATGGGTCCATCCGGGTCAAGGCGGAACTCTTTCCAGGCATCCGACCCGATACGGTCATGGTCTTGCACGGCTGGTGGCAGGGATGCGGGGAGTTGGGGATGGAGGACATGCCGCTCCTCGCGGGGGGTGCCAACGTGAACGCGATGTACAGCGTCGAGGAAGGCAAGGCCTACGACCCCCTCATCACGGCCATGACCAGCCAAACCCTTGTGGAAGTCAGGAGGGCATGAGCGTGGAACGTGGATTTTCCTTTGCCCCGGAGAAATGCATCCAGTGCCACGCCTGTGCGGTGGCCTGCAAGAGCTGGCGGGAGCTCGAACCCAAGGTGCGATACCGCTGGGTCGAGAATATCTGGCAGGGCAGCTATCCCGAAATCCGGTGCGTCTCCAGCACCATAGCCTGCAAGCAATGCGACGACCCGCCCTGTGTTGCCGTTTGCCCGGAAGGCGCCATCAACAAGCGCCTTGAGGATGGCATTGTGGTCGTGAATGAAGAGGCCTGCAGCGGCTGCCAAGCCTGTCTTGGGGCCTGCCCTGATGCCATCCCGCAGTTCGGTGCGGATGGCAAGATGCAGAAATGCGATCTCTGCCTGGGGAGGCTCGACCTGGACGCTGATGAACCCCCCTGCGTCGCCACCTGCCCCACCAAGGCTCTCAGTTTCTTGCGGTCAAAGGTGGAGTAAGCCCAACTGAGCTGCGGCTGCAAGCCAAAGCCCGGCTCCCAGGCCTGTTTGCACCGGCACCCGCAAAGATCAGTTGCGGGTAATACCCACAATCAATCACCTTGCATTCACAAGCGTTTTCATTCACAACTGGGAGTGGAGGAATCCTTGGCCCGCCGTCCCTGTTGCAAACATATCGAAGCCCTGCCGGAAGTCCGCTACTTCAAGCCGCGGGCCGTCCCCCTGTCCGAACTCGAAGAGGTCATTCTCGGCATGGAGGAACTGGAGGCCCTGCGGCTGGCCCACATCGAGGGACTCCAGCAGAAGGCCGGGGCCGAATCCATGGGGGTCTCCCGGGCCACCTTCGGGCGGGTGCTGGAAGCCGCCCACCGGAAGGTGGCCAAGGCTCTGGTCGACGGCTGCGCCCTGCGGATCGAGGGGGGCAGCTACACCGTGAAGGAGAGCCGGTAGGGAGCTCTGCCGCCTCAGCCCGCCAGCGTTCCGAGCTCGCTGTCCAGCCGCTCCATGGCGATACCCTTGAGATGGCAGGGATCCGGCCCGAAGATGATCGCGGTGAAGTGGATCTTGAACTCCTGGGATAGCCCCGCATCCCAGCACCCGGAGCTCTTCATCTGGATGTTCCGGCCAGTGGAAGCCAGCCAGAGGTTCTCATTCTGTCCGTTCTCCACAAACACTTTGATGTGCCCGACCATGTGGCGCTGCGCCACGGCCCAGTCTCGTAATCCGGCGACACAGCGCATCATGACGGCCGAAAAGGCCTGGCCCGACACTTCGCTCGGGCAGCTCACGGAGCGGGTTGCCGAATAGACGGCCGGGCTCTCCCCCGGGGCATGAAAGAGTTGATCAGCCGACGGTTGGCCATGAGGATGGTGCCCGTGGGAATGCCCGTGATCATGCGAGCAGCCCTCATGGCAGACATGGGAAGCTGGGTGTTCTTCAGACCTCTTGGCAGACATCGATCTTCCTCCAGATGCTGGAATCAAGGTTGAGGGCCGACACAGACAGGATCTCCGCCCCGGGATTCATCTCGCGCAGGGCTTCCCTGATCGCACCGAGGGACTCCTCCCCGACCAGGTCGCACTTGTTGATGAGCACTAGGTCGCCGGAAGAAACCTGACCCTGCACCAGGGCTGGCGTGATCTCCGTCAGTTCCTCCCAGCGTTCCGCATCCACCACCGAGACCACCACAATGCGCTCGATCCCCTGGCCGTACTGACGGAGAGTCTCGATGATCTTGGCAGGGTAGGCGAGGCCGGTCGGCTCGAAGATGACCCAGGCCGGATGAATGGTCTCATTCAGTTCATTGAGCGTGGTGACCAGATCGGCCGTAAGGGTGCAGCAGATGCAGCCCGCAAAGAGCTCACGCACTGCGTATCCCCCGGCCTGCAACACCTTGTTGTCGATGCCCACCTCGCCGATCTCGTTTTCGAGAATCACCAGCTTCGAGCCCTCCGTCCCTTCCTCTCCCACTAGGTAGTGAGCCAGGGAGAGAATAAGGCTGGTCTTTCCAGACCCAAGAAACCCCCCGAATATTACCACTTGCATAGCGCAACCCCCTTCATGTTATGAGCACATGCTCTCAACATATCACCATACATCCATGACATGTGGATACCCAACAGTTTCCATGACAGCCCTAAAAAGAGCCTATGCTTAATAGAACTCATTTCTATTAAGCTAGTCACTCTGGCCCCGCTCCACAGGGAGCACGTGCTGCAGACACGGATACGGCCACACGGAGGGATCATGCGCCTGTTTCACCGAGTCGGCATCGCAAACGCCATGTTGGTGTCCACCCTGCCATGCCTGGGCGCCGATAGCGCCCAGGCATCCGCCCTCATCGGAAAGACCCTCGAAGCCTCGACCCGGAAGCCCCTGGACAGGGTCCTGGTCCAGATCCCGGAGCTCAAGCGGAAGGTCTTCACGGAAGCCAGTGGCGCCTTCCTGCTCGGCCACCTCCCCGCAGGCCGTTATCTGGTCACCTTCCAGGGGAACCAGCTGGAATCCAAGCATGTATGGGTCACCCTGCCCACCCGTGATCCCCTGGAGATCACCCTCAATCCGAAGATCCCGGAAGTGGTGGTAACGGTCACGGCAACCCCCTGGGCAACCCATCCCATGGAAGCCGCTCAGCAGACCGCTTCGGTCCCCCATGAGGACATCTTCGCGGGGTCGGGCATGTCCGTCGGTGAAGCCGTAGCAGCCCTCCCCGGCGTCAGGAATGTCTCGACCGGGGAGAGCTCCGGAACTCCCATGATCCGGGGCATGGTGAACGACCGGGTCCGAGTGCTGGACAACGGGGTCGGTGTCAATTACCAGGGCTTCAGCCGTCGGCACATGCCCACCCTGGAACCCCTGGACGCGGACCGCATCGATGTGGTCCGCGGACCAGCCAGCGTGCTCTACGGGTCACAGGCCGTGGGCGGGGCCGTGAACCTGAGCAGCGCACTTCTCCCCACTGCTGCGGAGGGAAAATCGAGCCTGGGGGGGCGTCTGTCCCTGGGGCATGCCTCCGCCAACGACAGCCGAGTCGGCCAGGCCATGCTTGAAGGGGCCCACGGGGGTTTCGGATGGAGGCTGTCCGGAACCGAAAGAGTAGGAGGTGACACCCGCACCCCCGATGGTGATATTCCCGACACGGGGTTCCGATCCGACTCCTGGTCGCTTCTCGGAGGGTATTCGGGGGCCTGGGGGCAGATCCAGGCGAGGGCTAGGTCCTTTGAGAACAAGCTGGGCTTCTATGTCCCGGGTTCACCGCTCTTCAGCCTGCGGCTCCAGGATGCACTCCAGGGGCTCGAGGGTTCCCTATACACGCCCATCGGCGTCCTGGAAGTGAACGCCACCCGCCAGGAGAACCACCGCAGGGCCTACTCGTCCGGAACCTCCGCGGCACCGACCGTGAACCTCATCCTCACCACCCACACATTCAGGACCCACCTGAAGCATCTTCCCGCTGCCAGACTCCAGGGCGACCTATCTCTTGAATATGTGGAGCAGGAGAACGACTCCCTTGCGCGCGCATCCTCCGGCCAGAAGACCCTGCTCCCCGATTACGGCACCCGTTCCTGGAGCATGTCCCTCTTCGAGGAATGGCGACAGGATGCGGACGCGGAGCATGGCTGGATCTTCAGCTTGGGGCTCCGGCACGACGCCAGGCGGCTGGACGTATCGCCGGACCTGCGGACAGGGCTGGAGAATGGCCTGGAGCGAAGCTACTGCGCCACAACCGGATCCGTTGGAGCCGTGTTCCGCTTCACTCCCAGGTATTCCCTGGCCGCTACCCTCGGACGCGGGTGGCGCCACCCCTCGGAATATGAGCTCTTCGCAGCGGGGACGCATGATGGCGTGGCCGCGTACGAACTGGGCAACCTGAACCTCAGGGAGGAGAAAAGCATGAACGCCGAGGCATCCTTCCGAATGGATCACCCCTGGTTCAAGGGTAGCCTCAGCATCTTCGAGAATCGGTTCGAGGACTACATCTATCTATATGAGACCGGACTTCCCGCGGTGGGGGGCCTGCCGGTCCTTTCCTTCCGGCAGTCCGATGCCCGGACCCGGGGCATTGAAGTGGAAGCCCGGACGCCCCTGGGAACCAGCTTCGAACTCCGGGGGGCCTACGAGCATCTGAGCACCCACAATGAATCCACGGGCAATGCCCTCCCCTTCACACCTCCGGATCGCGCCTCCCTGGGGGGGCGCTGGTCCTGGGTCCTTCAGGAGAGGAGCCTCCGCCAGGGCCACCTGGACATCCACGCCGTCTGGACCGGCACCGGCAGCCCCAGCGGAATCGACGAGCCCTTCGGAAGCCGCGACGGGCAGCTGATCGAGACCGGCTCCTATCTCGTCTGGAACCTGGGTGCCGGAACCCAATGGAAGTGGGGGCGTGCAACCCTCAAGTCGGACCTGGCGGTGACCAATCTCTTTAACAGGCGGTACGTCGACTTCCTGGACACCTACAAGCAGTATTTCCCGGCCCAGGGAAGGTCCTGCCGGACCACCCTGAGCGCCAGTTTCTGAGCCCCCTCCACACCACACTGAAGGCAATGGATCAGCTCAGGATCTCCTCCAGGGTCACGTAGTCGCCCACGTGGCCAGCCATCTTCTCGGCATCGGTCCGCACCGGCAGAGTCTTCTTTCCGGGGCGCCAGTTGGCGGGGCAGACCTCGCCGGTCCGGGTGGCGTGCTGCCAGGCCTCGATCTGGCGGAGGAACTCGTTCACGTTCCGGCCGACGGAATCCGCCTGGACCTCCTGGGCCACGCAGATGCCCTCGGGGGTGAAGAGGAAGCGCCCACGGAGAGCCACGCCTTCCTCCTCGATGAGCACCCCGAAGGCCCGGCTCACCTCCTGGTTGGTGTCGGAGCCGATGGTGAGCACCAAGCCCTTCAGAAGGGGTTCCGTCTCCACGAAGCGCTTGTGGGAGAACTTGGTGTCCGTGGAGACCGCCAGGATCTCCACCCCCAGTTTGGTGAACTCGTCGGCCTTGGCGTTCATGGCCGCAATCTCCGTGGGGCAGACGAAGGTGAAGTCGGCGGGGTAGAAGCAGACCACCGTCCACTTCCCCTTATAGTCCTCGCTCGAGACGGTTCTGAAGTGGCCCGTCCTGGCGTCAAAGGCGTCCATCGTGAACGCAGGCATCTCTCGGCGCACCATGGTGGAACTCATGGGTTCGACCTCCTTGGGGGTTCCAGAAGCGGTATCCGCTTTGGGTTGGGGGGATTTGCGGGGCCTCAGGCCGGCGTCGCATGGCATGGAAAGCTCCTTGAAGGGCCTGAATCCTCAGGCGTTCTCATCAGATTTACAAAACAAAAAGGCTTTGGCAAGCCTTTTTTTCAGCCCATGCTCAGAATCCTGAACCCCGAGACTCCTGCTCCGCCATCTGCTCTAGGATGGCCCCGATAATGCCCTCCATGGCCCGGGCGGGCGCCTCCTGGGGCCGGTGCTCCACGAAGGGAAGGCCACGGTCCGCGTCCTCCCCGATGCCGGGGTCCAGGGGCAGCTCGCCCAGGAAGGGGAGACCCATCTCCTCCGCCAGGATCCGGCCCCCCCCCTTGCGGAAGATGGCCACCTGCTCCCCGCAGCGGGGACAGGTGAAGCCGCTCATGTTCTCGATCACCCCCAGGATGGGCACCCGGAGCTGCCGACAGAAGGTCACGGCCTTGCGCACATCCACGGCGGCCACCCGCTGGGGAGAGGTTACCACCACAGCGCCCTGGGGCGACAGGACCTGACAGACCGTGAGGGGTTCGTCTCCGGTGCCCGGTGGGGCGTCCACGATCAGGTAGTCCAGGTCACCCCATGCCACATCCCTTACGAACTGCTTGATGAGCTTCATCTTCATGGGCCCACGCCAGATCAGGGCCTCGTCCTGACCTGAGAGCAGGAAGGCCACGGACATCACCTTGAGCGCCCCGGCGGAAAGCGGCTTCAGGCCGTCAGGGCCCCGGGAGATGGAGAAGCCTTCGAGCCCCAGCATCGTGGGCACGCTTGGCCCATGGACGTCCACGTCCAGCAAACCCACCCGGTGGCCCGCATCCCGAAGGGCCACCGCGAGGTTTACCGCAACGGTGCTCTTGCCCACCCCTCCCTTCCCAGACAGGACCAGGAGGGTGTGGCGGATCCGGCAGAGCCGGGCCTGGATGGCCCGACGCTCCTCGAAGGCCTCGGGAGTCTCCCCGGGCTTCGGCTCCTGGGCCGGGCAGTCGTTGCGCGCGCAGCCCTGGCAAGGGTTCGGTGTTCCAGGCGTGGGTTCCATGGGAGCGTCCTAGGGGCGGTTGCGCATGGCGCCGATGGCGATCTCGGCGGCATTGGTGAGGGGGTAGGCCACCGGCGAGGCCGTCAGGGCCGGATGGGTTCCCATCTGGAACATGGCGATGTCCTCGGCGTGCATGCGTTGCTGGACGCAGGCGGCCATGACATTGAGCAGCTCCCCGGCCGCGCTGTTGCCCCGGACCTGCCCGCCGAGCATGACCCCGGAGCTGGCCTCGAAGACCAGTTTAACCTTCATGGGGGCCCCGCCGGGCATGCCGCCCGGGTGGCGGTTGGGGCCCTCCACAGTGGCCGTAACCACCTCGTAGCCCTCCCCCCTGGCAGCCGTCTCGGTCAGGCCTGCGGTGCCGAGGGCCAGGTCACCGATGGCGGTGGACCAGACACCGATCGTGCCGCTGTTTTCCCGGGTGATGCCATAGAGATTGGCCCCGGCGATGCGGGCTTCCATGGTCGCGATGGAAGCGAGCTTGAGACTGGAGGGGCGACCCCCGAAAAAGGAGTGCTTCTTTGCACAGTCGCCGCACGCGAATACGCCCGGTTCAGAGGTGCGCATGGCCCGGTCCACCCGGATCGCCCCACTGGTTCCCAGTTCCAATCCGGCCATCTGGGCGATCTGGACATTGGGGAGCGCCCCGGCCCCAAGGATCACCACATCCGCCTTCAGCTCACCGCCATCCCCCAGCAGGACCTTCTCCACCTGGGCCTCCCCCAGGATGGCCTGGACCCTGGTGGAAGCCCGGATCTGTACCCCCCGAGCCCGCAGCGCCTCTTCCGCCTCCTCGCAGAACTCCGTGTCGTAGGAGAGACTCAGGCAGTGGGGAGCGATCTCCACGATGGTGACATTGGGGATTCCGCGTTTCCGGATTTCATCGGCAAACTCGATGCCGATGAATCCGCCGCCTATGATGACCACATCCTGGGCACTCTCCAGGGCCTGCTGGAGCTCCAGGAGCCTGGGGATGTCCTTGACGATGGGGAACACCCCCTGAAGCCCCGTCCCTGGGATGGGAGGGACAGAAGGGTCGGAACCCGTGGCAAGGATGAGTCTCTCGAACGAAACGGCCCCACAGTCGGTCACCACGGACTTCTGCTGCAAGTCCAGTGCCAGGGCCTCGGCTTGCAGGATTTCCACACCCGCCTTCTCCAGGAGCGCGTCGGGGATGAGATTCCGGGAAGGACTCCCCACCGTGCCGAAGATGTACGGGATCCCACAGGGGATCAGGACTTCCTTCTCCTTCCGTATGACCAGGACGGACTTCCGCGGGTGGTGCCTCTTGGCTGTCAGGGCAGCCGTGACCCCGGCGGCACTGCCGCCCAGGATCACGATATCGGCATTCTTCATAGGGGCTCCTTGGGAGTGGGGGCGGCCGGATTCGGGGTTATCCCCGGGCGGCCCGGTAGTAGAGATCGCCGTGCAGATGGAGGCTTTCGATCTGCCCGGCAGCTTGAAGTCTGTGGAGGTATTTCAGGACCTCCAGGGGCGCGATCCCAAGCCCGAGTGACGCATCCGCAGCCCTGCACGGACGGCGCCCCAAGAGCTCGACCAGGGCCGATTCGGGGTCGGTGGACAGAGCGGCATCCTGAACCGGAGAAGGCGTTCCGGCAATGACTTCAGACCCGCCCGGGAAGAGGGCCAGTGCCGCCTGGAGGGCTTCCACGGGGAGGGCCTCCACCCCTTCGACGGCAGCGGGGCGTTCCACCGTGTTGAGCTGGATCCGGGCAGGTCCGATGGATCCTGCAAGATGGGCGATGCGCCGAAGCTCGTCCTGCCCATCGTTCTGACCGGCCACCAGCATGACCTCCAGCCAGACCTCCCCGGGAAAGTGGGCGGTGAACCTTCCGAGCCCCTCCAGTATGGCCCCGAAGGCTAGCCCGGGGTGGGGGCGGTTGATCCGATGGAAGGCCTCCTCATCCCCGGCGTCGAGGGAGGGGAGCACGACATCCGCAGGCTCCAGGGCCTCCCGCACCGCGGGAAGGTGGAGGAGGGAGCCATTGGTCAGGACGGCAACGGGGATCGTCGTCAGTTTCTTGATGCCCTGGAGGATGGGACCCAGCTCCAGGTCAAGGGTCGGCTCACCGGAGCCCGCCAGGCTGATGAAGTCCGGACGAGGCCCATGGGTGAGGGCATGTTCCAGTTCCGGGAGCACCTCGTCGGCACGGGCGTGGGTACGGCGCCCCAGCGTCCTGCAGGTGGTGGACCCCAATTGGCAGTAGATGCAGTCGTAAGTGCAGGTCTTCCAGGGCACCAGATCCACGCCCAGGGACCTCCCCAGGCGCCTGGAGGGCACCGGACCGTAGACGCGACCCGGGATCATGCCGTCCTCACGACCTTTCCCCGGGGCCCTTCAGGGTGTCCAGCCTCTGCCGCAGGTCCGAGAGGCGGGCCTCCAGTTCCTGCGCTTCCCGCTCCAGCATCGAGACGCTGTCTCCCGCGGTGGGACCGCCCGTTTCATCGAAGGCACGGCGCCCGAAGAAGCGCCCACAGCGCCCCCGACCACCCCCACGCCCGGTTCCACGCCCCTGCGGGAGTGCCTCTGCGCCCGGCGCGCAACGCCCGAGCCCCCGTCCTGTCCTGGGACCTGCCCCCATGGGGCCACTTCCGTTCCTGTTCGGCATGATATTGCTCCTTTCCGGCGAATTCATCGCCTCGCCATGGCTGTTCCGCACTTGGGACACAGCTGTTGTTTGCATGGGGTTCCTGGGGCGTGGGACGCTTCCTGGCCGCATACCGGGCAGACGCAGACGCCATGGCAGCTCCTGTTCCGCCCCCCCCGGCCCCCCCCCTGCCCCTGATTCCGCGGCCCCCGTCCGCAGCCGGGCATCCGGAAGCGGCTCTCATCCAGGCCTTCGAAGACCCAGGCATGCAGGATCTCCTCCACCCTTCCGGTCAGGAAGGGGACCACCCGGATCCCCCGCTCTTCTACAGCGAGCCGGAAGGGGGTGGATATCGCTCCACAAAGAAGGGTCTGGACGCCGAGGGCAGCCAGCTGCGCCGCCCTGGCCTCAGGCACAAGCGAGTCGAAAGTCGCCCGCCTCCGCCCCAGAACCTGGCCCACCTCGCAGTCCACGAGCAGAAGCTCGCCGACGGTGTCGAAAACGGGGGCGATCCGGTCGGTGAGAGTGGAGATAGCGATTTTCATCATGGATTCCTGCCTTGCAGCCAAGCTCAAAACAAGTTCCGTGCCACACCACCACTTAATCACCAAAAACTGCAAACAGAAGCTATAACCATCAAACGTCCACTCAAGGGGGGCTCACACCACTGCCGATTCGCTACGGTATCCCTTGATGACCGCAGCATTTGCACTACGGTATGCACACCAGGGACTGCCCCGTGGGGGCCCCTTGACCACAAGGGATGCGGGTCTAACGGCTCCGCCCATCCTCAGTCGGCAGGGGAATGCCAAGCCGCTTCACCCGGCGGAGGAGGGTTGTCTTGTGGACCCCCAGGGCTGCGGCAGCGGCGCTCCGGTTGCCCCGGTGGGTCTCCAGCGCCCGGAGAATGGCCTGGCGATCCAGGGCATCATGGGCACTGGCCCTGTTGGTTCCGTCCCAGGGACGGAAGGCCAGGAGCTCATCCGGGAGGTGCTCGATGCCGATGGGTGCTTCGCCGCAGAGAATGAAGGCCCGCTCAATGGCATTCTCCAACTCGCGGATATTGCCGGGCCAGTCATGGGCCATGAGAAGCGAGAGCGCCTCGGGCCGGATTCCCTGCACCCGCCGGCCTTGGAGGTGGTTGAAACGCTCGATGAATTGGTCCACCAGAAGCGGCAGATCCTCCATGCGCTGGCGCAGGGAAGGGAGTTCAACGCGGATGACATTGATGCGGTAGTAGAGGTCCTCGCGAAAGGTCCCCTGGGCCACCCGTTCGGCAAGATTCCGGTTAGTGGCGGCGATGACCCGGACATCCGCCTGTTCGGTCCGGGTCCCCCCCAGGGGCTCGTAGGTCCTCTCCTGGAGAACACGCAGGAGCTTGACCTGGAGAGCCGGGGACAGCTCTCCGAGTTCGTCCAGGAAGAGGGTCCCGCCCCTGGCCAGAGCGAAGCGACCCGGCTTGTCCCGGGTGGCCCCGGTGAAAGCGCCGGCCTTGTACCCGAAGAGTTCGGATTCCAGAAGCGGATCGGGTAGGGCGCCACAGTTCAGGGCCACGAAGGGCCCCTGACTCCTGGAGCTCATCGCATGCAGGGCACGGGCGATCCGCTCCTTGCCAGTTCCGGACGCCCCCAGGATCAGAACCGTGCTGGGACTGGCGGCCAGGGCTGGCAGCATGCCCAGAATCCTACGCATGGCCGGGCTGTGACTGGCCAAGTCGCCGACCCCCCTGTGCCCACCCAACTCCCGACGCAGGGCCTCCAATTCTGACAGATCCCGGAAAGTCTCGGCGCCGCCGATGACGCTCCCGTCGAGCCCCCGCATCACCGCAGTACTGATGCTGATGGGGACGCGCTGTCCTTCGGCGGTGACGATGAATCCGGACACCCCGATCCGGGGCTTCCCGCCCTGCACGGTGCTCTTGAGTGGGCAGTCCTCCCCGCACATGCTCGACCGGAAGACATCGGAACAGGATTGCCCGATGGCCTCGGAACGGGATACGCCAGTGATCTCCTCCGCAGCGCGGTTGAAGGAAAGGATCCGCCATTCCAGGTCAACGGTGAACACGCCGTCGGAGATGCTCTCCAGGATAGCTTCCGTGGGGGATGAGTAAAGAGCTTCGGATCGTTTGGAACGGGACATAGCAGAGGACCTCATGGAGGCTGGAGCAGAAAGGCCATTGACCATTTAGAGCATTCGCTCAATACTCCAATTCGAGCCTTTGCTCACAACCCCTATCCGAGGATACCCCATGACCAGGATCGCAGTAACCAGTGAAGGCCCCACCCTCCAGGACGCCGTGGATCCGCGCTTCGGCCGGGCCGGGGGCTTCATCGTCGTGGACACAGACACCATGGCCACGAGTTATGTGGACAACGGCGCATCCCAGGTCATGGCCCAAGGGGCGGGCATCCAGGCCGCCGAGAACATCGTCAACGCGGGCGCCGAAATCCTGCTGACGGGCTTCGTGGGCCCCAAGGCCTTCGCGGCCCTCCAAGCGGCCGGTGTGAAGGTGGGACAGAACCTGGAAAACCTCTCCGTCGGAGAGGCCATCGAGCGCTTCAAGGCAGGAAGCGTCAGCTTCGCAGACGCCCCCAACCGCGAGAGCCACTCATGATCGTAGCCGTTGCCAGCGGCAAGGGAGGCACCGGTAAGACCACCGTGTCCGCCTCCCTGGCAGCCACCTGGGAGCGGCCCCTGGTGGCCGTCGATCTGGATGTGGAGGAGCCCAACCTCCACCTATTCCTGAAGCCGAGCCTGGTCTCCATCGAGACCGTAAACCTGGAAGTACCGGTACTGGATGCGGAGCGGTGCACCCTCTGTCGCGCATGCACTGAGCTTTGCCAATTCAAGGCCTTGGCCATCTTCGGGAAAACCCTCATGGTCATGCCTGAGATGTGCCATGGTTGTGGCGGCTGCTTCGAAGTCTGCCCCACGGGTGCCCTCAAGCCTGGGAGCCGGGAACTGGGGGTCATGGAAATCGGCCACAGCCGGGGCTCCATCCCCTGCCTCACGGGCCGTCTGCGCATCGGCGAATCCATGAGTCCTCCCCTCATGCGGCACATCCGCCATCGCATGGCCGAGATGGCTTCAGACATGAGCGCCGATGTCATCATCGACGCCCCTCCGGGAGTGAGCTGCCCCGCCATGAATGCGGTGCAGGATAGCGATGTCATCCTCCTGGTCACCGAGCCCACCCCCTTCGGATTCCACGACTTCCAGCTGGCCTGGGAGGCCTTCACCCCCCTAAAGAAACCCATGGGGGTGGTGATCAACCGGGCGGGCCTGGGGGATGATCGGGCCTATGCCTTCTGCAAGGCCAAGGGATTGCCCATCCTGGCGGAAATCCCCTATCGAAGGGAGATCGCCGAGCACTATGCCAAGGGTGGACTTCTGGCAGAACTGGACAACGAGATGCGCTGGACCTTCGCCAGCCTCCAGGAGGGCCTGGATCGCCTTCACGGACAGGATCCCCGGGCTCAGCCTGGAGATCCTGTGGGGGAGTGCGAGGGGGGACGAAGAGCGAGCAGCGCGAGCGGGCGGTCCCCCCTCGCCCCGGATCAGGGGGCGGCCCATGCGTGAAATCGTCGTAATCAGTGGCAAGGGTGGCACCGGGAAGACCTCCCTCACGGCGGCCTTCGCCCATCTTGCCCAGAATAAGATCCTTTGCGACCTGGACGTGGACGCCCCGGATCTCCACATCCTCCTGGAGCCCAAAACCACGCGCCAGTGCGCCTTCCTGTCAGGCCACGAAGCCACCATCGACCCGGCCCTCTGCCAGGCCTGCGGCATCTGTGCCGCGAAGTGCCGCTTTAGAGCCATCCAGGCCGTCGAGGGAAGCTACCGGATCGACCCCACCCGCTGCGAGGGGTGCAAGGTCTGTGTAGCCCTCTGTCCGCATCAGGCCATCGATTTCCAGGAAAGGCTCTGTGGCACCTGGTACCAGAGTGAGACCCGCTTCGGCCCCATGGTCCACGCCCAGCTCTTCCCGGGCCAGGAGAACTCGGGCCGCCTGGTCTCCCTCCTGAAGCAGCAGGCCCGGGATCTGGCCGAGCAGAGGGGCATCGATCTGATCATCAGCGATGGCTCCCCTGGCATCGGGTGCCCGGTGATCGCCTCCCTGTCCCAGGCCACCCTGGCCCTGATCGTGACGGAGCCGACCCCCTCAGGCATGCACGACCTCAAGCGGATTGCCGAACTGTGCGAGCACTTCCGGATCCGCATCGCCGTGCTCGTCAACAAGTGGGATCTGAACCCTGAGAACACCACCGCCATCGAGTCCCTTTGTTTGGAAAAGGGATATGCCATGGCGGGACGCCTGCCCCATGACACCCAGGTGGCCCAGGCCATGGTCCAGCGCAAAGCTGTGACGGAACTGGATGAAAACCCCTTCAACCTCCAGGTGCGCCAGATCTGGAAGGGCATCGAAGCCCTGCTTCCCAACCACTGATCCAAGGAGAAAGCCCATGAACAACAAGGCACGCATCGCCATCCCCTCCGCCATGCCCGGCGGCCTCGAAGCCGGACTCGGCCAGCACTTCGGCCACTGCGATATCTACACCATCGTGGATGTGGAGGCCGGCAAGGTCACCCAGGTGAGCACCCTCCCCAATGTTCCCCACCAGCAGGGCGGCTGCATGGCCCCCGTCAACCACCTCGCGAAGAATGGCGTCAACGCCCTCATCGCCGGTGGCATGGGGCTCCGCCCCCTCATGGGCTTCAACCAGGTGGGCATCGAGGTCTACCACGGCGGTAGCGCCTCAGATGTGGATACCGCCGTGAAGTCCTGGCTCCTGGGCGCCCTGCCCCGCTACACCAAGGAGCAGACCTGCGGCGGCGGACAGCACTGAGATGCGGATCGCCATTGTTACCCAACGCAAGGAGGCCCTCAGCGCCTTCGCTGAGGGCCTGGCATCCCACGGGGTGACGATCGACTGGATCGCCGCCCCCCAGGATGCCGTTGCCCAAGCCCGCATGTACCCGAGGGATATGGTCATCCTCGACGATCTAACTGGGAATTTCAGGGCCTGCCTGAGTGACCTGCTGATGGCCAACGCCCTGATCCACACGGCCGTGATCACCACCATCCCCCCAGAGCAGTTCCATGAGGAGAGCGAGGGCCTGGGCGTTCTGACATCCATTCCCCCCGCCCCCAACGCGGAACATGCCCACTATCTGATGGGCAAGCTCCAGGAGATCCAGGGCTTCTGATTGTTATGGAGGAGGCCATGTGCCTTGCCGTTCCATCCGGGGATTTAGAAAGCGCCCAGGAAACGTTGGAGGAAAGCCGGTCCCGGCTCCACGAGCATTGCGTCGTGTGCTGGGATCGACACCCCTTCGGGCTCAAAGTCCCCTACCAGGTCATTGATGAGCACACGGTGGAGGGACGTTTTCCCTGTGGCAAGTCCTACGAGGGGTACCGCGACATCATCCATGGAGGCGTCGTTTCCAGCCTCCTGGATGGCGCCATGGCCAACTGCATCCTGGCCAAAGGCCTGGAAGCCTACACCGTCGATTTCCGCCTGCGTTTCCGGGGACCCGTCATGGCCGGAACCGAGGCCGTCATCCGGGGGCAGTGGCTCCGCAGCGAGGGACCATTGCATCTACTCCAGGCCGCCATCATCCAGGAAGGGAGAACCCTGGTCACCGCCCGGGCCAAGTTCTTTGCAGGGAACCCCAAAGGGACGCCCCAGCCCCTCCCAACCGCGAAGGGTGCCCAGGAACTCATCCGGGATTCCCGCAAGCGATTGCGCTGAACCACAAGGCCAGCCCATGTGTACCATTGAAAACCTGCTGACCACCCTTGAAGGGGGATACGGCGCCACGCTACTCGGTAGCACCCAGGCAGCCTTCAGCACCGCCCTCCTGGCCCTGATGGCGCCGGGAGAGCACGTCCTGATCACCAGCGGGGAACGTCCTTCCCAAGCGAGGCTCAGCGAACATCTTCGGGTGCGCTTCGGTGTCGAAGTCGACGAGGTGGACACCTCGGATACCGATGCAGTCAGGGCGGCCCTGAAGCCCAACACTAGGCTGATCATCGTAGAAACCCCGTCCCACAGCGGGCTCAAGGTTACCGATCTCGCCGAGATCAGCCGCACAGCGCGTCAGGCTCACGCCCTGCTCATGGTCGACTCCACACTGGCTGGCCCCTACGTCCAGAGCCCTCTGGCCCTGGGGGCACACCTTGTCATGCATCCGCTCGCCCACCTGATCGGGGAGTCGGGACAGGAAGGCGCTCTGCTGGTGGCCCGCCAGGGTGCTGTCCATAAGCGGATTCGGGAAATGAGCCGAATCCTTGGGAACCGCCAAGAGTTGCTCCGGGCTCCAGGCTTGTCAACACTGGCGCTGCGCGAGGAGCGCGCCCAGGAAAACGCCAAGGAAGTAGCGGAATGGCTCATGGGTCACCCCCAGATCCAGGCCGTGCATCACCTCAGTCTGGAAACGCATCCTCATCACGAGCGGGCTCGCCACCAGATGCGGGGGCCCGGTCCAGGCGTCTCCTTCGAATTGAAGACAGGGAGGAAGGACGCCCTGGAACTGTTGCCCAGGCTTCCCAGCCTCAACCCCTGGGTGGACACCCATGGCACGCTCCACCTCCTGGTCGGTTTTGGAGACAACCAGGACCTCATGGAAGAACTGGACGAGGGTCTCAAGCGCCTCCAGCGTTGCTCCTCTGTCGCGAGGGACAACGAATGAAGCAAGCACCCACCCCCGGGACCATCCAAGCCATCCACGATCAGCCCTTCCCTGATCTGGTTCGCCGGGCCATGGAATGCCATCACCAGCACTGGAATCCACGGGAAATCCAGTTCTGCGTCCTGGATGCCCTCAGGACCGGAAACTGTTCCGAAGACTGCGCCTACTGCGCCCAAAGCGCCCACCACACCACGGAACTCAAGCCCAATCCACTCAAGGAGGAAGCCAGTGTCCTGGCCGGAGCCCTCCAGGCCAAGGCAGCGGGCGCCACACGCTACTGCATGGCCACCTCGGGGCGCGCTCTACGGGAAGGGCCGGATTTCGAGCACGTGCTGGGCATCGTGCGGGCCGTGAGCGACCTGGGGATGGAACCCTGCGTCAGCCTGGGTCTCATCAACAGCGCTCAGGCCCGGCGCCTCAAGGCTGCGGGCTGCGCTATCTACAACCACAACCTGGATTCGAGCCGCCTGGTCTACGAGCGCATCGTCTCCACCCATACCTTCGATGAGCGATTGGCCACCATCCGGGCGGTCCGGGATGCCGGGCTCCAGGTCTGCTGCGGGGGCATCCTGGGCCTGGGGGAAAGCGTGAATGACCGCATTCACTTTCTCCACGAGTTGGCGAGCCTGGATCCCGTCCCCGACGCCATCCCCATCAACATCCTCGTGCCCATCCCCGGCACGCCCCTCGAGGGTATGCCGCCGGTGCCGCCCCTGGAGGTGATCCGGGTCATCGCCACCACCCGAATCCTCTTCCCCACCAGCCGCATCCGTTTGGCTGCTGGCCGGAGCAGCCTCGGCCCAGAGGCCCAGGCCTTGGCCTTCCTCTGCGGCGCCAATTCCATCTTCACCGGCGAGAAGCTCCTGACCACGCCCGGTAGCGAGGTCGATTCTGACCAAGCGCTGCTGAGGAACTTGGGCATGCACTCTGAAGGGAGAGTGGGATGAGGATCGGCATCATCATCTGCGGACGCTATCAGGACTGCGGAGGCGGCAAGTGCTTCAGGGCCCTGCGGGAACGCCTGGGCAGCTTTGCCCGGTACCCCAAGGACGAGCCTTTGGAGGTCGTCGGCTACTCAACCTGTGGCGGGTGCCCCGGGGGCAATGTGGAATACCTTCCCGCCGAATTCCAGAAGAACGGTTGTCAGGCCGTCCACCTCGCCACTGGGCTGGTGGTGGGTTACCCCCCCTGTCCCAATATCCGGAACTTCAAGAGCTTCATCGAGGGACACTATGGCCTCCCGGTCGTGGTAGGCACCCATCCCATCCCCATGAAATACATGGAGACCCATCGCCAGCTCCCCTTCTGGAAAGATGCGCGGATGCAGGAGCTCGCCGACGACCTCCTGTCGGACGCCCCAGATGTGATGGAGGCCTACAATTGAAGGCCTTCCGGCACATCTACCACTCATTCCTTCCAGGTAATTCAGGCTCCCTGGACAGGCATCCTGTGTCCTCCAGGAGTTCGCAGGAGAAAAGTTTCCGCGTCGGTCATCAACGTTGGAGGGATCTTCTCCCACCCCGCCCCGATCAGCACACCAGCCCGAACCACTGACTTTCGAGGGCCCTATGCCTATTTCCGTCCAACTTCCAGATGACTCTATCCGCCAGCTTGCAGACGGTGCGACGGGCCTTGATCTGGCCCGCAGCATCAGCCCGCGTCTACTGGATGCGGCCCTGGCCGTCAGGATGGACGGCGTGCTCCGGGATCTGAACACCCCCCTGGAGGCGAGCTCAAAGGTGGCAATCCTTACGGCCAAGGATCCTGAATCCTTGGAGATCTTGCGCCACTCTGCCGCCCACCTCCTGGCCCAGGCTGTGAAGTGCCTCTTCCCCCAAGCCAAGGCAGGCGTCGGGCCGGTCATCGAGGATGGCTTCTACTACGACTTCCTGGTGGAGACCTTCTTCACCCCCGAGGACTTGGCCGCCATTGAAGCGGAGATGGTGCGCCTAGCGGAGGCTGATCTGCCCATCACCCGGGAGGAAGTGGACCGGAACATGGCGATCCAGCAATTCCGGGCCCTGAGCGAACCCCTGAAGGTGGAATTGGCCGAGGCCATCCCGGAGGGCGAGACCATCACCCTCTACCGCCAGGGGGATTTCCTGGACCTTTGCCGGGGGCCCCATGTGCCCAACACCGGCAAGCTCAAGGCCTTCAAGCTGCTCCAGACCGCCGCCGCCTATTGGAAGGGCAATGAGAAGAACGCCCAACTCTGCCGCATCTACGGCACCGCCTTCCACACCCGGAAGGAGCTTGAGGATCACCTGAAACGCCTGGAGGAGGCCAAAGCCAGGGACCACCGCAAACTGGGCCGGGAACTGGGCCTCTTCTCCTTCCACCCTGAAGCCCCGGCCTCCCCCTTCTTCCACCCCAAGGGGACGTTGGTCTACAACGAGCTGCTGGCCTATCTCCGGAGCCTCTATCGCCGCCGAGGCTACCAGGAGCTGATTACGCCCCAGGCCCTGGATGTGAGCCTCTGGAAAACCTCCGGCCACTATGACAAATACCAGGAGAGCATGTATTTCACCGAGGTCGACGAGCGGGAATATGCCCTCAAGCCCATGAACTGCCCCACCCACTGCCTGATCTACGGCACCGAGAAGCACAGCTACCGGGATCTCCCCATCCGCTATGCGGACTTCGGGCGCATCCATCGATACGAACGAAGTGGGGTCACCCAAGGCCTTACCCGCGTGCGAACCTTCTGCCAGGACGACGGACACATCATCTGCACACCCGAGCAGATGAAGCCAGAGATGGCCTCCTTCTTCACGTTTCTGAGGGAGGTGTATGCCACCTTCGGCTTTGACGAAGTCCGGGTAGCCCTTTCCACGCGACCCGAGCAGCGTCTTGGCAGCGACGAGATCTGGGACGAGGCCGAGGGGGCTCTCGCCGAGGCCCTGCAGGAAGCGGGCATGGCTTACCATATCAACCCCGGCGAAGGGGCCTTCTACGGCCCCAAGATCGAGTTCCAGGTGCTGGACGCCCTGCGCCGCCCCTGGCAGCTCGGCACCGTCCAGGTGGACTACTCCATGCCCGCCCGCTTCGGCCTCACCTACGTGAAGCCGGACGGCAGCGAAGGCACCCCAGTCATGCTGCACCGGGCCATCCTCGGCAGTCTGGAGCGTTTCCTGGGCATCCTCATCGAGCACTGCGCCGGGGCCTTCCCGGTGTGGCTGGCCCCTGTCCAGATCGCCATCCTGCCCATAACAGATCGGGCCCACGACTATGCCCGCCGGATCCATGCGATGGCCCTGGACCTGGATTTCCGAGCCGAACTGGACCTGCGCAACGAAAAGGTGAACGCCAAGATCCGGGACGCCCAGCTCCAGCAGATCCCCTACATGCTCGTTCTGGGGGATCGAGAGGCAGCCGATGACACCGTCTCGGTGCGCCATCGCCGGGACGGCAACCTGGGAACCCAGACCTTGGATGCCTTCCTGACAGACCTGCAGAAACAAATCCGACTGCGCGAACGCTAAAGGACCAGTATGGAAATCCAACTAGCCCTCAACAACTACACAGGAAAATCGGGTCCGCGCCTCAACTGCGCCCAGTCGGTGGCCGCTGCCTTCGGGGTGGATCCCCAGGGCTTCGCCGCCTTCGGCGGGGGGCAGGCCCCGGAAGGCTGGTGCGGGGCAGCCTACGCCGCCGCTCACCTCACCGGAAACCCCGAAGCCATCCGCAACGCCTTCCAGGAGAAGGCCGGGGCCATCACTTGCAAAGCCATCCGCCAGAACCGGATCCTTCCCTGCCCAGGCTGCGTCGAGACCGCCGCCCACCTCACCAAGGAATTCAAGCCATGAGCACTTGGAACCCCATCCCCACCCGCACCCGTCCCGAAAACTTCGGCCCCATGAAGGACGCCAGCGCCCACGCCCGGTTCAAGGGCCCCTGCGGCGACACCATGGAGTTCTGGCTCTACCTGGACGGCGTCCACATCCGGGAGGCCAGCTTCACCACCGACGGCTGCGACACCTCCGTGGCCTGCGGCAGCGTGGCCGCCCATCTCTGCATCGACCGCTCCATCGGCGAGATGAAGGCCTTCAAGCCAGAAGAGGTCATCGAGGTGCTGGGATGGCAGGAACAGGAGGAGTCCCATCACTGCGCCCTCCTGGCGGTGCGTACCATCGGCATGGCCATCAAGGACTATGAGGCGCGCCTCAAGGCCGAGGAAGAAGCCCAGGGGTGTTCCCAGGATTCCTGTAGCTCCGAATGCTGCGAAAGCTGCAGCAGCCCCTGCGATTCGCCCAAGGATTCCGTGAGCCTGACGACTCTGGCCGGGGCGGGAAAGATCAAGCAGCGCATCCTGGTGCTTTCCGGCAAAGGCGGCGTCGGGAAGAGCACCGTGGCCACCAATCTCGCCATGGCCTTCGCCTCCCAGGGCCTGACGACCGGGCTGCTGGATGTGGATATCCATGGCCCCAGCGTCCCCAAGCTCCTGGGTCTTGATGACGAGCCTCTCCTGACTGAAGGCCCCAATCTGATCCCCGTTGAACTGGGGAATCTGAAGGTCATGTCCATGGGCTTCGCCCTGGGAGCGGATCAGCCCGCCATCTGGCGCGGCCCCATGAAAGCCGGCGTGGTGGAACAGTTCGTCCAGCGGGTCCACTGGGGCGAATTGGATGTGCTGGTGGTGGACTGCCCCCCGGGCACCGGGGATGAACACTTGTCCCTGAAGCAAGCCCTTGGCGCCGTGGACGGGGCTGTCATTGTCACGACCCCCCAGGAGGTCGCCGTATTGGACGCCCGCAAGGCCGTCTCCTTCTGCAAAGCCGCCGATATCCCGGTCTTGGGCGTGATCGAGAACATGAGCGGCTTCGCTTGCCCCCACTGCTCCACAGTCACGCCCATCTTCAGCAGCGAAGGTGGAAGGCGCATGGCAGACGACATGGGCATCCCCTTCCTGGGTTCCCTGCCCCTCGACCCCAAGGTGGGCCTCGATGGCGATGCAGGACGCCCCAGGCTCTATGCCCAGGAGCAATACTTCGGGCCCGTGCTGCAGTCCTTGAGCGCGCAACTGGAAGGCGCCACCGCATGACGAAGGACCGGTCCTTGCCCATCCACCCCATAGGTGTCATCCGCACACCTCACAAGGAGGCAGAAAAGACCCCCATCCAACCTTGCTTTGCCCGGGAGATCCGGGGAGAGATCGAGGTGAACCCCGAATTTGCTGAGGGACTAATGGGAATCGAGGGCTTTTCCCATCTCCACCTGATCTACCACCTGCATCAGGCGGAGCCAGGCCCCCTGGTGGTCAAACCCTTCCTGACGGACGAACCCACCGGCATCTTCGCCTGCCGCTACCCCGAACGCCCCAACGGCATCGGTCTCAGCGTGGTCCGCCTCCTGGGCGTCGAGGGTTGCCGCTTGGTGGTAGAGGATGTGGACATGCTGGATGGAAGCCCCCTCCTGGACATCAAGCCCTATTTCCCCAAAGCCGATCGTCCTGAGGGTACCTGGGGCGGATGGACCGAGGAGGTGGACTCCCAAGATGCGCAACTCCGGGGCAAGAGGCAATCCAACCATGGATAAGGTCAGGATCACCCTCCTGGTGGACAATCAGGCTGCTATGCCGGGCCTCCAGACGGAGCACGGACTCAGTTTCTGGATCCAGCGGGACGCCGACACGGTGCTCTTCGACACCGGGGCCTCCGGGGCCTGGGCCGCCAACGCCCAGACCCTCGGATTGCCCACAGACACTATCCAGCACCTGGTCCTCAGCCACGGTCACCGGGACCACACCGGAGGCATCCCCGAGGCCCTCCAGGCCTCCCCGGAGGCTCGGATCTACATGCACCCCAAGACCCTAATGCCCCGCTACAGCCTCCACCCGGGCATGGGGCCCCGTCCCCTCGGCCTACCCTCGGCCTCATGGAAGGCATTGACCCCATACTCGGATGCCCTCCGGTGGAGCACTGCCCCCATGCGGCTGGCCCGAGACATGGGCATCACAGGCCCCATCCTCCGGCGCCACCCCCAGGAATCCAGCTCAGGCCCATTCTTCCTGGACCCGGAGGGGCGCCAGACCGATCCCTTGGAGGATGACCAGGCCTTGTGGATCCAGACTCCCGAGGGGCTGGTCATCGTGTTGGGCTGTGCCCACGCCGGAGTGGCCAACACCCTGGACCACATCCGAGAGATCACAGGGGAATCCCGGATTCGTGCCGTCATTGGAGGCATTCACCTGGCCAAGGCCGATCAGGAACGCCTGGAATTCACCGCAGAACGTATTCGGGAAGCTGGCGTCCAGGAGGTCCAAGCGTGCCACTGCACAGGCGAAAGCGTTGCCCTGTCCATGGGCTATGGCTGGATGCGGGCTGGGGGTAGTTGGGAAACATAGGCGGCTCCCCAAACGGGGCTGGCCGTACACCACAGGAGTGACAATGAAGGCCAACGATCTCTACAGAAACAAGAAGTCAGCTCTTTCCTTCGAATTTTTCCCCTATCGGGATGCGGCCAGCGCCAAATCATTTGCCGAAACCATCGGTGTCCTCGCTCCCCTCAAGCCGGACTATATGTCCGTGACCTTCGGAGCCGGAGGCTCCACCTGTGATGGTTCGTACCAGACAGTCCGCCAACTGGTGAAAGATCACGGTCAACCTACCGTTGCCTATATCGCAGGATACGGACTCGCTCCAGAAGCCATCATCCAAGTGCTGGACCGATACCGCGACCTGGGCATCCAGACCATATTCGTACTCCGCGGAGATCAGCCGAAGGAAGCCGATTTCGCAGCTCACCCAGATAGCTTCACGTATGCCTCGGACCTCATCGCCTTCATCAAGAAAAACTACTCCTTCACGCTTGGCTGTGCGGGCTATCCCGAAGGTCACCTCGAATGCCAGAGCCCGGAAAAGAACCTCGACTACCTCAAACAGAAGGTTGATAACGGGGCAGAGTACGTGGTCACCCAATATTTTTACGACAACGACTTCTTCTTCCGGTATGTGGATCAGTGCCGCAAGGCAGGCATCCAGGTCCCCATCATTCCCGGCGTCATGCCGGTATACACCCTCAAGATGACCCAGAACCTGGCAAAGGTCTGTGGCTCCAGCATCCCCCCATTCCTCCAGGCCCGCATGGATGCGGTAGACGCCTCCGATAAGCAGGCAGTCCTCGATCTTGGTGCCGACTTCGCCACGCAACAGTGCCGTGGCCTGCTCAAAACAGGAATTGCGGGTCTCCATATCTACACCATGGACCGCAGTTACACCACCGCCAAGATCGTGAACACCCTGCGAAGCGAGAACCTGCTCTAGACTTCCCCTCATTGTCCCAAAACCAGCAGCCGCATCCATGAGACAGTGGGCAGCGCACTCTTATGCCTCCTGCACCAGAGAGGAATCATGAACATGATCGATGTTCAGTCCCGCAAGGACCATCGCGGCATAGCCCTTGACCATGTGGGGGTGGCTGGGCTTCGCTATCCCATCGTTGTCCTTGACCAAGCCCACGGGAAACAGAAAACGGTCGCTGAAATCACCATGTCCGTAAACCTGCCACATCACTTCAAAGGCACCCATATGAGCCGCTTTGTGGAAGTGCTCAATCACTACCACGGCGAGATCACGATAAGAACGCTGCCCAAACTCCTCCATACCCTGCGAAGCAAATTGAATGCAGAGAGCGCACGGGTCAAACTGACCTTCCCATACTTCCTCGAGCGCAAAGCCCCCCAGAGCCATGCAGGGGGACTCATGGACTTCGAATGTCAGTTCGTTGGCGAAATGAGGGGGGAGACCCTTGACTTCATTTTAGGGGTGAAGGTGCCCGTCACAAGCCTTTGCCCATGCAGCAAAGAGATCAGTGATTACGGAGCCCACAATCAGAGAGGTATCCTTTTCATCGAAGTGCGCACAACCCTTGAGGAATCGGGCCAACCACGAATGATCTGGATAGAAGAACTCATCGCTGTGGCAGAATCTTCAGCATCCTCCCCGGTCTATCCTGTTTTGAAGAGACCGGATGAACGCCACGTCACCATGCAAGCATATGACAATCCGGTCTTCGTAGAGGACATGGCCCGAAATGCGGCGGTTCAGCTCCAGCAGGACCCGCGCATCGCATGGTTTCGCATCCATGCTGAGAATTTCGAAAGCATCCACAATCACAGCGCGTTTGCTTCGCTAGAACAGTGGGCAAAACCTGACTGAGTGGTGGAGGCCTGTCGTGCCATTTTCTCGACCTCAGTCTTGACTGGCAGAGTCTTCTTGCCAGGCCTCCAGTTGGCGGAGAATCGTTGAACGACCGCTCCGCGGCGGGGGGTGCCGCCGTATGGTGAGTCCACGCAGCAATAAATCTAGCAATCCCATGCAAATGAAGGATCCTTGGTCATCGCGATGTAGATGCATCGCCAGACGACCAAGGAGGTAACACGGGCACGAACGCCCACCACTCCCATGTCCAATCAAGGAATGCGAATGCGTCTGGCCCGACGCCCTGGTCGCCGGGAGGGAGCACACGGGTACGGAAGGTTTGAGAAACGTCCAGAAAAGGCCAGGGGCCGATCCGGCAAAACCGTTTCATCAAGGCACCATTCCGATCCTCCGTACGAGAAATCGTAAGCGAGACGCCCCACTTACAGGATCCAGTATCTTTTAATCTCCCACGCAATGCACGCTCCATCTGCCTCCACGGCCCGTCCGGACGACTTGACAGCTGTTGGGTGGATCGGGAACCCTCTTCATGGGTGCGGTGGCAACGCCGCAGGTCTCCGGAAAGGTCGGGCCGCCTTTCCATTGGAGAAGCTATGATTTTCGCGGCCCTTGTTGCGGACCCTCAAGCGGGGACTCTCTTTCTGCTGGCAGCCCTATGGTTGGCGGCAAAGGTAGGGGGCGAGCTCGCCATTCGATTCCGCCTCCCGGTGGTGGCCGGCGAACTGGGGGCAGGCTTGGCCCTGGCCACACTCTCCATGGCCTTCCCGATCATCCCCCCTGTCACTTCCTTCCCTGCGGCAGATCTGCTGGGATACCTCGGCGTCGTCGTCCTGATGTTCGCGGTGGGCCTGGAAAGCACCGTGCCCCAGATGATACGGGTCGGCATCCCCGCCCTTAGGGTCGCCATAGTGGGCGTACTGGTGCCCATGGCCATGGGGCTTGCGGGGGCATGGCTGATGCTCCCGAAGGGAACCCACTTCGCGGTGGACCTCTTCATCGGTGCATGCCTCTGTGCCACGTCCATCGGGATTTCCGTCCAGGTCCTCCGCGAGAAGGGCGCAGCCAAAAGCCCAGAAGGGAAGGTCATCGTAGGGGCTGCGGTCATGGATGACGTGCTTGGCCTCTTGGTGCTGGTTGCCGTCAGCGGTGTCGTTGCGGTCTCCGGTACAGGCTCTGGGCTGCCGTGGGGCTCCCTGGGGCGGACTCTGGGCCTGGCCTTGCTCTTTCTGGCCCTTGCCCTGACTGTGGGGCGATTCCTGACGCCCCACCTGTTCAGATTGGCCAATCGCTTCCGGGGTGAGCAACTCCTGCTTCCCGTGGGCCTGGGATTCGCCTTCCTCCTGGCTTGGCTGGGCAACCAGGCGGGTCTGGCCACCATCGTTGGTGCCTATGCCGCAGGCCTCATCCTGGAACCCGCCACCATCCGCACCTTGGAGGAACGCGAACTGCACAGCCTGGAGCACCTGCTCCATCCTCTGGTCGTCATCCTCTCCCCCCTATTCTTCGTGCTGATGGGTGCCAAGGTCGATCCCCGCGCTTTCCTGTCCTGGAGGACCATCGGCTTCGCCCTACTTCTGGCCGTCCTTGGGACTGTTGGGAAGCTGGTCGCGGGCTATGCAGCGGGGAAGGGGCTGCGCTCAATCGTCGTGGGTTGGGGCATGGTGCCACGGGGTGAGGTCGGCTTGATCTTCGTGGCCACCGGCAGCGCCCTTACACTCGGGGGGAGTCCACTCCTTTCCCCGGAGGTCCAGGCAGGTATCGTCGGCGCCCTTCTGCTCACCACGATTGCCGGACCGATCGGCCTGGGACGGGTCCTCAAGACTCGCTGAGCCCTGGCTCAAATCTTGGCGGCTGTTGGGATTCCAGAGCGCTCTGAGGGAGCTTGTCCCGTATTCGGGAGTTAGTCTAGAGATTGATAGAGTGGTTATTGTCCGCTGATGTTCAATATTATTATTGTATAAATCATCATCTACAGATCTTTGTTTGCAATTTGGATATATATAACACCTGGGTTGGGTATGCAAATTCAATTTCTTCAGTTGCAAACGCCTTGTAAATACCTATATTTATACATTGTTGCGTATCCATGTAGATATTGTAATCTGGATCACTAAGATAATACACAACTTCAAAATGAAGGGAGAAATCTCCGAATTTGCTAAAATGGGCTCTATCAAATTTGGTTCCACCCTGCTCCTCGATAACATCCTTTATGATTCCTACAATTCTGGTAAGTTTGTCATGGGATGTCTGGTAGGTCACACCGATAGTGAACAACACCCTCCGTTCATTCATTCGTTTGTAATTCCGTATGCGACTCTTCAGCAAATCGCTATTGCTGAAAATGATTTGCTCACCGGAAAGACTTCGGATTCTGGTTGTCTTGAGCCCGATGTGGTCTACGGTCCCAAGGAATTCATCTACGATGATAAAATCACCAACTTCAACTGGTTTATCTAACACAATGCTAAGGGAGGCAAATAAGTCTCCCAGGACATTCTGAACAGCAAGAGCAACAGCAATGCCTCCAACTCCCAACCCCGCCACCAGCCCAGTAATATTCACACCCAGGTTGTCTAGGCCAAGCAGTAGAAAGATAGTCCAAGCAACGACCCTTGAGGCGAACGTAAGGGCCCGAATTGATGTCCTGTTCGCAGGATTGGCTTCCACGCTCTTTTCCAGCATTCTCCCAAAAACGAAACCGATTGCGCGATTTGCCCAAAGAATCCCCTGAATAAGAATCATCAAGACAAAGATCTTGTAGGCAATCGCGTCAAGCCTGTCTGTCAACGGAAGCCAGCGGCTCCCTATGTAGATAGAAGTGGCAACCATGGAGAATGTCTTGGTGTTTTGCAGAACCTCAGCCAGCAGATCGTCGATCTCGGTCTCGGTGCGCTTGGCAAAAGCTGTGATCCGGCTGGTCAATACTCTGCGAGCCACCCATAGAAACACCCAAGTCGCAAGGGTGACCGTAACCGGTGCGATCGAGGCCCTCAGCATGCCCGCTATGGTCTGCATGACGTAATCCTATTCCCTTGGCGGCGCTCTGTTCTGCGCCCACAAAAGGTAGTGACGAACTTGATGTAACTGTCTGCATGAACATCCCATGCGTAGTATTTGCGAACACCCCGCAATCCATTCCGGGACCAAGTTCTCCACTGTCCAGGGTCCGACAGGGCCACCTTGATGGCCTGGGCCATGGCTGCTGGGTCACGGGTATCGACAAGAAGGCCGTTCTGGCAATGATTCAGGATGTCCTTTGGGCCTCCCTGGTCAGTTGCGATCAGGGGAAGGCCGGTGGCTGCGGCTTCAATCAGGGTCAACCCGAAGGTTTCCGAGATGCTCGGATTGACGCAAAGCCCCTTCCGAGAATAGGCCAAGCGATAAAAGTTGGGGATCTGGTCGGGGGTATGGTTCTTGGGGATGGCGATATGGCCGTAGAGGTCGTATTGATCGATGGCAAACAGAATTGATTCCCAAGCCTGACTCGATGTGTCATCGAGGCCTCGGATTTCCTCACGGTTCCCGGCGATGATGACAAGGTTTGCCATTCGTCTCAGTTCTGCGTCTGCCCCAAAAGCTTGAACGAGACCTAGAAGATTTTTTCGAGGAGCGGCCCGCCCTATGGATATGAGCAGCGGCTTGCCTGGTGCCTGGAAGAACCGATCGGCGTTCTCGGCCACACCCTGAAAGCTCTTATCCCGGCCTGGGGGAAAGAAGCGCGTCAGGTCAGTGCCCGGAGGGATAACCTGGCTCTTCAATTCATCGAAGTGATCATAGGTTGAATACTGCTCAATCAATTCTTGGCCGGTGCTTGCAATCACTAGTGAGGCCTTTTCTAGCACCTCCTCCTCGACCTCAATCCGGCGAGAGAAATTAAAAATACGATCCAGTTCCTTTTCATCACCTCCAGCAGCGAGCATCGTGGCTCTCTTGTACCGGCCGAGAGAGTGGGCGGAATGGATGAAGGGTATGCCAAGGATTTTGGAGAGGCGCATCGCCACATATCCGGCATCCCCATAGTGGCTATGGATCACGTCAGGGCGCTGAGCGCCTTGACGGAGGAGGCCGAGATAGGCTTCTACAAGTTGATCAAGATGGTTCCAGAGTCTCTCTTTGCGGATGTAGCCTTGTGGCCCACACGGCATTCGCAGGATTCGGGCTTTGGGGTTGATGACTTCCACAGGCTGGGCATAGTCACGATCCAGGGCCGGGTCGTTGATAAGGCGGGTCAGGAGTTCGACGCAAGCCACACCTGAGTGACGACTCAACGCCTTCGCCAATTCAAGAACATAGAGGACCTGTCCACCTGTGTCTGGATCTTTGCCGAGTTCAGGGGCTGAGGCGCGGATGAGTCCGTGTACGCTAATCAGGAGAATACGAAGCTTCTTGTGTGTCATGTGAGCCTCGAATAGGTCAAAACGGGACTCTGGATAGCCTGAAGGATCCCAACTGGGCCGCTTTTGGTCGGCACAAACGCGTTTCGGACTTGATGCCTTTTGGAGCTAGTCCAAATCGCCCCATCTGGCATGAGCACCACCGCATCAGCAATAGAGAAAAGCCCTAGATCATTCTCTGAATCACCGCAGGCTACGATGGGGGCGGAGAGATGTAGGCTCGAATGGAGAAATGCCGCAGCAGTACCTTTATGGAGCCCGTTTGGCAGTATGTCTATACAGCGTCCCGTCACGAGGACATCTACCCGGGCTCCAGCTTCTTCCAGATTTTTTCTCAGATGTTCGGAGAGCAATTTGATATTGCGTCCGGGCAGAACCTCAAGGGCAATCCTTCGAAGAGGCGTTATTCCCTCCTGACGTTGAACACCCTCGGGAATCCAACGATTGGCCATCAGCTCAAGAAAGTCACTATCCCACCGTTTTCTTACCCAATCGGCGTAGTCCTGATCCTCATCCCAGTCACCTTGGATAGTCCGGTGGTAAATGGCCGTTCCAACGTCCGTAATGAGGTGGTTTGGCCATCGTTGGATCCGCCCCTCAAGAACCCCCAGTGCTGAAGCCAAGGTCCGGCCCGTTGCAAAGGTGAGGGTGATGTCAGGGGTGGCCGCGAGATGGGCTTCCAAGCGTCTAAGAGAGCTTGGGGCGCTCCTGGGGTGTAGCCAAGTTCCGTCCAAGTCGGAAATCAGATGCATAATTCCTCCGTCAGTGAATCTTTCGCACTGGCGGAAGGCGGCCCGACCTTCACCTGAACCCTGCACTGGCTATCAGTGCACCCTTTTGTATGGGGTCTGTGGGCTGTCAAAAGGAGGACGGTAACGGAAACCGTCCTCAAGGGAGGGGAAGGATCAGGGGAAGAAGAAGGGGGCCTCCAATTTCTCCGCACCCAGGACCCGTTCCAGAATGGCCAACGAGTTTTGAAGGCCTTGGATCTGATCAGGTTCCATTGCGGCGAGCCCTGCCAGCAGATGCCCCTGGGCAGGGTGAGGTGCAGACGTGAGGATGGTCTGCCCATTTACTGTCGGACAAAGGGAAATTCGGCGGCGATCCACAGGGTCCGGCTTGCGCTCTACCAATCCCTTCGCAACCAGTCGATCAATCACTCCCACAACGGTGCTTGGATCCAGGTGCATCTGAGCGGAAAGATCCTTCATGGAGAGGGGACCACTGCGCCCCAACTCCCATAGAGCCCATAACTGTGGACCAGTCAGGTCGAACCGACGCTCCACAGACCGGGAGTATTCCTCAAGCGCCTTCACAATCCTGCGAAGGCTCTGCATGCAAGCCTGAATCACGGGAGATGGGGTGGACTGGGGCATAAGCGCGAGACCTGGGGAAATGGTTTGTGGTAGACATAGTTTGCATTGATAATCGTATTCGTCAACCCTTTCCACGACAACCGAGAGAGGGATCATGAAATCTGGATCGAGGATTGTCTTGTCAGACCCCGCAGCACGCCTTTTCCCCTCCCGCACTCGTCGCTTTCGGCTCCTTGCCCATACGCGGCGGATCGTCGGGGTCATGCTACCCCTTGGTTTGGGAATCGGCCTCTGTGTGGCCCTGGCCCTTGGAGGCCTAGAGCTGTTTGAGCCATGGGTCAGTCGAATTGGAGGAAGAACGCACTCCCTAATCCTGCTACCAGCTCTGGGCCTGGTACTTGCCACAGCTTGGCTCCAGCTGTCAGGCGCAGGGGAAGTCTCCCTCTTCAAAGATCTCGACCTAGCCCGCAAGGATCCCTACCAAGTGTTCCCTTTCTGGGCGTCTTTGGCAAAAGTCGTGGGCTGCGTCCTGACCATTGGTTTCGGAGGTAGCGCAGGGGTGGAAGGACCAGGCAAGTGGTTCGGTGCGGCCCTGGGGCTTCAATACCACCGAATCGTCCGCGCCGGGGCTCAGCGTTATTCACCGCTACGACGCCTCCTGATTTCCCCCATGGTCATGGTCCGATCAGGAGCTGCGGCGGCTCTGGCCGCAGTCTTTCGAGCCCCCTTGTCAGGGGCACTGATGGCGGCGGAGCATGACGGAAGAATCTCCCCAGAGTCACTCGTTCCCTGCTTGGTCTCTGCTGCCGCGGGGTACATTGTCTTTGCCGCCAGGATGGGCCACGCGCCACTGCTTCCTTTGGCTCGGCCGTACACCCTGGGAGGGCGTGAAGTCGCCTGGTCGCTTTTGCTTGGGCTATGCTGCGGACTAGGAGCCTCCCTGTTTCTCTGGGTCAGGGCGCGTCTCGGGTCTTGGTTAAGACGCTATCCATTGATGGTGAGGGGGTTGATAGCTGGATTGGGGCTGCTCCTGCTGGTTCTGCCAGGGCATTTCCTTTGGGATGGCCTTCCAGTCATACAGGGAGGCGGCCTTGAGTTGGTGCGCCACTTGCTAGAAGAGCAGACGCTGCCCAGGTACGCATTGTTATTCTTCGCCTTGAAGCTCTTTGCGACCGGGCTGACCTTTGCTGGTGGCGGAATTGGCGGCATCTGGCTTCCCAGTGTCACCATGGGGGCTGCAATCGGCACAGCCTTGGATGGTGTGCTCGGCCTGGGGCAGCCTGGGTACATGGCGCTCGTCGGCGCTTCGGCGTTTGCTGGGGCCACCCATAACACCCTACTCGTGCCTTGTGTCTTTCTGGCAGAAACGACCGCCCAAGCAGCCCTGGTGGTTCCAGCCCTTGTGGGGACTGCAGTAGCCTATCTGGTGATACAGGAGCGCTCCTAATCGCCCCACTCCCTCAGCTTCCGCCCCTCTCTATCCCCGCCCGCTTTTATGCCCCTTCGACGCCTTCTTGCCAACAGAGGCTATGCCAATACCAAAATGAAACATCGCTGCATCCGCCTGCATTCTGACTCCGAGCCAGTCCTCAATGCGGAGACGAGCATCTTTTGATAATCTTTTTTTAGACATGACATAAAACAACATCAACCTCTTTTTTTCGCCACTGGGTAGCACTTCCACCCCATCCGTAATCACAACGCTGGTTACATCAGGATAGAGGAGCCTCAATTCATTGGCCACATCGTCTACCTTGCCAAGGGGGGCGTCACGGGCCGCCAGTTCTGACTTCAGAGCCTGGATCTGATTTTGCAAGACATTAATTTGATTGGCCTTCTCCACCACCACGGCCTGACTGTCGCGCAACAAATCGGACAGCAGACTCGACTTAAGCGCCGTCACGTCTACACGGTTGTCACCCATCTGGTGCAGGACGATGCGCGCGCCCACAAGTCCGACCGTAGACAGGCGTTCATGTATCGTGCGGAGCGTATCCGCATTGAGCGGGTCGCCGATCAGTGACAGTGTGATAACACGTGTATCCGGGTCGACCTTGGTGGCAACCACATGGCTATTTTCGAATGTAAACTCCCGCACGACGAAGGCCTGAGCCTTGAATTTGAATACCTCATGCCTGACCAGCTTCAAGGCCAAGTAAATGCTAGGCAGGGTAGTGCCGAGTGCCAAGACCAGCAGGATGGTCTTAACTCGCTTCGCCAAAATCGGATCCGCGAAGCTATGGCGTTTGAGTTTTAGGGCACGGATGCCTACCACCGTCGCCAGGGCGATGAACACACAGTTGATCGTGTAGAGATACACGGCACCGCCCACGAAATGCCACTGCCCTGTGGCAAGGCCGAAACCTGCGGTGCATACAGGTGGCATCAGCGCTGTGGCTATCGCCACGCCTGGAATGACATTGGATCTTTCGCGCCGTGTCACACCAATAATCCCAGCCAAACCGCCAAACAGGGCAATCAGGACATCCCACAACGTCGGCGCGGTGCGAGCGAGTAGTTCGGACCGAGCCTGCTGCAGGGGCGTCAACAGAAAGTAACCTGCGGACACCACTAAGCTAATCAGAGTGGCGATTCCGAGATTTCTAAGGGACCGCTTGACGAGTTCGAAGTCATAGACTGCGACACCGAGCCCCGTTCCCATGATTGGCCCCATGAGGGGGGAAATCAGCATGGCACCGATGATTACTGCAGTGGAATTAACATTCAGCCCAACCGACGCGATGAAAATGGCGAATATCAGAATCCATGGGGTCGCCCCGCGAAATTCCGAACCGTCGCGAATTCTTGACTCGATTTCCGCGTCGTCCGCCTTGTCTTCGAGCAGACTAAAGCGATGCGCCAGTGCCCGGCGAATCTGCACCAGTTCAGCCAAGATGGATGCCTTTGGTTTAATCATAAATACTCATACCGACCATTTTAAAACTATAGCAGACACCATACCACTGTCGGACGCCACGCAGAATGAACTTCGGCCCTGGGGATGCTACACAGGTAGAGGAGAAAGAAGTGCTGGCCAATCTTGGGCGCAGAATCAGGTTCGTCGGGACGGCCGGATCCTGCATGCAAAGTGACCGCGCCCACGGCCCTCTCCAAACGCCGGACGATCCAGACCGCAGCCACCAGAATGGATACGAAGAAGTAGAACCCCTCGTAGAAGTAGGCGGTCTTGAATCCCATATTCAGATGGATGGGCCACATGAGATCTCCTGACCATTGTTATGGGAGCCACCCGTCAGAAGTTCCGTCACCGGATACCCGAGAAGCCTCGGGCCTCCAGAAAGAGAACGCCCTCCTGAAAAGCGCTCAGGGTTTGGCCGAATGAGGCAATCGGGACGGTTGGAGTGCCAGTTGCCGTTGGCGGGGGGGTCGCCACCAACGGTGAAACACCGCCCAGAAGAACGAGTGCCAGAATACAGCCTTGGAGATGTTCAGATGGCCTCATGACATGTCCCCGATCTGAAACCTGTCAAGTCGCCAGGCCGTGACTGGGATTGCAAGCCCTATGAGCCGGATCATCCCGCCCTTCCGCCACGGCCCGGACCTGGCAGGCTAGGCCTTCCCGTGGAGGCGATGCCGTTCCCCAGTGTGGGGAAGGAGATAGCGCCTCGATGTAGCAGTCCTCGCAGAGCTTCTTCCCCTGGTAGTCGGAGGCGTCTTCCTCCCGTAGGGGTTTCTTGCAGATGGCACATTCCATGGCGGTCTCCGGAGCGCAGGCGCTCAAACCTGAGGGACTTCTTTCTGGATCCGCTGGGTCATATCCGCGATGACCGCTTCGTCGATCAAGGTCTTCCCCTTCTCCACGCCCAGTTCTGTCAGGACGAAGGAGGTGTGGGGCAGCCCGAGGCGTTCGAAGATCTTGCGCCCGCAGCCGGTGGGGCACCCATCGATCACAAGGTTCAGTTCCGAATCCCGGGCGCTCTTGAGGTAGCCCTCCAGTTCAGCGCCGATGGCCGCCAGACAGAACATCTTGGCGTCGCCCTGGAGATTGAGACGGCGGGCCACCTGATCAGCCAGGTAGCCAGTGTTGGCTGCGCCAGAACAGGCGAAAACCAAGTGCTTGGAGGATGCAGAGCAGTTGCACTTCATGGGATCTCCTTGTGGGGATGGGCCTGGGAAGCCTCAGGCCGGGAAACGGGTCTGCCATGCGAGCAGGAGCACCCAGAGGGCGCAGCCGCAGAGGAGAAGCCCCATGGCCTTGGGCAGCCAGCGGCCCAGGACCCGGGAGAAGCGGCTCTGGGCGTATTTGCTGGCCCAACCCGAGGAAGCCCCGGCCAGGAAGAGGAGCAGGACGTGGCCAAGGGCATAGACGAAGAGCAGCACGCCGCCCCAGAGGACCTGCTTCTGGAGGGCCACCAAGGTGAGCACGGCGGCCAGGGCCGGGGTGGCACAGGGAGCCGAGAGGGTGCCCGTCAGCCCACCCAGGGCGAAGGCCCCGAGCAGGCCCGCACCCTGGAAGCGGTGCAGATGGCCATGGGCCTTGAAGGGCAGCGAGTAGAGTCCGAGCAGGTGCAGGCCGATGGCCAGCAGGACCAGGCCGAGGATGGCCTTCCAGCCCCAGCCGATATCCCCCAGCAGGGAGCCCGAGATGGCCGCCAGAAGGCCCAGGGCCGTGAAGGCTGCTGCGAGCCCCAGCACGAAGACCCCCGAAAGGACTACCGGGTGGTGGCGACCCTCACTGGTGCCCCCGGTGAAGCCCACCACCAGAGGGGCGGCCACCAGGACGCAGGGGTTGGCCGAAGTCAGCAGACCGCCCAGGAAGACGATGCCGAGCTGCTGGTAGGCCGGGGCCTGGGCGACCGCATCGGCGAGACGTTCGACCAGGCCACCCATTACTTCAATCCAGCCTTGGCCAGGGCCGCCATGAACTCGTCCTTGGACCAGAAACCGACATGGCGGAGGACTTCCTTGCCGCTGGCGTCGAAGATCACCTGGGTGGGCATGGCCATGACCCGGTGCTTACGAGCTTCCTCAAGATACTGGGTCACGTAAAAATTCCGGACGTTTGCCCGGTTTCCATACTGCTGCTGGAGCTGTCCCAGGATGGGCTGCATCTTCATGCAGGGAATGCAGGTGGGGCCGCCGAACTCGATGACGCTCCACTTGCCGGATTTGAGGGCCTGCTGCAGCCCGGCGGGGTCGAGGGCGGGCACCGAATTCTGGGCGGAAAGGGCGGTTGAAGCGACAAGCACGAGGGCGCTGAGACGCGGAAAGGTCATGGGAACTCCTCTAAGTGGTATGGATCAAGCCTGCAGAAGCTTGAGGATCTCGTCGGGGCTGGCGGCCTTGCCCTGGATGCGGAGCTTGCCATCTATGGCCAGGGCGGGGGTGGAGAGGATTCCCCGGGCGGCCATCGCCGCGTAGTCGGAGATCTTGACGATCTCGTGGGCGCCGCCGGACTGCTCCACGGCGAGCTTGGCGTTCTTGGCGAGGGTTTCGCACTTGGCACAACCGGGACCGAAGACTTCGATGAGCATGGCTTCTCCTAGAAGAGGGCGTTGAAGAGGTAGCCCACCAGCAGGATGCCGAGGGCCACGACGCCGATGAAGGTGGCGATGAGCTTGGGGCGCATGACGCGCCGGAGAATGACGGTCTCCGGGAGGGAGAGCCCGATGACAGCCATCATGAAAGCCAGGGTGGAACCCAGAGCGGCACCCTTGCCCAGCAGGGCCTCCACGATGGGCAGGACCCCAGCGGCATTCGAGTAGAGGGGAACCCCGACAGCGACGGCCAGGGGAACGCTATACCAAGACTTCTTCCCTAGAAGCCCGGCCATGAAGGACTCTGGCACATAACCATGGATGAGGGCGCCCACGGCGATGCCCGCAAGAATGAAGGGCCAGACCTTGCCGACGATATCCTTCACCCCCTGGATGGCTTGGTCGATGCGCATGGGGAAGGTGAGTATCTCCTCCTCGCTGTCCCCCATGGCTGGGGCCTTGAGGGCATCCTGCACCCAGCCCTCCAGGTGGGCCTCCATGCGGAGGCGCCCCAGGATCAGGCCTGAGAGGAAGGCGATGGCGAGGCCCGTGCCCGCATAGATCAGAGCAATCTTCCACCCGAACATGGCCAGGAGCATGCCCAGGGCCACCTCGTTGATCATGGGGGCGGCCACCAGGAAGCTGAAGGTCACCCCCAGGGGGACCCCGGCCCGCAGGAAGCCGATGAAGAGGGGCACGGCAGAACAGGAACAGAAGGGGGTCAGGATGCCGAAGATGGAGGCGAAGGCGTTGCCCAGGCCGGTCCCACGCTTGGACAAGGCATCGCGGACTTTCATCGGACTGATGAAGGACTGGAGAAAGGTGACGATGAAGACCACCAGGGTGAGCAGAAGCAGCACCTTGGGCACGTCATAAAAGAAGAACGCGACCGCCTCGCCCAGGTGGGACTTGGGGGTGAGACCAAAGAGGCCGAAGGCGATCCATTCGGAGAGGCGATGGATCACCATGTAGAGAACGACCCAGGCAGGCAAGGCCAGGCACAGCCATCCACCTTTCCTGAAGAATCCGGGGTGTTCAGGCTTTCCTGACCCACCCTGGGGCGAGCATGCGCAGGGAAGCTGCTCAGACACGGGTCGCCTCCTTGGTTTCGGCAGCTTGGACCTTGCCGCAGACAACCGCGATAGCTTGCCCCTTTACCATGCCAGCGCGGGTGCGATCTGCCTCAACTTCGGGGAGGCGCAGGGCTTCCATGAGGATGCCCTTCAACAGAGGGTCTCCCTCGAATCCTGGGATGACGGATACGAATACCCAGCGCCCCTCCTTGCGTTCGCTCACGAAACCCGCCCGGCGAAGTTCCCGGAGGGCCTCCGAAACGGAGGACTGGGGCACCTGGAGAATTTCCGCCACCTGGCACACGCTCAGTTCACTTGAATGCAGCAGGGCCAGTACCCGCAGACGAATCGGGTGAGACACCGCTTTCAGTCGTTCCACGAGGGTTTTCAGATCGTCCAACATTTCAACGCACCTCTTCCGGCTTCCCCGAAGGCTTCATAGCCTTCAACCAGAGAAAGTATAGACTCATCGGAAATTTTCGAAATACAAAAACATCATCCGCCGCCCCATACGGGCAGATTGACCTCAGAACCGACACGCGTACGGACGCCCTTGCAGGCGCTCAAAATTGTTCCGCTGAATCGTAAAAAATCTTGTAGGATCAAAATAGATATTCAGATGAGTAATCCAATGAAAACAAGCCCAAAAGCTCCTGCACCAGAAAAACAGAATGAAGAGAAGACCCGGGTTCTCTCCCGGGCACATGACATCCTTATGGCAATTCACCACCACCCGGACGGTTTGACCCTGCGGGAAATCTGTAATTACACCAAGCTTCCCCGCTCGACGGTTCAGCGGATTCTGGGCACATTGGAAGAACAGAATACGGTCATAACCGCGCCTTCGAGCGGTTTGTACCGACTGGGGCCCACATTGACCCTTCTTGCGGAAAATGTCCGACCCTTTGATATCGCAAAAATTGCTCGACCTATGCTTATGCAAATCGCAAGCAAGACCGACGAGAGCGTCTATCTATGCGTCATAGCACACGGAATGGCTGTTGTTGTTGATCTTATTCGTGGAATTCACCCCATACAGACCGTCACCACCATGGGGACATCCCTTTCACTCCACGCAACAGCCTGTGGGAAAGCCCTACTGGCCGCCCTTCCAGAAACAGATCTGGAAGCCATGGGCCTTCAACATAAGCTCAATCGATTCACGGAAAATACCATAACCAACTGGGATGACCTACGGATTGATCTCGGGAAGATCAGAACCACGGGGATCGCTCTGGATTATGACGGGCACCAGGTAGGCACCAGCGCCATCGCAGTACCGATCAAAGGTCCAAGTGGCGAAATCGCATCTATAAGTATACCAATGCCAACAGAGCGTTTTCATATCATGGAAGAACAGCTCGTCAAGATCCTCAGGAAGAGCACTCAGTCGTTGCGCTGGGAACCATAAGCCGAATGGATTGGGATCGGCGGGAAAAGCTGAATCGTCCACCCATGCCCGCCTAGCCAAGCCTATCCCCGGGTCGACCCGATCGAGACGATGGATGAGCCCTTACCTCGGTCCTTTTCGTGCCGCGAGGTGCGCAGCGTCCGCGCAGGTGTCTCCGCGGCCCACATGCTCTTCTCCTGGGGTAAAAACGCACTCCGTGGCTCTCGACTGGCCATAAATACATCAACCCGGCCCGCACGACTTCAGCGTGATCAGCGTTCAATGTGCCCGAAGAGTGGGCAGACCTGCCCGAAGAGCGGGAAAAAAACTTATTGCCATCAGGCGCGACCCGTTCTAGATTCGGTACATGAAAACCGCCTAGCAGTGCAGTAGCCCATTTCCATCGAGCAGGGTCCATTCCTGCCTCAATGCAAGCCCGATGCAATAACCGGGCTGATGAAAAGGGGAGATAGGGATAGTGAGGTTCAATGCCAGGAATGGTTCGGATGAATCCGTTCCGCTCAGAAAAACAAGGCTCCCCATGGAGGCGACCCATGCGACCAGACTACTGACTGCAGTATGAGTGCCGATACATGCCTCAAGATCATTAAGGACTTCGTGGAATTTCCAAAGAACAGTCCTGTAATCAAGTAGGTTCAATACAAAGCAGCCCGCCCCTTCGCGACCACAGCCCATGGCACCAAAAAGGGGAGCGGAAAAGGGCGTCCAACTCCCGGCCACTTCGCCGAAGGGGGTTTCTCTGTACGCCAGTGTCGGCCTTCAGTTCTTCGTCCTCATACGCCCTAACTTAATATCCCAAGGTCTTACAATGCCGAATTTTCTCATCCATAAGCAAGGGAATGACCCTCCATCCCACGCATCGACCCGAACCCAATCGCTGAGCAATTACCATCCGAACGCCCCATATGGAGACCCAGAAAATGAGGCAAGTTGCTGTTGGTAACATTATTGACAATGCGAAATTCAACGGTTTTTTCAAATCCGTCCTTGCCATATGCATGGCGACCACCATCTGCGATGGCTTTGATATAAACATCTTCGGCCTGATCATCCCCAGCCTGATGAAGGACTGGCAATTACACCCCGCCCAGATCGGCCTCCTCGCCAGCTGGGGCATGTTCGGAATGATCTTCGGTTCTCTGATCTTCGGCCCCCTGGCTGATGCCATCGGCAAGAAGCATTCGATCATGGTTGGAACAGCCATGTACGTGATCCTGACCACCGCTTGTGGCTTCGTCCACAGCTTCACGGTCTTCGCCATTCTGCGGTTCTTTGCAGGGTTCGCCCTCGCTGGCGTGTTTCCCCTGGCAGGCGTAATCGCCTCGGAGTATTCCCCCCAGGCCATCCGCAGCCGTGTGACGGTGTGGGCCACCTCTGGCATGGCCATCGGAACGGTCATCGCTGCCATTGTGGGCATTGCCCTCATCGGCCCCTATGGGTGGCGTTCCATGTTCTACGTCTCCGCCCTCGGCATCTTCCTGCTGCTGGCCCAGAGTTTTCTTCCCGAGTCCATCGCCTACCTCAAGCGCAAGGGCCACAACAAGCAGATCGGCCACATCCTTCATCGGATCGACCCTTCCTTCACCCCCACCGAAGAGGACGACTACCAGCTGGCCAAGAAAGATCCCGGCAAGGGCAGCGTCAGCAACCTGTTCAAGGATGGCTTCGCCAAGAACACCATCCTCTTCTGGCTGATGTTCCTGAGCAGCTACACCTTCATCTACGGCGTCCTGATATGGCTGCCCAAGCTCATGACCATGAAGGGCTTCAGCATCCGCGGCGGCCTATTTTTCACCATGACCTGGAACCTGGGATTCATTCTGGGCATCCCCCTCTTCGGCTGGCTTCAGGACAAGTTCGGCGGCAAGCGCACGCTCCAGGTCTGCTGGGTGATCCTCGCAGTCCTTATCTCGACCCTCGGATTCATCAACAACCCCTACCTCCTCACGGTCATCCTTTTCTTCACCGGCGCTTGCCAGCATGGCTGTTCCGGAGCCCTGGGCTCCTACGTGACCCAGTCCTACCCGGCCTCCTTCCGTGGAACCGGCGCAACCTGGTGCTACGGACTCGGTCGTATCGGCGGCACCATCGGCCCCATGATCGGAGGCTTCCTGGTGGCCAAGAAGCTGCCGGTGGGCTACAACATGATGTTCTTCGCGATTTTCCTCATCATCGGGGCCATCCTGGCAACCTTCACGACTGATTTCTTCAAGAAGAAATCGGCCGCCTAGCCCCACGCAAACCCGGAGTCTAGTCGAAATGGAACTCACTACTGAACAACTCTTCGAGGAACGGCTTGGCCGATACCAGAGGGCCATCGCCCTTGAACCTGTGGACCGCGTGCCCATCGCGGTGGGGTCCAACACCTTCGCAGAAACTTACGGCGGAATCACCAAGCAGGAGGTCGTCTACGACCCGGCCAAGTGGCTGTCGAGCGAGATAAAATTCTGTCGGGACTTCCCGGAAGTGGATGTGCTCCGGAACAACCGTTTCTGGGTCCCTCTCTACGATGCGGTGGACCTCAAGACCTATAAGTTCCCGGGACGCAACCTGCCCCTGGATGGTGCCCTCCAGTTTGTGGAGGACGAATACATGCGAGCGGACGAGTACGACGATTTCATCGCATCTCCGGCTCGCTACATGATGGAGAAGTTCCTCCCGAGGATCTTCGGGGAGATGGGGCAGGATCCCGCCCGTTCCCACTTTGCCTTCCTCAAAGCGGGTCTGGCCCAGGCCAAGCTCGGGGAGGTCATGCGGAACCGAAGCATCCAGCTGCAGACCCAGTGCGGCATGCCTCAGCCCGCAACGGGCGCCTTCCTTGCGCCCCTCGATGCCCTGGGGGATGTCATGCGGGGCATGGTGGGCATCCTGAAGGACACCCGGCGCAATCCGGACAAGCTCCTTGAGGCCTGCGAAATCATGACTCCCATCATGATCCGCTTCGCCCTGGCGACGGCAGACCCCTTCCGTCGCTATCCGATCTTCGTGCCGACCCACAAGCCGACCTTCATGTCGCCCAAGCAGTTCGACACGTTCTACTGGCCTTCCTTCAAGAAGACTCTCCTGGGGGTCATCGAAGCTGGCCACAAGGTCCGCTGCTACCTGGAGGGGGATTGGTCGGCCCACTGGCACCACTTCCTGGAACTGCCCAAGGGGAGCATCCTCCTGGACATTGACGACCCGGCCGACAACATCTTCAAGGCCAAGAAGGAGATCGGCCACCACATGTGCCTGGCTGGCGGTATCGCCAGCACTCAGTTCATCCTCGGCACCCCCGAGGAAATGGATGCGCGGGTGAAGCGGCTCTGCGAAGAGTGCATGCCCGGTGGAGGCTATATCCTGAGCGGGAGCTGCTACATCCCCTCCAACACCAAGCCCGAGAACTACAAGGCCATGGTCGATGCGGCCATGAAGTACGGCTGGTACGACCGGAACCTCAAACCCAAGCCGATGGAGCCCCTACCCGTTCTCAAGGGTGCACCGGAGATGGGGGACAAGGGCATGCTGACGCCGTGGTCCGTCAAGAAAGCCGAGTTCGGCGGGATCCCTGGTGACGAGCAACTCATCCAGAAGCCCTGGGAATCGATCGAGGATATGGCCTTTACCTGGCTCTGGAACTGGGTCTTCTGACCCGCCAGAGATCCTGGCGCGCCATCCAGGCAGCCGCAAAATCCAAGTTTGACAACAAGCCCCACCCCCTCTCCGGGGTGGGGCCTATCATGGGGATGTCAGTCCAGTCAGACAGGGAGATCCCATGGATAGATCTGAGAAGCTGAAAGTGCTTCAGATCGCAGCAACACTTGCCTCCAGGTCGAGTGACCTTGATGGCTCGAACGAGTTCAAGCTGAAACACGCCGCAGAAGCGGTCCTTGACTGCTTGGGGGACGATGGGTGGTGGGAGCGGACTGAGGAGAGGGCCCTGAACACAATCAGGTAGGCCCACCACAAGCCTTGGACGACGGAAAGGGGGCCATTTCTGGCCCCCTTTCGTCTTTCAACCCAACCCGCCCCCTCACCAGACGATTCTTGCGAGGGCACTTGCCAATGCCCCCAGGAGAAGTAGGAACACGGCCACCTTACCCAGTTCATGCGCCCCGGAGGAAAGGGGTTCCCCGGAATTTTCAGGAAGATCTGATCCCAGTCCTTGTTTCAACAAGGCTGGCGTCCGCGTGGCGATTTCAGCCTCCTGCGCCAAGTGTGGGCCCCCCCTGGCCGGAGGGGAAGGGACGGAGCCATGATGACCGTCCCCTTCACACAAGAGCCTGGCGGATCGCCTCCACTAGGCTCTTCATGCCAAACGGCTTGTGCAGGAAACCCATGAGCCCTCCCGCAAGCATATCGTTCACGGACTGATCATTGGCGAAACCGGAAGCCGCGATGACCCGCACCTCCGGATCCAGGCTCCGGAGACGCTGGAAGGTTTCACGGCCTGAGAGGCCGGGCATGACCATATCCAGGAGAACAAGCCTGATCTCCTGGTGATGTGCCTCAAAAACCCGTATCCCTTCCGCGCCATCGACGGCCTGGAGAATCCGATATCCCATGGAGCCCAGGATGCGGGCGGTCGTGCTTCGGATCATGTCCTCATCATCGATGACGAGGATGGTGCCTTCGCCCCGATGCTGTTCCCGGACGGACTCATGAACAGGCTCCGGCCTGGGCACCTCGTCCAGGGGCAGGAGGATGTTGAAAGCACTGCCCTGGCCAGGTTCCGATTCCACCTGAAGGGCCCCCCGATGGGACTTCACGATGCCGTACACCGCGGCGAGACCAAGACCTGTGCCCCTGCCCTCGGCCTTGGTGGTGAAAAAGGGTTCGAAGATCCGAGCACGGATCTCAGGGGGGATGCCGTGGCCCGTATCCCGGACGGAGAGGCGGACGTAGGCACCAGCCTCGATATGAAATCCCACGGGATCCGACAAGGGTTCCCGGAGTCGCACATCTTCGGTCTCGACCGTCAGGACGCCCCCCTCCGGCATGGCATCCCTGGCGTTGATGCAGAGATTGAGCAGGGCGTTCTCCAGCTGGGAAGGGTCTCCCACCACCTGTGGATTCCTGGCATTGAGCGCCTGCCTGATCTCGATCCGCTTGTCGACGCTCCTGGACAGAAGCCCCAAGGTGTCCTGGATGATGCGATGGAGATCCAGGGCTGTGGACACCAGCTTGCCTTTGCGACTGAAGGCCAGGAGCTTGGAGGTGAGCTCCGCCGCCCGTTCGCTGGCCTGGATGATGGTCTTCACCAGGGCCCTATGGGGAGCATCCTCCGGGAGCTCCTCCGCGAGAAGCTCCGCCGAGCCCAGGATGCCCGCCAGCATGTTGTTGAAATCGTGGGCCACGCCACCGGCCAGCTGCCCGATGGCGTCCATCTTCTGGCTCTGGCGCAGCTGCTCCTCCTGGACCCGCAGGGATTCTTCGGCGGCCACCTGTTCGGTGATATCCACGGCGATGCCGAGGCAGCCCTGGAAGTGGCCTCCCGGGACATCCACGGGGGTGAGGACCATCTCCACCAGCCGTCGATCTCCTTTCCTGGTGATCCACTGCCAGCGGACCATCTCCATCTGGTTCTCCCTGGCCATGTTCGCGAACACAGACAGGGAGTCATCGAATGCCAAGCCGGCAGCAACCATGCCCTTCCTCCTCTCCTCGACCTCGTCGAGGTCATGCCAGAGGAGAGGGGTTTCCTTGCCGACCACTTCAGCACTCGTCCAGCCCAGGATCCTCTCGGCCCCCCGGTTGAAAACCTGGATCACGCCGCGGGAATCCGTCATCACAATGCTCACCAGGGTGGCCGCGTCCAGCAGGTTCTGGAGATAGCCCAAGGCTGATGACAGTTTGGTTTCCGTGGCCCGGAGATCATCGACCCGCTCTTCGAGCCTCGCAAGCATGGCACGCAGCTGCTCGGTCATGGCGTTGAAGGTGGATGCAAGCGTGCCCACCTCATCCATGCGCTCCACGCGCGCCGTCAGATCAAGTTCACCGTCGGCAATGCGGGTAGCCGTATCCACGAGATGCTCCAGCGGGCGGGTGATGCTCCGGGCGAGGAACACCGAGGCCAGCACCGCGGCCAGGATGGCCACCACCGTCACCAGAGCCGAAAACCACATGAGCCGCCGGATGGGCTGGAAGGCCTCGGAGATGGCCTGCTCACCCACCAGCCCAACCTTCAGTTGCGGAATCCACGAGTAGACCCCGATCACCCGGTCCCCCGAATAGTTCGTGTAGATGCCGTCGCCGCTTCCATGGCCTTCGATGGCGGCATTCACCGCCATGGTGGAGATATAGGTTCCACCGGGGTCGTAACCAGGCGTGCTCGTCTCGGTCAGGAGGACATGGTTGGCCCCCACCAGATAGGTTTCCGCGGTCCTGCCCAGCCCGAGGGGGGTTTTCAGGATCTCGCTGAGCTGGGCTAGGCGGGTCTGGCTCGCCAACACGCCAACGCTCTCACCACGCGCATTCCGGATCGGAATCACAATAATCAACGCGCTGGCGCCTTCCGTAACCGAGGAATAGGAAAAGGTCACCACGTGGGCGCCGGCCTGCCTGCACCCCTCCGTGAAATAGGCCTGCAGCCCCCGAAATTCGCCCAGGATATTGGGATCGCTTGAGGCCACCACCCAGCCTCGGGCGTTCAGGAGGAAGATTTCGTCGATTCGCCCACTTGCCCGGGCGTAGTCGCGCAACTGCGTCTGCAGGGGATTCCCTGCAGCGTTTTCCGGACTCAGGCTCCCGAGGGCGGTCGCCATATCTTCCCGGATCGCAGGAAAGCTAAGCAGTGCGGCCAGATCCCGCTCCCGATTCTTGACCCACATCTCCACCGAAGCCTTGCGCGAGCAGACCGCCGAGTTCAACCTCCGCTTCACCTGCTCCCGCAGGTCATGCTGCCCCACCCGCCCCACAATGAGGCTGATCAGCCCCGAAGGGATGATCAGCAGCATCAGAAACGCCACCAGCAGGCGGGTGCGGATTGAGCGGAGTCTCATCTGGCCTCATTCCCCCTGGGCAACGCATCGGCCCTGTTCAGGGTTTCGCGGGTGATCAGAGCCTGGGGACTGAAGATGACGCGGGGGAGCTTCTGCCCCTCCAGCAGACGCACCGCCACCTCCATCGCAATGCGTCCGGTCTCCTGCGGGAAGGAGTCGACGGTGCCTGCAAGTTCTCCCCTTCGGATAGAGTCATAGGCAGCCGGGATGCCATCGGTGCCAAAGACCAGCACCTTGCCCAGCTTGTTCCTCCGCTTTACGGCCTCCACGACGCCAAAGGCCATGATGTCGTTGTTGCAGTAGAAGGCCCGCAGCCTGGGATAGCGGTCCAGGATGCCGGATGAAACCTGGAGAGCCCGGTGGAGGTCCCAGTCCGCCCCCTCCTTGGCCACCACCGTGAATGGCGAGCCCTCCAGGGTATCGACGAACCCAGCGGTGCGGTTGATGACAGCGTAACTCCCAGCCAGGCCCATGATCACGGCCACTTCCCCCCCTTCCGGCATGATCGCCTTGAGGTGCTGGGCAACCCGGACCCCATTCTCGTATTGATTGGGGCCAATCCAATGCTCCGCCTCGTAAAGGACTGCGTCGTTGACGTTCAACACCATCTGCCCGCGGCTTCTGGCCTGGAGCAGTGCCGACCGGAGATTGAGATCCGTCTGAGGGGAGACGAGGTAGGCATCGTAATTCCGATAAAGCATGCCTTCGAAAAGCTCCAGCTGCCCTGATGTATCCGACTCCGTGCTGGGTGCCCGAATGTCCAGCCTTACGCCGAGTTCGTCGGCCCGGGACTGCATCCCTGCGGCCAGCAACTGCCAATAGTGGTTCCCGAGGAACTTCATGATCACTCCGATCCGATAGTTCCTGGCCCGCTTGGGCAAGGGCTCAAAACGGCCCGAGAGGAGAGCGGACTGGATGGCATCGGCCTCTCGGGCCGGATCAAATGGTCCGGTACCTGCTACTGGTACCGCCGGTCTCGCGATGCGGGAGGCAGAGCTCCGCCACACCGCCGTAGAGACAGCCAGCAGGGCCATGATTGCAAGGAGGAGCACTGCCCCGGTGATCCATATCAATCGGCGATGAGCACTGATGATGGCACCTCCTCCCCGGCAGAGCCGAGGCCCCTGACACGAAGTCCTTGCAGGGCGTTTCCGACCATCTGCATCGGCCATCGGCATACCGGAGTCAATTTCCAGCGAGGATTCAACCGGGCATCGACGAGATCTACATCGACTTGACGGAGGTGCCAAGCGAGACCCGTGAACTGGCGGAAAGGATCAAGGCCACTGTGCGGGAGGCGACGGGGCTTTCCTGCTCCGCCATCAATGGAATCGGTCCCAAAGCCACCGCGAAGCTGGACAGTTTCAACATCTGGACCGGAAGCCGCGCCTTCTGGGGATACGCGCGGGATCCCTGGTCAGGCAGGAGGAGGGGCAGGCCCGCACCCCGGAAGCGGATCACCCTATCGGGCGCCCAGTGGGCCTCTTCGAAGGCCTCGATTCCTAATGCCCCCCTGGCACGTGCTGCCACAGGATCGAGAGCGTATCCGAGGATTCACTGACAGGCTCCACCACGGCTTCCGCGAAACCGGGAGGACAGAAGGGCAAGGCCTCGTCGGACTCCCACATATCCACGATCTCCGTGGGTTCGCCGACCTTGTTCCGCTTGTAGTGAACCGTGACGAATCGCGTCGCACCGCCCCCGAGGCTGATCGCCTTGCAGCGCGCGCAGCTTTGAACCTCTTCGCAAAAAGAATCTCGGTTCAGCGACTGAAGCATGGGTCCACCCGTCTGTAGTTTTTTGTTCTCATACATGGATAACACTTGTCGAAAACAATTCAAGCTTTTTTTATCGAATACCCATAAGAGCGGATGATAATACCAATACAAATCCCCCTGAATCCACACCTCGCCAAGCAGGGCCGCCGACGGGAAATGCATGGTAGCCGCGGATGAACAAGGTGAACGTGGATTGAGAACCAGTCCCAGGTGCCCAGGTGAACTGCTTTGAGTCGCGTTCACCCCATCATCCACGGACGGTTCTGCATGTCCTATTCCGTGACGGAGGCCGCCTACGTGCCGGTTAACCTGTAATCACCATGGACTACACACTCCGCCCGGCGCACCCTGATGACCTGGAAATCGTCCTGCCCTGGGCCGGAACTGCGGACCTCCTGCAACGATGGGGCGGGCCATCCCTGGCCTTCCCTGGCAATCCCAAGTCCATCTGGGTGGAAATCGAAGCATCTCCGGACAACACCCGTTCTCTTGTCGATGCGAACCGTGAGGTTGTTGGATTCGGCCAGGCCTTGCGCCGGGGCCGGAACATCCACTTGGCCCGCATCATCGTTTCGCCTGACCATCGCGGTCATGGTCTTGGGCTCATCCTCTGCCGGAGACTGATCCAGCAGGCGATCCATGGGCACCGACCGGACGAGATCACCCTGAACGTCCACCCCGACAATGCTGTGGCCATGGCGCTCTACCGCACCCTGGGTTTCAGGCCCACGGCCGGTCTCCCGGAGTCAGAAGCCATCAGGATGTTCCTGCGCCCAGTCCCCCCGTTCACCACAGACGCCGCCAATGCCACCGAGTATCCCCTTCCGTCATCCTGATTCCCCTGCGGTTCCGCCCAAGGTCATTCTCCGTGTAGAATCAGCCTTCAATCCTGTTCAAAACAGAGACGGAGGCATCCATGCGCTGGATTCTACCCATGACGATCTGCCTGACGATGGCCAGCCTCGGGCTGCAGGCCGCCCCCAAAAAGGCGCCGACAGTGCTGCCCGTGAAGGCCAGGACCCAGTACGCGGACTATTACGGCACCATGCTCACCCTGGACAGAAAGGTCCTCAACATCGGCAGCCGGACCTTCGGCTGGGGTATCACCAACGAGAAGCCCTTGGAGATGGCCTACTTCGCCGCCTACCTCAAACCCAAGGGCAAGTTCTCCCGCCTCAAGGCCACCCTTTATGCAGACCCTGACATCAAGGCCGAGCTCCAGTTCCAGATCCGGGCTGAGAAGTACAACGGGGTCGTACTTTCGAGCGAAACCCTGAGCCCCGGCGAGACCAAGGAAATCGAAGTCGAGATCCCGGGCATCCAGCAGGTCTACATCGGCACTGAATTGAAGACCAACCACGACAAGGCCCGGCGCATCATCATCGGCGAGCCCACCTTCCTCAAGTAGCCCCCAGGGCCCAGGGCCTCAGGCCACATCCATGCGGCGGGCGTAGACCTCATCAAACATCGCCTCCAGCCCCCCATGGGTGCCCCTGAGGCCCGCCACGACCCGGGCCGCCCAATCGAAGTAGTCCAGCTTGCGCTCGATGGACCAGCCAGCCGGGGCCGAGGCCAGCATGTCCCGGAGGTTGCAGATCTTATCGGCCAGCTTCACAAGCTTGGCCTCCCGGGAACAGTGAGGGGCATGCTCGACCTGCAACTGTTTCCGGACGTGCTTTTCCAAGGACTTATCATCCGTGACCTCCAGGACGATAGAGGCGATCCGGGGTCCGAACACCTGCTCCAGCTCCTCGGGCGTGGTCTGGGTGTCCTCAATGGTGTCGTGCAGCACCGCCGCGCATAGGACTTCGAGCTCCTCGACGCCCCCCTCGTTGGTCAGCAGGTTGGCCAGGGCGATGGGATGGTTGATGTAGGGAGAGGCCTCGGCATCCTTGCGCCGCTGGTTGCGGTGCTTATCCGCCGCGAAGGCGAGCACCCTGAATAGTTCCCCGGCAATCCCTGGGGCATTTCCTGTCGTCATGGCCGATCCCCTGTTTCCCCCATCATCCTCCCTGCCGCACCAGGATCACAGCTTTTTGACAGCAAATGTCCTGCCTCCAGTCCCCTTCCCCGGTATCCGCCCAATGCGGTGGATCCGCCCGGACGGGAGGGATGGATGCGACGGTAGAGCTCAGGGTCAGAACTCTCAAAGCGCAGCAGGTAGCGGTCTGCCCCCGCAGCCTTCCAGGAGCGCAACTCGTCGTCTTCGCGCTCGCCCAGACTGAGGGTGACCGCCAGCCCCGTACGCTCCTTGATCCGGCCCACAAGCTGAGCGATGAAGGCCTGGGTGAGCCCCGGATCCTCCCCGGCCTGGACAACCACGGTTCCATAGCTGTAGGCCTTGGCCTCCTCCGCGCAGGCCAGGATCTCCTCTTCAGTCATGCGGTAGCGGCGGATGCCCGCAGCCGTGGCGCTGATGCCGCAGTACTGACAGTGGCGCACGCAGTGGTTGGAGATCTCGATGAGCCCCCGGAAGTGCACCTCGGGCCCCACACGGGCCTCCCGGACCGCATCAGCCTGAGCCCAGAGGGCCTCCAGCCGGGATTCATCCAACTCCTTCAACCACCCCAGGATCTCGTCGCGTTCCATCATTCCCCCTCAGGCCTGGACAATGTTAACAAAAAAAGTAAGAAATACACCTCAACAAACCCACAAATACCAACGCAATTACTACAATTAAACATGTTGTATAGTCAAATTTTATGCTTGACTTAGCCTCGTGGGGACTTAATAATTTCCCATGCTTCTTACTCTGTTGGTAAGAATCACACCAGAGACACCATGCGACTCCGACCCGATCCCACCTGCCCCCGACGTCCCTCACGACGCTGTCGAAGCTGTCGCTGAAGCCTCCCCCTCCCGAACCCATCGAAGCCAAGCTCCACGATCCGTGGACAGCTCCCCGTCTATTCCCATTTTTGAAAGACTCCTGCCATGAAGCGCTTTGCCCTCACCGCCCTCGCCGCCACCCTTTCCCTGGGCCTCTTCGCCGGAAGCCCCAAGAAGCTTCTCAATGTCTCCTATGACCCCACCCGGGAGCTCTACCAGGACATCAACCAGGTCTTCACCCGCCAGCACAAGGCCCGCAGCGGTGTGGACCTGGCCATCAGCCAGAGTCACGGAGGCAGCGGCAAACAGGCCCGCTCCGTGCTGGACGGCCTCCAGGCCGATGTGGTGACCCTCGCCCTGGCCTATGACATCGATGCCCTGGCGGAGAAGGGCCGCCTCCTTCCCGCCGACTGGCAGAAGCGCCTGCCCTACAACAGCACCCCCTTCACCAGCACCATCGTCTTCCTGGTTCGAAAGGGCAACCCCAAAGGCATCAAGGATTGGAATGATCTCATCAAGCCTGGTGTCTCCGTGATCACCCCCAATCCCAAGACATCCGGCGGCGCCCGCTGGAACTACCTGGCGGCCTGGGGCTACGCCCTGCGGGCCAACCACGGTGACCCGTCCAAGGCCCGGGCCTATGTCCAGGAACTCTTCAGGCACGTGCCGGTCCTGGATTCCGGAGCCCGGGGTGCCACCACGACCTTTGTGGAGCGTGGCCTGGGGGATGTGCTCCTGGCCTGGGAGAACGAGGCATTCCTGGCCGAGAAGGAACTAGGCAAGGACAAGTTCCAGATCGTGGCCCCTTCGGTGAGCATCCTGGCCGAGCCCCCGGTGGCGGTGGTGGACCGCAACGTCCAGCGCCACGGCACCGCAGCAGAAGCCAAGGCTTACCTGGACTTCCTCTACACCAAAGAGGCCCAGGCCATCGGCGCCAAGCACTACTACCGCCCCCGGGAAGCGTCAGTTGCCAAGGCCTATGCCAAGTCCTTCCCCAAGCTGAATCTCTTCACCATCGATGAAGTCTTCGGGGGCTGGCAGAAGGCCCAGAAGACCCATTTCACCGATGGCGGCGTCTTCGACCAGATCTACCAGCCCCGCTGAGGAAACCATGAGTCGATCCAGTTCCAGCCGCAGCCCCGGTTTCGGAATCAGCCTGGGCATCACCATGGCCTACCTTAGCCTGATGGTGGCCCTGCCCCTCGCCGCCCTGGGGGCCAAGACCTTCAGCCTCTCCTGGCGCGTCTTCTGGGAAACCGTCACCTCGCCCCGGGTCCTGGCCTCCTACCGCATCAGCTTCGGCACCGCCTTCGCGGCGGCTGTGGTGAACGCCCTGCTGGGCCTGTTGGTGGCCTGGGTCCTGGTGCGCTACCCCTTCCCGGGTAAACGCCTCGTGGACGCGGTGATCGACCTCCCTTTCGCCCTGCCCACAGCTGTGGCCGGCATCGCCCTCACCAAGCTCTATGCTCCCGAGGGCTGGTTCGGGCATCTGCTGCCCTTCAAGGTGGCCTATACCCCCCTGGGCATCAGCATCGCCCTGCTCTTCATCGGCCTGCCCTTCGTGGTCCGCACCCTCCAGCCCGTACTGGAGGAGTTGGGCACCGAGCTGGAGGAAGCCGCCGCCACCCTGGGGGCTTCCCGCTGGCAGACCCTGAGCCGGGTAGTCTTTCCCGAACTGGGCCCGGCCCTCCTGACGGGCTTCGCCCTGGCCTTTGCCCGGGGCATCGGGGAATACGGCAGCGTGGTCTTCATCAGCGGCAACATGCCCATGCGGACCGAGATCACCCCGCTGCTGATCATCACCAAACTGGAGCAGTACGAGTATGCCCAGGCCACCGCCATCGCCGTGGTGATGCTGCTGATCTCCTTCGTCCTGCTCCTGGGCATCAACCTCCTGCAGCGCCGCATCTCCCGGAAGGTGAACCATGGGTAGTCGGGGGCAGGCTTCAAAAGAGTCAACGCAGAGGGCGCAGAGATGGAAAAACAAGGGCGCTGAGGAAAAGCAGGAGGAGCCCAGGGCCTCCGACCGTCTTCACCGCCGACCGGCCTACTTCTTCCAGTGCCCCTCACCCTTCTTTCCTGTTTTTCTCTGCGCCCTCTCTTTTCTTTCCTCCGCGCCCTCCGCGTTGACTCAGTTGCGCCCCTCCCCCTGGAGTTCCTAGATGTCCGCCGCCTCTGTCCGTGAACCCTTCTGGGTCAGGCTGCTCCTGACCCTGGTGGCCCTGGCCTTCCTGGCGGTGGCCCTGGTGGCGCCCCTGGTGGCGGTCTTTCACCAGGCCCTCAAGGATGGTCTGGCCCTCTACTTCGCAGCCTTCCAGGAACCCGAGGCCTGGGCGGCCATCCGCCTGAGCCTGGTGGCCGCCACCGTGGCCGTGGTGCTCAATACGGTCTTCGGCCTAGCCGCGGCCTGGCTCCTGGCCCGCTTCCGATTCCGGGGCAAGGGCTTCCTCACCACCCTCCTGGATATCCCTTTCGTGGTGTCGCCGGTGGTGGCGGGCCTCATCTTTGTCCTCCTCTTCGGCGCCCAGGGCTGGTTCGGCCCCTGGCTGGACGCTCGGGACATCCGCATCGTCTTCGCCCTGCCGGGCATCATCCTGGCGACCACCTTCGTCAGCCTGCCCTTCGTGGCCCGGGAGATCCTGCCCACCCTCCAGGCCCAGGGCACCGAGGAGGAAGAAGCCGCCCGCATGCTGGGGGCCTCCTCTTGGCGCACCTTCTGGCGAATCACGCTCCCCAACATCCGCTGGGCCCTCTTCTCGGGCATCGTCCTCTGCTCCGCCCGGGCCCTGGGGGAATTCGGCGCCGTCTCGGTGGTTTCGGGCCACATCCGGGGCGAAACCAACACCCTGCCCCTGCACGTCGAGATCCTCTACAACGAGTATCAGTTCACCGCCGCCTTCGCCTGCGCCTCGCTCCTGACCCTCACGGCCCTGGTGACCCTGCTTTTGAAATCCCTTCTGGAATGGCGCATCCGCGCCGCGGCCCGACGAGCCCTGGAGATCCCCTCATGAGCATCGAGATTGCGAACCTCCACAAGCGCTTCGGCCAGCACACAATCCTGGAGAACCTGAACCTCAAGGTCGAGACGGGGCAACTGGTGGCCCTCCTGGGCCCCTCGGGATCGGGCAAGACCACCATCCTGCGCATCATCGCTGACCTGGAGCAGGCGGATGCGGGAACTGTGATCCTCAATGGCCGCGACACGACCCAGGACCCCCTGGACAAGCGCCGGGTCGGTTTCGTCTTCCAGCACTACGCCCTCTTCCGCCACATGACCATCTTCGAGAACGTGGCCTTCGGGCTCCAGGTCCGCCCCAGGGCCCAGCGCCCCTCCAAAAAGGACATCTCGGATCGGGTGCGGGAGCTGCTCTCCCTGGTGCAGCTCGACTGGGTGGCGGACCGCTACCCCCACCAGCTCTCCGGCGGCCAGCGCCAGCGCGTGGCCCTGGCCCGGGCCCTGGCGGTGGAGCCCGAGGTGCTGCTCCTGGACGAGCCCTTCGGCGCCCTGGACGCCAAGGTGCGGGCGGAACTGCGGCGCTGGCTTCGCAAGCTCCATGACGACACCGGCATCACCTCCCTCTTCGTGACCCACGACCAGGAAGAGGCCCTGGAGGTCGCGGACCGCATCGCGGTCCTCCATCAGGGCCGCCTTGAGCAGGAAGGGACCCCCGAGGAGGTCTACGAGCACCCCGCCAATCCCTTCGTGTTCCACTTCCTGGGGGATGTGAACCTCTTCCATGGCCGGGTCCACCAGGGCCAGGCGGAACTGGCGGGCGTCAGCCTCCCGGCGCCGGGGCATGAGGGCGCAGAGAACGCCCCCGCCGTCGCCTTCGTGCGGCCCCACGATGTCGAGCTCAGCCGGGAGCCCGAGCCGGGGGCCCTGGTGGCAGAGATCACCTCCATCCACAGCTTCGGCCCCCTGGCCCGGGTCCAGCTCCGGGACCACCAGGCCGGACGCGACCTGGAAGCGGCCCTGCCCCTCGAGCGCCTGCGCGCCCTGCGCCTGACCCTGGGGGAAGTGGTCTTCGTAACGCCTCGCCAGGCCAAGGTCTTCCTGGACCAGCCCACCGAAGCCACCGGAACCTGGGGGATCTGATGAGTCAACTTCCGACATTCGACACCGCCGAGAGCCTGCTCTCCTGGGCCGTCGGGCACTTCGGGCAGAAGCTCACCTTTGCCTCCAGCTTCGGCGCCGAGGACATGGTGCTCCTGGATCTCCTGCTGGCTAACGACCCCAAGGCCCGGGTCTTCATTCTGGACACGGGACGGCTCCACCAGGAGACCTACGATCTGATCGAGCGGACCCGACTTCGCTACCGGCGCACCTTCGAGGTCTACGCTCCCCAGGCCGGCCCCCTGGAGCGTCTGCTGACGGAATCGGGGCCCAACTCCTTCTATGAGTCCGTGGAGGCCCGCAAGGCCTGCTGCTACGTGCGCAAGGTGGAGCCCCTGGGCCGCGCGCTGGAGGGTGTCGAGGCCTGGATCACGGGCCAGCGCCGCGCCCAGTCCCAGACCCGCATCGAGCTGGCCATGGTGGACCGGGACGGGGCCCACGGCGGCATCCTCAAGCTCAACCCCCTGGTGGACTGGAGCGAGGAGCAGGTCTGGGAGTACATCCGCGAGCACAAGCTCCCCACCAACAGCCTCCACGACCAGGGCTTCCCCTCCATCGGATGCGCCCCCTGCACCCGGGCCGTCCAACCCGGCGAGGATCTCAGGTCCGGGCGCTGGTGGTGGGAGAACCCCGAGCACAAAGAGTGCGGGCTGCACCGGCGCTCGTAAAAGCAAAAGCAATCAGCCGCGGATGAATGGGATGAACGCAGATAAAGACGATCAGGGACATTTGATGGCCCAGACACGGCAGGCTGGCTGGCCCCGCTCCGCGGGGGCGCCCGGCAAAGCCGAGCGCGTTCTGGAGGGTCACGGCACGGGAGACACGCTCGCGTGTCCCCGTGTCGCGCCCCTCCAGAACCTGGCCAGCATGCCGGAGTCGGCGGTGTCCCATCCGCGTTCATCCTATTCATCCTCGGCCAACCCTTCTTTTTCCTTTTAATTGCGCGCCCCGGAGTTCCCATGACCAATCGATTACTCACCCACCTGGAACGCCTGGAGGGCGAGGCCATCCACATCCTGCGGGAGGTGGCGGGGCAATGCGCCAACCCGGCCCTGCTCTTCAGCGGCGGCAAGGACAGCGTGGTACTCCTGCGCCTGGCGGAGAAGGCCTTCCGGCCCGGCAGGTTCCCCTTTCCCCTGGTCCACATCGACACCGGCCACAACTACGCCGAGGTCATTGACTTCCGGGACCGCCGGGCGGCGGAGCTGGGGGAGAAGCTCATCGTCCGCACCCTGGATGAGAGCATCGCCAAGGGCCGCATCGTCCTGCGCAGTGCCACCGAGAGCCGCAACCGGCACCAGAGCGTGACCCTGCTGGACACCGTGGAGGAGTTCGAGTTCGACGCCCTCATCGGCGGAGCCCGCCGGGACGAGGAAAAGGCCCGGGCCAAGGAACGGGTCTTCAGCTTCCGGGACGAGTTCGGCCAGTGGGACCCCAAGAACCAGCGGCCCGAGCTCTGGAACCTCTACAACGCCCGCATCCACAAGGGCGAGCACATGCGGGCCTTCCCCATCTCCAACTGGACCGAGCTGGATGTCTGGCAGTACATCGCCGAAGAGGGCCTGGAGCTGCCGGAGATCTACTTCGCCCACGAACGGGAAGTGGTGGAACTGCCGGGGGGCGCCCTGCTGCCGGTGACGGACCTGACCCCCATCCCCGCCGGGAAGAGCTCGGTGCGCCGCAGCGTGCGCTTCCGCACCGTGGGCGACATCAGCTGCACGGCACCGGTGCTCAGCGAGGCAAGAACGGTGGAAGACATCATCAAGGAAACCGCCACCACTGAGATCACCGAGCGGGGTGCCACCCGCCTGGATGACCAGACCAGCGAGGCATCCATGGAACAGCGGAAGAAAGAGGGGTACTTCTGATGGAAAAGCAAATTACACCACAAAGGCACCAAGGGCACGAAGGAGCACCAAGAAAGGAACAAGAGAAAGACAAAGAGGCTTTTCTTGGTGATTCCTTTGTGCCTTCGAGTCTTGGTGGTGGAATTCCCGACAACGGTCTTCTTCGCTTCATCACCTGCGGCAGCGTGGACGACGGCAAGTCCACCCTCATCGGCCGCCTCCTCTATGACAGCAAGGCCATCCTGGCGGACGCCATGGATGCCCTCGCCAAGAGCAGCCGCAAGCGCGGCCTGGAGGAAGTGGACCTGAGCCTCCTGACGGATGGCCTTTCCGCCGAGCGGGAGCAGGGCATCACCATCGACGTGGCCTACCGCTACTTCAGCACCGGCACCCGCAAGTACATCCTGGCGGACGCCCCGGGCCACGAGCAGTACACCCGCAACATGGTCACCGGGGCCTCCACCGCCGACCTCGCCATCGTCCTCATCGATGCCCGCAAGGGGGTGCTGCCCCAGACCCGCCGCCACACGACCCTGGCCCACCTCATGGGACTGCGCCACATTGTGGTGGCCGTGAACAAGATGGATCTGGTGGACTACAATCAGGCCGTCTTCAGCACCATCCAGGCCCAGGTGGGAGCCTTCGCCAGCAAGCTGGGCATTCCCCAGCTTCATTTCATCCCCCTGTCTGCCCTCAAGGGAGACATGGTGGTGGACCGGGGAGAGCGCCTGGACTGGTACCAAGGCCCCACCCTGATGGAACTCCTGGAGAGCATCGAGCTGGACTCCTCCGAGCAGGACCAGCCCTTCCGCTTCCCGGTCCAGCTGGTCTGCCGCCCCCGCACCGAGGAGCTCATCGACTACCGGGGCTACCAGGGCCGGGTGGAGAGCGGGCGCATCAAGCCCGGCGACGCCATCACGGTGCAGCCCTCGGGGGCCCGCTCCAGAGTCCGCCGTATCGAGCTCTACGGGAAGGAACTGCCGGAGGCCGTGGCGGGTCAGAGCGTGACCCTCCTCCTGGAGGACGAAGTGGATATCAGCCGGGGCGATCTCATCGCCTCCGCCGAGCACGCCCCGGTGCCCACCCGATCCCTCACCGCCACCCTGGCCTGGCTGGGCGAAAAGCCCCTCAGCAGCACGGGCCGCCTGGTCCTGCGCCACGGCACCCGGGAAGTCCGGGCCAAGGTGGGGGAGATCGAAAGCCGTCTCGATCTGGAGGCCCTGGAACCCGTGCCGGTGGAGGATGTGGCCATGAACGATATCGTCACGGTCACCCTCAAGCTCCAGGGGCCCATCGCCCCGGACGCCCACACGGTCCTGCGCAGCGGTGGCTCCTTCATCCTCATCGATGAAGCCACCCACAACACCGTGGCGGCGGGCCTGGTGCTGGGGCCTGAATACCTTTGAGGCCTTGGGGCGGCGTCACCCCTTCGGGGCCGGTGCTTCGGCCCGGGCCGCCCTGGCGAGGTTCCGGAGCATGCCCCAGAACACCAGCCGGTGCACCGGGTAGATGCCGTACCAGTAGAGGAGACCCCCCAGTCCCCGGGGATCGAAGAGGGCGGTCTGGCGGAGGGTGCTGTGAAGCCCCTCCCCGGTCACCTCGAACTCCAGCCAGGCCCGGCCCGGCAGCTTCATTTCCGCGCGAAGGCGCAGCAGGCGGGGCCGTTCAAAACACTCAACCCGCCAGAAGTCCAGGGCGTCCCCTTCCCGCAGGTTCTCGGGATCCCGGCGTCCCCGCCGCACGCCCACCCCGCCCACCAGCAGGTCCAGGAAGCCTCTGAGCCGCCAGAGCCAGGAGGCGAAGTACCAGCCGGTATCCCCACCGATCCGCCCGACAGGGGCGAAGGCTTGTTCGGGAGCAACATGCAGAGAGACCGCACGGGAGTCCACCAGCCGCGAACCGAAGGAGATCCCGCCCCAGGCGGGGGGGTGACTTCCGGAGGACAGGGCATCGGACCATCGGGTTTCCGCAAAGGCCCGGTCTTCATTGACCAGGGCCCGGGCCAGGGCCTGGGATACGGACCTTGGCCGGAGGTCAAAGGTCCGGGCGGCCAGGTCGTTGGTGACCACGGTCGGATTGCGGAGGCTTTCCACCAGCTTGCGTCCCACCCGAGCGTAAAGAGGGGTCACCAGGCCCAGCCAAAGGCTGGACAGGTACGGGGTCAGAAGGGGCACCGGGATCATCCAGCGACGCAGTCCCCGCTGACGCGCGTATTCCTCCATCAGCTGGCCGTAGGAAACCGCCTCCGGACCGCCGATCTCGAAGGTCCGGGAAGGTCCCTCCGGCAGGGACAAGGCCTCCACCAGGTACGTAATCAAGTCCTCCACGGCGATGGGCTGGGCCAGAACTCTCACCCATCTGGGGCAGATCATCACCGGCAGCCGCTCCACCAGGGACCTCAGCATCTCGAAGGAGAGACTTCCGGAACCGATCACGATGCTGGCCCGAAACTCGATCACCTGGGGATGGTTCGCCCTCAGGATCCCGCCGGTCTCCTGACGGCTGCGAAGGTGCTTGGAGAGGGTATCGGCCGCCTCTCCGAGGCCTCCCAGGTAGATGATCCGGCGCACCCCGGCGGCCTGGGCCGCCCTGGCGAAGTTGGCCGCCGCCAGGCGATCCTGCTCCTCGAAGTCGCGGTCCGCCGCCATGGAGTGAACGAGGTAGTAGGCCGTATCGACCCCCGCCAGGGCAGGCGGCAGAGAATCCGGGTCCAGCACATCCCCCATGACCACTTCACAGGTGCCCCGCAGCGCCTCCGGACGCCGCGCCAGACATCGCACCGGCACCCCCAGCTCCTTCAGCTTCGTCAGCAGACGGCCGCCGACATAACCCGTGGCGCCCGTAAGCAGCACCAAGCCTCCGACGCTCATAGGCCACCTCCCCGCCGGTCGTCGCGCGTGGCTGGATGGTACACCCACCCAGGAGTTGGGAGGCCCCGGCATGAAATACCCGTTAGACTGGCCCCGGGGGGGTGTGCCATCAAAAACCCGACGATGATCCTGATGGTGACGCTGCTATGCCTGTCCATGGGCTGTGCGGAACGGGTCCCGGCTGTGCCCACCCCCTTCAAGAATGCCGAGTTTCTTTCCAAACCGGACCTGGCGCTGCAAATCCCGGGGCTCCGTCCCTGCACCGAAGCGGCGGACAGCACCATCCATCTCAATTCCCAGCAGCCGGTGACCATCCTGGTCCATGGCTGCAACGGCTCGGCGGGACGTTTCCAGGCCCTGGCCGAGGTCTTCGCCTTCCACGGTCAGCAGACCGTGGGTTTCACCTACGACGATCGGGATGAAATGATGGCCACTTCCGGCGCCTTGGCCCGGGCCATTGAGGCTCTGGGCGCCCGGATGCAGAACAAGCAGATCACCATTGTCGGGCACAGCCAGGGTGGTTTGGTGGCCCGGAAAGCCTTGGTCGCCGGGCGACCCGATGCCCTCCGGGATCCCGAGCTCCAGATCCGCCTCGTGACCATCTCCACGCCCTTCTCGGGGATCAGGGCGGCACGGCATTGCGGCTCGCCCGTCGCGAGAATCATCAGCCTGGGGATGGTGATGCCCATCTGTCAGATCGTCACTGGGTCCAAATGGCGGGAGATCACCTACAATGCTCCCTTCATCACCAGACCGGGCCAGTTGTCGCCCCAGGTGAAGTCCCACCTCAAGGTCAACACGGACGAGCGCGATTCCTGCCGCACAGTGGATGCCGAGGGAAATTGCCTCAAGTCCGATTTCACCTTTTCCCTGGAGGAGCAGAACCAGCCCGAGGTGGACCGGGAACCCCGTCTGAAAGGACTGGATGTCAAGGCAGGCCATGTGGAGATCGTGGGGGATCGCCAGGTGATCCCCGAGAAGCTGATCCGGATTCTCCAGCAGGAGGGCGTCATGGCGACCACGCGACCCGAAAGGCATGTGGATCTGGCAAAGCTGCTGGCAAAGCTCTACCTCGAAGACTATGGAACCGGGGCCAGGGAATAGATTGGGATGACCGACAAGTGAAGCAAATCAAGAAATATATTAACTTTTTATACCTACAATCCCTTCAACCCGATCCCTTTCCGTGCGGATGCACGGGAAGCCGATAATCGGGTCTGGCCGCTTCCGTTGTCTAGCTGCATCTTCCGCGCCGGACCTTCTGCACTCGAGGTGTCTCCATGTCCGATCTCCCCCTCAGCCCCGTCGAAGCCATCAAGGCCAACTCCCGCTTTCTCCGGGGGCACCTGAACGAAGAGCTGGTGAACCCAGACCCCGCCTTCTCCCCCGAAGGGGAGCAGCTCATCAAGCTCCATGGCTTCTACACCCAGAAGCACCGGGAACAGAAGGACCTGCCCCCCACGGTCATGGGGCGCGGCCGCATCCCCGGGGGACGGATGAGCGCCGCCCAGTACCTGGTCTGGGACGAGCTGGCCGACCACTACGGTGACGGCACCCTGCGGATCACCACCCGGCAGTGTCTCGAGCTCCACGGCCTGGCCAAGGCGGACATGCGCGCGGTGGTCCAGGCCCTCCATCGCGCCGGGGCCACGACCCAGGGAGCCTGCGGGGATGTGGTGCGCAACGTGACCCAGGCCGTGAACCCCCTGGGACGTCCGGAACTGGCCCAGCTCGATGAGGTGGCGGACCGCCTCTCCCGCCACTTCCTGTCCCGGGCCCACGCCTACCAAGAGGTCTGGCTGGAGGAACCCGCCCGGGATCCCGCCACGGAAACCGAGCCCCTCATGGGCTCCAGCTACCTGCCCCGCAAGTTCAAGATCGCCCTTACCCTGGCCGGGGAGAACGAAGTGGACATCCTCAGCAACGACCTGGGCCTGGCGGCCACCCTCAATGCCGAGGGCGGGCTCGAAGGCTTTTTCGTCTTCGCGGGCGGCGGGCAGAGCATGTCCTTCAACGGCAACGCCTTCCCCCGCCTGGCGGAAGCCATGGGATGGATCCCCGAGGGCGCGCTCATCTCCGTGGTGGAGGCCCTGGTGGCCACCTTCCGGGAGCATGGCAACCGCTCGGACCGCAAGCGGGCCCGCCTCAAATACCTGGTCCACGACCGGGGCATCGCCTGGCTGCGGGACGAAGTGGAGGCCCGGTCCGGCCTGCGATTCCAGGAGAGGCCCCTGCCCCCCTGGAGCACCCTCCGCTACCACGGCTGGCAGCGCCGCACGGACGGCACTTGGGCACTGGGGCTTTCACTGCTCTGCGGACGCATCGCGGGAGGACTCAAGACCACCCTCCGGGAGCTGCTGGGCCGCTTCCCGGTGGCGCTCCAGCTCACCGCCGACCAGGACCTGATCCTGCTGGGGCTCCAGGACAGCGAGCGGGCCGAAGTTGAAGGCCTGCTGGGGCATCTGGCCAGGCCCAGTCGCCTCCAGGAGCGCGCCCTGGCCTGCATCTCCCTGCCCCTCTGCACCCTGGCCATCACGGATGGGGAGCGGGTGCTGCCGGGGGTCCTGGCGGACGTGGAGGAGCTCCTGGCCCGCCACGGGCTCGCGGATCGCGCCCCGGTGCTGCGCCTCACGGGCTGCCCCAACGGCTGCGCCCGGCCCCACACCGCCGAACTGGCCCTCATCGGCCAGGGCATCGGCAAGTTCGCCCTCTACGCCGGTGGCAGTGCCGCCAGCGACCGCCAAGCCTTCCGCCTGGCGGAGCGGGTGCCCCTGGCCGAACTCAAGGCCACCCTGGAACCCCTCTTCGCCCGCTGGGCCAGCGAGGGAGGCCCCGAGGAGGGCTTCGGGGATTTCGCGGACCGCTGCCTGAGATAGCTTCCATAGACAGCCAGGAGCGGGGTGCATGAGAAGAAACAGAGCCGCGCCCGGTTATGGGGCCGGATCGGAATGACCTGTGCGGTCAGAGTGACTCCGCTGCGGCCCCTGGTGCCACTTGCGAAAACATAGATTCATAACATTCCGGGACAGCGACTTAAGCTGTATGCATCCCACGGAGGTCGTCCATGAAGATTCTCTATGGCGTTCCCAGCGAAGGAATGGGACACGCCACCCGCAGCAAGGTGATCGTGACCCATCTGTTGGCATCGGGGCATGATGTGCGAATCGCCACCAGTGACCGAGCTGCGGATTTCATGGAGAAAGCTTTCCCAGGACGCGTGTTCGCCATCGAAGGCTTCCACCTTCGCTACGACAAGGGGACCGTGGACCATTGGAAATCATTCTCGCACCTCGTGGCGGCAGCACCCGAAAGCCTCGTGACCAACGTCCGGCAGTTCTTGCGGGTGCATCGAGGATTCGCGCCCGAAGCAGTCATCTCGGACTTTGAATCGTTCACCTATTACTTCGCCAAGACCTACCGCCTGCCCATTCTCTCTGTCGACAACATGCAGGTGATCAATCGCTGCCATCTGGGTTTTCCGATCCCCGAGCACGAGACCGAGAACTACCGCTTGGCCAAGGCCATCATCAAGGCCAAGGTCCCATTCTGCGCCCGCTACCTTGTGACGTCATTCTTCGACGCACCGCCCTGCAAGCCCAGAACGGAAGTCGTACCGCCCATCCTGCGAGATGCAATCCTGGCTGCCAAGCCCTGCGAAGCTGACCACATCCTGGTGTACCAGACCGCCACATCACAAAGCGACCTTCTCGAAGGGCTCAGGGAGGTAAAGGGACAAGAATTCCGGGTTTACGGTTTCAACCGTAACGAAGCTCACGGCCAAGTGGTCCTGAAGTCGTTCAGCGAAGAGGGTTTCATCGACGACCTGACCAGCTGCAAGGCAGTTCTGACCAATGGTGGTTTCAGCCTGATCAGCGAGGCGGTATACCTCCACAAGCCGGTGCTCTCATTTCCCCTGACCGGACAATTCGAGCAATTCGTGAACGGAGCCCAGGTGGAGCGAATGGGCTACGGTCGCCGGTTCAACGCGTTCTCTCCCGACGCTGTGAAGGCATTTCTTTATGATCTGCCGGACTTCGTTCAGGCGTTTAACGGACATCGTCAAGACGGGAACCAGCTAACCTTGGCGGCGGTGGATCGTTTCCTGTCGGACGCAGCAGCAGGAACCTTGGAAGAAGGCGAAGAAGAGCTGGCATAGCCGATCTCCGCCACCACACAGTTGCCGCACCCCTGATACTCGACCCGGTCGAAGGCCTCCCACTTGGCCATGAGAATCCCCCGGCCATGGCTATCGAACATCCGCTCGGCATGGATCTCCTGGAAATCCTGCCAGGCAAAGCCCTGGCCCATGTCCTGGATCCGGAACCGGGTCCTGGAGGCGGATCGCACCACGGTGACGCTCACCCACTTGTCGGCATTCTCCGGAAGCCGCTGGCGCCGGTCGATTTCGTTCCTCCAGTTCTGGGACTCCAGGAGGGCGCTCTTGGCCTCGTAGGTGATCCCGAGGTTGCCGTGTTCCAGGGCGTTGATCATCAGCTCGGAAAGACCGATGACTGCACGTTTCGGGTTGGGGGAAGCCTTGGCCAGCAGGGCGGCGAGATCAAGACACTGCTGCAGGGTCTGATAGCGGAATACGCCACGCTCGATCAAGCCCATGGCCGATCGGATCCTGGCCAGTTCAGCCCAGACAGCCCGCCTGGATGCGTAATCAGAGGTCGCCGCCGCCACCACCTGGAGCACCAGACGGCCATCCAGGGGCTTGGTGAGGTAGTAGAGGGCCCCTGCCCTCATGCCCCCCAGGATCTCTTCATCCCGGTCCATCGCCGTCTGGAGTACCACGGGGATATCCTTGAGCGCCTCGACCCCCTTCAAGTAGCGAAGGACCTCCATGCCGCTCATACCGGGCATCTGGCGATCCAGGAGGATGGCGTCGAAACCCTGATCCCTCGCCAGCACATCAAGGGCGGCCCGGCCGTCCGAAGCCAGGACGACTTCATTGCCAGCGTCCCCGAGGATGCGTTCAAGAACGGCCTGGGAGACGGGATCGTCATCCACGATGAGGAGCCTGGGTCTGGACATGGGCAGCATTCCGGAGGAGGTTGAAAAGGGAACTATGCACCCTTTCGACGGGAAACGCTTGGGACTTGGAATCCAGCAGCTCTTGTAAGCATAAGGCCCCTGCCATGGAAAAGAACTGCTTGCAAAAGAGTAAACACAGAGGGCACAGAGGTTCAAAAGAGAGGGCACAGACGTGATGGTCGGGCTTTGCCCGGCCACCACGTGGGGGTCAAAGGGGGGACATCGCGAGCGCGGCGAGCAGGCGGTCCCCCCTTTCATGGCAGAGAAAAGCAAAGGCTGGCTGGGATGGATACAGGGGATGAAAAGCCTCTGGCCTGAATGACCCGCTCACCCTCCCGGAGCGCGCCCGGCAAAGCCGGACGCCCCCGCTTCGCGGGGCGGGCCGGGGCGCCTTGGTGGACCATCGTTGTCCGCTGACTGCTTCATCCTTTTACCCGATTATCCACATGCCTCCGAAACCAGGAGGCGGACAGGGTGAGGCGGGGTATTTGTGACTGCGGCGAACAAGGCAGGGAAGATGGCCTGGAGGTTGAAGCGGCGATTGAAACGGAACTGGTGTTCGGCAAGGTATCTGGGCAGATGCCGTGCGCTACACCAGCGACAGACGCCGAGGATGTTGCCCTTCAGGTTGGAGATGACGGTGTTCACGGCCTGAAAGGCCTCCATCTTGGAACCCTTCCAACCCCCTTCACTTTTGATGGGTTCGTGGGAGGCTCCAGATGCGGCGACGCCACGAAAGCAGTGAAGGCCATCCGATACGACGTGAGTTCCAGGGTCCAGGGCCTTCTTGGCCCATGCCTCGATCGTCTCAATTTTGAAGTCCGTCACGGCTTTGAGCACGGTATAGATGACCTGCCTGTGGTTCTCCATCGCTGTTTGGACCGCAACCAGGAAGGGCTGCTTCCCGGGAGCCCCACGGCCACGCTTGCCTCCGTGGGTAGCTCCACCCGCATAGGCATCATCGATCTCAACCCGATCCTTGAGCTTCCGGCTCGATTCCGCAGCACTCATGGCGCAAAGGATCTTCTGCTTCAGGTAGTAGGCAGTGGGGTATCTGACACCCAGATAACGCTTGAGTTCCAGGGCAGAAATCGAGTGTTTGCCGTGTGAAAGCCGGTACATGGCCTCGAACCAGGTCCTCAGTGGGAGGTGGCTGGACTCCATGACGGTCCCCACGGTGACAGATGTCTGGTGGTGGCAAGCCTTGCACTGGAACAACTGCCGAGGAACCAAGAAGTAAGCCCCGCCACTACCACACTTCGGGCATTGGAACCCGTGTGGCCACTTTGCCTTCACCATTGCGTCCCTGCACTGCACTTCTGTGCCATACCGGGCTTGGAAATCCCGAAAGGACAGACCCTTCTGGAACTGGATCCGATTGATCGCCATGGAACACCTCCATGACTCGAAGGTTCGGTCCCATGGCGCGACAAATCCTGTCCAAAACCCGCCTCACCCAGAGGTTTCGGAGATACATGGATAATCGGGTCCTTTTATCCCAGCTGATTCTGCTTTTCGGGGCCTGCCAAAAGTCCTCCCAGCCCCGAAGCACGTTCGGTCTTCCTCCGGATGCCCAGATCCAGGATGCTCCGTTCCCCGACGATGACCACGGATTCCCGGGCCCGGGTGAGGGCGGTGTAGAGGATCTCCCGGGTGAGCAGGGGCAGATCCCGGTCCGGCAGCACCAGGGCCACCCGCTGGTATTCCGAGCCCTGGGACTTGTGGACCGTCATGGCGTAGCAGAGCTCCAGATCGTCCCGGATGGCCGCCAGGGGGAAGCTGACGAAGCCCTGGCCCCGGGGGAAGAAGACCTCTGGGCGCCGCTGCCCCTCCCGCTCCACCAGGAGCACCACCCCCTGGTCGCCATTGAAGAGGCCCCGGCGGTAGTCGTTGCGCAGCACCATCACCGGCTCCCCCAGGAGGATGCCCAGCTCGTGCTCCAGGTGCCCTCGGGAGCGCTCCAGGGCCCGCCCGTGGAAGAAGGCATTCAGGCGCTCCACGGTCTCATTGAGGGGTGCCAGGACCCGGCTCCGGTCGTAGTGCTCCACCATCCGGCGGATGCGGGGCGCTTCGTGGTTCCAGTCCTGTCCGGCCTTCAGGGGCAGGTAGAGGCTCTCCCCCAGGCCCTGGATCCAGCGACGGTCCCAGTCCTGCAGGAAGCCCTCCAGGGCCTCGGGCCCCAGCAGCTCCACCCCGGAGCGGGAGAGTTCGCTGACGCTCTGCCGCAGGGCCAGCGCCGCCTCCCCCTGCCCCAGGCACTCCGGCTCCCCGGCGTTGATGGCCTGGGCCACCAGGAGGACGTGGCGTCCCCCGGAAGCCGGGTTGTCCATGCGGTAGCTGTGGCTCAGGCGGCGGGTCAGCGCCGGGCGGGCCTCCGCCAGATCCCGGAAGGCCCGTCCCGCCTCCACCGAGGGCAGCTGATCCGCATCCCCCAGCAGCACCAGCCGGGTCCCGGAAGGCACAGCCTTGAGGAGGGCCTCCATCAGCTCCAGGCCAATCATTGATGATTCATCAACAATCAATACCCTCCCCGACAGGGGATTGCCCTCGTGATGCCGGAAGCCGTTCAGCCCGGGATGCCAGCCCAGGAGGCGATGGAGGGTGCGGGGCTCGGCGGCCTCCAGAAGGGCCTGATCGACGGCATCCAGGGCGCCCAGGCGGTTCAGCTGCTCCCGGATGGCCTGGCCCATGCGCTGGGCGGCCTTGCCCGTGGGGGCCGCCAGGAGGATCTCCTCCGGCGAGAGGCCACTGCGCACCAGAGCCCGCAACATGGCCACCACGATGGAGGTCTTGCCGGTGCCGGGTCCGCCAGTCACCAGGGTCAGGGGGGCACGGACCGCCGCCTCCACGGCCTCCTGCTGCTCCGCCGAAAGCGCCACGGGCTGCTGGAAGAGCCCCGGGTCCACCGCCACCTCGAAACCCGCCAGGGCTTCCCGCCGGATCACGGACTGCGCCACGCCCTCCTCGGCCCGGAAGAAGCGCCCGCTGTAGAGCCCGCCTTCGCCCATCACCAGGGGACGCCCCGGCCCCAGGAGGAGCTGGAGTTCCTCCCGCGCCAAGAGGCCGCGCCAGTCCCGTGGGGACTCCCCGAAGGCCGACAGAGGAGCGGGATCCTCCAGGGAGAGCAGGACGTGGCCCTGGGCCTGGTTCACCTGCAGCAGCAGGAGCAGGAGGGCCAGCTCCCGGCGGGTTTCAGGGTCAAGACCGGGCACCAGCCCCGCCAGCTCGCAGGCCAGGGCCAGGAAGCCTTCAGGCAGGGCCAGGGATTGAAGGGTGCCCTGCCAGCGCTCCAGCTGGGCATCGGGCCCCCCGAGCACACCGGCCAGAGGGGGCAGTAGACACTCAGGCATGGGCCACCTCCGCGTGCAGGGCCGAGAGCTCCTCGCGCCAGGCCTGGACCTGGGCCCAGGAGGGCCGATGGGACCAGACCCCGGGCCCCCGGAGGAAGACATAATGGACGGCCCCGAAGCGGGCCTCGAAATCGGCCTCGTCCTCGATGCCGAAATAGGCCAGCAGGACGTAGAGGTAGAGCTTCACCTGGAGCAGATAGTCCTCCGCCACGCAGGCCGCCAGGGTTTCGGGGCCGTAGTCCGGGAGGGCATTGGTCTTCCAGTCCAGGAGGTGGATGCGCCCCGCCCGCTCGAAGATCAGATCCATGGCTCCGGTGAGGAGGTCCTCCGAATCCAGGAAGCGGCTCAGGAAGCCCAGTTCCCGCAGGGCATGGTCGTGCTCCGCGAGCGGCGCGCCCTCCAGATCCAGGCACAGGCCGCCGTGGATCATGCGGGCCGCCGCCTCGGCGTGGTACAGGTCCATGCCGTGACGGGCCAGGGCCCGCTCGACCCAGGGCCGTCGCCCGGGCCACCAGTCCTCGAAGGGAACCCCTTCGGCGCTCTTCAGGTCCACGTCCTCCATCAGCTCGTGGATGAGCTGACCGGTCCGGGCCCCCTTGGGGAGTGCCCCTGGGGGCAGGCTCACCGTGGGCCGCTCCCGCTCCCCGTCCAGGGAGAGCCCCTCCTCGCCCCGTCCGTGGCTCAGGGCCGTGAAGGAGGTGGTGAAGGCCGGGCGGGCGGCGATGCGCAAGGCCTCGTAATCCAGGGATTCCATCGGCTCCGGGCGGGGCACCTCGAAGTCCCCCAGGTCCAGGGACGGCAGTTCGTCGGCGGTCTCCAGGCGCTCCCCCGTGACCTCCACCACCTCGAACTCCGGGCGCAGATCGCTCTCCAGGACCTGGCGCAGACGGGGATTCAGGACCCCGTAGTTGCCCTTGGGATGATCGGGGCCGCCCTCCTTGGTCTTCTTGTCCACCACAAAGCAGGGCAGCAGCAGGTGGGCCTTGGCCCGGGTGAGGGCCACGTAGAGCAGGCGCCGGGACTCCTCCAGGGCCTCCTCTTCCACCCGGGCCTTGATCTCCGCCGGGGGCTTGCCCAGGTAGAGGCAGCGGGCCAGGCCTTCATGGTAGCGGTGGAGGTTGCCGCCCCCGGACTGGGTGAAGCCGAAGAGGGCCACCACCGGGGCCTCCAGGCCCTTGCTCTTGTGCATGGTGAGGATCTGGACAGCCCGCTTCTCTCCTTCGAGGCGCTGGGTGTCGCCGTCCTCCCCGGTGGGCTTCTCATCACCCGCCTGCCAGCGCCGGAAGAGGCGGATCAGGTCCTCCAGATCCGGGGAACCCTCCCGGGCGGCCCGGGTCAGGAGTTCCGCCAGGTGCTGATGGTTGGTAAGGGCGCGCTCGCTGGCGGTCTGGAGGCGCAGACGCCGCAGAAGGCCGCTCTCCTGGAGGATGGCCTCGAAGAGGCGGACGAAGTGGCGCTGGCGGGCCAATCGCTGCCAGTCCAGGAGCCGCAGGATGGCGGGGTGGTCCTCCGCCATGCCCGGCAGGGCATCCAGGTCCTCCAGGCCGTAGCCGAAGAAGGGGGTCAGGAGCGCCCGGGCCAGGCAACTGCGGTCCCGGGGCTCCAGGATGGCCCGGAGGAGGTCCAGGAGATCCTCGGCCTCCTGGCTCTCGAAGAGGGCGTCCTGCTTGAAGAAGGCGTAGGGGATGCCCGCGGACGCCAGGGCCTCCGCCACCAGGCGTCCCTCGCTGGCCTTGCCCACCAGCACCTGGACATCGCCGTAGTGCAGCTCCCGCAGCTCGGTCTCACCGAAGCGCAGGCCCCGGGTCTCGATGAGGTCCCGGATCTCCCGGGCCAGGTGGCGGGCGATGCGCCGCCAGAGCCGCTTGCCGCCGTCCAGCCGCTCGAGCCTGAGGAGGCGCACCGGGGGCACCGCCTCCCCGGAGCGGGTCTCCAGGCGCAGCCCGCCCTTGCCGCAGCGCACCTGCCGATCCTCCGGATAGAGGCCGGGATCGGCGAAGAAGCCCCTGAGGATGTGGTTGTAGGCGTCGATAACACCGGGCGTCGAGCGGAAGTTATCCCGTAGCTCCAGGGCCTCGGCCCCCTCCGTCAGCTCGGCCTTGGCGGCCTCGTAGGTGGCCAGATCCCCTCCCCGGAAGCCGTAGATGGCCTGCTTGGGGTCGCCGATGACGTAGAGGCGGCTGGGGGCGGCCCCGAAGAGGGTGCGGAAGATCTCCCACTGGACCTGGTCCGTGTCCTGGAACTCGTCGATGAGGGCCACCTTGTAGCGTTCCCGCAGCCGCGCCGCCAGGGCCGGGCCGTTGGGACCCCGGAGGGCCTCCCGCACCAGGAGCACCGTATCGTCATGATCGTAGAGCCCCTCTTCGGCCTTGAGGGCCTGGACCCGGGCCCGGAGGGGTCCCAGGAGACGGTGGGCCAGGAGGGCTTCGGGCTGGCTGGCGCCCCGGAGGGACGCCAGCCAATAACCCAGGGCCTGGCAGGTCTCGCCATCCACCGTCAGGCAATCCTCCATCAGATCATCCAGCTTTTCCCGGACATGGCCTCCCCAGTAATCCCAGGGCGAAGGATCAGAGCCCACCAGGGCGCTCAGGGCCTGCCAACGCCGCTCGTCCTTGTTCCGGGTGACCGTCTTGACCCCGGCGGCGACCATTTCATCGGAGAAGACACCCCAGGCCGGATCGAAATCCCGGAGCAGGGCCCCGGGATCGACCTCGGGACCCGGCACCAGCCGACCCCGCTCCTGGTAGACGCTCCACAGGAGCTTCTCGATCTTCTCGAAGCTCCAGCCGTGGCAGAGGGCTTCCTCCAGGAAGGCCGCGTGCTCGTTCTGGCGCACCAGCTCCCGCCAGGCCTGGCCCAGGATGGCGCGGCCATCCGTCAGCTCCCGCCGCAGGAGGCTCCCGTCCTCGAAGGCGCTCTCCTGGAGCACCCGGCGGCAGAAGCCGTGGATGGTGGCGATGGTGGCCCGGTCGAAGGCCCGCAGCGCCTGGCTGAGCGCCTTGGCCTGCCCGGGGCCGATCTCCCAGCAGGGCTCCGGGGCCTCTCCAGCCTCCAGCTCCGCCAGGGTCTCCAGCATGGCCCGCACCCGCGCCTTGAGCTCCAGGGTGGCCTTGTCCGTGAAGGTCACCACCAGGATCTGCTCCAGGGGGATGCCCTGGAGCAGGAAGTCCACCACCATGCGCTCCAGGGTATAGGTCTTGCCGGTGCCCGCACTGGCCTGGATCACGCCCCGGCGCGGGGGCAGCTCCGCCAGGAGGGCGGGTTTGGGGTAGCGGCAAACTTGATCAGCCGTTGAAGAGGAGGATTGCGTAGGAGTCATGCGGCAAGGACCTGGAAGGGGATCATGGCTGGGGGGCCATGAATCGGGCTTTCTCCTGGGAGAAAAGCAAAAGCTGTTTCAGTCAATGTTGACCACAACTCCAATCCTTGTGTTCAGGCAATGTCCGGCTAGAAAATAAAAATATTCCCATCACATCAACCATCAAGGGTGAAAGTTATCACCTGAAAGAGAAACGCCGAGCTGGCGGTGCTACGCCCTGAAAGGGTCGGTTGACGACCGCGCCCGGTGGGGCGCTCTCCACTTCGGCCTATGGCCTTCGCTGTGGACACCCTACAGGTTCACACGCCAAGGGGGTCAACTTTCGTGTTGCTTGACAAGGGTTTCGCAGGGGCAAATCATTTGTAAAACCAAGATAAAAGTATTACACTACACGCTCTGTTTTCTATTATTTATCATCTTATTCGCAAACTGGTATAATGCAAATACAAACCAATCAATGGCAACAGGCAAGATGACAATGAATAGTAATAAGAAAGAAAAATTCAAAAACCTCTCGCTAGCCTTTATGTGAATATGACAATATTTCTGAATATGCTCTAAAATAATTGCCCACGGAGCACCGACAAACAATGCGATACCTATAAATATTTCATTAAAAAAGTACCCAATAATATAACTAGCGAAAACAATAATCCATCTAGCTACCAGCAGGACTATCATTAAGTGTTCTCCGTCCGAGACTGGTCTGATAATGCGCATAATTAATCCTTTGCTGCTATTTATTATCCCTAATACTGTCAATATTGTTCATTACGTTTTCAACCACAGATGTGGGGATGGACACAGATCAGAGAAGTCTACCTGGGCGCCTGGGGCTGGTTCAGCAAGGGAGAGGGGGTGTTCACACCCCGCCAAGCGGGGGTGCCGAATCAGGAAAAGCATGTTGGCCGGGGATGAACAGGATGCACGGGGATAAAAGAGGGTGCGGCAATTTCCCAGGAGGGATGCCTTCATCCCCGTCCATCCCCGTTCATCCCCGGCCCCTACTCTTTTTTCCCCGGCGTTCCTTGGATGAGATTCGGCCTGATGCCCGTTCACAGCCCTTCCCCCCACGAATTGCTCCATTCCAGAAAGTCCCCGTACCGGGCCTGGGCCAGGGCCTTCCAGTCCGGCTCCACTTCTGCCTCCAGCAGCCCCTTCAGGGGGCCGTAAAGGGAGCTGAAGCTGGCGCGATCGCTGCCCTGCTGCCGTTCGACCCAGTCCTCCAGATCGCCGCCGTCCTTTGCCGATTCCTCCAGGACGCCCTCGATGGGCATGAGGGTCCAGCGGGGCTCCAGGAGGGCCTCCCGCACCCACTCACCCAGGCAATCCCGGGCCGCAGCCTGATCCACCTCGGGGAGATCCGCGTGCCAGGCCTGGGCCGCGTCATCGCAGCAGGACAGGATCCGGGCCCGATGAGGGCCGCTTTTCAGCCCCGCCGCCGCCAGAAGGAGCTGATCGAACCAGGCCCGCAGCATCTCCCGGCGGTCCTTGACCTCGGGGCCCTTCTTCCCCGGAGCCTTCCGCTCCGAGAGCAGGAGGCTTCCCTCAGCCCACTGGGGCTCGGTCTGCCCCTCCAGCACCAGGGTCACGGTGCGACCTCCCAGCTCCAGGGGCCAGGAGATGGCGGGGTGGGCCTCGGCGGCCAGGGTGCCCCGGGAGCGGTCCGAACCGAAGCGATGGACCACCGCTTCAGTTCCGGGCGTCAGCAGGGAGCGCCAGCCCTCGATCAGGGTCAAGGCCTTGCGGCGATCCCCCTCCCCCAGGAAGCCCGCCGGGGCCTTCACCGCCTCCCGCAGGCCCCAGACCCGCGCTTCGTAGGCCTCCTCAAGATCGAGCCCGCCCTGGAGGCTCTCCCAGAAAAGCTCCCGCACCAGGCCCCGTTGGGCCAGGAAGTCCGCCTCGAAGGGCTCCTCCGCCAGATCGGCGGGATCCCCCTCGGCCTCGCCGCGCAGACCCAGGCGAAGCTTGGCGCCGCCCTGGATCTGGCACTCCAGCCACTTCCGCAGATCCCCGGCCCGCAGGAGGATACGATCGCCGTGGTCCCGCCCCGCGCTTCCCAAGGGGCCGCAGAAGTGGAGGCGCTCCTGCAGGGCCGCCAGAGATGGGCCGGACAGCCCCCAGCGGCGCGGATCCTCCGGCAGCTCGGGGCGGCCCGCCCGCGCCCGCAAAGCCTGTCCCAGAATCATCGCCTCGGCCTCGGCCCGGCCCTCGGGGGTGTGGAGGGCCGGATGTTCCGGATCATGGCGGTGGAGCGGGGGATGGACCCAGAGGGCCTTCCAGCCCTCCTCCCCCAGGCTGGGCCGCAGGATGTCCCGCAGGTCCAGGATCAGGGGGCTGGGCTGAAGCTCCTCGCCCGAGAGGGGATCCCGGCAGGTGTAGCTCAGCACCAGGCGCTCCCGGGCCGAGCCCAGGGTCTCCAGGAAGAGGTAGCGGTCCTGCTCGCTGCGGCTCACATCCCCTGGGATGCGGCGGAAGCCCTTCAGGTCCAGAGGGTCCTTGATATCGCCGCCCGGAAACACCCCCTCCCCCATGCCCAGACAGAAGACGGCCTTGAAGGGCACCCCCCGGAGGGCGGCGTGGGAGGCCACCACCACCCCCTTGCCGTAGGGGCCCAGGGCCTCCTGGGTGAGCCCCTGGAAGGCCTCCTCCGCCAGGGCCAGGGCCTCCCGGCCCCCGATGGCGGGGGCTGCAATGCCCGGGAGTTCCAGGGCCTCCAGGCGTTCCAGGGCCTTCAACAGTTCCGCCATGGCCCGGTGATCGCTCTCCTCCCCCCGCCCCTCGGGCTGGCCCAGGTAGGCCTGGAGAAGGCTTCGGAAGGCGGCGCACCAGGCCGCTGGCGTCTGATGCAGCGAGCGCAGGCGCCGCAGGTCCCCCAGGAGGGCCCGGAGGAGGTGGGCCAGATCGGCGGCACCCTCCGGGAGGGGAGCGGAAGGCAGGCCGTGTTCCCCCAGGGGCAGCGCCCCCTCCCCCAGGAAGGCCCCCAGGGCGGCCCGCTGGAGGCCCCGTTCCCAGGTCCAGAGGCCCCCCTCCAGGTAGGTGCCCTCGGTTTCACCGGCGTCGAGACGGGCCACGATCCCCGCCCGCTCGCAGAAGTCCGGCAGCTCGTCCAGGGCCAGGTCCGGCCAGCGACGCCGGAAGGCCGGGTGGCCCAGGGCCCGCAGGATCTCGGCCCGGTTGAGATCGCCAAAGGCCAGGCGCAGGAGGAGCAGCGAGCCCTCCACCAACTCCTTCACCCGCTGAGGCCCCTCGTCCGCCAGTCGCCAGGGGATCTCGTGGGCCCCGGAAAAGGCCCCCCGCAGGGCATCGAGATAGTCGGCCTTGACCCCCTCGGGCAGCACCACCGCTACGTCGGAGAAGCGGATCGCCCCCTCGTGGCGCCTCAGGGTCTCCCAGATCTCGTCGGCCACGGCCTCGGCCTCGCGGCGGGGGCTGGTGCAGGCCAGGATACGCAGGGTGTCGTCCGCTTCCAGGCGATCCGTGGGCGCCAGGGTCAGGATCTCGTCCTGGAGGGCCTGGAGCAGACCACGCCCCTCGGACTCCACGCCCTCCATGTCCAGGTTCCAGTCCACCAGTTCACAGAGCTGGCAGACGTGCTCCCGGCCGGGCTTGCCCCAGCGCTGGAGCGCCAGCGGGGCGCGGGTGTCCAGGGCCAGGGGGTCCTCCCCCTGCCCTCCCCCCCAGTCCCGGCGGAGTTCGCTCCACTCCTCCTGGCAGGGGTTGTGGACGTAGAGGTGGACGTTGAAGCCCTCACTGCGCTGCCCCAGGCGATGGAAGGCCCGGTGGTAGGCCAGGGCCATGGGGCCGGGGCCGAAGAGGAAGATCTCCTCGGGAAAGGCCGCCGCGTCGAAGAGGGGGTCCGCGAAGAACTCCGGGAGGCTGAGCCAGCGCTCCGGCAGCGCAGACAGACGTCCCTTGAGGCCCTTCCACAGGCTGCGTTGCCAGACCTCCAGCCCCGCAGGCGCCCCCTGGGCGACTTCCAGGCCGTCAGCCCAGCCCTGGACCCAGCCGGGACGGCCCAGGAGGTAGGCCTCGAAGAGCCGGGCCATGGCCCCGGAGAACTGGAGGGCCTTGAGGCCCCGGGGCTCGCCCTGGAGGTAGGCCCGGACGGGCCCCAGTTCGGGCTGGGCCAGGAAGTCCGGATCCTGGAGCAGCCCCAGCAGGAGGCCGTGAAGGGAGGCGCGATCCAGGAGCTTCACCCCTTCCGGGAGGAAGCGCCGCCAAAAGCCCTCCAGGTAGTTCATCCGCAGGTTGGCCACCACCTTCAGCTCGCTGAGGGCCAGCCCGCTCTCCACGAACTGCCGCACCCCCGGGTTGGGCAGCACCAGGTGGGCGGCCTCCCAGGGCCCCCGCCGTGCGCGGAAATCCGCCAGGTCCCCAGCCAGGAGGGAGAGGAGCCGCTCAGTGTGGTTGCTGAAGACGAGGTGGATCATGGCACTCCACTCTTACATGAAGCCCCGTCCCGTGGGAGCCGGAGCGGTGCGAAGTCCCCTATTGTCCGCCGGGACATGCGACAGAAGCTGTCATGAATCTGCTCGGGCGGGTAGGCAGATTCGCCGGATTGACGCGTTCAGAAGGTCCAGGGCAATCTGGAAAGGCTTGGCGGGTCCGCAAGTTCTTCCTCTCCTGTCGATGTACGAGTCTGGGATTCAACTCCGATCATCGGAGTGTGGGGGAGATGGGATGGACGGCGCAGGGAAGCACGGTGGACAATTCGGTTCTTCTGGAAGCAACCAAGGAGAAGATGGTTGCTGAAATCAATACGGCTCTGGAAACGGCCTTCGGGCAGATCCACGCCTTGAACGCGGCCGGGCACACCCTGGCGAACAAGGTCGAGATCATGAAGGTGCTGTATGCCCTGAACGACCGCTTCCTCGAGATCGTCACGCCCTGTCTTGATGGCGTGAAGCTCAGGTGCCGGAAGGGCTGCGCCCACTGTTGCGAGTTCCGGGTCGAGGCCCTCCCCATGGAAGCCCTCCGCATTGCAGAGCATCTGCGCAGCCTGGGGGACGAGGCTCTCCGTGAGTGGATCCTGAAGCTGGAAGCCCACGCAGACTACGCGAAGGGCCGATCGGAAAGGAACTACCAGAGGAAGTGCACCTTCATGGACCAGGAGGGAGCCTGCCGGATCTATGAGGTGCGCCCCTTCAAATGCCGGGTCTACCACTCGCTGGATGACGAAGCCTGCCGAGTCCACCGCAAGAACTACAAGATAGGACTGCTGGGCCAGCTCGAGTCCATGGTGGTCCAGAGCACCGTCGAGCTGTTCGCAAAGGAGGGCCTCTCGATGGCTCCGGCGGAACTGGGCCAGTCGGTCCTGACGGCCCTGAATGCCCCCGACGCCGAAGCGGCTTGGCTTATGCGGAATAACTTTTTATCGATCCAGTAGAGTAACTACAAGAATCCGGAGTTCCCTGGGCTGGATACATAATATCGGAAGGGTTGGGCATAGAACCTCTTGCTGACAATTCCACCATCCGTGGCGGTGATGACGACTGCAATGAGTCGGTTTTCCGCATATGGCTCGCCTCCTGCATTTCTTCGCGCTTTTCCCTCTGAAACATAGACAGGGAGCTGCTTTTCATAGCGGCTAAGAGAGGAAGTCCGCTCACCCTCAGAATCAATCGTCTAACACCTCGCCATGGAACTCCTGCTCCGCCCGCGTGGCGAAAGGGACCCAGAGAAACCCACCCTCCACCCGGTAAAAGATCCGGACGCAGGGAGGCACCACCAATTCCCGCTCCGGGCGCTCCGGTGCCTCCGGGATCCGCCTTCCAGATGCCGGAAAAGCCGCTACCCGCTCCAGCGCGGCTTCGATGGTCTCTGAAAGCTTGTCCGCCGCTTCCAGGTTGTCCTGGGCGATGAAACCCAGGATCTCGTCCAACCGCCGGGAGGCTGTGAGAGTGAGATGCAGCTTCAGCGCCGCCATTTTCGAAGCTCAGTCTTGGCTTCTTCCCAACTTAGGGTCCGCCCTTCCGCGATGTCCCGCTCGCCGTCCTCGATCCCTCGCAGGATCTCGAAACGCCGCGTAATCGCCTCATAGCTCGCCACGTCCAGCAGGACAGCCGCAGCCCGTCCATGCTCCGTGATGATGACCGGGGATCGGTCCTGGCGCAGGGCATCCAGAATCCTACCCCCATTGCGTTTCATATCTGTGATGGGAACCAGTCGTGGGATCATGGGCACACCCCTTAGCACTATAGTTTGCACCCTTTTTAGCACCCTTCAACCCCCTTACTTTCCCTCCGGAGGGGGCTGACCCGGAAGCCTTGTCATTTCCTGAACGTGAAGTACACCGCCCCCACCAGGCACAGCCCGGCCCAGGCGTGGTTGAGGGTCAGCCTGCCCCGCATGTAGAAGACGGTGAAGACGGCGAAGACGCAGAGGGTCACGACCTCCTGGATGACTTTGAGCTGGGGGAGGCTGTAGCGGCCGAAGCCGATGCGGTTGGCGGGCACCATGAGGACGTATTCGAAGAAGGCGATGCCCCAGCTGGCTAGGATGGCCAGGATCAGGGGGGCGTCGCGCTGGCTCTTGAGGTGCCCGTACCAGGCGAAGGTCATGAAGATGTTGGAGACCACCAGGAGGGCGATGGGGGTCCAGGTCCGGAAGCTCATGGCTGTGGCTCCGGAGGGGGCGGAACCGCGACAGATGGCTCGGCAACCGGCTCCGCTTCAACTGTGACAGGAGCCAGCCGCCGCTTGGGGCGGGGCTTGGGGCGGAAGGCCGCCATCCGGAAGGTGTCCGTGTGCAGACGCCCATCCAGGGTCGCCTGGATGCGCTGCTGCCGCAGCCTGGCCAAGGAATTCGCCTGCTGGCCGATCCGGACCACCCGGATCTCGCGATCACCGGATCTTTTCCGCCAGTTGTTCTCCGTCCAGAGAGCCTCCACCTTGACCTCCGCCAGGCGGGCTCCCGCTCCGTCCTTGACCCAGGTCGCCATGAGGGCGACGCTGTCCCGGCTGTCCCCGGCCTGCTCCGGCATGGAGCCCGGGTCGTAGGTCCGGTCCTGGTTGCTGATGAAATTGCCCAAGGAGTACGCCACAGCCCCCTTCCGCCCCCCCGCCTCCACCCAGGCCAGGGGCTGGAGGACGTGGGGATGGTGGCCAAGGATGAGGTCTGCCCCGGCCTCCACCAGACGGCTGGCGATCTCCCGTTGCCTTTGGGAGGGCTGGTGCTGGTATTCGTTGCCCCAATGGAGGCTCAGCACCAGGGCGTCCACCTGGGGGCGCAGGCGCCGGACGGTCTCCACCAGCCGATCCTCGTCCAGGGCGCTGACCCAGGGCCCGCTCTCCTGGCGGTTGAGCCTGCTGTTGAAGACATCCGTGGCCCCCAGGAAGCCGATCCGAAGGCCGTTCCTTTCGAGAATGCAGGGTGAGTCCGCCTCGGCGCGGCTCATACCGCTGCCCAGGGCATGGAGGCCCTGCTGACGGAGACGTTCCAGAGTCTCCACAAGCCCCTTGGGACCCTGGTCATAGGCATGGTTGTTGGCCGTGGCCAGGATATGGAAACCACTCTGCTTGAGGGCCGGGACCAGGACTTCGGGGGCGTTGAACAGAAAGGGGCGGCCAGGCCCCCCGCTGCGGGGCGCCACAGGCGTCTCAAGATTGCCGAAAACCAGATCGGCCTTCTGGAAGAGGGGAGCCAGGTCCCGCCAAAGGTCCGGAAAGCCCCCGGGAGCGTCCTGGGCGGACGCCTTGACGTCCTGGTGCATCATGATGTCCCCGACAGCCACCAGTCGCAGCTCAACAGGAGCGGCCGGAGAGGCAGGAGGCGGGGCCGCCTTGCGCTGACACCCCAGGGCGAGGAATAGCCCAGTCGCGAACAGTACAGCCCGGCGCATCAGGCGGCGGGTCCGTAGAAGATTTCCACAGGTAGGCCCGGCAGATCCGACCGCAGGCGCTCGGCCAGGGCATCCATGGTCGCCGCTCCCAAGGGCCTGGATGCCAGTTCCGGCGTGGGCCGCGCCACGGTATAGACCTGGAGCCCCTGAAGCCTCCCGCCCGAGCGCAACTCACGGATCCGCTCCACATAAGTCGCCAGTTCCTCCTCCGAAGGCCCCCTTCCCTGCCACTCCTGAAAAAGGGTCTGGATGAAGACCGGCCAGCGGGAGACAGCAAAGCTCAGGTTCTCCAGGACCCGTGCAAAGGGCACCGCGGAGCGGTTGAAGGTGCGATAGGAGGCTTCCGTGCCCGCATCCAGCTTGGCCCAAATCTCGCCGCCATGGGCCATCAGGAGATCGATGCCCTCCACCACCTCCGGATCCTGGAGACAGGTGGCATTGGTGATGAGCACCAGCTTGACCTCGTCCATCCCCCGGGCCCGCTTCAGGGCCGCCAGACGCTCCACGCAGGCGCGGAAGCCCCTGGAGGTGGTGGGCTCCCCGTCCCCGGAGAAGGCGATATCGTTGAGGCGGCGATGCTCCGGAAGGGCGGAGCTGAAGGGAAAGGTCCCGAAGAGCTCACCGGAAGCCACCAGATCCAGGAGGGCCGCCATTTCCTGCTCCAGCTGGTCCAGGTCCACGTCCTTGCGACGGATCGGGGCGTTCCGATCCACCTCGCAGTAGACGCAATGGAAGTTGCAGACCTTGTCGGGGTTCAGGTTCACCCCCAGGCTCACGCCCTTGCTGCGCCGGGAGATGACGGGATAGCAGTAATCGAAGTGGCACCAGCTGCGCCGATGATCCAGATGTGCTTTGACAAGGGCCGACATGGGTACTCCACAGGCCCTTCAGGATACCGGAGAAAACGGGGCGTTCAGTTCGAGAGCCACGGATCGCGTTTCCCCCCGGGGAGAAAAGCATGGCAGAGCCCTGAACGCCTGCAACAGGGCTTCAGCCGGAGTCGCGGCGAGAAAGGCGCAGGGCGGCCTCATCCGACAGTTTCTGCCCTCTCCCCCAGCAAGGGATACCGGTCCAGGGGCTCGAACCTGGGGCCGATCCACTCGAAGAGGGTGAGGTTCCGCACCTCGAACTCCAGGCTCAGATCAAGGCGGGAAAGGATGCGGACCGCATCAAGCTGGCTCTCGGGGGTCAGGTCGGCCTGGGCCAGGGTGAGGTGGGGGGTCCAGGCGTCGGGGGCATGATGGGGATCCAGGCGGCCCCCCCGGGTTCCCACGGATTCCCACATCTCCCGGTGGAAGTCCGTCAGGGCCCGGGAACGGACCACGGGGAGGTAGATCACCGGATGGGGCTGGAAGAAGAGCCCGAGGCCCGAGGTCCGCAGGGTGATGGGACCCAGGCGCTCCACACAGGCCTCCAGTTCGTTCCGGAAATGGCCGTGGTCCAACCCTGAATAGCCCAGAAGGGTGACATGGGGGAAAGGCACCCTGCGCAGCCCCTGGAGCCCCAACTCCCGCTCCAGCAGATCCCACCACCCGCGCACGACAGTGGCGGCGGGTTCGTGAAGGAGCATCGCGAGGAGAGGCATGTCGACATGATAGATCAGCCGCCTAGGTTCAAGGTTCCCGGAATGGACCCAGCCAGATCCCCGGGCCCAGGCTGGCATCAAGGGGATTCCCATATTCTGATCATTGCATCGGCCACCCCCAACGGGACTCATCCCGCCACGTTGGGGTACAAAACCAAATCATTTGCCTATATTGATCAGTGATTTTCCAATCATGGCCCCGCACCGCCCAAGGAGTCGCACAACCATGAAGAAGCTATTCACACTCTCGATCACCCTTCTCCTCGCCGCCTGCGGCCATCGCAGCACCAAGCCCCAGGAGTCCGTCAAAAAAAACAGCCAACTCCCCCAGGGTGCCCCAGTGGAGCCTCCGGCACCCAGGCCCATCATCACGGATGACCAGATCACCCGCCATATCCTGTACGAGAGGGAAATGATGCCCGTGGCCGGAATCGTCGTGGAGGTGAGCCTGATGGCCATGAAGAAGTCCAGGGGCGATCAGAAGCAGATCGAGACCGAAGTGGCCAAGGACCCGCGGGTCAAACGGGTGGCGGACGCGGAGGCATCGGCCATCGCCAAGTCCGGGATTTCCAGGGCGGAGAACCAGGAGATCTCTCGGATCATCGCCGACTACATCCCTGGGGTGGTCACGGGTGACGCAGAAACAAGGAAAAGGGCACGCGAAGCCTTCCAGTCGAAGTACAGCCCTGAGGCTCTGGAGACCATGGACAAACGGCAGCCGGAGCTGGCCAGGCTCCAGAACGAAATGCTGGCGGCCGCCTTCAATCCGGGCAAGAGGAACTGAAGGCCCGGATCATCCGGGCACGCACCGGGCCATCGCCTGACCCATCTCTGCGGGATTCTCCACCAGGGTCGCTCCGGCCAGCCGAAGAACCTCCACCTTTTCCGCTGCGGTCCCCTTGCCCCCGGAGATGATGGCTCCGGCGTGGCCCATGCGACGCCCTGGCGGGGCCGTCTGTCCGGCGATGAAAGCCACCACGGGCTTGGTGACATGGGCGCGGATGAAGGCTGCGGCGTCCTCCTCGGCGCTGCCCCCGATCTCCCCGATCAGGACGATGCCCTGGGTTCCGGGATCCTCCTGGAAGAGCACCAGGGCATCCACGAAACTGGTGCCACTGATCGGATCCCCCCCGATGCCGATGCAGGTGCTCTGCCCGATGCCCAGCGCCGTCAACTGGCCCACGGCCTCGTAGGTCAGGGTCCCGGAGCGGCTGACCACCCCAATGGGCCCGGGACGGTGGATGCGGCCCGGCATGATGCCGATCTTGGCCTGACCGGGGGTGATGATCCCGGGGCAGTTGGGCCCGATGAGGCGGGAGAGGGGGTAGTCCATGAGCACCCGCTTGACTCGCACCATGTCCAGCACCGGGATGCCCTCGGTGATGCATACGATGAGCTCGATGCCCGCCTCCAGGGACTCCAGAATGGCGTCCGCTGCCCCCAGCGGCGGCACGAAGATCATGGAGGCATTGGCGCCAGCCTTCTCCCGGGCCTCATGCACGGTATCGAAGATGGGAAAGCCCTCCACCTCCGATCCCCCCCGATCCGGCGACACGCCGCCCACCACCTGGGTGCCGTAGTCCCGGCAGCCCTTGGCGTGGAAGAGACCTTCCCGGCCCGTAATGCCCTGCACGATCAGGCGGGTGTGATGGCCGACCAGGACGCTCATGCCAGTCTCCTCAAGCGATGGATGCCACGACGATCCGGGCGGCGGCGCCCAGATCCTCCGCAACCCTCAGATCCAGGCCGCTCTCGGCCAGCAGGTGGCGCCCTTCATCCGCATTGGTGCCCTCCAGGCGCACCACCACCGGCACATGGATATCCATCTCCCGGGCCGCTTTGATGATGCCCCGAGCCACGAGATCGCAGCGAACAATGCCCCCGAAGATGTTCACCAGAACGGCCTTCACCGCCCTGTCCCGCAGAATGATCCCGAAGGCGTTCTTCACCGCCTCCTCCGAGGCCCCGCCGCCCACATCGAGGAAGTTGGCAGGCTCTCCCCCGCAGAGTTTGATGATGTCCATGGTGGCCATGGCCAGTCCTGCCCCGTTCACCATGCAGCCGATGGTGCCATCCAACTTGATGAAGTTGAGGCCGTAGCGGCTGGCCTCCACCTCCTCCGGGGACTCCTCGTGGGGATCGCGGTAGATCGCCAGCTCGGGATGCCTCGCCATGGCGTTGTCATCCAGGGAGATCTTGGCATCCAAGGCCAGGAGCTCACCGGACTTCGTGACCACCAGCGGATTGATTTCCACCAGAGAACAGTCATTTTTAATAAACAAATTATAAACATTCAAAAGAAACACCTGAAACTGCCGGAAAACCTCGCCGTGGAAGCCCAGTGCTGCGGCCACATCCCGGGCGTGGTGGGGCCCGATGCCCGTGGCGGGATCGATGGCCAGTCGGAAGAGCTTCTGGGGCGCTTCGGCCGCCACCTGCTCGATCTCCATGCCTCCCTCGGTGGAGGCGAGGAGGGCCACCCGGGAACTGCCGCGGTCCACCAGGAGGCTCAGGTAGAGCTCCCGGTCGATCGCCACGGCCTCCGAGAGGTAGACGGCCCGGACCACCCGCCCCTTGGGGCCGGTCTGGGGCGTCACCAGGGTCATGCCCATCATCCGGTCGAACCACGCGGCCGCCTCGGCAGGGTTCTCGGCCAGCTTCACGCCACCGCCCTTTCCCCGGCCTCCGGCATGGATCTGGGCCTTCACCACGGCCCTGCCTCCGAAGGATTCCGCGATGGCGGACGCTTCCACAGCGTCCGCCGGGAGCCCGCCCCGGGGAATGGCCACGCCATGGGCCGCCAGAAGCTCCTTGGCCTGCCACTCGTGAATGTTCATCCCACCCTCCCCAGGATCTGGGATGCCGATCCGGACAGTGTCGTGCATCGGATTCTGACAAGAGGCCACCCAGTGGACTAGAATCAACTCGTTTCCCCCATGGAGAAAACATGGCCCAGCTGGACAAGCTTCTCATCCACATCCTGCCCAAGGGCGCAGAAGCCCTGCGTCTGGAAGCGAACAAACCTCCCATGCTCCATATGCCATCGGGCATCCAGTCCCCCCTCCTGGCCAACCCCGTCCCCGCCACCATGCTCGAACTCCTGGCCCGGGAAGTGGTGCCTGCGGCAGAACTCGCTTCCTGGCAGACGACGGGCGAAGCTGCGTTCGACTACATCACGGGCAGCCAGACCTTTCGCATCCAGCTGGGACGCACCCCCCTCGGGACTTTCATCCAGGCTGCTCCTGTCACCGAGTCCATCCCAGTGACCCAAGCATCTGTGCCACCCCCGGCCCCAGCGCCTGCCCCCCTCCCCTCTCCCACTCCAGCCAAAACCCAGCCGGAGTGCGGCACCCACCCCCTGGCGGAGCGCCTTTTCCAAGCCCTTCTCAACCACAAGGGCTCGGACCTTCATTGCAGCTCCTTCGAGGCCCCCATCATCCGAGTCGATGGGGACATGGAGGATCTGATGGACTTCGGAATCCTGAGCCCCACCCAGCTCCTGGAAATGATGGAAGCCGTCGCTCCCGGTCCCGCATGGCAGCGATTCATGGACCTGAATGACACGGATTTCGCCTACCCATTCAAAAGCGGCAACTGCCGTCTTCGAGTCAACTACTTCATGGACCGTGTGGGACCTGGACTGGTCTGTCGCGTCATCCCCAATGAAATTCCCGACCCGGACCGCCTCGGGCTGCCTGAGCACATCCGTAACCTCGCGGACCTGGCCAAGGGCCTGGTGCTGGTGACCGGCCCCACGGGTTCCGGCAAGTCCACCACCCTGGCCGCCATCATCGATCTGGTCAACCAGCGCCGCCGGGACCACATCCTCACCATTGAGGACCCCATCGAGTTCGTCCACCCCCGCAAGAACTGCCTCGTCAACCAGCGTGAGGTGGGTACCCACACCGAGAGCTTCAAGAGCGGCCTGCGGGCGGCCCTTCGCGAGGACCCAGATGTCGTCCTCGTGGGCGAGATGCGGGATCTGGAAACCATCGCCATTGCCCTGGAGACCGCCATCACGGGCCATCTGGTCTTCGGCACCCTCCACACCAACAGCGCCATCGGCACCATCGACCGCATCGTGGACCAGTTCCCGGCGGATCGGCAGCAGCAGATCCGGATCATGCTGGCGGACTGCCTCAAGGCCTGCATCAGCCAGTCCCTGCTGAAGAAGAGAACCGGAGGCAGAGTGGCGGCCATCGAAAGCCTCTTCATCACCCCCGCCATCGCCAGTCTCATCCGTGATGGCAAGACCTTCCAGATCGTTTCGGCCATGCAGACCGGCCGGGCCTACGGCCAGAAGCTCATGAACGACGCCCTGGTAGACCTGATCCACAGCAACACCATCGACACCGCTGAAGCCTACATGAAGTGCCCCGACAAAGAGAGCTTCATCGCCACCCTCAAGCGGAACAACATTAACTGGGATCCCAGGGGGGGCGAGTAACCAATCAGGGGCCGTCGCGGAACAACCCGAACTGCACGGGGTATTCCGCGACGGCCCCTGATGCCGCTCCTGTGAATGTTGGTTCTGGTTATTTCTGGACAGCGACTTACGCTCTGACTGCCCAGCGGAGCTTGGCCGGGGCCGAACGAGGGTTGGCCCGGCGCTCCTCCGCCGAAGGCCGGATGGGCTCGGGCGCAACGTCCCGATAGAGGCCCTCCCGGAGCCCTGCCTGGAAGGCCTTCTTCACCCGCCGATCCTCCCCGGAGTGGAAGGTCAGGATCGCCACCCGGCCACCGGGCTTGAGGCAGGTGGGGAGGAGGGAGAGGAACTGCTCCAGCACCGTGAATTCGTCGTTCACGGCGATGCGCAGGGCCTGGAAGGTGCGCTGGAGGACCTTGCGCATCTCCACCTGCTGGTCTTCCACCGGGAACTCGTCCTGAAGGGTCTGGCGGACCAGCTTGGCCAGCTGGGTGGTGGTGGCGATGTCCTGCCCGTGAAGGACCTCCGCCAGGACCTCCGCATAGGGTTCATCCGAGTTTTCGGTGAGCAGCTCCGCCAAGTCTTCCTGGGAGATTGTTCGCAGCAGGGCCGAGGCGGGCTGACCTCGCCGGGGATTCAGCCGGAGATCCAGGGGCCCCTCGGCCTTGTAGGTGAACCCCCGGGAAGGGTTGTCGATCTGCATCGAGGAGACCCCGAGGTCCGCCAGGACGAAGTCAAAACCACCGCCGATCTCAGCGGGAAGGTGCACGATCCCCGCGAAGTTCATCCTACGGACGGTGAGGATGTCCTCTCCGAATCCCAGGGCCCTTAGCCTTGCCTCGGTGCGGGGCAGTTCCAGGGGGTCCACATCGATCCCGAAGAGCCGCCCACCGGGGCTGAGGCGCCCAAGAAGCTCCTGGGTGTGCCCCCCGAAACCCAGGGTGGCATCCAGGCCGATCTCCCCGGGCCTGGGATCCAGCACCTCCAGGATCTCCTGCACACAGATGGAGCGATGCGTCCCGGCCGGGGTGTGCCCCCGCTCCATCACCTTCTGCAGTTCCTCAGCATGGCTGGCGGGATCCAGCTCCTTGTACTTGTCCTCGAAGCGACGAGGGTGGGTGCCCTTGTAGCGCGGCCGTCGTTTGTGCGGTTGGCTTTCGTCCACCATAGATCTGGCTATCCCCCCAGGACCTCCAGGTCCACCTCTCCATCTTGCACGAAAAGCCGGGCCCGGCAGCGCTGGGCCGGAAGACTGAAGACCAGTTCCTCCAGGCTTGGCCCCCCACCCTGGAGCTGGGCCAGGAGCTCCAGCGGATCGTGGTTGAAGAACACGATCCGATCGATGGGCTCCGGTGATTCCATCAGTTCTCCGGCGTAACCGAAGTAGCTGATGAGGTCAGCGGCGATCCCCCCCATGAGTTCATCACCCCTTTCCCCGAAGAGGGCGAGGACGAAATCCCGCTGGAGCAGGGTGAGATCCTCGGCAGTCCGGCCTTCGATATACAAGGCAAATGCCTCGAAGAGCCTTGATGCGGGCATCTCCAGGGCCTCCTGGACGAGCCCGAACCAGGGCACGGCCCTGCCCTGGTTGTAGAAGGCATCACAGCCCAGGGCGATCTGCCCGGCCCGGGCCAGATCCTCTGGCGGAAAGCCGGGCGTGGCGAGGACGCTGTAGGGATTGCAGGCCTCGTATTCCAGTCCCAGGCTCGAGGCGGTCTCCGCCAGGCGGGTGCCCGGAAGCACCGAAAGCCGGAAGACGTCCAGATGGTTAGGCACCAGGCTCATGGCGAAGTCCAGACTGGCGCAGAATCCCTCCAGGGAGTCGCCGGGCAGCCCGTAGATCAGGTCGAAGCCGTAGGGAACCCCAGCCTGATGCAGCAGGAGGAGCTTGGATTCGAAGTCCTCCGGATCAAAGCTGCGGTTGATCTGCTGGAGCACCTCGTTCCGCGCGCTCTGGAGGCCGATCTGAAGGGTGCAGCGGATCCCCGCGAAGAGCTCGGCCATCTCCTGATCGATGAACTCGCTGCGGATCTCGAAGAAGAAGTGGATGTGGGGGGCCCGTTCCGCAATGAGGCGCAGGATCGCCTTGGCCTGGGGCTTGTGGAAGTTGAAGGTGGGGTCCAGGACGAAGACTTCGCCGATCCCGCTGGCGGCGAGGACCGAGAGTTCGGCCTCGACACGCTCCATGGGGATCCGGCGGATGCCCGCGGTGCCCCGGGATTCGAAGCAGAAGTCGCACTTGAAGGGACAGCCCCGGGAGAGTTCCCAGAGGGCCCCGGTATAGTTCCGCAGGTCCAGGGTTCCGTCCAGGTAGGGGGATGGCAGTGCGGCCAGGTCCGGCACCGGCGCGGGCTTGAAGGAAACCGGGAGTTCCTCGCCACCCAGGAGCCTTCCCATGGCCTCCTGGATGAGCGCCTCACCCTCCCCGGGCAGCACGAAATCGATGGCGGGAGCTGCCAATATCCCCTCCAGATCCGCCGTGGCCTCGGCCCCACCGGCGAAGAGGACGAGGCCAGGCTTCCGGGCCTTCAGGATCGCCGCGATCTCCAGGAAGAGAGTCCGGTTCCAGACGTAGATGGAGAGCCCCACGGCCTCCGGGTCCGAGGCCAGGATCAGCTCAGCACATTCGCGGGCGGGCTGGGCCAGAAAGAGGTCCAGAACCAGGGTCTCGACTGTAGGCAGGGACTGTTTGAGCACCGAGGCGAGCATGGCAGGCCCCAGGGGCACGGCCCGGGGAGATGGTTCTATGTGAAGGGCCGCCAGCACGAGCTTCATGATTCCGCCTTACAGCGATCCTAACCGCTTCGGCATCGGAACCCGGTGTGGACGGGATCCCTCCCGGCGATTTCCTTGACAAGTCACCATACGGTGACTTATGGTCGAGACACGGAGATGCCCATGTCAACCCGAGCCAAGAAAAGCCCTCCTCGTGCTCGAGACGCGGAAGCCACCCGTGCCCTGATCCTTGAAGCGGTGGGGCGCCTGCTGGTCCGAGAGGGCTTCGGCGCCCTGGGGGTGAATGCTGTCGCCAGGGAAGCGGGTGTAGACAAGGTCCTCATCTACCGGTACTTCGGCGGCATGGATGCCCTGCTGGAGGCCTGGGGGGAGGATCCCAACTTCTGGCCCACCGTGGCGGAAACCCTGGGGGAAGAGCCAGAGCAGGATGCCGCCAACCTTGCTTCCGGCATGCTTAAACGGCACATCCAGGCCCTTCGCAAGCGTCCCCAGACCCTTGAGGTGCTGGCCTGGGAGGCCACGACCCGCCATCCCTTGACCAGCATTCTGGCGCGGATCCGCGAAACCCGATCCGAGGAATTGATGGCTGCTCTCCCCACCGGCATGTTCTCCCCGGAAGTCGATCTGCCGGCCCTCTCCGCCATCATCGGCGCAGGCCTGCAGCACCTCCTGCTCCGCTCCCGCACGGTGAATGTCTTCAGTGGCATTCCCATCAGCTCTCCCGAGGGATGGCAGCGGCTGGAGGCCACCCTGGATGTTCTCTGTGAGCGGATATTCCCAGTCGAACCACGCACGCATCGGGGCGCCAAATAAGCCTTGCAGTCCGGTTTGTTCCGCCACGGATCCTCGCACCACTCACGTGAATGCCTGTTCATGCACTTGATGGACCGTGATCTGGCCCTTGCTGCCCTCCTCCTTCACAGGCCCCGTCGCAGGCCAAATGTCACCAATTGGTGACTCACCAGAAAGGGAATCCCAATGTCCCGTCGCACCACCACGCTACTCCTGAGCCTCGGCCTGACCCTGTCGGCCCAAGCGCCACCAACCCCGCTCTCATGGAGCACGGAGGTCGATGTGCTGCCTGTGGCAACCGGAGGCTGGTATGGCTCCCTTGCCGCAGGAAGGGGCCATTGGCGGTTCCGCGGCGTGGTGGCGGAGGTCCATTTGCCCGATACCTTTGCACCCAAGGGCTGGGAAGGGGCACGCACCCAGGCGACAGCACTCCTCGTGGATCATTTCTTGCGCCCCGGCTTTGTCGGCCCATGGATCGGCGGCGGGGTTGAGCGGTGGGACGAGCGTTTGCGAGCGGAAGGTCGGCAGGAAAGAGTGCGACTCCAGAGTATCCAAGCCACCCTTGGTGGCGGCTGGGTCTTCGAACTGGGGCGGGGATTCACCTTGAATCCGTGGTGCGCCCTGCACCAGCGAGTCGCTGGAGACAGAAAGGCCATCGCAGGCGGCAGGGTCTGCCGACCAGAGCCTCTCCAGGCCGAAGCCTCCATCAAGCTGGGCTATTCATGGCACTAGGTTCCCAGATCAACGGGGACATAGCCATTGGATTTATCGATTGTTGGCAATCCTTTTCCCCTGAATCCCCTTCATCCTGGCCACTGCTCTTCTTTTCATTTTTTGCCAGGATAAAGGGTATAAACAGGATGGAAACCATCCAACAAAACATTGGCATCCTCAACCATCCATGGACGCCATCCCGATCCGGGGTTCACTTCTTCTTTTTGGCAGGCATTAAAGGTGTTTTTACAGCAGGTGCCAGCAATTTGCTGTCCATGACCCCTCCTCCTCGCGTCGCTCCGTGGACCACGGGAGGCTTGGCTTTTTTGGGTTTCTTATCGTTGGACATAGGTCCTCTTGGGCGACACCGGTCCGCATAGGATCAGGTCTTTCCCCATCATGGGCGCAATGCCTTCCCGTTCCCGGATTTCTTCGGTTTTATTCCAGCGTCGCCTACTTGCTCCGCTCCAGCAGCACTTCCGGGATTTCCACCAGGAGCTTGCGGATGCCTGCATCACCTTGAACCCCGGCGAGGGCCTCCACGGCGGCCCGGCTGGCGGCCTGAGCCAGGGCGCGGGTCTCGGAGAGGGCATCGTGCTTCTGGATGAGGCTCCGGAGTTCGGCCTCGTCGGCCAGGGAGATGGGAGCGGATTCCCCGGCGGCCCAGATGCGCTCCACAATGGCCCTGGCTTCGGGAACCCGCTCCAACAGGGTGAGCATGGGGAGGGTCAGCTTGCCTTCCCGCAGATCCGAGAAGGCGGGCTTGCCGAGCTGTTCGCTGGTGGCGGTGTAGTCCAGAAGGTCATCGACCAGCTGGAAGGCCCGCCCGACCTCCAGGCCATAGTGGCGCATGGCCTCGCAATCAGCCTGGGAACGCTGCGCCAGTACAGCTCCGGACTCCGTGCAGCCCGAGAAGAGGAGGGCCGTCTTACGCTCCTGGATGTCGAAGTAGTCCTGCCGGGAGGTGTCCATGCGGAAGAGCACATGGTTCTGGATCAGCTCACCCTCGATCATGCGGGTGGTGACTTCTGCGAAGATCTCCATCATCCGCCAGGACCTGGCCTGGATGGCACTGGACATGGAGTGGAGATAGAGCAGGTCTCCGAAAAGCACCGTCAAGGTGTTGCCCCAGAGGGCATTGAGGGTGGGCTTGGAACGCCGGAGCTCGGCGTGGTCGATCACATCGTCGTGGATCAGGGTTGCGGTGTGGACCAGCTCGAAGACCGCCCCGAAACGCACGTCCAGATCCGAGTCATGCCCGCAGAAACGGCTCGAAAGCAGCACCAGGGCGGGACGCAGGCGCTTGCCCTGTCCTTCCCGGATGTGGTCCGCCAGCTTCTGCACCAGGGGCACGTCGCTCTGCAACGTGCGCTTGAGCTCCTCCTCCACCGCCGAGAGCCTCGACTGAATGGGGGCGAAGTAGCGGGCAAGGCTGATTCTCTTCATCACTAGCTTCGGAAGTTGGTGAACTGGAGCTCCAGCCCCTGGTCGTTCTTCTTGAGGAGGGCCATGCACTCCTGGAGGTCATCCTTGCTCTTGCCGGTGACCCGCACCTGATCTCCCTGGATGGAGGCCTGGACCTTGAGCTTGGCATCCTTGATGACCTTCACCAGGGCCTTGGCCTTGTCGCCGGGAACCCCTTGGAGGATCTTGATCTCCTGGCGCACGGTCCCCTTGGTGGCGGGCTCGACCTTGCCGTATTCCAGGTTCTTGATGCTCACGCCCCGCTTGAAGAGCTTGGACTGTAGCACGTCGATGACGGCCGTGAGCCTCGCCTCGTCATCGCTCTTGAGGGCGAGGACGCTGTCGTCCTTGAGCTCGATGTCGGAGATGGAGCCCTTGAAGTCATAGCGCTGGGCGATCTCCTTCATGGCCTGGACGATGGAGTTTTTCACCTCGTCCATGTTCACCTTGGATACGACATCAAACGAGCATTCACTGGCCATGCGGTCCTCCCTAGCGTCTGGATGGATCTAATCTACCAGGGAAGCGTGCCGGAATGCCTCCCAGCCCTCCCATAGGGTGAGACGGAGGAAGGCCGCCAGCACCAGGGCATGGGTGACGCCGCCGGAACGCATGCGATCCCGCCACTCCTCCCAGCGGTAGGCCCAGACCCGCAGCTCCTCCGAGGGGTCCAGGTCCAGGGGAGCCACGGAGCGGCACCCCAGGGCCAGGAAGAAGTGGCAGCGATTGTTCTGAACCGCAGGATTGGGTTCGCAGAAGCCCAGGCTGACCCAGCGCTCCGAGGCGTAGCCGGTCTCTTCCAGCAGTTCCCGCTGGGCGGAGCAGAGGGGTTCCTCCCCCGCCTCGCAGACCCCCCCGATGATCTCCTGGGTAGAGGCGTCGATGCCATGCCGGAACTGCTCCACCACCAGCAATTCCCCCTCCTCGGTGAAGGCGATGACATTGACCCAGTCCGGGCAGATGAGCCGGGTGAAGACATGTTCCCGGGAAGTGTGGGGCGAACTGCGCCGGGCGGCGATCTGGCTGAAGAGCCTGGATTCGGCGGTGGTCTTCGAATCGCGCTCCTCCCATGGGGTCTCAGGATCGAAGCCGGGGGAGTGGGTGGCAAGCAGTCGCATCCCTTGACTTTAACGCCAATGCCCCTCCGGCATCCAAGTCAGCACGGGAGCTGGTTCATGAAGGTAAGCATCCGAATGCATCGCTTGACGGACGGCCGGGAGGTGCTTCGCTGCCGCGAGGCCATCTGCAGCTACTGCCCGGTTCGCCGGGAGGCTTTGAAGTGCAGATTGCGCAGTGACATCGCCCTGGTTTTTGACCGCGAAGAGGAGCAGGAAGAACCGAAAGAGGCCCCCGAAGACAAGGCATAGCCTTTTTCCAGCGGCAGGTTGGTGCTATGGTTCGGCCATGCGCCCCTTATTTACCGCAGCCATCCTGGCCCTCCTGACCGCCTGCAGCTCCGAGGATCCCCGTCTCCCTCAGAAGCTCTACGACGACGCCGTGGCCATGAGCCAGCAGGGCAGGCTCCTGGAAGCCAAGACCATGATGGAAGAGCTTTCGGCCAAGTACCCGGACACCCCTGCGGGCCAGCATGCCCACCAGGACGTCTTCCTGATCGAGATCCAGGTAAAGCGGGAACTGGAGGAGCGCCAGAGGCAGGTTCGCAGCATCATGAAGCGCACTACCGACGCCCTCATCCGCTACCGGGAGAAGCACGGCGAGTACCCCACGGAGCTGAAAGTCTTGGCCCCGGACTACCTGGAGCAGGTGCCGGAAACGCCCTGGGGACACCCCTTCCACTACCGGGCCTTCGTTTCGCGCCCCACGGAAGAGGTCCGCCACGGCCGCAACACCGCCATGCGCTTCAACACCAAGCTGGATTCCTACTTCCTGGTCTGCCTGGGCACCGATCTCCAGCCCGAGGGCCAGGATATGGCCACCGACATCAAGATCTACAACGGCGTGCCATACAGCGAGAAGCTTCTTCCCACCATCCCCCTGCCCCAGCCCGTGAGATGAGCCCCATGGCCGAGACCGCGATCACCTTTGATGATGTCCTGCTGATCCCGGCCTACAACCATCACGAATCCCGAAGGCTGGTGGACACCAGCGTGACGGACAAGAGCGGAAGGCTGAAACTCGGACTGCCGGTGATGACGGCCAACATGGACACCGTCACCGAGGACGCCATGGCCAACTTCATCGGCGGGAAGGGCGGCATCGGCATTCTGCACCGCTTCTGCTCCGTAGAGGAGAACCTGGCCATGTTCCGGCGCTGCAGCCATCCCACCTTCATCTCAGTCGGCACGGCGGAGGGCGAGATGGAGCGGGTGGAGGCCCTTCGCGATGCGGGAGCCGACTATTTCTGCGTGGATGTGGCCCATGGCCACGCCCGATACGTCGGCAAGATGGTCAAACGCATCCGGCAGATGATCCCCGAGGCCTGCATCATGGCGGGCAACGTGGCAACTTACGCCGGGGCGGACTACCTGGCGTCGGTGAAGGCCGACATCGTGAAGGTGGGCATCGGCCCCGGAAGCGTCTGCACCACCCGCATCAAGACAGGCTTCGGTGTGCCCCAGCTCACGGCCATCCAGGAGTGCGCCAGGGCGGACCGCTCCATCGTGGCGGACGGCGGGATACGCACACCCGGCGACATCGTCAAGGCCCTGGCCTTCGGCGCGGACTTCGTGATGATCGGAGGGATGCTGGCGGGCACGCGTCCCACGCCAGGCGAGGCGGTCCTCGGCAAGGACGGCCGCCCCTGCAAGGTCTACCGGGGCATGGCCAGCAAGGAGGCCGCCGACGATCACCTGGGGGGCCTCACCGGCTGGAAGACGGCGGAGGGGGTCGCCACCACCGTCCCCTGCCGGGAGGACGAGGACGAGATCATCGCCGATATCGTCGGCGGCCTGCGGTCGGGCCTGACCTACGCCGGAGCCAACACCATCCGGGAACTCCAGCGCAAGCTCAACTATGTCATGGTCTCCCATGCGGGCAGGATCGAGAGTCTGCCCCACAAGACCCTGGAGCGATAGCCTATGGCCGCTGCCGCCTATGCCTACCTCCTGGATGGAAAGGGAGGCGCCCGTGCCCTGGGGGAAGACGAGATCCGGGATTGGGATCCTGAGCAGGGCGTAATCTGGCTCCACTTCGACTACACGAACCCGGACGCCCAGCGCTGGCTCATGGAGGAAAGCGGGCTGGACAGCATCGCCTCCGAGGCCCTCCTGGCCGAAGAAACCCGCCCGCGAACCCTCTTCCTGGGGGAAAGCGCCGTCATGGCACTCCGGGGCGTCAATCTGAACCCTGGTGCCGATCCCGAGGACATGGTCTCCATCCGGGTCTGCATCGAGGAGGGGCGGATCCTGAGCACCCAGCGCAGGAAGCTTCAGTCCGTGGAGGAGCTCGCCTTTGAGATCCAGCACGGCAGGGGGCCAAAGAGCCCTGGGGATTTCATCGTCGAACTGGTGGACCGCCTCACGACCCGGGTTGAGGACACCCTGGATGATCTGGACAACCTGACCACAGCCATCGAAGAGGATGTCGAAAAGGAAGGCGACGCGGAGATCCGGAACCGGATTTCCACCATGAGGAGACAAGCCCTCATGCTCCGCCGCTACATGGCCCCTCAGCGGGAAGCCCTGATGAAACTGGGATCCGGGAACTGCCCCCTCCTCACTACCCGGAATCTGGCCGATCTGCACGAGACCATGGATCGCCTGATCCGGCACCTGGAGGATCTGGACAGCCTCAAGGACCGGGCCGCGGTCATCCAGGAGCAGCTCTCCCACCGCTATTCAGAGCAGCTCAACAGCCGCATGTACATCCTTTCGCTCCTCACGGCCTTCTTCCTGCCCCTGAGCTTCCTCACGGGACTCCTGGGCATCAATATCGGCGGCATCCCCGGCTCCCGGAACGAAAAGGCATTTTTCGAGTTTCTGGGCCTGCTGGCGGTGGTCATCGTGGTGCAGATCGTGATCTTCCGGAAGAAGCGCTGGATCTGAGCGAATGTTGCGATAGTTGAGGTATGCGCTTCCCCTTCCCCATCCTTGGTCTCACCGGCGGCATCGCCTCCGGCAAATCCTTCGTCTCGGAACGCCTGCGCCAGCGGGGCTGGGTGGTGCTGGACGCCGATCAAGCCGCCCGGCGGGTTGTGGAGCCAGGCTCCGAAGGGCTGAAGGCCGTGGTGGAGGCCTTCGGGCCGGGAATCCTTTCGGAGGGCGCCCTGGATCGGGCCGCCCTCGGAACCAGAGTCTTCAGTGACCCTGGGGGCCGGAGGCGCCTGGAAGCCCTCCTGCACCCCCGGATCCTGGCCCACATGGAGGCCGAGGCGGCACAACTGCCCGAGGACACGCTGGGGGTAGTCATGGACGCCGCCCTCTGGGTGGAGATCGGGCAGGCCCACCGCTTCGATGCCCTGTGGGTGGTGGACGCCCCGGAGGAGCTGCGGCTCCAGCGGATGATCCGACGGGACGGGATGGAGGAGACGGAGGCCCGCCGCCGCCTCCGGACCCAGGTGCAGTCGGCGGAACGGACGCTCCATGCGGATGCCGTCATCCTCAACGATGGACGGGAACTGCCCCCACAGCTCGAAAAGGCCGAGACAGAGCTTCTGTCACACTGGCAGCATCTAAGATCCGAACGCTGGAGACACGGCATGAGCGCACCCTTCACCCCCGAGCAGATGGGCCAGATCCTGGGAGCCCTGCTGTCCAGGGGTGGAGACTACGGCGAACTCTACCTGGAGCACCGCCGGGCCTGCGCCCTGGGCATGGACGACGGCCGCATGGAGGATGTCCTGGCCAGTGAGACCTTCGGGGGGAGCCTGCGCCTGATGGAAGGCGAGGCCACCCGCTTCGCAGACCTCATCTCCCCCAGCTTCGAGGAGCTGCTGGAGGCCGCCCAGACCCTGGCGGCCCCCGGAAAGGGCGAAGCGGCCTCCCTGCCCCCCCTGACCATCAAGGAGCACCCGACCCCCAGCCCCGTAGAACGGGACCCCTCCAGGGTGCCCCTGCCCGAGAAGGTGGCCCTGGTGCGGCGCGCCGAAGCCATCGCCCGCAGTCACGGCGAAACCCTCAAGCCCGGGGCCATCAAGCAGGTGGCCGTGGGCTACGGGGACTCCACCCAGAGCGTGTGGATCGCCTCGGCGGACTGCGGCCCCGAGGGGTGGCTTGCCGAACTGAACTCGGATCGCCGCACCCAGGGGGTCCTGCGCCTGAGCGTCACCGCCGGCGACGGGGAGAACCTCCAGATGGGCTACCACCCCCTGGGGGAGACCCGGGGCTTCGAGCTCTTCACGGACGATGCGGTGGACTACACCGCCAAGGAGGCCACCCGCCTGGCCATCCAGGCCCTGAGCGCCCGTCCGGCCCCCGCCGGGACCTTCCCGGTCATCCTCAGCTCCAGCGCCGGGGGCACCATGATCCACGAAGCGTGCGGCCATGGGCTTGAGGCGGATCTGGCCCTGGCGGGCATGAGCGCCTTCGCGGGCAAGCTCGGGCAGCGGGTGGCCTCAGAAGGCGTCACGATCATCGATGACGGCACCCTGCCCCACAAGCGCGGCAGCTCCGCCATCGACGACGAAGGCCAGCCCGCCCAGCGGGTGGTGCTCATCGAGAATGGCGTCCTCAAGGCCTATCTCCAGTCCCGGAAGACCGCCCGGAAGATGGCGACCACCCCATCCGGCAACGGTCGCCGGGAGAGCTACAGGCACCTGCCCATTCCCCGGATGCGGAACACCTTCCTGGCCCCTGGCACCGAAAGCCCCGAAAGCATCCTCCGGGACCTGGACAAGGGCCTGCTGGTGAAGCGCATGGGGGGTGGCCAGGTTGACACGGTCACCGGCAACTTCGTCTTCCAGGTCACCGAGGGCTACTGGGTGGAGAAGGGCGAGGCCCAGTTTCCCGTCAAGAACGCCACTCTCAGCGGTTGCGGCCCCGAAGTGCTCCGGGACATCACCCGCATCGGCAACGATCTCAATCACTTCGATATCGGCACCTGCGGAAAGGATGGGCAGGGCGTTCCCGTCAGCGACGCTCTGCCCACGATCCTCTGCCCCGCCCTGGTGGTAGGAGGCACCGCGAGCCAGGGAGAGGCTTGATGAAACACAACATCGCCGCCATCCGGGAAGTTCGGGATTTCACGGCCCGGAATGGAATGCGGACAGCATTCTGATGGTAGCCTTCGACGAAGATACCCTCGGGGTCATCGAATCTACCCTCCTGGAGGTGTCATGATCCGCTTCAAGCTGCAGCTCGGCGACATCACCACCATGGAGATGGACGCCATCGTCAACTCCACGGATACGACAATGCTGGACGGAGGTCCTGTCCATCAGGCTGTCCACAAGGCCGCTGGCCCTGAGTTCACCATGGAGTGCGAGCTGGTGGGTAACTGCCCAGTGGGGGAAGCCCGCCTCACGAGCGGCCACGGATTGCCTGCCAGACTGGTGATCCATACCGTGGCGCCCACCTGGCTGGACGGCAACCAGGGGGAGCGCGAGGCCCTGGCCTCATGCTACGAGAACGCCCTCCGCCTGGCGGAGGTGCGCGGCGTGTCCAGCCTTGCCTTCCCCAGCCTGGGCGCCGGACGCCTGCCCCAGATCCCCCTCCACGAAGCGGCCCCAGTGGCCGTGGGCACCATCCTCAACTTCCTGGATCGCCACGAATACCCCAATCAGGTGGTCCTGGTCTGCTACGACACGGACACCTTCCAGGCGTACCAGAAGGCGCTGAAGGCCGCGCTGCCGTGATGTGGGAAAAGACTTCCCGGTTATCGGATTGCTTCAGCCAAGGCCGAGGGGCTGGGAGGACTTTTGGCGGGCCCCGAAAAACAGAATCAGCTGGGATGAAATGGATGAACAGGATAAAGCAATCAGCGGGCAACGATGGTCCACGGAGGCGCTCTGGCCCGCCCCGCTTTGCGGGGGCGCGCGGCAAAGCCGCGCGCGTTCCGGAAGGGCAAGGGGGCGGAGGCACGCCAGTATGCCATAGCCCCCTTGCCATTCCGGAACCTGGCCAGAGCACCGAACCTCCTGTCAGATGTTTTTCATCCCTTTCATCCCGGACATCCCAGCTCATGTCTTTTTAGGCTGCGCAAAACCGATATTCGGGAAAGACCTGAAGCCGTACCAGTAAGATTCACCAAACAGATTCGAGCTCAAAACATGAACCCTATCTTCGCCCAGTTCATCCAACCCTCCCTCGAAGATCGCCTGCAGGAGGGCATCCGCCACGCCATGGCCCTGGGGGCCGAGGGCGCCGAGGCCTTCCTCACCGTGTCCCGCAGCCGCCGGGCCAAGGTCCGCAACGGCGTCCTGGAGGACCTCACGTCCAGCAAGCGGGGCGGCCTGGGAATCAGGGTCTTGCGGGGGGGCCGGGCCGGGCTCGCCACCACGACGGACCTCCAGCGGGTCGACTACCGGGAGGTCTTCCAGCAGGCCTGGGATCTGGCGGCCCTGGGGGACAACGATCCCTGGCTGCGGCAGGCGGATCCCTCCGGCGTGGACGATCTCCCCGAGCGCTATGATCCCCGGGCCGAGGCCCTCAGCTCCGAGGAGCGCATCCAGCGGGCCCTGACCCTCGAAGCCGAAGCCCGGAAAGCATCCACCAAGGTCTGCGCCGTGCGGGATGCCTCCTGGTCCGATGGCGCGGGCGTCTCCCTGCTCCTGACCCAGCGCGGGGTCCGGGCCTACGACCTGGGCTCCTCCTGCAGCGCCTCCATCGAGCTTGCCGTGGAGGAGGAGGGCGACCGTCAGGCATCCTGGCACTACGATGTGGGCCGTCACCCCGACGCCTTCAGCCTGGAGGCCATCGGCCGCGAGGCCGCCCTCAAGGGCGAACGCAAGCTCCGTCCCCAGGCGCTCCCCGCTGGGAAATACCCCGTGGTCCTGCACCCCGAGGTGGCCGTGGACCTCCTGGGGATCATCGCCGGGATGCTTTCCGCCGAGTCCGTCCTCAAGCAGCGAAGCCTCTTTGCGGGCAAGCTGGGGCAGCTGATCGCCTCTCCTCTCCTGAGCCTGGTGGACGACGGACGGCTCCCGGAGGGCCTGGGCAGCGAGCCCTGGGACGGAGAAGGCCTGCCCACCCGCCGTAATGTCCTGATCCAGGACGGCGTGCTCCAGACCTACCTCCACACCCTCAAGACCGCCGCCGAGATGGGCGTGGCCCCCACGGGCACCGCAGGCCGGGGCCTGGGCAGCAACCCCGGCGTGACCACCTTCAACCTCTTCCCAAAGGCCGGGAGCCAGACGCCGGAGCAGCTTTACTCCCTGGCAGGGAACGGCGTCCTCATCACCGAGATCATGGGGCTGCACACCGTGGATCCCGTCTCCGGCGATCTCAGCGTGGGGGCCAGCGGCGTCCGGATCCGGAACGGTGAACTGGCGGAAAGCGTGGACCGTCTGACCATCGCCGGAAACCTCCGGGACTTCCTCACCCGCATCTCAGCCCTGGGCAGCGACCTCCGCTGGTACGGCAGCCAGGCCGGGCTGTCGATCCTGCTGGAGGAGATGGCCCTGGGCGGCGCCTAGCGCCTGCAGTGTTTTCAGACAGGCAGCACTCCAAGCTTCAACCAGAACCTTCATTTCATCCTGTGCATCCTGCCTATCCTGTTCAAAAACAGCATTAAACAAGATGGACAGGATTGGCAGGATAAACACAAAGGTGAAAGCCAGCCTCCTTTGCATCGTGAAAGAATCCCCCCATGTCTGACTGGTTCTCCAGCTGGTTCGATTCCGACTACGCAGCCCTCTACGCCCACCGCGACGAGGGGGAGGCGGTACGTGCCGTGAAGACAGCCCTGCGACTCGCACCGGAACTGGGGAAAGGACCAGTCATGGATCTGGGCTGCGGCGGCGGGCGGCACTTGGCGGCCCTGCGCAGGCACAACCCCCTGGCCTTCGGATTGGACCTCTCCGCCACCCTCCTGGAAGCGGCCCCGAAAGAGCTGCGGGGCTGGCTCCTGCGGGGAGATATGCGCGCCATTCCCGTGAAGGACGGGAGCCTGTGGGGCGTCTGCCTCTGGTTCACCCCCTTCGGGTACTTCGACGAGGCGCAGAATCGAGCACTCATGGCCCGCATCGCCCGCCTGCTCCGCCCCGGGGGCATCCTGCTCCTGGACTTCATGAATGCCCACCTCGTGCGCCGGGATCTGGTGCCGGAGGAACGGGAGGAGCGGTCCGGCTACCGCATCCACATCCGCCGCAACCTGGAGGGGCCCAGAGTCGTCAAGCGCATCCAACTGACCCACCTGGACACGGGGAACATCCGGGAAGCGAAGGAATCCGTACGGGTCTACGACCCGATGGAACTGGTGGCCATGGCCCGGGATTGCGGGCTTTCCCTCGTCGGCGAAGTGGGAGACTATGATGGGTTGCCCTTCCGCGCGACCGCATCACCCCGATGGATCGGTATTTTCCACAGGCCCCGGGTCTGATACGGTTTCAGGGTCCAATCTTGAGGAGGAAACAATGGCTTTCAGAACCTTGCAGGAACTCGATGTGAAGGGTCACCGCGTCTTCTTCAGAGCCGACCTCAACGTGCCCATCAAGGAAGGGAAGATCACGGATGCCACCCGCATCACCGAGACCCTGGCCTCCCTGAAGCACCTCCTGGAGGGCGGCGCCAGTGTGGTGCTGGCCTCCCACCTGGGCCGCCCCGAGGGAATCGGCTATGAAGAGGCCTACAGCATGGCCCCGGTGGCGGCCTACCTCAAAGAACAGGCAGGTTTGGACGTAAAGCTCGCAAGTGGCGTCACCGGCGAAGCGGTGGAGGCCGAGGCCAAGGCCCTGGAGCCGGGCCAGGTCCTCCTCCTGGAGAACCTCCGCTTCGACAAGGGCGAGACCAAGAACAGGGCCGAGTTCGCCCAGGCCCTGGCCCGTCTGGCCGATACCTACGTGGACGACGCCTTTGGCTGCGCCCATCGCGCCCACGCCTCCGTGGCGGGCATGGTGGCGGACTTCCCCAAGGACCGCACCGCCGCAGGCTTCCTCCTGGAACGGGAGCTGAAGGCCCTGGGCCGCATCCTGCACACCCCCGAGAAGCCCCTGGTGGCGGTCATGGGCGGCTCCAAGGTGAGTGACAAGATCGACCTGATCCGGGGTTTCCTGGGTAAGGCCGACGCCATCATCATTGGCGGTGCCATGAGCTACACCCTGCTCAAGGCCCAGGGCATCGGCATCGGGAAAAGCCTCTGCGAGCACGACAAGCTGGATCTGGCCGCACAGCTGCTGACAGAGGCCACGGCCAAGGGAACCAGAATCCTCCTGCCCCTGGACCACGTGGTGGCCGCCGAACTGAAACCCGACGCCCAGTGCGCCATCACCCAGGACCAGACGGTGCCCGAGGGCCAGATGGGCCTGGACATCGGTCCCGAGAGCGTAGCTCTCTTCGCTGAAGAACTCAGCAAGGCCAAGACCATCCTCTGGAACGGCCCCATGGGCGTCTTCGAGATGGACTGCTTTGCCGCAGGCACCCTGGCCATCGCCGAGCACATGGCCACCTGCGCCGACAAGGGGGCCTTCGTGGTGGTGGGTGGCGGCGACAGCGTGAGCGCCGCCAACAAGGCCGGGGTCTCCCCCCGCATGAGCCACGTCTCCACCGGAGGCGGCGCCAGCCTGGAATACCTTTCCGGCCTCGAACTCCCGGGCGTCGCCGCCCTGGCCCTCTGATCACAGGAGTCCCCATGAAGATTGTTGTCGCCAACTGGAAGATGAACCTGCTCCGCAAGGATGCCGCGGCATTCTGCGAGGCCTTTCTCAAGGCCTACAAGCCCAAGGGCAGGGTGGAGGTGGGCATCGCCCCTTCCTTCCCCCTGATCCGGGCCGTCAAGAACCGGGTGGCCACCTCCGGGGCGAAGGTCTTCGCCCAGAACGGCCACGCCGAGGCCAAGGGCGCCTTCACCGGCGAGGTCTCCATGCCCCAGATCCAGGATTCCGGATGTGATGGCGTGATCCTGGGCCACAGCGAGTGCCGACAGTACAACGGCGAGACCGAGGCCACCCTGGTTCCCAAGATCAGGGCCGCCCGCGAAAACGAGCTCCTGCCCCTGCTCTGCATCGGCGAGACCCTGGCCCAGCGGGAAGCCAACCAGACCCTGGAAGTCCTGCGCCAGCAGCTCTCCATCCTCCCCGAGGTCGGCGCAGGCCCCCTCTGGCTGGCCTACGAGCCAGTCTGGGCCATCGGCACCGGCAAGGTGGCCACCCCTGAGCAGGTGCGCGAGGTCCACGCATTCATCCGCGAAGAGGTGGTGCGCCTCCTGGGCGAAGCCGGCAAGGAGGTCCCCATCCTCTACGGCGGCAGCGTGACCCCCGACAACTTCGAAGAACTGCTGACCATCCCCGACGTGGCCGGCGGCCTCGTGGGCGGCGCCAGCCTCGTACCCGAGAAGTTCCTCAAGCTCGTGCAGCAGGCGCAGGCGAGCTGAAAAGAGCCACCGCCAAGGCACCAAGACTCGAAGAAAAGATCAAGAAAGATCCTTGTTCTTTCCGTTCTTTTCCTCGTTCTTGGTGCCTTTGGTTTCTACCAGGCAAGCCATTGGCTTTATGTAAGCCTTTTTTCCAAGAATTGTGATTGCCCCTTTTACAGCCAGCCCATTATCCTTCTGCTTTCATCCTGGCCATCCTGTCTATCCTGTTGAAAATCTTCCAGGTTATCAGCCTTCCCGAGTCACAATCCGGGGCTCGAAGTCACTCTTCACCCCCTTCATCCTGGCTGATCTCTTGTCATTTCGGGGCCTGCCGAGAGGCATTCCAAGCCCTTGAGTTTGACTGAAGCAAGCTGATAATCGGGAAAACATCTGAACAGGATAGGCAGGATGAAAACAGTGAGCATTTCGTCGGTGGGGCGTGGGCGAGGCTGCCTCAGGTAGACGGAGCCCCCACCGATGAAATGCGGTGTTGAACAAGCCCGGAGCGGCGGGGGAGTTGGGCGAGGGCTATGGGGAAATCGCGCCTGCTGATCCACTTTTGGGGACGCCAGGTCCCCTGTCGCCCAGGGATTGCTGACTGCTGAGCCCGACAGTCCCGGCAGGGGCTTGGACCGAGTTGGCGTCATAGCAGGGCTTCG
>NZ_KI912268.1:999580-1115361 GCF_000242615.2 Holophaga foetida DSM 6591
CTTCGGCCTACGGCCTACGCTCCAGACACCCCACGGGCTCATACAACAAGGGGTCAATATTCGTGTCGCCGGGTGGGTTAATTTTCATGTCGCTTGACAGTCGTCTGGCGATGCGTCAACATCGCGATGACCAAGGAGCCTTCATTTACATGGAATTGCTAGCTTTCTTACTGCGCGGGCCCGCCACACGGCGCCACCCCCGCCGCGGAGCGGCTTCGTTCAACGATAAAAAACCATACATACTCACGAATAATGGACAATAAGTCCATAATTTGCTTCACATCTGACAGATTTGCACCGTTATATTATCCAAAACTTCGAATATTAGGACGGCATCTGTCGTGAGCTATCCTGCTTTTACGGCATCCGGTACACGATCGAATTGATATTCATCCCTGCCCCCACGGAGGCGATAACGGTCACATCGCCGCTCTCCAGGCTGTGCCCTTCCATCTTTCCCTTGCGGACCAGGTCCAGGAGGGTGGGGATCGTGGCCACGGAGCTGTTGCCCAGCCAGGAGACCGTCATGGGCATGATGCCCTCCGGAAGTTCGCTGACCCCGTAGAGACGGCCGATGCGCTTGAGGATGGCCTCGTCCATCTTGCCGTTGGCCTGGTGAATCAGCACCTTGTCCACATCGGAAAGGGTGAGCCCCGCCTTCTCAAGACTCCGGCGCACGACGCCCGGAACGTGGCTGACTGCGTATTCGTAGAGCTTCCGGCCCTTCATCTTGATATAGAGCTCTTCGTCTTCCGTCTCCTGGTTGAAGGAGGGCCCCAGCCAGAGCAGGCCGACGTGTTCCAGGGTGTCGGAACGGGTGGCGTGGGCGAGGATCCCCACTTCCCCGGCATGTTCCTGGGCCTCCAGGACGACGGCCCCGGCGCCATCGGCGTAGATCATGCTATCCCGGTCAAAGGGATCGGACACCCGGGAAAGGGTCTCGGCCCCGATCACCAGGGCCCGCCTGGCGTCCCCTGACTGGAGGTAGTAGTGGGCCTGGATGACGGCCTGGACCCAGCCCGGACACCCGAAGGGCAGATCGTAGGCGACGCACTCGGGATTGGCGATCCCCAGCTTCGCCTTGACCTTGGCCGCCAGGGTGGGGACCTGGTCGGTGCGGAGACTGTCCGGACGCACATCCCCGAAATTCTGGGCCACGATGATGTAGTCCAGGGTCTCGGGATCGATGCCAGCGTCCAGAATCGCCGCCCGGCCGGCCTCGAAGGCGAGGTCAGAGGCCACCTGATCCTCGGCCGCGTAGCGGCGCTCGGCGATATCCGTGATGTCCTTGAACTTGGAGATGATCTTGGCAATCTCCCCAGCGGGATAGGGCTGACCGTAATCCTGGAAGAAGGCGTGGCCTGAAAACGATTCGTTGGGGATCCGCCTCGGTGGAATGCAGCTTCCGGTTCCCGTGACGACCGTTCTAATGCGGAGCATCCGCCCTCCTATTTGCGCGAAGATGGCTTTCAACAGTCTACTGAAACGAGCGGATCCGGGGGCAGCCTCCTACAATAGACCCATGCATCTGCGCCACAGCCACCGCCTCCCCGCCTCCTTCGCCCCCAATCCGCTCACCCTTGCCCTGTCGAAGGTCCGGGCAGAGGGGAAGGAGATCCTGGATCTCACCCTCTCCAATCCCACGGACTGCGGACTGGACTACCCCTCGGAGCCCCTTAGGGGTGCCCTGGGCGCTCCCGAGGTCCTTGGCTACCGGCCAGACAACCGGGGCTCGGCGAAGGCCAGGGAAGCCGTTGCGGCCTGGCATGGCCACTCCGTCGCGCCCGAAGATGTCCTGCTGACCGCCTCGACCTCCGAAGCCTACACCTGGCTCTTCAAGCTGCTCTGTGATCCGGGGGACGAGGTGCTGGTCCCCTCCCCCAGCTATCCGCTCTTCGAGTGGCTGGCCCGCCTGGAGGGCATCGCCGCCAATGCAACCCCCTCCTATTGGCATGAGCGCTGGCACCTGGATCTGGTGGCCCTGGAAGAAGCCTGCACCCCCCGGACCCGCGCCCTGATACTGGTCAACCCCAACAACCCCACAGGACACTTCCTGAGCCGATCGGAATGGGAGCAGGTCCTGGAGTTCTGCGCCCAGTGGAAGCTGGCCCTCATCGTGGACGAGGTCTTCGCGGACTATGGCCTCGAGGCCCCGGAGGAGCACCTCCCCACGGCTCTGGAGACCCTGGAGCCCCCCTGCCCCCTCTTCGTGCTCTCGGGCCTCAGCAAGGTGGCGGGCCTCCCCCAGGTCAAGCTGGGCTGGATCGTCGCCCGCGGAGCGCATGCCAAGGCTCTCCTGGAGCCCCTGGGCTTCATCGCCGACCAGTTCCTGTCCGTCTCCGCGTCCGCCCAATCGGCGGCCTTGGCGGCCCTGGAAGCGGCTCCTGCCATCCAGGCCCAGATCCGCAGGCGCCTCAAGAGCAATCTGGAGGAACTGGATCGTCAGCTCCTGTCCTATCCAGCCATCTCCCGCCTGCCGGTAGAAGGGGGCTGGTCGGTGCTTCTGCGCCGACCAGCCCTGGATTCCGCAGAAAGCTGCGCCTTGCGCCTGCTTGAGGAAGCCCAGGTGCTGGTGCACCCTGGGCACTTCTTCGATCTCCCGGGCGAAAACTATCTGGTCCTGAGCCTGCTTCCGCCCCTCGGGGTCTTTGCCCGGGGGATGGCGCAAGCACTCCCCATTCTTTCGCTGAGGAGCTGAAGCCCCGATGAAAGCGGATTTTGACAATGCGGAAGAGCTTTTCTCCAGAGGGAATCAGCATCTGGAAGCCAAGGACTTTGCCAGTGCGGAAAGCTGCTTCCGCAGGGCCATCGAGATCGCACCGGATCTGGCCGAGGTCCATGTCAACCTGGGCCTGGCCCTCGAGAACAGGGGTGTGCTGGGGGAAGCGGAGTCGTCCTATTTCCGGGCTCTGGCACTCGATCCCGAGTGCGTTGAAGCCTACGTGGATCTCGGGGCTCTGCTGGTCCGCCGGAAGCGGTTCCAGGAGGCCGAGGAGGTCTACGAAGCCGCAATGCGGGCCTTCCCAGATTCCGCGATCCTCTGGTCCAACCTGGGATTCCTCCACGCCTGCCTGAAGCGCGAGGCGGAAGCGGAGCGCTGCTTCCGGACAGCCTTGAGCCTGGACGGGAACTATCACAAGGCCAGGTTCAATCTCAGCTACCTGCTGATGCGCCGCGGCGACTTCGAAGAGGGATTGCAGGCCCTGGAGTCCCGTGCCAGGAACCTCGACATGATGGCCCACTTTCCCGATTCAAGATGGCGCGGGGAGACTCTGGTCGGCAAATCCCTGCTCATCCCCATCGAGGCCGGTTACGGCGACCTCATCCAGTATTCCCGTTTCGTATCCGTGCTCAAGGAGCGAGGGGCCGCACGGATCGCCTTCGTCTGCCACGCGCCTCTGACGAGACTTTTCGCCACCCTGACCGGGCTCGATGAGGTTGTGCCCATGGGGGGGGCAATCAGCGAAGCGGATTGGGACTATTGGATCCTGCCCTTCAGCATCCCCCTCCACTGCGGAACGCGGGTCGATTCCATTCCTGCGCCGATCCCCTACCTGCGAGCCCTTCCTGACGAGATCGCGGCGTGGCGTTCGCGGATCCCCGGATCGGGCCTCCGGGTGGGGCTGGCGTGGAGGGGCAATCCCAACTTCGAGAACGATCCCCATCGTTCCATTCCGAACTTGGAGATGTTGAGCCCCCTGGCTGCGGTGGCAGGTGTCCACTTCATCAGCCTGCAGAAAGGGGTTGGGGAGGACGAAGCCAGGCATCCCCCCGCCGGGATGGCGCTTTTCGATCCCAGCCCCTGGATCGAGGACTTCGCCGATACGGCCGCCCTGGTAACCAATTTGGACCTGGTGATCTCCGTCGATACGGCGGTCGCCCATCTGGCAGGAGCCCTCGGAAAGCCCTGCTGGACCCTGCTGCCCTATTACAAGACCGATGCCCGCTGGTTGACGGATCGCGAGGATTCTCCCTGGTACCCCGGCACCATGCGCCTCTTCAGGCAAGTCGGCATGGACACCTGGCCAGCTGTCATCGAAGAGGTCGCGAAAGCGCTCCGGGATCTAGTGTGTGGTGGCCCTGAATAACTGGGACCACCCCCAAGGCGGGCCACCACACTTCCATCGAGGCATGGCCCATTGGCTCAGTTGACCAGGAACTGCCTCAGGATGCTTCGGACATCCTCGTGGGGTTCCGTGTCCAGAGCCAGGGCAATGGCCTCCCGAGCCTCGCGGGTGTTGACTGCCGAGAGGGACTTGGCCGCCGAAAGGCGCACGGCGGTGCTTTCCCTCCCCCCCAGGAGCCCCTTCTTCTTGAAGAGCTCCTTGAGGGGATCCACGGCCTCGGAGGTGCCGATGAGGCCCAGGACCTCCACGGCCCGCAGACGCACCCGGGCATTCTCCTCCTGCTGAGGCTTGCCCTGGCGGATAATCTCGGCGATGGCGGGAATGGCCGCAGCAGAGCGCAGCTCTCCCAGGACGGCCAGGGCGTCCAACTGGGAAGAGGTATCCCAGTGGGCCAGATGGGGGGCAATGGCCGCCGCCGCCTTGTCCCGGGAACCAAGAGCGGAAAGGGATGCCATGGCGGCCCGGCGCACCCGGGGATCGCGATGATCGAGCACCAGCGCCACATCCGGGAACACGGAATCGTCTCCGACCTCCCCCAGGAGCATGACGGCATTGCGAACCTGGAACCAGCTGGGGGACCCGAGGGCCTCCATCAGAGCCGGAACAGCATTCCGGCCGATGGCCTTCAAGGCATCGAGCAACTGAGCCCGACGCTCCCGGTTCTCCTCGATCTCCAGGCAGACCATCAGGTAGGTCGCCGCAGGACGCCCCATGAGCGACAGGAGGGCCTGGAGCTGGGTAAGGGCCCGCCGATCCTCCCGCTGGTGGAGCGAGGGCGTCAGGATCGCCAGGTTCAGCGGACTGGCGAGGCGGGAGAGGAGGTTGCGGATAGCCATGGACTTCCACGGGGGTCCATCGCGCTGAAGCAGGATGATCTCGCTGAGGGCCATCATCTCCTGGTAGATGCCCTCGAAATCCGCGACATGCATCCAGTGGATCAGCATGGATTCCAGTCCCTGGGCGCTCCAGAGGACGGCCTCCTCATCGCAGTCACGGGAGATGTGTTCGTGGAGAACCTTCTGGAGGCGCCGCCCCAGCTCTGCGGGAAGGCCGGGATCTTCCACGCACTCCGCCAGGTCCGCCACAATCTGTGCCGCGAAGCGGCGACGGGGGACATCTGGGCTCGCGAACCCGGACTCCAGCTGGGCAACCAGGTCCCGGATCGGCTCCAGGGCCTTGCTCCGCACCAGCTGCCGAGTGAAGGTCATGGCCTGGTGGGGAACCAGATCGAAGAGGCCCTTGTTCAAGAGCGTGAGCCGCACCTTGGTGTCCGTCCCCTGGCACTCCCAGAGAATCGCCTCCTGAAGGGAATCCAGATCCTCCAGAGTCCAGCCTTCAAGTTGCATGCGTCCCCGGATGGCCTCCAGCGCAACCACCCGGTCCTTGATCCCTTCGAACATGGCCGAGATCATCAGGGCCAGCTCGAACAGGGAAACGCGATTCCGGAGGACCACATCCGCCACGGCCTGGGCCAGCAGTTCCGGAGCGAGGTAGTCCAGAGCGCTTTTGAGAGCCTGTTCGCTGCTAGGGAAGGAGCTCAGCCCCAGGACAATCGACCCCTGGTGGACCGGGTCCAGAGAGGAGAGTGCGATGCGCAGGGCGGAGCGGATGGTCTGAACATCCAGGCCCCCCAGGCCAAGCTGTCCCCCCGCCCCGGACAGGACTGAGAAGTCGGGCTGGACAAAGGCAGCGCTGATCAGGGACTCCCGCTGTTCCCTGGACCAGGGAGACCTCGAACCGCCCTCCGGCGGGGCAGACATGGTCTGGAGGATCGAAGAAAAGAGGGTGAGGAAATCCCCTGCAAGCACCGTGGGAGTGGGGGGAGAGTCGGATTCCAAAGGCGTCGTGATCTTGGTGTCCTCGTGGGAATCCAGCGAGCCTGCCGCATAGCCCTCCGCCCCATCGGCAACCCAGCTGTCGGGTCTTGCCATGTCCAGGGATGGGAGTACCTGGACGTGTCCGCCCTCCGCCAGGAGGATGGACGCCCCCCCCATCTCCATGACCCGTTGGGGAGGCATCAGCAGGGCGAAGAAAAGAAGCTGGAGATCATCGGCCTCAAGACCGGCGTGGAAGGCCATGGCGGCAATCCCCCGGGAGGCCATGTTCTGGGCCAGGGATTGGGCCGCATGAGGTGCCCCTTCAAGGGGCGCCCCCTTGTAGAGGAGTCCATCCCCCTCCCGGGTCAGGAAGAGGGGCGTCTCCTGCAGAAGAAGCTCCATCAGGCATCCATGGAACGCTTCCATATGCCGGAGCACCTCGGGGTGGTCCTGCACGTAGTGCATCTGGGCCATCAAGGCCCGGTGAAAGAGTTCAATGAAGTGGCAGAGCTCAGGGTGCAGAGACATGTATACGGATGATTCTAGGAGCCAGCCGGGCTTTTCCCAAGCTCCGTTTTTCGGTATCCCGCGCAGATTCGGATCAGGATTCCTGGGCCGGAAGCCTGAGATGGACCTTGGTGCCCTGATCCACTTCACTTTCGAGAAACAGGAGTCCTCCATGGGCCACGAGGATACGGTGACTCACCGCCATGCCCAGGCCAGTTCCGCCGCCGAACGTCGAAAAGAAGGGGTCGAATATCCGTCCCAGGGATTCGGACGCGATTCCACAGCCGTTATCCTGAACCGTCACATGCCAGTGGAGCCGCCCGTCCACCATCTCCTTGGAAGCCATCAGCCGCAGGCGGGGCTCCGGGCGTCCTTCCATGGCCCTGGCGGCGTTCTGTATCAGGTTCACGGCCACCTGACGCATCAGGGCCGGGTCGCCGTACCAGGTGGCCTGCTTCGGAATGCGATTCTCCCATCGGACCCCTTCCCCAAGATGGATGCCCGTGTGAACCTCCTCCCAGAACCCGGCGAGAGGAATGGAGCTGGGGTGGGGTATCAGATCCCGGCTGAAGGTGAGGGTGTTGGTCACCAGGGTGTTGAGGCGGTGGACCCCCTCCTGGATGCGCTGGGCCAGCTCCAGCTGGTCGGCCTGGGCCTGGAGGTCCTCCACCAGCATCCCGGCAAAGAGGGCGAGGCTGCCCAGGGGGTTGCGGATCTCGTGGGCCAACTCCGCCGCCATGAGGCCCATGGCTTGGAGGCGCTCCTCCCGGGTGGCCTGCTGAGCCCGCAGGTGGGCCTCGGTCACATCCCGCAGGGTGATGATCTTGCCCTCGGCCGTCGGCCGGACCTCCTGCTCGAAGAAGCGGTCCCTCCCCTTGGCATCCCGGAGCTGCCTCAATCCAGTGGGCGAACCGACCACCCAAGGGGCGGGACCATTGAGGAACTCGCCTTCCATCCCCTCCGGACGGTTGGAAAAGCGGAGTTCACCTTCCTTCCCCAGCACCCATATCGCGAAGGGAACGGCCTCGATGACGGTCTGGATCTCGTCCTGGAGCCGTGCCAGCTGGCCCTGGAGGGCCTCATAGCGGTTCTGGAGCTGCTCTGAGGCCGCGGTGAAGGCGGCAAAGGCTTCCATCAGTTGTTGGGGTTCGGGGATGACGTTCACATGGGATCCTGGTGCGATTCTCTCCACTCCGGACCGCCCTGACCAGAGGCTTCAGAAGATGGACCCCAGTGCGTTGCTGTTTCCCCGATGAATCAATTCTGCCAATCTTGATGCAACCCTTCCCAAAGGCCCCCGCAATCATGCAGTCCAGCGCCTTCCCTTGTTGGCACTCCCGCAACTCGCGGGTTCTTGTCTTCTTGTGTCTGCTTGCGTGCTGCCTGATGTTCTGTCGACCGCTTGGCGCGGAGGTGACCCAGACCTCCTTCCGGCGGATCCTCATCCTGAACTCCTACCATCAGGGCTACTTGTGGACCGATCAGATCACCGATGCGGTCCGGAACCAGATCGCCCCTCACTTCCAGGATGTGGAGTTCTACATCGAAAGCCTGGACGCCAAACGCCTGCATAGCGAAGCCCTCACCCAGAACCTCCTCCAGAACCTGAAACTCAAATACCGGAATACCCGGATCGATATCATCGTCACCTCCGACGATGACGCCCTCCTGTTCATGCGTCGCTTCCACGACGGGCTTTTCCCAGGCGTCCCGGTTGTCTTCTGCGGTGTCAACGGCGAAGAGAACCTGCGGGGGATCCCCCGCCAGCATTTCACAGGCCTGCTGGAAGTGCTCGACGTCAAGCCCAACCTGGAGCTGATCCGGAGGCTTTGCCCGGAAACCGACAAGATCTATGTCGTGAGCGACAGCACCACCACGGGCATTGCCCTGCGCCGCCTGATGGGCGATGCCGCAAGGGACTTCCCGGACATCCGATTCATCTACCTCAAGGGTGAGGAACTGAGCACGGATGAGCTCATCCAGCAGCTCCGGAAGCTGGACAGGACCAGCGCCGTATTCATGAATGTATGGTTCCAGGACAAGAACGGCAGTTTCATCGCCTATAAAGACATCAACCCCATGATGTCCCGCAACTGCCCCGTGCCCATCTTCGGCATGATCGACATGCTCATCGACCTGGGCATCGTCGGCGGCAAGATGAACAGTGGAAAGACCCAGGGCCGGGAAGCTGGGGCAATGGCCCTCAGAATCCTCAAGGGCGAGGCCACCCCCGCAAGCATGCCGATCATCACCCAAAGCCGAAATGAGTACCTGTTCGATTACCGACAACTGGTGCGCTTCGGTATCCCCGAATCGGCCCTGCCCCCCGGCAGCAACATCCATCACCGCCCGTTCTCATTCTACGAGGCTTACAAAGGCCTGGTCTGGGGTGTCACAAGCATCATCATCGTCTTTCTGGTCATGATCATCACCTTAGTGATCAACCGTCGGAAGCTGCAGACCGCCAAGGCCCAATTGATCGAGAGCCGAAGAAACCTCGCCATCACCCTGGACTCCATCGACGAAGGCGTCATCACCACCGACATCAGCGGCAGCGTGACCAGCATGAACCCAGCGGCGGAAAGGCTCACAGGTTGCAGCATCCAGGAAGCAGCAGGAAAGCCCTTCGACGAGGTCTGCGTCCTGTACAGATCTGGGGCAGATGAGCCCATACCCTCACCGGTCACAGGGGTTATCCAGAGCGGAACCGTGACCTACCTGGACAGCTTCTCGCTCCTGCTCACACAGGACCAGCAGAAGCGGCACGTCGCCGACAGCTGCTCTCCCATCCGTGACGAAGAGAACCGGATCCAGGGTGCGGTCGTGGTGCTCCGTGACGCCACGGAGGAATTCGCCCTCCAGGAGAAGCTTCGCCAGTCAGAGAAGCTCCGCTCGGTGGGGGAACTGGCTGGCGGCATTGCACACGATTTCAACAATGTCCTCATGGGCATCAGTGGCGCTGCAGAGATCCTCGAATCGGAAACATCAGAAGAGGGGAAACGTTTCCTCAACATCATCAGGGACGCCGCCCGCCGGGCGGCCAGCCTGACGAGCCGCCTTCTGATCTTCAGCCGGAAGAAACAGTTGGTCATGGCCCCTGTGGACACCCATGCCCTGCTCAACCACACGGCGTCGCTGCTCTCTCATACCGTGGACAAGAAGATCATCATCCAGATCAAGAACGAAGCCCCTCTGAGCATCATTACGGGAGATGACTCCCAGCTGCAGAACGCATTCCTGAACCTGGGCATCAACGCCAGTCATGCCATGCCCGATGGTGGAAGCCTCGACTTCAGCACCCGGAACGTCTTCCTGGACCAAGGCTATTGCGAGGCGAGCCCCTTCGATCTGACGCCGGGCGATTTCATCGAGGTGGAGGTTCGGGACACAGGCGTCGGAATCCCCCCGGAGAACCTCAGAAAGGTGTTCGAGCCATTCTTCACGACGAAGGAGCAGGGCAAGGGTACCGGCCTTGGGCTCAGCGCCGTCTATGGCACGATCCAGAGCCACAGTGGGGCCATCAACCTCTACAGCGAACCCGGCAAGGGAACCGTTTTCCACATCTACCTGCCTCTCGCCACAGGAGCCAGTCCGGAGACTCATCCAGAAATGGAGGTCTGCCACAGGAAGGCATGCATCCTGGTCATCGACGACGAGGACATGATCCGGTCGACCCTCCAGGCCATGCTCGAAAGCCTGGGTCATCAGGTCCTGACGGCATCGGATGGGCTGGAAGGCCTCGACAGCTACCGCGCGAAGGCAGCCAGCATTGATCTGGTGATCCTGGACATGATCATGCCGCGGATGAACGGCAGAGAGACCTTGGAGGAGCTTCGGAAGATCAACCCGGAGCTGCGGATCCTCATTTCCTCAGGCTTCTCCAGGGGTGACGAGGTCCGCGTCCTCCAATCCAAGGGCCGCTGCGATTTCATCCGCAAACCGTACATCCGGCAGGAGTTGATCGCCGCCCTCAATCGGTTGATGGATTAGACCGAAGCGGGCTGGAAGCGCCCCGGTGGTCCAGAAAGCCCGAACGGTAGATCAGGGGCACCAGGACAGCGCAGGCCAGAGCCATGGCCGCCACCGCAAGGAAGGCCACCAGCTTGCCGCCGTGGTCGATCAGCATTCCCATGACCACTGGCCCCATGGTTATCCCGATGCAGTAGATGGACTGGAAGAAGCCCATGGCGGTGGTCTTCTTCTCGGGCTCGACCTCCTTCACCGCGAAGGCCATCGTGGCCGCGAGCAGCACGCCGTTTCCAAGCCCGCAGATCAGCTGCAGGGGGTAGAAGAGGCTCAGATGGGTGGCGAGGGGGATGCAGGCGCAGTAGAGGGCCAGGATCGCAAAGGCCGTGCTCAACAGCCACTTCTCCCCCACGGTGTGGGCGATCCGGGTGGCGACAAAATAGGAGCCCCCGATGGTGCCCACACTGTAGAGCATCGAGAGGACGCCCAACTGGAGTCCCGTGGCCCCCAGCGCCTTGGCGGTACTGGTGGAGAAGGAGAACACCGTGGCAAAGACCACGAACCAGGCCACACCACAGAGGAGCGAGAAGCAGATCACCCTCCGGTCCCTGACCACCTTGAGCAGGCTCGCCACGGTGACATTCGTGCCCTTGGCCGATGCCTCATGGGGGATGCACAGGGCCAGTAGAGTCCCGAGCATGCCCGAGGCAAAGCTCGTCTTGAACAGCGAGTGGATTCCATAACGCCCGAAAAGGAAGCCCCCGACAATGAAGGCCAGCAGGATGCCCGTCTGGAAACAGACGTTGATGATGCCGATGGCCTTGGTGCTCTGCTGGCTCTCATGGTAGGAGGCGTAGAGGATCGTGAAGGAGATCCAGGTAGAGGAGGCCACGCCGGACAAGGCATTGGAGATGAAAAGCATCACCGGCGAGGGAAAGAAGAGCATGCCGACGGATGAGATCCCGGAAAGGAAGACGCCCACGAGGATCACAAGCTTGTGGTTCCTGAGAATATCCAGACTAATGCCCAGGGGGATCCGCAGGAGCAACTGCGTCAGGCCGTAGGCCCCGATGATGGCCCCCACGACGGTCGCCGAGATGGCGAGGGTCATCAGGTAGGGGGTCAGGAAGGGAATGTAGATGTACTGGGCGAACCAGAAAAGCAGTGTGACCACACAGAGCAGGGCCTTCTTGGAACCGGGACTTGCCATCTGCCCTCCCCTGGGCTGGAACGGATATGACACGAAAGGCCTTGCCGGGCTCCCCGCGTGATTCAAATTGATGATAACGCCGTCCTGGACTCGAAAGAACTACTGAATCAACGCGGGCTTCGGGCGACCTGGCACCCATGGGACTGCCCCTGGTGGGGGAAGGACAGGCCTGGGAATAGCCAGAACGCCGCCCGGCGGAGACCTTCCGCTCAGAGACTCGTGAGCCAATGCATCGCAGCCTCGGGGTCTGTGAAGGTCTTCACGGTCACCCCGGACCTGGCGAACTCTTCCTGAAGGCGCCTCAGGTTCATCTGGGCCACCACCTTGTCTGGGGTCACGATGGCCCAGTATTTCCACCCAGCCTTGATTACCCTGGGAACCCAATTGACGGCATTCCAGTCCTTGTCTTCCGGCGCAACAGGACCAGACAGACGGTCGTCCGAGAGCCATTTGCAGGCTTGGTGCTTCTCAAGGAGTTCCGCCCCCTTGGTGAGGGCGTCCCGCAGGAGTGAACCCGAAGTGTATTTATGGATCTGGTGGTGCACGATCTTGGTTTCCGGGTGGAACCAGAGGGTGATGTTGGGGTTGTCGATGATGGTCATCGCTGCCATGGGGCACCTCACGAAGGGATGTTATGAACTGAAGGGGGAAGGCTCTTCCAGGCCTCTCACCGGATCGAAGCTGCTGAGGAATCAAAGACACCAGTCACTTTGAGGAGATTGAGCGCCGTAATGTCTGCCGGGAGAGGTGCCTGCCCAACAGCCCTGACAACCTCCTGACCTTCGGGAGACAGACTGAAGGCGAGAAAGGCTCTCAACGTCGCATCAAGCCCTTGCTTGGGGGGAATATTCACGTACACCGAAAGGAAGCGGGACCAGGGGTATGCACCGCAGGAAACGTTTTGAGGTGTAGGAAAAATGGGCGTAAGCGTTCAGCCCCCGCAGGGGGATGGACGCTTACAAATTCAGTCCATATGAGCCATTAGGTTGTACTTTTCGTTCAGGGTGGCCATGCTCATGGAATGAGCGAGAACGAGCGTCAGCTGATCTCTGAAAACCAGGCCCTAAAGGCAATGGTGGAACAGCTTTTGGGGCGCGTGGCGGATCTGGAGGCGCGCATCACCCAGAACTCCGGCAACAGCTCCAAGCCCCCCAGTTCGGACATGGGTAGGAAGCGCAAGCCACCGGTAGATCCGAGTGGACGGAAGCGCGGCGGTCAGCCGGGTCACGCCGGAAAGACCCGGGAGCAGGTTCCGCCCGAGGAGGTGGATGAGGTGAAGGACGCCGATCCCGAGGCCTGCGAGCGTTGCGGGGAATCCCTGGAGCAGGCCCCCCGGCGGGATGCCATCATCCGGCAGTTCTGCGAGTCGCCAGCGTTCCGGGCCTTCATCACGGAGCTGAGGCAGTGGTCCAAAGCTTGCCCCCGGTGCGGGCATGTCACCCGCGCGGCTGCGCCGGTGGGGACCCCAAAGGGTGCTTTCGGCCCCCGTCTCCAGGCGCTCACCGGGGTGCTCTCGGGGCGCTTCCGGCTGACCAAGCGGGAGATCATGGTGATGCACCGATCCGTCTTTGGCGTGCGGATGTCCCTGGGTTCCGTGGCGGCCTGCTGCAAGTCGGTGAGCGAGGCTGTGGCCCCGACTGCCAGAGCGATCCACGAAGAGGTGAAGGCCTCCCCAGTGGTGCACGCCGATGAAACGGGGTTCGGTCGCTGCGGAGAGGATCGGATGTGGCTCTGGGTCGCCGCAACGGCGGAGGCCGAAGCCTTCCGACTTCTGCCAGGACGGGGCCAAGCGCAGGCCAAGGACATCCTCGGCGAGGACTACCCGGGCATCATCCAGCGCGACCGATGGAAGCCCTACGAGAAGTTCCTCAAGGCCAAGCACCAGCTCTGCCACAGCCACATTCGACGTGACGTGCAGGGGATGTTGGAGAGCAAGGGTGAGACGGGAACCCAGGGCTGCATGCTGAAGCTGGCCAGCGACAAGGCTTTCCATCTGTGGCACCAGTGTGAGCAAGAGGAAATCAGTCGGGAGGAACTGGCCAAGGGGACACAGTCGATCCAGGCGGAGATGCGGGAGCGGTTCGAGATCCTGGCGAAGCACCCCGATACCACCAAGAAAGCACGGGGGACAGCCAACGATCTGCTCCGGCAATGGGATCGACTCTGGACCTACCTGACCCATGAAGGGGTGGTGCCGACCAACAATGAAGCCGAGAGGGCGATCCGCAAGGCGGTGCTGTGGCGGAAGGTGAGCCTGGGGGTGGAGAGCGAGCATGGCGCCCGCTTTGTGGAGCGCATGCTGACCCTGGCAGGCACGGCCCGGAAGCGCGGCGTGGACCTGCTGGAGTGGCTGACTCAGGCCATGAAGGCCAGCCTCGTCGGAATCGCCGCACCGGATTTCACAGCCTGATGCGGTCCCCGTGGAATCAGAAACCCCCTCCATGCGGAGGGGGCTGAACGGCTACAAATGGGCTTGTTCGAACCGATGGGCGTAATCCCGATCGCCTTCAGGGAAGAAAAGACATCGATCATATTGGCGCAGCATATCCCCGCGGGCTCTGCGGCAATGGCCTCGGTCATCGCCATGGCGTCTGGCATCGCCTTCGCCGGCCTGCGGCGATCTGAGGGGTGCAGGAACTGGGTGATGAGATTCTTCACACTGGAATCCCGGGCCCTGGTGAATATGACAATGGGCCTGGAGGCCCAGGCCGGGTCTCGGACATTCGCATCCCCCCAGGTCAGGATATCCTTAGGCCAGCCCAGCTCGCGGTCTTCAGTGAAGACGGCATTGGTCTCTTCGACCCGCATCGACTGGATGGGGTTGTCTCTGTGCACCACCACGACCAGAGCATCCATGGCCAAGGCAACCCGCGTCGGGGGATACCCCCACTTGGCGGTAAAGGCCGCCAGTTCCTCAGGAGCGGCATCCCTGGCCATCAAGGCGATCTGTATGGTGCCCGAAGTGAGATCCTGCATCGCCTTGCTTTCGGGCACCCCCCTGACCTCCAGCTGGAAGCCTGGCGTCCTGCTCGAATACACCTCGCTCAGGATGGACATGGTGATCACCAGGCACTCTCCGCCTTCGGCCCGCAGAGGGCCGCGGTGGGGAGCCTGGGCACCAAGCGTTGCACCAGCCAGAAGAAGGACTGAACCGACGGCAGCCCAACCCAATCCTCTCAAACGATCAGTCCACATGTTCATTCCCGGAAGGAGAGCCGGCAAGCGACACCGGCAATTGCCCCAAGTGAAGAACCCAGGCCTCCCAACAGCCGAAGCGATGAAGGGCCTGGGTTCTCGTCATCCGCCAGACATGACTGGCGGCCGAAGTCTGCTACTTGGCACCCGCCCCCGCAGCGTTTGTGCCCTTGACCATGGAGTTCCTCACATAGACCTGCAGGACGAACACCACCACCACCACCAGCAGTGCGGCCAAGGCCATGACGTTGCAGATCTTGCTCACGGACCATTGACGGGCCAGGAGCATACCTCCGACCGCCGGGGCCAGGAGGGACCCGATCTTGCCTACGCCGTAGGCCCAGCCGATGCCCGTGCCACGAAGATCTGTCGGGTAGGAGAGGGTGGCCAGGCCCATGCAGCCGGAATTGCCACCGATCACGAAGAAGCCCATGACCACGCACAGCGCAGAGAGGGTCATCAGGCCAGCACTGGAGGAGAGACCGAAGACCACCACACTGACGAAGGCGACAATGAAGAAGACCTTGAGGATATTGAACTTGTTAAACTTGTCCATCAGGCGACCGATCAGCAGGGTCGCGATGAGCGAACCGATGTTGATGCAGGCGAAGGCGATGCCGTACTGCTGGGGTGTGGCGCCGCTCTTGCGGAGGAGGCTGGGGGCCCAGGCGGCGATGAACCAGAGGAGGAAGAAGCTGCAGAGGAAGGCCAGCCAGATCATGACCGTGGTGAAGGAACGACCTTCGCGGAAGAGCTGGACGACCGGGGAGCCCACGATCTTCTTCTCAGTGGAGTAGATTTCCAGGCCCTCCTCCCTGCCCAGAGAAGGCGCGATCTTGGAAACGATCTTGAGGAGCTTCTCCTTGTCACCGCCCTTGATCGTATATTCCAGGGTCTCCGGCAGGAGGAAGATCAGGACCAGCGCGATGAGGACCGGTACGATGCCACCGAGCTGGAACATGGTCTGCCATCCGAACCTGGGCAGCACCGAGGCGGCGAGGAAACCCGTGGCCATGGAGCCCACGGCCACACCGGCATACATGGTGGTCGCAAGGGTGGCCTTCTTGTTACTGGGCGCCCACTCACTGCCATAGGACAGGGCGTTGGGAATGGCACCACCCAGGCCGATACCCGCCAGGAAGCGATAGAGGGCCAGTGTCTCAAGAGAGGTGATGAAGGTGATCATGTAGGTGAAGAATGCGAATATGAAGGTGGAGACGATCAGCGTCCGCTTGCGGCCAAACTTGTCCGCCACCACCCCCAGGGCTGCAGCACCGATCAGAGGCCCCAGCTGCCCGGCACTCACTGCCAAACCCAAGGCACTGGGCTTGCAGTGCAGGAAATCGGCGATCTTGGGCATGGTCACACCAATGACCATCATGTCGTAGCCTTCGCAGAACATGATGACGAAGCACAAGGCGCAAACCCAGACCTGGTACATCGAGAAGGGATTGTCGTCCAGTATTTGAGTTATCGAAACGGATCTGCCCATAGGTCAACCTCCTGGTTTTAAATGAAAAATGAATAACAAAATCAATCCAAACCATTCACCTTGAATCGCAACGATAAGCATTCAAACAACACATGCAAAACAAACCAGACCGTCAGCCAATTCACGACCAGCGGTCTGGCCTTCCATAGGGATTTGAACAAGGGACCAGACCCATGCCTGTCGGCTCCCACCCTTTTCCCTGTTCGAATCCCCTGGTCACAGCGTCACCCGCTAGAAGGTGTAGAGCATGCCCACCCCGAAGCCCTTGACCTCGCCGCCTGCGTTGACCCCGTTACCCATGGACAGCTGGGGGAAGGGGCCGTAGGTGCCAGCCTTGTCGTTCTTCACGGTGTAGTAGGACGCGAAGACATCCGCCTGCTTGCCCAATGCATAGGCATAGCAGAGGGCGAACTGCTTGGCTCCCAGACCGTTGGTGTTGGCGGAGGCGCCACCCACGAAGGTGCCATCCCCTTCCTGGGCCTGCCCGTAGTTGAACCAGACCTTGTGATCCTGGAGGAAAGTCTGCTGCACGGAGGCGAACCAGGCGAATCGCTTGTATTCGTTGATCTTGCCGGCGACCGTGTCGTCATTGTGATATTTCAGCTGCTCACCGAGGAACACAAGGCGGGTCCCGGTGGAGGGGATCACATAGTAGATGCCCAGTTCGTGGCCCTCATCCTTCGAATGGGGGTTGGCCAGGATGGCCGCGTTGCTGGTGACCCCCGTCGGCGTGGTGACACCCGCGGCGGTGGTGCTGCACATCGCGGTCAGGCCAAAGTAGTCCTTGTGCTGCTCGTAGGCGTAGGCCACGGTCAAAGTGCCGATCTTGTATGTCAGCAGTGCCGAAAGCAGGGTCGGATTGATCGAGGCCGCTGTGGCGCTCGCCGTCGTCTTGCCCTCGTTCACCGAGTACATCAGGCGACCCGAGAATCCGGAGATGGTGGGGGACCAGTACTGGATGCTGTTGCCCTGGCGGCGGTTGAAAGCCGCGTCGTACTTGGTCGTGGCACCGGTACCGCCGACCCGCCCCGTCGCGGTGACGGTCCCCTGCACGTTGAAGCCGGGATTGCCCGTGATGTTGTTGTCGAAGGGGTCGAGACCGCGAATGGCTCCGGTCATCAGGATCGGCATCTTGTAGGGGGTATCCCACTGCCCGACGAGAACCTGGCCCCATGACTGGCTGGCCAATCCAAGGCCGCAGTTCCGGCCACCCCAGGTGTTGGGAGCGTCGCCGTCAGGGCTCACCGAACTCTCGTACTGCCAGGTCACCTTGAGATCGCTGTTGACCTTGTAGTCGCCCTTGAAACCCAGATTGGAGGTTCCGCAGGTCATCCGGTTCCGGGAGGGAGCGTTGGTGGCAGCGGGGTTGATGGTGACGAACGAATTGTTTGCCGCAGTGTCCTTGGTGACACCTGTGGTCTGGACATTGTCGACAAAGGTCATCAAGGTGCCGTAGAACTTCCAGTTCAGATCCTCGGCAGAAGCGGGAAAGGCAAGTGCTCCTGCTGCAAGAAGAAGGGCCATTCGGGTCTTCATAACTGCTCCTTGGAAGGGTCTCCTCAATGGAGGAGTACGGGGGTTGGGGAAGGCGGTCATTCAGGGCTAGTTGTAGCGGCCGTATTTTTCGACGGCTTCAAAGAAGGCCTTCACATTGGGAAGCTTGGCGTTCATGGGGAGATTGCAGCCGGAGGAGTAGAGCAACCCATCCCCGTTCTTGAAGGTGCCCAGGAGCTTGCGGGCGTAATTGTCCACATCATCCGCAGTGCCGGAGGTGAAGAGCGCCGGCGGGACATCGCCCTTGATGGAGCAGTGCCCCTTGAGGATCTCGTGGGCCTTGAAGATGTCCGTGGCGCTATCCAGCTCCAGGATGAACTTGGCCTTGGGAAGCTCCAGGAAGAACTCCAGATTGGCAGTCCAGTCACCGTCGAAGTGGAGCACCGGAACGATGTCCTTCTCCGCCATTTTCTCCACCATCACCTTGAGCATGGGCCACACGAAGCGCTTGAACTGGCGGATGGAGATGAATTCCCCGGCCCCCCGCACTCCCCCGACAAAGACACGGTTGTTGCCCACCATCTTCGTGACGGCTTCACTGCCAGCGATGACGGCATCGTTGACGGCCCAGAGGAGCTCCTCCAGCTGGTCCCCCATCTGGAAGACATCCTTGTAGAAGGCCGTCATGGAGCGCATGAGAGAGTAGGCATCGAAAGGGAGCACCCCCATGATGGCGCCCCAGGTCACGCTTTGCCCCCGGGCCAGACTCCGGTCGATCTCATCCTTGCGAAGCACAGCCGCCTGCTTCATGCCCGCCAGAACCTCCTCCCGGGTCGCATGATGAATGCGCTCCAGAAAGGTCATCCGATACTCCATGAAGCCCTTCTCCCGGACAATGGCATAGTCGTCCCGGGTCATGGCCTCGTACTCGTGGATCTGGTACTGCTCGTTCTCCGCCAGATCGGTGCCGGGCATCTTGAGCTGGCCTGGACCGCACTTCTGGCCCACTGGCGCGTGACGGCCGTGGATCAGGATCGGGTTGCTGTCCCAGACCGGGAAGTCCTCCCAGACCTTGTGGGTGGCGGCCATGCACTTATCCCAGTCCCACATGAATTCCCGGTTGGTGATCCCAGCGTACTGCCCCGCATACTGCTCGATGATGGGAGCGCAAACAACGCGGTCTACAGGCTGAAGCGCAATGCTTGCGACAAGGCGCTCCTCTGCTGTCATCTGTGTGGCAGACATTTTTCCTCCATGGGTTATTGAGTTGATGCCCAAGCCTATGGGGAATCCCAAACACTCCAAAACGGGAAATCCTGGGTGTCACACCCTGTTTTTTAGATAGAAGAGAACAAATTACCATATGACCAGTTTCACAAACGTGCACAAACAACCCATCTCACAGTCACTTAACGAGAGCACCCAAAAAGAGGGAGATAGCCACTCAGGCATCCCTCCGCTATGCTCTTTGGACAAGCTCACCGAATCAAACCGTCTCATTTGATAATTTCAAATCAAATGCATCTAAACCTTTCCATGAGGAATCTCAGTGGATATCCGGCAGTTGCGCTGTTTCCTCGCTGCGGCGGAACATCTGAACTTCACCAAAGCGGCCTCCGTCCTTTTCATCACCCAGTCCGGCATCAGCTACCAGATCGCCTCGCTGGAGGAAAGTCTGGGGGTCCAGCTCTTCCATCGCAGCCCCAGAGCCATGAAGCTGACGGAGGCCGGTGTTTACTACCACCGAGCCATCCGGGACTTGGTCGACAGCTACGATGAGATCGTCCTGAAGACCCGTCTCCTGGGGACGGAAGTGACCGGAAAACTTTCCATCGGAGTCGTGGGGGGGTATGAGATGAAGCCCCTGCCCCACTGGCTGGACATATTCTCCCACCGCTACCCGAAAGTGGAGGTCAAGATATCCCACTACTGGGTGGACTTCATTCCCGAGGCCATCGACAAGGGCGAGATCGACCTTGGCTTCACGATGCTCTTCGAGGGAGAGCGGCCACCCCACATGCGCTGTCACCCCCTCCTCTCGGACCCATCTGTGGCAGCGATGCATGCGGACCACCCCTTGGCTTCCCGCACCAGCCTCCATTTGGCCGACCTGAAGGATCAGCACTTCGTGAGCATCCATCCCATGCTGGGGAACAAAGCTCTGGAGTGGCGCAAGAAGCTGTGCAGGAAACGGGGCTTCCACATGAACGTCGTCCAGTCCTTTCCCAGCTTCATGACCCTGTTCATGGCCGTGGAAGCTGGGGTGGGAATTGCGTTCTATGCCCAGCAGGTGGTGGAGGAGAACGCCTCCCCGCGCGTCCGCATCGTTCCGATAGAAGACGAAGACTGCCGCTCGGAATACGGAGCCCTGTGGGCGAAAGAAGTCACCAACCCCAACCTGGAGCTGTTCCTGCAGGTCATGGAAGCCGGAACCGGACAATGACGGCACCCGACTCGCCCCCTCTCCCGCAGTGCCCGTTCATTTCTTGAATGATCCAGTTTTTTCACGTGGGCACCACTAGAATGGATCAGACAGTTATGCGTCCTTCGTAAACTGAGACTGCAATCCGAGTCAGCCTTCCGGGGAGCCTTTTTCATGAAAAGCCTCAAGCGTGCTTCAGCCTTGCCCCTGCTGGGGGTTTCCATCGTGGCCTTCGGGGCGGATCTCTCCATTCCCATCCCTGGAGCTTCCGCCCTGGTGCTCAAAGCCATCCCCGCAGGAAGCTTCACCATGGGCTCCGAGGGCACAGCACAGCCGCCCCACAGGGTCACCCTCACCCAAGCCTTCCACATGGCTCAGTGCGAGGTCACCCAGGGCCAGTGGCAGGCACTGATGAGCGGGAACCCGAGCCAGTTCGCCGGGGATCCCCAGCGGCCCGTGGAACACGTGAGCTGGGAGGACACCCAGGCCTTCATCAAGGCCCTCAACCAGAACACAGCGACCGCACGTCCAGCCGACCTCGCCTTCCGTCTGCCCACCGAAGCCGAGTGGGAGTACGCCTGCCGGGCCAGCAGCACCACCGCCTTCAGCTTCGGGGATAGCCCGAACCTGATGGGCTCCGCGGGCTGGTACGAAGTGAATGCGTCGTATACCACCCAACCCACGGGCAGAAAGCAAGCCAATGCCTGGGGACTCCAGGACATGCATGGCAACGTCAGCGAATGGTGCCAGGACTGGTTCGGGCCCTATGCTGATGCCGCCCAGACCGACCCGGCGGGCCCCGCCTCCGGGGCCTTCAGGATCGTCCGGGGAGGATCCTGGGCCCAGTCAGGTGAGGCCTGCAGCTCCGCTTCCCGCTCACTTCTGACCCCGGCGACCGCCACGGACCGCACAGGGTTCAGGGTGGTCCTGGCCGCCAAGTAGCTCGTTTCCTTGGCCTGGCGCATCGTCCTGTTCCTGGGTGTCCTTCTCGCAGTCCTGGGGGGCGCAGGCTCCTACATGGCGCTCCGCTCCATGGCCCTGTGCCCGCCCCTGGGACGGCATCCCTCATGGGTCTGGGGCTTTTTCGGGGCCTTCACCCTGCTCCTCTTTCTGGCCCCGATCCTTCAGCGGGTGCCGGGATTGGACTCCCACGTGGCCCCCCTCTTCTGGCTGGCCCACATCCTCTTCAGCCTCGTCTCCACCTACTTTGTCACCCTGTTAATGGCAGACATCGTCCAGGGTTTGCTGAGGTTCGGAGGCTGGCGCATCGGCCCCTGGGCCGTCGGGTGCGCCCTTGGAGTGACCCTCCTCGCCTGCGGATGGGGAGCGGTGATGGCCCTTCGACCCGTGGAGGTCAGAAGGGTGGAAATCCCGATCACGGGCCTTCCCCAGGAGTTGGAAGGCTTCCGCATCGTACAGATATCCGATCTGCACCTGGGCCCCCTGGTACGCCGGGCCCAGGTCGACCATGTGGTCAGCCAGAGCAATGCCCTGCATCCCGATCTCATCGCGATCACCGGGGACCTTGTGGATGGAGAAGCCGATGGCGTTCGGCCACTGGCTGAGCGGATGCGGATTCTGCATGCCCGCCACGGCGTCTTTTTCATCACCGGCAATCATGAGTACTACTCTGGCGTAACCCGGTGGCTGGAGGTGATCCGGGGCATGGGTTGGAAGGTGCTGGATAATGAGTGCCAAATCATACAACATGGAAGTGCCGGTCTCGCGGTGGCAGGAATGCCTGACCCGGCCTCTCGGTCCCTACCGGGGCACAAGGGACCGGATCTCCGGAAGACCCTGGCGAATGCCCCTTCGGACATGCCCTTGGTTCTGCTCTATCACCCCCCAACCGGAACCAAAGCTGCGGCCCGATCCGGAGTGGATCTCCAGCTTTCCGGTCACACCCACGGAGGCCAGTATTTTCCATGGAACATGGCGGTCTCGGCCATCTTCGATCATCCCAGAGGCCTAAGCCGGGAAGGCGCCATGTGGGTCTACACGAGTGTGGGAACTGGGTTCTGGGGCCCTCCCAACCGGCTTCTGGTGCCCCCGGAACTGACTTTGATCATCCTGAAACGAGGCTGAAAAAAACGTTTTTCAGGGAACCGACATCCAAGTCGATGTACATTCCTGAGGATGAGCATTCAGATGAGAGCGTGGCGTGAGGCGTGCGAAGCGGCGATCCGGGCCAGTTCGGCTGCGGATGCCCTGAGGTTCTGGCGTATCAGCCACGAGGTCGGGGGTTGCCAGGAGCCCGTCTTCGACTACCGGTTCGAGCACACCCTGGCTGTCGTGAAGGTCGCCCGCTGGCTGGCTCCCCAGGTTGAGGCCGATCCGGAGGTCGTGGAATGCGCGGCCTGGCTTCACGATGTCCGCAAGTATCTCAAGGATGCCCAGGGCAAGGATGCCCACGCCGAGGCAGCCAGTGCCGCTGTAGAGGAAATCCTGGCGGGTTCGGACTTCCCCCGGGAGAAGATCCCCGCAGTGCGCCATGCCATCGAGCATCATGTGGGGCTGAAGCTCACCAAGCGGCTCAAGCCCATCGAAACGGCCTGCCTGTGGGATGCAGACAAGCTGAGCAAGCTGGGCGCTGCGAGTCTCGTCCACTTCACCAGCATCTCGGGGGCCTTCCAGCCCACCACCACCGAAAGGATTCTCGAGCGCGGCGAAGCATGGCTCCAACTGGCCCAGGGCATCGTCAAGAGCATGAACACCAAGGCTGCCAGGAAGGAAGCGAAGCGGCGCTTCGCGTTCATCTCCAACCACTATCGCCAGTTGCGCCGGGAATGGAGCGATCCCATGAAAACGAGCCAAGCATGAGCAGCTTCCAGGACGTGGCCACGGCCCTCCAGGCAACCCTCAAGGCCCTCCAGATGTATACCGGGGCCCACCCCCGGTCCCGATCCGCCCTCGAGAACCTCGCCTCCATGCTGGGGGATTGGCTTCAGGAAAAGCCCAGCCTCCATATCGCGACCTCGGCCCAGAAGGTCTTTGTGGACGGCAACCCCATCGAAGCCCAGAGCCTGCACCTCGCGGCCCTCCAGCGGCAGTTCGCGGAACGCCAGATCAGCGGAGTCGTCATCCAGAAGGGCGTTCCCCCGGAAGAACTCCAGGCACTCCTGGAAGTCCTCATCCTTAAGCCAGCGCGGATTGAAGAACAGGGAGGTGTTGCCGCCGTCCTGGCCCTGCGGAACCTGAAATTCGTCAGCCTGAGCCAGACGCAGTACAAGGCTGTGCAGGGTGGCCAGGGAGAAGAGGAGGAGGTTGATGCGGCCCCTTCCCGGGTGATCTCCCAGCCACCCGATGACCCATCCGTGTGGAAAGAAGCCCTCGAAGCCGCATTGGCAGGGGGTCCTCCCGCAGACTTGAGTCCAATGGGCCAAGTGGCCTTGACCCTGGGATGGGGAGAAGCCCTTCCAGATGCGCTGAGCCTGGAAGGGTTCAGGAGCGCCCTCCGGAGCCTGCCATCTGAAGCCCAGCTCTCGATCGCCGCAGGTCTTCCCTCGGCCCCCCAATCCCCCGCCGGACTCCGACTGGCTCTGGCTGAAACCATGGGAAGCCTGCCAGGACTGCAGGGAAACGCCCTTCACGCCCTGCTCCAGCGCCTTGAATGGGGCAGTCTTTCCCTGGAGACACGGATCCAGAGGATCGTGGAGGGAGGACTATTCTGGGATCTGAGCCTGGATCAGCGATTGGCCCTCCTCAAGGACCTTTTGGACTCGGGACGCAAAGAGCTCTTCACCCGCTTTCTCGATCTGTTGCTGGAAGCTCTGACCATGGAGGATACGGCCCGGCGGGAGATTTCAGCCCAGAGCCTCGCGGGGGTGGCCCATTGGATGGGGCTGCCCAGTTTCCCGCGGGAAGAGGAAGGCCCCCTTATCCATGGATTGACCGCCCACTTCGGCTGGGAGCCCCTTCCCCACATCCACCGCTCCACCACCGAGGCCCTGGCGGCCATATGCACCGGGCTCCTATCCAAGGGAGAGCTGGCCTCCCCCCTGTCCCTCATTGGGGATCTGGAAGCCTTCTGCACCTTCAGCGAAGAAGCTCAGGACTGGCGACTCTCTGGCATCCAGCAGATCAAGGACCATCTGAGCAGCCGAGAGCTGATGAACCTGGCCATCCAGAGCCCAGGCTTCTGGGACCCCCAGCAACTGATCCAGGTCGCGGTCCCCTACTTCGAGCACCTTGGTGATCCGGGAGTGGATCACCTGATTGAACGCCTTGGGGAAGAACCCGACCGCCGTCGGCGCGCTCTCCTGATGAACACCATCCGAGCCATGGGAAGCAAGGCCCTCCCGGCCCTTGAGCGCAGCCTCCGTGCACCGGCCTGGTACCTGGTCCGCAACACCCTCAACCTGCTGGCGGACCTGGGCGACGCTGGACTAGCCCAGGCCGTATCCACATGCATGAAGCATTCCGACCGTCGCGTCCGTCAAGCGGCGGTGCGCGCCACATGGAAGCTGGCGGGTCCAGCCGCGGGAGCGCCGCTCCAGGCCATGCTCCCGGAAACGGACCCCGAAACCCAGATGGAAGTGATCTTCGGTCTGGGGCAGATCCAGGCGGTCGGTGCCATCCCGGCCATTGGCACCCTCGCAGCGGATAGCAGAGCCCCCCTTGCCCTGAGGGTCAAGGCTACAGAAACCTTGGGCATGATGGCACACCCGACGGCGACCCCCTTGCTGGCCGCCCTGATCCAGCGCAAGGGACGCATCTTCACAAGCACCGAACCCCGGGAGATCCGACTGGCGGCGGCCAGGGCCCTCAAAGCCACCCGGACACCGGAGGCCCTGGAGATCCTCGCCCAGGTCATGGCGGATGAGAGGCGAGGCGAGGATAGGGATGCCCTCAGAGCCGTGATCGAAGCATAAGAAAGGCGGCGGGATACCCCCGCCGCCTGCTGTGCTCTCGAAAGAGACTGTTACTTCTTCTTGCTCTTGGCCTTGACCTTGGCCTTGGGAGCGGCGGCGACAGGAGCTTCCTCCAGACCCACGACATGCTCCCGAACCTCAGCCTTGGCGCCGAGGAGGTTCACATCGATCTCCACGCGGCGGTTCTTGTTCTGACCGGCGACCGTCGCGTTGTCGGCGATGGGCTTATCAGGACCGTAACCCTCCGTGCTCACAGCAGAGGCCTTCACGCCGCTGTCCACCAGGACCTTGGCCACAGCATCGGCCCGGCGCTTGCTGAGGGCCTTGTTCATGGCAAGGCTGCCCACGCTGGAGGTGTGTCCGCCGACCACGATGGTGTAGTCGCCACTGTAAGACTTGATGCTGGTCGCCACGCGCTGAATGGCCTCGACAGCCTTGGGGCTGAGGTCGGACTTGCCATTCTTGAAGTGCAGGGTGGCTTCATCCAACACGATCTTGATGGGCTCGGGAGCGGGGGCAGGCTTGACCACCACGGGCTCGGGAACGGGCTCAGGAACGGGGGCAGGGACCACCACAGGCTCGGGAGCAGGGGCGGGAGCGGGAACCACCACAGGCTCGGGAGCCGGGGCAGGAGCCGAAACCGTCACGGGCGTCGCCTTGCGGCCGCCCCAGGTGTAGCCCACGCCCAGGGACGCCAGAAGCTCGTTCCGATCGACGGGATTGGGGAGATCAACCCGCATGAGCTTCACATCGCCCTGGACCAGAAGGTTCTCGGTGATGCGCCCCATCAGGCCAACACCGCCGTGGTAGTTGAAAACGGTTTCCAGCTTTCCGGTGTAGCTGCTGCTGTCAACACCGCGTCCAGCGCGGGTGATGCCGGGGCCGACGGCGATGTAGGGGTACCAGTTGTCCGCACCGGGGCGGAGGTTGAACATGACGGAGACCAGGGCATGGATCTCCTTGCTCTTGGTCCCAGCCTCGGACTTCTGGGGCATGTAGATCCCCCGGAGGTCCAGACCGATCAGGTTGTCGGTCCACATACCGGCACCGAGGCCACCACCGATCCGGTTCTTCAGATCGGACGTGTTATCAAAGCGGTCACCCACCACATGGGCCACGCCCCACTTCTGGCCTTCCTGGGCCATCAGGCCCAGGGAAGCTCCGAGAGTGAGTAGAACAGCCAATTTCCGCATGGTACCTCCTTCAAGATTGGGCAAAAAGCCCAAGGATTAGTCAAGCATAGACCAAGAACCACACTACTACCTGGGGCCTGATCTGGAAAATATCACTCCAAAGTTTAATTCTGATCGCTTTGTGAACAAGACCTTCCTCGTGAGTTCACACCGGACACAGTTGTATCATGCACCAGGAGGCATGATATAGCCCCGGGGTGGTCGACGTGCACTCACACTTTCTCACCGTCTTCAGCGGGACTCCCGCCCCGAGTCGCATGGCGACTGGGGGAGATCCCCGGTGAAGATGGATCGCTGGCTGGACCACCTTCCGCCCTGGCTTTCCCTCCTGGCCCTGGCCCCCTCCGGTCTCTTTGCCCCGGGGGACCTTGCGGTCATGGTTGTTCCCCTGATCCTGGCCGCAGTGGTCGAGTGGCGACAGTGGATTCTGGACAGGTGGCGGAGGGCGCTGGAACTGGGTGCCCTTGCGTCGGTCCTGCTGATGGGAGCAGCCCATATCGGTCTTCTCCAACTCCTGGGCTATCTGATCTTCATCCTCTGCGGAATCCGACTGGTCCTGCCCCGCACCCTGCCCCAGCGTCGGCAGATCCTGCTCATGGGCTTCCTGGTGTTTCTGATGGCAGCCATGAGTCTGCCCTCACTGGATTTCGCCCTTTGGGCCATCCTGTGGACCGCTGGGGCCGCAGCATGCTTAATTCATCAGGCCTGGTCAATTCCGGCCAGCCGCCCCCCCCTGCGCCCCTTGGGGGCCTGGACCCTGGCCATCCTCCTGATCGCCGCAGCCTGCTTCATGGGCTTGCCCCGGGTGAAGGCAGACAATCGGCTCTCCGCCTGGGGAATCCGGGGCTTCGGGTCTGGCATCGGGCTCGCGGAAGCCCTGGACCTCTCGGAACGAGGTCCCCTGCGGAATCAGACGGGAGTGGCCCTGCGAGTGGCCCCCCGGGGAACCCTGAGCCCCAGCCATCGGGAGCAGCTTGCCGGGCGCATGGAGCTCCTGAAGGGGTTCTGCCTGGAGGCCCTGGAGGGAGCGCGATGGGAGGTCGCCCCCCAGACACCCCAACGGAATAGAATCCGGGTGGCAAAGCCAACCGATCCCGAATTATCCCCTGGCATCGGCCTGGAATTCCAGCTCGCACCCACAAGCACCAGCCTCATCCCCCTGCCCTATGGCACCCTCATCCTGCGCGGTCCCCGGGCATGGCTTCTGGAACCCCAACCGGGTGGGGGCATCGGATGGGAACCCCCGCCCCGCCATACCGTTTCCATGGAACTCGCCATGGAAGGGGGTCCGCTGGAAACGGAGCCCCTCGGCCAAGAGCGGCGGATCTTTCTCACCCAGACAAGTGGGGACACAAAGTCCGCTGATCGTTGGAGCCGGAGAATCGCTCCGGAGGATCTCCCGGCCGCTGCCATGGCAGCCCTGCTCACCGCGGAGCTGCGCAGCTACAGGTATACCCTGAGCAACCCTTCCGGCCGCGCCGCTGATCCCCTGGAGGACTTCCTGGAACGCACCCAGGCCGGACACTGCGAATACTTTGCCTCAGCCCTGGCCTGCGCCCTGCGCTCCCGCCAGATCCCCGCCAGGGTGGCCGTGGGCTATCGCCTGGGGCCGTGGATCCCTGAAGGAGGGTACTGGCTGGTCACCCAGAACGAGGCCCACAGCTGGGTGGAATACTACGATGCCGCCGCCCGGTGCTGGCGCATCGCGGATCCAACCCCGACGGCTGCGGGAGGCAGTGCCTACCCCCTCATGACCCGTCTCCGCCACCTCCAGGACGCCCTGATCTACCGCTGGGACCGCTACATCCTCAGGTTTTCCGGGGAGGATCAGGCGACAGGACTGGATTGGCTCCAGAGACAGGGGGAAGCACTGACGGCCAGCCCCGACCGGTGGCGCCGTCCCCTGGAGGTCCTCATCGCCGCGGGTGGCCTGGGGCTGGCCCTCTGGATCATGAGGAGGTTCAAGGGGAGCCGCCGGAGCCCGAGCGGCATACGGGAGCTGACACCCCTTCTTCGCAGAACTCGCCGGATTTGCCCACCAGCCCCAGGTGAAACAGCCCGGGCTTGGCTCTCGCGCCTGGCCGCCCTGGCCCCGACACAGCAGGAACGGCTCCTCAGGCTGGCGGACGAAGTGGACTTGGCAACCTATGGCCCAGGCAGCCATCAGACGTTGCGAGCCCTGGCCAGGGAAGCCTCGCGGAACTTCAGCCTACCGCCCGGAGCGCCGATGGAAGGTCGAGGTTTCCGATGAGCCAAGAGCCCCAGAGCCGAACCGAATTGCGCAAGTTCCTGGCCCCCGAGTTCATCCAAGGCCCTGGTGCCCTTGGACTTGTGGGCCGCTATGCCCTCAACCTGGGGGGCGAGCGAGTGCTGGTGGTCTCGGATCCGGGTGTGCGCAGCGCAGGGTGGACCGATGCAGTCACCAAGGTCCTTGATGCGGTCGGCCTCGAATGGACCCTTTTCGACGAGGTCAGCCCCAATCCCCGAACCCATGAGTGCGCAAGGGGTGTCGACTGCTTCCGCTCCACCGGTTCGAACCTCATCGTCGCCATCGGTGGGGGCAGCCCCATGGATTGCGCCAAAGGCATCGCCGTCCTGGCCTCGAACAAGGGCGCCATCACGGATTACGAGGGCGTCGACGAGGTCCGGAATCCCGGCCCCCCCCTCATCTGCCTTCCGACCACCGCCGGTTCCGCTGCGGAGGTTTCCCAGTTCGCCATCATCTCCAATCATGAGGAGCTCCGGAAGTTCGCCATCATCAGCCGCAAGGTGGTTCCGGATGTTGCCCTCATCGACCCCCAGACCCTGGAAACTGCTGACGCCTACCTCCGGGCCTGCACCGGAATAGACGCCCTTACCCACGCGATAGAGGCCCTGGTGTCCAACGCCTCCAGCCCTCTGACAGACCTCTATGCCCTGGAGGCAGCAGGACTGGCCGCCGCCAACCTTCCCAATGCCACGGAGGCCCTCAAGGCCCACGAGCCCATGGAGCAGATGATGCAGGCCAGCCTCCTGGCGGGACTGGCATTCTCGAATGCCAGTCTGGGCGCTGTCCATGCCATGGCTCACAGCCTGGGCGGGCTCCTGGACCTGCCCCACGGGCTCTGCAATGCCATCCTCCTGCCCCATGTGGTGGCCTACAACTACGAAGCGGCTCCCATCGCCTTCGGGAGACTGGGACTCCGACTCGGGCTGGAACCCAACGCTGCGGGCAAAGCCCGGCGGGCACTGATCGATGCACTGCACACCCTCAACGAGAAGGTCGGAATCCGCCAAACCCTGGGGCAGCTCGGCGTGAGCCCAAGCGACATCCCCCCCCTGGCCGAAAAAGCCCTCCGGGATCCCTGCCTGGTCACCAACCCACGACACCCAGACCGGAGCGAAATCGAGGGGATCTATGCCGCAGCGCTTTGATGAACCGGAGAGCCGGAATCGTCTGCGCCAGAAGATCCTGGGGCTCGGAGAGGACTCGATCCACAAGAGCCACTTCGCGGAGCTTCAGCAGCGAATCCAGCAACTGGAAGCCAGCGAGCATAAGTTCTCCCTGGCATTCCAGGCCAGTCCGGCCCTCATGGCCATCTCGAAGAGGGAGGATGGTCGCCTTCTGGAAGCCAATCAGACCTTTCTCCAGACCCTGGAACTGACCCTTGAGGAAACCGTTGGAAAGACCTCCACGGAACTGGGCATCTGGCCTGACCCGGAAACGCGGGAACGCGTGATGACCAGGCTTGATTCAGCGGGGTCCATCCATCTCTTTGAATTTCCCCTCCACCGGAGGGACGGCTCCTCCATCGAAGCCCTCAGCTCCATGGCGACCATTGAAGTCGACGGACAGAGATGCGTGCTCTTCATGGCCATTGATATCACCGCAAGGAAGCGAGCCCAGGAGGATCGGGAACAGCTCCAGGCCCAGCTTCTGCAGGCCCAGAAGATGGAGGCCATCGGGCAGCTGGCGGGGGGGGTGGCCCATGACTTCAACAACCTGTTGACCATCATCAACCTGAATGCCGAGATGCTGGGGGGCGAGCTGGAGCCCACGCCCCAGGGGCTGGAAGAGATCCTGCTGGCAGCCCAGCGGGCCCAGGATCTGACCCGACAGCTCCTCGCCTTTGGCCGCAAACAGAATATGGAGCCCCAGCTCTGCGACCTCAACCAGATGGTGGGAGAGACCGGCAAGATGCTCAACCGGATCATCGGGGAGCATATCCAGTTGGAGATGACCCTGACACCGGATCCCGTGCTAGTCATCGTGGACCCCGGCCAGCTCTCCCAGGTCATGATGAATCTGGCCATCAACGCCCGCGATGCGATGCCCCATGGGGGGCACCTCCTGGTGGAGACGTCCAGATTCCAGGTGGAGGAGCACCATGTCCGGGCCCGGCACCAGAACGTGCTTCCAGGCATCTACGCGGTGCTCGCCATGGCCGATACGGGCTCCGGCATGGATGAGACCACCCTGTCGCATATCTTCGAACCCTTCTTCACCACCAAGGATAAAGGCAAGGGGACCGGGCTTGGCCTCGCGACCGTGTACGGGATCGTCAAGCAGAGCGGCGGCCACATATGGGTCTACAGCGAACCGGGCCGAGGCACCCAGTTCAAGATCTACCTCCCATTGAACACCGACGAACAGATAGCCCCGGAAGAGGCATCCACCCTGTCCCAGCAGCCCGGCTGGGAGACGATCCTCCTGGTGGAGGACGATGCCACCGTCCGCTCCGTGGTCCTGGGCGCCCTGGGGAACTGGGGCTATCAGGTCCTGGAGGCGGCGGACCCGCTGGCGGCCATCGAGATCTCGGAGGCCTATCCCGGCCCCATCCATCTCCTCATCAGCGATGTGGTCATGCCCCATTTCAATGGTCTGGAACTCGCGCAGCGCATCCTGGCACGACGGTCCGAAGTGCAGGTGCTCTTCATCTCGGGTTATACGGACGGCGCAGTGATCCAGCAGGAAGGCGGACTCAGGAATGCGGCCTTCCTCCAGAAGCCCTTCAACATGAGGGATCTGAACCGCAAGGTTCGGAGAATCCTGGACGCCCCCCCGGTTCTGCCGGAGAGCTGACAGGGATCATGCACCTTGGCGATTGGTGGATTGGCTCCTTACGGGGCACACTAGGGGGATGATCGGACGACTGCGGGGAACCCTGATACGCAAACAGCCCAATAGGGCCATCCTGGAATGCGCCGGAGTCGGCTACGTCTGTGCCATCTCCCTGGGAACATACGGGCTGCTGCCAGAAGAGGGTGCCGAAGCGATCCTCCACACGGAGTTGATCCTTCGGGAAAACGAGCTTTCCCTCATCGGCTTCGCCACCCATCCAGAGCAGGAGCTCTACCGTCTGCTCGTGAAGGTGGACGGCATCGGCCCCAAGCTGGCCCTGGCGGCCCTGGGGGCCCTCCCCCTGGAGGATCTGCTCCAGGCCATCCGTGGCCGGGACGTGAAGACCCTCACCCGCATCCCCGGGGTGGGGAAGAAAACAGCGGAGAAGCTCTGCTTCGAACTCTCAGAGAAACTGGGTGGGCTGGGGGGCCTGGACGGCCTCGATGGCTCCCGGGTTCCCCTGGACACCTGGGAGTCCGATCTGTGCTCCGCCCTCACCAACCTTGGGTTCAAGGAGGATCGGGTGCTGCCCCTGGTGAAGGAGCTGAAAAGCGATCGCCCCCCCCTCGACCAGGCCATCCGGATCGCCCTCAAGGCTCTGCAGCGATAATTTCCTGAGGCTGCTAAGCTATCCTTCAATCAGACGAGGTACATCATGCCCCGACCCTGGCTCCGCCTTCTGGATCCTGAGATTCACGACCTGCAGCACGTGGCAGTTCACTCCCCCGCTGACCGCCTGCGCTTTGCCCGGGCCCTGAACTCGCGATGCCGCCATGAAGAGGCTGCAGAGGTGCTGGACCTGCTCCTGGCGGACAACCGTTGCGATGGAGAGCTCTGGTTTGAGCGCCTCCTCGCCATCGGCGGCCGGGCTTCAGTCGAGGATCTGGAGATCTTCCACGAGGACCTTGAGGCCTTGAGGGCAGAGTATCCCAAGGAAGCGGCCCATCTGCGGAATCTCGGGTATATCCGGCTCCTCCTCAATCGCAACGACGAGGCGGAACGGGCCCTGAAGCTGGCCCTGGAGCTGGATGGCCAGGATCCCAAAACCCTGGAGCTCGTGGGACTCCTGTGCCTCCACCGCGACCACCCGGGAGAGGCACGAACCTGGATTCTCAAGGCCCTCAGCCTCCAGCCCAAGGATGGTCGCACCCTGCGCCTCCTGGGACTGGTCAGTGAACTTCTGGAGGACTACAAGGGCGCGGAGACCAACTTCATGGCCGCCCTGAGTGCGGATCCCAACTTCTTCTGGGGCTGGCATAGCCTGGGGGAACTCTTCATCAAGCAGGGTGAGCTCCTGGACGGTCTCCGCTGCATCCATCGCGCCCGGGCCCTCATGCCCATGGAACCCACAAGCTACTTCCTCCTGGCGGAACTCTTCTCCGAACAAGGTCACCTCGAGATGGCCCTGGCGGAGATGCACAAGCTCGTCCTCCTGGCCCCTGGAAATTCAACCCTGGCAGAAGCTTACAGTCTCATGGGCGAGATCAGGAAGGACATGGGGGACACCGAGACGGCCATCTCCTACTTCGCCCTCGCCGCCGAGACCGATCCCGAGGATCCCAATCCATGGTCCGCCATGGGAGATCTGGCGCGGGAAGAGGAGCGCTGGGAGGATGCCCTGCGCTGTTATCGCGAAGCCCTGGCCCGGGATCCCGAGGCTGCAGACGTTCATGTCCAGCTTGGGTATGTTCTGCTGCACGTCGGCCAGGCCGAAGAGGCTGAGACCTGCTTCCTGGCAGGTCTGGAGGCGGACCCCAGCGAGTACAGCGCCTACCTGGGGCTCTCAGAGTGCTACAGGCATCTGCAGCGCAGCGAGGACCAGTGCCGGATGGTGCGTGAGGCCATGACCCTGGCCCCGGAAGACCCTGATGTCTGGAACGCCCAGGGTGTCGCCCTGGAAGTCCAGGGGCGTCTGCCCGAGGCCACCGAAGCCTATGAAAAGGCACTGGCCCTCGCCCCCCAGCATCGCAAGGCCGCCAACAACCTTGGATTCCTGCTGGAGAAGCGCATGTCCGAAGGAGAACCCCAGCTCAAGGAGCGGGCCGTCGAAGCCTGGAAACAGCGCCTGCTGATCTGCCGGGATGAAGGGCAGAGTCTCAAGATGGCCTCCGAGCACCTCGTCAAGCTCGGGGTTTCCTCTGCCATCGTCCAGCGCTGGCTGGAGAAGGAACCCGGACCGGTTTTCTAAAAAAGAAATTCCACCACCAAGGCACCAAGAACAGAAGAAAAAACCAGGAAAAGACTGCCCTTCTTTTCTTTCTTTTCTCTTCCTTGGTGTCCTTAGTGCCTACCCTGTAAACCCTTGGGTTTACATCGCCCCCTGAAGCCGCGTATTCGCATTCGGTCCTTCTCTTTACCAAGCAACCCCGCGCGGCGGGGCTGCTTAGTGGTGGAATTTTCTTTTTAGTTCTTCAAGCTGTGCAGCGGCGCCGGGATGCGACCGCCACGGGCGATGAAGGCTTCGGCGGAGAAGGGATTCACCTTCATGACGGGGCCAGAGCCCAGCAGGCCGCCGAATTCCACAACGTCCCCCACCACCGTACCGGGGGCTGGAATGAGGCGCACGGCGGTGGTCTTCTGATTGACCATGCCGATGGCCACTTCATCGGCGATGATCGCCGAGATGGTGGAGGCGCTGGTGTCCCCGGGAATGGCGATCATGTCCAGGCCCACGGAACAGACGCAGGTCATGGCCTCCAGCTTCTCCAGGGTAAGGGCTCCGCACTTGACGGCCTCGATCATGCCCGCATCCTCGCTGACGGGAATGAAGGCGCCGGAGAGCCCACCCACGTAGGAAGAGGCCATCACCCCCCCCTTCTTGACCGCATCGTTCAGGAGGGCGAGGGCAGCGGTGGTGCCAGGACCACCGCACTTCTCAAGACCCATGGCTTCCAGAATGTAGGCCACGCTGTCACCCACGGCGGGGGTCGGAGCCAGGGAGAGGTCCACGATGCCGAAGGGCACGTTCAGACGCTGAGAGGCCTCCTGGGCCACCAACTGCCCCACGCGGGTGATCTTGAAGGCGGTCTTCTTGATGGCCTCGGAGACGACTCCGAAGTCGGCCCCCTTGGTGCGCTTCACGGCGTTGGCCACCACGCCGGGCCCACTGACGCCCACATTGATGACGCACTCGGGCTCGCCCACGCCATGGAAGGCGCCAGCCATGAACGGGTTGTCCTCAGGCACATTGGCGAAGACCACCAGCTTGGCACAGGCGATGGCACCCCGGTCGGCGGTGAGCCGAGCGGCCTCCCGGATGGTCAGCCCCATGTCCCGCACGGCATCCATATTGATGCCAGCCTTGGTGGTGGCCACGTTGACCGAGGCGCAAACCCGTTCCGTGTTGGCAAGGGCCTCGGGCAGGGCCCGGACCAGGGCGCGATCCCCCTTGGTGTAGCCCTTGTGCACCAGCGCCGAGAACCCCCCGATGAAGTTCACGCCCACGGCCTTGGCCGCCTGGTCCAGAGTCTCGGCGAAGCGGGCATAGTCCAGCTCGTCACTGCTCTCCGCCACCATGGAGATGGGCGTAACCGAGATCCGCTTGTTGATGATGGGGATCCCGAACTCCCGCTCGATGTCCTCACCCGTCCTCACCAGCTTCTCGGCATAGCGTGTGATCTTCTCGTAGATCCGGCGCCGGGAGGTCAGGGAGCTCTCCGCAGCACAATCGCGCAGGGATATGCCCATGGTGATGGTGCGGATGTCCAGGTTCTCCTGTTCAATCATGCTGATGGTTTCAATGATCTCGTTGCGATTGAACATTCAAAATCCCTTTAAAACAGTCTTCATGCTGGCCAGACAACGATGGGAATCGGATCGCTAGATCCGGTGCATGCTCTGGAAGATATCCTCGCGCTGAAGGCGGATCTCCACACCAAGCTCCTTGCCCTTCGCGCTCAGCTTCTCCTGGAGTTCCAGGCAGTCCACCGAAGCGTCCACCATCATGATCATGGTGAAGATATCCCCCATGATGGTCTGGGAAATGTCCAGGATATTGGTGCCCGACTCGGCAAGCACGGCCGTCACCCCGGCGATGATGCCCACCCGATCGCAACCCAGCACCGTAATGACTGCTCTCATCCGACTCTCCTAGGCCCCGCAACGAACCGGGGGCGAGCGTCCATCATATCAGGCAGCCTGCCTGCGGACCCCGATCACTGCGCAGCCGAGTCTCCGGGCCGTTTCTCCTGAACGAGGATGTGCCAGTTGGGGCGCTTCCAGCTTGCCCGAAAGGTGTCCTCGCCGACCGGCAGAGCGCATCGCTCCTTCTCGAAGCCGTCCAGAAAGACCACGAAATGCTCCGCAATCCCCGGTTCTTCATCGAATTGGCGCACCATGGCGTTGGGGGTGCTCACCTTCCGCCCGAGAACCTCGCTGACAGGAAAGCGAAGACCACCCATCCCGGCCCCAGGCTCGTAGGCTTTGTAGATCAGCTCGGAGCATACGAGGGAAGCGTCCGTCTGGAAGTCGAAATTGAAGTCGTAAGGGCGCCCGCTGTAGTGGAAGGCCCGGAAAAGGGCCTGGGCGATCTCCCGCCGGGGCAGCCCCGGACGCACCACAGCCAGCGAATCCGAAGCACCACTGAATTCAAGAGAGGTGAAGGTGACCCCCTCTGAAATCGCTTCCAGAACCCGGGGCTCGGCCCCCTGGAAGGGGGCGGTGCTCCGCCCGTAGGCTTGGGGGTAGCGCGTCCTCAGGAGTGCCTCGAAATCACCATCCGCCCCTCCCTGGGCTTTCACCCAGGCCACCACCCCGGGGTCCTGGAACCAGGCCTTCCGCTCCTCCGGGGTTCCCACATAGAGTGCCGCATGGGTCCAGAAGCCCGGCAGGCCCAGGTTCGACAGGTACCACTCGTGACGTTCGAAAAGGATATCGCCCGGACGGAGGACAGCCTTCAGGTTCTCGACCTGGGTCGGAGAAATCAGATGCTCGTGCCGACGATGGACCTTGGTGTCCCCCATCCACCCCGAAACCCCCTTCTGGAGGGGAAACCAGGCCTTGAAACCGGCCTGCTTCAGGACCGTCAGGGCATTCTTCAGGGTCATGGCGGGCCCCCTCCCCTTTCCCATTTTCCAGATCAGGGCCCGGTCCTCCTCGATGGCTGCCCGGAGCTCCGGAGAGCCACCCTTCCGGTCGATGGCCTGGAGGGCAGCGAATTCCGTGGCGATGGCCACGTTCAGGAAGCGGAGCTTGAACCGGGAAAAGGTGCCTCTTGGCAGTCCCATTTCAGGCACGGCGTCGTCAAGGATAGGCTGGAGATCCGGATTGCGATTGGTCAGTTCGATCCACTGGAGAGCATGACGGTATCCAGCGAGAAAGGCAGCGTTCGCAAGGGCAGAACCCTGGGCATTCCCCTTGCGAGTCCTGTGGAAGAGGCGATCCAGAGCCCCTTCGCTCTCCAGCACGGTGCTCCAGGCGCCCCATATGGCCAGCTTATCTTCCCGTCTGAGAATCCGGGGCTCCCGCCCCTTCTGGAAGAGCTCGGGCCTGAGCTCAGCGAAGCAGAGGGCCGACTTGAGCGCCGATCTGGCCAGGAATAGGTCCCGGGTATCCGCTTCAGGGGTCGCCCATATGAGGCTGGGAATGAGGAACAGTGCATGGAGAGGCTTCATCTCTCCAGCATAGGGGAAGCCTCCCGGACACCCCAGAGGATTTCCTACCTCTTCCCCAGCTCCCGCCGATAGGCCGTCACATTCCGGTTGTGCTCCTTCAGGGATGGCGCAAAGCGATGGCCACCGTGCCCAGTGGCCACGAAGAAGAGATCGCCGGTCACATTCGGGGCCTTGGCGGCCTTGATGGCGAGGGGGCCCGGAATGGCGATGGGGGTCGGTGGCAGGCCTTCCCGGGTGTAGGTATTGAAGCGGTGGGGACGTCGCACATCCTCCCGGGTCGGGGCAGTGAATCTGAGATCGCCGGTCATCCACCGCGCGTACTGGCTGGTGGGATCACACTGGAGGCGCATCCCGATTCTAAGGCGCTGAAAGTAGACCCCGGCGACCCTCGGAAGCTCTTCCTCCAGGGAAGTCTCCTTTTCCGCCAGGGAAGCCAACTTCAGGGTGTCATAAGGGGAGAGAGCGCCTCCCTCCAGGCCGGGATAGACCTTGTCCCGGAAGGCCTCCACCATCATCAGCATGATCTCTTCGGGTTCCATGGCGTGATGCAGGCGGTAGGTCGCCGGGGCCAGGAGGCCCTCCAGGCTCTCGGCTTCAGCGAAACCTGCAGCCCGCGCCAGACGGTCGCTCTTCCACAGGGTCCAGAAGACCTGCGCGGGCACGAATTCCTTCAGACGTCGCTGGACGCTCCAGGCGTGCATGCCCGGCACCAGCACCACATTCGTGTAGTGGATATCACCCCGCTTCAGCTTGCCAGCCACATCTGAGAGACTGGCCCTCGGGGAAAAGGTGTATTCACCCCGGAGGAGTTGCAGCTTGCGAGCCCTGGCCCAGATCTTGAAGAGGGTTGCGGAACGGATGACGCCCTCCCGCTCCATCTGCAGGGCGATCTGGTCCAGGGTGGCCCCCTTCCTGACGAGCACCGTGGCCTGCCGGTCCAGGGGACCCCGGCGTTTCAGGGTCCACAGGGCCGAGCCCGGAACAAGGGCCAGGAGCAGGGTGGCCACCAGGAATCGAAACGAAACAGGGGATCGGGCCACTAGCTCAGTTCCCTGTGCTGCACCACCAACCTGGGCATGGCCTCGCGCAGATTCTGGGCCAGGCTCTCCACCAGGGCCACGCTGCGGTGCTGGCCTCCGGTGCAGCCGATGGCCACCGTAAGGTAGGCGCGCCCCTCGCTCTCGATGTAGGGCCAAGTCCAGCGGATCCAGTTCTCGGCCATGGCCACAAAGGTGCCGAAGAGATCGGACTTCAGGAGGTATTCCCGGACCGGCAGATCCTTGCCGGTCAGGGAGCGGAGCTCCTGGACATAGAAGGGGTTCGGCAGGAAGCGGGCGTCCAGCACCATGTCCGCATCGGCGGGCAGGCCATGCTTGAAGCCGAAGCTCACCAGGCGCAGCGTGGTGCCCTGGACCGGAAGATCCGGCAGGAGCTCCGAGATGGTGCGCCGCAACTGGGAAAGCGTGAGATGGCTCGTGTTGATGACAGCGCTGGCGGCATGCTTCACCGGGGCCAGGAGGGCCCGTTCCTCCTGGATGGCGGCGGCCACATCCCCGTCCTGGGCGAGGTAGTGGGGGCGCCGGGATTCCGAGAAGCGGCGCAGCAACACGGCGTCATCCGCCTCCACGAAGACCACCTGCACCGGCACGCCGCCAGCACTGAGGCGCTGAAGCAGCGGCGCGAACTCCTCCGCGAATTCCGGATGGCGGTTGTCCATACCGACCGCAAGGCGCACGCGAGTCGGATTGAGTTTGGACTCCAGTTCGAGCAGGGGCTCCAGGAGCCTTGCCGGGACATTGTCCAGGGCCGTACACCCGGCGTCCTCCAAGGAACTCAGCACCGAGCGACGCCCGGCTCCCGACAGCCCTGTGACAACCACCAGTTCCATGGTGCCTACTCCCCGTCGATGCCCCCGACGTTGAAGCGCAGCACCCGCTGGACGCCATCCTGGCCACCCTCGCCCAGATCCACCAGAGTCCCGGTTTCGTCGGGCCCGAGCTCATGGATATCGCCGGGCTCCCGGAAGTAGTCGCCGTCCGGCACATAGGCCGGCTGCGGCTCCACGCGGTAGAGGTAGGAGATGATCTCGTCCTCGTAGCCGAAGCGCATCTGCTCGAAGTATTCGTAGGATTCCTTCTTGTACTCGACCAGGGGATCCTTCTGGCCGTAACCGCGGAAGCCGATGGCCTCCTTCAGGTGGTCCATGACCAGGAGGTGGCGCTTCCAGGCGGAGTCGATGATCTGGAGGATGGCCACCCGTTCGTGCCAGCGCAGGACCTCTTCGCTGCCCAGACGGGTCTCCTTCTCCTGGTAAGCGGCCCGGACCATCTCGGTGAGGGTGTCGATTGATTCAGCCTGGGACGTGGAGGCCAGGGCCTCGAAATCCAGATCCGAGGTGGCGAAGAGCTGCTCGAAGCGTTCCTTGAAACCCTCGATATCCCTCTCCCCCTTCTCGGGCAGGTAGTCGTGCACGAGACCTTCGCAGACTTCCCCGGCGATGCGGAGCACGTATTCCTTGGTGTTGCCCTTGAGGATGTCACAGCGCAGGTTGTAGAAGAAGATGCGCTGCTTGTTCATCACATCGTCGTATTTGAGGAGGTGCTCGCGGATCTCGAAATTGTGGGTCTCCACACGCTTCTGACTGCGCTCGATGGCCCGGGTCACCATGCCGGCTTCGATGGGCTCTTCGTCGTTCATGCCCAGGGTCGACATCATGTTCTTGATGCGATCCCCGCCGAAGATACGCATGAGGTCATCTTCAAGGCTGAGGTAGAAGCGGGAGGAGCCGGGGTCGCCCTGGCGGCCCGCACGGCCACGCAGCTGATTGTCGATGCGGCGGCTCTCATGACGCTCCGTGCCCAGGATGTGCAGACCACCGGCAGCGATCACTTCCTGCTTCTCGGCCTCGGTCTGGGCGGCCATGGCCTCCACCAGGGCGGAGAACTCGGGGGTCTCCAGACCATCCTCATCGTAGAGCTCGATGTCCTTCTTCCGAGCCTCGATCCGGGCCAGGCCTTCAGGATTGCCACCCAGCAGGATATCGGTGCCGCGACCCGCCATGTTGGTGGCGATGGTGACGGCCCCCTTGCGACCGGCCTGGGCGATGATTTCCGCTTCCTTCTCGTGGTGCTTGGCATTCAGGACCACATGGGGCACCTTGGCCCGCTTGAGCTCCTCGGCCAGGAATTCGCTGGACTCGATGCTGGCGGTGCCCACGAGGATGGGCTGCCCCTTGGTATGCAGCTCCTTGATCTCCTCGACGATGGCCTTTACCTTGCCCTTCTTGGTGGAGTAGACCACATCGGCGAAGTCTTTGCGGACCATGGGCTTGTTGGTGGGGATGATGACCACTTCAAGCTTGTAGATCTGGAGCAGCTCCCGGGCCTCGGTCTCGGCGGTGCCGGTCATGCCGCCCAGCTTCTCGTACATCCGGAAGAAGTTCTGGAAGGTTACGGTGGCCAGGGTCTGGTTCTCGGCGTTGACCTCCACGCCTTCCTTGGCCTCGATGGCCTGGTGCAGACCGTTGGACCAGCGGCGGCCGGGCATCATGCGGCCCGTGAACTCGTCCACAATGACGATCTCCTGCCCCCGACCGTCCTCCTTGGGGCGCACCATGTAGTCCACATCCAGCTTGTAGAGATTGTGGGCCAGCAGGGCCTGATTCAGGCCGTGAAGCGTATCGATGGCGCTGGGGTCGTAGAGGTTGGCCACCCCCAGGAGCTGCTCGGCCTGGCGGATGCCATCATCGGTGAGCATGACCTGACGATCCTTCTCGTCGACCTTGTAGTCCACGTCCACCTTGAGCTTGGGAACCATGGAGTCGATGCGGTAGTACTTGGAGGTGTCCTCTTCGCTGGAGCCGGCGATGATCAGGGGGGTGCGGGCCTCATCGATGAGGATGGAGTCCACCTCGTCCACGATGGCAAAGGCGAAGCCGCGCTGGGTGAAGTCCTCCAGGGACCACTTCATGTTGTCGCGCAGGTAGTCGAAGCCCAGTTCGTTGTTGGTGCAGTAGGTGATATCGCTGCCGTAGGCCTCGCGACGTTCCTCGTCGGAGAGGCCGTGCTGGATGATGCCCACGCTGAGCCCCAGCCAGTTGTAGAGACGCCCCATCCACTCGGCATCGCGGCGGGCCAGGTAGTCGTTCACCGTCACCAGATGGGCGCCCCGACCGCTGAGGGCGTTGAGATAGAGGGGAAGCGTGGCGGTGAGCGTCTTGCCTTCACCGGTGCGCATCTCGGAGACCTTGCCCTCGTGGAGCACCATGCCGCCCACCAGCTGCACATCGAAGTGACGCATCTTGAGGACGCGCCGGGAGGCCTCCCTGCAGACTGCGAAGGCCTCGGGCAGGATGTCGTCCAGAGTCTCCCCATTGGCCAGGCGCTCCTTGAGGCGGGGTGTCATCGCCTTGAGAGCCTCATCGCTAAGCGCCTGAATCTCTGGTTCCAAAGCATTGATCTGCTGGACCTTGGTCCACAGGCGCTTGAGCTCCCGATCATTCTTGGAGCCGATGAGTTTCTTCAACAGGTTGTCGAGCATTCTGGATCCAATCGCGTCAAACCATTGAGTGTATCCCTATACAGCCACGATTCCCAGAGCCCTTGAGCCCCCTTGCCACCTGGGTCACACTCATTTCACAACCCGGAGAGCCCATGGCACTGGAACGCACCTTCGCCATCATCAAGCCCAATGCGGTTCAGGATGGCCACATCGGGGAGATCATCAGCGCCATCGAGCGGGAGGGGTTCACGATTCATGGCCTTCGCATGGTCCACCTCAACAAGGAGCTCATCGAAGGCTTCTACCAGGAGCACATCCACAAGGGATTCTTCCCTGAGCTGGAGACGTTCATGATGGAAGGCCCCGTGGTCCTCATGGTCCTGGAGGGCGAGGACGCCATTCGCCGCTGGCGGGAGCTCATGGGGGTGACCGACAGCTCGAAGGCCGCCCCCGGCACCCTCAGGAATCGCTTCGGTCGAGGCATCACCCACAACGCCGTCCACGGCTCCGACGCGCCTGCAAGCGCCGAGCGCGAAGTCCACTACTTCTTCAGCGCCTTTGATCTGGTGTAGCCATGAAAAGCCTTCTCTTCGTCCCAACCCTCGTCCTCACCCTCGCCTGCGGCTCAACCAACGGCCAGCTCTCCAAGCGGGAGGCCGAAAGCGACATCAAGCAGGACTATCCAGTCACCGTCTCGCTGCGGGTGCCCAGCTCCACCAGCGCCATCAAGGGATCTCCCGAGTTCGCCAAGCTGGTGGCCATGTCCGAGGCCCTGACCAAGAACGGCTGGTTCATGGTCTTCCGCACCCCCCGGGGGGATCGGGAGCAGTTCGAATTCAAGCTCCTGCCCAGCGCCCCCAAGAGCGTGATCACCGCCCCCAAGGGCTATGAAGTCCCCACCGCCCAGGCCGAGTTCGTGAAGGCCCTCAAGCTCGAACCCACCCGGGATGGCGCGAAGGTCACCTACCAGATCCGCCTGGCCAAGCCCACCGAGCACTTCGAGCTCTATGCCCAGCTCCACAAGGCCCGCATCGGAGGCACCACCGAACGCCACGCGACCTATAAGAAGGAAGGCCGCAAGTGGATCCTCCAGGAGACGGACGAGGTATATAAGAAGAAGGACTGATACGCATTCGCAAACAAAAGCATAAATTCCACCACCAAGGCACCAAGTTTCACCAAGAAAAGCCTGATGCGTCGACCAGGACACTCGGGCCTGGTTCCGGGAGGGGCAGGTGGCTATGGCACGCTCACGTGCCTTCGCCGCCTGTCCCTCCCGGAACGCGTGCGGCTTTGCCGCGCGCCCCCGCGCAGCGGGGCGGCCTGAGTGTCCAGCCTAGTGGAGCGATATGGCACGGGCTGGCTTTCACATTCGCCCTGGGGCAAAGCCATGGTCCGCTGGTAAGCCCTTGGTGAATCCTTGGTGTCTTCCTGTCTTGGTGGTGGAAGTGGCTTTTGAAGCTTTACGATTGATGGCAAACGGGTATGAGACCAACTCAGTGGAAGAGGATCTGAATCTCTTCCTTGTCCGGCACCTGCTCAAACTTGAAGACCTTCCCCTCCGCGCAGACCAACCCCTCCTTGAGGGCGGCGGCCTGGAGGTGGGTCAGGAGCTTGGCGCGGTCAGCCGAGGGGCATTCCTCGTTGAAGTGGCAGAGGAAGCGCTTCAGGTCCGTGGCATCGAACTGGATCAGGAAGGCGGATTGCTCCACGAAGACCAGATCCTCGTAGGCGTGGGTGACTTCCAGGCCGGTCGCGACCTTGACGGCATTCTGGACCCGTCCGAGATCAAAGAGCTTTTGCATCACGATCCTCCTTCAACCGCAAACATATCATTCGGGTGCGATCCCAGCCCTGGCGTCCATAGAACTCCAGGGCCGGGGTATTCTCCTGGTCGGCCAGGAGCTGCAATCGGGTGAGCCCCCGGAGTCGGGCCTGATGCTGCAGCTCCGCCAGAAGCGCCGCACCAAGGCCCTGCCCCCTCCACTCCGGGTGGATCACCAGATCTTCCACCAATCCGACTTGGCCTCCTTCGGCGGTTGATACCAGGACCTGAAGGGTGACCATCCCCACCGCCTGCTCCGCCCCGGGCGCACGGGCCACCAGGACCAGAGCCCGAAGGGGGTCTTCGAGAAGCCCCTTGAGCCCCACTTCCTGCCGCGCAGGATCAACCATGAAATCCGGCTCGATCGAGAACAGATCGCCCAGCAGCTCCACCATGGCGGGGATATCCTTCGGTTCGGCATGGGAGATCCTCATGTCAGCCAGCTGCGTGCATTGGGACGTTGCGGAAGTGCCGATCAAAGAGGAGCGCCAGTTCCGTATCGCTGTATTCCCGGGTCCGCCCAGCGGCGAAGGCCTGATCGATCTCGGCCTTCATGGCCTTCAGGCGTTCGTCCTTCCGTCCCCGGTAGTGGGGCCCCTTCCGCCCCGTGGCGCGAAGCCAGGCCGCCAGCCCAGCCAGGCCTGAGATATCGGTGATGACAGGATGGACCGAGGCACCCAGGAGCTGGCGGGGGTCGAAGGGGTAGTAGGCGCTGATACTCTTGGCCAACCCATCCGCATGGATGCCCGAGCGGACCTTGAGGTATTCCTCCCCCAGGATCGGATAGCACCGCTCCAGGGAAACCCCAAGTTCGGCCTTCATGTAGTCACGGAGTCCCACGATGGCCGCCATGGATCCGGGATCGACCGCGCCCTTCAGCTGGAAGGCCTGCATCACCAGGGCCTCCAGGGGGGCGATGCCGCTGCGCTCCCCCAGACCAAGGAAGGAGCCGTTGACCTTGGATGCCCCGGCCAGCCAGCAGGCCGTCGAGTTCGCCACGGCCATATGGAAATCATTGTGCCCGTGCCACTCCAGGGCATCTCCGGGAATGCCGTAGTCCTCCTGGAGACAGCGGATCAGGGTCGGCACACTGCGCTGGATCCCCGCCCCCTCCATGGGCACCCCCAGGCCGAGGGTGTCACAGAGGCGGAACGAGACCCGATCCCGACCCAGGGCCGAAAGACACTCCATGATGGGAGCTGCGAAGCCCCGGATGTCCGCCCGGGTGATGTCCTCCATGGAGCACTTCACGGAAAACCCGAGGCTCAGCAGGGTCGCCACCAGGCCCATGTAATGCTTGATGGCCTGCACCCGGGTGAAGCCCAGCTTCTCGTGGATCTGCAGGTCTGAGCAGGGCATGACCACACTGACCCGACCGCCGCCGTAGGGGCGCACCAGCCTGACATCCTCGGCGGCAGCGCGGATCCACATACAGGCCTCGGGGAATTCCAGACCGAGTTCCAGACAGGCCTCCAGGCGCTCCCGCTGCGCTGCCGTGTAGACAAAGAAGTCGGACTCCCGGATCAGCCCCGAAGACCCGCCGATGCGCGAAATGAGCCCGAAGATTGTCGCGGCCTGGACCAGGGAGAGCGGCGCCATGGCCTGCAGCCCCTCCCGGAAGGTCGCATCCGTGATCCAGATCCGGGCGGGATCGAAGGTGGGGTGATCAAACGTCATGCTCGGGAATTCAACAGCCATGGCCAACCTCTTCTGTTCTTCCTCATCCCCTTCATCCTGGCGAAATTTTATTCAAAAAAGTGAAGTTAGCCAGGATGAAGGGGATGAAAGGGATACCGCAGGAAACGGATTCAGCTCAGGACCAGATCCTCCACTACGGAGCCTGCCTCCATGGCGTCCAGGATCTGGTCGATGGCATCCTCGCTCTCGACCTTGCCGTACCATACGTTCTCGGGATGGATGACCATCACCGGTCCCCGGTCACAGGCCTTGAGACAGCCCGAGCTGGTGACCTGCACCCCCTCGAGGCCCCGGTCGTTGATCTCGTTCTCCAGGTAGCCCAGGAGGTTGATGGCCCCCTTCTTGTGGCAGAAGCCCTGGGGCGAACCCGTGGTGCGGAAGCCGCAGCAGACGATGATGTGGTGTTCAGGTTTTTCCATGGTGGGCTCCTTGTGGTGAAAAAAATGCTGGAACGCAGAGGGCGCGGAGATGGAAATGCAAGGGCGCAGAGAAAAGCTGAAAAGCGAGAAAAGATGAAGGAAAAGCCAAGCTGGTAGAGGACGGCCCATTTGCTTTTCTTGCTTTTCCCTCTGCGCCCTTTCTTTTCATCCTCTGCGCCCTCTGCGTTGACTCTTTTTGTGGTGTGGGCGTCTCAACCGCACCCGGCCCCGGTCCCCGAGCACTTCTCGCCGCACTTGGTGGAGCAGCGGGCCAGCATGTGGGTGGGGAGTTCGTTGGCGAAGATGGACTTGAGAGCACCGTCCACCAAGCCTTCCAGGACCAGGACTTTGAGACCGCATGCTTCCAAGGCCGTCTTCGGCATCTCGCCGATGCCGCTGCAGAGAACCACTTGGCAGTCCGAGATGCTGGCACCCAGGGCCTGCCAGCGGGATTGTCCCCCGCCGGGTTCTGGGGTGGCCCGCTCACCACTGAGCACGATCCTGTCCCCTTCCAGGCGGTAGATGCGCAGGCTCTCGGCCTCGCCCAGGTGCTGGTTGACCAGGAGACCTTCGCGGGTTGCCACGGCAATGCAGGGGTGATCGGTGTCGGCCTTGTCAAAGACCAGATCCTCGTTCGTGGCCCGGGCAGAGGCCTTGGCAGCCATCATCTCCTGGTGCACCAGTTCGGTGTCATCCTGGCCGATGATGCCGGCGGCATCCGCACGGCAGCGGTTGCAGTGCTCCATCTGTCCCAGGTAGCGCTTCGACAGCTCCTTGATGTGGGTCATGATCTCGGGCGTCGGCTCACCCAGGGGAGCGAAGGTGGAGCCAGGGCTGGGGTGCATGGGCATGCAGTTCATGAGATCGGCGCCCAGTTCCTTCATGCGGGCAGCGATGGCCTCAATGTGGTGCTCGTTGACGCCGGGAATGACGATGGAGTTGATCTTCACCAGGATCCCGGCCTCCTTCAGAGCCTTGATGGATGCCTCCTGGCGCTCCAGCAGGACCGTGGCCCCCTCGACCCCCGTGAGGGCCCGGCGGCCCACCCGGAACCAGCTGTAGACGTTCTGGCCGATCTCGGGATCCACGGCGTTCACCGTGACTGTGACGTGACTGACGCCGATGGACTTGAGGTTCGGCACATACTGGAGCAGCTCCAGCCCGTTGGTGGCCACGCAGAGGCTCATGCCGGGGTGGCGGGCCGCCACCAGGCGGAAGGTGTTCAGGGTTTCGTCGGGGTTGGCGAAGGGGTCACCGGGACCGGCGATGCCGACCACCGAAAGGTTGGGGAGCTTGTTGGCCATGCGATCCACATAGTCCGCAGCCTCCCAAGGGGTAAGCAGGGCACTGGACACGCCGGGCCGACTCTCGTTGAGACAGTCGAACTTGCGGTCGCAGAACTTGCACTGGAGGTTGCACTTGGGGGCCACGGGGAGGTGCAGGCGGGAGTGGGTGCCCGCACAGTCGGCGTCGAAACAGGGGTGGGTTTTCTTGCTCATGGTCAGCCTCATTACATGTACGAATAGCCCAGGCCCGTGGCTTCCTGGGTGTGGGAGAGGAGGGTGTTCACCAGCTCGTCGAAGAGCCGCTGGGTGCCGTCATAGCCCATCAGGCGCTGACGCGCCGCGCCGAAGCGATCGTGGATCGGGAACCCGACCCGCACCAGGGGAACCCCCAGGCGCTTGGCGGCCTTGTAGCCCTTGCTGCTGCCGATCATGAAGTCGACACCGACCCGAGCCGTGGCCTGCTCGATGTGATCGAAGTCGACATCGGACAGGACCTCCATGCCGCGTTCCTCGAAGTCCGGCACCAGACCCTTCATCACCTCCCGGAAAGCGCTGACCGGACCGCCCGCAGCGCACACCACGGGGGTGACACCGATCTCCAGCAGGAAGAGCGCCAGGGTGGCCACCAGATCGGCGTCGCCATAGACCGCCGCCCGCTTGCCGGAGACATACTTGTGGCCATCGGCGTAGGCGTCGATGAGGCGGCCCCTCTCGGCTGAAAGGTCCGCAGGGAAATCGCGGCCAGTGAGGGCCTGCAGGCGGTGGAAGAAGAGATCCGAGGCCGCAACGCCCACGGGAGCACCCAAGAGCAGACGTTTCACACCCCGGCACTCCTCCAGCCAGACAGCGGCGGAGTCAGCGGGATTGAGGGCATGGCCGAACTCCAGGGAGCACTCCGCCCCTCCCATGCCCCGGATGGCCGCCAGAGACGTGCCGCCGGAGGGGATGCGCTGATAGGTATCCCAGAGGCCGCCATCCAGAGTGTCCGAGTAGTCCGGTAGGACCACGGCTTCCAGGCCCCAGGCCTTGAAGAGGCTCTTCAGCCAGCGGATATCGGCCGGGGTGGCCATGCCAGGGAAGACATTGAGACGCTGAGTGAAGACTTCCGAGGTCTCCTCCGTAAGCGCGCTCACCAGGGACCGAACGGCCCGGTAGAAGCCATCGGCGTGGGAACCGCTGTAGCTGGGCGTGGAGACGTTGAGGACCTTGCACTTCTCTTCGGGATCGGCGGGAACCCGGTCGCGAAGGACCGCAGCCACATCGTCTCCGATGGTCTCGGAGAGGCAGGTGGTGGCCACACCGATGAGCTGTGGGGTGTACTGCCGGGAGATGTTGTCCAGGCCCGCCAGGAGGTTGGCCTTGCCGCCGAAGACGGCGGTCTCCTCGGTGAAGCTGGAGGAGGCCACATCGATGGGCTCCCGGAAGTGACTGATGAGGTAGCGGCGGATATAGGTCGCGCAGCCCTGGGAACCGTGAAGCAGGGTCACGGCGCCCTCGACCCCCTTGAATGCCAGGCAGGCCCCGAGGGGGGCGCAGACGCGGCAGGCATCCTGGGTGACCTCGCGGCCGGGTTCAGTGATGAGTTTGGTCTTGGTGCTCATGGCTTCGCCTCCATCCGCGGCGCGAACTTCCAGACAGGGCTCATGACCGAGGCGTGAACCTCCTTGGCGAAGGCCACCATGCCCTCAAAGCCCGCGAGGGGGATCTTCCGCTCGTGGTTGTGGTCGCAGAAGGCCACGCCCAGCTTGTAGGCCATGGGGCGCTCCTTGACGCCGCCGATGAGAAGGTCGACGCCCTTCTCCAGCATGAACTTGCAGAGTTCCACAGGGTTGGTGTCGTCCACGATGACGGCCCCCTCATCGCAGATCTCCTTGAGGGTCTCGTAGTCGTCCTTGTTGCCGGTCTGGGATCCGGCCAGCACCACAGACATCCCCAGGTGGCGCAGGGCCACGATCAGGGAGAAGGCCTTGAAGGCGCCACCCACGTATATGGCGGCCTTCTTGCCGGTCAGATCCTTGCGGTATTTTTCGAGTTGGGGCAGCAGGACCGATAGTTCTTCGGAAACCAGCGCCCGGGTCCGGGCCATGATGTCCTTGTTGTCCTTGAAGGTGTCAGCAACGGCGTAGAGCGCCTTGGAGACGTCCTCAATGCCGAAGAAGGAGACCCGGATGAAGGGTATCCCGTACTCCGACTTCATCCGGGAGGCGAGGGCCGTGATGGAGCCGGAGCACTGGACCAGGTTGAGGGAAGCCTGACGGGCGTTGCGGATCTCATCGATCCGGCCGTCCCCGGTGAAGGTCGAGACCACTTCGACCCCCATCTTCCTGAAGTATTCCTTCAGGATCCAGGCCTCCCCAGCGATATTGAACTCCCCGAGGATGTTGATGGAATAGGGGCGCTTTTCCGTCGTTTCCCCGGAGTCGACGATGCGCCACAGCGCATCGCAGGCGGCCTTGTAGCCGTCCTTCTTGGTGCCCTTGAAGCCCTCGGAGTGGACGGCGATCACGGGGATGCCGCACTCGGCGGTCATCTTGCGGCAGACGGCATCCACATCATCACCGATGACACCCACGACGCAGGTGCCGTAGACGAAGGCCGCCCTGGGATTGTGGCGGGCGATGAGCTGGCGCAGGGCGGCTTCCAGCTTCTTCTCCCCACCATAGATGATGTCGGTCTCCCGAAGGTCCGTGGTGAAGCTCATGCGGTGGAGTTCCGGGCCCGAGGAGCGGGAGCCCCGGATGTCCCAGGTGTAGGCGGCGCAACCCACGGGGCCATGGACGATGTGGAGGGCATCGGCGATGGGATAGAGCACCACCCGGGAACCGCAGAAAACACATGCCCTCTGGCTCACCGCGCCCGAAAGGCTCGGCTTGCCGCAGGCGATCTCAAAATCCGCTGGCTCCGAGCCCTTCTCGAAGACCTGGCGGCGTCTTTCGTCGAGCAGTTTGAGGCCAGTCATTTTAATCCCTTAAAATCAAAGGAGTTGAAAAGAGAAGCAAGAGGAAAGAGTGCTTATCGATTTGCCTTTTCTCCGCTCCTCCGCGACTCCGCGTGAGACTTTCTTTTGAAAGAAAAGATTGGATTCACGCGGAGCCGCGGAGAGCGCGGAGGTAAAGCTACGTGATAAGCACTTTCCTCAGGTATCTCTGCATCAACTCCGTGTTCTCTTACATCACGAGTTCGAAGGATTCTTCCGGCGCGTCCCGGTCCTGGCGGTCCATGAGGGCACTGAGAATCTTTTCCAGGAGGCGGATGGCGCCCCGGTAGCCGAGGGTGGGCATGTACTGGTGGCCGACCCGGTCGATGATGGGGAAGCCGACGCGCACGAGGGGGGTGTCCTCGTCCCGGGCGATGTACTTGCAGTGGGTGTTGCCCAGGATCAGATCCACGGGCTCCTGCTTGATCCACTGGTGGAGGTGGAAGAGGTCGCCGGGGGCCTTGAGGTTGCCGGGGCGGCCCATCTTCTCCAGAGAGGCCTTGAAGCGGGGAGCAATCTTCTTGCCGGGGGTGCCGGTAACAATGTGGATGGGCTTCATGTCCAGGCTGACCAGGAACTCCACCAGGGAGACCAGATGATCGGGGTCACCGGCAATGGCGACCTTGCGACCGTAGGTGTACTGGTGCATGTCGGTCATCATGTCCAGGAGCTGACCGCGCTCGCGGTTGATGCTCTCGGGAACCGTGACTCCAGCGACCTTGCGCAGGGCATCAACGAAGCGATCCGTAGCCTGGAGGCCGATGGGAAGCTCCAGTTCCTGGCAGGGCACCTTGCACTTGGTGTCGAGGGCCTTGGCGGCAGCACCGGAGGCACTGGGCCCCAGGGCGAGGGTGGCCTTGCTGTCGCCGGTGGCCCTGAGTTCCTCAATGGTGGTGCCCCCGGCGGGATACATGTGGAACTTGCCGGTCATGGGGCCGTTCACCACGTTGCTGGTGTCGGGGAAGAGGATGGTCTTCACCCCCAGCTCGCCGGCCAGGCGCTTGATCTCTTCCATATCGGAGGGATCCACGAAGCCGGGAATGATGTTGACGACGTTGTCCTTGCCGGGCTTGGTGCTCTCGGAGAGGGAGGTCACCATGCTCTTGACCATGTTGGAGAAGCCGGTGATGTGGCTACCCACATAGCTGGGGGTGCTGGTGTTGATGACCACCTTGCCAGCGGGGATCTTGCCGGACTCAAGGGCCTTGGAGGCGATCTGACCGCAATCGTCACCAATGGTCTCGGAGAGGCAGGTGGTGTGGATGGCCACGATGTCGGGGTTGTAGATGGAGAAGATGTTCCCCAGGGCTTCCACCAGGTTGGCCTGGCCGCCGAAGACGGAGGCGCCTTCCGTGAAGGCAGAGGTGGCGGCCATCACCGGCTCTTTGAAGTGCCGGGTCAGCATGCTGCGGTGGTAGGAACAGCAACCCTGGGAGCCGTGGCTGTGGGGCAGGCACTTGTGAATGCCAAGGGCGGCATACATGGCCCCGATGGGCTGACAGGTCTTGGCTGGGTTGATGGTCAGGGCTTCACGCTCGACGATCGTTTCGGCAGTGGTGTGTCTCAGTAGCATGGTCTCTCCGTTCTCAACCGACGTAGGCGTAGGAAGCGCTCAGCTCGGGGCTGGACTGCCAGGGGGCCTTGACCAGACCCCAGCAGCTTGCGTTCACCAGGCGGTCAATCTCGGCGTAGAAGTTGATGGCACCCTTGAATCCGGCATAGGGGCCGCTGTAGTCGTAGCTGTGGAGCTGCTTGAGGGGCACGCCGCTCTTCTGGATGACGTACTTCTCCTTGACGCCGGCACCGAAGATCGCGGGCTTGACCTTCTCGATCAGGACCTCGGCCTCGTGGTGGTTCAGGTCGTCGATGATGAGCGCACCTTCCTTCATCTCGGGCATCATGCCCTCGTAGCCGTTCATCTCGATGCCCATGGCCAGCAGTTCGGCCTTGCGCTCCGGGGTGACGCGCTCCTTGTAGAGCTCGGCATCGGGGTGGACCTCGATCTCCTCGATGTTGCGGCTGTCGGCATCGACCTTGATGCTGGAGAGAACGTGACGGCCTTCGTAGTCGTCCCGGTGGGCGAACTCGTAGCCGGCGCTGATGGTCTCCATGCCCAACTCGTGGAAGAGGTCCTGGTAGTGGTGGGCCCGGGAGCCACCCACGAAGAGGACCGCGGTCTTGCCTTCCAGGGAGGGACGGTGGGTAGCCCTGGCGGCCTCGATGGCGGGCATCTCCTCGGCGATCACGGCCTCGATACGGTCGATGAGCTCCTGGTCACCGTAGTACTGGCCGATCTTGCGCAGGGACTTGGCGGAGGACTCGGCACCGATGAAGTTCACCTTGAACCAGGGGATGCCGTATTTGGTCTCCATCATGTCGGCCATGTAGTTGATCGAGCGGTGGCACATGACCAGGTTCAGATCCACGTTGTGGGCGGAGGTGAATTCCTCGTAGGTCGAGTTGCCGCTGAAGGTGGCCTGGAGGGTGATGCCGCACTTTTCGAAAACGCGTTCGAGCTCGAAGGCATCCCCACCGATGTTGTACTCACCCAGGAGGTTGACCCGATACTTGCCGGGCTTCTTGAGGTCGCCCAGACCGAGGACGTCGGTGAAGACCTTGTTGTTGGCGATGTGGTGACCGGCGGACTGGGAAACGCCCTTGTAGCCCTCGCAGCTGAAGCCGAAGATGTTGACGTCGGGGTACTTGGCTTCCATCTCCCGGGCGACGGCATGGACGTCATCACCGATCAGGCCCACGGGGCAGGTGGAGAAGATGTCCAAGGCCTTGGGCTTGAAGATGGCGATGGCCTCGTCGATGGCCTTCTTCAGCTTCTTCTCGCCGCCGTAGATGATGTCCTCTTCCTGCATGTCCGTGGAAAAACAGTAAGTCATGAAGTTGGGGTCTTCATCGGACACGGGGCGGGTCTGGTTCCGACGGGTCAGCCAGGCGTAGTAGCTGCAGCCGATGGGGCCGTGGACGATGTGAAGGATGTCGCGGGTGGGACCGAGCACCACGCCCTTGCAGCCGGCGTAGGCACAGCCACGCATGCTGAGGATGCCAGGGATGGTGCGCGCGTTCGCAAGGACTTCATTGGTGGTGGGCAGACCGTTGGCAGACGGATCCTTGTGCTTGTTGATGATGATCTGCTTTTCGCGCTTCCGGGCGACCTTGGCAGGATAAGCCTTGAGCAGCTCCTGCTTCAGTTCCTCGGGTGTGAGCTTCGAGGGCATGGTAACTCCTGGTGTTTCGTGTGTCTGGTTCTGGGAGGAGGAAGGGAGAAAAGGCTCTTTTGCGTTTCTCCGCCTCTCCGCGGCTCCGCGTGCAGCAGCTTTTCTGATCACGCGGAGCCGCGGAGTGCGCGGAGAAAGAAGGCCTTCTTTTCTCTACGCCTCGTCGAGGACGGATTCGCCGGGCTCGCTGACCCGGATACGGCAGGCGTCCAGGATCGGCATGACGAAGATCTTGCCGTCGCCGGGCTTGCCGGTCTGGTTGGCAGCCATGATGGTTTCCACCGTCTTGGACACCAGCTCATCGGGAACGATCACGTTGATGACACGCTTGGGGATGAGGCGCTGACTCTGACCCAACTGGGCGATGGCTTCTTCGTAGCCCTTTTCGGCACCTGCCAGGAGCTTGAAGTCCACCAGACCCTTGCCGCGACCCAGGGCATCCTTGGCCATCATGGAACTGATGCCGGCATCCGCGAGGGCGCGCTTGGTCTTGTTCATCATGTTCATGCGGACAACTGCCATGACCTCTTTCATACGCCGACCTCCGAGAGGGCGGCCCCGGTCTCCTTGAGGCCAGAGGACACGGTGTAAACCTCCTCCACGGGGGATACGAAGATCTTGCCATCGCCGAAGGACCCCTTGGAGCCAGTGCGGGCAGCCTGGGTGATGGTCTTGATCACGAGATCCTTGTCCTTGTCGGCAACGACAGTGATCAGGAGTTCCTTGGGAATCTCGTCATAGACGATCTCGCCGATCTTGATGCCGCGCTGCTTGCCACGGCCAACAACGTTCATCTTGGTCACCGCAGGGAAGCCAGCTTCCATGAGGGCGGCGAGGACAGCATCCACCTTCTCGGGGCGGATGATGGAACGGATCATCAACATGATTTCTCCTAAGCATTTACAGGATTAAATTAATTTTTTTATTTATTCATCCTATACATCCTGCCCATCCTGATTAATTGCTTTTTTGAAACAGGATTTACAGGATGGCCAGGATAAAAGATGAAAATCATGTTCTTAGTTGGCGATACCGAAATCGATGAGAAGCTTCTCAAGGGAATCGATGGGCAGGGGCGTGGGAACCACGAACATCTTGTTCTGGTCGATCTTCTGGGACAGGGCGCGGTATTCGTCGGCCTGGCTGTGCTCGGGGCTGAACTCGATGACGGTCTTGCGGTTGATCTCAGCGCGCTGAACCTGGTTTTCGCGGGGCACGAAGTGGATCATCTGGGTACCCAGCTGCTTGGCGAACTCCTCGATCATCTCCCGCTCGTTGTCCACGTTGCGGCTGTTGCAGATCAGGCCACCCAGGCGGACCGTGCCAGACTCGGCGAACTTCATGATGCCCTTGCAGATGTTGTTGGCCGCATACATGGCCATCATCTCGCCGGAGCACACGATGTAGATTTCCTCGGCCTTGCCATCCCGGATAGGCATGGCAAAACCGCCGCAGACCACGTCACCCAGCACATCGTAGAAGACGTAATCGAGAGCCTTGTCCGCATCGTAGGCTCCCAACTGCTCCAGGAGGTTGATGCTGGTGATGATGCCGCGGCCGGCACAGCCGACGCCCGGCTCGGGGCCGCCGGACTCAGTGCAGCTGGTGCCCTTGAATCCCACCTTCAGAACGTCGTCGAGCTCCACGTCCTCGCCCTCTTCCCGAAGGGTGTCCAGCACCGTGTTCTGAACCAGGCCGCCCAGCAGCAGGCGGGTCGAGTCGGCCTTGGGATCACACCCCACAACCATCACCTTCTTGCCAGCTTCAGCCAGGCCCGCGACAGTGTTCTGAGTGGTCGTTGACTTGCCGATGCCACCCTTCCCGTAGATTGCAACTTTTCTCATCTGGCTTCTCCTTCGCCTCTGCGGCACTTTCCTAGAGCGAGAGCCGTGCCAGATTGAAAATCGTCAATCAACAACAACCACATCAACACTTAAAGCAAAATCAGCGTTCGTAACAGGCGCCTATAATTGGAAACAAATGGCGATACCCGATGCATTCCCAGCGAACAAACCAAAACATATCCAATTAAATCAACATTTACATACATATGGAAATACATTTCCAAGACTTGGCCATTCGGAAATAGATTTCCGAATGGTCGCTATTCAGCTCGAGAGCCACGGCTCGCGCTTTCCCCGAAGAGAGAAACATGTTGGCCCCGGATGAATTGGATGCATCCAGATCAAGAAAATCCACCTGAACGCCGAAGATAAAGACGGGGGTGGACGACGCTTCCTAACGTCTTCCACCCCCGCTTCGCCTCAACCGGAACTCAGTGCTGCCGTGTAATGGCCTTCACATCTATCCCCAGGTTCTTGAGCTTGTATCGGACCATGCGATCCGTGATGCCCAGCTCCCCGGCCACCTCCACCACCCTTCCATTGCATCGCTTGAGGGCGTCGATGATGATCTCCCGTTCCAGCATGGCGACCCGCTGCTTGAGATTGCTGGAGTCCGTAGCCTGTTCTTCGATTCCAGGCATCTGGAGGGTTGGCGGCAGATCCTGGCCCTGGATCACCTCTCCACCGCACACCAAAGCAGCATGCTCCATGCAGTTCTCCAATTCCCGGACGTTGCCGGGCCAATGGTAGGAAAGCAGCATGTTGATGGCCGAGGTGCTGATGCGGTGAATAGGCTTGCCGAGGGTTTTGCCGCACTTCTCCGCGAAATGGTTGGCCAGAAGGAGGATGTCGCTCTTCCGGGCCCGCAGGGAGGGGAGGAGGATGGGAAAGACATTGATCCGATAGTAGAAGTCCTGCCGGAAGGAACCGTCTGCCACAGCTGCCTCCAGGTCCCGGTGGGTGGCGGCGATGATGCGGACATTGGCCCGCTTGGTCCGATTGCTGCCCACGCTCTCGTATTCCCGCTCCTGGATGACCCGCAGGAGCTTGACTTGGGTCAGGGGGGAGAACTCGCCGATCTCATCCAGAAACAGGGTGCCACCCTCGGCCTCCTCGATGCGCCCCTTCCGGGACTGGTAGGCCCCCGTGAAGGCACCCTTCTCATGACCGAAAAGCTCACTCTCCAAAAGGTTCTCACTGAGGGCGGCGCAGTTCACCTTGACCAGAGGCCCATCGGCCCGGGATCCGCTGTAGTGGAGAGCCGAAGCCACCAGCTCTTTGCCGGTACCCGATTCCCCCCGGATCAATACCGTGGTGTCCGAGGAAGCCACCTGCTTGATCTTGCGATAGACCTGACGCATCTCCCGGGCATTCCCGATGATGTTCTCGGGATGGTAGTCGCAGATCAGGGCATCCTTGAGGCGCCGGTTCTCACTCTCCAGCGCTTCCCGCTGGAGGCGGAGCACCCTGCGGTTCTGCATGTCTCCGGCGATCATGCTGGCCACGATCCCAAGAAAGCGTTCAGCATTGTCCAAGCCGAATTGCACGCTGTGCATCAAGTCGCAGGAAAGGGTTCCCAGCACCTCGCTGCCCAGTGAGATCGGTACGCATATGAAGCTGAACTCCCCCTTCCCTGGTCCCCGCTTATGGATCCTGTTCTGGAAGCGCGGTTCCCGGGAAACGACCGGAACGACCTCTGCCCGGCCCGTCGCCAGAACATGCCCCAGGATGCCTTCACCCTCGCGGTAGGTCGCCGCCATCTGCTCTGGCGTAACCTCGACTTCACCCACGGCCTCCACCACGAGTTCAGCATCATCCATCGTCAGCAGAGTCACCGTGCCCCGTTTGAGGTGAAGCCGTTCGTCCAGAACCTTGAGAATCTCCCTCAGACTCTCTCTCTGCATGGAAGTGGCCGAAAGTAGCCGGGAAATGGCATGGAGCGCTTCCAGCTCCATCCTGTGTGTATCATCCGAACCCCGAACCATGCGGCCTCCCGTATGGGACCAGCACGATTGGTGCCATCGCAGTCGGTACCGGGAAAGCCAGACGTCTCAAGGAGGCCCCGGAATCGCTCTTCACCTAAAACGACATATTTGTCACAAACCAGATCAACTTGTGACATTTTCTGTACGTCGGTCACATCGGGAACGGACGGCCAGCTCACGCGGAAGATGAATTCCTTAATGACTTCCATTTCAAAACCACTTATCATCCCTTCAACTTATTTGATCGGTGGGCCATGGCATTGCTTGGATTTATCAAATCCAGGGAGGATGAGGCTGGCGAGCCCGTACTCAGGGATCGCCCCACGATATTGGCGTATATCGAAGAACTGATTCGTATACGCACCCCTGTCCAGATATGGATGAGGAAAGGGGATCTGGCGCCCGCAATGGCCAGGGTAGACCTGCTTCGGGAGGAGGAAGGAATCATGGTCCTGACTCTCCAGCGCTCAATCCCTGGGGACATCACGCCCCCTTCCGCCATGGAGATGATCTTCATGATCGACGGGATGCGCTTCCGCACCCAGATCCGCTTCAAGGCCCGCGATTCTTACATGAAAGCCTGCTTCCAGATTCCGGAAGTGATCCGCCACGCAGAACGGCGCTGCAAGCTGAGAACCCGGTTCAGCCACCGGGAGAGGGCCTCCGCCACGGTCCTGGAGGGATTTTTCGACGGGACCGGCGCTACGGGAGGTCTCGTAAACCTGAGCATGGAAGGCCTCTGCATGAAGATTGAGCGGGCGATTTCCATCAGGGAGGACCGGAAGCTTCCCGTGAACTCAGAAATCTTCCCCGTGGGAAGGAGTCTTCCCATCGTCCGCATCCAGAACCTGCCCCATACACCCGTGATCGAGTGTGGCGCGACCGTGGCCCACATTTCTTCAACCCCGGCCGGGGTCCTGATGGGTTTGCGCCTGGAGTGTCTCGGCGAGTCAGAGCAGCAGATTCTCGAGCAGGTCATGACTCGCCGCCTGCCCAGCTTCGGACGGGGGTTCCCGGTGAAGCGCCGATGGTCGGAGCTCCACATCGATCCACTGGAAGCAGCTCGGCCACAAGAGGACACCGAAGATCCGGACGACGACGGCCTGGCATCGGAACCGGGGCATGAAGAAACCGTAGCCCCGGATCCCCTGGCTCCCCACCAGCGCCTTCTCGCCATCCGGAAGCGGGGCAAGCGCATCCTGGTGGTCGTCAAGGACGAGATGGATCGGGCCATCCTTTCCGGCACCCTTTTCGTGGATGGCTACACCCGCGTCCTGGAGGCCGGGAACCTACTGGAAGCCCTCCAGGCCTGCCGGAAGGCTCCCCCCGACCTTGTCATCATCGAACAGCTGATCGGCAACACCGAAGCCTCGGAATTCCTTGGAAAACTCCGCACCCAGGGAGACTGGGAAAGGATTCCCATCGTTCTGCTGTCCGAAAGCCCCAGCATCAAGACCACCTTGATGGCCAAATCCGTCGGCATCGCCCATGTCCAGGCGAAACCGACGGATTATGACGGGGAACTCAAAGAGGTGCTCGCCGCACTTCTCCACCTGACCCCCCCGGCTCCGCCGAGCGAAGAGCGGGGTCCTGGGGACACAGAGGCCGCGGAGCGGCCGGGCGGTCCCCCGGGATAGTCTCGGCGAGGAGCTCGGCTCCGCCGAACGAAGAGCGGGGTCCGGGGGACGCAGAGGCCGCAGAGCGGCCGGGCGGTCTCCCGGAATAGTCTCGGCGAGGAGCTCGGCTCCGCCGAGCGAAGAGCGGGGTCCGGGGGACGTAGAGGCCGCAGAGCGGCCGGGCGGTCCCCCGGAATAGTATTACCCCTTCCGCTCAGCCCTCTTGCGGTCGTTCTCGTCCAGCACGCGCTTGCGCATGCGGATGAAGCTCGGGGTCACCTCCACCAGCTCATCGGACTCGATGTATTCGAGAGCCTGCTCCAGGGTGTACTCCCGGGGAGGCGTCAGACGGGTGGCCTCATCGCTGGAAGTCGTACGCATATTGCTGAGCTTCTTACCCTTGGCAACGTTCACCACCAGGTCGTTCTCCCGGGCGTGCTCGCCCACGATCATGCCCTCGTAGCACTTGGTCTGGGGGTGGATGAAGATGACGCCGCGCTCTTCCAGGTTCATGAGGGCAAAGCCCACGGACTCGCACTGTTCCATGCAGATGAGCACACCGTTCTTGCGGCCGGGCAGGTCACCCTTGTAGGGGCCGTAGTGGCTGAAGAGGGTGTTGATGATGCCCTCGCCGCGGGAGTCGGTCATGAGCTGGGAGCGGTAGCCGATGAGGCCACGGCTGGGGATCTTGAAGTGCAGGCGAACGCGCCCACCCTCGTTGCCCATGTCCTGCATCTCGGCCTTGCGGAGACCCATCTGCTCCATGACCACACCCATGGTGGCCTCGGGCACGTCGATGGTCACATCCTCGTAGGGCTCCTGCTTCTCACCGGTCACAGGATCCGTGTGGATGATCACTTCGGGGCGGCTGACGCAGAGCTCGAAGCCCTCACGACGCATGGTCTCGATGAGCACCGAGAGATGAAGCTCGCCACGGCCGCTGACCTTCCAGGAGTCGGGGCTCTCGGTATCCTCCACCCGCAGGGCCACGTTGAACTGCAACTCCTTGGTCAGGCGCTCGCGGATGCGGCGGCTCTGGACCAGCTTGCCATCCTGACCGGCGAAGGGACCATTGTTCACCATGAACATCATGGAGATGGTGGGCTCGTCGATTTCCACGTAGGGGAGAGCCTGGGGGTTCTCCAGGCTGGCAATGGTCTCACCCACCCGGATGTCGGGGATACCGGCCAGGGCGACGATCTCGCCAGCGGCAGCCTCGGTGGCCGCGATGCGCTGGAGGCCTTCGAAGCCGTAGAGCTGGGTCACCCGGTGCTGCTGGACACTGCCGTCACGCTTCACAAGGGAGACGGTCTCACCCACCTTGAGGGTGCCGTTGACGATGCGGCCGATGCCGATCTGGCCCACGAAGTCGCTCCAGTCCATGAGAGTCAGGAGCATCTGCAGGGGGGCCTCGGCGCTGCCGGTGGGCTTGGGGCAGTTCTTCACGATGGCGTCGAAGAGAGGATCCATGGTGTCGGACGCGTCATTGACGTCCATCATGGCGTAGCCTTCCTTGGCGGAGGCGAAGACACAGGGGAAGTCGAGCTGCTCGTCGGTGGCACCGAGCTCGATGAGGAGGTCGAAAACCTGGTCCTGGGCCCAGTGGGGGCGGGCGCCGGGGCGATCCACCTTGTTGATGACGACGATAGGGCGCAGGCCCAGGGCCAGGGCCTTGCGGGTCACGAACTTGGTCTGGGGCATGGGGCCGTCGAAGGCATCCACCACCAGCAGCACGGAGTCCACCATGGAGAGCACCCGCTCCACTTCACCGCCGAAATCGGCGTGACCGGGAGTGTCCACGATGTTGAAGCGGTAGCCGCCCCAGTGCAGAGCAGTGGTCTTGGCCAGGATGGTGATGCCGCGCTCACGCTCCTGATCGTTGGAGTCCATGGCGCGTTCCTGGACCCGCTGGTTGTCCCGGAACATGTGGGCGCCCTTGAAGAGGGCGTCCACCAGCGTGGTCTTGCCGTGGTCCACGTGGGCGATGATGGCGATATTACGGATCTTGTCGATGGGAGTCATGCGTTTCCTGGAAAGAACGGGCCGCGCCGAACCACCCCCACATCGGGGGGGCACCGCCAGCCTTGGACTGGCCGAACCCCTGATTTTACCAGCCGAAGGCAAAAATTCCGAGAAAGGATTCTTTGTGCGTGCGCACGAGCCCTTGGGGCCGTGATGGGCCCATACTTCTTTCACGTGAGCGTTCTGGCCGCTTCGATCAGCCTTCGGGCGATCGGGCCCCCAGAGAAAGCTTTGCAGACACCCCGCCTTTTCCCTTGGCCCTCCACGCTCCTGGCCTAAAATGGGGGCACCCAGCCTGTGAAGATCGGAATAGCCCAGCCCATCGGAGTCCGCCATGCACATCAATGAACTGCTCACCACGGTTGTCGATCTTGGCGGATCGGACCTCCATCTGAAGGTGGGAAACTTTCCCATCGCCCGTGTCAAGGGCCGCCTGACCCCCCTCACCCAGTTCAAGAAGCTGGTGCAGGAGGACACCATCGCCATGGCGTACAGCATCATGGCTTCTGAACGCCAGAAGTCCAAGTTCAAGGAGAACCTGGACCTGGATATCGCCTATTCGGTGCCGGCCCTGGGCCGCTTCCGCTGCAACATCTTCAACCAGCGTGGCACCGTGGGCATGGTGCTCCGGGTCATTCCCAGGCGCATTTTCAGCATCGAGGATCTGATGCTGCCCAAGGCCCTCACCAAGATCTGCGAGGAACAACGCGGCCTGGTGCTGGTGACGGGCACCACAGGCTCCGGCAAGTCCACCACCCTGGCGGCCATGATCGATCTCATCAATGCCACCCGCAGCGAGCACATCCTCACCATCGAGGACCCCATCGAGTATCTGCATCGGGACAACCTCTCCATCGTGAACCAGCGGGAGGTCGAGGCGGACTGCAAGAGTTTCGCCACAGCCCTGCGGGCCGCCCTCCGTCAGGACCCGGACGTGATCCTGGTGGGTGAGATGCGCGACTACGAAACCATCGAAACCGCCATCCATGCTGCGGAAACCGGTCATCTGGTCTTCTCCACCCTCCACACCCTGGATGCCACGGAGACCATCAACCGCATCATCTCAGTCTTCCCGCCCCACCACCAGAAGCAGATCCGCCTGCAACTCTCCCAGGTCCTCAAGGCCGTGGTGAGCCAGCGCCTGGTGCCCAGGGCCGATGGCCAGGGCCGCGTGCCTGCTGTGGAGCTCCTGGTGGCCACGGAAACGGTCCGATCCTGCATCGAAGACAAGGACAAGACCAAGGGCCTGCGGGATGTCATCGCCCAGGGCACCAGCCAGTACGGCATGCAGACCTTCGACCAGAGCCTCTATTTCCTCCTGGGCGAGGGCCTGATCACAGTCGACGAGGCCATGAAGCGGGCCACCAATGTCGGGGAATTCAAGCTCAAGCTCGAAGGCATCAATTCCACCGCAGACATGTCCCGCTCCAACATGGAGCGCGGCATGGCCATCAGCGCCGGTGGGGGCCGTGAAGCCGGCGGGTCGCTGGCTGCCCCTCCCATCGCCGCCCCTCCCCTCAGCACCCCGCCGCCCGTGCCGACTCAGCAGTCTCCCCAGCAGCCCCCGCTCCCCCCGGACTTCAAGATCCCCCTGGGGCGCTGACCATTCAGCGCAACCATGGGTCCAGCAGGACAAGGGCAGCAAGCAGTAGGGCAAAGGCATTCACAGCATGGAACACCCGCCCGGCCTTCCCAGGGGTGTCCCGGAATATCCCCCACCCTCCCCACAGGAGGACAAGGTCCGCGATGACCAGGAGCGCCATACCTGCCGGACTCACGATCAGGCCTGAACCCGGAATCAGCACAGAGGAAGTCGCCAGGAGCAAGACCCAGGCAAAGGTCAGACGAGCCAATCCAGGACCGGAGAGCCGTTGATCCAGGGTTGGGAATCCCCCCCGTGCGTAGTCCCGGCTGTGGATGAGCACCAGAGCCCAGAAGTGGGGTACCTGCCAAAGGAAGATCACCACGGCGAACACCAGGACCGGGGCCGCGAGGGGGCCCCTGCCTGCCGCCATCCACCCGATGAAGGGGGGGATGGCCCCGATGAGCGCTCCCGGCAGGACCGCCCAGGCCGTATGGCGTTTCAAAGGGGTGTAGACCCCGTTGTACCAGACCAGGGCGAGCAGGCCCGCCCCGGCGGAGCCCAGACCGAAAGCCATCAATCCGCCCATCCCGACAACCACCATCACCAGAGCCCCGCCCCCGGCCCTGTTCACTGAGATTGACCCACTGGGCAGCGGCCGATGCCGGGTCCGGTCCATGCGAGCGTCCCAGCTCCGCTCCTGGATTTCATTCAGCGCAGCCGCCCCCATGGCCAGAAAGAGCGTGGCCGCCGACAGGGTGAGGCAAGCCAAGCTCCATGCCCCCCCCGCCAGCCGGTATCCGATGAGGGCCGTCAGCGTAGAGGCCATGGCGATGGGCAGCTTGGTCAGCACCGCCCAGTGACGGATGACCGCAAGCCCTCCACCCGCAGGCAGGATAAGCAGTGGGTCCACCCCGCAGCCCCTCACTTGGCGGCCTTGATGGTGGCGACCACCGCGTCCAGGTCCTTGGCATCCAGGGCGTAAGGGGGCATGGAGGGTGGATAACCCCGAACCGGCTGGGCCTGGGGATCCAGAATGGCCTTCCGGATCTGGGCCTCGTCCACCACCACCTGGCGCGGCTTTCCGTCGATCAGGATTTCCTCCTTGCGCCCCAGCATCCCTTTGAAGGTGGGCGCCACCATGGGCGTGCCATCCAGGGAGTGACAGGAGAGGCAGTCATTGGCCTGCATGACCTTGATACCGGGGTCCATGGCCTGGGGAGGTGCCGTGGATCCCTGGGCCAGGGCCTTCCGCCCGGGTTCGGGTGCGCTCTCATCCCCGAAATACCAGGCCTTGAAGTCGTCTTCGGAGACCACCACGACCTTGGAGAGCATTACCGAATGGCTCACGCCGCAGATGACCGTGCACTCGATATCGAAGGCCCCCAGTTTGGTGGGTTCGAACCAGGTGGTGTTCACCCTCCCAGGCACCGCATCCATCTTGAGACGGAAGGCCGGGACAAAGAATCCGTGGATCACATCCGCAGACCGGATCTCCACCTTCATGGGCTTGCCCAGCACCGCGTACAGAACGCCGGTCTGCTTGCCGTTGGGGTATTTGAAGGACCAGCTCCACTGGCGACCTGTTGCCTCCACCACCATGGAATCCCTGGGGGCGGAGCGCATGTAGTCGAAGTTGGTCCAGCCGAAGTAGAAGATCGCCAGGAAGATCGCTCCGGTGATGACCGTCCAGGTGATTTCCAGCGGGGTGCTTCCCTCAATCTGATCCGCGACAGGGTGCCGCTTCCGGCTGTACCGGATCACGAAATAAATCATGGCCAGGGTGATGATCAGCAGCACCAGGACAGAAATCCCCAGCACAGCCAGGAAAACGAGGTCTGAGCGCTGGGCCGAGGTCGAGGCTTGGGTCATCCAGTCCATGGGACCTCCTAGCGAAACGCCACATCGGAAAACATGAGCGCGAAAAAGATCAGCAGGGTGCCCAGGGCCACAAAGACCACCCCCTTGAGCAGGGGACCCTCATAGCGCAGGTGCATGAAGAAGTAGAAGACCAGCGCTGCTTTGAGGGGGGTCAACGTGAGCAGCCCCCAGACCGCAGCCCCCTGCCCCAGGTGGCTGAGGCCTACCAGAACGAGGGTGAAGACGACCAGACAGATCCATACAGCAATGAAGGTGCCGTAGCCCGGGTGGCCATGCTCAGTGGAAGGGTGGGAGGTATCCATTCAGGCCGCCAGGTAGAAGAGGGGAAGCAGAAAGATCCAGATGACATCCACCAGATGCCAGTAGAGGCCACCGTTTTCCAGGAGCGTGTAGTGCCCGGGATGGATGCGTCCCCGCAGCATCATCACGAGCATGACGGACAGCACGCCCATGCCAGCGATCACGTGGAGCCCATGGAGCCCAGTCATGCTGAAGTAGAGGCCGTAGAAGATGCGCTCGCCCTGAGGCAGGGTAAGGATCCGGGCTGAATCCGGGTAGAGGCCGTGGTGGAACTTGGCCGCCCATTCGACGCCCTTGATGCAGAGGAAGACCAGGCCCAGAAGGACCGTGCACCCCACCAGGATCCTGGACCAGAGTTCCTGTCCCCGCTGCATGGCCACGATGCCGAGGGCCATGCTGAGGCTGCTGGTCAGCAGGATGAAGGTATTGGTCACGCCCAGGGTGGCATTGAGCTCAGCTCCCGCATGGTGGAACTCCACCGGATAGCGGGCCCGCATATATGAATAAGCTATAAATAACCCACCAAAAAGCAGGATCTCCGTCACCAGGAAGAGCCACATGCCCAGCTTGGAGCCAAAATCGTCCCGATGCTCAACCATGCTGACCTCCCTTCCGGAACTCGTAGGGGCCATGGTCGATCACCGGGATCTCCTCGAAATTTTCCGTAATGGGGGGGGATGGCAAGGTCCACTCAAGGGTCACACCGCCCCAGGGATTCCCCTCCGCACGGGGGCCCTTCCGGGCCGCCCAGATCAGGGCCACCAGATAGATCACCAGACCCAGGGCCAGCAGCCAGGAGCCCACCGTAACCACCTGGTGCCCGGCGTGGAACATGGGGAGATGCTCATAGTAGCGCCGGGGCATGCCCTGCATCCCCAGCACCAGCATGCCGAAGTAGAGCATATTGAAGCCCACGAAGAGCGGGAACCAGGCCGCGATAATGAGCTTCTTGGAGTACATCCGCCCGAACATCTTGGGGAACCAGTAGAGCAGGGCCGCGAAGAAGGCGAAGCCCGTCCCTCCGAACATCACGTAGTGAAAGTGCCCCACGATGAAGTAGGTGTCGTGGACGTGGACATTGATGGAAAGGGCCCCCTGCATGACCCCGGTGAGCCCTCCGATGCAGAAGAGGAAGATGAAGGTGAGGGCATAAAAGAGAGGGGGCTGGACGTCAATGGAGCCTTTGTAGAGGGTGCTGACCCAGTTGAAGACCTTGATGGCGCTGGGAATGGCCACGATCATCGTCAGGAGCGAGAAGACCATGTTGGCAAACTCGCTCATGCCGCTGGTGAACATGTGGTGGGCCCAGACCAGGCTCCCGACCCCGGCGATGCTCATGCTCGAGAAGGCGATGGCCGTGTATCCAAAGATGGGCTTGCGACTGAAGGTGGGCATGATCTCCGAAATGGCCCCCATGGCCGGAAGGATCATGATGTAGACCGCCGGGTGGCTGTAGATCCAGAAGAGATGCTGGTAGAGGAGCGGATCGCCTCCCTTGGTGGGGTCGAAGATGCCGATCCCGAATAGGCGCTCCAGCATCACGAGGATCAGGGTGATGGCCAGGACGGGGGTGGCCAGAATCTGGATCCAGGAAGTGGAGTAGAGAGACCAGCAGAAGAGGGGCATGCGGAACCAGGACATCCCCGGAGCCCGCAGGCGGTGGATGGTGGTGATGAAGTTGATGCCGGTCAGCATGCTGGAGAAACCCAGCACGAAGGCTGCAAAGACCGCCAGGGTGACATTGGTGCCGGTCTGGAGACTGAAAGGGGCGTAGAAGGTCCACCCTGTATCCGGTGCCCCACCCCCGGTAAACAGGGAGAGGAGGGCGAGGATGGCCCCGGCAATGTAGAAATACCAGCTCGCCAGATTCAGGCGGGGAAAGGCCACGTCCTTCGCCCCGATGAGGATGGGCAGGAAGAAGTTGCCGAAGACGGCGGGCAGCCCCGGCACCACGAAAAGAAAGATCATGATGACGCCATGGACCGTGAAGAGGGCGTTATAGGTCCGGGCCGTCACCAGGTGGTGGAAGGTATCCAACTGCACCAGGCGCATGAGGACACCTACCCCGACGCCCACCATGAAGAAGGCCAGCATGGACCAGAGGTAGAGGATACCGATGCGCTTGTGGTCCGTGGACGTCAGCCAGGCCATCAAGCCTCTGCGAGGCCCTTCGTCCGCGAGAAAGCCCATACCGGCTGAAGTGGTACTGCTGTTCATAGGCGATCCCCATGGTTGCGACGGGACTTTCGGCGGCTGGAAATCATCAGGACGCCGACGAAGAGGGCGACGGCCAGAAGCGTGATGACAGCCACCAGGCGGGTGGCGCTGAACACGTAGTTCTTCCCGGCCGGATCCGAGGTGTAGCAGAACTTCAGCCACTTGTTGACCGAGGGGCGGGCTTCGCCCCGGGCGGCCTCGGTGATGGCCATCTGAAGCTCCGCAGGCAAGTAATTCACGCCGTACATGTAGCGCGTGATCTTCCCCTTGGGCGATAGGATCATGAGCACCCCGACGTGGGCAAAGCTGTCCCCTTCCCGCTTGAATCGGAAGCCCACCGAATCGCAGACGGCTTTGGTGTCAGCGGCCTTGCCCGTCAGGAAGCGCCAAGCCGTGGGCGGGAAGGGCCGGGTCATTTCCTTGAGGAAGTTGCTGCGTTTCTGCCAAGCCATTTCCGGGGTGTCCCGTTCATCGAAGCTGACAGTGATGATCTGGAAGTCCTTGCCGGGCTCAGCCTGGACCAGATTGGCCACCTCCAGCACGCCAATGAGCTGGGGGGTGCAGATGCCGGAACACCGGAAGTAGTTGAGGGTGAGAATGGTGGGCTTGTCGATGAGGCTGCCCAGCTTGACGGGCCTGCCGTCTTCATCGTTCAGCACCATATCCGCCAGGACAGGCTGACCCAGCTTCTCTTCGACCCCCGCTTCCAGCGGCGTATAGGCATTCTGGGCCTGGAGCGGGACCAAGCTGAGGAAAAGCGGCAGCAGCCAAGCCAATCGATTCATGGAAAGACTCCGAAGGGAAAGGGGCTTCATACGCGTTTGCGAGCAAAAGAAAAAATTCCACCACCAAGACACCAAGAACACCAAGAAAAGCCTGATGCGCGAACCGGGACCCTCAGGCCTGGTTCCGGGAGGGATAGGCGGCCATGGCACGCCCGCATGCCTTCGCCGCCTATCCCCCCCGGAACGCGGGCGGCTTGCCGGGTCCGCCTGCGGGCGCGCCCCCGCGTAGCGGGGCGGCCGGAGGGTCCAGCCCTGGGGAACTTGGTAACACGGGCTGGCTTTCGCACTCGCCCTGGGCATTACGGCTGACCGGTGGCAGGCCCTTGGTGATTCATTGGTGCCCTTGGAGTCTTGGTGGTGGAAGTCGTTTTTATCTTTATCGAAAAATCGTCTCATGGCGTCACCAGAGCCCGATGCAGCACCCCCCACTCCTCCCGGGAGTAGGTGGCCACCATGGGCGAGAAGCCGTTCCCCGGAAGCCCCTGGGACAGACCCGAAGCCAGGCGCTCGACGCTCTGGCGCCAACCCGGCAGGAGGGCCAGGGTCTGGGCGGCTCGCTCGGGATCCAGGACGGCGGCCCGGACGGCCGGATCACGGAGATCGAGCCTCGCAACAGGCTGGGACTCCTTCGCAATCAGGGTCAGGGCCTTGGCCACGGGAACGCGGTTCGGGATGGTTTCCCCGGCGGTGGCGAAGAGCCGGGCCAGACCTTCCAAGGCCTTTGGGTCCTCCTGGGCCCGCGCGAAGCGCCCCAGGGACTGGACCGCGTGCACCAGAGCCATGCGATCCCGCTTGCTGAGGTAGTTGTAGGAAACCATGGAGGATCCGGGAACGCCCTTCTCCAGGGTCTGGAAGATCTCCGGGATGCCCGGGCCATTCTTCCAGCCTTCCTTCTGAGTGAATCGACGGGGGGCAGGATTGAGCCCCTTGGCACCGGGCCCGTCCCCCTGCCCTTCCGCCCCGTGGCAGGTGGCGCAGGTTTGGACATAGATGGCCTTCCCCCGGGCCATCAGCTCGGGATTGGGGCTCATCACGGTCCTGGGATCGATGGGAGGAACGGTACGCCCCTTCTCCGCCAGGTAGGCCGTGGGGTCCAGCCAACCGGACTGGCCCTGGGGCGCAGCCACAGGCACCTCGGCCGCCGGAGCGTTGGCGTTGCGGGTCCCGGGCACGATGAGGAAGGCGAAAAGGGTCAGGATGCAGAGGAAGAGCGCCACCACCAGCAGGGCGGAGAGCAGTCGCCGGAGTTCGGAGGGGGAGAGGTAGCGCTCGATCATAGGCGGAACTCCAATCCCTGCTTCAGGAAGGCGTCACCCACCGGCAGGTCCGCCCCAAGCTCCCTGACCCTGTGAACCCAGAGGAAGGCCCCACCCAGGAAGAAGAGGGCGAAGCTCAGTTCCGGCCAGGACAGGACGGGGTTCGGCATGAGAACGGGGAAGATCAGCCAATAGAGGTCCAGCAGATGGGCCGCGAGCATGGACCAGGCCACCCAGTGGAGGCGGCGGCCCGCCTGCTTGGCATCCCGGGTGAGCAGGGCGAAGAAGGGGATCACGAAGTGCAGGAGCCCCATGAGGATCACGACGGCCAGCCAGCCCCCCTGGGTCCGCTTCTGGTACCAGACCACCTCCTCCGGCAGATCGGCGTACCACATGAGCATGTACTGGGCGAACCCGATGTAGGACCAGAAGACCGTGAAGGCGAAGATGAAGCCGCCCAGGTTGTAGAGATGATCCCTCCGCACCTCCGGAAGCCGACCCCGCCCCTGGAGGTGGAGCACCATGAGCAGGGTGCCCGAGAGGGCCGACAGGAAGGCCCCGGCAAAGAGGTAGATGCCGAAGATGTCGCTGTACCACTCAGGCTCAAGCCCAGAGATCCAGTCGAAGGCCACCACCGTGATCCCCAACCCGAAGAAGACCATGGCCAGGGGTGCGAAGCGGCGCGCGCGGACATTGAACTGGGGGTCCCGGCTCTCATCCTGGCGCAGGGAGCCCCTCACCAGCACACTCAGGGCCAGCAGCCAGGCCAGGAAGCACAGGGCCACCCGCAGCGAGAAAAAGGGCAGTCCCAGCCAGAAGGCCTTCCCCGCCAGCAGCTTGTTGGCCAGGGCTTCGGGGCGGGCCCCGGGGTAGAGCACCGGGACAGCACCCAGGGCGATCATGCCAACCGGCACCAGGGGCAGGAGCAGGGTTGAGAGCCGCTCAGGGATGCGCCGGATGGGCACGCTCCAGCGGGAGGAAACCAGGTGTTCGAGGGCCACCATGAACAGGGAACCCAAGGCCAGGGTCAGCAGGAAGACGAACCACAACACCCAGTTGAGCCAGAACCGCGCGGGCCCGGCCACGAAATAAACCGCCAGGATGCCCGCCAGGCCCAGCAGGGTGACGCCCCAAAGACGCTTGGCATTGAGGCTCATGGCTTGGTCTCCTCAAGATCCGAATCCTTGGCGTTCTGGGCCCGCTGGAGGACCCGCACATAATGGATGGCGGCCCAGCGATCCTCCTCGGGCATGTCCGCCGCCTGGGAGGGCATGGCGTTCTTCCCCATCACGATGGCCCAGTAGTACCGGCCGTCCGGGGCCTTGCGGAATTCCTCCGAAACGAAGTTGGCGGGCTTGGCGTTGTAGGCCGCCGTCAGGGTCGGCACCCCATCCCCCAGGGGGCCATGGCAAACCGCACAGCGATTCGTATAGGCCTCCCGGCCCCTTTCCAGGTTCTCCCGGGTGCGCGGAAGGGGATTCACCAGGCCATTGGCCTCTTCCGGGGTCCGGGGGCCCATGGGGAGGTAGCCCCGGGCCACGGTGCCCGGCACCGGGTATTGCATCCCGTGGCCATCCTTAAAGAAAGTGCTTGGCTTGTAAGGGTTGAGCTTGGCCTGCTCCTGCATGTGGGACATGGGGGGCAGCACCGGGAAGAGCTTGATGGCCGCGAACATGAGCCCCCCTGCCACCACGCAGGCCACCACGATCCCCCCGAGGGCCCGCAGGATGAAGGCGGAATCCAGGATTTCCGCCCGGGCAGGCAAAGACAGGACTTCAATATCCTTGGCCCCGGCAGCGCTCAGCAAGGCGGTAGCGGCTTCAGGATCCAGACTTCCGCCCTCCGCCTCCACCGAAAGGGCGAAGCGATCCCGGGTGATGCCCCGGATGGCCCTGGAGGAAAGCACGGGATGACCGAAGAAGGGGAGGCGGTTGAGGAGGAAGAGCATCCCCAGTCCCGCCGTGAAGGTAGCGAAGAGCACCATCAGCTCGAACATGATGGGCACGAAGGCCTGCCAGGAGAAGGGCGCCTTGCCGCCGGTGATGACCGGGTAGTCCACCGCGCTCATCCACCCCTGCATGGCGAGGGCCACAATGGCCCCCAGGAAGGCCATCACCACGACCATTCCCGCCAGGGGTGAGCGGCGCAACTGGAGCGCCTCGTCCAGTCCGTGGATGGGATAGGGCGTATAGGTCTCCAGGCGCCCCAGCTTCCCTTCCCGGACCTTGGGAATGGCGTGCAGCAGGGCATCGGCGCTATCGAAGAGGCCGAGGACGGCCGCAGGACCCATCGTTTGTCTTTTTTCGCTGTTCATCGCTGTCCATCGCTGGCTGAAGGATGTGACAAGTGAGGGAAACACAGGCTTGGCTGCGGAGACACCTGCGCGGAGCTGCGCATATCGATCGGGTTCGCCCCCGGGACAGGGTAAGGTCTATCCCCGTTTATCCCCGTGCATCCCCGGCTCAAAAGATCATTGGCCGAGGATAAACGGGGATGCACGGGGATAGGCTTGGCTAGGTAGCGCCTCTGTGAACCATGGATGCCCGCTGTTCGCTTTATCCTGTCCATCCTGTCCATCCTGTTTTTTATTGTTTTCCGTAGCCTGAACATAATCCCCTGGGTTCCCCGGATTTGGCTGAGGCAAGCCTATCGTCGGGATCAACTAATGCTTTTTGGGCTGGGCCCCCGGCAGGATGCCCTTCACCTCGGTGGTGGCGATGACCGGCAGGACCCGGGCGAAGATCAGGACCAGGGTGAAGAAGAGCCCCAGGGAACCGAAGAGGATGCCGAAGTCCACCAGGGTGGGCTTGTAGATCCGCCAGGCCGAAGGGAGATAGTCCTGGTGCAGGGAGATGACGATGATGACGAAGCGCTCGAACCACATGCCCACGGTCACGCCCACCGCCACCAGGATCATCCAGAAGTAGGAGGTGCGGCAGCGCTTGAACCAGAGCAGCTGGGGTATCACCACGTTGCAGGCGATGGTGAGCCAGCCGGCCCAGCCGTAGGTGCCGGAGATGATGTTGATGAAGGTGTGGTGGAGGTACTCGTTCTGGCTGTACCAGGCCGTGAAGCCCTCCATCAGGTAGGCGTAGCCCATGAGGCAGGACATCCCCAGGATGACCTTGTTCATGACCTCGAGGTGGTAGTCGGTGATGAGGTTCTGGAGGTCCATGGACTCCCGCACCACGATGAGCACCATCACCACCATGGCGAAGCCCGCAAAGATGGCGCCCACCACGAAGTAGGGCGGGAAGATGGTCATGTGCCAGCCCGGCACCAGGGAAGTGGCGAAGTCGAAGGAGACGACGCTGTGCACCGACAGCACCAGCCCCGTGGCCAACCCCGCCAGGAGCAGGTAGGCCTTCTCGTAGTGCTGCCAGTGGGAGCCCGCCCCCCGCCAGCCCACGGCCAGCACGGTGTAGATGGGCTTGCGCCACTTGCAGGTGGTGCGGTCCCGCAACGAGGCGATATCCGGCACAAGTCCCAGATACCAGAACATGGCCGACACAGCGAAGTAGGTACTGACCGCGAATACGTCCCAGAGCAGGGGTGAGCGGAAGTTGGTCCAGAGGGCCCGCTGGTTCGGATAGGGGAAGAGCCAGAAGGCCAGCCAGGGGCGTCCCACATGGATCAGGGGGAAGAGCCCGGCGCACATGACCGCGAAAATGGTCATGGCCTCGGCGAAGCGGGCGATGGCGTTCCGCCACCGCTTCCGGAAGATGAAGAGGATGGCGGAAATCAGGGTTCCGGCGTGGCCGATGCCCACCCAGAACACGAAGTTGATGATGTCGAAGGCCCAGAAGACCGGGCTGTTGTTGCCCCAGACCCCGATGCCCGTTGCGACGGTGTAGCCGATGAAGCCCATGCCGATGGCGGCGATGAGGGCTGTGCAGGCGATGGCCACGAACCACTTGAGGGGCGGACGGCGTTCGGGAAAGGCCAGAACCTGGTCATCCAGGGAGCCGGGGGTCACGGTGCCCACGGTGAGGGCGGGTTCCCGCAGGACCTCGGGCAGTGTCAGCTGATCACTCATGACTTCCCTCCCCGAAGGGGGTTGCGGAGAGCGGCGAGGTAGGTAATTGCCGGGCGGACACCCAGTTCCTCCAGGACCTTGTACCCCCTGGGATCCTCTGCCAGGTGGACCACCCGGGAATGGGGGTCCTTGAGATCGCCGAAGACGATGGCCCCGGCAGGGCAGGCCGCAACGCAGGCCGGAGTGATGTCCCCGTCCTTCAGGGGCCGCTTCTCCAGCTTGGCCCGGACCCGGGCGTCCTGGATGCGCTGGATGCAGAAGGTGCACTTCTCCATCACGCCCCGGGGCCGGACGGTGACCTCGGGATTATGGGCAAGGAGCTCCGGCTCCTTCCTGGCGTAGTTGTATTCAAGGAAGTTGAACCGACGCACCTTGTAGGGGCAGTTGTTGGCGCAGTACCGGGTGCCCACACAGCGGTTGTAGACCATCTGGTTGAGGCCATCGGGGCTGTGGTTGGTGGCGTTCACCGGACAGACGTTTTCGCAGGGGGCGTGATCGCAGTGCTGGCACATCATGGGCTGGTGCGCCGCCCTGGGGTTGGCCGGATCGCCCTCATAGTAGCGGTCGATGCGCAGCCAGTGCATTTCCCGACCCCTGGCCACCTGCTCCGGGCCCACGACGGGGATGTTGTTCTCGCTCTGGCAGGCCAGGACGCAGGTGCTGCAGCCCACGCAACGGTTGAGGTCCACCACCATGCCCCAGCGCTGTTCTCCGAAGACCTGGGGCGGATAGAGGGAAGGAAGCTCGTGGGGGGCATGGGAGGAATGGGCGTGCCCACCCTCCTGGATCCGGAGGATATCCCGGCCCTCCATGCGATGGTGTCCCTGGGTTCGGGGAAGCTCCATTCGCGCCCCCAGCCTGCGCAATGCGACGCCCGTCCGCAGCCCGCTCCCGGCTGGATCCAGGAGCGGGAAGGCATTGACCCCCACGCCCTTGGCCACCCGCCCATGACTCCTCCCATAACCCAGGGTCAGGGAGAGGACGCCCGGAGCCTGGCCGGGCTGGATGCAGACCGGCAGTTCCAGGTGTTCGGGCCCGGCATCCAGGCGGACCATATCCCCATCCGCCAGCGACAACCGATGGGCATCGGCGGGGGAGATCATCAGGGGATTGCCCCAGGCGGTCTTGGAGACGGGCTCCGGCAGTTCCTGGAGCCAGCCGTTGTTGCCGTAGCGCCCGTCGAAGATACGGCGATCCGGCGCCAGCAGGAGCTCGAAAGCGTCGGCCCCGTACTCTGGCACGGGTGTGGATTCCCGGACCGCTGCCGGAATGGGCGGGATGAGGACCCTGGCCTTCACCAAGCCCTCATGCAGGGCCGAAGCGAAGTAGCGCTCGAAGGGCACGGCGCTCCCAGGAGGCTGGACCTCCCGGCGCCAGCGCTCCTTCAGGTAGTCGAAGTAGCCTGAGCACGCGCTCTTCCCCCGGGTCCGCAGGAGGGCCAGGAGCACATCCTCGCCCTGGCGGGAGTCATGGAGAGCGCCCACCACGGGCTGCTGGAGGGCCAGCCGCCCCCCGGACAGGGCGTGGTCGCCCCAGGCCTCCAGCCAGTGGTGCTCGGGCAGCAGGAGGGAACAGGCCGTCGAGGTCTCGTCCTGCTGGAGGCCCATCCAGCAGCGGAAAGGAACCCGCGCCAGGGCGCTCCTCCACCGCCCCGCCTCGGGTGAGGTGTACAGCGGATTGCATCCCCAGAAGAGCACCGCACCGTAGTGCCCGGACTCAAGCCGTGGCAGCACCTGGGAAGCCCTCAGCCCAGAGGCGACCCCTTCCGGCTCGAAAGCCAGCCCCAGGGATCCCATCTGCCGGTTGAGGGCATGGACGGCCCGATGCGCGGCCTCCGGCAAAGCCGGGCCGCAGAGCACCAGCGCCCTGGGGCCTGCCGAACGGAGGTCCTCCACAAGAGCCCCCCACACTCCGGACTCCAGGTCAGACGGGGCTGGATGGACACCCTGGCCAGCCTTCAGAGCCTGGGCGAGGGCCGAGGCGAAGGCCGCCACCTGGCTTGGCTTGAGAAGGATGCGGTGGTCGGCATTCGCGCCGGTGAGGCTCATGGAGCCTTCGGCCGCCCAGAGGCGCAGCATCCCTTCGCCGGGCTCCCGCCGCCTGGCATAGGCCTCGACGAGGGAGGGATCGTCTCCCGCCAGGAAATCCGAGCCCAGAGAGAGCAGCACCTTGACCGGCTCAAGACGGGGTTTCCAGCCCCGCAGATCCACTGGCGCACCCGGCAGACCTTCGCAGGAGAGCCACTCAAGGCCGGGTACGGCCTCGCCCAGATCCCGGAGGAGGCACTCCCTCGTGGGAGAAGCGGAAGCCCCGGTCACCAGGAGCACGGGCCTTCCATTGCTAAACCCCCGAGCCAGGCGCTCCAGAGCCTGATCCCAGGAGATGGGCTTCCCGTCGGCCAGCGGTCCCCGCAGGCGATCCGGATCGTAGAGCCCCAGAAGATCCGCCGTGGCCCTGAGGGGCGCCTTGCCCCCCAGGTCGTGGCCAGAGACATGGACCGGACGGCCTTCCCGGGTCCTCACCAGGACCGGATGGGCCTTTCCCGCCTCCGGGAAGGCGCTGGCATAGAAGTTCGTGACCCCCGGCACCCCTTCCGTGGGCCGTCTCGTGTAAGGCACCAGGGGCACCCCCTTGCGGTCGCAGGCCACGGTAGCGGCCAGGGCAGCGGAAGCGCCAAGCAACTGAAGGAAGCGGCGACGACCGAGCCCGGCGGGTGCTTCGGAGGCCCCGGCGGGGAACTCTTCCGGTTCGCCCGGAAGGCCTGCCCGTTCCTCCAGGGAACGCCAGGGACGCGGGGTGGGATCGATGGGATTGGGGTCCATGGTCTCGCTCCGTCCTTCACCGGTGACAGGCATTGCAGTGTTCGGGGCCCCTGCGGATCGGGGACTCCTTGGGGAGCGCCGTCCTGGGATCCCGGTGGCAGCCCAGGCAATTGCCCATCCTCATGGACATCCTCAGGGAGACCACGCTCAGGGTCTGGATCTCTCCGTGGCAGGTCTGGCAGGCGATCCCGGCACCCGCATGGGGACGGTGATCGAAGTAGACGTGATCCGGCAGGGAGTGGACACGGTTCCATGCCAGCACCTTTCCCGTGCGCTGGAGTTCAGCCAGGAGCTGGATGGCCGGGCGCTCCGTGCGGGTCACCTGGTGGCAGCTCATACAGACCGAAACCGCCGGTACGCCCGCCATCCGGGAGCGGGTGGCCCCGGAGTGGCAGTGGAGACAGGGGATCTTAAGAGTCCCGGCGTGAAGAGCATGGGAATATGGAATTGGCTGGGGGACGCTTCGCCCCTGGGCATAGCGGTCAGGCTGGACGAACCATCCCACCAGAAGCACCGTGGCAAGCAGCGCCAGGATCCCAAGGGGCAGGACAAAGCGAAGCGCGCGATCCAGTCCGTGCATGCAGGGCCCTCCAGGGGATAGACCAGACAATTACTTATGACGGTTTCGATGCGGAGACCAGCATTATTGTCACATCAGGACTCGGCCATCGTCCCCTGAATCGATACGAAGCCACTCACCGCATCACCGTGAAGCAGCACCGCATCAAACGCGATAGAGTGTGCCTGACCAAACCATCCGCGAGGCACCCCATGCTTGTCCCCCCCGCGAAGATCGTCATTGCCGGGGGGACAGGCTTGGTGGGAACGGCCCTATGGCAGGCGATGAGGGAGAAGGGACACGAGGTGGCGCTGCTCGTCCGGAGCACCCGACTCGACTTCCCGCCCGGGGTCTCCCCGCAGCCCTGGACGGAACTGGATGCAGCCCTGGAAGGCGCGGCAGCGGTCATCAACCTTGCGGGAGAGGGCATCGCAGATCATCGATGGACCCCCAGCCAGCGGCTTCGCATCCTGGAGAGCCGCACCCTGAGCACCCGGCGCATCGTAGAGGCCCTGGGACGAAGCCGCGGCTCCTGCGCCCTGGTGAACACCAGCGCCATCGGCTACTACGGCTACCGGAGCCGGAACCCCATGGACGAGGGCAGTCCCTCCGGAGAAGGCTTCCTGGCGGAAGTCTGCCGGGCCTGGGAGGCCGAAGCCGATGCGGCCCGGGGAATTCGCGTGGTCAGATTGCGCCTGGGGATGGTGCTGGCCCGAGAGGGGGGCGCCCTGCCCCGCCTGGCCCGCACAGTCCGCTGGGGGCTCGGCGCCAGGCTGGGCCCCGGCACCCAGGGCATGAGCTGGATCCACATCGAGGATCTGGTGCGCCTTCTCGTCGATGCGGCTCTGGATCCGAGCTTTGAAGGTGCCTACAACGCCGTGAGCCCGAATCCGGTGAGCAACGCTGCCTTCACCGAAACCCTGGGGCGGGTCCTGCACCGCCCCATCCTGCCAGTGCCGGGCTGGGTCACAGCCTCGGCACTGCGCTTGGTCCTGGGCTCCCTGGCCGAAGAGATGCTTCTGGGGGGTGCCTTTGTGCGACCCACCCGCCTGCTGGCCCAGGGTTTCGAGTTCCGATACCCCAACCTGGGAGGAGCCCTTCAAGACTTGCTGGGATAGGCGAAACAGCCGGTCATTCCCCCGGCGCATCCAGCTGGTAGGGGATGGAAACCACGACCGTGCGGGGCCGGGTGAGGAGCACAGCCTTGAGCCTCCAGGCGGTCTGATTGTGCAGGAGGTTCCCCCACCAGCGGTCCGGCACGAATTCGGGGAGCAGGATGGTGGTTGTGTATTCCGGATCCAGCCTGGACATGCGGTCCAGTTCCTCAACGATGGGTTCCACCACCTTGCGGAAGGGGCTGTTCAGGACCCGCAGAGGGATGTCCTCACAGTACTTGTGCCAATCGGCCTCCAGCTTGCCCCGCTCGGCGCTGGGGCGCCCATGCTCATCGGGGAAGTCCACCGTGAGGGCCTCGACCTCGCGATCGCCTGCGATGGCCTTGGCGTAGCGGAGGGATTCCAAGGTCCCACGATGGATCTTGGAGACGAAGATCACCACTCGGTTAGGCCTCGGGTGGATCTCTTCCGTGCGGCTGGCGGCCAGACGGGAGCGCACAGAGATGTAGTGGCGATGGATGCGGAAGAAGAGGATCACCATGGCAGGGATGAGCACCACCACGATCCAGGCCCCGTGGACGAACTTGGTGAGCCCGATGTCCAGCATCACGATGCCTGCTGCCACCGCGCCGACGGCATTGATGATGGCCTTGAGGCGCCAGGACTTCTCCGTGAGGCGGTAGTTGATCCAGTGCATCACCATGCCGGTCTGGCTGATGGTGAAGCCGATGAACACGCCCAGGGCGTAGAGGGGCAGCAACAGGTCCGTATTGGCGTGGCAGGCCCACACCAGGAGGCAGCTCACCACGGTCAGGAAGATGATGCCGTTGCTGAAGACCAGACGGTCCCCCTGGCTGGCCAGCTGCTTGGGGAGGAATCCGTCCCTGGCCTGGATGGCGGCCAGGCGCGGGAAGTCAGCGTAGGCCGTGTTGGCGGCCACCACCAGGATCGCGAAGGTGAAGCCCTGGGTGATGTAGTAGAGCAGCTTGGGGATACCCGCCACGGGGGCCCCGTAGATGGCCTTGATGAGCTTGGAGAGGAGGGTCTCCGCCACATGGGAGGCGTCGGTGCTGTGGGAGTAGGTGACCCCGAACTTGTGGGCCAGGAGGGTGATCCCCAGGAACATGACCCCCAGGAGGCCGATCATGTAGACCATGGTCTTGGCGGCATTCTTGGAGGAGGGCTCCTTGAAGGCCTGCACCCCGTTGGAGATGGCCTCCACGCCGGTCAGGGCGGTGCATCCGGCGCTGTAGGCCCGCATGAAGATCCACACGACCCCGAAGGCCGAGGCATGGGTGGCGGTCCTCACGGATTCGTGGACCTGGACCGGTGAGGGACCGCCCGTCAGCATCACCTTCACAAAGCCCGTGGCGAGCAGGAGCAGCATGAGGGCGATGAAGCCATAGGTGGGCACCGCGAAGAGGGCCCCGGACTCCTTCACGCCGCGGAGGTTCGCCATGGCGATGAAGATGATGCAGGCGATGGTGATGGTCACGTTCCAGCCCGCCATGGCGGGAAAGGCCGAGGTGATGGCGGCGACGCCCGAGGAGACGGAGGCCGCCACCGTCAGGATGTAGTCCGTGAGAAGCGCCGAACCCGCCGTGAGGGCGGCGAGTTCCCCCAGATTCTCCTTGGCCACGATGTAGGCCCCGCCCCCGCCGGGGTAGGCCAGTACCGTCTGACGATAGCCGATGCCCAGGATCAGCAGGAGTCCCACGATGCCCAGGGCCACCGGGATGGAGAGCCCGAAGAGGGCGAGGGCCGCTCCGCCCGCTGCGGCTCCAGCCATATGCACATTGCTGGAGAGGCTCGCCATGATCTCCTGGGTGGCGTAGGCCACGGAGGAGAGGGCATCCGAGCTGAACACGGAAAGGCCAACGAAGTTGTTGACCTTGGTGTGTTGGGATTCGTCGCTGGCGAGGCGGCGACCGAGGAGGGCACGTCTGAGGTCGAGCATGGACACCTTACACAAGTTGAACCTCGAATTATCCAGGCCCAGACCCGCCATTCCACACCGTCAGAGCAATCTTGACGAAAACTTGATGAAATATTGACACTATCTTGATGCCTATCGGACAAGCACAGGTGCTAGGCCCACCAACAATCCCATCTATATTCATAACAAAACTTATAGACATCCACCCCCCCCACAATGGACCATGGACCGGTTGCAAAAGCAGAAGCGCCGACCGGGAATCCTCCATCCAGAGCGCCCCTCCTCCTTCACCGCTCATTCCGTTATGCTGGATGGTTCTAGAAGGAGCCCCCATGCACCACGAGCGGATCGCGATTCTCGACTACGGCAGCCAGTACACCCGGCTCATCACCCGTAGGTTGCGCGAACTGGGTGCATTCGGCCTCGTCTATGGCCCCAACGCTACTGCCGAGGAGATCGGTGGCGCCGACCTGCGGGGTGTGATCCTCTCCGGCGGTCCCAATTCTGTTCTGGAGGACGGCGCCCCCGGTGTCGATCCCAGGATCTTCGAGCTGGGTGTCCCCGTCCTGGGCGTCTGCTACGGCCTCCAGCTCATGAGCCGCGACTTCGGCGGCCAGATCCACCGCGCCGCCAAGCGTGAGTACGGCAAGGCCACCATCGAGGTGACCGATGCCGACAGCGTGCTCTTCCAGGGCATGAACTCCGAGCAGGTCGTCTGGATGAGCCACGGCGACCACGTTGAGGAGGCCCCCGAAGGCTTCAAGACCGTTGCCAGGACCCACGGCGTGCCCGTGGCCGCCATGGAGGACCGAGCCCGGCGTCGCTTCGGCATCCAGTTCCACCCCGAGGTCACCCACACCGTCCACGGCAATGCCCTGTTGCTCAACTTCCTGCACGTCTGCAGCATGAAGCTGGACTGGAACGCAGGCCACTTCATCGAACAGAAGATCGAATCCATCCGCAAGCAGGTGGGGAACGGCACCGTGGTGCTGGGCCTCTCCGGCGGCGTGGATTCCAGCGTGGCTGCCCTCCTGCTGCACAAGGCCATCGGCGACCGCCTGACCTGCGTTTTCGTGGACACAGGCCTAATGCGCAAGGATGAGATGAAGCACGTCCAGGAAGCCTTCGCCCCCTTCGACCTCAAGGTGAAGTGGGTGGACGCCTCGGAGCTCTTCCTGAAGGAGCTGCACGGCGTCAGTGACCCCGAGCAGAAGCGCAAGATCATCGGCCGACTCTTCGTCGAGACCTTCGAGAAGGAAGCCAAGGCCACCAACGCCAAGTTCCTGGGCCAGGGCACCCTCTACCCCGATGTCATCGAATCCAGCGGCATCGGCGGGGCCGTGCTGGTGAAGTCCCACCACAACGTGGGCGGCCTGCCGGAGCGCATGAACATGCAGCTGGTGGAGCCCCTGCGGGAGCTCTTCAAGGATGAGGTCCGCCGCGCCGGTCTGGCCCTGGGCCTCCCCGAGGACATGGTCTGGCGCCACCCCTTCCCCGGCCCCGGCCTGGCGGTCCGTATCCCCGGCCCCATCAGTGCCGATCGGGTGAAGATCCTCCAGAACGCCGACGACATCTTCATCGAGGAGCTTAAGCTGAGCGGCTGGTACAAGCTCAGCAGCCAGGCCTTTGCCGTCCTCCTGCCGGTTCAGACCGTGGGCATCATGGGCGACGAGCGCACCTACGAGAACATGTGCGCCATCCGGGCCGTCACCAGCGAGGACTTCATGACCGCCGACTGGGCCCGCCTGCCCCATGAACTCCTGGAAAAGGTGGCCCAGCGCATCGTCAACGAGGTCAAGGGCATCAACCGCGTGGTCTTCGACATCACCAGCAAGCCCCCTGCGACCATCGAATACGAGTAGGTTCAACAGTCCAGGTAGCTTGCCTTGCGGTACCCGGCTAAGCTCGACGGGTGTTCTCCTGGCTCCACTCTATTTTCCGAGGCCATCCCGTCCCCGCGGGGCAGGCTCCATCTGCGCCTCCCCAGATGAGCGCCCCGTTGCCTGGACCGGAGAGCCCCCAGGGGGGCGAGAGCCCTTTCGACGCCATCTGGGCCCAGCTCATCGGCCCTGAAATCGGGACAACCCAGGCACCCCCAGAAAAGCAAAGCCCCCTGGCGGACCGGGTGAGGGCCCACTTCACCCGGAACAAGCCCGCCCCCTCGTCCTTCCCAGCCCTGGCCATCCAGATCATGGACTTGGTCTCCCAGCCCGAGGTAGAGATCCATGAACTCCTGAAGACCATCGGTCCCGACCCAGCGATCTCAGCCCATCTCATGCGAGTGGCCAACTCAGCCCTCTACCACCGGGGTCAGGATGTACTGGACCTTCGCACCGCGGTCATGAAGATCGGAGTCCGGGGCGTGGGGGAGATCGCCGCCGGGGTGGCGGGACGCTCTCTCTTCGATGTCGCGGTGCGGGTGGAATACGAGACCTTTCCTGATCGCTGGCAGAAGCTCTTCCTCGCCACCATGACCACGGCCTTCGCCGCCAGCCAGTTCTCCTTCGAGCAGCACCACGGACGCCCGGACAGGATCTTCCTGGGGGGCATGTTCGTGGATATCGGGAAGACCCTGGCCCTGCGTTCCCTGGCCCGGTTGATCATGGCAGGCCAGGTGAATCCGGAACTCCCGAGCGCCGAGGTGGACGCTCTGCTCGAAGAGGTCCACACCGAAATCGGCTGCGAGGCCCTGGGCATCTGGGGCCTCCCCTCTCGCCTGGTGGATCTGTGCCGACGCCAGCACGAGGTTCTTCTCCCAGAGGGGGAGGACTGCACCGAAACCCACGTCCTGCGCTTGGTGGATGGACTGGGGCGCCTGATGGGCGAGGGGGGCGACACGACCGACCTGGAACAGACTCGACGGAGCCTGGAAGCCCTTCACATGGACCGTGTCCGGATGAGGATGCTCCACCACACCCTGCTGACCCAGGGGACCCGGGTGGCCCTCCTGTATCCGGCCTGAAACGACCATCTTCGACCTGAAGAAGCGGCCTCGGGAACCGGCATCACCCCTCCGGCAAGGCCTGGACGATGACCGTCCGCCGGAGGCGAAAGCGGGTGCCACAGGCCTTGGCCACGACCCGGGCCAATGCCTCCCGACTGCAAGCCAGGGATGTGCACCACACCTCCATCGGGGGTTCCCCTCCCTCTGGATGATCCTCCAGCCATGGCTCCCACACCCGGAGGAATGCCTGGGCATCGGGCTCCTGACGGTCCCGCCAGTTCCGCTCCTGGGGACGCCGGGGCTCGAAGAAACGCCGCCCCCTCAAGGCATCCGGCAGGAAATCCTGGGGCCGTTCATAGTCGTCATGGGAGTAGAAGTACCCCTTCCCCCGCCCGGCCTGACGGCTGGTGCTGGTGTGGGCATCCCGCAGGGACTCCGGCACCGGAGCATCGGGAGCCTCGAGGGCCGCGTCCATGGCAAAATATGAAGCGTTAGACTTTGGAGCCTGGGCCACGTACACCACCGCCTGGGCCAGGGGGATCCGGGCCTCGGGCCAGCCGATCTGCTCCACAGCGCGGCTGGCGGCCTCTGCCAGGATGAAGGCGGTGGGATCGGCATTCCCCACATCCTCTGAGGCACAGACCATAAGACGGCGGGCGATGAAGCGGGGATCCTCCCCCCCCCGGATCATCCGGGAGAGATAGTAGAGGGCCGCGTCGGGGTCCGAACCCCGCATGCTCTTCTGGAAGGCGCTGGCCAGATCGTAGTGCCCGTCGGCCCGGTCGTACATGACCCGGCCCCCCAGGGTCTCCTGGAGGCTCGCCAGATCCCGGTGCCCATCCTCCAGGTTCATCCAGGTCTCAAGCCCCGTGAGAGCCGCCCGCAGATCCCCCCCGGCCCACTGTGAAAGCCAGTCAAGGATCTCGGTTTCCTCAGGCACATCCGGACGCTCCGCAGCCCAGGCCCGGGCCATCACCTTGCGGATGGCCTCCGGAGCCAGGGGCTTGAGAGCGACAAGCTGACAGCGACTCCGGAGGGCCGGGTTGAGGTAGAAGGCCGGGTTCTCGGTGGTGGCCCCCACCAGAATCGCGTCCCCCCGCTCCAGAAAGGGGAGAAGGATGTCCTGCTGGCTCCGGTTGAATCGATGGATCTCGTCAAGAAAGACCACCGGCGGCATCCGCTGGAAGAGGGGCAGATCACGGTGGTCCAACAGGAACTTCTTGAGCTCCGCCGCGCTCCCGGTGACCCCTGAGAACTCGATGAATTCATGGCCCGTGGCCTGGGCCATGAGTCTCGCCAGGGTTGTCTTCCCCGTTCCCGGGGGCCCCCACAGGACCATGGAAGGCAGGCGACCACCTCCAGTAAGACGACGCAAGGCCCCCTTGGGTCCCAGGAGGTGGGACTGGCCCACGACATCCTCCAGACGCCTGGGACGCATCCGTTCTGCCAAGGGAACATATGAGTTAATCACCATAAAACCACCCTACATCCAACCTCTCTCCTTGGCGATCGGGCCCCATCGGATTAGGATAATATCTAGACATTCCAATGGAATTTCCAACCACCCCGGAGCCATCCTTGAAGTCCTTTACCTCATGGTCCATCCGGACTCACCTGCTCGTGTTCGTTGCCCTGGTGATTCTCCCATCCCTGGGGCTGATCATCCATGGCGAGATGCAGCAGCAGAGAGACATTCTGCAGACCGCCCAGCGCAGAATGCAGACCACCGCGGAATCGGTGGGACTCCGGGAAGAAGCCCTGGTAAGCAACACCCGCCAGATTCTCCACGCCATGGCACAGCTTCCGGGGCTGGAGGGCTTTGACAAGAAACGCTACCAACTCCTCTTCCACCAGATCCTCCAGCAGAATCCCCACCTCGAAAACATCGTTTTCGCCGATGCCCAGGGAAATGTCATCATCGCAGCCAATCCAGGCGGCCCCTCCAACATCGGAGACCGCCCCTACTTCCAGCATGTCCAGACCCAGCACCACCCCTTCGCAGGCGGCTACATGGTGGCCCGGGGAAGCCAGCGTCAAGTCCTCCCCGTCGCCTATCCGGTCAACGACCATCTGGGTCGCCCCATCGGTGTCCTGGCGGCCGGAATCGCCCTTGAGGCCCTGAAGGACCCCATCCCGGTGGAAACCTGGGTGGAGGATGCGACCCTGGAGATCCTGGATCACGAGGGACGCCTCCTTTACAGCTCCCAGGGGCCACCCCGCTTCCGGGGGCAGCAGGAGGCTCCCGCCTACATGCTCCACCTCCGCCAGGGAGGACGCGATGCGTCTCTCAGGCATCTTCAGAATGGAGAGGTGTTCCTCCATCGCGTCAGACGCCTGGATCTGAATCCGGATGGACAGGAAGCCGCTTGGCTGCGGGTCATCATGCCGGAAAAGCCCCTGCTCCAGAAAGCCCGGGCCAGCCTCTACCGGAATCTGGGCCTCATGGGTGCCCTGACGCTGGCCCTGATCGCCCTGGCATGGTGGATCGGCGCATCTCTCATCGCAGGCCCCATCGACCGCCTCATCGTCGTCGCCCAGCGAATGGCCCAGGGGGCCTTCACGGTCAAGACCGGCCTGGCCGAAGGCACCAACGAAGTCAGCCGCCTCGCCCGGGCCTTCGAACGCCTCGGCGTCCGCCTGGACATCCGGGAGCGCCAACTCCACAAGGCCAAGGCGGAATCGGATGAAATCGCCAAGCGTTTTCAGAACCTGGAGCAGTACAGCCCGGACGGGGTCTTCTGGATCAGAGCCCTTTCGGAAGACGACTACGTGTACGAGGACGTGAATCCGGCCTTCGAGCGCATCAACTGCACACGGAAGTCGGACATGCAGGGACGGCGCCCCGGCGAGGTCCTGCCCCCGGAGGATGCGGAAGGCGCCCTGGCCCACTACCGGCAGTGCATGGCCACCGGCCAGCCCAGCACCGTCCAGGTCAGCATGAGGAAGGGTGAAACCCAACGCACCCTGGAGATGCAGCTCATCCCCCTGGGAAGCGCCTCGGGCCGCATCAAGCACATGGTGGGATTCTGCCGGGATATCACCGACGCCCGAGCCACCGAGGAAGCCATCCGGCAGAGCCAGAAACTCAAGAGCCTGGGAATCCTGGCAGGCGGCATCGCCCACGATTTCAACAACCTCCTCACGGCCATGCTGGGGAACCTCAACCTGGCCCAGATCAAGCTCGGGGAAAACGGCCCGGCCGCCAACTTCCTGGAGAATATAGAACGCACGGTCCTGAGGGCATCGGATCTCACCCGGCAGCTTCTTGCCTACTCCGGTCGGGGGCACTTCGTGGTCAAGCCCCTGGACCTGAATACAGTGGTGGGGGAGATGACCCACCTGCTGGAGGTCTCCATTCCGAAGAAGATCGGGCTGGACTACCGCTTTGCACAGCATCTCCCCCCCATCGAGGCCGACTTCGCCCAGATACAGCAGGTCGTCATGAACCTGGTGACCAACGCCAGCGACGCCATCGGCGACCGGGAAGGCTTCATCAGCATCACAACCCGCTGCTCCGAAGTATCAGAAGGCTTCATCTCCGCAACCTTCCCAGATCAGGCCATCGAACCGGGCCTCTTCGTGATCCTGGAAGTCAGCGACAATGGATGCGGCATGAGCCGGAAGGTCCTGGACCACATCTTCGATCCCTTCTTCACGACCAAGAGCAATGGCAAGGGGCTGGGACTCTCGGCCATGCTGGGCATCCTGAGGGGACACCGGGCCGGGATCAAGATCTACAGCGAAGTGGACCGTGGCACGGTATTCAAGCTCTTCTTCCCTGCGGCCAAGGACGCTGTCCTTCCGCTGGACTACATTTCCCCCTCACTTCCCATCATGGCGGAGGGAACGATCCTGGTTGTGGACGACGAACCGGACATCCGGGAGACCGCCTGCATCGCCCTGGAGACCCTGGGATTCACGGTGCTCACGGCGGCGGATGGGCAGGAGGCCGTGGAAGTCTTCCAGAACTATCGGAACGAAATCCGGGCCATTCTCATGGATCTGACCATGCCCCGTGTGGACGGCAAGGAGGCCTTCCACCAGATCCGATCCATCGATCCCAGGGCCTGCGTCATCCTGAGCAGCGGCTATAGCGAGCAGGATATCCGCCACACGTTCACGGGGGAGGGTCCCGCGGGATTCATCCAGAAGCCCTACCACATCAAGGAGATGCAGCGAGTCCTCGTGGATTGCCTCCAGTTGTGGGCCAAAGCCTGAGGGCCCTGTTCAGCGCATCATGCTTTGCTGGTGGAATTTGTTCTTTCCCGATTATCGACTTTGCTCAGCCAAAAAAGACATGAGCTGGGATGCCCAGGATGAAAGGGATGAAAAGCAGCTGATAGGAGGCTCGGCGCTCTGGCCAGGTTCGCCTATGTGAACCATCGTTGCCCGCTGATTGCTTTATCCTGTTCATCTTTTGCATCCCAGCTAATTCATTGTTTTTCGGTGCCTGCCAAAAGTCCTCCCAACCCTTCGGTATTGGCTGAAACAAGCCGATAATTGGGTGTTCTTTTGTTTGCGAAGGCCTTTTCACCAGTCTTTGCCAACAGGATGCAGGATAAAAACAGAAGGGTAATGAACTGCCCTGAAAATCCGCCAACGCTACATCATGAGCTTGGTGAAGGCCTCGACGGACCAGACGCTGGTGCCGTTCCGGGCCTTCTGGGCCGTCCGTTCATCCAGGTAGGCCTGCTTGAAGGCCGGAGAGGACTGGAGCAACTTGAGCGGGGGGATGCCGTTGCTCTTGGCATTTGCCATCACCCGCTCGAATTCGGCGATGTTGCGCCCCCGGTAGAGGGCAGCCAGATAGTTCCCCTGGAGCTGGGCATCGCCGGGCTGGGCATAGGCCAGGGGCCGCAGGATGGCCGCAGCCTGACGGGGATCGGACGGGATCAGGGCCACCCCCCTGGCCAGCTTGGCCGCAGGGTCCTCGGCTGGGGGCTTGGGGGGAGTTGCAATGGGGGGCTGGGGCGAAGTCGGCTTCGACCCGCTCTGGGCACTGGACTCTGGTGCCTGAGCCTGCGCAGCCGATGGCGGCACGGCGGGCCTGCCCCCCTGGGGTGACTCTGGACCTGAGGGCTTCGCTTCTGCGCCCCGAGTCGGCGGGAGCAGCGGGGTCGAGGATGGACTGGCAGTGCCCCCGGGAAGGGCGGGGGCCAGGGATTCGGGCGCAGCCCGAGGCTTCCGCAATCCGAAGTAGGCACCCGCTCCAAGGAGCGCCAGTACCACCAAGCCAGCACCAGCGTAAATACCGGTTCGATTCTTCGCGGGGGGGGACGCCACCATTCCCTGAGGGATCATGGCGGCCGTTGGCTGAGCTCCCATGACGGCGGTGGGCTGAGCCGGGCTGGCCCCCAGGACAACGGTGCCCTGGTCTGCGCCCTGGTCAAGGACGGCGGTCTGACGACGGTCCAAGGCCGAAGTCAACTCCTCCAGGGTGCCCGCCCAACTGGGGTCCTTGCATGCCCGCAGAGCCTTGGCCAGCTCCTCGGCGCTCTGGTAGCGCCGGGCAGGATCCTTGGAGAGGGCGCGGTCCAGGATGTCCCGGACGCTGTGACTGATGCCCTGGATAGCCTCCGTATCGATAGGCTTGGGGTTCTCGGAGACGATCTTGAAGAGCACCGTCGTCGTGTTGTCGCCAGGAAAGGGCTTGATGCCCGTGATGCACTCGTAGAGCATCACCCCCACAGCAAAGAGATCCGTGAGATTGCTGGCCTTCCCGCTCTGGATGTACTCCGGGGCCATGTAGCTGACGGTGCCCATGACGATGCCGGTGGAGGTCATATTGCTGTCCTCGACCCGGGCGATCCCGAAGTCCATGACCTTGGCCTGGAGACGCTTGCCGTCTCGCACAACCCGCACATTGGCGGGCTTGATGTCCCGGTGGATGATGCCGTTGCGGTGGGCAAAGCCCAGTCCATCGCATACCTGGGCCAACACCTCCAGGAACTGGGACTGGGAAAGGACCCGGCCCCGGATCAGATCCTCCAGGTCATCCCCCTTCACGAATTCCATCACCAGGTATAGGATCCCCTGGTCCTTGTCAAAGTCATAGATCGTCACCAGGTTGGGATGATTGAGCTTTCCGGCAGCCGTTGCCTCCCGGCGGAAACGGGCCTCGGCATCCTCGCCCTTGGCCACCCCAGGCAGGATGGTCTTGATGGCCACCTCCCGCCCGATCACCGGATGGTGGGCCAGGTAGACCTCGCCCATGGCCCCGTTGCCAAGGGAACGGATGATTTCGTATTTGCCGAGGTGATCGATCATGGAGTGGAACCTAGATAAGGAGAGAGTCTACCGCGGATTTTCGTCTGGTATCCCATTCAGAAGAAGGTAGTCCAATGCCGGTTGTAGATCCCCAGAGTCTCCATGCGTGACGGCGCGTTCGCACTCCAGGGATCCCGCACGATCAGGCAGGACGCGCTCGGCGGGAAAAGGACTCAGCGCAGCCCGCCGCCCAGTCCTCGGATTTCCGCAACCATCCCGGGAAGCAGTGATCCCATGGAATCGATCTCCCCCTCGGTGGTGTACCGGCTGAGGGAAAAGCGCAGTGCCCCCTTGGCCGGAGCGCCCACGCCCATGGCCTGAAGGACATGACTGGGCTCCTTCTGGCCGGTGGTGCAGGCACTGCCCGTGGAGCAGCAGATCCCACGCTCGCTGAGGCGGAGTTGGAGGGCTTCCCCATCCAGGCCCCCGAAGCCCACGAGGCTGGTGTTGGGCAGGCGAGGCGCGTTCGCCCCGAAGACGCGGGTTTCCGGGACCTTGGACAGGATGGCGGCTTCCAGGCGGTTCCGGAGGGTCTCAACGAGAGCCAGTCCATCCAGCGCAGCCTGAGCCATCTCAGCGGCCAGCCCCATTCCCACCAGAGCAGGCAGGTTTTCCGTCCCAGCCCTGCGATCCCGTTCCTGGTGTCCCCCGATCATGAAGGGACTGATGCGTAGACCTCGGCGGATGAAGAGGGCCCCAGCCCCCTTGGGACCGTGAAACTTGTGGGCACTGATGTTCAGGAGATCCACCGGCAGCGCCGCCAGATCCAGGGGAAGCCTTCCCACAGCCTGGGTGGCATCCACGTGAAAAAGGACCCCCTTGGACTTGACAAGCGCCCCGGCCTCTTCCACCGGAAAGATGACCCCAGTCTCGTTGTTGGCCGCCATGATCGAGACCAGGGCCGTGTCCGGACGGATCGCCCGCTCCAGTTCAGCCAAGTCCAGCCTGCCTTCGGAATCCACCCCCAGAATGGTCACCTCCGCCCCCTGTCGGCGCAGCCAGCGGCCCAGGGCCAGGGTGGCACTGTGCTCCACAGCGGTGGTGACGAAGTGCCGCTTCTTCGGGAAGGCCTCGAAGACCCCCCGGAAGGCATGATTGAGCCCTTCGGTCCCACCGCTGTTAAAGACGATCTCCGCTGGAGAGGCGTTCAAGAGGGTGGCCACCCGCTCCCGGGCCACCACCAGGGCCCCGTCGGCCTCGATGCCCAGGAGATGGCCAGAGCTGGGGTTGCCGAAGAATTCCTGGAGACAGGGCAGCATGAGCCCCACGACTTCGGGAGCGGGTTTGGTGGTGGCGTTGTTGTCGAGGTATATCATCAGCGAAGACGCAAAAGGAGGGCAGCGGGACTCTGGTCCACCAGCTCCCACGCACTTCGTTGATTCTCGGGAATGTACGTCCAGATGTCCACCGAGAGCAGGGCCCAGACCGGTCGATCGGGCTGCTCCGCCTGCATCCGAAGGGCTGCCTTGTTCAGTTCACGCGGCCGACGGTAGAAGCGTCGATCCCGCTCCTCCGGTTCAAGGCGCTGCATTCCGTATTCCAGCTCACCGGTTCCGGACACGATGGTGACGGGACTTCGGCTGATGAAGGGCAGGATCTGGAAGTAGTTGCCGGCACTGATCCACTGGGCGTTGGCAGGGGCCCGGCGGGTCAGGCGGTCGAGGGCCTTGGAGGAGCCCAGGGCGTGGTTGACCGTCCAGGTGAGCAGTAGGCAGAGGGCCCCAAGGGCAGCCATGAGGCGAGGGGGCGTCAACCCACGGGGGCGAAGGGCCCAGAGCCCCAGGGCGATGTAGGCAAGGGCCAGGACGAACACCCATTCCACCTGGCTCTTATCCTTGATCAGCCTGGGCAGGAGGGCCGCCACAAGAAAAGCCAATCCGAGAGCCAGAGTCTCCCAGCCCATCCGGGCACTCCATCCCCTGGCCTCCCGGGCAAAGCCCACCGCCAAGGCAACGAAGGGCACCACCACCGGCAGGATGTAGGGAGGGAGCTTGGAACCGGAAAGCGAAAAGAAGGCCAGGGGCACCAGGATGCCCATCAGCAGAGCCGCAACCACCCAGCGATGGAGGGGCGCATCCTCGGATTGGGGACCGGTATTGCGCCGCAGGAAGCCAAGGCTTCGCCCCAGGCCGCTCAGACAGGTGGTGAGCCAGGGCATCAGGCCGGGAACCAGGAGGAGGACGAAGTAGAGCTTGTCCAGGACCGGATTCTTGGAGCCCTGCCTGGCGTGCTCGTGGGTCGTGAAGCGCTTGAAGTGCTCGTGTACGAAGAAGAACTGGGCGTGCCCGGGATTGGCCCGATCCACCACCACGAACCATGGCACGGAGATCAGCAGAAGGAGGATCCATCCCAGGGGGTGGAAAAAGGTTCTGAGGAGGGCCCGACGCAGGGGCCGTTCCTTCCATGCCCAGGGGAGGGTGCAGATGAACGTTCCCCCGAGCAGCACTGGCGCCGCCAGCCCCTTGGTCAGCACCGCCAGGGCCAGCGAGCCGAAGGCGAGCAGAGTCCAGCCCAGGGCCGATCGTTCCTGGCAGCGGGCCACCACCGCCTCGATCCCCGCCGTGAGGGCCAGGACCATAAAGGCGGAGAAGAGGGCGTCCAGGGTGAGGATCTGGCCGCACGCGTAGGCGATCAGGGCCGTGGCGGCCATGAAGACCGCCCAGATGGGCTGCCTGGCCCCCAGGCGCCGAGCCAGTCGCCAGGCGCACCAGAGGGAGATGGCCGTGGCCAGGGCCAGGGGCAGACGGGCTGCCGCAGCATTCAGGCCGAAGGACTTCATGGAAAGAGCCGATAGCCAGTATTGGAAGGGCGGTTTCTCGAAGTAGAGGACGTAGTTCAGACGCGGCGTCAGCCAGTCCCCACTCGCCAGCATCTCCCGGGGGATCTCGGCATAGCGGGCCTCGTCAGGCTGCCACAGGGAGCGCATCAACAGAGGGACGAAGCCCAGGAAGAACCAGATCCCGAGGTACTGCCAGCGTTCGGTGCGGGTCATGAGTGGGCCGGACTAGGCTTCAGTCTCGACAACCTTCTCCAGGGCCTTGTGCTCCTCGATGAAGAAGTCGATGGTGCGGCGCAGGGATTCCTGGATGCCGATCTTGGGGCTGTAGCCGAAAGTCTCCTGGAGGCGCTTGATGCTCGGGGTCCGACGCATCACGTCCTGGTAGCCCTTGCCATAGAAGTCGCCGCTGGAGGTTTCCACCACAGAGCCCTCGGCAATACCCCGCTCCTTGCGGAAGGGGTGCTCCTTCCAGATCTCGATCATCATCTCGGCGATCTCACGGACGCTGGCGTCGTTGCCGGGGTTGCCGATATTGAAGATCTTGCCATCCGCCTTGCCACCCTCGTTCCCGATGATCGCCATGAGGCCATCGAGGGCATCCTCGATGTCGCAGAAGCAGCGGTGGGCCACACCGCCGTCCACCAGATTCAGGGGCTCACCGTTGAAGAGATTCCATGCGAACTGGGTCACCAGTCGGGAACTCCCTTCCTTGGCGGTGTTGAGGCTGTCCAGCTTGGGGCCCATGAAGTTGAAGGGGCGGAAGAGGGTGAACGCCAGGCCCTGCTGGAAGCCGTAGGCCCAGATCACGCGGTCCAGGAGCTGTTTGGAGGTGCTGTAGATCCAGCGGTTCATGGGCACGGGGCCGGTGACCAGCGGGGAGTTCTCCTCGTCGAATTCGCTGTCCTCGCACATCCCGTAGACCTCGGAAGTGCTGGGGAAGACCACTCGTTTCTTGTATTTGACACACTGTCGGATGATCCGGAGGTTCTCCTCGAAGTCCAGCTCGAAGACCCGCAGGGGATCGGTCACATAGACCTTGGGGGTGGCGATGGCCACCAGGGGCAGCACCACATCGCACTTCTTGACGTGGTATTCGATCCACTCCTTGCTGATGGAAATATCCCCCTCCACGAAGTGGAAGCGGGGATTGTCCAGGTGCTCGGCGACCTTGTGGCTGCCCAGATCCATTCCGTAGATCTCCCAGCTGGTATCCCGTAGGATGCGGTCAGTCAGGTGGGAGCCGATGAAACCATTTACGCCAAGGATGAGAATCTTCACGAGCGTCTCCAGGAAAGGGTCCCGGAGGGGCCCAAACGATCAGTTTAGCAAGACGAGTGTCAGGGAAACACGGGAGGTTCCCCTGCCTTCAGCAAGAACAGACGGGACAGGGACTGGCTCAGTTCCAGAAGGTAGTAGGGTTTCTGGAGGAATCCCACGGCCCCTTCCTCGAGGAGGATCTGGGCCTCTCCCTCGACACTGAAGCCCGAGGACAGGAGCACCTGAGCTGCCGGGTTGATCCTGCGAAGCAGGCGGAAGGTATCCTTGCCGCTGAGGCGGGGCATCACCATGTCCAGGATGACGAGATCAATGCCCTTCCAGTGGTGCTGGTAGTATTCCACGGCCTCCTGCCCATCCCGTACCAGGGTGGCGGAGTACCCGAGTTGCTGGAGCATCTCCAGGAGCATCTCGCCCACCATCGGCTCGTCCTCGACCACCAGGATCGTCCGGCGATCCGAGGCATAGAGCAGGGCATCCTCGGCAACCGCGGCCTCATCCTCGGCCTCATCCAGGGGCAGGTAGAGGGTGAAGCTGGAGCCCATGCCCACCTCGCTGAGCACCTCGATGGCCCCGCGATGGTGCTTGACGATGCCGTAGACCGAGGCCAGGCCGAGCCCTGTGCCCTTGCCCATCTCCTTGGTGGTGAAGAAGGGATCGAAAATCCGTTTCTGGGTCTCCCGATCCATGCCCACACCACTGTCGCTGACAGAGAGTTCCAGGAACTTCCCCGGCGTGAGCTGGTAGGGGAGGGTGGCGCAGTAGTCTTCATCAAGGTTCTTCAGATCCGTCTGGATGAAAAGCTCCCCCCCCTCCGGCATGGCATCCCGGGCATTGAGGGCCAGATTCATGAGGGCGTTCTGGATCTGAGTTGGATCCCCCATGATCTTGGCAGGAGAGGCCTTCAGCACCGTCCGGAGGCGGATGCGACGATCGATGCTGTGCTCCAGGATCTGAAGGACCTCGCCGACGATCTCGTGGACATCCACCGGTACCGTGAGGTATTTCCCCTTCCGGGCGAAGGCGAGGAGCTGCTTCGTGAGTTCTGCGGATCGCTGGCTGGACTTGAGGATATTGGTGGCGTAGCGGCAGAAGGGAGAGTCCTTAAGCCGTTCCTGGAGCATTTCCGCAAAGCCCATGATGGCGCTGAGGTGGTTGTTGAAATCGTGGGCGACCCCCCCGGCGAGTTGGCCGATGGCCTCCATCTTCTCGGCCTGCACCAGGCGCTCCTGGAGGTTCCGCTTTTCCTCCCGGGTGCGCTTCTGCTCCGAGAGGTCCACCAGGATGCCCCTCAAGCCTTCCACCTGCCCATTCCGAAGGATGGGAGCCGAATGGACCACCACGGGGAAGGTGCTCCCATCCTTGCGGATGGCGGTGTATTCGTGGCCAGAAACCCCACCCCCCAGCACCTCCAGGAAATCCTGGACGGCCTGGGAGCGATCCGGAATCGCCAGCACCGAGGTGGCGACCTTGCCCAGGAGCTCCTCCTCGGGATACCCGGAAACCTGGGCCCCGCAATGATTCACATAGGTGAAGAACCCGTTGCGATCCGTTTCGAAGACCGTCTGGGGAAGCCGTCCGGCCAGCTCATGAAACCGCTCTACGCTCTCCTGGAGTTCCGTTTCCCGGCACTTCTGCTCAGTCAGATCCTGGATGACACCGAAGACCCTTCCATGACGACCATCCGGATGGGGCACCCACTGGGCACGGCTGTGCACCTGACGCTGCGACCCGTCCCTGCGCATCAGGCGATACTCCAGATCCTGGGATCCCCCCTGGGGCAGGAAAGTCCGCCACTCCAGGAAACGCTGCCGGTCCTCCGGGTGCACGGACGCCAGAGCCTCCTCAAGGGACATGGGCCCTTCGGCAGGCTCACGCTGGACGAGTTCGTAGAGGCTTTCGGACCAGGCGTGGTCCCCCATCCCGGGATAGAACTCGAAACAGCCGAGACCCACCAGTTTCTGAGCCTCAGCCAGCAGGGCCCGGCTCCGATGGAGTTCCTCCTCCGAGATCTTCCGTGCCGTGATATCCCAGGACAGCGCAAGGATCCGAGGAGCGTCCCCGGTCGGCAGGGGAACCCAGTTCGTCAGGAGCCAGCGCCAATCGCCATTCCGATGGCGCACCCGGTATTCCTGCACCGCCACCATGGCGCGGCCCTGCAGGGTGCAGGGAGAAGGCGCCCCATCCCCGACCCAGCCCAGGGTCGGCAGATCCTCGGGGTGGACCCGGTTGAGGAGCACCTCCAGGCCCCCTTCCATGATCTCGGCGGAGGAATACCCAATAAGCCGACCATAATCCGCCTCCACCCACTCGCAGGCTCGGGTGCTCCGGTCGAAGAGGAGCGCAGCCCCCTTCGACACGACATGACACGCTTCCAGGAGCGCCTCAGAGTCTATTGCGGGATGATTGATCAACTGGAAACTCACTGTCGGTCGGGAAGGAGGGCAGACCATACTGTAAACCCAGTTTTCAAAGCCTCCTACACGGAAATCCACCATGAATCTGCTTCTCCTGTTCGACACGGACTTTCTGAGCCCCACCCGCGCTCGCCTCAGCGGGCGGCGCATGGAGCACGTCCGGAATATCCATCGATTGAAGACAGGGGATGACCTGAAGGTGGGCCTTCTGGGAGGCCAGTGCGGAAGTGGTCGGATCCTGCAAATGGACGAGGGTTTCTTGGAACTGGAGGTTGCCCTGGACACCCCCCCACCCCCTAAACTCCCCCTGACCCTCATCCTCGCCCTGCCCCGCCCCAAGGTTCTCAACCGGGTCCTGGCCTCGGCCACCAGCCTCGGTGTGGCGAGAATCGTCCTCGTGAATGCGTGGAAGGTGGAGAAGAGCTACTGGAAGAGCCCCCGGATGGAGGAAGAGAACCTTCGCCACCAGCGTATCCTGGGCCTGGAACAGGCCCGGGATACGATCCTGCCGGAGTTGCTCACCCGGCGGCTCCTGCGCCCCTTCGTCGAGGACGAACTCCCAAGCCTGGCCCAGGGCACCTTACCCCTCATGGCCCACCCCGGCTCTGGAACGCCCTGCCCCAGGGCAGTGGAAGCCCCGGTGACCCTGGCCATCGGACCCGAAGGCGGCTTCCTGCCCCAGGAGGTGGAACTCTTTGGCCGGGCCGGCTTCCAGGCCGTGGAACTGGGACCGAGGATCCTGCGGGTCGAGACCGCCGTGGCGGCGCTGGTGTCGAGACTGTTCTGAAGCCGTGAAGGAAAAGGAAAAGGGCCAACGCAGAGGGCGCGGAGAAGAAAAAAGAAAGGGCGCAGAGGAAAAGTGGTAACCGATCCCGATTATCGGCCAGCCTTTCCTCCGCGCCCTCTCTTTTAGAATTCTGCGCCCTCTGCGTTGGCTCCTTTGTCAGAGTGTGCGAAGGAACGCCGCCAACGCCTCGGGATAGAGCCGCATCTCCTGTTCGTAGACCCGCTTCTGGAGAGTCTCCGGGGTGTCACCGGGCAGTACCGGCACGGTCTGGACGGCGAGGTGTCGGCCGTGGTCGTATTCGTTGTCCACAAGATGGATGGTCACGGCCGACTCGGAAGCCCCGGCAGCGATCACGGCTTGGTGGACCTTCATGCCGAACATCCCGGCACCTCCGAAACGCGGCAGGGGGCCTGGGTGGATGTTCAGGATCCGCCCTTCCCATCGGGGAGGCACCACCAGCTTCTTCAGCCAACCGCACAGGGCTATGACCTCCGCCCCAGCCTGCTCCGCCCGCTGAAAGCAGGCCTCGGAGTAAGCCGCGTCATCCGCGAAGGCGCTCCGCTCAAGGACCGCCACTTCCAGATCCTGGGCCCTCAGGCGCTCCACGCCCCCGGCCTTGGCACTGGAAGCAATCCCCAGCACAGGCTTGCCGGGAATGCGCCCCTCGCGGCAGGCTGTCAGCAGGTTCAGGGCGTTGCCGCCGGTCCCGGAGATGAAAAAGGCAAGGCGACGCATGTGACTCCCACAACACAGGCCCTACAGGTTAACCCAGGAAGGCCTGAGCCTCCTGCCCCGTGCGGCGGCGGAAGTCCTCCTCCAGGCTGGGCACCCCGGAACTGGGCTCATCCAGGTAGAGCGTCTCCAGGCGGTGCATGGGGATGAAGCGGGTGGACAGGGAGACTTGATCCGACTCCCCTCGGCGCACCAGTGAAAGAATCTCCTCCCAGGGATGCAGGTCCACCCCGCGGATAGCCACCCCAGCCCCCTCAAGCCCAAGCAGGCGCCCCCAGACCCGCTCCCGGGGCTCCCGGAGCACCACCACCACAAGCTGGCCAGACTGGAAAGGGAGAGAGATGGACATGAACGGCTCCAGAAAGATGTCATTCATGGTACTCGGCATTCCAGTCCATAAGGGTTATGCTGAAGGTCCAGATCAGGAAAAAAACATGAGCGAACAGCCTGCGACCGGACCGATGCCTGTGACCCCCCAAGGGCCACCTCCCCCTGAAGACCCTATCGACCAGACGGTCCGTCTTCAGGCCGGAGAACCCACCCGCCCCGAATCCAACAAGACAGTCATGATGGGATCCGCAGCCAGCACCCATCCCTTCCCCCAGGAAGGACCGATTCCCGAGGCGCCCCACCCCTCAGCCTCCACCCAGGATCTCCCGGTGCTGTTCCCCGACCCCACCAAGACAGTGACCCTGGGGCACCTTCCGGAAATCCCCATGGCTGATCGCCTTGCTGCGCCAGCACCGGCGCCTGTCACCCCCAAACGCTCCGGCCTCTGGGCCGGTGTCCTGGTGGGAGCCGGTGTCGCCGTCATCATCCTGGCCGCTGCGGGCTTCTTCGGCTACCGCGCAGGCTGGTTCGGAGAACGCCCTGCCCCTCCGTCCTATGCGGATGGGGCACCGGAGGAGGGCACCAAAGCCCAGACCACCCCCGCCATCCAGCCCTACCTGGAACGGGCCGCCGCCGGGGACGCCACCGCCATGCAGATGCTTGGCTACTTCTATTACTACGGCCTGAACGTCCCCCAGAACCGGAAGGAGGGCCTCCGCTGGTACCACAAGGCCGCCGACGCCGGCAGCGTCAGTGCCCAGAAGGAACTGGCGAACCTGGAAGGGAAGTCGGGGCAGCAGTAGGCAGCAACCCACGGAAGAAAGGCGCCGGCGGAACAAGGCCGGTGCCTTTCTTCGTTTACCTGGGAATCCCGTCTGCCAACTCCCCGGACCTGACCAAGGAGCTGGTGAACGCCATCATCGAGTCCCTGGATGCCCACACCCTATTCGAAGCTGGTCCAGGCGGGGCTGAAGGACATCCTGGTGAACCATGCGGGGCTGTGGGAGAGCCTACGGGAAGAGGCGGCCTGGGTGGGATAGGAACGGCGTGGGAAGAATCAGCCCTCAACGCTGGCGCCCTGCCCGCCCCTCCACGCCTCGATCTTTTTCGCCGCAGCAGCCCCGACTGCTGCGGTGATTTTTTCCATCTCCGCTTCCCGGACGGCCTGGACACTGCCGAAGGCCTGTAGCAGTTTCTTCGCAGTGGCCTCGCCCACACCAGGGATCTGGGTCAATTCGGTCTGGAGGGTGCGCTTGGCCCGCAGGGCGCGGTGGTAGGTGATGGCGAAGCGGTGGGCCTCGTCCCGGATGCGCTGGAGGAGCTGAAGGACGGGGCTCGATTTCGGGATGCGCAGGGGCTCCGAAGCCCCGGGCCGATAGACAAGCTCCTCCTTCTTGGCCAGGGAGGCCCGTTCCTGCTGGTCCAGACCCAGAGCCAGCAATGCGGCCTCGGCGGCGTGGAGCTGACCCAGGCCCCCATCGATGAGGAGCAGGTCCGGCATCTCCTTCCCCTCCCGCTGGAGCCTGGAAAAGCGGCGGGTGATGGCCTCGTGCATGTTGGCGAAGTCATCGTTCTGCTCATTGGTCATTTTGAAACGGCGGTAGGCCTGGCGATCCGGAACGCCATCGGTGAAGACCACGCAGGAGGCCACCACCTCCCGGCCCTGACCGTGGCTGATGTCGAAGCACTCGATGCGCCGTGGCAGGTGAGCCAGCCCCAGAAAGGCCTGGAGCCCCTCCAGCACCGCCTGGTTGAGCCGGGCAGGTTCGAACTTGCGCTCCAGAGCCAGACGGGCGTTCTCCTGGGCCATCTGGAGCAGCTCCACCTTGTCGCCCCGCTGGGGCACGTGCAGGAAGGGCTTGGAACCCCGCATGGATCCCAGCCAATCCCTCAGTAGATCCGCATTCTCCGGTTCCAACTCCACCAGGATGCGGGCGGGCACGGAATCCTCGGTGTAGACCCGCTGGAGCACTTCGGCCAGCACAACGCCATCGAAGGCCTCCACCTCCTCCAGAACATATTCGTGGCGTCCCACCATGCGCCCAGCCCGCATCACCAGCCGGTGGACGCAGGCCCTTCCGTCCAGTACGGCGCTGCCGTATAGATCCGTATCCTCCTGGTCCACCGTGGCGGCCTTCTGCTTGGTGAACCAGGCGTCGAGCTGCTGGAGACTGTCCCGATAGCGGGCCGCCAGCTCGAAGGCGCTATGCTCCGCAGCCTGCCACATGGCTGCTTCCAGGCGGGACTTCAGTTCGTCCCGCTTGCCCTCCAGGAAGAGGCGAGCCTCCTTGGCCTGTTCCCGGTAAGCCTCTTCAGAGACTGCGCCGATGCAGGGCCCCGTGCAGCGGTGGACCTGGAACTTCATGCAGGCCCGTCCACGCTTGCCATCGATGTCGATATCGCAGTCCCGGATCTGGAAGAAGCGATAGACCAGTTCGGCGGTCCGGTAGGCGGTGCTGGCGGGGAAGAAGGGACCGAAGTAGAGGGAGCCATCCTTCTTCACCTTCCGGGTCACAAAGACCTGGGGAAAGGCGTTCCGCCAAGTGAGCTTGACGTAAGGGTAGGTCTTGTCGTCCCTGAGGAGGATATTGAAGGGCGGCGTGTGCTCCTTGATGAGGTTGTTTTCCAGGACCAGGGCCTCCAGCTCCGTCTCGCAGACGATGAGCTCAAGATCCCAGATCCTGGCAACCAGGCGGCGGGTCTTGGCGTCATGGTGCTTGTTCTGGAAGTAGCTCTTGACCCGGTTGCGCAGCACCTTGGCCTTGCCCACGTAGAGCAGGTTCCCAGCTTCGTCCCGGTAGAGATAGACCCCGGGGCGGATGGGGAGATCCCCCAGCTTGCGGGCCAGGGTCGGACTGCGGTCCAGGTTCGAGCGGCTCACGCTGATTCCAGACGGCGCATGGCCCGCTCCAGGCCGTGGCAGGCGGCGATGACCCCCACGAGGTGGAAGACTTCCTGCACGGGGTAGGCCTGGGTGCCCTGATCCCCTCGCACCTTGGCGTAGGCCCCATCCAGTCGATGGCGGGCATCTCCGAGGAACCACAGGGCCACCTGGAAATCCCGCCCCACCCCGAAGGCCTTTCCGCAGTCGTCCAGACGACCAGCCATCTCCTTCAGTTCGTCCCTGAGAAGGTGCTGGACCCTGTCGTCCCCAGCCTGAAGCACCAGCTCCTTCAGGGAGTGGCAGTGCTCGACCATGGCGTGGACCGCCTCCATCTGGGCCATGAAGTGCGCCCTGGGAGCCTCCCGCTCCTCCGGTTCCGCCGCCAGAGCGTTCAGAAGCCCGGCATGGACGGCGTGGGCCTCCAAAAGCTCCTGGAGGCTGGGCTCGGCTGGGGGCTCCGCCCCCAGGACATAGGCCCTCAACCAACCTGCGGCCTGAACCCCCGCCAGGGACACATCCTGTCGTAGCCGCGCCGTCAGACGCTCCGCAGGGCGCTCGGGCCACAGAACCCAGTCCAGAAGGAGGGCCACGGCGCAGCCCACGAGGACGTTCTCTCCCCGGCTGAAAGAGGTATTGAGGGTCATGCCCAGCGCGTGGGGGCCCGAAACCGCACTGATGGGAAAGAGGGTCGTGAGGGCCCCCACCCTGGCAGCGCCCTTGAGGCCAATCCCCTGGCAGACCAGGATGGCCACGGCAACGCCCACCCCCGCCGCCAGGAGCGTATGTCCCAGGAGAGCGGCCGTCCCCACACCGACCCCCAACCCCACCACGGTCCCCCCCATGCGGGATAGCCCGGCCGCAAGGCTGCCCCCGGGACTGCCGGTGCTGACGATGAGGGCCGAGATGCCTGCCCAGTAGAAGGCCTGCAACCCCAGGAGCCGGGCGGCAACCATAGCGGCAACCGAGACGACGGCCAGTCGCGCGCCCAGGCGAACATCCCGCCATCCCACCCACGGAAACCTCATCGCCCCGGTATTCATGCCCATATTCTCGATTCTATCCACCAAAGCCCAGGGACGCGTTTACAATGACAAGCATGAACGGACAATCAAAAAACCGCCGTGCCACCCTGGCCAGGCGCTATGGACGCCTGGCGGAGCGGGCAACCCTCTGGCTGTTGTGGCTCCGTGGATGGGATCTGGTGGCCTCCAACCTGAAGCTCGGCAAGAGCGAACTGGATCTGCTCGTGACCCGGGGGGAGGAACTGCGCCTTCTGGAGGTCAAGGCCCGCAGACAGGGGGCCTGGGTGGCTGCGGACACGGCCCTTTCTTACCCCCAGCGACTTCGCCTCCAGGGCGGGCTGCGGAACTACCTCGACCGCGTCCCCTGGCCGGGCGCGATCAGCTTCCAGCGGGTGAGCTGGACGGGTTGGCGGTGGCGCTTCCATCCCTGCGAACGCTGGGATGCATTGAGAATCAAGCCCATGACGTAATGGACTCCCCAATCAAGATGTCGTGACAACCAAAGTAATTACTGCTACCCTACGGGCACCACCCAAACCAAATCAGCCCACCCATACCATCTGGCTCTGGGCCCATCCCCGTGGAGGAAGCCATGTCCGACCGCATCCAGATCATTGTCCACAAAGGTCATAAGATCCTTTCTGTGGACAACTCGAACCTCAAGCCTGCCGAAATCGTGGCCAACTTCCCCATCATCACAAAGATGAGCTTGGACAATAAGCTCCTCCTCACAGTGATGGATGTGACCAACACGACCACCGATGACAGCATCAAGAAGGCCGCCGGGGAATCCCATGCCCAGATCGAGGCGGTGCTCGGCCAGACGTACACGGCCATCCTGGGCATCCGTGGCATCCAGAAGATCCTGGCCAACGCCATGCATAAGGGCCAGTGCTTCGCCGAAACCCGGGGAGAGGCCCTGGATTGGCTGGTGGAGCAGGTGTCCAAGTAGTTCAGTCCCTCACCCAGTGGCAGGTATAGCCATTGGGGTGTTTCTGCAGATAGTCCTGGTGATAATCCTCGGCCCCGTAGAACGCACCCGCGGGTGCAAGCACTGTCACCAGGGGTTTCTTCCACTTCCCGCTGCGCTCGACCTCGGCCCGCACCCGCTCGGCAACCTTCCGCTGCTCCTCCCCGTAGGTGAAGATGGCGCTGCGGTACTGACTGCCGATATCGTTGCCCTGGCGGTCCAGGGTCGTGGGGTCGTGCATCCGGAAGAAGAACCTGAGGATGGCCTCGTAGCTGGTGACCCTGGGATTGAAGCGGATCTCGACAGACTCGGCGTGCCCAGTCCGTCCGGTCTTTACATCCTCGTAGCGGGGTGAGGGGAAGCTGCCCCCCGTGTAGCCGACCCGCGTCAAAATCACGCCCGGTTGCTGGCGGATCAGCTCCTGCATCCCCCAGAAGCAGCCCCCAGCCAGGGTGGCCACCTCGGAACCATCCCCCCTGCCAAAGAGCCCGAGAAAGGCCCCGTATCCCTCCCGCTCCAGATCATCCAGGGGCACAAAGCGAAGGGAGGCGCTGTTGATGCAGTAGCGCAGTCCCGTGGGCCCCGGGCCGTCGGTGAATAGATGTCCCAGGTGGGAGTCGGCCCCGGGAGAGCGCACCTCGATGCGCACCATGCCATAGCCCAGGTCCCGCCTTTCGGTAAGGGGCACCCCCGGAAGGGCTTGGGTAAAGCTGGGCCATCCACATCCGGCATCGAACTTGTCCCTGGAGCTGAAGAGCGGCCTGCCGTCCACCACATCCACGTAAAGGCCTTCCCGCTTTTCGTTCCAGTATTCATTCTCGAAGGGCGGCTCGGTGCCATTCTGCTGGGTGACATGGAACTGCCTGGGGCTGAGCCTGGATTTCAGCGCAGAGTGGTCAATGGGGGATGTCATGGAACCCTCGTTCAGGGGTGGATGTGTCCGGCCATCCGAATAGACCAGTCCCAGGAAAATCAGACCTGCCAGCAACAGCACAGCGAATAACCGGGAAGGAAGCACGGATACGCCTCGTATGCACCTTTGGATGCGGGAAGAGGGCAGGCTGTTCAAGCGTCACATTCCAGGGAAAAGGCCCCTCATGTCCCCCCTCCGCCCCTGGCATCAAATGGCCCGGCATGTAATCATGGCTTGCAAGGTTCCGCATATGCGGAGCCCGGTTTTTTCCGAGGAACACATGCTGACCTTGCCCCTTGTTCAGGCCCTGACCTTCGACGACGTACTCCTGGTCCCCGGACCTTCGGAGGTTCATCCGAATCAGGTTGATCTGGCGACCCGCGTGACCCGGAACGTCAACTTGACCATCCCCATCCTTTCCGCTGCCATGGACACCGTGACCGAAGGGCGTCTGGCCATCGCACTGGCCCAGCAGGGCGGCATGGGCATCATCCACAAGAACCTGAGCATCGAGCGCCAGGCCGAGGAAGTGGACAAGGTGAAGCGCTCCGAGAGCGGCATGATCACCAACCCCATCACCATCCGGCCCGACGCGCCGATCCATGAGGCCGAGGCCCTGATGGCCAAGTTCAAGATCAGCGGTGTGCCGGTGGTCGAGAACAGCAAACTGGTGGGCATCCTCACCAATCGTGATCTGCGCTTTGAGACCAACCTCGACCTCCTGGTGAGCGAGCGCATGACCCGTCAACCCCTGGTGACCGTGCCCGTGGGCACCACCCTGGAGCAGGCCAAGGTCAAGCTCCAGCAGCACCGGGTGGAGAAGCTCCTGGTGGTGGATGACAACGGCGCCCTTCGCGGCCTGATCACCGTCAAGGACATCGAGAAGTCCATCAACTACCCCAACGCCGCCAAGGATGCCATGGGCCGCCTCCGTGTCGGCGCCGCCCTCGGCGTCGGCAAGGACATGCTGGATCGGGCCAAGGCCCTGGTCGACGCCAAGGTGGACGTGCTCTGCCTCGACAGCAGCCACGGCCACAGCAAGGGCGTGATCGACGGGTTGCGCAAGCTGCGGGAGGCCTTCCCCGAGGTGGGCATCATCGCTGGCAACGTCGCCACCTACCAGGGCGCCAAGGACCTGATCCTGGCGGGCGCCAGCGCCGTCAAGGTCGGCATCGGCCCCGGCTCCATCTGCACCACCCGCATCGTCACCGGGGCCGGCATGCCCCAGATCACCGCCGTCTCCGAGGCCTCCCGGGCCTGCCGTGAGCATGGCGTGCCCTGCATCGCCGACGGCGGCATCAAGTTCTCCGGCGACGTGGCCAAGGCCATTGCGGCGGGTGCTGACGTGGTCATGATCGGCGGCCTGCTGGCAGGCACCGAAGAGGCCCCCGGCGAGACCATCTTCTATCAGGGCCGCACCTTCAAGTCCTACCGCGGCATGGGCTCCATCGGAGCCATGAAGGAGGGCTCCAAGGACCGCTACTTCCAGGAAGGCAAGGACGACACCAAGCTGGTGCCCGAGGGCATCGAAGGCCAGGTGCCCTACAAGGGCCGGGTGGCGGACCTGGTGACCCAGCTCATGGGCGGCCTGCGCGCCGGCATCGGCCTGGTGGGCGGCGCCAGCATCCCCGACTTCCAGCAGAAGGCCACCTTCGTCCAGATCACCAGCCCCGGGCTGCGGGAGAGCCATGCCCACGATGTGATGATCACCAAGGAAGCCCCCAACTACCGCATGGATTGAGGGCTGGGGCTCTAAAAGAGTCAACGCAGAGGGCACGGAGTTTTAAAAGAGAGGGCACAGAGAAAAGCGGAACCGACCCTGCTTTTCTCTGTGCCCTTCCGCTTGCGGTTCTCACCAGGAAAAGGGGGAGCCCTTCAGCTCCGCTTTATCCGAGCCGCGAGGCCAGTTCCGGGTAGCAGCGGATCAGCGTATCGGCGTGTTCCCGGTCCACGGATACGAGGATGCTGTCGGTGACGGCGATGGCTGAAGCCTGGTGGAGCTGCCTTCTGAAGTAGGCATCCGGCTCCAGGAAACCCGAGCAGTCATCCTCCGCCTCCCGGAGGGTCCGGTGCTCTCCCCGGCACAGCTCCACCTGCCCCGCCACCACCTGCAGGACATACGGCGCTTCATCCCCCTCGGAAAAGAGGAGTTCTCCCGCCGAGACCATCCGTTTGGTGCTCACCAGGGCGAAACGGCCCTGGAAGGCCCGGATGGAGTCGTTGGCCTCCTTGAGGCGCCGCGCGAACTGTTGGCAAATCACCTTGGTGAGCGTGGGAAAGCACCCGATGATCACATCGATGTGGGCGGGCTTGAGCCTGAGGGCATAGGTGACGCCGCAACTCCGCACCGAAGCCGTGCGTCTAAGATCTCCGAAATAGGCCATTTCCCCGACGACTGCCACCCGCTGGGGGTCGCAGATCACCGAAGCGAGGATCACCGAGCGCGCCCCAGAGATCAAGGGCGGCTGTTCCACCGAATACACGCCCTTCAGCACGATGAAGAGGTCCTGATCAGATTCATCCTGGCGGATCAGGTACTCCCCATCGCCATATCGCAGGGGCTCCACATCACCACAGAGATTCAGAAGTTGGTGCAGTTCAGAGGATTCGTCCTCTCCCAGCACGGCGATATCGAAGATTTCAGACACAACTCCCCTTGCTTGATATGATTTAAACATAAACCAAGGTAAACAGACACCTTGCGTCAATTATTGACGCACATTCGAAAGAGATCAACCAACCATGTTTGCATTCAGGTTCCCGCCGAAGAGTGGGAATCGACCCGACGAACGGCAACCCGACCCCTCCCAACGGGGGCATGCGCTTCACCAGGGGCAGCTCGAAGTGACCTGCATCCGGAAGGCCCGCCGCTCCAGAGTCAGCTCGGCCCGGTCCCGGGCCGGGGCGGCCTCGCCGTCCAGATGCCAAAACGTAGAACGCTCCAGGCGCAAGGTGGCTCTCAGCAGGCGCCCCTCCTGGCGGAGGCTGGTCCGGCCCCCTTCCCGGAAGAACTGGGGCACCTCGGAGAGCAGGTCAAAGACAGAGGGACGCTTGAGGCGGGCCCACTGCAGGATGCCGTCCGTAGGATCGGCCCCTGGGGCGATCCAGAAGCCTGAACCGAACTGGGGGAGGTTGGCGAAGCAGAGGCTCCAGGCGCGGTCAGGCAGCGAAGGCTCAGCTCCCCGCCAGGCCGCCCTCAAGCGATCCAGGGACCGGCCCGGCTCCTGCGATTCCGGCTGGGAGGCCTCCCACTGGAATTCCGTTTCCGGGTAGTCCCGCCACAGCCTCAGACAAAGCTTGGCGTAGTTGGTGAAGCCCCGCCCTTCCACCGCCTCGAAGGCATGGGCCACAGCAGCCTCGAAGCCGGTGCCGCAGAGATTCAGGAAGGGCACTCCGTCCAGCCTGGGCAGATCCATGACCAGTTCCCGGCCCTGCAGAAGGTTCATCACGGCCCCTGCAGGCTCCAGGGGCGTCCGGAGCCCCCGGACCAGCCCGTTGCCAGACCCCCCGGGAATGGCAGCCAGGGGCACCGGACAACCGGCCGCCACCAGGGCGCGGCCCGCATGGTGGAGCGTCCCATCCCCCCCCCAGACCAGGAGAGGGCCCCCCGCAGCCTGAGCCTGGGCGATGAGGGGCCCAAAGTCCCAGGGAGGCCCGAAGGGCGCGGGCTCGATGCGCTCCCGCAACTCCGGAGAAAGCCGGGACATCAGCGCGTCGGGATCCTTCCCGCGTGGGCCGGATCTGGGGTTGTAGACCAGGGGGAGCTTGGGACTCACGCCTTCTCCAGGAAGCGCGCGGGTTCCGCCACCAGTTCCAGGGACTGGCCAGTCACGGGATGGTTCAGCACCAGCTTCCAGGCGTGGAGCCAGAGCTGCTCCGAGGAGGCCCCGCCGTAGAGGCCATCTCCGACCACGGGAGCCCCGAGGGAAGCCAGATGGACCCGGATCTGGTGGGTGCGCCCAGTCCTGGGCTCCGCCACCACCCAATATCCCGGTGTGAGACCGGCGACTTCTTGGGGCGCGGCAGGGCGGAGAAGCGTCTGGGAGGGCTTGGGTTCCAGGAGATCCCCCTCACACCCGAAGCGGGCGGGCTTGGCCAGCCGCAACCGTCCGATGGGACGATCGACCTCCACCGCTTCCACGGGCCTGTCCACGCGGGCCAGGTACACCTTCCGCAAGGTCCGCTCCTGGAAGTGCCGCCCCAGATCCCCGGCCTTGTCCTTGGCCAGCACCAGCACACCACTGGTGCCCTGGTCCAGGCGATGGCAGAGGATGAGCTTCTGCCCCGGTCTCTGGCGGCCCAGAAGGGCCAGGAGGTCGTGCCTGTCCGAGGCCTGGGTTCCCTGTGTCGGCATCCCGGCGGGCTTGTTGACCACCAGCAGCCATTCGTCCTCGTAAACCACCGGGACTTCAAAGTCCGGCAGAGCCCCCAGGGAATCGTCCACGGCCACCCGAACTTCCACTCCGGGAGCGACGGTGCGGCTGGCCACCCGCACGCGCTTCTGGGCCACCTGGACGCCGCCCAGCTTGAGCACCTCCCGGGCATGGCGCCGACTGAGCCCCGTGCACACCGAGACCAACTGATCCAGCCTCAGCCCGGCCTGGGCGGGTTCCACAATGAACTTCCAGTTCTGCATAGCCATGCCCCCAGGTTAGCGCAGAGGGCCATCTGGGACTCGGCCAAGTCAGTTCACTTCCGGGGCGTAAAGGAAGAGGATTCCCCCAAATCGCAGCGACAACGCCCTACATTTTGGGCCTAAACCATTTTTGATTAATAACCATAAAGCCTTCAAAACCCAAAAAGCCCCGCGAATCAGACGGGTAGCACCTCAAAACAATCAAGCCTATCTCATGATAAAAAAGATGCCACACATGAAAATTACGGCTTGTAAATAATTTAAATAAACCCAATATTGATGCGCCACAAATCCGAAAACCAGGCATTGCGGTTCTTCAACCGCAGGAAAGGAGTCATATGCCAAGCAAGCGCGCACCACAAAAAACCCAGGCCAACACTGCGGCCCCCGCCGCAGGAAGAAAGGTGACCCTCACATCGAAAACCGCTCGCCGCATCGTGCGGGGTACCGACTTCCTGAACCCGGATTCAGCCATTTCCAAGACCGCGGTCCTGGATGCCCGGGTCAAGGCCGCTACAAGGTTCCACCTCGAACTCACGGAAGCCCGGAAACACCTTTTGCAAATCGGGGAACTTCTCAAGCCCAAGAACCTCCCGGCCCATCTCATAGGAAGACTCCTCCATCCCGACGGCAGCAGTTCGGCCCGGGTCCAGATCAATGTCACCCTCGGGGCCTGGGACCACCGGAGTATCATCACCAACAACGAAGGCGCCTTTGACCTTCCCCTCCCAGCTTCCCAGGGCTTCCCCAAGGACGGACTGGTCCTAGAAATCCGGGGGGCCAACACCGCCCTCAGCCTCACCCTCGCCCAAAAGGATGTGGCCACCAACGGACTGGTGGGGGACTTGGTAATCAAGCATGTCCTGACCCCTCTGCCCCTCAGCATCGTGGCCCAGCTGGAGGCCATCCTCCCTGCTGGATCCAGTCCGAGTGGCGCCGAGAGTGCTTCCTCCGGAGAGGCCGCCACCCAACCCACCGTGGGCATGGGCGAGGAGGGTGCCAACCTCGTCTACAGACCCAATACCTCCGTGGACCGTTTCCCCTATTCCATATTCATCCGGCTCGTGGAACCCCGCACCAGCATCGTCACTCCTGCCCTCAAGTTCGGGAAAGAAACCTTCACGCTGGTGGCGGACTACTATCCCCTCTCCGAGAACAACGATGTCAACGTGACCTACGTGGACCGAGTGCCTGTGGACCAGCCGATCAGCGTGGACGGGTTCCGCGACCAGCTGATCGGTGTGGGGGACGACAACACCGTCGGGTCCTATGAGACCGTGGCCATGGCCGGAACGCTGGGACTGGGCTACCTCGTCCACATGGCCCAGCAGTGGACGCCCAAGGGCCTCTGCCTGGGGAACCTGGTCTATTCCCTGCCCCTTGCCCCGGGAGAGCAGCAGAAGGTGGCCATCTTCGAGCGCCGGGACACGAGTTACGTCACGGAATCCGAAAGCCTGTCGGTCGAAGAATCCGCCTCATTCAGCCAGGACACGGACGCCTCCACCGCAGCCACCTTCGATTCCGCCTTCAGCGAAGTGGAATCCGGGGGCAGCAACTTCTCCAGCAAATCCAAGTCGGGCGGGGGAGGCTGGAGCATCATCATCGCCAGCGGTGGAGGCGGCAGCTCCTCATCCAGCGGCAGTTCCTCCAGCTGGCTCCAAGGACAGCGGGACTATGCCTCCCGGGCCGCCGAGAACGTCCATACCAGCGTCGAACGGGCCGCTTCGGACCGACGACGCGCCACGCGCACAGGCATGCGGCTGGCGGCGTCCTCCGAGTCCATGGATGTCACCACCCGGGTCATCACCAACCACAACCACACCCGGGCCCTGACCCTGCAGTACTGGGAGGTCCAGCGCCTCTACGAGATCTCCTCCAATGTCGAGGGGGTGAGCCTGGTCTGCCTAGTCCCCCTGGAGGTGGTGCGCTTCCTGGCTGCGGGCCAGACCCTGCACCTGGCCTCCACCACGCCGGTGGATACCCGCTCAGAGATCCTGGAACGCTATCGCCAGATCCTCAAGCACGCTGACATCCTCGAACAGCGACTGCCCCGGGCCTTACGTTACGGCCTCACCCTATTGCGCCAGTTCGCCGCCGACCCCACCGCCACCTTTTCGGTCGCTGGCGGGGCCGCCGAGGACGTCATCCATATCCAGCTCAAGGGGAGTTTCCTGCCCTTCGAGGAGATATACGTCTCAGCCGTCACCAAGCGCGGCACCCGCCTGGGTCCAGTGCGCCTGACCGGGACAGTGGACGCGATCCCCGACGTCATGGGCGACTACGAGCATTCCTTCGCCACGGAGGATGCCCTGGTGGGCGAACTGAGGCGACGTCGAGCCGAAGGCCGGTACACCCTCCAGGGGGACATGGCCGTGCCACCCACCCTGGCCCGCAACGAGATCGTCGGCTTCGAGGTGACACGCCGATTCCGGCAGTTCGACTACGACCTGGTCAACCCCGCAGCCCAGTCCCTGGTCTTCCTGAACGCCATCTTCGGGGCCCAGTTCGCCATGCCGGACAATCCACCCGACCATCTGGTGGCAGGCACGGTCCATCTCACGCCCCAGAAACTGGAATCGATTCTGGGAGGCCCCTTGGCCTGGGAATTCGACGCCAAGATCAAGGCCCTTGGGGGAAGCGGGGAAGAGACCTACGTAAGCGGCTACATCTCCAGTTCCTCTCCCCAGATTCTCCCGCCCAACGCCTACCCCATCCCTGCCCTCCAGCTCGCCCCGGTGCTCCGCTACTCGCAGCTCCTGGAAATCGAGCGGATGCTCCAGCATGTGGTCCAGAACACCGTGCTCTACTCCAAGGCCGTATGGCAGTCCGTCACCCCAGAGGAGCGGGCCATCATGCTGGAAGGCTTCACCATCGGCGTTCCCGAGGGTGGCATCCAGGACGAAACCCAGACGGTCCCCCTCCTCAACTGTGTGGAAAACAGGGTTCTGGGCTTCTTCGGAAACTCCATGATCATGCCCTTCTTCATCCCCAAGCAGGTCACTGATTCAATGGACTTCGACAACGCTCAGGTGCAAGGCACCTTGATGGAGTTCCACAAGCGGAGCTTCACGCCCAAGAAGTCCGTCGTCGCCCTTCCAACCCGAGGCGTCCTGGGCGAAGCGGTGCTGGGCAGCTGCCCCTCGGCCGAGAAGATCGACCTCACGCGGTTCTGGAACTGGGCCGACAGCCCCTCGGACACCGCCCCCGAAATCTCGGCGGTCACCATGCCCACCACCCAGGCCTCCCTCACCAGCGGACTCCAGGCCCCCAGCGCCCTCACGGGTCTCACCCCGCTCATCAACAATATCAACGCCACGCCCACCATCCCCGGTTCCGACGGGGCGCTCCTCCAGGCCCTGGCCAAGGAGGCCTCGGCCCAGAGGGGCTTCGACACCAGCCTCACGGGCTCTGAACAGCTTGCCAAGCTCATCCTGGGCGACCAGAGCAATGCCAACAGCGCCCGGGCCGATGCCCTCAAGACCACCCGGGACCTCAGCGCCCAGACCATCGCCACCGCGGGCAACCTCATCGGCGGCAAGATGGGCAATCCGACCGCAGGCTCCACCGCCGCCAGCGCCGTATACGGAACCAAGAGCGACGCCTCGCCAAGCGGAAGCGCCGCCGCCAAGCCAGCCACGGGCGCGACGGGTGCCAGCGGTGCAACCGGTGCGACAGGCGCCAGCGGTGCTACAGGTGCCAGCGGCGCCACGGGCGGACACTAGTGAGCCAGCCACATCCCAACAGGAGTCGATATGAGCGATGAAACAACCAGCACCACCCTCACCGAGGAAGGAACCCTCCAGGCCCTGATGGGCATCATCCAGCAGGTCGGAAGCCAGGAGGCCTGGGATGCCCAGAACATCCTCATGCGCCGTCTGGCCCTCCAGGGCGACGTGGTGGGCTCCCGGGTCCCAGCCCCCAGGAACATTTCGGAGATCGGTGGCTACATCAACCTCCTCAGCGAGCTGGGACAGGGCGAGATGCGTTCCCAGACACTGGCGGGCATCCTGGGCGTAGCGGGACCCAATCCGCCCCTCGGATGGTCCACAAGCAGGCCGGCCCTGCACATGGTCTCCGTGCCCAACGACCGTCCCGAAGGGGCAGCTCAGCCCATGACGCCCCTCACCGTAGCAGTCCGAAGCGATTTCCTGGCCGGTCTCCAGGCCGCCCAAGACTACCTCCATGCAAGGGGATGCGCTTTGCCCCTCCTTTCGGCTTATGCCGGACTACCCTCCACCGTGCCGACGACCCCCCTGCCCTGCTTGGGCAGGGGTCTGGCCCTCGTCCCCGCCGCAGCCCTCGCGGATCCGGCCACCGATCCCCTGGCCCTGGCCCGCCCATCGGGCAGCACCGGAGCCTACGGCATCGTGGCCCGGGTCCTGAGCCCCGGCAGCGTGGCCGTACCCCCAGCGGACTGGGAGGTATTGAAGGCCGATGCCGCATCCTGTTCGCCCCAGACGGTGGCCGGAGCCTTCTACGTGCCTTTGGCCCCGGTCCTGGCCACAGCTGGCTTCTACTCGCCTATCCCGCTGCCTCTTCCAGCCTCGAACCAGGACATCGCCTGGACCCGCTTGGCCAACGTCACCAGTCTGGTGCCGGGGGTCACCCTCCTGGGGGACGAATTGGCCCGCATCTACACCGCCTCGGAAATCTCCGGCAGCATCTTTGCCGACAAGCTGAGCTGGGTGTGGAACGGAAACGCATTCGCATAGGAAGAGCGCTCACGCGGAGTCGCGGAGAAGCGGAGGAAAGCAAGCCCATTGATGGCTCTTCTCCGCGCCCTCCCCGCCTCCGCGTGAACAGCTAGTGTGGTGTCCCGTTGAAATGCGAACCATTCAAAGCGGCTCTGACAGCACACTTGGCAGGGGTTTGGGGGCACGGCAGTGCCCCCAAGGGGGTGACAGAAAAGCACGCACCGCGTGCTTTTCGCCAAAGGGGCCATGCCCCGATGGAAGTGTGGCGGCCCCCCAAGGGGGTGGTCCCAGTTATTCAGGGCCACCACACTAGTTCCGGACTTCCCATCCAAGGGATCTCAGCGAGAAATCAAGGAAATCCCATAGGAAAGAACTACTTTGATGCGGTTTCCACCTTGGGCGCGCGCAGGAACCAGGCCAGGATGGCGGCGGCCACAAGCATCACACCGCAGATCAGATAGGCCTTGTCGTAGGACCCGAAGAGGTCCCGCACCCTTCCTCCCAGGAGGGAACCGAACACACCCGCCACGCCGAACCCCGTGAACACCAGGCCGTAATTCACGCCCATGTTGCGCAGGCCGTAGTAGTCGGCGGTGATGGCCGGCATCAGGGTGAAGACCGTGCCGTAGCAAAGCCCCAGGAGGGAGGTTCCCAGAGCGAGGCTCATGGGATCCGTATAGCGCGCGAAGAAGAACAGGTTGATGGCCTGTGCACCGAAGGCGATCAGCATCGTGGTCGTGCGTCCGAGGCGGTCGGACACAGCGCCGCTGATGAAGCGCCCCAGGGTGTTGAAGACCGCCAGGAGCATCACGAGCACGAAGCCGGCCTCCCAGTGGGCCTGCCCCTTGGCGATGATCGGAGCGTTCGCAATGATCATCAGGCCAGCCGAGGCCGTGAGCACATACATCAGCCAGAGCAGATAGAACTGGGGAGTGCGCAGCATCTCGTGCCACTCCACATCCGGGCGCTGGGGAAGGTTCCGGGCAGGCCCGGAAGCGGCACCCGCAGGCACGAAACCCTTGGGGGGATCGGTGAGGAACTGGGCCAGGATGAGGATGATCACGGCAGAGCCGATTCCGAGGATCAGGAAGGTCGTGGGAATCGAGGTCTTCGCCAGCAGGAACTGGGTCAGGGGCGACATGAAGACCGCCGCCAGGCCCACGCCGCTGACCACGATGCCCGTGATGAGGCCCTTGCGTGCCGGGGGGAACCACTTCACTGCCGCAGGCGTGGTGGCGGAGTAGGCCAGACCGATGCCCGCCCCCCCCACCAGACCGAAGCTCAGCAGGATGAGCATGGGGGAGGTGGAGAAAGAAGAGGCGGCAATCCCCAGGCCAAAGAGCAGGCCCCCGAGGGAGGCCACACGGCGGGGTCCAAGCTTGTCCTGCGCCCGACCGGCGAACACCATCATGATGGCGAAGGAGGCGGTGGAAATCGCAAAGGGCATGGCCGCCTGGGTCTTCGTCCAGTGCCATTGCATGGCCAGGGCCTTCCCCATCACACCCCAGGCGTAGAGGGTACCCAGCAGGAGATTCACACCGAGTCCTGCAAGGACGACAACCCATCCACGAACGGATGGCTTCTGCGAGTCGGACATTATGGCTCTCCCTGGGAGCTGGACGCGGAGCGTCGGTGGGGGGGGTCGAAATGCAGAAACCAGCGTATCGCGAACCACAGCCAGCCGTCTGTCTCCAAATAGGCGCGGAACTGTCAGCCCGGGATCCGCGATCCGATGGATGATGGTAGTGGATGGTAATGATGCTAGATGAATCCAACTCCCTGCAAGAAATCCTGGCGTACTTCGCTGATGGAAGCCCAGACCCCGGCCATCTCTTCCAGGAGGGGCTCGCCCTGCTCGTGCGGTATACCGGAGTCGACCGGGCCATGCTGGCGGCCAAGACCCCCTATGGCCTGGAAACCCTTTACTGGGCCACCCCGGAGGGAGTCACAGCCCCGGATTACAGTCCCATGCCCGCCACGTCCTACTGCCAGGCAGCCCTTGGCGCTTCTTCTCCCCGGCTGGTCATCCAGGACGCGACCCAGGACCCGGCCTGGCTGGCTCACCCCGCCCACCAGGAATTGGGCATCCGCGCCTATCTGGGGCTTCCCGTCGGACGCCACCCCCTGGGCGTCCTCTCCCTGCAATCAGCCAGCCCCAGGGAATTTCAGCCCATGGAGGTCCTCCTGGCGGAAGGGATCGCCTCCCTGTTTGCACGAATCCTTGAAGTGGAGCAGTCCCGGGAGGAGCTGCGCCGCAAGGACGAGGTCCTGGCCCTCCACAACGCCGTAGCCGACGACCACGCCCTTGAGCATCCCAAGACCCAGCTCCCCACCCGCCGCTACCTTGATATCTGGGTCCGGGCGAACCTTTCCAGGGCACGGAGATCCAGTGAAAAGATCGGCGTGGCAATCTTCGAGAGCCGTCGGATCCCCGGGGAGGCCCAGGCCTTGGAGAGCCTGACCCAGCACCTGCGGGGGGAGGACCTCCTAGTGGACCTGGGCAACCACCACATCCTCCTGGCGGCGCCCGGCTCCAACCACCAGCTCCTGGAGGGCCTGATGAAGCGGGTCCGCACCCTGCTGGGAACGCCCGTACCCATGGGTGCGACCCTCTGCGATCCGGAGACAGACCTGGAAGGGGACCGCCCCAGCCTTGATCCCGCCATCGAAAGGGCGCACCAAGCCCTCATGGAGGGCCTCGGGGGGGCACCGGATTCCATCGTCTGGCGGATGCGGCAGAAGACTTGAGGAGGATGTTACACGGGAGGCACGAGCTGGGTACGGGATCCGCCTAGCCTGGGAGAGTCAGGCTCGCCGCCTCCTGGAGTGTCCCAATGCTCGCTGCCAATCACTACCGGATGAAAACCGAGAACAACCAGCAGGGGACCATTTTCTCTTTCAACGGTTTCATCTCGGAAGGCATCCTCTTCGCGCTTGGGGATGCGCTGAAGAAGAAACTCTCCATCGAAGAAACCGATGTCAGCACCATGAAGCGGGTCTTTTCCGTGTTCGTGGAACAGGCCCAGAACATCATCCGATACTCCGCCGAAACCCTGGTCCAGGACGGCCAGGAAGCCAACCGCATCAGCTCCGGACTCCTCTCCGTCGGAAATGAGAACGGCCGATTCTTCGTAATCTGCGGCAATGTCATGAACCGCGAGAACGCCTCGCCGCTCCAGCAGCGCCTGGAGAAGATCCGGAATCTCGACCAGGCAGGCATCAAGGCCTACTACATGGAACGGATCAGGGACCCGGAGGAATCCTCCAGCAAGGGAGCCAATCTGGGGCTCATCGAGATCGCCCGTCGTTCCAGCGAGCCCATCCAATTCGATTTCCTGGATATTGACGAATCGACCACCTTTTATTGCATGAAAGCATTCATCTGACAGCGGAGCTTCCCATGGAAAACAAGTTCATCCCTGCCGGAGAGCGCTCCCCCGAAGTCGATTTCCGCTACGACCAGAACCACCTCGCCATGAGGGGGGAGGCCTACCCCGAGGATGCAGCCGCCTTCTTCGGCCCCCTCCTGAAGGATCTGGCCGCCTACTGCGAGACGATCCAGGGTCAGGAGCTGTTGATAGCCTTCCAGATGGCCTACTTCAACACCAGCAGCGCCAAGGCCCTGATGAACATGGTCCAGATACTGGAATCCGCCGCCCGTTCCGGCACAAAGGTGGCCATCCGCTGGCTCTTCACAGAAGACGATGATGTGATCCGTGAATTCGGAGAGGACTTCTCCATGGAGTTAGAGCATGTCCGTTTCCAGCTCGTTCAGGTCTGAACAGGACTTCGACCTCTTCGACCATGAGAAGGGGGTGGTCCAGAGAGCCATCCATTCCCTGGACAAACAGTGAGCATTTCGTCGGTGGGGCGTGGGCGAGGCTGCCTCAGGTAGACGGAGCCCCCACCGATGAAATGCGGTGTTGAACAAGCCCGGAGCGGCGGGGGAGTTGGGCGAGGGCTATGGGGAAATCGCGCCTGCTGATCCACTTTTGGGGACGCCAGGTCCCCTGTCGCCCAGGGATTGCTGACTGCTGAGCCCGACAGTCCCGGCAGGGGCTTGGACCGAGTTGGCGTCATAGCAGGGCTTCGCCGTCCCGCCGTGGTGGAGGTCGTGGTGCAGGTGATGGATAGCTGAGAGGCTGACAGTCATGGCATCACCGCCGGGGGTGCCCTGGAGGCTTCACTCATCAGCGGTCGCCAGAGGATCAGACCACCACAATGAGGGCAGCG
>NZ_KI912268.1:1115461-1257624 GCF_000242615.2 Holophaga foetida DSM 6591
TCGCTCATGCGGAGAACATCCTGCTCCTTGGGCCACCAGGGGTGGGTAAGACCCACTGGGCCATCGGGTTGGGGCGGAAGTCCATCGAACGGGGCGCGAGCTGCCTGTTCGTGAGCGCCACGGCCCTGGTGGGTCAACTGATGCGGGCCGAGGCAGAGGGTCGCCTGGAGGAGCGTCTCCTGCATTTCTCGAAGCCCAAACTACTGATTGTGGATGAGCTAGGATATCTACCCTTCGAGCGGCGGGCGGCCCCACCTCATGTTCCAGCTCGTGAACCGGAGATATGAGCGGGGCAGCCTCATGATCACCAGCAACCAGCCAGTGGGTGCGTGGGGCGAGGTGTTCGGGGATACCATCCTGGCAACCGCCATCCTGGACCGACTGCTGCACCACAGCCACATCATCACCATCAAAGGCGAGAGTTACCGCCTGCGGGAGAAGCGCCGAGCCGGGATCGTCCCGGCCCCGGTGCCAGCGGCCACCACCTGAGCCGCACCCAGTGGGGTGTCCTCCGCTTCGGCCTACGGCCTACGCTCCAGACACCCCACGGGCTCATACAACAAGGGGGTCAATATTCGTGTCGCCGGGTGGGTTAATTTTCATGTCGCTTGACAGTCGTCTGGCGATGCGTCAACATCGCGATGACCAAGGAGCCTTCATTTACATGGAATTGCTAGCTTTCTTACTGCGCGGGCCCGCCACACGGCGCCACCCCCGCCGCGGAGCGGCTTCGTTCAACACCCCGATGCGGAGGAACTCCAGGGCATCGTCCGCGAACTGATCCAGGCCTATGAGCAGAGCGCCCGGGAGCAGAGACGCTTGGTTCGTGCGGGAGACCGCCAGCAGGAGCAGCTCCGGCAGATCACACGGGAACTCCAGGAGAAATCGCGGCTGTTGGAGGAGCAGGCGCGACACCTCCTCATCCTCAACACCGATCTGGCCCACGAAGTGGAGACTCGGAAGACCCTGGAGGTGGAACTGCGGGTCTTGGCCACGACAGATCCCCTCACCGGCGTATACAACCGCCGTCGTTTCCTGGAACTGGGGGAGTACGAGCTGGCCAGGGAGGCCAGGAATGGTCGCGGGGTCAGCCTCCTGGCCTTGGATATCGACCACTTCAAGCGGATCAACGACACCTACGGCCACGGCGTGGGTGATACGACCCTCGTGCGCTTCGCCCAGACATGCAGCACCTGCCTGCGTGGCCTGGACACCATCGGACGCGTGGGGGGTGAAGAATTCGCCGTCATTCTGCCGGAAACGAGGCTGGAGGGTGCCTGCGAAGTGGCCGAGCGCATGCGGGAGGCGGTGGGGAACTGCAGGATGAGTGGGCCTGAAGGTCCTTTCAACATCACCATGAGCATCGGAGTGGCCCAGCTTCTGGAAGGCGAGGGGTTCGACGAACTGGCGAAGCGGGCCGACGCAAAGCTATACGCGGCCAAACATGCAGGCCGCAACAGGGTCCAGACCTGAGCCACTAGTCGTAGCGCCCGAACTTGGCCAGGGTATCGAACATCGCCTTCACGTTCTCGTGGCGGGCATTGATGGGCATCATGCAGCCGGTGCTGAAGATGAAGCCTCCCCCCTTGCCGACCTCATCGATGAGGCGGCGGCAGTAGGTCTCCACCTCCGAAGGGCTGCCCACGGCGAGCATGGCCGCCGGAAGGTCCCCCGCCAGACAGGTGTGATCCTTGAGAATCTCCTTGGCCCGGAAGAGATCCGTGTCCCCATCGGTCTCGATGATGCTCTTTCCCTTGGGGAGTTCCAGGAACTTCTCCATCACCCGATCCCAGTTGGTGTCCAGGTGGAAGATGGGGGTCAGTCCCGCATCGATGAGACCCAGGGCCATTTTCTTCAGCCCAGGCCATACGAAGCGGTCGAAGTATTTGGGGCTCAGGAAGGCCGGACCGCAGCGGGTCAGCGAAACGAAGACCCTGGGATTCCCGGATTCCCGGCACTGGTCGATGGTGGCCTGGAGCCCGGTTCCGTCCACGATGTCCAGGATCTCCAGCAGGTCCTCCCCCAGCCGAAAGACATCCTGGGTGAACTTCTCCAGGGAGCGGGTCATGGAGAACATTTCGAAGGCGATACCGGAGGCGGCCCCATAGTACTGGGACTGGCCCCGATGCCGGGCGGCCTCACGTTCACGCAGGAAGAACTTCCTGTAGCGCCGCTCCCAGAGCAGGTAGTGGATCAGACCGGCCTTGGGGCGCACCCGCTTGGTCACGGCCATCATGTAACGCGTGAACCCTTTTTTACGGATACTCAGGAGCTCCTCCTGGGTGGCCAACTCCTCCTCCAGGATCTGGTACTGGGTATCCTCCGCCAGCCCCCCCTCTCCTGGGAGTACGACCTTCTGGAACCAGCGGTTCTTCAGCAGGGGGCCATAGCCCAGGAAGCTGTATGAGCCGCGGTTGCAGTCCCAGCCCGGGTAGGCCGCCTTGAGCCGATCCAGGCAATGGAGCCCCAGATCGAAGTCATTGAGGAACTGGATCTGGGAGATATGGGCGTAGCTTGCCGCATACCCATTGATGAAGGGGGCGCACACGATCCGATCGACGGGACGGAGTGCAATGGTGGCTTCCAACCGCTCAGTCGGTGGCATTTTTCCGTGCATGGTTCTGCCTCCTGATCAACGTGGAAAAGATCTGCAGCTAACCCAGGAGCCGGAAGGCACCTGGAAGGTCGGGCCATGTCTGTGGAGCAATGCGGATAGTTATCGTGTAGTAGACCTGAAACCAGAAGAGAGTCAACACCAATAAAAATAGCGCCGGGTTTCCCAGGCGCCACTGTGAAGGAGATAAAGATCTATTCACCCTTGGCGAACTGGCTCTTCAGGTCATTCCTCAGTTTCTCGGCCATGGGATCCCTGGGGGCCGTGGAGGGGATCCCGGCCATCTCGCCCACTTTCTGGCTCAGAAGCAGCCCCAGCAGGTTCTCGATGACACTGCCGCCCCCCTGGGAGCCGCCGCCCGCCATATTGATCTTGGGCACCACGTCCACCTGGGACTTCTCGATGGCCTCCGCAAAGCGGTTCATGACCTGCTGCACCAGCTGGAACTGGGGACCGCCGTAGGCCCGGACCTGCTCCTCGATGGCCAGGGCCTGGGCCACACCCACCCGGGCCGCCTGCTCGGCCTGAGCCTCGGCCATGACCTTGATGCGCTTGGCCTCACCCTCGCCCATGAGCCTGACCTTCTCGGCTTCGGCCCCGGCCAGGGTCTTGATCTGGGCCGCCTGCTGCTGGGCCTTGGCGTAGTCCGCCTTGCCCTGGTTGCTCTGCACCTCAATGCTGATGGCGGATTCGGTCAGGGCCGTCTGCTGCTTCGCCTTGGCCTCTGCCTCGCGGAGCTCCCGCTCCTTGGCCGCCGCGTTCTGCTGGCGCCCGTAGGTCTCCACCTGCTCGTCGGCGATCTGGCGGCTCCGGAGCTGGATGAGGATCTGCTCGATCTGGCCCCCCTGGGCGCCGCTGGTGGGGGTGCCGATCAGGACCTCCTGAAGCTCCAGGTTGTATTGGTTGAACTTCTCCTTCATCTGGACGCCGCTCTGCTCCTGGATGGCGCTGCGGTCCTGGATGAGCTGGATGAGGGTGCGGGTCTGGCCGATGTTCTTGAAGTAGGCGCTGACCATCGGGTCCAGGGTCTGCTCCACCAGTTTCTTGATGTCCCCGAAGCGCTGGATGACCAGAGGCGCCTTGCGGTAGTCGATATGGACAACGACTGACAAGGGCAGGCTGGGTTCGAAGGCATCCTTGGTGATGAGGCTGACCTCGCTGAGGTTCTCGTCGAACTTGTGGCTACCCACCTCCCCCTTGGTCCATTTGAGGATGAAGTTGGTGGTGGGCACCATGAGCACCTTGCCCGCGTAGGTGTTGAAGGCGTACTTGCCCGGCAGCAGAGGATCGCTCCAGACGCCCCGCTGGCCGGTGGTGACCAGCTCGCCGTGCCGGTACTCCTGGCCGCTGATATCGGCGCCCTTGTCCCCGGTGTAGCTCACCACCACACCCACGGTGCCCACTTCCACCACCGTCTTGGGGATCAGCTCCACGGTGCCGAAGAGGCGGTTGATGTAGTAGGTGCCTTCCACCAGCACCTGGTACTGGCGGCCCCGAAGGCCCCCGGCCCGCAGGAACTTGTCAGCGTCCTGGAAGTTGTTGTGGTAGGTGTCGGGCTTGGCGGGGTCCTCCCCCACCGACGGTGCGATGATCTCCCCTGCCCCGAGGCTGGGGCCGTCGTGGATGGTCACGACGCCCACGGAGTCGTCATTGCCCCGGATGATCACGGGTCGCCAACCGCCGCGCTCGGCGATGATGGCGCTCATCTTCTGGAAGGTCTCCAGTTCCGACTTGTCCAGGGGGAGGTAGTAGACCTGATCCTCGGTGAGCACCACGAATTGGGAGAGGTTTATGGCGTAGGTGCCTTCCCGCAGGATGGCCCGCTGGGGGCCCTTCTGGCCGCCGTTCTGAAGGAAGAGGGCGGTGTCCTGGAAGTCCTTGACCTTGACGTTGGAGGCCATGGCCTGGGTGGGGGGGAGATCCTGGCCGTCCCTGGCGAAGACATACCCGATCTTGCCCTGGGGAATGGTCACCAGGGGCATGCGGTGGATGCGGTAGATGAAGGGCAGCAGGATGTGCCAGCCGCCGCGCAGGAGCTGGGGCTGGAAGCCCGCCTCCCCATTGAGGGCGATGAGTCCGGACTTCACCGAGCCCCTGCCGCTCCACAGCTTCTCGACGATGCCCACCCGGTTGTTCGGGATGTAGCGAAAGGTCTTGAAAAAGAGGAACAGGAAGACGACCGCGAGCACCAGCCAACCTATGCAACTGGCCAGACTGAGACCAGCGGGATCAGGGATGTTCATGGCGTCTCCTTGGATGATGCATCCATGGTAGCGCCGCAGGCTCACGCGGAGGCGCGGAGAAGCGGAGGAAAAGCTGGATCACTTTCCTTTCTCCGCGCCCCCGCGCCTCCGCGTGAGTGCTTTTCCCTCAGCCCTTCTTCGGAAGCAAAGGCAACTGCACGTATGAGGGGTAGGTCTTGCCCGTGAAGATGCTGTTGGTGGAGCCGGGGCGGTATTCGTGCTCGTCGAAGCCGATCCAGGTGTTGCCCACGGGTTCGATGTCCAGGCGGATGCGCCAGCCCTTGCGGATGAGGCCGGTGGTGGGGAAGGTGCCGACTTCGCACTCCACGATCTGCCCGGGCTTCAGGGGCTGATGATCCTCCTGGGTGTGGGTGTAGACCGGGCAGTCCTCCCGGGTGAGGGTGGGGTCCTGCTTGCGGTGGGAGACCTTGAGGGCACCGAAGCCCAGGGGCAGGTACTGGCACATGCCCGTGGGGGGCGAGTAGCGCACCTCGACATTGTTCTCGTCGATGACGCGCAGGTTCAGGTGGATCTCCATGTCGTGGGTCGTGGAGGAGACGAAGAGCTGGGCCTTGATGTAGCCCGCGATCTCCATGTCCTCGGCCATGGGCTCGGAGATGAAGCTGGCGCCGGTCTTGGACTCGATCTGGCTGTGGTCCTCGTCGGCGTTGTAGGTGACGATCCCATCGGTGTCGGGCTCGGCCACCAGGCTGCGGAAGCCGCCGCGGTGACCGTCCGTGGTCACGGAGCCGGCCTTAGCGTCCAGGTAGAAGCGGGGGTAGCTGGTGCCGGGCACGGGCCAGTCGGACTCCTTGCGCCAGTAGTAGCCCCCCTTCCCCGTGCGGATCTGCATCTCCACCTTGGGCTGCTCCATGATGTCGTTGTCCTCGCCCTTGAGCCACTTGTCGAAGAAGGCGCGGAACTTGGACAGGTACTGGGGGTCGTACATCCAGAAGTGGATGCCGGTGTCGTTGATGACCATCAGCTTCTTGTCCTTGGAGCCGCAGCGGATGTAGGCCTCGCTGGATCCCTTCCCGTGCAGGGAGGCCCCGGGCTCCACCACGGGCCAGATGGGGTAGTCGAGCTTGGCGATATCGCAGGTGGAGGTGAACTCGGCGCTGGCGCCATAGGCCTCCTCGGTCCAGAAGGGATTCTCCCGGTTGTGGTCCATGAAGGTGCGGGCCTGGGGATGGGTCGTGGCGTTCATGTTGTCGGCCCGGTTGTAGAGGCCGCCGCCGCTGTAGATGTAGTCCCGGTAGCCGTCGTAGTCGCCCATGATGGGGATCATGGCCGTGAGGCCCTTGGGACGCTGCTGGGCAGCCAGGTACTGGGTCATGGCGTAGTAGGAGGCCCCCCAGAGGCCCACCTTGCCCGTGGACCAGGGCTGGGAGGCGGCCCACTCGATGCCATCGGCGTAGTCCCTGGCGGACTGCACACCGAACTGTTTGAGGTCGCCGGGGTTCGATCCGACTCCCCGCTCCTCCATGTTGATGACCACGTAGCCGTGGGGCACCCAGTCCTTGGCGCAGGGCTGCTCGAAGGTCTCGGAGATGGGCACCAACTGGGGCGGAGGCCCGTGGTGGACGATGGCATGACCAGGCTTGAGGCGGGGGATGGGCACCGCGGAACCGAAGCAGGGGCCCATGCGCTGGAAGAAGACCCCCTGGAGGAACTTCTTGGTCTCGGGATCGCCGTAGGTCTCGTGGAAGGCGTCCTCCGCCTTCTCATGGAAGCCGATCTCCTCAGGCGTCGTGGCGTAGCCATTGACGAAGCCCTTGCCGAAGACCCCCATGCACATGACCACGGGGTACTTGCCCTCCTTGAGGGGGCGGTAGACATCGGCCAGCACGAAGCTGCCATCCCGCATGGGGAGCTTGACGTTGGCCTCCTTGCGGATGCCCTGGATGCAGCGGCGCACCAGGTTCCGGGCCGATTCAACGCTCGTCAGGGCCTTGCCCAGCTTGCCCAGGACTTCCGTCACCGATGGATCAGCGGCGAAGTGCTCGTAGTCCTGCACGAAGTTGATGCGGTAGCGGTAGTCCTTCAGCACCTCGTTGACCTCAGGGGTGAAGGCCCCGATGGCCATGAGGAAGCGGGCCTCGTTGGTCACCTGGAAGTGGGAGATGCGGGTCACATCCCCGTGCACCTCCGCCACCAGATCCGCGGGTGTCATGAACTCCCGCCCCAGGCCGCTGCCCAGGAAGATCCCCGCCGCATCAAAACTCACCGTCTCGCCGGGGAGGTACTCGTACCCGCCGCGTTCGTCGAGCAAGCCGCAACGCGTCTCGGTCCGGTACCCCAGCCCCGTGATGCTGCCGTCCAGGAACAAGCCCTTGAGCATAAGAAATGTCCTCCTATTTAAAGCCGTTGCCATGCAGCAGAAGACAGGCGGAAAGCCGAGCCCGGGACTCCCTGTCCACTTCCCTCACCCGGACCTGACACCATGCTGCCTTCTGCTGACTAGAGCCAGATTCTAGAAAGCCCCTGACAGGAGCGTGATCCGGATCCGGCAGGGGCTATCCCGATTGGGCAGAAGCGGGTCCAAGGAGGGGACTGTCGAAGATGCGCCGGACCTGGAACCCATCCAGGTGGGCCTCGGCCCCCTGGGGGCCTCGATGGTACATGAGATTGCCCGGGTCTGCCGCATGCTCCAGCCCCAGCAGGTGTCCCAGTTCATGGGCGAGGGTGAGGACAGGAGCCCCGGCGGCGACCACGCATAGGTGCAACCCAGGATGGCTGAAGCCCCGGCAGAGCATGGGCGGCATGCTGCCCACGAAGAAGGCGACCACCTCATCCAGGGGCCATTGGTCGCGGTGGGCATAGAGATCAGCTTGCTGGGGCGTCAGCCGCCCGGGGTCCGTGATGACAATGGGCAGGGCCGACGGGTAGCCGCTGAGATGCCCCCGGGAAAGCAGCTCCACCTCGACCCCGATGGGGGCAAAGAAGCGGCAGGCCGCCTCCAGAGCCACCCCGAAGTCCTCGGCGAGGACCGAAAGGGCGTGGAGCCTCAGGTAGCTTGGCAAACTAGGGATTCATCCAATCCTGCTTCTTCAGCTTGACGTTCCCCGCAGGGTCGATATCGATGCGGTAAAGGCCCACGGGATCGCTGGAGGCCGTTTTCACCGCCTCCAGGACATTTCCGAAGGCCGAGGCAGTCTCCGCCAATCGGGAATCCGTCTCCCCGCCCAGCTCCGCCAGCATCCAGCCATCCTTGAGCTTGAGGTTCAGGTTCGAGCGCCCGAGCCCCGGCACGAGGTTGATGGTGAATTCCTGGCTGTAGTCGGGAAGCCAGAGGATCTCGCTCTTGAGCTCCTTCCCCTGGGAAGACACCAGTAGGTACGGGCGGGGCCGCACGAAGTGGACACCGCTGGAGGTATCGCCGGGTTTGACATGGGTCACGGTTACCCTGGCGCAGGAGAGGAGCAGGAAGGGGAGGAGCAAAAATGCCCTTTTCATCGCGCACACCCTAGAAGTTCCCGATATATTGGCTCATTCCGGCGAATGAATACAAATCATTTTTCATAATTTGCCATCTGCGGATTCCGAAAAAGGGGCGAGAGAAAAATCAAGACATGCACTCCCCGGTCATCACAGCTAACCTGATCGGATGCCGTTTTTTTTCTCCGACTCCATCTTTGACAAGCTCCAGCCCCTCCCTGAAGCGATCCTCATGGCCATGGGGGCCATCGGCCAGCCCGCGGCCCGGGGCCACTTGGCCCAGACCCTGGTGCGCTCGAAGGTAGCCCCCCAGGCCGCCCCCTGGATCAAGGATCCCGCCGCCATGAGCACCCTCATGGAGGTACTGAAGGATGCCGGTTTCGCCCAGGAACCCCGGAAGGGCTTCTGGGCCCTCACCCCCGAGGCCCGGGAAGTGGTCTGCCGCCGGGCCCACCGCAAGGGCTGCCTCAAGGCCCTGTCGGCGGTGGGCGCCGCAGGCTACGGCACGGGGGAAGTGGTGCTGGATGCCCTGGGACGGGATCTGGCAACCCTGCGGGTGGCCATGCTCACCGGGGAATCCAAGGACTGGCTGGCCGCCCAGGAGCGGGTGCGCCAGACCCACAGCCGCACCCTGGAACAGCGGGACCCCCTCTCCATCGTCTGCGGCGAACCCTTCGATGCCGAGTGGTTCGAAAGCCTGGCCCCCGCCGTCCAGAGCCACGCCGCCTGGGCCCTGCTCCACGATCAGGTGATCCTCGGACATATTAATAAAGATTTTATCGACTGGCTCCAGACCCGCAGCACCGGTAAGCGCACCCCCATCGGGACCGTGCTCGAGTACCTGATCCTGGAAGGCCGCCTGGAAGAGGCGGAAGCCCTCCTGGACAAGCTCAAGCCCACCCAGCGGAGCCTCACTCCCATCGCCCTGCTGGAGGCCACCCTGCGCCTGACCCAGGGGCAGGCCGCCCAGGCCGCTGAGGGCTTCGAGGCCGTCCTGGCCCAGCTCGGCCAGGGGGCCAAGAAGAAGGCCGTCCACCTCCCGGGGCTCATGGACCTCTTCTGCATCCTGGCCTTCCTGGGCCGCGGGAACGAAACAGGGCTCAAGGCCGCCTCGGAGCGCCTGGAACTGATGGGCCGCCGCCATATCAGCGACCCGCTGAGCGCCTTCCACGAGCCCCTTCAACGGGTGCTGCTCCACCTCCTGGGCCAGCCCGTGGTCCGCAGCGTGGTCCGCACCGCACCCATCGGCCTCGCGGCCTTCGTGGAACTCCTTTCGGACTACCTCTGCGAAGCCCGCCTGACGAACGAAGCCCTGGAGCACTGCGAAGCCCAGCTCCAAGGCCTGCCCCTGGGCCTTTTCCAGAAGGAAGCCGCGGAGCTGGCCCGCCGGGCCCGGGGAGGCATGGCGAACCAGTCATGCCCCTTCCTGGACCTGGTCTGTCACGAAGAGGGCTGGGAAAAGGCCCTGGAAGCCCTCCAGGGCATCGTGCGCCCCAACAGCGACCAGCGGCCGGGACGCCTGGCCTGGTGGGTCTGGCGGGACCCCGAGGCCCGCACCCCCTATGCCATCGAGGCCCGGGAACAGCGCCTGGACGGTCGGGGCCAGTGGTCCCGGGGCAAGGCCATCTCCATGAAGCGCCTCAAGGAGGAGAGCCGGGCCTACGACTTCCTCCTGCCCCAGGACCACGCCCTCCTGGGCTGCATCCGGGAGAACTGGAAGGGCTTCGAACTGGACTTCGAGGGGGCCCTCAAGGCCCTGGTGGGCCACCCCCTGGTCTTCTGGAGCGAGGGCGAGGTGGAGCAGGCCGCCCGGGTGGACGTGGTGGCCAGCCAGCCGGAGCTGCGGGTGCTGCGCAAGGGCGAGATCCTGGAACTGCGCCTGGATCCCCCCCTGACCGAAGAGGATGTGCAGGTGAGCGCCGAAGGCCTGGGCCGGGTGCGGATCATCGCCATCACGCCCGCCCACAGGAAACTTGCGGAAATTCTCGGAAACGGTCTCCAGATCCCCGCCAAGGCGGAACGGCAGGTCCTGCAGGCCCTGGGAGCCGTGGCCCCCATGGTGACGGTGCGCTCCGACGTGGCCATGACCGCCCAGGCGGTGAAGGACGCGGGCATGACGCGCATGGAAGGCCAGACCGGCGTTCACATGCTCCTCATGCCCTTCCACCAGGGCCTCAAGGCCCAACTCCGGGTGCGCCCCCTGGATGACGGCGAGTTCTATGTTCCGGGCGAAGGCGGCGCCAGCCTCCTCCTGGAGCGCCGGGGCCAGAAGCTCCTGGTGAGCCGCAACCCAGAGGCCGAGCGCCAGGGGGCGGAACGGGTGCGGGAGTCCCTGCCCACCCTGCCCCTGGACGAGGGGCTGACGGAGTGGATGATCGACGACCCCGAGCGCTGCATGAATCTCCTCATGGAGCTGGAGGCGGCCCAGGAGCTGGTGACCGTCCACTGGCCCGAGGGCGGGCGCCTCAATCCCCCCAAGAGCCTGGGCCTCAACGCCATGCGCCTGACCGTCAAGCGCCACGGCAGCTGGTTCGACGCCGAGGGTGAGATCCAGTTGGAGGACGGGCAGGTCATGGACCTTTCGGAGCTCCTGGAAGCCACCCGGGAGGGCGATGGCCGCATGGTGCGCCTGGGCGAGGGCAAGTTCGTGGCCCTCACCGAGCAGTTCCGCCGCCGCCTGGAGGATCTCCGGGCTCTGGGCGAAGAGAAGGGCAAGGGTCTGCGGCTCCACAGCCTTAGCGCCCTGGCCCTGGAGGGTCTGGCGGAGGAGCTGGGCGAGTTCAAGGCCGACAAGGCCTGGAAGGCCCTGGTGGAGCGCCTCCAGGAGGCCATGGCCCTGGAGCCCGAGCTGCCGGAGGACTTCCGCGCCGACCTGCGCCAGTACCAGGTGGAGGGCTACCGCTGGATGCAGCGCCTGGCCTTCGCGGGCCTGGGCGCCTGTCTGGCCGACGACATGGGCCTGGGCAAGACCGTCCAGACCCTCTCCATGCTCCAGGCCCGGGCCGGTGAAGGCCCGGCCCTGGTGCTGGCCCCCACCAGCGTGTGCCCCAACTGGACCCTGGAGGCGGAGAAGTTCGCACCCAAGCTCCGGATCCATCGCTTCGGTGAGGGCGACCGGGACCAGACCCTCCAGAGTGCGGGCCCCTTCGATGTCATCGTGTGCAGCTACGGCCTGCTCCAGCTGGAGGCCGAGCGGCTCCAGCAGGTGGCCTGGGGCACCGTGGTGCTGGACGAGGGCCAGGCCATCAAGAACGCCTTCACCAAGCGAAGCCAGGCCGTGATGGAACTCCAGTCCGGATTCCGGCTCCTCCTCTCGGGCACCCCGGTGGAGAACCACCTGGCGGAGCTCTGGAACCTCTTCCACTTCCTGAACCCGGGCCTCCTGGGCACTCTGGAGCAGTTCCGGAAGCGCTTCCAGGAGCCTGTGGAGCGGGATCTGGACGAGAACGCCCTGGGGCGCCTCCGCCGCATCGTCTCCCCCTTCCTCCTGCGACGCCTCAAGACCGAGGTGCTCAAGGAGCTGCCGGAGCGCACCGAGATCACCCTCGAACTGGAGCCCACGCCCCAGGAGCTGGGCTTCCTGGAAGCCCTGCGCCGCGAAAGCCTGGCGTCCCTGGAGAACAGCGAAGGCCAGGCCCTCCAGGTGCTGGCAGCCCTCACCCGGCTGCGCCGCGCCTGCTGCAACGCCAAGCTGGTGCAGGAGAACCTGGACATCCCCTCCGCCAAGCTGGAGGCCTTCCTGGAGCTGGTGGACGAGCTGCGGGAGAACGGCCACCGCGCCCTGGTCTTCAGCCAGTTCGTGGACCATCTGGGCCTGCTCCGCCACGCCCTGGACCAGCGGGGCATCAGCTACCAGTATCTGGACGGTTCCACCCCAGCCCGCAAGCGGGCCGCGGCGGTCAAGGCCTTCCAGGCCGGCGAGGGCGAGCTCTTCCTCATCAGCCTCAAGGCTGGAGGCACGGGTCTCAATCTCACCGCCGCCGACTACGTCATTCACATGGATCCCTGGTGGAATCCCGCCGTGGAGGACCAGGCCAGCGACCGCGCCCACCGCATGGGCCAGACCCGCCCCGTCACAGTCTACCGACTGGTGCTCAAGGGTAGCGTCGAGCAGAAGATCCTGGCCCTCCACGAAAAGAAGCGCCAGATGGCCGAGGATCTCCTGAGCGAAAGCGCCCTGGCCGCCAAGCTGGATGCCGGCGCCCTGATGGCCCTGCTGCGGGAGGACTGAGGCGAACGGCAGGCTCACGCGGAGACGCGGAGGGCGCGGAGAGATCAGCATCCTCTCCGCGCCCTCCGCGTCTCCGCGTGAGGAACCCCGCCAGGATCAGATCTTCCCGGATCCCAGGGCGATGAGCAGCATGCGGCGCACGGGCTCGGCGGCACCCCAGAGGAGCTGGTCGCCCACGGTGAAGCAGGTGAGGTACTCGGGACCGAGGTTCATCTTGCGGATGCGGCCCACGGGAACCGTGAGGGTGCCGCTGACGGCGGCGGGGCTGAGTTCCTTGAGGGTGGCTTCCTTCGTGTTTTCCACCACCTTCACCCAGGAGTTGTGGGCCTTGATGGTGGAGATGACCTCGTCCAAAGGCACATCCTTGGTGAGCTTGATGGTGATGGCCTGGCTGTGGCATCGCATGGCGCCGATACGCACACACTGTCCATCCACGGGGATGGGCTTGGTGGTGCCCAGGATCTTGTTGGTCTCGGCGAAGCCCTTCCATTCCTCCTTGGTCTGGCCGTTCTCCCAGGCCTTGTCGATCCAGGGGATGAGGCAGCCCGCCAGGGGAGCACCGAAGTTCTCAGTGGGGAAGGAGTCGCTGCGGATCACGGAATTCACCGTGCGGTCCAGCTCCAGAATGGCGCTCCTGTCGTCCAGCAGGGCGGCATCCACGCTGCCGATGGCCTTCATCTGGCGAACCAGCTCGCGCATGTTGCGAGCACCGGCACCGGAGGCGGCCTGGTAGGTCATGGCGGTCATCCACTCGACCCAACCCTTCTCGTAGAGGCCGCCCAGGGCCATGAGCATGAGGCTCACGGTGCAGTTGCCCCCCACGAAGTCCTTGATCCCCTTGGCCAGACCGGCGTCGATAACGCTGCGGTTGACGGGGTCCAGGACGATGATCGAATCGTCCTTCATGCGCAGGGTGGAAGCGGCATCGATCCAGATTCCCTGCCAGCCCGAGGCCCGCAGCCTGGGATGGATCTCGCTGGTATAGTCGCCCCCCTGGCAGGTGACGATGATGTCCATGGCCGCCAGGGCCGTGATGTCGTTGGCGTCCGCCAAGGGCGCGCTGGCAACGTTGGGTCCCTGGGCACCCACCTGGGAAGTGGAGAAGAAGATGGGTTCGAAGGAGCCGTCGAAGTCCTTCTCAGCCGTCATGCGCTCCATGAGCACCGAGCCCACCATGCCCCGCCAACCGATGATGCCGACCTTCTTCATCGCAAGTCTCCCGTCAAGGCGCCGATAAAATCACGGCACCACTGATTCGATTCTATCCGCTCGAAAGGCGGGAATCACGATTCATGGCCCCTGAACTGAACAGCTACCCAGGATGAAACGATAGGAAGGGCGCCGCTCCTCCTGTCCAGCGCCCCAGCCAGGAACGAGGTCCCAAGCCCCGTCGGACTCATTCCGTGATGGTGCAGTTCACCTGCTGAAACTTGGTTGTGCTGTGCATGGAGATCCCTGGCACCACGGGATACCAGCTCCCGCCCGTGTTGGCCCGGATGGTCGTGTCCTCAAGGTAGATGTTGCCGCTGTAGTCGTTGGTCACGAAGAAGATGGCCGAACCATAGGCTTTGACTTCGTTGTGCTCGATCAGCGAGTCGTAGATCGCCAGGGTCATGGTGTTGCCATCGTTGTAGATGGCCCCCCCGCTCCCCCCGCCTAGGGTTCCGCTATCTGCCGGGTTGCCCCCGTTGCCCACCGCCTTGTTGTAGGAGAAGGTGCAGTTGTAGATGGACCAGGAGACCCCGATGCTGCTGATGGCCCCGCCATTGGAGCCCTCGTTCCCATACCCCGCGGCCCCGCCGAAGATGCAGTTCACCAGGTAGACCGGCAGGCTGTTGTACTGGCTGGTGACCCGCAGGGCCTCGCCCCCCACATCAGCCCCGGTGCTGGCACAGACGTTGTTCTGGAAGGTGCAGTTCACGGCCTTGAAGCGCCCGCCCCGGACCCAGATGGCCCCCCCGCCGTCATAATCCGTTTCGGCCGAGGAATTTCCATCGATGAAGGTGAGGTTCTGCACCGTCAGGGTCGGCGTCGCCTGGTTGTCGCAGTGTTCGGTAGTCCAGACCTGCGCCTCATCACAGGTGTTCATGTAGAGGATGCGGGTGGTCCCTCCGCCGCTGAGGGTCACCAGACCTCCGCCGTCGATGACCACATCCGGGTGGCTGTTGATGACCTTCGCAGGCTCCGTGAGCTTGATAGTGAAGGGTGCCGTGCCGCCATTGAAGGTGATCTTCCCCCCCTTGGCCACGGCGGCGACAAAGGCCTCCGCCGTGCAGCTGGCGGGGGTACCCGTCCCGATCACCGTATCCGGGGAGGACACATCGTCCACCGTGGGCACCGTGGTACTCCCCGAGGCGCCTTCGGAACCGCCTCCCCCACAGGCCAGCATGAGCACGCACACCCCAATCGCGACCCAGTATCCCTTCCCCATGCCAACCTCCTTTACGTGGAAGCTCCCACACAACCAAGGAATAAGCAAGACATGGACCACTCCCAGAAAAGCACGGGAGGTGCGCGGAGGCAGTGTGCTATTGCTCTGAATTCATGCGCAAGAGGCAATAGCATGCCTAAAGAGATACACATGCCGCATAATGGATATATAAAACACAATTAATATCAGTAAACCTGGGCACCTCGCCCATCCAGCCTGCAGATCCACCCCTGGCTTCGGAGCCCCTCCTGGGCCAGAGCCTCCCCCATAGTCCGCTGGATGGCCTCGGCCTGGGCCAGGGAATCCGCCACCCCGAACATTGAGGGCCCGGAACCGGAAAAGGAGGAGCCCAGGGCTCCGGCTTCCAGGGCGGCCGCCTGGGCCCGATGGAAACCCGGCAGGAGAGGCGCCCGATAGGGTTCCGCCAGGGGATCCCGCAGACATGCCCGCAGGAGTTCCCGATCACCGGTGTGGAGGGCGTGAACGAAGCCTGCCAGGTTCTCGCCGAACGCCAAGGCTTGGGGTCGGGGCACCTCGGCTGGCAGCACGGCCCGACTCCGGGCGGTGGGCAGCTCGAAATCGGGGTGCACCAGCACGATCAGGAGATCCTCGGGCCAGGGCAGACGCCGAGCCCCCCTGGGCGTCACGAGCTGGAGTCCTCCCAGGAGGGAGGGCGCGGCGTTATCCAGATGGGCCCCGCCGGAGTAGACGCCCTCGGCCTGCCCCGCCAGCTCCAGCAGTTCTTCGTCCGAGAAGGGCTGCCCGCAGGCAGCCTGGAGCCCCGCCAGCGTAGCCACGATGGAGCTGGCGCTGGAGCCCATGCCGCTGTTGAGGGGGAGACGCTTCTCCAGGGTCAGGGAGAAGGGGCCGCAGGGCCTGCCGAGGCTTTCCATCCGGGCCTTGAAGAGAGCGTAGGTCTTCAGAACCAGGTTCTTGGCGGGATCGGGTGGCAGAGCTGAAGCGTAGAGCCCCTCGAGAGCGAAGGCATCCTCCTCCGCCGCCTCGATGAGGACCACATCCCCCAGGAGAGAGCCATCGAGGGGAGCCAGGGCAGCGCCCAGGAGGTCCAGCCCGGCAGCGAAGTTGCCGACGCTGGCCGGGGCGTAGGCCCGGATGGGATTCATTCCGGTCATGGCATTGCCCATAGTCATCGCTCCAAGAGTTCCAGCACTGAGATTGTCTTCGATTCCGCCCAGTGCCCTGGGGTTATCGCATTCCAACACCGGGAATCCCGATACAAAAGAAGAAATAGCCACAGATGCACACAGATTCACACAGATAAAGAAGCCGTCCAAAGGCGGGGCACCTTGGGCCGCCCGCACCCAGGGAGACGTCCTTGAACTGCCATGAAAGGGGGGACCGCCTGCTCGCTGCGCTCGCGATGTCCCCCCTTTGACCCCCACGTGATGGCCGGGCAAAGCCCGACCATCACGTGGGGGTCCATCCTGTGCATCCGTGGCTGGAAAGGCTTTTGAGCCCCTCCCGCACGGACCGGCTCAGGCACCCTTGACGGCGGTGCCCGTGGGAGCCAGACGCAGGACGTCGGAGAGTACGCCGGCCGCCGTCACTTCGGCCCCGGCACCGTAGCCCCGGATCACCATGGGATGGGGCTGGTAGCGCTCCGTAAGGAAGGAGAGGGCGTTCTCCCCCCCCTTGATGACCGCCAGGGGATGGGCCTGGTCCACGGCCTGGAGGCCCACGCGGCAGCCCTCGGGGGTGATGGAGCCGATGTAGCGGTAAGTCTGTCCCTGGGCGGCAGCCTTGGACAGCATCTCGCCGAAGCTGCCATCCAGTTCCGTCAGGCGCGCCATGAACTCTGGAACCGTCCCGCTGGCGTCAAAGGAGGCGGGCACCAGGCCTTCCAGTTGCACATCGGAGAGCTCCACGGACATGCCCATCTCCCGGGCCAGGATGAGGACCTTGCGAGCCACGTCCATGCCGTTGAGGTCATCCCGGGGATCGGGCTCGGTGAAGCCCTTGTCCTTGGCCTGCTTGACCGCCTCGGAGAAGGGAACCCCATCCCCCAGAAGGCCCATGATGAAGGAGAGAGTGCCCGAGAGGATGCCCTCGAAGCGAAGGACCGTGTCACCCGTGTGCACCAGGTTCTTGAGGGTGTCGATGACCGGCAGGCCGGCGCCCACGTTGGTCTCGTAGAGGAAGCGGCGCTGATGCTTGCGGGCGCGGTTCCGCAGTTCCCGGTAGAAGGTCATCTCGGAGCTGTTGGCCTTCTTGTTGGCCGTGACCACGTGCATCCCCGCGTCGAAGAAGGAGGGGTACTGGGCCGCCAGCTCAGGGGAGGTGGTGCAATCCACGAAGACCGGGTGCAGGGGACGGCGGGCCTTGATGGAATCCCGCAGGGCCTGGAGGTCCGTGGGCACACCCTTCTCTGCCAGGGTCTCCCGCCAGCAGTCGAGATCGATGCCATCGGGATCCAGAAGCATCTTCCTGGAGCCCCCCAGGGCCACCACCCGGAGATCCAGGCCGTAGGCCAGCATCCTGGATCGCTGGCCGCGGATCTGCTCCACGAGGCTTCCCCCCACATTCCCGACACCGAAGATGGCCACCTCAAGAACACCCTTCGTATCGAAGAAGCGCCGATGGACGTGGGCCATGGCCCGCTTGCCATCCGCTTCCCGCACCACCGCACTGATGCAGCGCTCGCTGGACCCCTGGACAATGGCCACCACGTTGCAGTCCACCTCGCCCAGAGCCCGGAAGAAGGTCCCGGCCACGCCGGACTTGGTCTGCATGCCGTCGCCCACGATGCTAAGGACCGCCACGCCGTTCTGCACATCCACCGAATCCAGGAGCCCGGCGGCCATCTCGGCCCTGAAGGATTCCTCCACCGCGGCCTTGGCGGGCTGGGCATCACCCTCCTGGACACAGAAGCAGATGGAGAGTTCGGAGGAGCTCTGGCCAATGAGGACCACGGAGATGTCCCGGGTGGCCAGGGCCTCGAATAGTCGGGCCGCCACACCGGGCACCCCGGCCATGCCGGAACCCGAGACGTTCACCATGGCCATGCCCTTAAGGAAGGAGATGCCGCGCACGCCGCCTTCGGGCTGGGGCACGTCCGCCTTGACGATGGTGCCGGGGTGCTCAGGATTGAAGGTGTTGCAGACCCGGACAGGGATGTTCTTGCCGCGCACGGGGGCGATGGTCTTGGGGTGCAGCACTTTGGCGCCGAAGTAGGCCAGTTCCATGGCCTCATCGAAGCTGACATAGGGGAGTGAGAAGCCATCGCTCACCACCCGGGGATCGGCGCTGTAGATGCCCTCCACATCGGTCCAGATCTCCAGGAGATCCGCATCCAGGGCCGCGGCAGCCAGGGCTCCACTGTAATCCGAGCCGCCCCGTCCGAGGGAGACGATCTTCCCCTGACCATCACCGCCGAAGAAGCCCGGCAGCACGAAGAGCTGGCTTGAGCCCTCCCGGACTGGCTTGAAGGCTTCCCGGATGGCCTCGGGCCGGGGCCGGGCCTGGAGGGGGTCACCCTCAGCCACGATGTAGTGGCGGGGGTCCAGATACTGGGGCTCCAGCCCCTTGGCCTTCAGGAGGGCCACCAGGATGGCGCAGGAGGCGCGCTCACCCAGGCTGGAGAGATTGGCCACCACCAGGGGAGAGCACTCGCCCAGGAGCATGATGCCCCGGAAGAGGCGGTCACACTCGCCCGCCAGGGCCTCCAGGGCCGCCCGGAGGGCCGGAGTCTCGCCCCCGAGATCCGCCTCGAGTTCGGCCACGGCCTTCTCATGGAGTTCACGGAAACGCTCGGCCACCGTGCCAGCCTGCCCCAGGTTGGCGGGCAGGACCGACTTGACCAGCAGATCCGTCACACCGGACATGGCGGAGGCCACGAGGCAGACGCGCCGCTCTGCGAGGGCCCTGGTCACCAGCGCGACCACGCCCCGCATCCTTTCAGAGCCGCCAACACTGGTGCCTCCGAATTTCATCACACGGAAGGATGGGACCGAGTTCGCCATGAAAACCTCTCAACGGAAGGGGTAGCCCTGATACAGAAAACCCCGCGGCTGTAAGCGCGGGGGTGAGTTGGACAAGGATTGAAAAGAGATCCGGCCACCTACCCCCGAGCGGGGTGAGTACCGCTAATGATAATGGAGCCGAGGCCACATGCCGACATCTCAGCGTGGAATCCGAGGAAATCCTGGGAGGCTGGTAACAAAAAATCCATCATGGCCCATTATCATCTGATATGCCCAAATTTGTCAAATCCCAATCGATATAAACAAAGTGAATAAAACACTTGCACGGAAAGAAAACGGACTCATAAGATGAATTTATTCCGTGATTATCCGGTGTGTGTCTGCCTGGTTTTTCAATGATCAAGCCACATGCTTGCCGTGATTCATCCACCTGAATGCCCTCAATGGGCTCTGCCGGAGGACCATTTCCATGGCGAAGATTCTCATTGTCGATGACGATCCCGATATCGTCGAGGCCAGCCAGCTCTTCCTGGCCAAGGAGGGCCACCAGATCGCCACCGCCAGCAATCGCGGGGAGGGCATGGCCAAGGTGGAGAGCTTCCAGCCGGACCTGCTGCTGCTGGACGTGATGATGGAGCTGCCGGACGATGGTTTCGTCATGGCCCAGGAACTGCGCCGCCAGGGCAAGACCTTCCCCATCCTCATGCTCACCAGCGTCTCCACCGCCTCGGGTCTGGACTTCGGTCGGGACAGCGAGATGGTGCCCGTCGACGACTTCCAGAGCAAGCCCATTGAGCCCGCCGCCCTCGTCAAGAAGGTGGCCGAGCTTCTGAAGAAATAGGAGTGCCCATGCTCATGACAGCTCACGAACGCCTGGCCGGAGAGATCCGGGACCTGGTCCAGAAGCTGGGTCGCAACCGCTCCTCCCTGGTCCCCATCCTCCAGGAAGTGCAGAAGCAGCATCACCGGATCGGCACCTATGCCATGCAGGTCATCGCCGACGAACTGGGCATCCACCCCGTGGAGGTCCAGAGCGTCGTCTCCTTCTATGCCTTCCTCGACGGCAAGCCCCAGGGCAAGTTCGTCATCCGCCTCTGCCGCACCATCTCCTGCGACATGAACGGCAAGAAGCGGGTGGCCCGCCAGCTGGAGAACGACCTGGGCATCACCTTCGGCGAAACCACCAAGGATCGCCACTTCACCCTGGAGTGGACCAACTGCATGGGGCTCTGCGACCAGGGGCCCGCCATGCTGGTCAATGACCGCCTCTACACCAAAGTGACCCCCGAGAAGGTCCACGAAATCCTTGAAGAGTGTCGCCGGACCTTCGGAGTCCACGCCACCGAGCGCAAGGAGGCGCACCTCGCATGAGCTCGATCCAGACCTATACCCAAGCAACCCCTGAGGCCGGCCTGAAGCGGGCCCTGGGCATGAGCCGTCCCGACATCATCCACGAGATGAACGAGTCCGGCCTGAAGGGCCGCGGCGGTGCGGGCTTCCCCGTGGGCGGCAAGTGGAACTTCGCCGCTTCCGCCAAGTCCGAGAAGAAGTACATCATCTGCAACGCTGACGAAGGCGAGCCCGGCACATTCAAGGACCGCGTGGTGCTCCAGGAGCACGCCGACTTGGTCTTCGAAGGCATGACCATCGCCGCCAAGGCCGTGGGCTCCAGGGAGGGCATCCTGTTCCTCCGAGGCGAGTACACCGACCTCAGGGAGCACCTGGAGGACACCCTGCAGCGCCGCCGGGAGCAGAAGCTCCTGGGTGACAACATCCAGGGCAGCGGCGTGGATTTCGACATCCGGGTCTTCATCGGGGCCGGTGCCTACATCTGTGGCGAGGAAACGGCCCTCATCGAGTGCCTGGAAGGGAACCGCGGCGAACCCCGCAACCGCCCCCCCTACCCCGTGAACACCGGCTTCAACGGCCACCCATCCGTGGTCAATAACGTCGAGAGCCTGGCCTCCGCCGCCTGCATCATGGGCCGGGGCGCCGACTGGTGGAAGACCATGGGCACAGCAAAGTCCACCGGGATGAAGCTCTTCAGCATCTCCGGCGACTGCGCCCGCCCCGGCGTCTACGAGTTCGATCTGGGCGTCACCGTGGCGGACATCCTCAAGGAAGTCGGAGGCGAAGGCGCCAAGGCCGTCCAGGTGGGTGGCGCATCCGGCCGCTGCATCCCCCCTTCCGAATACGCCCGAAGCATCGCCTACGAGGACATCCCCACCGGCGGCGGCAGCCTCATCGTCTTCGGCCAGCAGCGGGACATGCTCGATGTGCTGGAGAACTTCATGGACTTCTTCGGCGACGAGAGTTGCGGCCAGTGCACCCCCTGCCGGGTGGGCAACCTCAAGCTCCTCGAGGGCGTCAAGCTCCTGAGGGCGGGCAAGTGTTCCATGTCCTACCTCAAGGAACTGTGTGCCCTGGGCGAAACCATGCAGATCGCCTCCAAGTGCGGTCTCGGCCAGAGCAGCCCCAACGCCTTCCTCTCGGTCGTAGCCCACTTCCGTGACGAGATCATGGGCCGCACCTATTCCCAAGCCTGAGCGAGCGAGGATCCGAGCATGAGTGAAATGACCAATCCCGACACCAGCCGCCGCGTCCCCGCGAGCCAGCAGGCCATGAGCGTCCCCGTCCCCGGCAATCTCGACGCCATCGGCGCCACGGTCGGCGTCAACATCGACGGCGTCGATGTGAAGGTGCCCCTGGGCACCACCATCCTGGATGCCGCCAAGCAAGCCGGCATCAAGATCCCTACCCTCTGCCATCACGCCGACCTCTGCGTGGCTGGCGTCTGCCGCATCTGTTCCGTGGAAGTGGAAGGCCAGCGCACCCTCCAGGCCTCCTGCTCCTTCCCGGTCACCACCCCCATCAAGGTGAAGACCCACACCCAGAAGGTGCGCCAGGCCCGCCGCCACATCCTGGACCTGATGCTCTCCGAGCACTGTGGCGACTGCTACACCTGCGGCCGCAACGGCAACTGTGAGCTCCAGACCCTGGCCAAGGAATACGGCGTCGACTCCTTCCGATTCGGCCACGTGGAGAAGCCGGTCCACGAGATCGACCGCTCCAGCTACTCCGTGGTCCGGGACAACAACAAGTGCATCCTGTGCCGCCGCTGCGTGCGCACCTGCCTGGACCTCCAGGAAGTGGGCACCATCGAGGTGCTGGGCCGCAGCCACCAGAGCCACATCGGCACCTTCCTGGACAAACCCCTGGGCGACGTAGTCTGCATCAACTGCGGCCAGTGCATCAACCGCTGCCCCACCGGCGCCCTCCGGGCCAATGACCAGACCGACGAAGTCTGGGCCGCCATCGAGGACCCCAAGAAGCACGTGGTGATCCAGACCGCCCCCAGCCCCCGCGCCGCCATCGGCGAGTGCTTCGGCATGGAGCCCGGAACGGCCATGACCTTCGAGCTGAACACCGCCCTCAAGATGGCGGGTTTCGATCAGGTCTTCGACACCAACTTCAGCGCCGACCTCACCATCCTGGAGGAAGGCACGGAACTGCTGCTCCGCCTCAAGCAGGCCCTCCTGCTGCGGGAGCCCGGCGCGGTCTTCCCCCAGTTCACCTCCTGCTCCCCGGGCTGGATCAAGTATCTGGAGCACTTCTACCCCGAATACATCCCCAACCTGAGCACCGCCAAGAGCCCTCAGCAGATGTTCGGCGCGGTCATCAAGACCTACTACGCCGAGAAGCAGGGCATCGACCCCAAGGACATCGTCACCGTCGCCCTCATGCCCTGCTCCGCCAAGAAGTTCGAGTGCAACCGCCCCGAGATGGCCGACAGCGGCCACAAGGACGTGGACTTCGGCCTCACGACCCGCGAGCTGGCCAAGATGATCAGCGAGGCCGGCATCGACCTGCCCCGCCTGCCCAAGAGCGACTTCGACTCCCCCTTCGGTACCCCCTCGGGTTCCGGCGTGATCTTCGGCGCCACCGGCGGCGTGATGGAAGCGGCCCTGCGCACGGTCATCGAACTGGTGGTGGGCGTCAAGGTGGAGGACCTCTTCGAGCACGCGGACATCAAGCCCGTGCGCGGCTTCGAGGGCGTCCGTTACGTCGAGCTGGCCATCCCCCAGGTGGGCCCCGTGCCCGATCTGCTGAAGCCCCTCTTCCCCAGCTGGGACTTCCTCAAGGGCGCCACCCTCAAGGTGGCCATCGCCCACGGCACGGCCAACGCCAAGAAGGTCATGGAGGACATCAAGGCCGGTGGCCAGTTCTCCAAGTGCCACTTCATCGAGTTCATGGGTTGCCCCGGCGGCTGCCTGGGCGGGGGCGGCCAGCCCATCCCCACCACTCCCGAGATCCGTCAGGCGCGCGCCAAGGCCATCTATGCCGAGGATTCCGCCTACGAGATCCGGAAATCCCATGAGAACCCCGATGTGCTGAAGATCTACACGGAATTCCTCACCGAGGGCCCCTGCGGACACAAGAGCCACAAGCTCCTGCATACGCACTACACCCCCCGCGGGAAGTACATCGAGTAGACCCGCAGACTGAAAACCACGAAGCACACGAACAGCAGCAGGAAGAACACGAAGAAAGAAGGGGCCTCCCGGCTTTTCTTCGTGTTTTTCTCTGTCTGGCCGGAATGTTCACTATCCGCCTTACCTGCTGGCCCTTGAAAGAAGAATCGTCCACCGATAAACACCGATGCACACGGATCAAAGAAGCCGACAAGGGGCTGACACTCGGGCCTGCCCCGCGCAGCGGGGGCGCACGGCTTCGCCGAGCGCGTTTCGGGAAGGCTAGGGGGCTATGGCACGCTTGCGTGCCTCTGCCCCCTCGCCTTCCCGAAACCTGGCCAGAGCGTCAAGGTAAACAGCAGCCGTCTTTATCCGTGTTCATCCTGTGCATCTGTGGACCGAATTGCTTTTGCCTTTCAATGCCAAAGCCGCGCTCACTGCGTCCCAGATGAATGCCTTTTTCCCCTTTGCCCCCCCGGCGTGGGAAAATCCCTGAACCTCTTCCCGGACTCCCTGCATGCATGAACTGCAATCCACCTTGCACTACCTGGGCAACTACGATGCCCGGGAGGCAAGGACGCGCTTCCAGCCGGACGAGCAGGCCGTCCTGGACACGGTGAACCAGAAAGTCGCAGCGGCCTCGTCCATGGCCGAACTCATGGACTTCCTCTTCAAGGCCATCCAGGAACTCTATCCCTGCGACCGCATCGGGCTTGCCTTCATCGAAGACGAGGGGCGGCGCATCGTCTCCCACTGGACGAAGACCACCTACGAACCCGTGATCCTGAAGGTGGGCTACGCCGAGGATCTCTCGGGAAGCTCCCTGCGCCGGGTCATCGAGGGCGGGGCCTCCCGCATCATCTATGACCTCAAGCGCTACGAGGAGGAGCACCCCCGCAGCGCCAGCACCCGTCTCCTCGTCAGGGAAGGGGTCCGCTCCAGCCTCACCTGCCCCCTGATCCTGGAGGACCGCCCCTTCGGCGTCATCTTCCTGAGCTCCCGGGAGGAGCGGGTCTACACCCCCTACCATGGGCGCCTCTGGCGGGCCATCGCCGAGCGCATTTCCCAGGCCGTGGAGAAGGCCTGGCGCATCGAAGAGCTGGTGGCCGCCAACCAGGCCTACACCGAGATGCTGGGCTTCGTGAGTCACGAGCTCAAGAACCCGGTGGCCAGCATGATCACGGACGCCCGGGTGCTCTCCCAGGGCTACCTGGGCCCCATGGAGCCCGTCCAGGTGCAGAAGCTGGAGCGCCTCATCAAGAAGGGGGAATACCTGCTGGATCTGGTGCGGGAATACCTGGATCTGGCCCGCATGGAGGGGGACAAGCTCCACCTCAAGGCCAGCTCCTGCCACCTGGTGGAGGACCTGCTGGAACCTGCCATCGAGCTGGTGCAGTCCCAGCTCCAGGAGATGAACGTCACCCTGGAGCGCATCTACCCGGATTACACTTGGCCCGCAGACTGCGACCCCCAGCTCCTCAAGATCGTGATGGTGAACCTCCTGGGCAATGCCGTGAAGTACGGCAACCCCGACGGACACATCCAGGTGCGCCTGGAGCAGCTCCACGACCGCTTCGTCATCACGGTCTGGAACGAAGGCCCGGGTTTCCCCCCCGAGGAACGCCCCCGCCTCTTCCGGAAGTTCTCCCGGCTCCAGACCCCGGAACTCCTGGCCCGCAAGGGGACGGGGGTGGGGCTCTACACTGCATGGCGCGTGGTCAACCTCCACGGAGGCCGCATGAACGCCCGTTCCGAGCTTGGCAAATCCGCCGAATTCAGCCTGGAGGTCCCTCAGCCGCTACAATGTACCATTTGAGAGGCCGTTGATCCCTCTCAGGTGCGAGTGAATGACAGCAGCAATTACCTTACTGAACCACTACGGCTGGGATAGAACCGCCGTTCGCAGGGCCCTTTCCCTTGCCTTGGCCTCCTGGCTGGCCTTCCTCGTGGCATCCCTGCTGCATGTGCATAACGCCTACTGGGCCGCCATGCCGGTCTGGGTCATTGCCCAGCCCACCCGGGGTGCCCTGATGGAAAGAGGGTTCTTCCGCCTTTTCGGGACCATCATCGGCGCGAGTTTCGGGATCGCCCTTCTCCACCTGCCCCTCTCGCCCTATGTCCAGGTCACAGCCCTGGCCCTCTGGATCGGCATCCACGCTGGCCTGACCCACCTCCACCGGGGCGTCCACGGCTACGGAGCCACCCTCTCGGCCATCACCGCCGGTATCGTGGTCATTCCCTCGCTCCACGCCCCCTCGAATGCGGTGCTCCTGGCCCTGAGCCGGGTGGACTGCACCCTGATCGGTGTGATTGTGGGCACCCTGATCATGGCGTGGCTCACCCCTGAATCTCCTCTGACGGACTTCTATGCCCAGGTCCGGTCCGTCTCGGTGGATGCGGTGGACTACGCCGCCAAGGTGGTGCGGGGAAGCTCGGACAAGGAAGCCGGCGAGGCCCGGATCCTGAGCCTGATCAGTCGGCTCGAATCCACCGCCCGGGTGATCGCCGCTGGCTCCCTTGAAGGCTATCGCCGCCAGCGCCAGGTGGACCTCCTGATCGTGGCCTCCCTTTCGGCCATGGCCGCCGCCCGGGACATCCGGGACGGCAGGCTCCCTCTCGATCCGACCCTGCCCCTCCGACTGGAGGCCCTCCGGGAAAACCTCAGCGGCGACGCCCTCCCTCCCCCGGTCCCCGGATCCCAGGGAGCAGCGCCTCAACGCCTGGCCGGGGCCATCGGGGACCTCCTGGCGGCCCACCGTGCCCTTTCCTGCCAGAACTCGTCGGTCACCGAGCCCCCCCGACGCAGATCCTGGCTGGCCCCGCATCGCGAAGCAGGTCTGGCCCTGAGGGCCGGTGCCCTCGTCGGTGGCCTCTGCCTCGCCGCGACCCTCCTCGCCATCTGGTCCGGCATCCCTGCCCTGGGCATGGTCGCCATGGGCGTCTGCGTACTCTCCCTGGTGCTGAGCGGAATGTCCCTTCCCCAGCTCATGGCTCCCAAGATGTTCACGGGGGTCCTGCTGGGAGCATCCCTGGCCGCCCTTTACCGGCTCACCCTTCAACCCCATCTCGGAACGACCACTTCAACCCTGCTGGTCCTCATCCCCGTTCTCCTCGTGGGGGGCTTCATCCGGAACCACCCGCGGACGGCGGCCCTGGGGATCGACCTGCTCATGGTCTTCCTGATGGGCTCCCAGTACGGCATGTCCGTCTCCAACCAGGCCGCAGTGATCTTCCGGGAGACCGGGGCCATTGCCCTGGGCTCCGGCATCGGGGTGGCCGTCTTCCTCCTGGTGCCCAGGAATCCCCGTCGCCAGGCCAGGGACGCGGTATCCAAGATCCGCAAGGACCTCCTCAGGATCCTGCAACGGGAGGAAGAAGCGGATCCCCAGGTCTGGCACGCCCGGGGTTCCCGCCAGATTCTGCGACTCTCACTCCACATAGGGCGCGCCGGGGGCGAACACCCGGCAGGCATGCTGGCCACCCTCAACCTGGGTCGGGCCATGATCGACCTCCACCAGCTGGGCATGCCCACCCCGGTCGGAGCTCTCGTCAATGGCGTGCTTCGCCAGGAAGTGACACCCCAGCAGGGCGTCCAGGGACTGCGGAGCCTGGCCGAGGGCGACCAGGACGAGCAACGCAAACCCAGGATCCAGCGCCTTGCCGACACGCTGGAACAGGCCGGGGGTCTGTTGACCTTTGGCCTGTCGCGACAGCGAGTCTGAGCTTCCGGATTCAAAGGGAACGGCCCAGCCGGGGGCTCATCCGAAGGTGATAACGGACAGGATTCGAATCAACGAATGCCCTTTGCATCCGTGTGCAGGCCGTCAGTGACTTTGAATTGGTTGAGATATTGGATGTCCCGGGACAGGGGTGCCTGACCAGCGGCCTTCACGAGCTTTTGCCCTTCAGGTGAAAGGGCGAATTCGAGGAAGGCTTTCAATCTGGGCTCAAGCCCCTTCTTGGGATGTTTATTGACGTATAGATAGAGGCAACGGGAGTAGGGGTACGCCCCAGATGACACGGAGTCCGGTGTGGGTTGGACGGGATAATCGGTCCCGGATGGATAGACAGGAAGGGTCCTCAGGGAGGAGAAATCCTCGACAAGATTGGCCATGCAGAAGCCGTCAGGATCGGAGGCCAACGCTTCCGCCATGGCCATGCCATCCGGGAGGATGGTAATCGGCATTCTGGTCTCCATCTGGTGGGGGAAGAAATGAGCAATGAGCCCAAAGACACTGGAGTCAAGGGAGCGCCCGTAACGGACAATCTTCCGCTGCGCCCAGCGGGGATCCACCACCCCGAGATCGGCCCAGGTCAGAATGTCCTTGGGCCATCCCATGCCGCGATTCGTGGTCATGATGGCGTCGATCTGTTCGATCCGGATGCCCTTGACAGGGTTTTCCCTGTTGACCGCGACCACGAGGGCATCCATGGCCACTGCAATCCGGGTGGGGAGGTACCCCCACTTCTCCCGAAACGCGGCCAATTCGTCCGGCACCGCATCCCGGGCGATCATAGCCATCTGGACAGAGCCCTCGGTGAGATCCTCCAGGCCTTTATCCTCTCCGGAGACGCGAACCTCCATGGAGAATGAAGGGTCCTTGGACTTGTAGGCATCCCCCCAGAGGGATACGGCATACATCAGGCATTCGCCACCGGTCGCCACCAAGGTTTTTCCGACTGGGGCCTGGGCCCGGAGCCCCACCCCAAGGATCATCAGCAGGCCAAAGGACAGGAATCCGAACAAATTGTGGAGGTTGAACCAAATATGCGGGGACCAATCATTTGTAGTCTTCTGCACAAACGCCTCCATTGGGGTCTGCCCCGGACAGTCAACAAGTGGGCCGGGAACCCCATATGGCAAATCCCCGGCCCGTCGTCATGTTCATCAGCTAAAACCACCTGGATCAGAGTCAGGCGGTGACCTTACCCTTCATCTCGGCATAGAGCTCCGGCAGGAAGGAGGCCAGGTTGGTGTATTCGTGGATGTTGTGGATCGCCAGGCCCTGGGGGATCTTGCCCGGCAGCTTCACGAAGGGCGGGAGCACGCACTTGGGCTTGCGATTCTTCACCTTGTAGCCCATCCAGAAGCGGGTCCGCATTTCGATACCACCCTCTGTCTCGCGGATGAAGTGGCACATCATGGCCGGGGCCCAGGGCCGCAGGAAAAAGGCGCCTACGGGGCGGGTCTTGCCCCAACCACCCACCATGGTTCCCACGGCCGGGGACTTGAACCGGGTCATGTCGAAACCCATTTCCTCCGGTGGCAGGAATTTGATGAGGATGTCCTCAGGGCCGCTTCCGATGTCTTCGATCACATGATGGGTGGTGCCCTGAAAGCGCTTCACCGCAGGGGTGGCCGGGTCCAACACCTGGGCCCGGTGCTCCGGATCCGGAATCGAAATGCCGTGATGGCAGGACGGGTGCCAGATCTTGTAGCGCAGGTCTTCCAGGGCATGCCAGCCGAACCACCAATTCATCATGTCGACGGTGACCCCGGGCATCTTCGTCAGGTTGGCGATGTAGCCCGCGCCATTCGGCAGGATGCACCAACCGGTCTCCACCTCGTGATAGCCCGGATTCAGCAGGTCATTGATATTCTCTGGCCGCAGGGCCTTGGCGGGGTCCATGGGCCGGGCCATCAGCTCCAGGCGCGCCGGATCGGGAGCCGCGGGCTTCCGGGTGAAGTATTTTGCGTAGGGCTTGGCCTGCTCGGCAGGCGTCAGGTCCATCGATCGCATCGTCATCCTCCTTCAGGTCAGGCCTTGGAAACCAGGTGGTCCAGGGCCTCTTCCCGGGTCTTGGCGAAATACTGATCCTTCACCACCGCCTGGGCGATGATCCGCTGGATGCCCTTGATCCCGACAAGCGCCGTGTGGATCGAGCCCAGGGCGGCTACGACGGCCTTGGTGCTCTCGACGGCGGCTGCCTTCAGCGTATCGTTCGCGGAGCTGTCGGTCACATCGCTGAAGACCAGGTTGATCCGGTTGGCGATGCACATCTGGGTGACTTCAGGGAAAAGGCTGGCCGCCTTATCGGGGTTCATTCCGACGCAGTTGAAGAAGACGACCTTCTTCCCCTTGTGCTCGATGATCTGGACGAATTCGGACATGGGTTGTCTCCTTGTGGAATCAGGCGTGGACGGCGGAAACCATGGCCCTGTAGTTCTCGGCCTTGGCGTTGGTGGGCATGTCGCATCCCTGGCTCAGGATGAAGCCCTCGGGGCCCACCTCCTCCACCAGGCGCCGGGAGTAGGCGTAGACCTCGTCAGGCGTGCCCAGGGCCAGCTTGGCGGCCTGGACATCGCCCATGAGGCACATGTGGTGGCCGACGCTCTTCTTCAGGGCAAAGATGTCGCTGGCCCCGTCGAGCTGGAGGATGCACTTGCCCTTGGGCAGGCTCAGGAGGAACTCGGCATCCTGGGTCCAGTCCTGGTCGCAATGGAGCAGGGGAATGGCCCCTTCGGCAATCACGGCATCCACGATCCGCCGGAAGTGGGGGTAGACGAACTTTTCCTGCTGCCGCTTGGAGAGGGAGCCGCGATTGGAGCGACCGAAGCCGATGAACACGCCCATCGGGTGGGTCTGTTGGATCGTGGCCTTCAGGGTGGACAGGGTGCTCTCCATGGCGATCTCGCTGGCCTCCAGAACCTTCTCGGGGATGCGGAAGGTGTCTGAAACGAAGCGGGCCATGGAGCGGATGCCGCTGAACTGTTCGAAGGGAATGGCGGCGATCGCAGGGCTCAGGATGGGCAGCCCGGCCTGGATCACGTTCATGGTCGCCTGAGGCAGTGCCTCGAAGGCCTCCCCCAGGTGGGCGAGGGTATCCGGGAGGTTCTCCTCCAGGTGCTTTTCGTAGAACTCGTCGTAGCCCTTCTCGATGATGAAGTCGTAGTCGGACTCCTTCATGAGCTCCGTTTCGTGGATCTGGTAGGGCATGTCCTCGTGTAGCTCGACCCCGGGGATGTCCACCTTGCAGCCCATCCCCATGCTAAGCAGGTAGGGGCTGAAGAGGGCGAACTGGGTCCCGTCGATCTCGCCCATCTCCTGGATGGTGCTCAGCATGATCTCCGCTGCCAGCTTGGGGTTGGCGCAGAACTCGGCCATCTTCGTGCCGGTATAGCGGGCGGCGAAACCCGTGCAGGTTGTCACCACGGGCACCCGGTCCGGTCGGCCCAGGGCCACGGCGGTCTGGATTCGGTTCAGGCGTTCCTGGAACAGGTCTTGGCTGGTTTTCATCTCTTCACCTCCGGATGGAGTCCCCCCAGGCCATGCAGCAGACGGCCGTCGGGGATGACGGAAACCGTGACGGCAGGCCCCTCGCATGCATCTTCGAAGCGGGCGGACCAGAATGAGTGCTGATATGAGTATCGGAAATGCGATATCGGAAATACACCAGAAGGGCTTAGCACTTACGACGAGAGACTTAGCATTTCCGGCTCTCCGGGGTCTACCGCGCCGCTATCCGGCTCCGGTAGTGCTCCGGCGTCTCGTTTGTGGCCTTGAGGAAGGCCCGGGTGAAGCTGGGGGGCTGGGCGAAGCCGAGGGCAAAGGCAACCTCCTTCACCGACAATCGTGGGTCAGAGAGGAGCTGCTGGGCACGCCGGATCACGATGTCGTTCTGGATGGCCCGGAAGGAAGTCCCCTCCCGGGCCAGAGCCGCACGGAGCGTGCGTTCGGAGACCTCCAGGCACCGGGCGACCTCCGGGAGGTCCGGGAGCCTGTCCGGCGCCGAATCCCAGAGAATCCTTCGGATCTGGCGCTCCAGGTAGGAGCGGCCGAACTCCTCCTTGAACATGGCCTGGAGACGGGCCGTACAGAAGTCCTGGACACTCTCCTCCGCCAGGGCTGAGGGGAGCGATGCCCAGGCAGCCGGGATCCTGAGCTCGTTCGCGGGCTGGCCGAACTCGCACTCGAAGGGCAGGAAGCGGCGGTAGAGGTGGGCGTAGAGGGGGGCCGGATAGGCGAAACGGGCACGGCACACGGACCAGTCCTGCCCCGGGATGGCCTCGGAGATGAGCCGGATCCCGGTGGCCGTGGCCTGCTCGATCAGGGGGGCGCAGAGGGCCAGGGAGGGCGGCGAGGTTTCGTAGCGGCTAACGGACCACTCCCCCTCGATCCGGACCTGCAACCGCAGAAAGTGACCCCAGCAGAACTCGAAGCCGTCCACCGCCGCCTGGTTCACCTGCCCCAGGGTGTTCTGGGTCAACACGGCGATCCCGGAGAGCCCGTAGGTGCCGTAGCGCTTGCGGCTCCCGAGCTTGAGCCCCAGACCAGGTATCCGGCCCGTCCCATCCACCCACTGCAGCGCCGTGATGTATTTCTCGAAACTGAGGCGGCCGGAAGGCTCCTGGAAATCCGAGGTCTCCAGCCTAAGGTCTGCCAGGAGCCCGGCGTAGGCCGCACCCATTCCCCCCTCCCCCATGACAGCCTCCAGATCCTCGAAATAGTGGACGAGGATTCGGTGCAGTTCGATTTGGAGGGTGGGCTGGGGCATGGGCGGTCTGCTCCCCATTCTCGATGAGGTCTCTGCGGGTGGCTAGTGTGGTGTTTCGGTGAAACGCGGACCATTCGAACGTATCTGACACCACACTTGGTTGGGTTTGGGGGCCCGGCAGTGCCCTCAATGGGGTGGCAGCCGTTCAGCTTCCCCCAGCCCGGGACTGCCCTGTGAGGCAGCGCATCACCACCTCGAACACGCCCGAGATCAGGTCCTCGCCGCGGGCCTCCAGCTGCAGGAGGGGGTCCACCATGGACGAGCCTGCGAAGAGGTTGGAGATCGGGATGATGGTCATGAAGAAGAGCAGGGTCGGGTCCTGCTCGGGAATGACCCCCAGGCGCATCCCCTCCTCCAGAAGGGGCCGGGTCTGGAGGTACGAGGGCATGATCAGGCGCTCCCGGACCACCGCCTGGCGCTCGGTGGGGCGGACGGCCTCCTGGAGGATGAAGAGTCCGTAGTCCGGGATCTCCGCGTTCACCCGCACGTACTCCCTGTAGAAGTCCTCCAGCCGCTCGCGGTAGGGCGCCCCGGATTCCGCGATCTCGGCGAGGCTGCGCCGCCGGGGCGCCATCCATTCCACGAGCCTTGCCACCGCCGCTAGCCAGAGATCGGACTTCGAACCGAAGTGATAGATCGCCAGGGCCGGGTTGACTCCAGCCTCCCGGGCCAGATCTCTAAGGTTGACCGCCTCGTATCCCAGCCGGGAGAAGGCGGGAATGGCCTTCCCGAGAATCGCCTCCCGGCCATCCACCGCCCCGCCCCGGGGCCTCCCCGATTTCCGCCGAGGGGCATCGGCCGTCTTGGGCGTGTCGTTCAAAGCGGTCCTCCGGATGAGTCTCCCCAGGATATTCGGTTTCAATTCCAAACAATACTTTAAATAGCGATTTAGCACCCTCGCTAATTAAACAGGTGTTGCATTTTTAAACGGATGGATCTAGCCTAAACCCGTCCCTTCACATTTCCGAGCTTTCCCCGCCCCCTGGCCCCCAGGAGTCGGGGCTGCCCGAACGCACCCCCACCCGGTCCCGCGCACCGTCCGCGGGCCCCTTCACACTAGGAGCAGCACCTATGGATTTCTTCGACGAAAACGGTCAGAAGATCGAGTTCCTGTACAGCCCCATGAGACCCATGGATGCACCGGAAAGTCATATCGTCCCCTTCAATCCGGGGACGGTGATCCTGGAGAAAGGCTATGTCCACGAGCCGGGACGCCTGCCCCTGCCTGTGCCGATCCGCTGGGATCAGGACGTTACCATTCCCCTTCGGGACGGCGTCAAAATCTATGCGGACATCTACCGCCCCGTCGAGGATGGGAAGTTGCCCACGGTCCTGGTCTGGACGCCCTACGGCAAGCAGGGCGGATGGTTCAGGGTCAACGTGACCCCCGACCGGGTAGGCGTGCCGCGTGACTGGGTCTCCGGCCTGCAGGCGTTCGAAGCCGCCGATCCTGCCTGGTGGGTGTCCCAAGGCTATGCCGTCGTCGTCGCGGATACCCGCGGAGCCATGTTCTCCGAGGGAGACCTCCGCTGGTGGGGTCAAGCGGGATCAGAGGACCTCTACGACGCCATTGAATGGATTGCGGCCCAGCCTTGGTCCAACGAGCGTGTCGGCATGGCTGGGAACTCACAGCTCGCCATCCTGCAGTGGTTCGGAGCGGCGTTGCAGCCTCCTCACCTCGCGGCCATTGCCCCCTGGGAAGGCATTTTCGATATGTACCGGGATGACATCTGTCAGGGCGGCATGATCAACAGCGGTTTCCTCCGAGACCAGATTATGGCCCACAAGAACGGGCTCAATCGGTATGAAGACCCTGCGCTGATGATCGAGAAGTACCCCCTCTATAACGCCTACTGGGAGGACAAGCGCGCAAAGGTCGATAAGATCGAGATCCCGGCCTATGTGGTGGCCAGCTACTCCAATCCCCTCCACGCCAAGGGGACCTTGAACGCCTTCAACGCCCTCAAGTCCAAAGACAAGTGGCTGCGCATCCACAACATGCAGGAGTGGCCCGACGGCTACATGCCGGAAAACGTGAAGGATCTGACCCGCTTCTTTGACCGCTATCTCAAGGGTGAGGACAACGGCTGGGAGAAGACACCCCGGGTGCGCATGACCGTACTCGACCCTGGCGGGGTGGACGAGGTCAACCGGCCCAGTGAGGCATGGCCCCCCATCGCCATGAAGCCCAAGGCACTCTTCCTGGGAACGGGCGGCGCACTGCTGGATTCACCCGGCGTACCAGCCGCAATCCAATATGCGGCAGAAGGTGAGAGCGTCATCTTCAAACTGCCCATCACCCGGGAGACCGAGATTGCGGGGCCCATCAAGCTCAAGCTCTGGGTGGAAGCCGAGGGGGCCGATGACATGGACCTGTTCACCCAGGTCTACAAGACCGATGCAGCGGGCAAGAAGCTCTACCACATCGCCTTGCCAGGCGAGGCTGGCGAGGGGCTGCGGAAGATGATGGCGGAGACCGGCAAGGCACCCGTGATGCTCACGTTCGCGGGACCCCAGGGGCGCCACCGCGTCTCCCACCGGGCCCTCGACCCACAGCTGTCCACCGATCTCCAGCCGATCCACGCGCATGCCCGCGAAGAGCGGCTCTCCCCCGGCCAGATCGTGCCGGTCGAGGTTTCTGTCTGGCCCGTGGCCATGAAGCTTCACCCCGGCGAAATCCTGTGTGTTGGCGTCGGCGGAGGGCCCTTCGAAACCTTCGCTTTTCCGGGCATGCCTGGTGCCGACAAGATCCTGACCCGCAACCAGGGCACCCACATCATCCACACGGGCGGCAGCCATGACTCCCATGTGCTGCTCCCAGTCACCTTAGGCTGACATTTTCAACCATTAACCCATGCATCCCCATAAGGGTGACGACAAATGAGGCAAGAACCCGATTATCCCAAATTCAGGTGGTTCGTCCTGCTGGCTCTGGTTATCGCCACGGCCGCCTCCACCGTGCTCATGATTGCTCCAGCGCCCCTCATCGGCGAGATCTCAACCGCACTCGCCATCCACCCGGGCAACGCCACGACCCTCCTGCTGGGAAGCTGGCAGATCGTCGGGGCCACCTCTTGTCTGGTGGCGGGGTTCTTCGTCGATCGCTTCGGCCCCGCAAAGCTGATGGTCGCAGGTTGCATCATACATATCGTACCGAGTCTGCTGTTTCCCCTGGCCGGAACGCACCTTGGATGGCTGCTGGTCTTGCGTATCATCCAGGCCTCGGGAGTGGGGCCGATCACCGCTGTCCTGGGCAGCCTGGCAGCCACCTGGTTTCCCGTCCGCCAGCGAGGGGCCGTGGCGGGGATCCAGGGAATGGCGACGTCGGCCGGTGTCCTGCTCGGATTCCTTATTTCCCCCGCAACCTACGTCCACACGTCGAGTTGGCTGGCAACCATGCAGTGGATGGTCGTGGCTCCCATCGTGGCCTTGATCTTCTCCTGCGGAATCCTGTTCGGCCCCAAGCCACCGGCCTTCCAGCCCGACGAAGTCGACAGGTCGGATTCCGCATCAAAGGGGATCTTCGCCACGGCCCTGCGCTCGGGCAGCACATGGGTGCTGATCGCCTGCGTCTTCATCACGTGCTGGTTCTTCACCGGCGTGAACGACCTCATTCCTGGCTACATCGCGATAGCACCCCCGATGGGGCTGGGGTACGGGCCGGTGCTGGCGGGGAAGGTGATGGGCATATATCAGATATTGTTCATGCTTGGAGCATTCCTGATCGGGTTCATCTTCGAAAAGATCTTCCGGGGGAATGCAAAAGCCACCCTTCGCTTCGGCTACCTGCTGTCCGCAGTGCTGATCTGCTCGATCCTCCTTCGCGTGGTCAACCTCACTGCCCCGAGGCTGGGCGTGGTGCTCTCGATTGCAGGCTTCTTCGGGGCATGGCCCCTCCCCGTTGTCATGGCTTTCATCTCGATCAACTATCACCACTCGATCGTTGGAAGACTCACGGGCCTTGCCTTCGGCATCGGCCTCTATGCCGGTGTGCCTGCCATTTTCGTAGGGGCGACGGCTCTCAAGCTCACCGGCAGCTATCACGCGTCCATCTATATTGTGACGGCTGTAGCCCTGATCGGTCTGGTGACCTCCCAGTTCCTCAAGCCTGATCGCCGAGGGAGTGAGGAGAAACCAGCCCATCTGGATTCGTGCAGGGAGTCGTAGCCCGGGATGTATGGAAGGCGTCTGCTTGCCAGGCGCCTTCCATTACATGCCTCATTGGATGCGGTGCAGCCCATCGCGCCACCCTTGCTCAGGCAGACGCTTTCACCCCTTCCCCACCAGATATTCCAGGGCCTCTTCCCGGGTCTTGGCGAAATACTGATCCTTGACCACCGCCTGAGCGATGATGCGCTGGATCCCCTTGAGACCCACGAGGGCGGTATGGATGGAGCCCAGGGACTGGGTGACGGCCTTGACACTCTCGGCGGCGGCGGCCTTGAGGGCGTCGTTGGCGGAGCTGTTGCTCACATCGCTGCAGACCAGGTTGATCCTGTGCTCGATGGCGGTGCGGGTCACCTCGGGAAAGAGCCCGGCGGCCACATCCGGGTCCATCCCAGCACAATTGAAGAAGATGACCTTTTTGCCCTTGTGTTCGATGATCTGGATGAATTCAGACATGGTGGTGCTCCTTTAGGGGCAGTCGTGAAGAATCGGTGTCATTCGAGGCATTCCCATACCGCCCCTTAGGTTGCTGTGCGGCGTGGGGACAGTGTTTTACTTGCCGGAGGCCGCGGCCATCATGGCCACCACGTTCTCGACCTTGGCGTTGGCGGGGATATCGCAGCCCTGGGAGAGGATGAAGCCCGAGGGGCCCAGGTCCCGGATGAGCTTGGTGCTGTAGGCATAGACTTCATCGGGGGTGCCGAGGGTGAGCATGGTGGGGGGAACGTCGCCCATGACGCAGAGGTGTCCGTCCAGGACCTCCCGGGCCTTGTAGAGGTCGGTGGCGTGGTCCAGAGCCAGGACAGCGCTGCCCTTGGGCAGTTCTTTGAAGAACTCCAGGTCCCGATCCCATTCGCCATCGAAATGCAGGTAGGCCTTGGCGCCCTCCTCGTGGATGGCCTCGATGAGCTGGCGGTAGTAGGGCCAGACGAAGCGCTGCCAGATCTTGGGGGAGACCATGCCGCTGGAACCGCGCATGCCGTCGACCCAGAGCATCATGGGCTTGAACATCTTGATGATCTCGCGGGTGGAGGCGATGGTCTCGGCCATGGCCACATCCATGGCCTCCTGGACCTTGTCCGGGATCCTGCGGAGATCCACCATGAAGTTGGTGAGGCCACGGGCGCCGCAGAAGGGATCCATGGGAATGCCCGAGCCCGTGGGCGTGAGAACCGGGATGCCGGCCTGGGCGAAGTTCTGGGTGGCCTGGGGCAGGAAGCCGAAGGCCGCACCGACCTTGGGCAGGAGCGCTTTGTCCCGGAGCCGGGAACCCACGAAGTCCACCCGGAACTCGTCGAAGCCCTCCTGGATGATGGTGTCATAGTCCTCGACGGTCATAAGGGGCTCTTCGTCCACCTGCCAGAGACTGCCCTCGGGGAGGTCCCGGCCGGGGATCTTCACGTTGGACATCCACAGGAAGCTGAAGAGGGCTTCATTGCAAACGGGCATCAGGAAGCCGTCAAAATCCCCCAGGGAAGTGAGGGACTGAAGCACGGTCCGGTTGGCGGTCTCGGCGTCCGTGCAGAATTTGGAGAGGGGAACCCCCAGGTGGTTGGCACAGAAGGCGTCCGCCATGAGCACGAGCGGCACACGATCTGGGGTTTCGAGGTTCGCCGCGGCGCTGATCCGCGCATAGCGTTCCTGGAATAGAGCCTGTTTGTTTTCCATCACTGAACCTCCATCAAGGGGCACAAGGCCTCTGGAGCCTGAAGGAATCAGGCCCGCCAAATACGTAGGACACCGTTGAAAGCGAAAGGGGCGGCTATGCGTTAACCACAAGCCTTAACACTTGAATTGAATTCATTGTTTCGGAGCCAGCCCTGGACCGCCACAGGATCCCCTTAGCATTTCCGATGAATCGGCTAGCACTTTTGATCGCAGCAGCCCAGAGCAGAAGCTCATCAGTCCTTGGCTTTGAGCCGGACTCGAAATTGCTCAGGCGTCTGCCCCATGGCCTTGGTGAAGGCGCGGTGGAAGCTGGGAGGCTGGGCATAGCCGAGCTGAAAGGCGATTTCCTTGATCGAGAGCCTGGGATCCTGGAGGAGTTGCTTGGCCCGCTCCAGGACCACCTCATTCAGGATGGCCCGGAAGGAGGCCCCCTCCCTGGCGAGGCTCGCCCTAAGGGCCTGCTCTGAAAGCTCCAGACGGCGCGCGATCTCCCGGACGCCCGGGGGGCTGTCCAGGTCCGAGTCCATCAGGATCCGACGGATCTGGCGCTGAAGGTGGGTCCTGCCGAATTCCTCCTCGAGCATGGCCTTGAAACGCAGCTCGCAGAACTGCTTCACATCCTCATCCGCCAGGAGCAGGGAGCGATCCGCCCAGGCGGCCGGAAAGCGCCAACCATTGAAGGGCTGGTCGAAGTCGCAGGGAAAGGGAAGGAACTGACGATAGAGCCCTGCGTGTTCAGGGGCCGGAAAGGCCAGCAGCCCCCGACAGGACGACCAGTCCAGATCCGGAAGCACTTCCGAAATCATGCGGATGCCCGTCACCAGGGCCTGCTCGATCAGGGTGACGTGACTCGCCAGGGAAGGTGGCGAGGGCTCGTAGCGGGCAACGGCCCATTCCCCCTCCACTGCGACATGCAGGCGCAGGAAGTGCCCCCAGCAGAACTCGAAGTAATCGGAAGCAAAGCGGTTGGCCTGACCGAATGTGCCCTGGGTCAGCATGTTGAAACCGCTCAAGCCGAAGGTCCCATGGCGTTTCCGGGCCCCCAGCCTGAGCCCCAGCCCGGGGATCCGCCCCTCCTTGTCCAGCCGACCCAGGGCGGAGAGATAGTTCTCGTAACTGAGGCGTCCCGTCAGCTCCCGGAAGTCCTCCTCGCCCAGCCCGATGTCATCCAGGAGCCTAGCATAGTCCTCGCCCTGCCCCGCTTCCCGCATCACAGCCCCCAGATCCTCGAAGTAGTGCTTGAGGATCCGATGGAGTTCGCTATTAAGGGAGGGCTGGGTCATGGGTCAGATGACAGGTTAGCGGGTTGTGCCCACAGCTTTCCATCGGTGGAGAACGATTAAGGAGCCAGAATTCCCTGATCTTCCATCCCGAAGCCATGGACCCTGGTAGCCTGGCCGGAGAGAAAGCGGATGCACGAATTCGGGTTGGCCCTTCAGATCCTCGAAATGGGTGACATCCCGCTACGGCCTCAGCCATCCATCGCCTCCAGGAAGCGCCCGAGGAAGGGGTGGGGGCTCTTCCGGGGCCAGACCATGAGGTCCTGGACCACCGCATCTTCGCCCTCCATGTCGATGCAGCGCAGCTTGTAATTGGGGTAGGACTCCACCATATGCCGGGTGAGTACGGCCACCCCGACCCCGGACTCCACCAGGAGCAGAATGGTCTCGAAGTCGCTGGCCCACTGAGCAATCTGGAGGGCGAACCCGTGCCTCGCACAGCGCCGCTCAAGGGTCTCCACCGCCAGGGGAGCCTGGTCGGCCTGCTCAATGACGATCTTCTGGCCCCGGAGATCGGCATAGGTCATGGAGCTCCGGCCCGCCAGGGGGTGGTCCGGCCGGAGCACGACCACGGAGGGGCTGCTCCGCAGGACACGGCTCCGGAAGGCCGGGTCGTCCTTCCAGCCCACGGAGAGGGTGAAGCCGACCTGGATCTCACCCTCCTTCAGGGCCTGGGCGAGACCGGCAAGGCTGAAGCGCTTCATTCGGATCGCCACCCCGGGGTGGAGGGTCCGGAGGCGATGGAGGCGCTCCGGCAGCCAGGTGGTCTCGGTGGCCCCGAAGAAGCCGACAGTGAAGGCTGGGCCTTGCCCTTCCTCCGCCTGACGCATCCTCGCCACCACCTCGTCGTATTCCTGGACCATCCGGGACACGGTTTCCAGGAAAAGCTCACCGGAGGCCGTCAGGCGCACGCTGTGGGTATCCCGCAGAAAGAGGCGCACCCCGAGGTGGGCCTCCAGGCTGGCGATCTGCTGGCTGACCCCCGGCTGGCTCATGAAGAGGGAGGCCGCGGCCCGGGTAAAACTCCGAATCCGGGCCACGGCCAGGAAGCACTTGAGCTGCCTTACATCCATGGGGCCCCCGAATCCTGGCAGCATCCTGCCATGGGGTGTGGTTATTGCCAATGGTTATAACCACACCCGGAAGCTTTATTTCCCGTGCCGCCTCCGGCCGCCTATGCTCGACCCAGCCCCCACATAACAAGCGATGCCACCGGCTTCCCGGGTCGGCGTCAGCCTGCCCGGGGGAAAGGGAGGTGCCCATGTTCATGAAGGTGTCCATCGGCCTGGAGGAAGCCATGGGGGCGATCCAGGCCATGCTCGATGAGGTCCGCTCGAACCCGGACCGCTACTGGCAGCATGGCGGGCTGGCCGTAGTCGATGACCGGGGCAAGCTGATCGCCTTCGCCAAGATGGACTCGTCCCACCAGATCCCGGGTGATGTGGCCATCCGCAAGGCCTGGACCGCGGCCATCTGCTGCCAGGACAACGACCGGGCCGACGCCATGCTGAAGAAGGGCGGCGCCCTCCTGGAGGAGTTCTGCGCCGGCGGGACCTCCATCCCGGGCGGGGTCGCGATCTTCGATCTGGGACAGGAAGGGGGAGATCTGGGGCCGGGCCACGCCCGTCCGCCCTTCCGCCGGACCTGCATGGGAGCCATCGGCGTGGGAGGGGTGGGTCTTCCCCCCGAGGACTATGCGGTCGCCCTGGTGGGACTGCGCCACATCCAGCAGCGGCTCTGGCCCGGCCAGGAGGATGCGCGATGAACACCCTCACGATTGATGACGCCCGCTGCATCGGCTGCGGCAATTGCTTCAAGGCCTGTTTTGTGGATGTCTTCCGCTGGGATGCCGTCCGGGAGCGGCCCATCGTGGCCTATCCCGAAGACTGCGTGGAGTGCAACAAGTGCGAGCTCGCCTGCCCCGTGGAATGCCTGCAGGTCCAGCCCGACTATGCGGGCATCACCTGGCCCGAGATCATTGAGGAGCAGCCATGAGCACGAACCAGGAGCAGACCGGTGTGCTGGTGATCGGTGGCGGTATCGCGGGACTGGCTGCGGCCATCTCCGCCAAGGAGGCGGCCCCGGAGGTCGACGTCCTGGTGGTGGACAAGGGCACCTGCGGATGGGGCGGCAAGGCCAACAAGGGGGGCGGCAACCTGGCCTTCCTGGCCCCTGGAGACGATGTGGAGGCCTTCATGCGCTTCCGGGTGGAGGAGATCGGCTGCGGCCTGGAGGACCAGGCCATGCTGCGGGACTTCATCACCTCCTGCCATGGGATCCTGGGGCGCCTGGAATCCTGGGGCGTGAAGGTCTTCCATGAGCCCGACGGCAGCTACACCTATGTCCGCTGGATCGAGGGGATGCCCTGGCGGATGGCCCTCTGCGAGCAGGACATCACCGAGTGCATGGCCCGCCGGGCCCGGGAACTCGGGGTCCGGACCCTGGATCACGTGACCCTGGTGGATCTCCTCAAGGAGGGCGGAAGGGTCAGCGGCGCCTGGGGCTTCAGCCTCCTGGACGGCGCCGAGCACCTGGTTCGGGCCGGTGCCGTGGTGCTGGCCAACGGCAACCAGAACTACCGGCTGATGCGGCGCTGGGCCAGTGCCAGGGGGGACGGGATCGCCGCCGCCTGGCGCGCCGGGGCCGCCATGGTCAATGCCGAGTTCGGGAGCTACAGCGCCTGGGTGTTCGCGGACACCAAGGAGGTCTGCCAGGGCGCGGAGGACGTCCTCTACAACGCCCGGGGAGAGAGCATCTCGAAGCGGGTGCGACCGGTGATGGAGGCGGACGGGCACTCAAAGGAGATCGTGGCCTGGTGGCGGGAGATGCAGGCCGGGAACGGACCTATCCGCGCCAACATGGCCGAGAATCAGATCGCCGCCCTTTCCGCCCGGGCCTTCCATTCCGATGGCGTGGCCGTGCGGCCCATCACCACGGCCTTCTGGACCCGTACCATCGGGAAGGCCATGGCTGCCTCCCGCCAGAAAGGCCCCATGCAGGAGGTCCATCCCGGCTTCATCGGCGAACTGTCCCCCCTGAAGGTGGACCGCCGAATGGAGACTACGGTACCGGGCCTGTTCGCGGCCGGGGACATCTGCGCCTCCGGCACCGGCTGGCCCGGCGCGGTCCCGGCCCCCCCGGGGCGCCTCCGGGGCAGTGGCATGATGAACGCCCTCTGGACCGCTCTCAAGGCCGGTCCGGCGGCGGCGGAGACCGCGGTGGGCCGGGAGCCCCTTTCCCCCGACCCCGTCCAGGTGGAGGCGATCCGCCAGCGGGTCTTCGCGCCTCTGCGCCATGAGAGCGGGATCGCTCCCATGGCCATCGTCCGGGAGATCCAGGCCCTGATGGCCCCCGTGGGGAACACCATCTGCAAATCCGAGGCCCGGATGGAACGCGCCCTTGGCGCCCTGGAGGACATCCGGCGGCGCCTGCCGGACCTGCGGGCAGGCGACTGGCACCACCTCTCGGCCTGCAACGAGGTCCACGCCATGGTCCTCTGCGCTGAGCTCTTCTTCCGAGCCTCCCTGGCCCGCCGGGAGTCCCGGGGCTGGCACCTCCGGGAGGACTTCCCGGAGCGGGACGACCGGCACTTCCAGCACTGGGTGGTCCTCCACCAAGAAGACGGCGCCGTTAAGGTCACGACCGAAGCCATCCCGGGCCTCAAGCCAATCACTTCCCGATAGATCGCCAAGTCCTTGCCCTTTAAGACCTTGAACACCCCACGAACATTCCGGGGCCGTCCCCAGGGCAAGGTCTTCCATCCGAAGGCTCATGCGACATCCCCCTTCAGGGCCAAGAGGACCCCCTCCATGTCCTCGCGGAAGGCCAGGGTCCGTTCCGCGTTCTCCCGGACTCCTTCCGGGTTGTTGTCGTAAAGCCTCCGGTGGCATGCCCGGGCGCACTGGCAGAGGCCGTAGTCGCCCTGCACCGTGAAGATCCGGTCCTCCGGGCTCGGGAAGGGGTGGAAGCCCGCGCGGTACATGTCCCGCAAGCCGTAGCGGGCGATGAAGGGGGCAAAGTTCTCGGTGAAGCGGGGTCCGGCATAGCTCAGTCCCGCGGCGTCCGAGAGCCCCGCCCCTCCCCCGATGACCAGGAAATCGGCCTCCCCCAGAGCCTCAGAGGCCCGGGTGAGGCGGTTGCGGTAGTCGGCGGAGTCGTTCATGTCGGGCACCAGGATAGAGGCGGGGATTCCATATCTCCCAGGCTTAGACGCCAGAACGGCGGCATGGGTTAGCGGCGATCTGTGATTCCCTGCAGGAAGGATTTGACAAAATCAGAATTCAAATTCTAGAATTTGAATTCTGATAATGAGGAGCCAGGATGAAAGTCTCCAGAAGGGTACTGGAACGGCAACAGAGGCGGTCCATCCTCCTGGAAGCCGCCGCCCGGATCTTCGGCCGCAAGCCATTCGACGAGGCCACGATGCAGGAGGTGGCCGCGGAGGCCGAGATCGGGATGCAGGGGCTCTATGAGCACTTCCCATCGAAACAGGAACTCTACGAGCAGGTGATGGAGAGCCGGGCGGAGGTCTTCCGAACCAGAGCAGAGGAAGCCCTGGCGGGCATCTCCAGGCCCCTGGAGCAGATCCGCGCCCTGGCGGAGGTCTACACCCGGCAGTTCCGGGAACAGCCGATGCTCCTGCCCATGTTCATCCGGGACAGGGTCCACCACGACTGGGGCTTCCAGTCCCGCTTCGGGGAACGGATCCGCCGGATCTATGAGGAGGAGAGCCTTCGGCTCCGTGGATTCCTGGAGGCCGCCATCGCCCAGGAACAGCTCCGCCCCCTGGACCCCGGCTTCCTCACCCAGCTCTGCCTGGGCGCTCTGGAGGCCTCGCTCCACTACAGCCACCGCCATCCGGAGGAAGCGGTGGGCACATGCGTGGATCGAGCCATGGATTGCCTGATTTGCGGCGTGGGGGTCCAGTCATGAGGCGCGGGATCCTTGCCGGGGTAGCCCTCCTCCTGACAGCCGGTTCACTCCAGGCCGGGAGTCTCAGTCTTTCCGAGGCCATGCGACAGGCCGCCAGGACCTCCTTCAAGGCCGATGCAGCCCAACTGGAGCGGGCCAAAGCCAGGGAGGATACCGCCCAGATCCGGAGCCTCTACCTTCCGGAACTCCACTTCGAGGGGGGCCACCTGAACCTGGACAACCAGCCGCAGCTCACCTCCGCCCCCATCCTTTTCAGTGGCATGAACCTGGGGTCCATGGTCAATCCCCTGGCGGACACATCCTCCTGGTGCTACAAGGTCTCGGCCCAGTATCTGGTCTACGACTTCGGCAAGCGGCACCAGGCCCTGGGGGCCTCCAGAGCCAGGGAGGAGGCCGTCGGCCTGAGGGAGAACGGTGAGATCCGGCGCACCCAGGCCGAGGTGGCAACCCGGTATGTGGCGCTCCTCCACATCAAGGCCCAGAGGAAGGTCCTGGAACAGCGTCGGAAGGCCCTGGAGGACCACATGAAGAGCGTCCAGGATCTCTTCCAGCAGGGCATCGTGGCCCGCAACGATCTCCTGCGCACGGAAGTGGCGTTGCGCAACCTCGGGGATGCCGAGCGCGCCCTGGACAGCGCCGATGCGGGAGCCCGGGAGGCCCTGAATGTGGCCGTGGGCCTGGAACCCACGGCCCCCCTGAACCTGCCGGAAACCCTGGACGCTCCCCCCGCCCTGCCCTGGGATGAGGCGGGCTGCCGCAGGCTCGCAGCCCAGTCAAGCGATCACGTCAAGGCCCTCCGGGCCAAGGCGAAGGCCCTGGAGTCCCAGGTGGCCCTCCGCCGGAGCGACTACGCCCCCAATGTCGTGACCGAAGCATTCCACAGCTACGAACAGAACAGCTACACCCCTCATCCCCACGAGAGCGGCCTCTACCTGGGCATTTCCTGGAAGGTCTTCGACGGGGCCCGCGCCTCCAAGGTGCGACAGGCCGTGTCCGAACTGGATCTCGGGCGCCGTGAGATCCAGGAAGCCGAGCGTCAGGCCGGGAACGCCGCGACTGCGGCCTACCGGGACTTCCAGGTGGCGCTTCAGGAATCGAAGACATCAGAGGCCAATGTGGCCTCCGCCGAGGAGAACCTCCGCATCGTGGAGGACCAGTACCGCGAAGGCCTGGCCCAGAGCACCGACGCCCTCGATGCCGAAGCCCTACTGGCGGACAGCCGATTCTGGCTCGCCTCCCGGCGCCACCGCGCCTACACCCAGCAGGCGGCCCTTCTGGCCGTCCTGGGCGAAGACCTGCCTGCCTTCTACGAACACTCGACCACCAAGGAGCCGTGACATGATTTCGAAGAAAGGAGCCTCCCTCGCCGCCATCCTCGCCGTCGCCGTGGCCGGAACCCTCTGGGGCACCACCGAGTGGCGCCATGGCCAGCTTTTCATCTCCACCGACAACGCCTACGTGAAGGGGCACGTCACCGCAGTGGCTTCCCGCATCCCTGGGCCCCTCCTCACCGTGGAGGTGCAGGAGAACCAGCTGGTGAAGGCCGGGCAGACCCTGGCCACCATCGACCCGAGGGACTTCGATGCCAACCAGGCCCGAGCCGAGGCTGCCCTCCAGGAGGCAGCTTCATCCGTCTCCCTGGACCAGGCCCGCATCGCCCAGGCCCAGGCCCAGGTGAAGGCTGCCCTCAGCCAGAAGAAGCTGGCGGAACTGGAGCGCACCCGCTTCACCGCCCTCTACGAACGGAACTCCATCGCCAAACAGAAGTATGACCACGCCCTCAGCGCCGCCGAGGTGGCCGAGGCCCAGGTCCTGGCGGCCCGCAAGCAGGTGGCGGCGACCCAAGGGCTCCTGAGCGTCAGCCAGAGCAAGGTGGCGGGCGCCCAGGCCGCCGTGGCCGCCGCCAGGCTGCAGCGTTCCTACTGCACCATCACGGCTCCCTGCGATGGCTACGTGAGCCGCAAGATGGGCGAGCCCGGCACGGTGGTGGCCCCGGGCCAGCCCATCTGCGCCATCGTGCCCCTGGGCCAGGAGGAGGTCTGGGTGGAGGCCAATTTCAAGGAGACCCAGCTCAGGCGAGTCAAGCCCGGTCAGCCCGTCAAGCTGGTGGCCGACCTGGATTCCCGGGCAGCCTTCACGGGCCGGGTCGAGAGCCTTTCCGCCGGAACCGGCGCTGCCTTCTCCCTGCTCCCGGCCGAGAACGCCACGGGCAACTGGGTGAAGGTCGTACAGCGGGTGCCCGTGCGGATCAAGCTGGATCCTGGAGCCGATCCGAACCACAAACTGCGACTGGGGCTGACCGTAAGCGCCGAGATCGACACCCGGGACGGCAGGTAGTGCCATGTCTGAGGCCGTCATCCAGGCTCCCGCTCTCGCCCTGCGTCACAGTCCCGCCTACAAGTGGATCGTGGGCATCACCTGCATGCTGGGCACTTTCATGGAGGTGCTGGACACCTCTGTGGCCAACGTGGCCCTGCCTCACATCCAGGGCACCTTCGCGGCGGGCACTGACGAGATCACCTGGGTCATCACGGCCTACCTGGTGGCCAACGCGATCGTGCTGCCCATCACGGGATGGCTGGCCAACTTCTTCGGCCGCAAGCGACTCTATCTCATCTGCCTGGCCATCTTCACCTTGGCATCCTTCGCCTCGGGCATCGCGCCCTCCCTCTGGTTCCTCATCCTCATGCGGGTCATCCAGGGGCTGGCTGGCGGCGCCATGGTGCCCATGTCCCAGGCCATCACCCTGGACGCCTTCCCGCCGGAGGAGCACGGCTATGCCGCCGCCCTCTATGGCATCGGCGCCATCTGCGGCCCCATCGCGGGTCCCCTCCTGGGGGGATGGCTCACGGACAACTGGTCCTGGCCCTGGATCTTCTACATCAACATCCCGGCGGGCCTCATCGCCTTCTACCTGGCCTTCACCTTCATTGAGGATCCGGACTACCTGGAGAAGCCCGAGGGGAAGGTCGACTGGCAGAGCCTGATCTTCATCGCCGTGGGGCTTGGCTGCCTGGAGGTCTTCCTCAACCGGGGCGACCGCTACGACTGGTTCGACAGCGTCTTCATCCAGGTCTTCGCTGGACTGGCCTTCCTGGGCCTGGCCCTCTTCATCTGGCGCTCCCTGACCGCCCGGAATCCGCTGGTGGATCTCAGGATCTTCAAGCTGCGTGAGTTCTCCAGCGGCATGCTGCTGATCTTCCTGGCCAGCTTCGGGATGTATGGCGCCTTTGTCTGTCTGCCCCTCTTCGTACAGAGCCTCCTCAACTACACCCCCACCTGGGCGGGGATCATCCTGGCCCCATCGGGAGTCGCGTCCATCGTCGCCATGGGCATCGCGGGCTACTGTGCGGGCAAGGTCGATGTCCGGCTCCTGGTGGGGACAGGATTCCTGTCCCTCGTCATCGCGGCGTGGATGCTCACCCACCTCAGCCTGGACACCGACATCGCCTACATGATCATCGCCTGGCTATTCCAGGGCTTCGGTCTGGGCCTAGTGCTGATCCCCCTGGCCACGGAGACCATCATCCGGGTGCCCCCCAAGCTCCTGGGGGTCTCGGCGGGTATGTTCAACCTCCTGCGCAACGAGGGCGGCAGCGTGGGCATCGCCATCTGCACCACCATCCTCACCCAGCGCGCCCAGTTCCACCACGCGCGGCTGGCGGAATGGATCACCCCCTACAACCCGATGGCCCAGCTGGGCTCGGTCCAGCTCGCCAAGGGGCTCTACCCTCACGCGGGGCTGGACCCCAGCTCAACCGCAAGGCTGGCCCAGGGCGTGATCGGCGCCGAAGTCACCCGCCAGGCCTTCGTCATGAGCTTCGTGGATGTCTTTGCCTTCCTCGTGCTGGTCTTCGTGGTGGCCCTACCTTTCATTCTCCTGTGCAAGAGTCCAGGGAAGCGGCAGAAGGGGATGGTGGCGATGCATTGACGCCCATCTCCGCAAGGAAGGCATGCACGGCCGGGTTGCGGGTGTCCTGCTTCCAGGCCACCACGAAGTCGGAAGTGCTGCCTTCGCCCACCATGTCCACCAGGACCACCCGATCGCTGGCGTGGGCTTCGGCCCGGTAGCGGGGGAAGACCGCCACCCCGGCTCCCAGCTCCACAGCCAGGAACAAGGATTCCATGTCCGGGAAACGCTCCACAATCCTGGGAGTGTAGCCATGCGCGGCGCAAAGCTTGGCGACCCAGGCCTCGGCGGAGACCTTCAGGGGACGGAGGATGTCGACGAAGTCCACCCCCTTGAGATCGGCATAGGAAAGGCTCTCCCTTTGCGCCAGGGGATGATCCGCCGCCATGACGACCACCACCCGCTCGGAGAAGAGGACCTGGGTGCTGATCCCGGCGGTATTGGGCAGCCCCACGGCCAGCGTGAAGGCGATGTCCAGGTCGTCCTTCTCAAGCGCCAGAGCCAGCGGAACGAGGTCATAGTGGTTGACCTGCAGGAAGACGTCCGGATGCTTCGATCGAAACCCCTTGATGATCGGAGGGAGGAAGAGCTTCTTGACCGCCCACAGAAAGCCGATGGAAAGACTCTTGGTGGCTCCGGCGGCGGCCCTCTGCACACTGGCCACCAGATCATCGTAGCTGTCCATCACCCCCTTCAAGCCCTCCTTGAGGAGCAGCCCGGGATGCGTCAATTTCACAGAATTGGGAGCCCTCTCGAAGAGTTTGACGTCCATCTCGCGCTCCAGGGCGGTGATCTGGTAGCTGACCGCCGACTGGGTCAGGCAGAGCTGATGGGCGGCCTTGGTGAGGTTGAGATGCTCCGCCACAGCCATGAAGCAGCGCAGGTAACGGGTATCCACGGTTTCTCCAATAAATAGACAATTTTGATAAGATCAGAAAATTTTTGGTGATTTACTCCCGGAAACTTTCAATCTCAGCTCCCTTCTCAGCATTCGCATGGTCAAGTAAGCTTCAAAAAGATAACAAGGACTGCGATCAGGCGCAATTCGCCCCTCCCCCTGCCAAAGGTGAGCACACGAATCAGAGCTTAGATCGACTATGACTATTGTTATTTTTAATTAATTTAAAACCCTCAACACCACTCGCCGGAACCCCAGCGAGACAGGGCGCTTTTGCGCACTCCACCACCCACACCAGAGAAGGGGCAACCATGTCAGACACCAGCCTTGAAGCCAGGATCCAGAGCCTGGAGGACTACCGTGAAATCTGCAATCTCCAGGGCCGCTACAATCACTACCTCCAGACCGGCCAACTCAAGGACAAGATGGCGGAACTCTTCGCCTTCAGCAATCCAGGCGTCAAGGTCGAGATGTGTGACAGCGGCCTCTGGGAAGGCCCGGCTAAAGTCGGCGAACTATTCAAGCACATGGCCGGGAGCAAATACGGCATGGCGGGTTCCCTCATGGTCCACATGCTGCTCACCCCGGTCATCGAGGTGGCCAAGGACGGCAGGACGGCCAAGGGTATGTGGAACTCCTTCGGCACCAACACCTACAAGGCCTTCGACGGCAGCCTCGAAGCCATGTGGCAGCTCGGCAAGTACGACCTGACCTTCATCAAGGAGGACGGGAAGTGGAAGTATCTCGAATTCAAGTGGTACGTCATCTTCCGCACCCCCTTCCACGAGGGATGGGTAAAGCGCCCCATGGTGGAGAGCCTGCGGGCCGTGGCGGGCGTGGAGTGCCCGGGCTTCCCCCCCATCGGGGAATTCCACACCCCCTACCACCCCAACAAAGAACACAACGTCTTCCTGCCCTGCCCACCTGAACCCGGGGCCTGAGAACTCCTACCGATTCGCCGTCCAACGTAACGTAACCGCTCACTGGGATGCGGCGGCAAATCATGGACTTACCAGCCCTTGCTGACAATTATATGATTTTTTAATCATTTTATCCTACCCATCCTATCTATCCTGTTCAAAGTTTTTTCACAGGATATGCAGTCGAGTAGCGCGGAGGAACTGCCCCCCCGCGCTCTCACAGAACCGGACGTGAGACTCTCACCTCATCCGGCTCGTCCTGTCCAGCCTTTCGGACGAATTCCCAGGCTCCAGTGGTGAAACAGCGTGTCCTGTCGGTGGGATACTCCCCCCAACCAGCGGTAGGCCGCCATCCAGTTCCGATGGAACCGTTTGAACTTCCGTTTCGCCCACCGAGCTAAGACCAAGTTAAGGTAATTCAGCATATCCAGGCATTCCGAGCGATAAAAACGCCCGTAGTAGCCCACCCATCCCCGTATCGCGGGGTTGATCCGGGCAGCTACTTCCTCCAGATGACTGGTGTTCATGGCCGTGGCCAACCGCCAGCTCCGGATCACTTCCCGGATACGCCGCTTCGCCTTCTCACTCATCGCGGGGAGGAAACCCACGAACAGGTTTCCCGCTGGCCCTTTGGCTGACCGCCTCCGAAACGTGTAGCCGAGGAAGTCGAAGGAACATGGCTCATGGTCTCCCCCCCGCCGATCGTCCTTGCAATACACGATCCGCGTCTTGTCTGGATGGAGCTCCAGCCCCTTGTCCTTCAGCCTCCTCCGCACCGCTTCCAGCACGAGCTCGGCTTGCGCCAAGCTCACACAGTGGATCACCGCGTCATCGGCATAGCGCTCGAATGGCACCTTGGGAAACTCCCGCACCATCCACGCGTCAAAGGCGTAGTGCATGAACAGGTTGGCCAGCACTGGGCTTGCCACCCCACCCTGCGGCGTCCCCGATGTCCGCTCCTTCAGCGTTCCATCCTCCCCTTGCAGCGGCGCTTTCAGCCAACGCTCCACGTAGAGGGGGATCCACTTCAGGCCCGGTTCCGGGTCCGTGTGGTGCCTTACCGCTTTGAGCATCAGGTCATGCCTCAGATTGTCAAAGAATCCCTTGATATCCAAGTCAATCACCCAGTCGAAGCGGAAACACCTCTCTCTCGCCTTGCCCACGGCATCCAGAGCCGACCGTCCCGGACGGTAGCCGTAGGAGTCCGGGTGGAATACCGGTTCCACTAACGGCTCCAGCACCTGCTTGGCCACCATCTGCGCCACCCGGTCCGCCACCGTCGGGATACCCAACGGCCGCATCCGGCCATCCCCTTTAGGGATCTCCACCAGGCGGACGGGCGGCGGAAAGTAGCTCCCCGACGACATCCGGTTCCAGATCTTGTAGAGGTTACCCTCCAGATCCTTCTCGAAAGCCGACAGGGTCTGACCATCCACCCCTCCCGCTCCCCGGTTGGCCTTCACCACGCGCCACGCCTGAGCGACTTGCTCTCTGGAAATCTCGTATGGCTTTGCTTCAGTCACAGCCTCTTCCCCCGATGGGTTGAACTGCGCTTGAAGCTGGACAGGCCGATCCCTTCGCTCCGCCCGCATTGCCGGGCCTCAGCACTACTACGGATCGGTCCGCCCCGGCGTCCCGCATCGGTACTCGCACCCTTCGGGGGACTTCCCCTCGGGCTCCTCCCTTGACTCGGACCTTTGGCCCTCGCCCTTCGGGCGGCCATGGCCTTGTCGGCCATGCCGTCCTATTCGCCTCACGGCGAATGCTGCCATCGGGACGCTCGGTTCCCACGTTCCGCACAAAAGCCTGACCAGGGCTCGCGCCGCCTTTACGCCGGTCACCGCCCGGACCGTAAACAGGTCCCTTCCGGGCTTCATCCCAGGACTTCATCCGGAGCCTGGTTTCGATGACTTGCATTCCTTCTCGACGCCTCATCAGCGGTTCACTCACGTTCGCCTTCCCTGGTCCCACCTGACGGCTTCAAACCCGCCTTTTCCGGTTCCGCTCACCACCCAGGCTGTCACCCCTGCGCAGCGACCGGCGGTTTGGAGTCTGACCCTGCAGCCCGACCCCGGGGGGCCCACCCCCATCTTCCGTGCAGCTCAGCACCCTCCTCAGTCAGTTCTCATAACCCTCCTGAAGAGTTCGCGCCTTTCGTGGCGCACAGATGGACAGGATAAAAGCAGAAGGGAAGTAAGACATCCCCCGGCAGAGCCGGGGGCCTTTCAATGTGAGCCGCTCGAAGCGGCTGAACGGGGTCGCTAACGCGGCCCCGAATGAGTTATGGGGCACCACATGGTGCCCGCCTTAACGAAACAGCGACAACTGTTCCAAGCGTTCGTCCTCTTTTTCCTGGCTTCGGATGTACTCGCGGACGACCTCCTCATCCCGCCCAACTGTCGACACAAAGTAGCCTCGGGCCCAGAAATGCTGCCCGACGAAGTTTCGCTTACTTTCCCCATAGACCCGGGCCAGCCAGATCGCGCTCTTCCCCTTGATGAAACCCACCACCTGAGACACCGCATACTTCGGCGGGATCGAGATCAGCATGTCCACATGGTCAGCCATCAGGTGGCCTTCCTCGATACGACACTCCTTCTGATCAGCCAAACGCTTGAATATCTCCCCCAGGTGAGGCCTCAGCTTTTCGTATAGCGTCTTCCTCCTGCATTTCGGGATGAAAACCACGTGATACTTACACTCCCAGCGGGAGTGGCTTAGACTTTCCGACGAGTCCATCTCGGACCTCCTTTCGCGCGCTTGGCGGCTCACGATTCGAGATTCCAAGATGGACTCCCTGAAAAGTCAAACTTCTACTGCCTCCCCGGCAGAGCCGGGGGTTTTCCCGAAATGGATAAACCACCAGGAAAACATAGCTGCAAATTATTTATATTAAATTAATTCAACCATGGAAACCCCGGCGTTCCCCTCTACCGGCCATTTCCCTGCTGTCTGTGGTTGACGGTGGTCTGGTATCAGCTTCCCTTCTGCAGGCATTCCAGGGTTTCCACGGTGGCCTGGATGGCTTCGGGGGCGAGAATCAGGGTGACGTGCCCCACCCCAGGAACGAGGCGCACCGGGATGGGCTTCCCGGCGGACCGGAAGACGTTCTCGAACTGGTCCGCCTGGAACAGCTCGTCCGCGGTGCCGACCACCAGGGCCATGGGACGCCGGGCCTGCCGGATATCCGCCTGGTAGTCGTCATGGGGCTGGAAGTTGCGCGCCAGGGCAAAGGAATACCAAGGGGTCAGGCGATTCTGGTCCTCCGGCGACAGGGCGAATCTGGTCACCGGCAGGCCCTGGAAGATCCTCAGGCCGACCCCGTCGAGCAGCCGGAGCGCCAGGAACCTGGGAATCCCGACCTGGGCCCACTCGGGGCCGCCCTGTCGGAATGTCGGGGCATCGTAGCGCAGGTAGGGCGAGAGCAGAAGGTAGGAGGAGAAGAGATCCTGGCGGGCACTCCCGGCGAAGCGGAGCGCGAAGCCACCGCCTGCGGAGAGCCCCACCAGGGTTGAGGGTTGGGCCAGGACCCGGGACTTCGCGAAGTCCTCCAGATCGTCCTCCAGTTGGCCGATGTAGGCGATCTGCCCCTTGGGGCCGGAGTCCCCGTGCCCCCGGATGTCCAGGGTGAAGACCTCGAACCCGGCGGCCGCAAGCCCCCGGGCCAGGGGGTGCATGCTTACACTGTTCGCCGAGGATCCGTGGATCAGGATGGCGCTCCCCCGGATCACCCCCGGAGGGGCATAGTGGCGGAAGCCCAGCTGGGCCCCGTCCCGGGCCCGGTAACGCTCAAGGGAGGGCAGGCTGGAGAAGTCCACCGTCTTGAAGGGATCCCCGATGGAGGCCATGGTCGAAGGCTGACCAGGCCCCCCGAAGGCCAGGGCCGCCCCGAAGGCGAGCAGCAGAAGGGCAAGCACCGACAGCCCAATGATCAGCAGGAGCTTCATGGAACCCTCCGGAGATTCCCTCCAGCATGCCCTAAAAGCGGGGAAGAACATCGGCGTACCGACAACGCCCTCCAGCGCCAATGATCTCCGTGGATCCCCGGCTACAAAAGCAGAACCCGTTTATCGGCAATGCTCAGTCAAAAGAATACTTCCACCACTAAGCAACCCCGCCGCGCGGGGTTGCTTGGTAAAGAGAAGGACCGAATGCGAATACGCGGCTTCAGGGGGCGATGTAAACCCAAGGGTTTACAGGGTAGGCACGAAGACACCAAGGAATCACCAAGTGCTGACCGGACCCTCTGGCCGCCCCGCGGAGCGGGGGCGCGCGGCGAAGCCGCACGCGTTCCGGCTGGGGCAGGCGGCGGAGGCACGCCAGCGTGCCAAAGCCACCTGTCCCAACCGGAACCGGACCTGAGGGTCCTGGTTGGAGGTGCGTCCAGTCTCGCTTCTTTCTTCGTGGGCCTTGGTGCCCTTGGTGTCTTGGTGGTGGAATTTACAAGCCGCCGGATCAAGCTGAGACATACCGATAATCGGGAAATAGCCGGGGATGAACGGGGATACGGAAAAGGGCCGTCACTCCCCGCCCCAAATCCGCGGCAGCCCTTCCCTACATCCCCCCGATCACACTCGCGTAAAGATCCCGGTAGTGCTTGGCCGCGGCATGCCAGCCGAAGTCCTGCTTCATGCCGCGACGCTGGATCTGGGCCCAGGTGCGAGGTTGCTCCCGGAAGAGGTGGACCGCCCGGCCGATGGCCTCTCCCAGCACCCAGGAGCTGGGTTCGTCGAAGCAGAAGCCTGTGGCCGTCCCCTTGGCCAGACTCTCCTCGCTGGTGTCCACCACGGTGTCCGCCAGGCCGCCGGTGCGCCGCACCACGGGAATGGCACCGTACTTGAGGGCGTACATCTGGGTGAGGCCGCAGGGTTCCTGGCGGCTGGGCATCAGCAGGGCATCGGCCCCCCCCAGGATGCGATGGGCCAAGCCCTCGTTGTATCCAAGGTGGACAGCCACCCGCCCGGGATAGCGTTCGGCGAAGGCCCGGAAACCAGCCTCCAGGAGAGGCTCGCCGGAGCCCAGCACCACCAGTTGCGCCCCCAGGGAAACCAGGTAGTCCACGTTGGAGAGGACCAGATCCAGACCTTTCTGGGGGGCGAGGCGGCTGATGATGGAGAAGAGGGGAGCCTCGCAGTCCTCCTGGAGCCCCATCTGGCGCTGGAGCATGTTCTTGTCCACCTTCTTGCCCGAGGGGAGCTTGACGTCGTAGTGGGCGTCCAGGTGGGGGCAGGTGGCCGGATCCCAGACCCTTTCATCCACCCCGTTGAGGATCCCCACCAGCGAATCCTTCCGGAACCGCAGCACACCATCCAGTCCCTCACCGAAAGCCGGGGTCTGGATCTCCTGGGCGTAAGTGGGACTCACGGTGCTGATGCGGTCGGCGAACTGGAGCCCCCCCTTGAGGAAATTGAGCTGGCCGTAGTATTCCACCCCATGCATGTGGAAGACCTGCGGCCCCAGCCAGACCCCAGGGAGGCAGGCCCCAGGATAGATCCCTTGGTAGGCCAGGTTGTGGATCGTCAGAAGGGTCGCGGGGCGGTTTCCCGGCTCCTGGTCCAGGTAGACGGGGGCCAGTGCGGTCTGCCAGTCGTGGCAGTGGAGCAACTGGGGGTGCCACCCCGACCCGTCGCCATGCCGTGCCAGATGGGCCGCAGCCCAGGAGAAGGCCGCGAACTTGCGGTCGCTGTCCCCCATCTCCTCGTAGGGGCCTCCGGGGCGGTCGAAGAAGGGGGAATCCAACAGGTAGACCGTGAGGCCATCCGGACTTCTGCCCTGGAGGATCCTGGCGGGCCCACCACCCATCAGATCGGGCCACCAGTAAACCTCGCGCCGGATCTCGATGCCCTTCAGCAGGGTCGGGAATCCTGGGAGCAGGATCCGCACACTGAGGCCGATCTCCTGAAGAGCCCTGGGCAGCGCCCCGGCCACGTCACCCAGACCACCAGCCTTAACGAAAGGAAAAAACTCAGCAGCGGCATGCAAAACGCGCATCTATTGACACCCCAATCTGTCCAGCATGCGCTGGGAGACCAGTGTCACGCCATTCGGCGTCCGGAAGAAGCGCCGGGCATCCTCCTCGGGATCCTCCCCCACCACCAGCCCTGGGGGGATGTGGCATCCGCGGTCCACAACCACCTTACGGAGCCTGGCATGCCCCCCGATATCCGCCTCCGGCAGGACCACCACCTCGTGGAGGTAGGCATGGGAGTGGACCACCACCCCCGAAGACAAGAGGGACTGCTGTACGGTGGCCCCAGAGATGATGCAGCCGGCAGAGATCACGCTGGCCAGGGCCAACCCGTTACGGTGCGGGTCGCTGTGGACGAACTTGGCAGGCGGCAGTTGCCGCTGATGAGTGAAGATCGGCCAGTGGTTGTCGTAGAGATTGAGGACCGGATCCACGGTGGTCAGGTCAATATTGGCCTTCCAGTAGGCATCCACCGTGCCCACATCCCGCCAATAGGGCGCCTTGTCCCGGTTATTGACACAACTATGGGTGAACCGGTGGGCAAAGAGCCGCGCACGGGACACCAGGTAGGGGATGAGATCCTTGCCGAAGTCATGGCTGGAATCCGGACAGGCCGCATCCCGGGCAAGCTGTTCGTAAAGGAACTTCGCCTTGAAGAGGTAGATGCCCATGCTGGCGAAGGATCTATCCGACTGACCCGGAATGCACGGGGGATCCTCGGGCTTCTCCACGAAGTCGACGATGCGGTCATCCTCATCCACCTGGACCACGCCGAAACCCTTGGCCTCCTCCCGGGGCACCTCGATGCAGGCGATGCTCATATCCGCATCCTTCTGCAGGTGATCCGCCAGGAAGCGCCGGTAGTCCATCTTGTAGATGTGGTCCCCCGCCAGGATCAGGACGTGCTCGGGGGAATGGTCCTGAAGATTGGAGATGTTCTGGAAGACGGCATCGGCTGTGCCGCAGTACCACTGATCCCGATCCAGGCTCTGCTGGGCGGGCAGGACGTGGACGAACTCCTCAAGCTGGGGTGAGAGGAAGGACCAGCCGAACTGGAGGTGCTCCAGCAGCCGGTGGGAGTTGTACTGGGTCAGCACCTGGATCTTGCGGATGCCAGAGTTCACACAGTTGGAGAGGGTGAAGTCGATGATGCAATACTTCCCGCCGAAGTCCAGGCCGGGCTTGGACAGGCGGGAAGTGAGGTCCATGAGACGGGTCCCCCGCCCCCCCGCCAGGATCATGGCCACGGTCCGACTGGGGGCATGGAAGATGTCCAACTGTTCCAACACACACCTCGCTAGGGCAATCCCCTGGAAAGGAATCGAAATACAATGGAGGATATATCCATCGTCCAGGATAGCGAAGTGCTTGAATTCTACTGCTTGGCCTTTTCGATCACCCGCTTGCGGAGCGCCTGGTGCTCCTCCTCGTTGATCAACCCATCGGCCTTGAGCTTGTTGAGCCTCTCCAGTTCAGCCCTCAGATCCACGGGCAGGGCCTGGACAGGAGCCGGGGCGGGGGCAGGCGCCACCGCAGGAGCAGGGACCGGCACGGGGCTCGTGGGCACATAGGCTAGGTCAGTCCCCTTGGTGAAGGACTCAAAGCGGCCATCCACCAATCTCACCCAGAAGAGGTTGCCATGGTCCAGCTTCATCACGTTGGCGTTCAGTTCCGGGGTCGGGAAGCCCAGGTATTTGACCCGCCCATTCTCGATCACCTTGTCCGGCTCTCCCAGGCGGGAAAGCACCTGTTCTTCTGTCATGCCGGTGCGCACGGGACCGGTGAGCACCGAGGGCTTGGCGACAGGATTGGAGCAGCCCATGAAGGCAAGGAGCCCGGCGGTCGCGAGGATGGAGAAGAGAGGCTTCATGGGGACTCCAGATGATTTATTTGTAAATTTCACCAAAACCAGAGTGGGACTTCCTCTATCTAGGGCCCTTTCCCACTGGTTTGTCAATGCGAAGCCGCCAAATGGCGTCATGGGCACTTTCCTTTCGCTCCTGGACCGGGGCTTTGGGAGAATGGAAGGATGAGTTTCGTCCACCTCCACCTCCACACCGAGTATTCCCTCCTCGACGGCTTCACCCGCATCTCCGACCTGGTCAAGAAGTGCAAGGCCTCCGGCATGCCCGCCGTGGCCGTCACGGACCACGGAAACATGTACGGGATGATGAAGCTCTACGATGCCTGCGAAAAGACCAAAGACGCGGAGGGCAACTGGGCGGTGAAGCCAATCCTGGGCTGCGAAGTCTATGTGGCCCCCCGGACCCGCTTCGAACGCAAGTTCGAAACCACCTCCGCCCCCAACACCGAAGGCATGGAGGATTGCCAGGATCCCTCCGGGCACCGGGATGCGGGCTATCACCTGGTGCTTCTGGCCAAGAACCACAAGGGGTTCGCCAATCTGGCCAAGATGGTTTCCCAGGGCTTCACCGAGGGCTTCTACTACAAGCCCCGGGTGGACAAAGACCTGCTGAGGGAGCACTCCGAAGGCCTCATCGCCCTCTCGGCCTGCCTGGGGGGCGAGGTCCAGGCCCGGCTCCTGGCGGGCAACTTCGAGGCCGCCGAACGGGTGGCCCTGGAATACAAGGAGATCTTCGGGGACGACTACTATCTGGAGATCCAGGACCAGGGCTTTGAGGCCGAGCGCCTCATCATCCCCAGCCAGTACGAACTGAGCGAGAAGACCGGCATCCCCCTGGTGGCCACCAACGATGCCCATTACCTCAACCAGGACGACGCGGACCACCACGACACCCTGTTGTGCATCGGCACCAAGCGCCTCAAGAGCGACAAGAACCGGATGCGCTTCTCCTCGGATCAGTTCTACGTCAAGACCCCCGAGGAGATGCGGGCCACCTTCCCGGACCACCCGGAGGTTCTGGAACGCACCCTGGAGATCGCCAATAAGATCGAGCTCTACCCCATCACCCGCAAGCCCATCCCGCCTCAGTTCCCTGTGCCCGAGGGGCACACCCTGGAGAGCTACTTCGAACATGTGAGCCGGGAGTGGTTCGAGAAGCGCCTGGTGGAGTGCCGCCCCCTGTGGGACAAGGGGATGCTCAAGTACACCGAAGCCGATTACCGGAAGCGCCTGGAGTTCGAGATCGGCACCATTCTGAAGATGGGCTATCCCGGCTACTTCCTCCTGGTCTGGGACTTCATCGCCAAGAGCCGGGAAATCGGCGTGCCCGTAGGCCCGGGACGTGGTTCCGCCGCCGGAAGCATCGTGGCCTGGTCGCTGAAGATCACGGACATCGATCCCATGCAGTTCGACCTCCTCTTCGAGCGGTTCCTGAACCCCGAACGCGTCTCCATGCCCGACGTGGACATCGACTTCTGCCGGGACGGTCGCCAGCGGGTCATCGACTACGTGACCGAAAAATACGGCAAGGACCGGGTCTGCAACATCGTCACCATCAACCAGCTCAAGACCAAGGCCGTCATCAAGGACGTGGCCCGGGTCTTTGAGAAGGATTTCAACTGGTCCAACGAGATCACCAAACTGGTACCCACGGTGCCGGGGCAGCCCATGAGCGTGGCCCAGGCCATGGAGGAATCGGAGAAGCTGCGGGAGCGCTACAACACCGAGCCGGATGTGAAGGAGATTCTGGATGTCTCCGCCCGGCTGGAGGGCCTGGCCCGCAACACCGGCGTCCACGCCGCGGGTGTCATCATCTCCCCGGACGAATTGACCAAGTTCGCCCCCCTGTGCAAAGACAAGGACGACAAGGTGATGGTGCAGTACACCATGACCGAGGCGGAACGGGCGGGCCTCCTCAAGATGGACTTCCTGGGCCTGGAGACCCTCACCCAGATCGCCAAGACCCAGGGCTACATCGCCCAGACCCAGGGCGCCCCCCTGGACATGCTCACCATCCGGGGCTTCGACGACAAGAAGACCTACGAACTCTTCAGCCAGGGCGATACCGACGGCGTCTTCCAGTTCGAGTCCGGGGGCATGAAGGGCCTCCTCCGCAAGCTCCAGCCGGACCGCTTCGACGATCTCATCGCCCTCAACGCCCTCTTCCGCCCCGGACCTCTGGGGGCGGGCATGGGCGACACCTATGTCAACCGCCGCCACGGTCGGGAGGTCGTGACCTACCCCTTCCCGGAGCTGGAGACCTGCCTCTCCCCCTCCTACGGCGTCATCCTCTACCAGGAGCAGGTGATGCAGATCGCCCAGCGGGTGGCGGGCTTCTCCCTGGGCGAGGCCGACATGCTGCGCCGCGCCATGGGCAAGAAGGACGTGGAGAAGATGAAGAAGGAGAAGCACCGCTTCGTGGAACGGGGCGTCTGCAACGGCTTCGACGAGAAGAAGACCTCCGACCTCTTCGACACCATCGAGTACTTCGCGGGCTACGGCTTCAACAAGTCCCACTCCGCCGCCTACGCCATGGTGGCCTACGAGACGGGCTACCTGAAGGCGCACTACCGCACCGAGTTCATGGCCGGACTCCTCTCCACCAAGAGCCAGCGCACCGACGATGTGGTGAAGTACACCCAGAACTGCCGGGAGATCGGCATTGAGGTGCTTGGCCCCGACATCAACGAATCGGAACTGGACTTCACCATCACCGGCCCCAAGCAGATCCGCTTCGGGCTGGCGGCCATCAAGGGCCTGGGGGATGCGGCCCTGGTGAGCATCCTGGAAGCCCGGAAGGAGGAAGGGAAGTTCAAGGACCTCTTCCACGCCCTCAAGGCCACAGACCTGACCAAAGCCAACCGCAAGGTGTGGGAGTGCCTCATCAAGGCCGGGGCCTTCGACAGCCTGGAGCCGAACCGGGCCGCTCTCCTGGAGGGCCTGCCCAGCGCCATCGAAAGCGCCTCCGCCGGGAGAGGCGCCGACCACGGCATGACCTCCCTCTTCGACGAAGCGGAGATGGAGAGCCTGGCGGACAACTGGAGCCTCCCGGAGGATGTGGAACCCTGGAGCCGCAAGGAGCGCCTGCACTACGAGCGGGAATCCCTGGGTCTCTACGTGTCGGGGCACCCCCTGGAGGAATACAAGGACGCCCTGGAGGTCCACACCATGGGCTCCCTGGCCTCCCTGCGGGAAGCCGTGGCAGCTGGCAGGGCCAAGGACCGGGATTCGGTCACCCTGGGCCTCATGGTCAGCAGTGTGCAGTTCAAGACCAACCAGAAGGGCGAGCCCTGGGCCCTGCTGGTCCTGGAGGACCTCACGGACCGCATCGAAGGCCTGCTCATGGCCAACCGCTTCGATCCCGCCACCAAGCAGCGGACCCGCAGCTTCGAGATGTACAAGGAATTCGCCATGCCCGACGCCCTCCTGCGGGTCACCGGCGAACTCAGGATCGAGACCATCACCAACAACGGGAACGGCGAGGGCGAAAGCGATGAAGAGGACCAGACGGTCATGAAACTCTTCGTCAGCGCCCTGGAACCCCTGGAGAACTTCCAGGGCCGGGGCTTCACCGGAGCCGTGGTCAAGCTCCCGGTTGGCGATTATCCCGCCCGCCTCCTGCCCATTCTTCGCCTGCATGAAGGCAGGCTGCCCGTGACCTTCGAGTACCGCAGCAAGACCGGCATCCTGGCCCGGGTCCGCGCAGGCCGGGAGATCGGCATCCGCTTCGATCCCGATCTCGCGGAAAAGGTGGCCAAGGATGCCAATTGCGGGCTGACGTGGACTTACTGATGAAAAGCCCAACGGAGTCAACGCAGAGGGCGCAGAGAAAAGCAAAAAGAGAGGGCACAGAGAGCTTTGCGGGCAACGATGGCCCACACAGGCGCTCTGGCCTGCCCCGCGTAGCGGGGGCACACGGCAAAGCCGCGTGCGTTCTGGATGCGCCGAAACCCCGGTCAGCATCTTTTCATCCCCTCTATCCCATGCATCCCAGCTCAGGCTTTTCTGCTTTTCTCCGCGCCCTCTCCTTTCAACCTCTGCGCCCTCTGCGTTGACGCTTTCAATCCTTTAGGCCCCCATGCTCACCGAATCCGAAATCATCGCCTTCATCCAGGCCCACTTCCCCGGCGGGGAAACCCTGACGGACGACTGCGGGGCCCTACCCCCCGTGCCGGAGGGCGAGAAGCTCCTGGTGACCACGGACCTGATGGAGTCGGGCCAGCACTTCAGCCTGGACTGGCACCCCCCGGAACTCCTGGGGCGCAAGCTGCTGATGGTGAACCTCTCGGATCTGGACGCCAGCGGGGCGAGGCCCCTGGGCTTCACCCTGACCGTGGCGCTGGGGAGGGACATCCCCAAGGCCTGGCTCTTCCGCTTCCTGGAGGGGCTCTCCAGGGCCGCCAAGGAAACCGGCACACCCGTCATCGGGGGTGACACCGTGGGACGCGCATCGGGGCTGGGCCTGGGCATCAGCGCCTTCGGAGCGGCCAGGCACTGGCTTTGCCGGGATGGGATGCAGGCCGGGGACCTGATCTTCGTGGACCAGCCCCTGGGTGCCAGCCTCCGGGGACTGCGGAAACTCCAGGCAGGGCAGCGCTGGGACCCGGTGAATCCGGATCCGGATGTCCTGGCCCACCTCAACCCCTCGCCCAACCTGGGCCTGGGGCTTCGCTTGGCACAGATCCCCGAGATCCACGCCTGCATCGACCTCTCGGATGGACTCAGCAAGGACCTGCGGATGCTGGCGGAGACATCGAAGCTGAGCGTGATCCTGAACAAGGGCCTGGATCCGGATGCCATCCGGGGCGGGGAGGATTATGCCCGCTGCTTCGCCTCCAGCCTGCCCCAAATCCGACTGGAGGAGCTTCTGGGGCTTTCCCTCCAACCCGTCGGACAGGCGATCGCCCGGGGCGAGGCCCCTCTTCTCCACTATGATGGAGAGGCGCTGATCCCCCTGCCGGACCAGAGTTTCGACCATTTCCATCCGTGAGCCTATGACCGATATCCCAGTGGCCAGCCCCAAACCCAGCCTGTGGGCCCGTCTCAAGTCCCATATCCTGCACCCGGAGCTGAGCCCGAACGTGGTGGCCTGGAGCTTCGCCATCGGCTTCTCCATCGCCTGGAACCCTCTCCTGGGGCTCCACACCTGGATGGTCATCCTGCTCTGCCTCATCTTCCGCCGACTCCACCGCCCCCTGATGTTCATCGCGGCCTTCATCAACAACCCCTGGACCATGGTGCCCATGGCCACCGCGAGCGTTTTCCTCGGGAATGCCCTGCTGGGCCGCGGCTGGCATGTGAGCCTCCAGGGCATCCGATGGCATGAGATCGGCTGGCGCAGCTTCGTCACCCGGGAGGGCTTTCGGGCCACCTACCAGATGATCGAGCCCATCCTGGCCCCCTACCTCCTGGGGGGGGCAGTTCTCAGCCTGCTGGCCATTCCGGTAGGCTATTTCGTCATGCGGAAGTTCACGGAACGCCTCCGCAGGATGCACCTGCACATGCCCCACGTGCATCTTCACCACAAACACCCCGACAAGCAGGATTAAGGAGCCCCCATGGACATGCGTTTTCTCATGAAGCAGGCCCAGGCCATGCAGACCAAGCTTCAGGATGCCCAGCAGAACCTGCGGGCCGAAGGCACCGCTGGCGGAGCCATGGTCAAGGTGACCCTCAACGGTTCCAAGGAGCTCCAGGCCATCTCCATCGCCAAGGAAGCCATGGACCCCGAGGATCCCTCCATGCTGGAGGACCTGATCCTGGCGGCCTTCAAGGACGCCAGCGCCAAGGCTGACGAGGCCATGTCCAAGGTCACCGGCGGCATGGGTGGAGGCCTGAACCTGCCTGGCCTGAAGTTCTAGCATGCAACTCCCTGCCCCCCTGGAAGCCGTCGTGGAAGCCCTCCAGAAGCTGCCGGGCGTGGGAACCAAGAGCGCCCAGCGCATGGCCCTGCACCTGCTGAAGGAGGGCCCCCAGGCCATGGAACACTTGGGGGACCTCCTCCAGCAGGCCGCCCACAAGGTAGGCTTCTGCCAGGAGTGCGGTGCCTTCACGGATCGCCCCCTCTGTCTGGTCTGCACGGATACCCAGCGGGATCCCCGGACCCTGGTGGTGGTGGCGGAAGCCTCCAATGTCCTGAGCTTCGAACGCAGTGGCCACTTCCACGGACGCTACCACGTCCTGGGGGGCCTCATCAGCCCCCTCAAGGGCGTGGGGCCGGACCAGCTGCGGGTGCGGGAGCTGCTGAAACGCCTGGAGGACGGTCGGATCCAGGAAATCGTCCTGGCCACCAACCCCACCCTGGACGGCGAAGCCACCGCCACCTGGCTGGCCCGCATCCTGGAGCCCCTGGGCCTGCGCACCACCCGCATCGGCCTGGGCCTGCCCATCGGCAGCGACCTGGAGTACGCCGACGACCTGACCCTGGACCGGGCCATGGAAGGGCGACGGCTGGTGTAAAAAAACGAATTCCACCACCAATCCACCAAGGCTCGAAGAAAAGATCAAGAAAAAGGTCATTTCCTTTCTTTGCTTTTCCTTGGTGCCCTTCGTGTCTTGGTGGTGGAATTCTATCTTTTCTCCATCATCACGATCGGGAAATCCGGCACGGCGCTGGGTTTGACGGTCACGGGACTCTGGGTGCCCTTGGTGAGTTCCTTGACCCGCTCGCTCAGGTAGAGGTCGAGCATGTTGACGGTGACAGCCCCCTTGCGGGTGAAGTCCGCGCGCCCTTCGAGCCCCTCCAGCAGCGCCTTGGTGAAGGCGCCATTGCCCCAGGCCGGGCTCTCCTGGCTGGCCTGACGGCCGGTGCTGGCGGTGAAGACCACCACGCCGTTCTCGGCGCTGGCCAGTTCGCTGACGAAGCGGTTCACATCCCCGGCCCCCCGGAACTGGGCCTTCCCCAGCACATTGCCGCTGTGGCAGCTGTCCAGGAAGAAAAGCACCTTTCCCGGCACCTTGGAGAGGACGTCCTTCACCTCGCTGTCTGCCACCAGGGTGCGGCGCATCTTTTCCAGATCCGCCTGATGGGGAAGGAAGAAGAACTGTCCCTGGGGGTCGTTGACCCCATGTCCCGCCAGGAAGACCACCGCCACGTCCCTGGCCGTCGTGGCCCGCTGGATCCACTCCAGACCATCCAGGATGTTGTCCTTGGTGGCCTCCTCATCCGTCAGCACCCGGGTCTCCACCTCACGATACATCCGACCCTGCTGGGCCTTGAAGGAAGCGGCCACATCCCGGGCGTCCTTGGCGGGGTACTTCAGGTTCAGATCCTTCCGGGCGTAGCGCCCGACCCCCACCGTGAGGACATAGAGCTTGGGCTTGGCGGTGAAGGTGTCCTGGGCGGCCCTGGGCTCATCCCCGTCCCACACGAGGCGCACCGTGGCCGCCTCGCTGATGGCGCTCCCGCTGCGGGCGAAGACCGAGACCACGCAATCCTTCGAAGGCACCGTGACCGATAGGGTTGATACCCCGGCTTCCGTGGACTGGACCTGGATGCCCCGTTCGCCAGTCTGTCGGCCATCCACAGCCGCCCACACCTCATCGATGGGCAGCCCCCGGGGATGACGCACGCTGGCGCGCAGGGCCACGGAGGGGCTCTTCACCCGGGCACCGGTCTCGGGGCTCAGGATCCGTACCACGGGGGGCAGCATCTCCTCGATGGTGGCCGCCTGGGCCCGCATGCCCGCCTGGTCATTGGCCATCCTCAGGGCCTCGGCCTCGTCCAGGGTCTCCAGCACACGGTCGATGACATCGGGACGGTAGTAGGCATTCCGGAAGCGGCTGGCAGGGAAGAAGTCCGCCGCCTGCTCCTTGTCCCGATTCAGATGCCAGCCGATCAGATCCTCTGCACCCGGGGCAGCGTCGTAATAGCCCGATGGCGTCCATAATATCCATTTATGACTAATTGTATGAACATAGAGGGCCATAAGTTCCTGACCATCGGACATCCGATGCCATCGGAGCGTCCCATCCGCGTACCCCGCCATCCCGACGGCCCCATCGCCACTCACATTGACCGTCCATGCCAGCGCAGGGGCCGCCTTGCGCCACCTTTCCTGACCCGTGCGGTCGAAGGCATAGAGGGTCCACTCTGCCCCCAACAGGAAGCCCTGAGCGTCCGGCTGGAACGCCAAGGCCCGGGAGATCTCGTGGGACTGAATCCCCAGCGACTTCCCGTTCAGGGAGGGATCCAACCCGTTGAGCCAGTTCTTGATGTCCAGACCGGAGGCCGTGGTCTGGGCCCGCCGAAGAGCAGGAGAAGCCGTCTGGACCAATCGCCGCCCCGCCAGTTCGAATCGCCACGGGCTCCCGTTGGGATAGTCCAGCGTGAAGCCCACTACCCCCCCTTGCCGATCCAGGCTGAGCGCGCGATCCCGGAAATCGGCGGCGGCATTGATGTTGACCTGCGCCCGCCCATGCAGCGAGATGAACCCCCATCCATCCCAGGTGGCCGCCGCCAGGCGCCCGTCTGGCATTATCCGGAAGCTCAGGAACGAGTTGCGGAAGCTGGTGACCAGATCCCGATAGACTCCCCGCCCCTTCTGCCCCCAGATCCGCACAGGCATGAAGTAATCCGAAGTCGTCCAACGACCTCCCGCCACCAGTTCCTGGCCGTCCAGAGACCAGGCCACCCCCATGAGGTTGGTGTCCGTTCCAGCGCAATCGGGGTGATAGAGGAAGCTCAGATCGCTTCCGGAGTGGACCGACACCATGGCGGCGTCCTGAAAGCCCACAGCAAGGCGCTGCCCATCCGGCGAGAATCGCAGCATGAAGGGGTTCCCCCCCCCTGGCGTCTTGGCTTCGGCGAGCTTCCGCCCAGAGGGGTCGTAGAGTCTGAGCTTGCCATCGTAGCAAGTGGTGGCCAAGCGGCCGGAGGCATCGAAATCCAGCCCATAGGCAGGCTGACCGTAGCCCGTATCCCGGAAGGCTTCCTCTCCGGAGGGGATCTTAAGCACCCGGATCCCGTGGCCGCTATGGAGACAGAGCGCGAGGCGGGTGCCATCAGGGGAGAACCCGAGCTGGTTGATGACATTGGGCAAGCCCGACACCCGGCGCACCAGTTTCTCGGCGGCCCGATCGAAGACGTAAACGCTGGCACTGCCATCCCAGTCCCAGCCGGTCCATCCGGCCGCAGCCACATAGCGCCCATCGGGGCTGATGGCACAGGCGTACAGCTGTCCCTCGTTGCCCGATCCAATGGGGGGCCGCAGGGTCTGGGCCAGGCGCCGGGTCTGGAGATCCCATACCCGCACGGTCTTGTCGAGCCCCGCCGTCACGGCCCAGCGCCCCGCAGCATCGATCCCGATCTGCTTGACGGCGGACAGATGGGTGCCGATCTCCAGGCGGAGCAGGGGCACCGTCGGCGGTTCCGCCCCCCGGACCAGCAGGGAGAAGAAGAGCATTCCGCAGAGAAGGGCTTTCAGTCGCATGGGATCACCTGGGGAAAGCATCGTCGCCATAGGGGAGCAGGGCAAGACGAAGTGAGGGATGGATGCCTACAATGGGACATCCTCCGGAGGCCCCATGTCCTGGAAATGCTTGGTTCTTGTTCCGGCACTGATCGCCCCTGCCCTGTCGGCCCAAGCCCCGGCCTGGATCCAGTCGCCCTCGGCGCCCTTCCCGAGCCATACCTACCTCACAGGCTATGGGCTGTCCGAAGCCAGAGGCTCCGAGGCCCAGCGGATGAAGGAAGCCAAGGCCATGGCCCGCCAGGAACTGGCCTCCACCCTGCGGGTCAGGGTCCAGTCCGAGTTCACCAGTGCCACCGCCCATACGCGCACCGAGGGGACCCGCTACGTCCAGAACCTGGTCCAGACCCGCTCGGACCTCGATCTGGAAGGCCTGGACCGCTTCGAGACCTGGACCGATCCCCGCAGCGGCGCCATCCACGTGCTGGCGGTGATCGAGAGGACCCGGGCCGCCTCCCTGCTGGAAGAGCGCCTCCAGACCCAGGCCCGGGAGGCCCGAAGCGAGTTCCAGCGAATCAAGGCGCACCGCGACCTGGATGGACTCCTGAAGGTGCGCGGCCTCCTCAAGCGGACCCACGAGGACGCGGGCCTGCTGCGCGTCCTCGGCAAGAGCGCCATGCCCCTGGACCTCCCATCCCAGGGCGAGCTGGACAGCATGGCCCTGGAAGTCCTGAAGGCCCGCCCCGGTCTTGACGGGGCCTTGGACGCCGCCCTATACACCCTTGGGGCGGACCTCCCAGGCCGCCTGCGGGTGATGATCGATCGCATCGTCTACGGCCAGACACGCTTCTCCAGCACCTTCGGGGCCTACCTGGAGCAGCGCCTTGGAGAGCGCCTCCTCAAGTTCGACGGCATCCAGGTCCTGGATCGCGCCCTGGCTGCCAGGGAGGGTTCCCCCCTCCAGTCCCAGGCCCTTCTCCACGGCACCTACATCGAGATGGGCGACGAGGTCTCCCTGCTCCTGAAGGCCACCGCCATGGGAGGCGAGGAGCTGGCCAGCAGCCAGATCCGCCTTCCCAAGGCATGGATCCAGAAGGCCGGCCTGCGGCTCCTGCCGGAGAACCACCAGGAAGCCGCCCAGAGCCTGGCCATCCTGGATACCCAGGTCCGCCCCTCTGATCTGAAGATCAACCTGCAAGTGGACCGCGGCGACGGCGGCATCTACCGCCAGGGGGAGCTGCTCCACCTATTCCTTCGCAGCAACCGGGATTGTTACGTGCGGGTGGTCTACCAGCAGGTGGACGGCAGCAAGGTCCAGGTCTTCCCCAACCAGTACCACCCGGACTACCGGGTGAAGAAGGATGCCATCACACGCATCCCCGCCGAGGGCGACCTCTTCGAATTGCGGATCTCCGAACCCTTCGGCAGCGAGATCGTCAAGGTCTTCGCCAGCACGGAGCCCTTCGAACTGGCCCCGGCCGCCACCGCACAGGAAGGCCCCTTCGCCCGCCTGGACGCCAGCGTCCAGGCCATGACCACCCGATTCCGGGGCATCCAGGTCCAGAAGGCCAAGACCCTCAGCGCTGAAGCCTCCGCCGTGGTCAACACCGTGCCCACCGCGGCATCCCCGAAGCCACTTGCACGTTGACTGTCCGGGCGCCCGCGATAGACTGGAAGTTCACGGGGCGGTAGCTCAGCTGGGAGAGCGTCGCGTTCGCAATGCGAAGGTCGGGAGTTCGATCCTCCTCCGCTCCACCAAAACCTCCTGAGAAATCAGGAGGTTTTTTTTAACAGTCTCCTTCACGCCACCTCGACCTTCGATCCCGCCGGTCCCTTCTCCACCCGGATCTGGCTGGGGATGGTCTTCTTGAGGGATTCGACGTGGGAGATGACGCCCACCTGACGCCCCTCGCCGATCTCCTCCAGGACGGCGATGGCGCGGTCCAGGGAATCCCCGTCCAGGCTGCCGAAGCCTTCGTCGATGAAGAGGGCGTCCAGGCGGCGGCCCCCGGCACTGGCCTGGATGACATCGGATAGCCCCAGGGCCAGGGAGAGGGAGGCCAGGAACTTCTCGCCACCGCTGAGGGTCCCCACGCTCCGCTGGCCCCCTGCGTGGGAATCGTGGACATCGATCTCCAGGCCCGCCCTCTTCCGGGCGTCTGAAACGCCATCGTTGTGGACGAAGCGGTAGCGCCCCCCGGAGAGGACAGAGAGTCGGCGGCTCCCCTGCTCCAGGACCTGGGCCAGCCATCGGCCCAGGACGAAGCTGGAGAAGCTGAGCTTGGGGCGCCCCTCCTTCCCGGCCCCGTTCAGATCCTGGGACAGCTCCAGGAAGATGGCCCCGCGGGCCTTGAGCTCCTTCCATGCTTCCTGCAGCTCGGCCCAGCGACCGGCCGCTTTCCGGTGAGCCTCCAGGGAAGCCTGGGCCCCCTGCCGGGAGGCCTGAGCTGCGTCCCGTTCGCCACGAGCCGCCGTTTCGACCCGCTCCAGCTCCTCCAGATCCGGCGGTGTGAGGCCCTCCACTTCCTTCTCCAGGGAAGCGATGGCCCCTCGGGTCGCACTCAGGGCCTGATCGTAGTCCCCAAGCACCTTGGCAAGGGTCGCACGCTCCCGTTCCTCCAGGAGCGCCAGGCGGACCGCAGCCCTGTCGGGGAAGGCCGATGCCGCCAGGGCCGTCCTCAGAGCCTGCTCCAGGCCCTGGATGCGCTCCACCAGGGTCCCCAGATCCCTGGACTTCTGCGCCTGCTCCGCCTGTCTCAGCGCCAGGGCCTTTTCCCCTTCCCGAAGCTCGCTCTCCAGGGCGTCCAGCCGAGCCGCTTCTTCACGGATCCCGCAGGCCAGAGCCTGGGCCCGGGCCTCCAGATCGCCCAGGGCCTGGAGCGGATCCTCGGGGGAACCGGCCTCCAGGAAGATGCGCTGGCGCTCTCCGGATCGGAGGGCCAATGCCTGCTGGGTCTCCTGCCGCTTGGCCTGCAGGTTCTCCACCCTCTGGGCGACCTCCTGGAGACGGGTCTGAAGCTCGCCCCTGCCCCTCTGGGCCTCCTCCAGGGGCTTGAGCTGCCGGACAAGGGCCTTGTAGTCCTCCCGCAGGACCTGAAGACGCTCCAGCAGGGCCTCAGGAGACACGAATCCAGCCTCCTCCAGGCTCCGCGCCAGGGTCGAGGCGTCCGCTTCCCCCTGGCCCAGGCTGTGGGCGGCCACCCCGCCAAGGCGTTCGGTGTCCACGACCCGCTTGCGGCGGGCCTCCACCAGTTCGCGCCGGGCGTCAAGGAGTTCAGCCAGCCCATCGCCATGAAACAGGGCTGGGGCAGGATGTTCAAGGCTGCCACAGACGGGGCAAGGCTCCCCCGGAGCCAGAGAGCTCGCCAGGTCCGCGGCCCTGGCCTGGTCCCGGGCCACTTCCGAAGCCCGCAACTGGCCCTCGGCCTCCTGCAGTTCCAGGACCGCCCTCCGGGCCTCGCCCTGGGCTTCCTCCAGCTTCCGGCGCAGCCGGGGAAGCTCCTCGGCCCGCATTTCCCCCAGCCGCCGGGCATCCTTCTCCAGGAGCGAAAGGGGCTCGGCCTCGGTCCGCAAGCTGTCCCTCCGGACCTGCAGTTCCCGGATGACCTCGGCCGCCTGTTCAAGCCCCTTCTGCTCCTCCAGAAGAAGCTGGTGCTCCGCCTGCACCCTCTTGTGATCCTCCCCTGCGGCCTGGAGGGCCTGTTCCAGGCCAGCCAGGCCGCGATTCGCGGCTGCGAGTTCCATCAGCCCCTGTTTTCGACGCTCCAGGGCTCGCCCCTCCTCCCGGCGTGCCTCCAGGGCCTCCCGCGCGTCCCCAAGCCCCGCACAAGCCTCCCGGGCCCTCGCAAGACGGGCATCCGCCTCCTCCACCTCTCCCTGGAGTTCCCGCAGGGCCTTCTCCAGCCTCTCCCGGTCCCCCTCGGCCCCTTCGGTCTGGTCCAGGACCGAACGGACCTGGAGGCCCCGCTGGTGATCGGCCAGGCGCACCCGGTCGAGTTCCCGGGCCGCTCCCTGGGCCTCCAGGGAGGCTTCCCGAGCGCGTTGCACCTCCAGGTTCTGGAACTGCCCCTGGCGCAGGCGACCTTCCGTCAGGGCCTGGAAGGCCGACTGGTGGGCGATGTCCGCCCCTCTGGACCGTTCCGAGGCGTCGGCCAGGCCTGCCTCCAGTCCAGCCAGGCGCTCTGCGGACTCGTCGGGATCAAAGTCCCGGCGAACCTCGTTCTGGCGCTCCACCAGAGCCTTTTCCTCCTCCTCCAGCCCCTTGGCCCGCACCTGGGCCAGGGCCGCCAGGGCCTCATGGTCCTCCACCGGAAAGAGCTGTTTGAGAAGCTCCTCACGCTTGGCGCTTTCCATCTCCAGGAACTGCTGGAACTGCCCCTGGGGCAGGACCACGAGCTTGGAGAACTCGGCGTGGCTGAAGCCCACGGCGGCCTGGAGGGCATCGTTGATGTCTCCCGCCTTGCCCTCCGCCAACTTTTCCCATTCGCCCCCTGTCCGGGGCCGCCGGAAGGCCGCCAGGCGGGTGCTGGGTTTCTTGAAGCCGCCGCCCCGCTCCTTCTTCTCCACCCAATAGGGCGACCGGGTCACCTGGAACTGCTCCGTCAGGGTTTCGAAGGTGAAGCTGACCACGCAGCTTCCGGTCTCGTCGGCAAACTGGGACCGCAGCGTGGTCTCGCTGCGGGTGCCCAGGGGCTTGCCGTAGAGGCCGTAGCTGATGGCATCGAAGAGGGAGGTCTTGCCAGCCCCGGTATCGCCCGCGATGAGGAAGAGGCGGTCCAGATGGGCGAAGTCGATGGTGAGTTCGGGACCGGCGTAGGGGCCGAAGTTCTGGAGGCTCAGGGTCAGGGGCTTCATCGGGTGCGCTCCAGTTCGGCCCTCAGCTCGCTGAAGGCGGCCACCAGAGGACCGGGGGGATCGCCGTCCCGGAGGCGGCGTTCGAAGGCCTGGAACTCCTCCCCGATATCGGGTTTCCGGAGGGCAGGAAGGGGCGCCAGGGCCTGGGACTGCGGAGCGACGTATTCCTGGAAGTCCAACAGGAGGGGGAAGCGGCTGCGCAGGCGGGCCACGGGCTGGGTGATGCCAGCGGGCCCGGTGAGGGTCACCCGCACGTAGGCCTCGCCAAGCCCTGCAAAGCGCTCGTCCTCCATCAGCTCCTCCAGGCTGCCCTTCAGGTTCAGCATGGTCCGGAAAGGCCTCACGGGAACCAGCTCCAGTTCGGGGTCAACACCCTTGGTCAGGGTGATGGCGGCCATGGACTTGGCCTGGCCCGCCTCGGAGAAGCTGTACGCGAGGGGTGTGCCGCTGTAGCGGATCCGGGGTCCCAGCCCCTGGGGCCGATGGAGATGACCCAGGGCCACGTAGTCGAAACCCTCGAAGAGCTGGGTCTCCACCTGGACCGCCGTGCCCACCAGGGTCCGCTCCGAGTCGGAGACCTCGCCCCCCACAGCGAAGCAGTGGGCCACCAGGATATTGATCCGCTGGGGATCCATGCGCAGCCGGATCCGGGCCACGGCCTCTGCCAGGGCCTCCCGCTGGGTCTGAATCATCACCCGCCCGTTCTCGCCACCGACCGCCAGGCTGCCGGACCAGAGGAAGGGCACCAGCCAGACATCGGCCCCAGGGAGCCGCACGGGCTCGTCCACACGCTCCCCGCCTCCCCGGATATGGATACCACCGGCCTCCAGGAGACGGGAGGCCAGGGCCACTCGGGCCGCGCTGTCATGGTTGCCAGCGATGACCAGCAGCGCCGTTTCGGGGCAGGCCGCCCTGAAACCCTCCAGAAAGCCGTTCCAGAGCCCCACCGCCTCCTCGGAGGGGATGCTCCGGTCGAAGACATCGCCCGCCACCACCAGGGCCTCATAGGGGCATTCCCGAAGGTGTTCCAGCAGGCTTCCCAGGAAGGACTCCTGGTCCCGCAGGAGGCTGTGCTCGTGCAGGACCCGCCCCAGATGCCAGTCAGACGTGTGAAGGATGCGCATAGTCCAGGTATACCCTGGAATGGACGTCAGGAGATGTCCAGCTCCACCCTTTCAGAACCGAGGTGCCAACGGATCTCAGTGCTATACGGTCACATCGAGAAGATTGTCCGACTTGGCCTGGACCGTTTCCTTGGTGTCGGCCTTGGTATCAGCCTTGGGATGGGTGCGGTCGTACTGCTGAATCTCCATCTCCGTAACCTTGCCGTCACGGTTCAGATCCCTTGGATCGGAAACCAATGCACTGGTGCTGCTACTGGTGGCACTGCCAACGCTTCCCACTGCCATGGCGCCCTCCTTGGCGAATTGTTCCGGGTTGATTATCGGCAGGCCTCCGGGCAGAGAAAACGCTTTGTGGCGAATCAGCCCCAATACCCGCCAGACGGACAAATACACAGGCCGAATGCAGCATTCAGCCCGACGGAATGAAAGTCGCGAGTGCCCCCCACGGCGCACGGGCCTGCCCGCCCATGCCATCGCAACCATTCTCCCCTCGCTCAATCCTGAAGGATCTTCCTCGCATAGGCCAGAAGGAAAAGAGGCATGAGAACGGTTCCGATCAGCGCTTCGGAACAGAGCAGCACCTTTGGCCATACCCCTTCGAGGTCCGGCACATTTCCGAACCCAAGCGTCGTAAATGCTATAATGGAGTAATAAATTCCATATCCAATACTCGCAGCAAGACCATATAGGGAGTTGAGCTTGAAATACAGAGCAAAGCCAGTACCCCAGAGAGCGATAACCACAAGGACAGTCAATAATGGCCTTCGCCATTTCAGACCGTAACCGAACATCAAGTCCTTGAAAAACCACTCAAAAAACTGTTTTGCCAAGCTTTGGTGAAGCAGATGCCTCTTGCAAACCATTTCCAAATACTGGTAGTTGTCCGCTTCCAGGAAAAAACCATTGCTTCTCAACAGAAGGCGAATCTGGGAATTGACCTGCGCCGCCCGCAGCCATGCAGGGAAGAGATCCACGATGTACCAATCGTCGCCTTCGCCCTTGCGCTTCGAGGAAGAAGGTTTGCTGTTCCGGGCTTCCTCCAGTTCTCCAGGTCGCCCGAAGCAGGTGAGGTGGTTGATCTTCATGTCCGCGATATCAGCCCTTGCGAGAAGAGCCCGGTCAAAGATCGCGGCAAAGCATGTGGTTTCATGGAAGGACGCGTTGCGAAGGACGGCCTGATCAAAGCGAACCATCGTGCAGTCAGCGTTATCGAGAATCAAGTGATCACAGACCGCTCTGCTGAAGACAGCGAAATGGCACTCAGCCCCTGAAAAGTCGCCCCCCTCGCAGGTCGCATCCTCGAAGTTGGTCTCAAAACACCGCGAGAAAGCAAAGCAGGCCTGGGATATATCAGCCCCTTCAAAATGCATGTTCTCAAGGAATGCTCCCCTGAATGTGGCAAACCGGAGCGAAGCTCCCCTCAAGTCGCGGGAATCGCGGATCTGATAGCGGGAGGCCTCCATGGGACAGACTTCCGGCAATCCGAACTTCCCAAGGTCATCTAGCATCTTTGAGATCACCGCTTCAGCTTGGCTGTTCCAGATTTCACGGGCGCGCTTTCGAAGGCCATCACTGCCGCCCCCTCCAGGATCGGAAACCGGGCATTCCATCAGCTTCCGCCTGATCTCCGCCATCCGGAGAGTGAGCAGCTCTTGGAAGGTGGCGGCCCCATCGATTTCAACGGGCTTCCCATTGTCGGGGGAAAGCAGGGGGTACTGCCAGCGTTCCCGGAGAAGAGAGATTTGTTCTTTCAGGTATTGCGCGACGACAATTACCCCTGTGCATCGCATTGCCTCGCCTAAAAGACTACCGGACCCTGCCTGTTGCCTCACGTAATCTGCTACCGCACATAGCGGCAGGAGGTTCCGATGAAGGGGCAAGTGAGCAAGGCGGTTCGTGGGGAATTGATCCAGGCGATCCGAGAGCGGTACCAGCTGGGCACGCGGTCTGAAAAGCGCCGGATCCTGGATGAGTTTCTCGCCCTCACGGGGTATCACCGTAAGCACGCAATTCGCTTACTGACGGATGCGCATCCTGTGCGCGAGGGGGTCTATCCACCACGTGAGCGGGTGTACGGAAAGGCCGTTCGAGAGGCACTCATCGTTCTGTGGGAAGCTTCGGACCGTGTTTGTGGCAAGCGGCTCAAGGCTCTGGTGCCACTTCTCATCAATGCCTTAGAACGCCATGGCCACCTCTACCTCGATCCAGAGGTCCGTTGCCGGGTGCTTGCCGCGAGTCCTGCAACCATCGACCGGATTTTGGCCCCGACCCGCGCTGCGATCGGAGGCAAGCTGCGCAGGCGTCCTTCTACACCCGCGATCCGGCGGAACGTCCCGGTGCGAACCTTTGCTGACTGGAAGGAACCCAAGCCCGGATTTATGGAGGCTGACCTCGTTGCTCACAGCGGGGTGAGCATGGCCGGGAGTTTCGTTCACACCCTCGTGCTTACCGATGTCGCCTCAGGCTGGACGGAGTGTGTTCCGCTCGTGGTCCGTAGCGCGACCTTGGTCGTGGAAGCAGTGGCGAGGTTACGAGAGGTGCTGCCCTTCGAACTTCTGGGCATGGATGTGGACAATGGCACCGAATTCCTGAATGAGTGTCTCTTTACCTACTGCAATGAGAACACCATCGAGTTCACGCGGTCGCGTCCTTACCATAAGAACGACCAAGCCTGGGTGGAGCAAAAGAACGGCGCCATCGTCAGGAAAATCGTCGGTTATGGTCGGATCGAAGGGCTCAAGGCCGCGAAGGCGCTCATGCGGCTCTATGCTGCATCCCGGCTGTTCGTGAACTTCTTTCAGCCTTCCTTCAAGCTGGCTTCAAAGACGCGGATCGGAGCGCGTGTCACGAAGCGTTACCACGCGCCCGCGACACCTTGTGCCCGCTTGATGTCATCGGAATCTATCCCAGACCAGATGAAAGAACGCCTGAAGGCCACTGAAGTCGCACTCGACCCGCTCCGCTTACTGGAGGAGATCCGCACCATGCAGGAACACCTCGCCCAGCTTGTGGCGGGTGAGGCCCTCCAGGTTCCTCCCCACCAGATTGCGGACCTGGACCAGTTTCTGAATGGCCTCTCCACCGCATGGCAGTCAGGTGAGGTCAGGCCCACCCATCGTCCCCCGGAAAAGCCCGCACGGACTTGGAGGACGAGGGAAGACCCATTCGAGAAAGACTGGTTAACTATCTCGGAGTGGCTGGAAACGGAACCGGACCGCACCGCCAAAGAATTACTCCAACGCCTCCAGATCGAATCCCCCACGAACTACACGGCTGGGCAACTCCGAACACTTCAACGAAGGGTGAAAGCATGGCGCGATGCAGAGGCAAGGCGGCTAGTATTTGCCGGAAATGCCTATGTCACGCCGTGACCAACTAGACATGGTGGACGACACCTACTGCTTGCCGCGCCCGGTAGGGGCAGCTTCGGTCGGCCTACGGCCTCCCTCCGCTGCCCCTACCGGATGGAATCCATCCAGGTAGCAACTATCATGAGGCACTTGGGTAACACTCGTTCGTGAGGCAACACGACGCACATTCCTAATTGACGCCGCCCAGGCAGAGGCTACTTGGCTGGATGATTTTGCGCTCTTCATGGCACTGAAGGATGCGCATGAGGGTAGCTGTTGGCTGACATGGGATCCGGAATTCCGGGAGGGTCATCAAGCCTCGCTCGTTCGTGCACGGGAGCAGCTCGCCGATGAGATCGAGCAGCATCGGTTTCGCCAGTTCCTCTTCTTCCGCCAGTGGCATGCGCTCAGGGCCTACGCGCATTCGCAGGGTGTGAAGCTCATCGGGGATGTCCCGATCTTCATCGCCCTCGATTCGGCAGATGCCTGGAGCCATCCGGACTACTTCCAGCTCGACAGACATCACCACCCCAGGGCGGTGGCCGGTGTACCGCCGGACTACTTCAGCGTCACCGGCCAGTTGTGGGGAAATCCGCTCTACAACTGGAACCGACTGCAGCAGACCGGTTATGCCTGGTGGGTGGACCGGATGCGTGCAGCCATGAAAATGGTCGATCTGGTGCGAGTCGATCATTTCCGGGGCTTCGAAGCCAACTGGTCAGTCCCGGCCGGGAGCCAGACAGCGAAAGACGGCCAGTGGATCAAGGGTCCGGGCGCCAAGCTGTTCGAGGCCATGGGCCAGCGACTGGGCCCTCTGCCCATCCTCGCGGAAGACCTGGGCAGCATCACGCCAGAGGTGTATGAACTGATGGAGAGGTATCAGTTTCCCGGCATGCGAGTGCTCCAGTTCGCCTTCTCGGATGCTCAGGAAGGGCGCTTCCTGCCGCACCATTACGTGCGGAATACCGTGGTCTACACCGGCACGCACGATAACGACACGACCCGAGGTTGGTACGCCTCGACCACCGCGATGGAGCGCGCCCTCCTTCAACGCTACCTCGGCCAAGCCTGCGATGAGAAGAGCGCCAGCTGGATGCTGATGCGCTTGGCCTGGGCTTCCGTCGCGAATCTGGCCGTGGCCCCCCTCCAGGACATTTTGAATCTGGGATCGGAGGCGCGCATGAATTTCCCGGGCCGATCTGCAGGCTGGTGGCGCTGGCGCTACCAGAAGAACCAATTGACCAGCGCCTTGCTGGATCGGCTGGGAGAGATGACTGAGACCTTCCAGCGCAATTGAAGGGTCGGAGACATCCACGCAGGCAGATTTCACATGGGGAGGCTGATGGTGAAGGTCGTCCCCCTCCCCAGCTCGGATTCCAGGTCGAGACGGCCATGGTGCTTGTCCACGATCACGCCGCGGGCAATGGCCAAGCCCTGCCCCGTCCCCTTCCCAATGGGCTTGGTGGTGAAAAAGGGCTCGAAGATGCGCTGCCGGATGGCCTCGGGAATGCCTGTCCCATTGTCTTCGACGCGGATCACCGCCTCGTTGCCGATGTGGCACGTTGAGACCCTGATCCGCCCCTTGAGTTCCGAATTCCCATGATCCTTGGCTTCCTGGATGGCATGGGCGGCATTGATCACCAGGTTGAGGATCACTTGGTTGAATTCACTAGGGAAGCAGGGCACAAGCGGAAGGTCCGGGTCGTATTCCGTCTCCAGGTCGGCGAAGTATTTCCACTCATTGCGACTGATGATCAGCGTGCTTTCAATGGAGTGGTTCAAATCCACGGGCATCTTGGATTCCGAGCCGGGATGGCTGAAGTCCTTCATCGCCCCGACGATGCGTGCAACCCTGGAAATCCCATCCAGCATCTGGTCAATGGCCCTGGGGATCTCCGTGACGCAATAGTCCAGATCCAGCCCCCGGGAAAGCTCTCTCAAGGTAGGGATCAGATCAGGGGTCGCCTCCGAACCTTCCTTCAGCAAGCGGCCCTGCTCCTGGATGAGTGGCAGAATGTCCCTGAAGGCATCCCGCAGGAAGATCGTGTTGTCTCCAATGAACTGCGTGGGTGTGTTGATCTCATGGGCAATGCCGGCCGCGAGCTGGCCGATGGCTTCCAGCTTCTGGGCCTGCCGGAGCTGGATCTCCAGGCGGGCCTTCTCCATCTCGCTGCGCTTGCGATCCGTGATATCCAGCATTGTGCCGACGAGGCCCGCCACCCGGCCTTCGATATCGAAGAAGGGGGCTTTCGACTCGATGGAGGCTCCGGGGCCCCCATCGGCACAGATCGATTCCTCTTCGTAGGTCAGGCTCTTGCCCTCTCTCAGAACCGCCAGATCAGTCACCTCACGTTCGGAGTTCACCAGGGAGGGGGCGCACTCCCCGAGCGTCCTGCCGATCAGCTCGGCCTTGGGAAGGCCGATGTAGTCCAGGAGTGCCTGGTTGCATCCCAGGAAGCGCAGATTGGCGTCCTTGTAATAGATGGGATGCGGGATGGTCTCGATGACGGTCTGCAGGAAATGGAGTTGCTCTAGCCGTTCCTTCTCCATGACCTTGCGCTGGGTGATGTCCCGCATGACAGCGACCGCATGCCAGCGCCCTCCCAGCATCACCGTAGACAGAGAGATTTCAAGGAGGATCGCCCTTCCGGTCTTGGCCCGTCCAGTGAGTTCGAGGGTCCTGCCGTAGGTGTGCTCCTGCCCCAGGAACATGGCGCCCTGGAATAGGCGTTCGAACTCGCCCCGGCACTCCTCGGCGAACACAAGCCTGAATAGATCCCGCCCCAGGGCGTTAGGGGACGGGTGCCCGAACATGCGCTCTGCCATCGGATTCCAGTACGTGATCCAGAAGTGATTGTCCGTCATAAGGATGGCATCGGAGGCGGCCTCCCCCACCGCCGCCAGCTTCTCATGCATCTCCCGAAGGGAAGCCTCGGTCTCACGGCGCTTCCTGCGGCTTTCGGCCTCCCGCAGTTCACGATCGATGGCCGGCAGCAACCGGGTGAGGTTGCCCTTGGCGATGAAATCGTGGGCTCCGGCCTTGAGGGCGGCCACCGCAACATCTTCCCCGATGGTTCCGGACACCAGGATGAAGGGAATGTCGATGCCAGTCCCCTTGAGAAGCTCCAAGGCGTCCATCCCATTGAAGCGAGGCAGGGAGTAATCAGAGATGACCAGATCCCAGAGGGCGTTCGAAAGGGCCTTGGACATGGCTTCCGGGGTATCCACGCGATGGCAGGAAACCCGTAGTCCAGCCCCTTCCAGATGCGCGAGAAGCAGTTCTGCATCCTCTGGAGCGTCTTCCACCAGGAGGATGCTGAGCGCTTGATTGGACAATTCCGAAGTCATAGCTATAGGCCTGAGCGCTCGCACGGAGGGTGGACTGGACAGGGTGATGGAACAGCTCACCCGCTTGATTCGGCAACCCGGAAATCCGCCATGAGTAATGTTCCGCCCGGAAATCCCGAGAAAAACATAAGCCGCACCATCATGGATCAGCATCCAGCCCCATACTTCCCGGGAATCCCCTACCACAGGCCATTCGTTCTCCTGAATCGGAGAGATGCCATGCACCGAACCTTCCGCCCCTATGCTGTCATCTGGCTTGCGGGAGCCATCCTTGCCGCTTCGGGGAGTCTGGACGACAGGGCTGAGGAAGGCGGCATCGGTCGCCGCAGCGGGCCGAGGTACAGCAGCCACCTTGCCAAGCTGCCCATCGGAACCTTCGTCGAAACCTTGAGCCTCGACCAGCTTGCGGAAGTCATTGTGACGGACACCAAGAGCGCCCAAAGGCAGGAGTCGGTGACCCAGAAGGTGTTGATTGTCTACAGCGAAGCCTTCGACCAGAGCACCGCATCCAACCGGAATCTGGCGGAACTGGTGAAGTACCAGCCGGGACAGTTCGTGAACGTTCTCTCCCGCAACGATGCCAACTGGGGATCCTTTGGCGGTCTGGGGCCGAAGTACAACACGTATCTCCTGGACGGACTGCCCATGGACTCATTCATGGACGCCATGAGCCTCGATCCATGGGCCTTCGACCGCATTGAGGTGCAGCAAGGCCCAGCGGCGGTCATGTATTCCAACTATCTGTCCATGGATTTTGCAGGGAACGAGTCGCCCCTGGCCGGTACCACCCACTTCGTGCTCAAGGAACGGATCGACGGCCCCTTGACGCGGATCCAGGCCAGCGGCGGATCCTACGCGACCATGGGCGGAAAGATCTATCACCAGGATCAGAAGGGGGCCTTCAGCTACCTGGCAGGAGCCAGCCACGAACAGTCCAACTACACCAACTACGGCACCACCCCTTCCTGGCTGAACATCCTGGAGGACCCGCGCTACAAGAAATCCAAGGTCTACGGGAAGGTCACCTATGCCCTGGGAGAGGCGGATCACAGGCTGTCCATCTTCCTCCACCACACGGCACACACGGGCCAGGTGGGGCGCCCCAACCGGGATTTCCAGCACCTCTACGACACCCTGAACCTCACGTACTCAAGACCGATCCGCGAATCCATCCATCTCCAGGCCAAGGCGGGCTACCGCGGATACGACCGGAACTGGTCCGAGGACAACTACCCCACGAATCTGGAGCGCAAGGAACGTGACCGCGTGAAGCAGAGGATCGTTCCGGCGGACGTGACCCTCACCTGGAAGCACTGGGGCGAGAGTCTGCTGTCCGTGGGTGCCGATGCCCAGTTCGCCACGTACACAAGCTACTCTGATGCATCCGGTTCCACCAGGATCAGCAACGATGCCAGGGCTCAGTCCCTGGGAGTGTTCCTGCAGGAGAAGCTGGTGTCGTGGAAATGGGTCTGGAGGGCCGGCGCCCGATTCAACCGGACAAGCCACCACTATGACTGGATCGGAGGCACTCGGCCCGAGGTCTCCCGCAAGGCCTGGAACAGGTCTCTGTGGAGCGCCGGAACTCGCTTCAACGCGACTCCGGTCTTCTCCTTCTTCGGAAACATCAGCAGCAGTTTCCTGGCCCCATCCGCCAAATCGGTCGGGGGAACCCTCCAGGAGGGCGATGTCGGCCAGCCCGGCAAGGACGGTCAACTGCCCAACCGGAACCTCAGCCCGGAGAAGGGCATCGGCATGGACCTGGGCATGAACGTGCAGCCTGGCCATGCCCTCACCCTCTCCCTTAGGGGCTTCTTCACCCGGGTCAACGACGCCATCGTGGACAACGTCGTGAGCAGCACGCCATCCCAGACGAGATCTGTCAATGCAGGCAGGGCCTCCTCCCTCGGGCTCGAACTGAGCGCGGAGCAGGTGGTGTCGGACAAGTGCATCTGGTTCAGCAATCTGACCTTGACCCGCAGTGAGTTGCGGAATGCCGTCGACCTGGACCAGGACGGCGCCGACACCCCCTTCGCCCCCAGGTACGTCGCCAATCTGGGCCTGACCCTCGGCCTTCCCAAGGGGCTGACGGTCTCCCCCTGCCTGCAGTCCTTCGGGAGGTATTTCGACAGCAGTTCCAAGAGCTCCCGAGCGGCCTTCGGGAACGATCAGATCCTGAACATCAAGGCGCAGGCATCACTCTACAGAAGTTCCAGCCACGCATTGAGCTGCGCTCTGGACCTCAACAACGTCCTCGACAGAAAGATCCGTATGCCTTGGCAGTTCCAGGACCCGGGATTCAACGCGACTTTCCACATCCACCTGAGTTTCTAGCCCCCCATGCCTCTGCTCCCCGCCCTCACCCATCTGCGCACCGCCCTCCGGCCCCCTTGCTGGCTCCTCGGGCTGGTGCTGCTCTGGACCTGCCATCAGCCCGCCATGGCCCAGCAGGAGAAGCTGCTCCAGGCCAAGGTCAAGACCGCCTACGTCTTCAACTTCATCCGATTCGTAGAGTGGCCCTCACTCGAGGGGGCCCCCCCGACGGAGCCGATCCGTGTCGGAGTCATCGGCAAGGACCAGGTCACAGATCTGCTCAACGAACTCTCAGGCAAACAGGTGAAAGGCCATCCCCTGGTGATCGAACGCTATTCCACCTCTGGGGGGAAGCCCATCCAGTGCCACATCCTGTTCATCAGCCAGAGCGAACAGCAGCATCTGGCAAGGGTCATGCGGCAGCTCCCACCCTCCGGAGTTCTCACGGTCAGTGATATCGGCCGATTCTCCCAGCAGGGGGGGATGATCGGATTCGTGACTGAAGAAGGCAAAGTCAGGATCGAAATCAACCTGCGCACCGTGCGCCAGTCCAGCCTGCGGATCCACGCCAAGCTGCTGGAAGTGGCAACGGTGCACCAATAAAGGGGCAGCCATGGGTCGAGTCCCCCTCCTCTGGAAGCTGCCCATCAAGGGCAAACTGATCCTGATCATCATGGTGGCCAGCGTTTCGGTGCTCTTCCTTGCGACGGCCTCGTTCTGGGTCCAGCAGCGCATCCACGCCCGCCAGAGCATGGTCCGTGACACTTCAATGCTGGCCCGCCTCATGGCCGACCGGAGCACGGCGGCCCTGATCTTCGACGATCCCAAGCTCTGCGAGGAAAACCTGGCGGCCTTACGGGGCATCCCTTCGATCGTGGAGGGGGGGATATTCGATCCCAGGGGCGGGCTGGTGGCCAGCTACCGGTCATCCGATCTCCAGGCAGTGATCCCTCCGGCGAATCTGGGTTCAACCAGCCATCGATTTGCGGGTGACAGCCTGATCGTGTTCCAGCCCATCCTGACGGAGGGCACACACCTGGGAACGGTCTATCTGAAAGCCGATCTCGGAGAACTGAGGGTCGTGTCCAGACAGTATCTCCTGTCGGCCTTCGCGATCCTTTGCCTGGGCAGCCTCGTAGCCCTGTTCCTGGCCTCACGGCTCCAGCAGGTCGTCTCACGCCCCATCTCCATGCTCACCGGAACCGCCCAGCGGGTCGCGGGCAGCCAGGACTACTCCATGCGGGTCTCAAAGGTCTATGAGGATGAACTGGGCGTGCTGGTGGACGCATTCAACGGGATGCTAGCCCAGATCCAGGACAGGGACCGCGTACTCCAGGAGAGCAATGAACGCCTCGAATCCCAGGTCCAGGCCCGCACAGGTGAACTGCGGGCCGCCAAGGACCAGCTTGAGGCCATCTTCGAGGCCGCGACCAGCGGGATCGTGCTGACCCAGGCGCGCACCATCGTCCTCTGCAACCGCAGGCTGGAAGAGATCTTCGGCTACGCCCCCGGCGAGATGATCGGCAGGGGAACCCGGATGTGGTACCCGGACGATGCGACCTGGGAAAGCATCGGGGCAGCCATCGCCGCCAGCGCCCTCCAGGGCGAGATGTTGATCCGTGAACTGCAACTTGTGAGAAAGGATGGAAGCCTGTTCTGGGGGCGGATGAAGCTTCAGTCGATGGACACTTCCAATCCCTCAGACGGAGTCGTGGGGGTGATCGAGGACATCACTACCGAACGGGAGAACGAAGAATCCCTGAGAAGGGCTTTGGCGGCCGCGGAAACCGCAGACCGGATCAAGTCGGCATTTCTCGCCACGATGTCCCACGAGCTGCGGACTCCCCTCAATTCCATCATCGGATTCACGGGCATCCTCATCCAGGGGCTCGTGGGCCCCCTGAACGCCGAGCAGAAGAAGCAGCTGGGGATGGTACGGGATAGCTCCAACCATCTGCTCGAACTGATCAATGACGTACTGGATATCTCCAAGATCGAGGCTGGACAGCTGGAAATCGTCCAGGAGAGCTTCGATCTGCGTGCCTCCCTTGAGAAGAGCGTCCAGATCCTCCGGCCCCAGGCGGAAAAGCGGGGGGTCCCCCTGGAGCTCGAGATTGCGCCGGAGGTCGGGCGGCTCCGAAGCGACCGACGCCGGGTGGAACAGATCCTCATGAACCTGGGCAGCAACGCCATCAAGTTCACGGAGCACGGGAAGGTGCTGATCAGCTGCCGGGTCAACGGGTGCGAGATCGAGGTGCGGGTCCGGGACACCGGCATCGGCATCCGGGACGAGGACATTGGCGTCCTTTTCCAGCCCTTCCGGCAGGTGGACGCTGGAACCACCCGGAAATACGAAGGCACCGGACTGGGGTTATCCATCTGCAAGCGATTGGTGGAACGTATGGGGGGAAGGATTTGGGTGGAGAGCGTCTGGGGCGAAGGAAGCACCTTCACCTTCGTCCTGCCGCTGGAAGGGAGGGAGCCATGAAGCAACGCATTCTCTATATCGAAGACAATGAGCAGAACCTCTACCTGATCACCTTCATCATGGAAACCGCTGGCTACCAAGTCGTTCAGGCCAGGAGCGGAGAGGAGGGGATCGCCCTCGCCGGAGGCCAGGCACCCGACCTGATCCTCCTGGATATCCAGCTGCCTGGCATGGACGGCTACGAAATCGCCCGGAGGCTCCGGGAGAACCAAGCTCTGGCAAAGGTCCCCATCGTGGCGGTCACCTCGTACGCCATGGTGGGCGACCGAGAGAAGGCGCTCGGAGCTGGCTGCGATGGCTACATTGAAAAGCCCATCAATCCGGACACCTTCCTCGCCCAAGTGGAATGCTTCCTGGGAGCCGCCCCCTCCGGCGGAGGGCAGGCATGAGCACGATCCTGATCGCCGACGACCTCGAGCAGAACCGCTACATGCTGGATGCCCTCCTGAAGGGGATGGGCCACCGGACGCTCGTCGCGGAGAACGGGGCCGAGGCCCTGGAGATGGCACGGAACACCCCCACGGACTTGGTGATCTCGGACATTCTCATGCCGGTCATGGACGGATTCGAATTCTGCCGACGGATGAAGCAGGACGAGGCACTGAAAGATATCCCCTTCGTCTTCTACACAGCCACCTACACGGAGCCCAAGCACGAACGCTTCGCCCTGAGCCTGGGGGCCGAGCGCTTCATCACCAAGCCCCAGGAACCCAGCTACCTCATGACGGTGGTCCAGGAACTGCTGGGCACAGCCGGCCACAGGGCGGCGAAGGCCCCGGACGAATCGATCGATTCGGAGATGGCCTTCCTCCGTCAGCACAACGAAGCTCTCTTCCACAAGCTAGAGAAGCGCAACCAGGACCTGAGGCGCCTGTCCGATCTCCACATTCTGCTGTACCGGATCAACCGCGCGATCCGTAGCGCGAGGTCGGAGGCAGAACTGCTGGCGGAGACCTGCCGCCTGTGCATTGACTACGGCAAACTCGATCTGGCATGGATCGGATGGGCCCCCGGTGCGGGAGAGCCCCTCCGCGCGGACTTCATGGCCGGACCGCTTGCGGAGTGTGCCCAGGATCTGGCAATTCCCCTGGACCCAGCCCTCCCCGAGGGACAGGGCCCCAGTGCGACGAGTCTGCGGGAGGCTCGGATCGTCCTATGCCAGGATTGGACAGCGGATCCCCCGGTGAGCCCATGGGGTTCCAGGGCCGAACCCCATGGACTCCGCTCCAGCGTATCCCTGCCGGTTTTCCTCGCAAACCGCGCCGTTGCCGTTCTCAACCTGTATTCGGTGCAGCCTGGATTCTTCGTCCAGGACCGCCTGGCCCTCATCGAAGAAGTGGCACGGGATCTATCTTTCGCCATCCGGGCCCTCGCAAAGGAACGGCAGCGGGAGGAGGCGGAAAGGGCGTTGGCGGCTCAGGAAATGGAGTACAGGGCTGCCTTCGAGCAGGGAGCTGTCGGCATGGTGCAGGTCGCCATCGATGGACACATCCTGCGGGTCAATCACCGCGCCTGCGAAATCTTCGACCGTCCTCCAGAGCACCTGGTCGGGCATCACTTCTATGAGTTCACCCATCCAGAGGACCAGGAGCCGACCTCGGGACTCTTCCAAAGTCTGGGGAAGGGATCGCTGGACAGCTTCCACGTCCAGAAGCGCTATCTCCGCCAGGATGGACGGATCCTGTGGGGGGATGTGAGCGGGGGGCCGGTCCGGGGTCCCAACGGTGAGGTGCTTTACATCCTGAGCGCCATCAACGACATCACCAACCAGAAAGCGGACGAGCAACAGCTCCGGAAGCTCTCGAAGGCCATTGATCAATGCCCGGCGGTGGTGGTGATCACGGATATCGAAGGCAGCATCGAATACGTGAACCCGAGTTTCTCCAAACTGACTGGCTACAGCAGAGAGGAGGCCCTGGGCAAGAATCCGAGGATTCTCAAGTCCGATGCCCATCCCGCAGAAACCTACCGGAACCTCTGGAACACCATCCTGGCGGGCCAGGTCTGGCACCAGGAACTCCTGAACCGGAAGAAGAACGGCGAAGACTACTGGGAGGATATCTCCATCGCCCCGATCCTCGACGAGGGCGGCGTCATCACGCATTTCGTGGCCATCAACGAGGACATCACCCGCACGAAGCAAGTCCAGGCGGAGCTTCAGGAGCAGCTCGCGGAACTGCGTCGCTGGCATGAGCTCACCCTGGGACGGGAGGGCCGCATCCTCGACCTGAAGCGGGAGGTGAACGAACTGCTGTCCCGCCTCGGGGAGGGGCCCCGCTACCCAAGCGCCCCGGCAGGGAACAGCACGCCCTCCAGCGGAGGCAAGCCGTGAGACGCGGCCCCTCACTCAGCGTTCTCGCCGCCATCTTCGTGGCCCTCTCCATCTTCTTGGTGGTGGGAGGATACGCATCCTACAAACGTGAGGAGCGTTCGATACAGGCCCAGCGGTCCCGGGAGCTCCGGGCCATCGCCACCCTGAAGGTCTCTCAGATCGTCGACTGGCGGAACGAGCGGATTTCGGATGCAAAGCACGGGGTCAATCACCTCGCAGCGCACCGGGAGGTGCTGGCATCCCTGAGCCATCCCCCTGGAGGCAGACCGAACAGGGAAACCATCCGGGAACTGGAGCTCATCAGGAACGCCGACAACTACGGGAATGTCATGCTGGCCTCCACAGGGGGTGAGCTCCTGGCCTCCCTCGACCCGGGGGTCGACAGCCTGGGACCAGAAGTCAGGGCGCTCGTTCAGGATGCGAAGGAACCGGGACGGGTAGTCGTCGGCGAGCTTTTCCGCCCCCCTGGAGGAGGGCAGGTCAATCTGGACATCGCAGCACCTGTCTGTAGCCCCGCAGGGAAGGTGCTCGCCGTGCTCCTTCTCCGGGCGGACCCAGAACCGCGCCTCTTCCCCCTCATTCAATCCTGGCCCACCCCAAGCGAGACGGCAGAGACCCTCCTCGTGCGGCGGGACGGAGAGGAGATCCTGTTCCTCAACCGCCTGCGCCACCACCAGGCCCCTGCCCTCACCCTGAGATACCCCCTCCACCAGCCGGAGCTCCCGGCATCCCAGGCAGTGCTTGGGCGGATCGGCACCTTCGTGGGCAAGGACTATCGGGGCGCCGAGGTGCTTGCGGATATCCATCCCGTTCCCGATTCGTCGTGGTTCATGATCGCCAAGGTCGAGACCAGGGAGATCCTGGCGGAGGCCCGGTATCGGGGCGTGATCATCCTCGGTTTCGTCGGGCTCGGGGTTCTGATGATCGGCCTGCTGATGGGCCTCCTGTTCTATGTAGGGCAGGCAAAGCTCTACCAGAAGCTTTTCTCCGTGACACCCCTTGCGAGGCATGACCCCAACGTGCCCTCCCGCAGGGTCCACCGCGCAAGACTGACGGCCCGCGCAGCGGGACTCGTCGGGATCGCCGTGGGCATCCTCGTGCTGGCCGGATGGGCATGGGACATCCCGGCCCTGAAGGGTCTCCTGCCGGGTTTCGTGACGATGAAGACCAATACGGCCATCGGGTTCCTGTTGGCGGGGGGGGCCTTGTTCCTGCGGACATCCCAATCCAGGGGCAGCCAGATGGGTTCTGCGGTCTGCGCAGCGGTCCTCACGATCCTGGGGGCCCTGACCCTTGCTCAATACCTCCTCGGGGTGGATCTCCACATCGACCAGCTCCTCTTCCGCGAGGCCCCTGGCGCCCTGGGCACCCTGGCCCCCAACCGGATGGCACCGACCTCCGCCGTGAGCTTTATCCTCCTGGGATGCGGCTTCACCCTGGCGGGCTTCCCCCGAACGGCCTCTGCATCGCAGTGGCTGGCCCTGCCAGTGGGCCTTTTCAGCCTCCTGTCCCTGCTGGGCTATTTCTACGGCACCCTCGGGGCCTTCGGCCTGGGGTATTACTTCCAGCTGGCCCTCCTCACGGCACTGGCATTCATCGTCCTGGCTGCGGGACTCCTGCTCCTGAACCCATCCGAGGGTTTCATGCGGCGCTTCATGGGCGACTCCATGGGAGGGTGGCTGCTGCGGCGGATGATGCTCATCATTCCTGGCATATCCATCCTGGTTGGATGGGTCCGGGCCCTGGGGGAGCGCTTCGGCTGGTATGAGTACGCGGTCGGTGTCGCCCTCATCGTCATCGCCTTCAGCACCATCCTTGCGGCCGCAGCATGGTGGACCGCCCGCTCCCTGGACCACATGGACCTCATCCGTAGCCATGCGGAAGCCCAGGTGCGCGAAAGCGCGGAGGAAGCCCAGGCAACCCTGTACGGCATCGGGGACGGGGTCATCGTCACGGATGCAAAGGGGCGCTTGATCCACATGAATCCCGCAGCAGAAGGCCTCACGGGATGGACGGAGTCCGAGGCACTCGGAGGCCCCCTTGAGGATGTCTTCCAAGTCGTCGAAGAAGACACCCTTGAACCGGTGGAGAATCCAATCCGACGCGTCCTCCAGGATGGGCTGCCCATCAGCCTCGCCAGCCACACCATGCTCCTGGGCAGGGATGGCAGCAGGCGAGCCCTGGCCGACAGCGCGGCCCCGGTCCGGAACGACCGCGGTGAAATCGTCCGCGTCGTCCTCATCTTCCGGGACCAGACGGACATTCGTCGCCGGGAGCGGCTCACCCAGATACGCACAGACCTGAACGATTATGCTGACACCCACTCGCTGGACGAGCTGATCACAAAAACCCTGGATGAAACCGGCGCCATGGTCGACAGCCCCATCGGCTTCTACCATTTCTTTGACGAGAACACGGGCAAGCTCACCCTGCAGCAGTGGTCCACTCGCACCCTGAAGGAGTTCTGCACGGCCGAAGGACGCGGTTCCCACTACCCCATCGACAGGGCCGGCGTCTGGATGGACTGCGTCCGCTTCAAGACCCCGGTGGTCCACAACGACTACGCCTCCCTGGCCCACAAGAAGGGACTTCCGCCGGGGCACGCAAAGGTCGTCAGGGAGCTGGTGGTCCCCGTGATGCGGGCGGGCAGAGTCGTCGCGATCCTGGGCGTCGGCAACAAGCCCCTCGATTACACCGAACAGGACACGGAGGCCGTCACCTTCCTGGCCGAGGCCACCTGGGCCATCATCGAACGGAAGATGGTCAATACGGCCCTGGAGCAGAGTGAGAACCGCTTCCGGCACCTGCATGAGAGCATGCGGGACGCGTACGCCCAGGTGGACATGGAGGGGCGCATCATCGACTTCAACGGGATCTTCCAGGAGATGGTCGGCTATTCGGGCGAAGAGCTCAAACGCCTCACTTACATGGACCTGACACCGCCGGAGTGGCATGCCATGGAAGCCGGGATCATCCATGACGAAGTGCTGGTCCACGGGTATTCGAAGGTCTACGAGAAGTGCTACCAGCGGAAGGATGGCGTCGTCTTCCCCGTCGAGCTGAGGACCTGCCTGCTCAAGGACATCGATGGCACCCCCGTTGGCACGTGGGCCGTAGTCCGGGACATCACGGACCGGAAACGGGCCGAGACCTTCCTCAAAGAAGCGGAGCGGACCGCCACGGGAACCCTGGACGCACTCACGGAGCACCTGGCCATCCTGGATGAGAACGGCACCATCCTCAATGTGAACGAGGCCTGGCGGCGCTTTGCCAGGGAGAATCCCCCCATCAGCCACACGGTATGCGAAGGGGCCAACTACTTCGAGGTGTGCCAGGCCGCAACCGGGCCGGATGCAGAAGTGGCAAGGGCCTTCCTGGACGGCATCCGGAGGGTCACGGCAGGAGAGGTCGCAGAGTACACCCAGGAATACACCTGCCATTCGCCCGAAGTCAAAAGGTGGTTCTCGGGACGAGTGACCCGCTTTGCAGGCGAGGGGCCCCTGAGAATCGTCGTGGCCCACGAGAACATCACTGAACGCAAGATGACCGAGGACCTCATCCGGACCAAGACGGAGCTGCTGGACCTCGCAGGCACGATGGCCAAGGTCGGAGGCTGGGAATTCGACCCGGTGACCCTCAAGGGCACCTGGACCGATGAGACAGCCAGGATCCACGACCTGGAAAACCCTGAAGAGCTGGGCGTCTCACAAGGCCTCGGCTTCTACTCCGGCACCTCCGCTACGAAGATCGCCAGTGCCGTCCAGGAAGCCGTCGAACTCGGAAGGCCTTACGACCTGGAACTTGAGCTCATCAGCGCCAAGGGGGTCCTCAAGGTCATCCGCACGGTGGGGAATCCAATACGGGATGAGTACGGGAAGGTCATCAAGGTGCGGGGAATGCTGCAGGACATCACCGAAATCAAGGAAGCCCAGTCGGAAGCCCGGCGCCTTCTCGACATCGCCGACGCCTCCCGAAAGGCCCTTCTGAGCCTCCTGGAGGACCAGAAGGCCTCCGAGACTGAGATCCTTCACCTCAATGCAGATCTGGAGCAGAGGGTGGCCACCCGCACCCTTGAACTGGCCGAAGCCAACCGGGAACTGGAAGCCTTCGCCTATTCGGTCTCTCATGATCTGCGCGCCCCGCTTCGCCACATGGAGGGATTTCTGGGCATGCTTGCACGCCATATGGGGGACAGGCTGGACGAAAAGGGCGACCACTATCTACGAGTCGCCCAGGGGGCCTCCGTCAGGATGGGGCAGCTCGTGGAAGGTCTCCTGTCCTTCTCGCGGCTGGGGAGGGCGGAACTCCACAGGGTGAGGGTGGACACGGCCCAACTGGTGTCCGCCGTAATTGAGGAGTCCAAGAGCGAATGGGGAGAGCGGCAGATCCGATGGAAGATCGGCAAGCTGCCCACGCTCCAGGGGGATCCCACCCTGCTCCGACTGGTCTTCCAGAACCTTATCGGGAACGCCCTGAAGTTCACCAGGAACCGGCCCGAAACAGTGATTGAAATCCAGCCCATGCTGGACTTGGCAGGCGAGTCGGGCATCGAGATCCGAGACAATGGGGCGGGCTTCGATCCGGCCTACGCCCACAAGCTCTTTGGCGTCTTCCAGAGGCTGCACCGGGAAGAGGACTTCGAAGGCACGGGCATCGGTCTGGCAAACGTCCACCGGATCATCACCCGCCACGGCGGCAGGGTGTGGGCCGAGGGGCGCCTGGGTGAGGGAGCCACCTTCTTCATAGCCTTCCCCGGAGAGGAGGAACGATCATGAACTGCATCAGGCAAATCCTGCTGGTGGAGGACAGCCCGGCCGACGCTGAGATGACCATGGATGCCCTGGCCTCCAGTAACGTCATCAACGAGATCATCCACGTAGAGGACGGGCCTGCGGCCCTGGATTACCTCAGACGCCAGGGCTGCTATGCCACGAGATCTCCCGGGAATCCCACATTCATCCTGCTTGACCTCAAGATGCCGAAGATGAACGGTCTGGAGGTCCTCCGGGAGATCCGGTCCGATGAGGAGTTCTGCCTGATCCCCATCGTGATGCTCACGTCCAGCGCAGAAGAGAAGGACATGATCGAAAGCTACCGTCTGGGCGTGAACAGCTATGTCGTTAAACCACTGAACTTCGGCGAATTCGCATCGGTGGTGGCCTCCCTGGGCGTCTTCTGGGCCGCCATCAACAATCCGCCCCCCAAGGCCCGTAATGGAGCAAAGGAATAGGTGTGCAGAACGGGCCTTTAAAGATCCTCCTCCTTGAGGATTCCCTCAACGATGCGTTCCTCATCGAGCAACTGCTCGGAGAGCATCTGGGCAAGATCAATATCATCCGGGTGGACAACCGGGAGGACTACCTGCGGGAGCTCGGTTCCCCGGATGTCAGTCTCGTGCTTTCGGACTATTCGCTGCCCTCCTACAACGGCCTTGAGGCCCTCACCGCGAAGATGAAGATCCACCCTGAATTGCCCTTCATCTTCGTTTCGGGGGTCATGGGCGAGGATCTCGGTGTGGAGTGCATGAAGGTCGGTGCGACAGACTACATCTTCAAATCCAACCTGAAGCGCCTGCCTTCTGCCGTCCACCGGGCCCTGGAGGAGATGCACACCCGCCGAGCCCTGCTTGAGGCAGCCCGGGTGGCCAAGGTTGTGCCCTGGATCCGTGACGAGGAGGATGGCACCTGGGTCTTCGGGTATCTCGTGAAGGATGTCCTCGGCTATACCCACGACACTCTTAACGCGGAACCAGAGCTCCTGAAATCCATTGTCCATCCCGCTGACCTCTCGCGCTTCATCTCCTCGTTCACCCCAGCGAGTGCACTCGACAGGACAGACTTCGACTGCCGGATCCAGCATGCTGACGGCCGTTGGATCTGGACCCGTTGGACCCTCGCCTGGTCCGCTTGTCGGTTCCGGGGCATCCTCCAGGACATCACCGAGCTCCATGTGGCCCAGGATGCCCTGATCCAGAGTCAACGCCTGGAGAATCTTGGCATGATGATCGGGGGCATCACCCACGACTTCGGGAACCTGATCGGGTCCATGAGGGCGGCGGCGGAACTGCTGGCCATGAGCCAACTCACCGAGAAGCAGCAGCGCCATGTGGAGATCCTCGTCCGAAGTTGCGAACGGGCACAAGAATTCAAAACGGAACTCCTGCGCCTCGCCCGCAAGGAGGATGCGCCGGTCCGGGTCGACCTCGACCTGAACGACGTGACCGAAGAGGCGGCGATCCTCCTGCGTCACGCGCTTCCCAAGGGCATAGAACTGAGCTTCCAGCCGGGGGAAGGCATCCCACGGGTCCGAGCCGTCCCCTCCCAGATCCTGCAGGTGCTGATGAACCTCGGCATCAACGCCCGCGATGCCATGGGCAGCCAGGGGAGGATCACCCTGCGCACCATTGCCCTCCAGCTCCAGGAGGCGGAAGCATCAGAGCATCATCGGCCCGGTGGGACCTATGCGTGTGTTGAGGTGCAGGACACGGGTCCCGGCATTCCCGCCGAAGTCCTTTCCCACATGTTCGAGGCATTCTACACAACCAAGGACGAAGGCAAGGGCACCGGCCTCGGCCTCGCCATGGCCAGAGCCATCGCCCAACAGCACGATGGGCTGATCCAGGTCGAAACGGGACTCGGAAAGGGCACCCGGTTCAGGGTCCTGCTGCCTTTGGGGTGAGACCGCATTCCGCATCCGCGAAAGGAAACGGGTTCCGCAACGGCCCTAAGCCGCTCTCCAGAAACCCAAACAAGTTCATAGGAGCGGCATAAGGGGCCGTAGCGGAACAACCAGAGCGGCACGGGTTCCGCAACGGCCCCTAAAGGGCCTGCCCGCAGGGTGAGGGATCTTCCCCCTCCCGCTGGCTTCGGCCGGAAAAACTCAAGTTGGCCACCAGGGCGGCGAGAATGCCGAAGGCAGCGATGATGCTGAGCATCGGGAGGGCACCGGTGCCCTTGAAGGCGCCGATCATGGCACTTCCAAGAGCTCCGACCCCGAAGCCGAGGCCCCCCATGAGGGCGGCGGCGGAGCCGGGGTCGGCTCCGTGGGCTTCCATGGTCAGGGTATTGCATGCGGGCATGATGCCGCCCAGAGCCGTGATGATGACGAAGAGCAGGATGCACAGGACCCAGAGGCCCGAAAGACCCGAAACCTCCAGGAGGGCCAGCAGCAGGGCCGATCCAGCGTAGAAAAGGGTGGCCCCCTTCACCACCGTCTCGGCGCCGAAGCGGGCGCTGAGGTAGGCGATGAGGTGACTACCCATGGCGAGGCCAACAGCATTGATCCCGAATAGCAGCGAGTACATCAGGGGCGAAAGCCCATAGGTCTTGATGAGGACGAAGGGTGAACCCGCCACGTAGGCGAAGAAGCCCCCCTGGACCAGGGATTGGGTCCCGGCATAGGGAATGAAGTTCCGGCTGACGAGGAACCGGGCATAGAGCTTGAGCGCGGCGCTGGGTCGGCTCTGGGCACGCAGGGATGGGAGGCGGGTTTCAGGCAGCTTGAGGTGGATCAGCGCGAACACCAGCACCGCCAGGATGCCCAGAACCGCAAAGATCGTCTGCCAGCTGGCGATTTTCAGGATCAGGCTGCCCACCAGGGGTGCCACGATCGGGGCCAGGCCGAAGATCATAACCACCACCGACATAAGCTTGGCAGCGATCACGCCCGTGTAGAGGTCCCGGATGATGGCAGCGCCCATGACCATGCCGATGGAGCCCCCCAATCCCTGCACGAAGCGCCAGGCGATCAGTTGGGTGGCACTGGTCGAAAAGCAGCAGCCAACCGAGGAAGCAGCGAAGATGCCCAAGGCCAGATAGATCATGGGCTTGCGGCCTGTCCTATCGGAGAGGGGGCCATAGAAGAGCTGCCCCAGGGTGAAGCCGAGGAAGTAGCTCGTGACGCTGAGCTGCATACTGCTGCCGCTGGCCCCCAGATCCTTGCCAATCATGGGCAGGGCCCCCACATTCATGTCCGTGCCCAGGGGGCCCAACATGCAGAGGCAGCCGAGGCACAAGGTCATCCATGCAATCTTTCTGTCCATTGACTCTCTCCGGCTTGTGAGGCAAGGCCCCTACAATTTGGAAACGATTCGGTTTCCATTTGATTAGGATACGATTGTGTTTCCCATTGTCAAGGAGCCTCTCCGATGGAGAACGGAATGAACACGGGCAAGCGTCGCCCCGGCCGTCCGCCCGCCCTGTCGGAGGAGAAGCGCCGGGAGCGCATCCTGGCTGCGGCCGAAGGGGTCTTCAGCGAGGTCGGTTATGGGGCCGCCAGCATGGAGGAGATCGCCCGCCGGAGCCAGATGTCCAAGAAGACCGTCTACCAGCTCTTTCCAGACAAGGAAGCCATCTTCACCACCCTCATCTTCAACTACGAAGACACCCCTCAGCGGAATCTGAAGGCCGGAATGGATTTCCGGACCAGCCTCAGCACCAGTCTCCTGGAGATGGCCACGTTCACCTTCTCACCCCGCCAGGTGGCCATGACCCGGCTGGTCATCTCCGAAGCTCGGCATTCGCCGGAACTGGCCCAGCGTTTCTATGAGAACTGCCTTCAGCGCGTCAACGACCTCCTGGTCGGTCACCTGACGGGCCCCGGAGCAGACCATCCGCTAAAGACCCTCGACATCCCCCTCGTGGCCGATATGCTCTTCGGCGCCACCATCGGCGCACTGCACCTGAGAGTCCTGGTCAAGGGCCTGGAGCCGGAGTTCATACAGAAAGAGCTTGAGACGCGCATCCAACTGGTCATCGATCTGATCCTCGGCCCCCGGTGAGTCATCACCTGCCGCCGGGTTGACTCAATCACCCCAAATAGGAAAACGATCCCCCAACAGAGCCCGGAGGGGCTAAACAATTGGGCTCATATTAAACAGCCTCGGCCAAGGCCTGAGCAAGGCGAGTCCGATTGCAGCAGCTCAGCCCCGTTTCTTCAGCGAGATCGCTACCTTGGTGTCTCCCCCATCGAATCCGCCCCATTCGGGTTTGGCGCCGGTCTCCTTCTTGGCTCTCTCGGAGGCCAGGCGGACTTGGTCCAGCACGTGGACGGCTACCTGGTAGGGGGTCTCCTCGTCCACCTTGAGGAAGACCTTGCGCATGCCAGCAGGCTGGAGCTGGAGCACGGGGCAGAGCTTGGCGGCGATGTCCTGGAGTTCGATCCGGTCGCTCTGGAGGGTGAATTCGTACCCCTTGTTGTCGGCGGTGGGGCTGATGCCCAGCACCAGGGGGGGATTCCTGGGGTCCGGGGGGGTGGGCTTGTCGGTCTTGATGACCTGGGGCACCACCACGGGCAGGGCCTTGCTCAGGCCGGGGACCATCACAATGAAGACGATGAGGAGCACCAGCACGATATCGATCAGGGGCGTGACGTTGATGTCCGACTTGGCGTGGACCCCATGCTGAACCTTCTTGGGCTTCTGGGGGCTCATTTCTTCTCCTTCTCGCCCTTGTCCTCGCTGGTGACGATGGAGGCCTCGTCGGCCCCGCCTTCACGGCAGATCTGGAAGAGCTCGTTCACGTACTTGAAGGGAAGGTCGGCCTCCGCCTTGACGAAGACCCGCTTGTCCGCGAGGTAGTCCGTGGACTTCCGGATGAAGCCCACCAGGGCCTTGCGGCCCTCGGTGGAGCTCATATCCCAGCCCGTGGTCTTCTGGGACTCCTTGGCGTCCTTGTCGTCCAGCAGCACGAAGCCGGGGCCCACGACCTTGCTGAAGTCCTTGGGATCCCGCTTGGCTGGCAGCATCAGTGTGAGGTACTTGGCGCTCTTGTCGGTCTCCGCCTTGACGCTGTGCTTGGCCAGCGGCAGCTTCACGGCATCATTCACGGCCGGGGTGATCACGATGAAGATGATCAGCAGCACCAGCACGATGTCCACGAGGGGGGTGACGTTGATGTCGGCCTTCGCGCCGCCCTTCTTCCCACCTACATCCATGGCCATGGTTTTCTCCTAGGCCCGGCTCTCGCGGCGGATGAACTCGTCGATCATCTGGGAGGCGGCGTTGTTGATGGAGGTGATGACCTGGTCCTGCTTGTTGGTGAGGATGTTGTAGAACCAGACGGCGGGGATGGCGACCACGAGACCCAGGGCGGTGGTGGCCAGGGCTTCGCCGATGGAGCCGGCCAGGGCGTTGATATCCCCGGCGCCCTTGGTCTTGAGGTCCGAGAAGACCTTGATGATGCCGATCACGGTGCCCAGCAGGCCGATGAAGGGGGAGGCGGAGGCGATGGTGGCCAGGGTGCCCATGCCCTTCTTCAATAGCTCGGTGACCTCGGAGGTGCCGCGCTCGATGGCGCGCTCCACGGGGTTGATCACATCATGGTTCTCGTGGGTGGCCTGGAGCTGCTTCTCGTACTGGTAGATGTCCAGGCCGTGCTTCAGCACCAGGGCGATGTGGCTCCTCTGGTGGGTGGCGGCGGCGCGCTTGGCGGCCTCGAAGTCACCCTGGCGCAGGGTGTCCATGAAGAGCTTGAGGAACTTCCGGGAGGCGGAGGCGCTGGCGGCATACATGGTGGCCCGTTCGATCACCAAGTAGATCTGGAAGAGGAACAAGGCGATCAGCAGCAGGATGATGCACTTGTTGGGAATCGAGGCGGCGGCCCAGATGGCGGCTGGGCCGAAGGCATCGCCCTTGGCCCCTTCCACGAGGCCAAGGTTCAGGAGGGAAGCTGGGAAAGAACACATGACAAGTCCTTGAAGAGATAGACAAAGGGCCGTTCCGACAGGAACCTTGATCAGGGAGTGAAGAAAAAGTCGACATCCATTGGCCCCCCGTTCGGCAAGGGCTCCTGGAGCAGGCTTCGGGTCTCACCCATGGGAAGCTCCAGCATGGCGAGGATGCGTTCCATCAGAACCTGCTCCTGTTCGTCTGCCGAACGCCCTTCGGGATAATCACAGAGGGTGCCCACGATCATCCAGAGGAGGAGCCCCCAGAGGGTGTCGCTCTGGGCCAGGGTCAGGAGCCTACCGCTCTCCGCCATGGAACAAAGCCGCCTGAAACCGAAGACCGGAAGGCCCTGTCGCAGGGCATCCACCAGGATGGATGGGGCGGGCACCCAGCTCCTCCAATGACGCTCAGTCAGAAGATCGTGAATAAGGAGACGGGTGGCGAGCACGCACCCCCGGATCGGCTCAGTGCGGTGGAGACAGAGGGTGGTCATGAAGCAGTGGCGCCCAAGGTTGTGAACCTGAAGGGCGAGCAGCAGGCTTCCGAGCTCCTCCTTGGAGCGGAAGTGGCTGTATACCGTTCCGAAACCCACATCGGCCCGTTGGGCCACATCCTGGATCCGAAGCCCCTCGACTCCCCGCTCCTGGAGACACTGAGCGGCTGCCTCCAGGATCCGAATCCGAGTCTGATCACGGCGCCAAGCCCTCCGCCCCCCTGGAAATTGCCTCGGGGTCCGGGCGGGGAGGTCCTGCGGGCATGTTGGAGACATCAGAATAGGCCCCGAATCACCTGTTCCAGGAGGGTGGTGGCACCCCGCACTCCGAGGAGGGGCCTGGGCAGGAAGTCCGGGATCGGATCGGCGGGAAACTCCAGGTCTAGCGCCGGTATGCCCAAACTCCGGGCCAGCATGGCTGCGGCCCCATCGGCGAAGAGGATGTCCACCTCCCCCTGACGCCAGGAACGCCCCCAGGCATCACCCAGGCCATGGGCCTGAAGCCAAACGTGCAGTTGCTGGGCCAGTTCCGAATCGGCCCCGTCACTGAGCACCACGGAGACCGGCAACATTCCTAGATAGCCATGGAGCCATTGAACCAAGGGGAGGGCCAGGGAAGCTTCAAGATGGACCGCAAAAGCCGCCCCCTTCAAGGTCTCCAGAGAGCCGACACATCGGTCCAGGAGATGGGCGACCTTACGACGCTCCTGGCGAATATCTTCCAGGGCGGGGTTCGGGTCGACCACCGCCGCCTCCGCCACCGCGCGAATCCACGCTTCAGTGGCGGCGTATCCCAAGGGAGCGCCCAGAGGGCCTTCCACGACACGGCCAGGAAACCTCGCTCCAATCCATGGGACTACTGCGTCTGCAAAAGGGGCATGGACCACCGCCAGGACCTCCGCTGAGGCCATCCGAGCGCAGGCTTCCCCATCCGCCCCAGCCCCCAGGGCGCAGACGACCTCCAGCCCGCAGAGGCCAAGGAGGCGATGCAGCTCCTCCAGGCTCCCTTCCCAACGGGCGTGGGACAGGGAAAGCCCCAGCAGGGCCACCGTGCGGGGTTGAACGGCGGCGGGCTCCAGGTCCAGAGCTTCCAGCATGGCGATGAGCCCCTTCTGGAAGCCGACGGCGAAGGGGGCCGAAAGTGCGGGCATCTCTACGATGGCACAGGGACGTCCCGGGAGGATTTCATCGGCGCAAGCCCGGAGGTCATCCCCGATCAAGGCTGCTCCAGGGGAATTGACGATGGCCAGGGGCCCATCGCCTCGTCCTGCGATGACCTTGAGGGATTCCTCCAGCTTGGCCCTGGCGCCGAAGACAATATCGTTGCCGTCCATGGAGGTAGTGGGGATGCGCGGCTGACCGAAGAAGAATGGATCAGCATAGTTCATGCGTTCACGGGCATCCCCCCGGGGGCGCATGTGCTCGGAAAGGTAGCTGTGAGGCCCCCGGCACCCGGTGGGGCCATGGAGGATCACGTCCCCCTCCCCGAAGCTTTCGAGTCCCAGCAGGACGCCGGTCAGACCGTCCGGCACTTCGGTCTGTATCAGGGTTCCATTCTCAGAGATCATTGCGCCATCCCTCCCGGGGGGGGAGCAGCAGCGATCGACGCCACCGCTCCGCCAGGTCCAATCCAGCAAAGAAACCCGCATCGGGGCAGTAGGGGAGCAGTTCCACCCGGCATTCCGCTGGCTGGGTGGGCCAGACCGTGTTGGCCAGCGTCAGATCCGGCATCAGTTCACGGATATCCCGATCCCGCTGTTCCCGGGTATATCCGGTAACCACCGGCAGGTGGCGGGCGTATCGCGTGTGGAACGTGTCGTCCCAAGCGGAGGGAAGGATGCCCACTTTCACGATCTCCATCCCCAATTCCAGGGCCAATTCCAGGATCCAGTCCACCCGGTGGTTCGGGGTGACGATCAGAACCCGAAGTCCCTCAAAGGCGGGGCGTAGGCGCTCGATGCCCTGCTCGTAGCGTTCGAGGTTCTCGGCAATCAGTGCCCTCGCCTCTCCCTCCTTCCCGAATAGCTCCCCCAGGGTCTGGAGCCAGAGGCAGGTGGCTCCGAAACCGACCGGATAGGGAACCTCTAGGAAGGGTACCTGGAAGCGGTCCACCAGGAAGTCCCGGACGGCGCGCCCCATGGCGTCCTCACTGGCCAGGATGTTGAGCTTGGCCTTCTTGAACCCCCGGATCTCTTCCGTGGAGGTGTCCCGGATGAAGCGGCAGTTGATGCCAATCCCAAGCGCCCCCAGGAGAGCCTTCAGGATCACGAAATTGCCCTCGGTATTGGTGGCCAGATTCTTCTCAGCCACCAGATTGACAAAATTACCCTCGGGTTTTTGCTCCGGATCGATGAAGCGCTCCGCGATGCCCACGACGGCGTCAATGATGCCCTGCATATAGTCGCCCGTGAGATTTCCGTCGGCCTTGAGGGGGAGCACCGACAGGCCAACTAGGCCCCCCTGGCGGGCGGTGAGGGCGCGTTCCACATCGTCGCCGATGATTCCCGCAGCACAGGTCGTGGCCACAAAGATGGTATTGGGTGCCCGTTGGATCGCATCATCCAGCCCAGCCTCAAGCAGATCTCCTCCGCCAAAGATGGCCACCCGTTCATCCATGGCGGTGCAATGGAGTGGCGCGGCGAGCGCCGCGACCGGTGACAGTCCATGCCTGAACCAATTCCTTCGGGCCGAGGCCCCCCGCCCATGCTCGGAGATGAAGGCGCAGCTCCGGGGCCCGTGGACCAGGGTCAGGCTGTCCTTCACCTGGAGGGCTGTATGCACCGCGCCATTGAAGGCGCAGCCGTGAAGGATTTCCTGGCTGCGGACGCTCTTGGACCAGTATCGCCCCTGGGGGACATTCCCGATGGCCCCAATGGGAGCCGATTCACGAATCGGCAATTCCGGGCTTGGAGGTCTTGCAGGAATGGCCACATGGTGTCCCAGGATCCGGGACTCCAGCACTTCGGGGTCCAGAGGGCGGGCGGGGAAGCTCCAGCCACCTTGGAGTATAGCTGTGGCCAAACCACCGAACTGAGCTGTGATGGGATGATCGCGAAAGGCCTGGGCCAGCGTCTGCCCCTTGCGCTCCGCTTCCATGAATACATCGTTTCTCGGAAGATCCAGAAGGAGGGGCACCTGAACCGCTTCCGCGAAGCGATTCACCCGATCCGTCTCGTCCGGGAGCCCCCTACGGTTGAGGAGGATGCCTCCCACGCGGTAGCCCCCACTCTCAAAATTGCGAATTCCCCGGAGAATGTTGTTGGCGGCATAGAGAGCCATGAACTCGCCGCTGGTGACGATATAGACAAGATCTGCGTAGGCCTCCCTCAGGGGGACCGCGAAGCCTCCACAGACCACATCCCCCAGGACGTCATAGAGGGTAATGTCGTACCCGCGTTCCTGCAGGCCAAGGGTCTCAAGCATTTGAAAGGCGCTGAGGATGCCCCGCCCGGCACAACCGACACCGGGTTCAGGTCCTCCGGCCTCCACACAGTCGATGTCCGCGAAGCCCCGCTCGACCACGTCTTCCAGCCTCCGGCCAGAGGGGCCGGTATGCCTCAGGTAGTCGAGTACGGTCGGAAGCCGCCGCCCCTCAAGGAGGAGCCGCGTGGAATCCTGCTTCGGGTCACACCCGATCTGGAGGACCTTGGCCCCTTGAAGGGCCATGGCTGCCGAGAGATTGGCCGAAAGCGTGGACTTTCCGATGCCGCCCTTCCCGTAGATGGCGATCTGCTTCATGACTACTCCAGATTGAAGGTGATGGGAACGTGGACCCATGCGGCCACTGCCTCGGAACCTCGATGGGCGGCCACAAAGATCCAGCGCCGGACGGTATCCATGGCCGCTGCGTCCAGACGGGGGAAGCCACTGGTGGCCTTAATCTCCACCTGGTCCACATGACCATCGGGCTTTACCAGGACCCGGAGTACCACCGTGCCTGTTTCACGAGCCCGGCGGCAATAGATGGGATAGACAGGGGCGGGGTTGCGAAGATAGGCCGCATCCGCCCTCGGGGGGACCACATCGCTGCCGGTTCCCCCGAGCCCCCCCCCCACCACGCCGCCCTTCTTGCCGCCAACGACACCACCCACTACCCCTCCAACCTCTCCCCCAGGGACACCCCCGGGCACACCAATCCCTGCTGGAGTTGGTGATGCCTGGGGAAGCGTTGAAGGCTGTTGGATATCCGTGGGTTCGGGAGACCGCTCGGTTGGTTTTTCCTCGATTTCCTTGGCCTGCGAAGGGGATGGTCTCGCCTCACCGCCCCCTCCGGCCGGAGGGGGTGGCGGTGGCGGTGGGGGCTCATCACTGATCACTTCCCGGATGGAAATGCCGACAACTCGGCGCTCGGGTTGGCAGGACCCGCGACGGAGGCAGAGGATTCCCAGTCCCAGGAGTGCCCCGGTAACGACCCCAAAAAGGCAAAGGACCAGTATGCGGGAAGGCCGACGGAGGTCACCCGAGAGGTGATCCCGGTAGACCGCATCCAGCAGGGCATCATTCAAGGAACCGGGAGTCATGGCTCAACTCCAAAAAGGGAATGCCAGCGGCTTCCCCATAAGACGTCTGGGCATCCCTAGAAAAGCCACTTGGCGCCGCCCACGAAGGTCCGTTCGGCCATCGGGTAGCCGAGGTTGTACTCATAGCAGCGGTTGAGTATGTTTTCCACGGAGGCCGTCAACTCAATGGCCTTGAGGGGACGGTAGGCCCCCTTCAGGCTCAATAGAACGAAGCCGCCCTTGCTGATGTTCAGCCCGTAGGTGCTGCTGGAGCTGTTCCAGTCCGTGGCCCATTCGTGGCCATGGTAGGAAGCAATGAACTGGGCGTCCCAGGACTCCTGGCCCAGCTTCATACCCGCCGAAGCGCTCCATTTGGGGGTAGAGGTGAGCGTGCTCCATGCACCGCTGGCCTTCTCTTCGAAGCGGGTCAGGTAGTTGATGTGGGCGTATGGCTCCAGGACCATCCTGAGCCTCAGGGCCGCACCCAGATCATAGCTGGCGTTCATCTCGAAGCCTTCCAACTTGGCCTCCCCCGCATTCCGGTAGGTCGAGGCAGTCAGGGCGGAACTGTAGTAGCTGACAATCTTGTCCTTGAAGTCTGTGTGGAAATACGAGACGTCCCCCCGGAAGGCCCCCTTCACCACCTCGATCCCCATATCCACAGTGGTGCTCTTCTCGGGGCTCAGCCCGGCGTTGCCCACATAGTGGGTGCCCCAGGAATAGTAGTCCGCAGCCAACTCCAGCGGGGCGGGGGCCCGGAAGGCGGTTCCGGCATTGGCCTTGATGGTGATGCTCTCGGTGAGCTTGTAGACCACGCCACCCCGCACCGTGGTGTGATCGAGGCTGTCATCTTTGGCTGTCATGCCGCTCAGGCCAGGCGTATCCAGGATGCTGTTCTCAAAGCGATCGAAGCGCAGGCCCGCACTCACCAGGAGCCGCTTCTCCAGGAGGCTCATGCGCCCCTCGGCGAAGGCTCCATAACTGTCGTAGCGGGAGTTGGGGTTGTAGGGAGAACCAGCAGTCCGAACGCTCTGAACCTTGATTCGGTCCCACTGACCCCCGGTAACGATGCGATGGTCCCCCACGGTGAAGGTCTTCTGAAGGCTCAGGCCCTGGGTGTCCGTGTCGGTCTTGTCCAGAGCGTCAGTACCGGGACCTGAGGAGTAGTCCGCGTTGCTGTACCATTCATCCCGATCCGCCACATAGTAGTATTTTGCCTGCAGAGACTCAGTGCGGTAATTCAGGTCCAAGGCGTCCCGCTTTTTGTTGTTGTAGTCATCGGGGTCTGCGGAGTAAGTCGCTCCCTGGGAGCCGATATCCCACCCCTTCCAGTGCTGGTACCCCAGGGACAGGTGGTGCCCTGCCGCGATTTCGTATCCCAGGCGTGTCGAAAGCGTCTCGGCCTTGTATCCGCTGTTTTCAATCGTCCCGTAGTCCGCAGCCTCGTAGTCGCCCTGCCCTTCCCGGCTCAGGGTTGCGGAAAAATCCAACTTCCCAACCTTGCCCTGAGCCTCCCCAAAGACCTTCCAGTAGTCCCAGGAGCCGCCTTCAACACCAAGGGCACCATGGCAGCCATCCTTGGTTCCCTCCTTGGTGATGATATTGACCACACCACCCATGGCAGCCGATCCGAATAGCACCGAGGCTGGTCCCTTGACAATCTCTATGCGCTCGATGTCCTGAGCCGGGATCTTAGCCAAGTTAACCGTGCCAGCCCTGCTGCCATTGATTAGGATCAGCACCCGGCTGGTGTAACTGCTGGACCAGTTGCTTTGGAGTCCCCGGATACCAATAGAACCAGTCAGACAGCCGTTGTATTTTGTGACGTGGCCAATGCCCGCCTCGGCGATCAGATCCCCCGCATTCCTGGAGGTTGAGTTCTTGATATCGTCCTGGGAGACAACCTGGACAGAGGCAGGCACGTCTTTCTTGGCTTCCTTGACGGCAGTGGCCGTGACGATCACTTCCTGGAGATCCGCAGGCTCGGCAGCGGCGCTGGGCAGAGTGGCCAGCAGAAGCCCCAGTGGAAGCGTGTGTTTATGGGAAAGGGGGTTCATGGCTTCTCCTTGAGAGGGGTGGGTTGGGTTTTCTTGAATCCGTTCTGCTTGCCCAGGGCCTCCAGGACCGCCTGATGGACGGCCTGAGCCATGAGATCCCCGATGCGGCTATGACCCCCGGGGTAGGTCACCAGAGGGCCACTCGTGCCTGAGACAACGATCATGCTGTCCGTGCCGGTGCCCGTGGCCTGGACCCCCTTGGTGCAGCTACTGGAGACATTCAGATCCTCCAGGGCAGCGGTCTTGGCCTCGGTGGCCGTGATGATGGCCCGCGCCAAGCCCCCGTCCGTCAACCGGGCATTGGTGAGGATCAGGATATTGATAGTGCCAGGCTTAGGTGCCTTGGCTTGAAGGGTGGCTGGAAAAGCCGGGTCCGGTTCAATGTAGGTGCCCTCATCCACGCCCGCCCGCAAGGCATTGCCACGGGCCCCCGCCGTGGCCAGGACCGTGACCGTGAATGGGGGAAAGGTGCGGGTCACGACCGCGCCGTTGTCCAAGTCTGCGGCGGTGGCCATCATGGCCGTGTCGCCGGGGCGGAGGCCCAGCCGACCCGCCATCTGTTCCTGGATCGTTCGGGCATAGACCTTCCCACCTACTTCCTGGGGAGTCTTCATGGCTTCCTCGACCTGGAGCCAGAGGGCAGGCTGGGCCGCGTGGTTTCCCGCAGCCAGAACATCCAGGATGCCGTCGTTGGTAGAGATGGCCCGCCTGCGGGAAGGGAATCTCACCACCAGTGTCTTCTCCCAGAGCCTGTTCCGCTCGGCTCGGACGATGGAAGCCTTGGCGTCCAGGCATTCGGAGAGCGTTGGAACATCTAATGCAAAAATATTGCATTTAATAGAAAATATGACAAAAATATAACAAATCCACCTGAGCGCACCGACACGATTCATTAACTTCCTCATAATCAACACTTAAAAGCGACAAGCCTTCAGCTGCCCCATGACCAATTGGAGCCCTACTTGTCCTGTTTGCCTGTGAATGAATCAGCTGCCAGTCATGACTTTGACCCCCTGGTGTGGGGGGCAGGCAGAAGCGGGTGCGAGCATCGCTCGCCCAGCCCCTCCGAGCCCTCGCGGAGTTGTTTTGGCCTAACCGCTCAGGCAGGTCTCCTGGCTCACGGGTCTCGGAGACTGGCTCCATCGCGGCTCCCCGTCTTCCCGACATTCCTGTCAGTGACGATGGGGGGAATCGCTTCCCGATCACAGTGGCGGGACCGCGCCGGATTCTCACCGGCTTCCCTGTTGGGCCCTTGCGGGCACCTGGGCGGACTATCAATCCTGGTCATACTAATGATCCACCCGCGAGAGTGTCAACGTTAAATTTCACCTAACATCACTTTTGGATACGCCACATACTTGCCACAAAAAAACTGTTGCTAGTCATACCAGCATGCTAATGTGGTCCTACAATTTAGCGAAGGGTGTTCGGGAAGCCGGTGAGAATCCGGCACTGCCCCGCAACGGTATGCGACGCGCCTCTGGCGCGCGGCCTGTAGCCGAGACCACTGGGAAACCGGGAAGGACTCGGAGGAACCGAAAGGATCCAGCCAAATCGCAAGTCCGGAGACCGGCCCAGCGCATCAACCCCCGCCGAGGGAGCGGGCGGGAGGCACTGGTAGCCACCCGCCCACTTCTCGGCCCGCGCGAGGAGCCGCGAGATGGTTGCAGGTGAACACCAGTCAGGCAGGGTGGAGCCGACCCCGAAGCGGCGGGCCCCTTGGGCCAAATGGGGCGGAGCCGCACTCCTGATGGCCCTCCTGGTCTGGAGCTCCTTTCGGGTCGCGAGGGCAGTGGGGAAAACCCTCAAGCGAAGCGGTCCGAATAGCACCGTTTCGACGGTTCTGAAGGGAGGCCGGGCCACGGTCCGACACGCTCAGCGATTCAGCATTGAATACCGGAAGGACTGCAAGGTCATCCGGGTCAACACCCCCTGGCAGGGGGCCAGGGAAGGGTTCACGTACCAGCTCGTCCCCAAGGGTAGCCGCCCAAAAAGCGAGGAGCCCGGGGCGATCCTGATCGAAATTCCCGTCAAACGCATTGTCCTGCTCGCATCCACCCATCTCCCGGATTTTGTAGTTCTTGATCGCGTAGAGAGCGTAGTGGGAATCGCCGGGGCAAGGCAGGTCTGCACCCAAGCGTTTGTGGAGCGCCTTCGGGATGGCCAAGTCCAGGAGATCGCCGACAGCATCTCGGGCATGGAGAAGCACCTCAACTACGACCGCCTCTTTACCCTCAAGCCCGACCTCGTCTTTGTCACAGGCAAGGGAAATCCGGCCCTGGACCATCAGGAGAAGTTGAGAGAATCGGGCTTCAACGTGGCCATCTGCGCCGAGTCCATGGAAAACGACCCTCTGGGCCGTGCGGAGTGGATCAAGTTCATGGCGGCCTTCCTGGACAGGGATGCCGAAGCTGAGGCGCACTTTGCGAAGCTGGAGGTCCGCTACGAGGCCCAGAAAGCCCAGGCGCGCAAGGCCGCCCACCACCCCACGGTTCTCTGTGGGATGAATGCCAGGGGGGCCTGGTTCGCCCCGGGGGGTGGGAGCTATGTGGCCGCCTATATCCGAGACGCCGGAGCTGACTACATCCTGAAGGATGACCCTCGCCCGGGTTACCGTCCCATCAAGATCGACGCAGTCCTGGACCGCGCCAGAGATGCCGACTTCTGGATGCTACACATGACGGACAGCTCCCTGAATTCTCTCCAGAATCTGAAGGACATCGACCCCCGATGCACCCTCTTCCGGGCCTTCCGGGAAGGCAAGGTCTTCAATACCAATGCCTGCCTTGGCCCTCGGGGCGGCAACGACTACTGGGAGAATGGATCCGCCAACCCGGATCTGGTCCTGGCGGACCTCATCAGCATCTTCCATCCCGAACTGACACCCGGCCACAAACTACGCTGGCACCACTGGCTCCGCCAGAGGGGGCACTGATGATGGCCCCAAAGAGCGATCCTTGGATCCGCTGGGGGGGGCTGGCGCTTCTGACCCTGGGGCTGGCCTGGAGCTTCCTTCGAATTGCAGATTCTGTGTCCACCGCCCGCCGCGGGCATCCTGGGAAGATCGGAGCCGCGTCCACGATTCCCCAGCAGGGGCAAGCCACCATCCGCCATGCTCGGCGTTTCACTCTGGAATACCGCTCGGATTGCAAAATCATCCGCGTCAACCAGCCCTGGCGGGATGCGACAGAGGCCTTCGTCTACCAGCTTGTCCCCAGGGGCAGCCATCCGAAAGCAGCCGAACCTGGGGCAATCCTTGTGGAGACACCCATCCGCAGGGTTGTTCTACTCACGACCTCCTGCCTCCCGGCATTTGTGACGCTTGACAGGATCGAAGCGGTGCTGGGAGTGGCGAGCGGCCGTTATGTCACTACGCCAGTATTTGCAAATCGCATCAGAAGCGGCCAGATCCAGGAGGTCTCCAATGGAGCCCCAGGGATGAACAAGATGCTCAACTATGACCGCCTGTTCACCCTTAGCCCCGACCTGATCCTGGCTACGGGCACCGGGGATTCCTCTCTGGATAAACATCAGAAGCTGGGAGAGGCAGGCTTCAAGGTCGCTCTATGCGCAGACTACATGGAGAATACTCCCCTGGGGCGCGCCGAATGGATCAAGTTCGTGGCAGCCTTCCTGGACCGGGATGCCGAGGCCGAGGCGCACTTCGCGAAGCTGGAAGCCCGCTACGAAGCGCAGAAAGCCCTTGCCCGGAAGGCCCTCCACCGCCCCACTGTTCTCTGTGAGATGGACTATCGGGGTTCCTGGTATGCCCCAGGGGGTGGAAGCTACCTCGCTGCCTATATCCGCGACGCCGGAGCCACCTATCTCCTGGGGGATGACCCGAACCCAGGCAGCCGCGCACTCAAGATTGAGACAGTCCTTGATCGCGCCCGGAACGCCGACTTCTGGATGCTCCACATGACCGGAAGTTCCTTGCACACCCTCCAGGAGATGAAGGACACGGATCCGCGGTACGGCCTATTCAAGGCCTTCCGGGAGGGCAAGGTCTTCACCACCGGCGCCCGTTTGGGCCCCTGGGGCGGGAGCGACTACTGGGAAAACGGATCCGCCAATCCGGATCTGGTGCTGGCGGACCTCATCGCCATCTTCCACCCCGAACTCCTGCCGAACCATGCGCTGTATTGGCACGCCTGGCTCAGGCCCCTGGCGCAACCATGAAACATTCACGACACAAAAAGGATTGAAATGTTCATACCCAAACCCCTTCCATGGATGACGCTGGCCCTGGCGGCCCTCTGCCTTCCCGGGGCTGCCGAGGAGCCTCAGACCATGGCGCCCGTGGTGGTCACCGCCGACAAGGTGCTCGCAGAGTATGTCCAGAACCACCCCCAGGATGTGAAGCAGGTCGGTCGCGCCGAGATCCTCCAGCGAAACCTCCCGAATGTGGAGGAAATCCTTAAGACCATGCCCGGCGTGGACGTCCAGCCCTCCCCCGGCACGGGCACCCGCATCTCGATTCGAGGTTCTGGCAAGACCGGGGGTGTGATGATCCTGCTCAACGGAAGGCCCCTCAACAGCAACATGTATGGCAACCAGGACCTCAGCGCCATTCCGATCGACATCGTCGAATCAGTGACCGTTTTCAAGCCCCCGGTTCCGGTGTGGCTGGGGCCGGGCGGCAGCGACGGTGTCATCAATATCGTCACCCGGGACACAGCCTCCGAAAAAAAAAGCCAGCCAAGAAGCAACCTCAAGCTTGGGGGAGGTTCTTACGGGTTGATGGAGGGGAGCGGCAGCCACTCCTTCAGCGCAGGCGGGGGCAAACTGATGCTGACAGCCACCGGTAACCACCGGGACGGCAAGCGGCAGAACAGCGACCGCACCGATGGCAGCATGGGGGCCTTCTGGAACCGCAACGGAGAGGGAGGCCGTAAATACGAAGTGAACGCCAGATACTTCACCTCCGAAGCCGGGTCCTCCGGCCCCGCAGACAAACTCACGCCAGATGCCCGCCAGCGCTACCACAAGGGTTCCGTGGACACTCGCATCTCCGGCATGCTCGGAGACAAGGGCACCTATGGTCTGAACGTATACGGGGATACCACCACCCTCAAGGATCGCTCGGAGGCCGGACCGGTCTATACCCTTGATGATCGCAAAGGAGGCCTCAAGTCCGAGCTCACCCTCACGGAACCTCAGGGGACCTGGGAGGCCCGCATCAGCGGGCTCCTGGAACGGGACAACATGGAGCACACCCTGGCGGGGGAGCACGGACGGACGACCGCCATGCTGGGGGGCCAGTACGACCAGCGGATTGGCAATTGGACCGCCACCCTGGGACTCAAGGGAATCCAGACCACGGGCTTTGGCTTCAACCCGGGGATGACGGGGGGCATCGGCTGGGGCCTCACGGAACACCTGTTCCTCCGCGGTCGCAGCGGTTACACCGTTAACGTCCCTTCCTTTGAGCAGCTCTACCAGAGCAGCCACGGTTCCGTGGACCAGATCCGAGGCAACCCGGACCTCAAGGAGGAAAAGATCTGGTCCCACGAATTGGGCTTCGAATACAGGCAGGGCAAGGCCTTGTTCTTCCAGTTCAGCCTCTTCAGGACGGACACCCGGGATCTCATCAGCGCCGTACGGGGGGCAGACCTGATCTATCGCCCCATGAATCTGGAAAAAGCCATGCGCCAGGGCGTGGAAATCTCCTGGAAAGAGTCTTGGGAAGCTGGCTGGCAGGGAGAGGCAAACCTGATTCTCCAGAAGTCCGAGAACAGCGATACGGGAGACAACCTGCCCTACACGCCCAAGGTCAAAGCCAAGACGACCGTTCAGTACAGCTTGAAGCGCGCCAAGACCCGCCTGGAGTCCTCTCTGCGGTACGAAGGGAAGCGCTTCACATCCAGAGAGAACCTACCCGCCCAGGAACTCCACGGCTACACCTGCATGGACCTCAGCATCACCCAGCCGTTCAGAATTAATAAAAAATTATTCGACTGGTATCTCAAGGTGAACAACCTCTTCAACACATCCTTCGAATCCCACCAGGGCTATCCGGACGACGGATTCCGAGTGAACACAGGCATCCAGGCCCGGTGGTGAGAATCGTATGAAATTTTCTCTTTGGAAGACGTCCCGCCTGATGAGCCTTCGCACAGCGGGCTATGCGGTCAGGATGGCTGCTTCTTTTCGCGTGAGTTCATGAACAAGATCGGCCTTCTCCCCACAGGGGGTCACCCCTGCCTCCACCGTCTCTGGGGCCTTGCTTGGGTCCTTTTGCCCATCCTGGTCCTCTGCATCTTTGCCCTGGAACTCTGTCTGGGCTCCATCTTCATCCCCCCGGCCAAGGTCTTCTCCATTCTTCTGGGAGATGCCCAGGCCCCGGAGTCTTGGCGCAACATCATCCTCCTCTTCCGCCTGCCCAGGGCCATCACGGCCACCCTGGCCGGGGCCGCCCTGGGCATGGCGGGGCTTCAAATGCAGACCATCTTCCGCAACCCCTTAGCGGATCCCTTCGTCCTGGGTATCAACTCCGGGGCGAGCTTGGGAGTGGCTCTGGTGGTCATGTCAGCCGGTGCGGTGGGCTGGACCGCCAGTGTGGCCCAGGTGGCCGGGGCGGGATTCTCGCTGATCATCGCCTCCAGCCTAGGATCCATGGCCGTGATGGGACTGGTGCTCATGGTGGCCAGACGGGTGGAGAGCAGCCTGACCCTGCTCATAGTGGGCATTATGGCGGGCTACCTCGCCAGCAGCCTCGTGACGATCCTGATGCACTTCTCCCAGGAACAGCAACTCCAGCGCTACATCGGATGGACCTTTGGATCATTCGGGGGCGTCACCTGGAGCCAACTGCGAATTTTCGCCCCGGCGATTCTCCTGGCGGGAATGTTGGCCTGGAGCCAAGCCAAGGCCATGAACGCCCTGCTCTTGGGGGAGGGGTACGCCCGCAGCATGGGCTTGGAGGTGCGCCGCTCCCGATTCCTGCTGATCGTGAGCGCCTCAGTCCTGGCAGGGAGTGTCACTGCGTATTGTGGCCCCATCGGTTTTTTGGGCATCGCCGTGCCCCACTTGGCACGCATGCTCATGCGCACGACGGATCACCATGTGCTTGCCCCCACCGTTCTTCTCATGGGGGCAGGGTTGGCCCTGACGGCGGACCTCATCGCCCAGGCCCCTGGGACCAGCACGGCCCTTCCCCTCAATGCCATCACCTCTCTCCTGGGGGCACCTTTCGTCCTGGGGGTCGTTCTGCGCCGTCGTCAGGTGCTGGAGGCTGGAGCATGAAATCATCAGCCCTGCTGGAACTCCGCAAGCTCAGCATCGGATACCGCATGGGAGCCCATCGGGATCGGGTCGTGGCCAGTGATCTGAACCTGGGTCTCCACGCTGGCTCCTTCGTATGCCTCCTGGGGCCCAACGGCGCAGGCAAATCCACCTTGATCCGCACGCTCACCGGACTTCAGCCACCCCTGGAGGGGGAGGTTCTGCTCGACGGCACCCCCATGGCATCCTTCAAGCCCAGGGATCTAGCCCAGCGCATGAGTCTTGTGCTGACCCAGCGGGTACCTGTGGGGAACATGCCGGTCTGGTCCATGGTGGCCATGGGTCGCCACCCCTACACGGGCTGGTCCGGGCGCCTGGGAACCGAGGACGTGTCTGCGGTAGAAGAATCCATCGTTTCTGTCGGCCTGGAGGCCCTGGCCTTCCGCCCCGTGTGTGAGCTCTCTGACGGGGAACGCCAAAAGGCCATGATCGCCCGGGCCCTAGCCCAGGATCCCAAGATCATGATCCTGGACGAGGCAACGGCCTTCCTGGACCTGCCCCGTCGGGTAGAGCTGATGGATCTTCTGCGGAACCTCGCCCGGCAGAAACAGCGGATCATTCTTCTATCCTCCCACGACCTTGAGCTATCCCTGCGCAGTGCCGACCGACTCTGGCTCCTCTCGCCTTCTGGCCAGCTGCGGGACGGCGTCCCGGAGGACTTGGTGCTGGACGGCGGTTTCGCCGAGACATTCCAAAGCTGCGGCCTTTCCTTTGACCCCCAGCGAGGGGCCTTCCACCTGGACCGCCCATCCCGGGGCCAGGTTTCCCTGGAGGGCGAGGGGGTCGCCAACCAATGGACCCGCCGCGCCCTGGAACGTGCTGGATTCGAGATCAGCGAGCAAGGGGGTGCCGCCCTACACATCCGGCTCCTCACCGCTGAAGGCGAGGGACTGAACTGGGAGATTGCCGGGAGCCGATCCTGCTCGGGGGATGGGGTAGAGGAGCTCCTGAACACCCTGGAGGCAGTCCATGAATAGACGGCTTCCCATCACGCTCCTGCACATGGCCGTCCAGCATGCCCGTCCGGAGGAAAACCGGTCCCGCATCCTGGAGGGTGTGAGGAAGGCGGCCCAGAAGGGCAGCCGCCTGATCGTGCTTCCGGAGATGGCGATCTCAGGCTACAGCTTCCCCAGTGTGCAGGAGGCCGAGCCCTTCGCGGAAAGCCTGGATGGTCCCACCCTGACAGGGCTGCGAGAGATCTGCAGCCACTACGGAGTCTTCTGCTGCATCGGAATGCTGGAGCAGGACCCGGAAACAGGCCTCCTCCACAACAGCGCCATCGCCATCGGCCCGGACGGCAGCACCGCCGCCCACCACCGGAAACTGGTGGCTGAAAGGCGCTGGGCGACCCCGGGGAATCCCTACACCCGGAGCTGGTTCGACACCCCCTGGGGGCGTGTCGGCATGCTGGTGTGCGCGGACAGCTATTACGGCCTGCCCGCCAGGACCCTGGCCCTCCAGGGCACGGATCTGATCCTGGTCTTGGCCAACTGGCCACCCCAAGGGGTTGACCCCCGGACCCTTTGGCGAGCCCGCGCCCTGGAGAACGGCCTCGGGGTCATCGGGTGCAACCGCACGGGCCTGGACCAGATGATGGATTGCCGCGAAGCCTCCTCGTACGCCGTCACCGGCGAGGGCGAGGTGCTCCTGGACGACAGATCCAGCGAAAGTCGCGCTCTTCTGATCCGATGGCCCTTGAGCAACGGCCAGATGAAGTCTTCCAGGCGGGAACATATCCTGGAGACCCGCTCCCCTCGGAACTACCGCCCTCTGGGAAGGGACACCAACGGCCTGGAGGACACCACGTACCTCTGGGGGAGCGCGCCCTCGTCTCCGGTGGATCTCCAGATGCTGATGCCCGAGCATCACCCAGAGAAGGCCCACGCCCAAATCAGGGAGGTCCTGACGCCCTCCAGACAAGGGGTTGTCTCCATGCTTCCCCCGGGGGATCTTTCCACCGGCATCCTGAATTACGTCGAGAGGCAAGTGATCGCCAAGGACTTGCCAATGATCGCTGGCTCCTCGGAGGGGAACCCTTTCCTGGTGGGCCCCTGGGGCATCCATACCCTATCGGAGGATCAGGACTTCCATGTGGCCGAGCGGGACGGCTTCCGCTTGGCGCTCGTGCGACCCCAGGCCTTCCTGCATCCCGAGCTGGCGGTATCCCTGGCCAAGCTGGGTTGTGACCTTGCTTTCGCCCCCTGCCAGGATCTCGCTCCCGACCTGAGGACGATGCTGGGCGTGAAGTGCCTGGAGCGGATCCCCGTCGCTCTGGCCTCTCCGGACGAGTCCGTTCTCTTCCTCCCCCCCCCGGGGCATGAGCCCTGGAGCGAACTCAGCCGCACACATCCGGGCACTTTGCAGATCAAACTGGATTCGGCGGCCTACCGACGCCGCCACATCATGGACCGCCTCAATCTGGAGGTCCTGTGCCGCTGAAACCCGCGATCCGCTATCTGGTGCTCTGGGCCACCGCAGATTGCAACCTGGATTGTGTCTACTGCTACCGCCAGACCCGGGGCTCCGAGACCATGTCCCGGAACACCGCCCACGCCGCCCTGGCGTTGGCGGCGTCTTCGGGCCTGCCCTTCCACGTTCAGATCGCCGGAGGGGAACCCACCTTGGCTCCCGGTGTGATCACGACCGTTGTTGAGAGGATCCGCAATCAGCAGTGGCCCGCGACCATCGCCCTTCAGACCAACGGGACCAGCATGACAGAGGACCTTATCCGCCTGTGTCAGTCCCACAGCGTGGACATCGGCATGAGTCTGGACGGCCCTCCGGCGGTTCACGGCCAGAGTCGGGGAAGAGGCCTGGAATCCTACCGGACCCTTGGCCGCTTGGCCGAACAGGACATACCGGTCCGGGTCACCACGGTGCTCTCCAGCCTGAACGTGGCCCACCTCGAAAAGCTGGCCCTGGCCCTGTCCACCTATCCAAATGTGAGAGGCCTGGCGCTGGATCCTTTGGTGAACCTGGGGCGGGCGGCGGCTCGTCCGGATCTGGTTCCCACTCCACCTTCGGTGGTGGCGGGGATACGCAGCCTTTTCACGACTGTCCAGGGCCTGAAGTCAAGGCGCCGCACTCCCTTCTCCTGGCGGGAACTGGATCTGGTGGAGAAGGCCCTGATGCCGCAAGCGATGGCGGGGGCCTCCTGTGGAAGCGCGGACTATTGCCACGCCTGCCGAGGAGAAAGCCTTGCGGTGGCTCCTGATGGTCGGCTCTATCCCTGCAGCCAATCGGTGGGCAACCCGGGGTTGCAGGTCGGCACCCTGGAAGCCCCTGACTGGAAGAAGCTTCGGTCGACCTTCTGCGGCACCCGCCTCAATGGGCCATGCGAAACCTGCCCCCTTGCAGGCCGCTGCCCTGGGGACTGCCCCTCCCGCCTCGCACACGAAGTCGGTCCATCCATCACCTGTTCCATCTATCGGACCCTGGCGTCCGCCCTGCTGAGGACCTCCCATGATCGAGACCCGTATCTCTTACTTCAGTGCCACCGCGACGGAACTGACCACCCTCAGTCAAGCCATTCTGCGTCTCAAGGCGGAAGACTCTGACATCAGGCTCTGGGCCCGCACTCAGGCCCAGCTCTACGACCAGGCCCGCGTCGACGCCTTCGTGCGGGAGGCGCTGGCCAGCGAGGCCGTAATCATCGCCCTGCACGGGGGCAAGGCATCCTGCCCAGCCTGGGAAGCCCTCTTCGGGAAGATCCAGGAGTTGAAGGCGACTGGAGAGAAGGTCCCTTGGATCCATATCCAGGCTCAGGGAGGGGACGCCGATGGCATCCTGGTGGCCCAGGAGCACTCGGACGGCTTGGAGGATGGCACCTGGGCTGGGCTCCACACCCTCCTCCACCGGGGGGGCGCCGTCAACACTCATCGGGGCCTGGCCACCCTGGCGGCCCGTCTGAAGGGGGCGAATACCCCCTTTCCCGAGCCTGTCCCTGTGCCCTACGAGGGCATCCACCACCCAGACCTGGGCTTCTTCCCGGATCTGGATACCTACCGCAGCCAGAACCTCCTTGGGGGCAAACCCACAGTCGGCGTTCTCTTCTACCAGACCTACTGGCTGAACCAGAACCTGGCCCCAGTGGAGGCCCTGATCCACGCCCTGGAGGCCAGGGGGGCTGATGTCATCCCGGTCTTCAGCAACCGCATGCGGGATGTCTCCCTGGGCAACCTGGGCTCCGACGAGGTCGTTGAGAAGTATTTCAAGAAGAGTGGCAAGGCCTGCATCGATGTCCTGGTGAGCGCCATGGGCATGTCCATGACCCTCACCGAGAAGGCGTTCGAACAGGTGCTGCCCGGACTGGACGTGCCCGTGCTCCAGGCCATGACCTGCAGCCTGCCCCGCAAGGCCTGGGAGGAGAGCTACCAGGGCATGAGCAGCATGGATGTAACCTTCCAGGCGGCCCAGCCGGAGTTCGATGGCAACCTGATCACCCTCCCCATTGCCACACGGGAACAGGACACGGTGGATCCGGTCACCGGAGCCCTGCTTGGGCGGCTCGTCCCCATCGAGGAGCGGGTGGAGCGCATGGCGGACTTGGCCATCAAGTGGGGCATGCTGCGCCAGAAGGCCAACGCAGAGAAGAAAGTCGCCATCATCTTCCACCACTACCCGCCCCGCAACGACCGGATCGGATGCGCCGCAGGGTTGGACACCTTCGAGAGCATGCGCCTTCTCATGGAGCGCATGGACGCCGCAGGCTACCGCCTGGACCAGTCCTTCGAGAACGCCGATGCCGTCGCCCAGGCCATGCTGAGCCGCCTCACCTGCGACCAGCGCTGGCTAACCCCCGAACAGATGGCGGACCGGGCCGAGGCCAAGGCCGACCGCGCCACCTTCATGCCCTGGCATGAGGGCCTGCCAGAGAAGGTCCGGGAGAAGATGGCTGGCGACTGGGGGGCCATGCCAGGCGCCCTCTTCGTTCATGAGGATCAGCTCCACTTCGCTGGCCTCCTCAACGGCAACGTCTTCCTCACCATCCAGCCCCCCAGGGGAGATCTGGAGAAGGCCGGGGAGATGCTCCACGACTTGATCCTCAGCCCGACCCACCATTACCTGGCGCACTATCGCTGGATCCGGGATGTCTTCCAGGCCGACGCCGTCATCCATGTGGGCTGCCACGGTTCCCTGGAGTGGTTACCGGGCAAGGCCCTGGGCCTTTCCGAGGGCTGCTATCCGGATCTGGCCCTCCACGACCTGCCCAATATCTACCCATACATCATCAACAACCCTGGCGAGGGCACCCAGGCCAAGCGCCGCTCGGCCTGCGCTCTGGTGGACCACCTGACGCCCCCCTTCCGCAACGCTGATCTCTATGAGGAAACAGCGGATGTGGCCCGAGTCCTGGCGGAATACCAGGAGGCGGCCCGGCAGGACCCCGGCAAGCTCCCCATCCTGGCGGGCATGGTCTGGGAGGCCACCGTCAAGGCCGATCTCCATCAGGATCTGGGCCTGGATGAAGAAACGGCCATGGCGGACCTGGGTGGCTTCCTGGACAAACTCCACGCCAAGCTGTCCGAACTGGAAGACACCATGATCTCCGACGGCCTCCACACCCTGGGAGAGGTTCCAGCCCCGGAGCGCCTGGAGGAATACCTGGCTCAGCTCACGCGCCTCCCCAACGGGGATGTCCCCAGCCTGCGGGAGGAGATCCTTGTCACCATGGGAACCACCCTGGACGAAGTCATCGCCCATCGGGGCGAGCGGATCTTCCAGGGGCGCAGCGGGGGACAGCTGATCGCCGAGGCCCATGCCAAGGCCCTGGAGCTGGTGCGGGCCCTCAGCCATACGGCGTACGACCCTGCCGCCGTGGAGGGATTGGTGGAGGCCACTTTCGGGGGGCCTCGGCCTGGGCTTCAGAAGGTCATGGCCTACCTGGCGGAGAGCCTGGTACCCCGGATCCGCAAAGTCACCCTGGAGATGGATTCCATCCTTGGGGCCCTTTCAGGGCGCTTCGTGCCCCCCGGCCCCTCCGGCGCCCCCACCCGGGGGCAGGCCGATATCCTTCCCTCGGGGCGGAACTTCTTCTCCCTGGACCCCCGCTGCCTGCCGAGCCCGGCGGCCTGGGAGGTGGGCAAGAATCTGGGGGATGCCCTCCTGGCCCGCTACCAGAAAGAGGAGGGCAAGTACCCCCAGAACGTGGGAATCATCGTCTGGGGCACCTCCAACATGCGGACCAAGGGTGACGATATCGCCGAGATCCTCTACCTCATGGGCATCCGCCCCCTCTGGATGGCCAATGGCCAGGTCTCAGGTCTGGAGATCATGCCTCTTTCCGAGCTTAAGCGCCCCCGTATTGATGTCACGCCCAGGATCTCAGGCTTCTTCCGGGATGCCTTCCCCAACCTGGTGGACATGCTGGACCGGGCCGCCCGCATGGTGGCAGCCCTGGGCGAAGCCCCTGAAAGCAACTACATCCGGGCCCACGTTCTGGCCGATGCCGAAAGCTACCGCAGCGAAGGCCTGGGTGAAGACGATGCCTGGCGACTGGCCACCTTCCGGGTCTTCGGGTGCCCCCCGGGCACCTATGGAGCCGGGGTCGCCGAGCTAGTGGAATCCAAGAACTGGAAGACCAAAGAGGATCTGGGGGAGGCCTACATCCGCTATTCGGCCCACGCCTACGGCAAGGGCAGCTACGGCGAGGTGAGGCCCCAGGCCTTCCGCAAGCTCCTCGGCCGCATGGACGCCACCGTCAAGAACGAGGACAGCCGCGAGTGGGACATGCTCTCCTGCACGGACTTCTACAACTACCACGGCGGGCTCATCGTGGCCGCCACCACGGTGCGCGGGGTCAAGCCCCTCGCCATGGTGGGAGATACCTCCGATCCCAAGCACATCGTCACCCGCAGCACCGAGGAGGAGACCAAGCACATCCTCCGGGCTCGCATCCTCAATCCCAAGTGGATCGAGGGACTCCAGCGTCACGGCTACAAGGGGGCGGGGGACATCAGTAAGGTTCTGGACATCCTCATCGGGTGGGACGCCACGGCGGATGTGATGGAGGACTGGATGTACGAGCGGGTGGCGGGGCGCTACGCCCTGGACCCGGAGATGCAGAAGTGGCTCAAGGAGGTCAATCCCTACGCCCTTCAGAACATCCTGGACAAGCTCCTGGAAACCATCCAGCGCGGGATGTGGAACGCCACTGACGAGATGAAGCAGGACCTGGAAGACGCCTACATGGATATCGAGGGCGAACTGGAAGATGCCCTGGAAGGAGAACCCACGTGAACCGTAGGCCTCTCTTTCCCTTCTCAGCCCTGGTGGGACAGGAATCCCTGAAGCTGGCGCTGCTGCTCAGCGCAGTTCAGCCCCGGCTTGGGGGAGTCCTCCTCCGGGGCGAGAAGGGCACGGCCAAATCCACTGCCGCCCGGGGTTTGGCGAGCCTGCTCCCGGGCAAGGCTCCCTTCAAGACGTTGCCCCTGGGGGCCACGGAGGACCGTCTGGCAGGGGGGCTGGATCTGGAGGCCACCCTGGCCCAGGGCCGCCCCGTCTTCCAACCGGGCCTGCTGGCCCAGGTCCATGGGGGGGTGCTTTATGTGGACGAGGTGAACCTCCTGGACGATCACCTGGTGGATCTGGTACTGGATGCCGCCGCGTCGGGTATCAACCGGGTAGAGCGGGAAGGGCTGAGTGTCTGGCATCCCGCCGAATTCGCCCTGCTCGGCACCATGAACCCGGAGGAGGGCTCCCTTCGACCCCAGCTTTTGGACCGCTTCGGTTTCTGCGTAGACATCGAATCCGAGAAACGGCCAGAGGATCGGGTGGACCTCATGGAAGCCCGGGAGGCCTTCGAGCGGGATCCCGCAGGCTTCTGCGCCCACTGGGCCAAGGAGGAGTCGGCTTTGGGCCAGCGCCTGGTCAGGGCCCGTCAGCTCCTTCCTCTGGTCCGCGTCCCCCGCCATGTCCAGGCTTACATCGCCGAGATCTGCAAGACCCAGAACACCGCAGGCCACCGCGCCGATCTGGTCCTTGCCCAGGGGGCCTCCGCCCACTCCGCCTGGCAGGGCCGCGATCGGGCCACGGCAGAGGATGTCCTTGCCGTTCTGGAGTTCGCCCTGACTCACCGCCGTCGGGACAGCCTGGACGCCCCGCCCCCTCCTCCGCCGCTCGAACCCGAAGATTCAGAGGATCCTCAGCCACAGGATCCCCTCTCCCCTCCCGAGGGGCCGCCGCCTCCACAGACGGTCCCTCCGGAGCCTGAACCCGGTCCCGAACCGGATCAGGCCCCCGCCCCCCCGCCTCCTCCCCCGGGCTCCACCCCGGATGAGGATCTCGTGCTGGGGGTGGGGGAACCCTTCAAGGTGCGCCACCTGAGTCCCCAGGAGGATCGCTTGGCCCGAAAGGGCTCAGGGCGCCGACAGCGCACCCGCAGTGCCGACCGGCGGGGGCGCTATGTGCGCTCCCGCCCCTGTCGCCACGGCCTTGATCTGGCCCTGGACGCCACCCTGCGCGCCTCGGCACCCCACCAGCTCCATCGCCGGACCACCAGCAGCCTGAAGCTGGTGGTCAAACGGGAGGACTGGCAGGCCAAGGTGCGGGAGCGCCGCACCGGCTCCTTCATCCTCTTTGTCGTGGACGCCAGCGGTTCCATGGGTGCCCGGGGGCGCATGGTGGCCTCCAAGGGGGCCGTCCTCAGCCTGCTCCTGGACGCGTACCAGAAGCGGGACAAGGTGGGCCTCATCGCCTTCCGGCGCCGGGAGGCCCAGCTGGTGCTCCCCCCCACAGCTTCCATCGATTTGGCCAGCCGCATCCTCAAGGAGCTTCCCATCGGGGGCCGCACCCCTCTGGCCTCGGCGCTCGTCAAGGCCTATGAGACCCTCCGCCCCCTCCTCACCCGGGAGCCCAGCCTCCGCCCCCTGGCCATCCTCATCAGTGACGGGCGGGCCAACGCCGGTCTGGAAGGTCCCGGGAGCATGGAGGAGACCTGCCGCATCGCCACCCGGGTGGCCCAGGACGAGCGCATCCGTTGGATTGTCGTGGACACCGAAGACACTCGGGGCGTCCGGCTCCGCCAAGCCTCTAAGGTGGCGGCGGCCCTGGGTGCCCAATGCCTGCCCGTGGAGGATCTACGGGCTGAAGACCTCATCCGCATCGTGAAAGGAAGCCAAGCTTGAGCCATCGAACTCCCTACCCATTCGCGGCCATCGTCGGCCAGGAGCCCATGAAGCTGGGCCTCATCCTGGCCGTCATCTCCCCCACGCTCTCGGGCATTCTCATCCGAGGAGAAAAGGGCACTGCCAAGTCCACCGCCGTGCGTGCACTGGCGGAGATCCTCCCAGAGCAGGAACTGGTCACGGGATGTCCCTTCCGCCTGGCTCCTTCTGAGCGGGGCAGCCTCTGTGAGACCTGTCCCCGGGAAGGCTGCCGAAAAGCCTTTGAATACCACCGAGGGCACGTCCCCGTCGTGGAGCTCCCCGTGGGAGCCACGGAGGACCGTGTCGCAGGCACCATGGACCTGGAACGGGCCCTGCGGGAGGGGATCCGGGCTTTCGAACCGGGCCTGCTCGCTGCCGCCCACCGGGGCATCCTCTATGTGGACGAGGTCAACCTCCTGGACGACCACGTGGTGGACCTCCTCCTGGACAGCGCTGCCATGGGCGTGAACACCGTGGAGCGGGAGGGGGTCAGCTTGGCCCACCCCGCCCGATTCTCCCTGGTGGGCACCATGAATCCCGAGGAGGGGGAACTTCGCCCCCAGCTCCTGGACCGATTCGGCCTTTGCGTCACCGTAGAGGGTTCCAAGGACCCCCATGAGCGGGTGGAGATCATGGAACGTCGGGCCGCTTTCGAGGCCTCCCCTGAGGCCTTTGCCGCCAAGTGGGGGGAGGCCGCCCGGGACATTGCCCAGCGCATCCGCGAGGCCATACGCCTCTTCCCCACCGTCGAGACCGAACGCCGACTCCTCTTTGATATCGCCCACACCAGCCTCGAACTTGGCGTGGACGGCCACCGTGGCGATCTCATGATGCTGCGGGCCGCCAAGGCCTTGGCGGCCTGGCACGGCCGAGACCAGGTCACGGCGGGGGACGTGCAGGAGGCTGCTAGCTTCGTGCTGCCCCATCGCATGCGGCGCCAACCGCTCCAGGACATTGCCCGGGAGGTCAAGCTCCCGGCTCTGACGGGGGTGGGACGATGATCCTGGGAACCTTCTACGAGGGCCTGGAACTCCACAGGGAGGACCGGATCGTCTACGGGCGTTTCCTGGCACCCCATCGGGTGGTCTCCACCTGCCAGATAGCCGGGGGGATGCGGGAGGATCTCCAGGTGGTCTACAACCACCAGAGCTGCGAACCCGCCTTCCACTGCGAACGAGTTGGACACAAAGTATCCAAGGACTACCGGGAGAGCCAGCGACAGGTCTGCGAGCGTGCAGGGCTCCCCTTTGAGGCCAGTGCATCTCTGGGCACTGCCGCCAACATGAACTGCCTGGGGCTCCAGGAGCGGCGTTTCCGGGATCTGATCGTGGTGGCGGCCTGCACCGCTGGGGTTGAAGGCAATGCGGGTCGCGCCGGTGACCCAGCAGGGACCTACGAGTGGGAGGGGCGCTTCGAGCGGGTCAGCCCTGTGATGGTCCCCTCCCACGGCACCATCAATACCCTCCTCTTCATCAACCGCGAGTTGACGCCAGGGGCCTTGGTGCGGTCGCTCATGACCGCTACCGAAGCCAAGAGCGCCGCCCTGCAGGACCTGGTAGTGGGCTCGAAGTACTCCCTGGGCCGGGCCACGGGCACAGGCACTGATCAGATCGCCAGTTGCTGTCGCCTGGGCACGGGCATACCTCTCACCAGCGCAGGCAAACACAGCATCCTGGGACAGATGATTGGCGAGGCGGTCCGGGAAGCCATCAAGGATGCCCTGGCCCTCCAGAACGGCCTGACCCCGGACAGCCAGCGTTCCGTCCTCCAGCAGCTTAAACGCTTCGGCCTGACGCACGAAGGGCTGGAGGATGGTGCCCGGAGGCATCTCTCAGAATATGAAGCCGAACTCTTCCGTCGGAATATCCATGTCCTCGATGCTGACCCCCTGATCGTGGGGGCCGCCGCTGCCTTGGCAGAGGTGGCTGACCAGCTCAGGACCGGCATCCTGCCGATGAGCTGCGCCAGGGAGCTGGGGGCATCTCTGGCGGCCCAGATGGCCTGCGCCGTTTCAGGGAACTACAGCCTCTTCGAAGAGTGCCGAATGGCAGCATCAACCCAACTCGAAGCCTTCGACCCCACGGGCATTGCCGCCTGGGCCATGCCCCGTGGTTTCGAGTCCAAGTGGAAGCACCTCCACACATCCCTCACTGAGGAAGGAGCCTGTCTATGATCGTCCTGGACAATCTGGTCAAACGGTTCGGTGCCATCACCGCCGTGGACCACCTGAGCCTGCACCTGGAGAAAGGCAAGATCCACGGGCTCCTTGGCCCCAACGGGGCAGGCAAGACCACGCTGGTGCGCATGATGTCCACCCTTACCCGGCCCACGGCGGGCAAGGCATCCGTGGCGGGATGCGATGTGGAACGGGACGCCATGGGGGTCAAGCGCTCCATCGGAGTGGTCCATCAGACCCTCAACTTCGATCCGGAATTGACGGCCGAGGAGGCCCTGGTGGTCCACGGGCGCCTCCACGGTATGAAGGGGGGCCACTTGGACCAGCGGGTCCACGAGATGCTGACCTTCGCAGGGCTGGAAAAAGAGGCCAAGCGTTTGGTCCCCAACTTCTCTGGCGGCATGAAGCGCCGCCTCTCCATCGCCCGGGCCATGCTCCACGAGCCGGAAGTCATTCTCCTGGACGAGCCCAGCGTGGGCCTGGACGCCCACGCCCGCCGCAATGTGTGGGACCTGGTGCGCAATCTGCGGGATGCGGGTCGGACCTTGGTGCTCACGACCCATTACATGGAGGAGGCCCAGGCCCTCTCGGACCGGGTTGTCATCGTCGACCACGGCAAGGTGATCGGGGACGGAAGTCCCGAGGCCCTCATCGCTGAAGCTGGGCGTGTAGCCGTGGATCATCCTGGACCATCCGGGACCCTCACCCGCTTTTTCGAATCCCGGGAGGAGGCCGCCCACTTTGTCGCCTCTCTCGAAGAACCCGCCACCGTCAGGGCCGCCAACCTTGAGGATGTCTTCCTCAAGATCACAGGCCGCCACGTCAACCCCAAGGAACAGGAAGGAGCCGCTGCCAATGCAAGCCGTCATGGCCATACTGCTGCGCGAAAACATCATTCTTAAGCGCAAATTCTGGAAGTACCTCGCATCGTGGGTGGTCTCGCCCCTCCTCTACTTCGTGGCCTTCGGCTGGGCTGGCCGGGGACGCATGGTCGGTGCCGAAGTCGACTACGCGGCTTTTCTCCTGCCGGGCCTTGTGGCCATGAGCGCCATGACCCACAGTTTCGGCATCAGCACCGAGATCAACATCAGCCGCTTCTATTGGAAAACCTTCGACGAGATCCGCACGGCCCCCATCTCGGACTGGGTCTATGTGGTGGGCGAAACCATGAGCGGCGCGGTGCGCGGGATTCTCGCGGCCTGCGTAGTTGTCCTCCTGGGGCTCATTTTTCGGGTGAACTTCGCATTCACCCCGAGTCTGCTCTTTGCCGTAGTGCTGACAGCTCTCGTCTTCTCCGCCCTGGCCATCAGCACTGCCATGCTGGCCAAGACCCATGCTGACCAGGGAATGATCTCCAGCTTCATCATCACCCCCATGGCTTTCCTCTGCGGAACATTCTTCCCGTTGGGGGCCTACCCGGATTGGCTCAGGGGCGTCATTCAGTGCCTGCCGCTTTCCCCAGCAGCCAATCTGGTGCGCGCCGCGGCTCACCATCAGCCTCTACCCTGGCTCCAGGCCCTCTACCTGGCCGCCATAGGGCTGGTGTTCCTGGGTGCAGCCATGGCCGTGGTGAGAAGAGCCAAGGACTAGGAGGAGGAGCATGCCACAGGAATCGATCGGAAAACGGATCAAGCGCGTGCGCATATCGCATGGATGGACCCAAGGGGAACTGGGGGCCAAGCTAGGCGTTGGACAATCCCAGGTCTCCCGCTGGGAGAGGGACCAGGGTGAGATGTGGCCCTCCACCCGATGCGAGATCTCCGCAATCCTCGGTGTTCCGCTTGAATGGCTGAACAGCGGGATGGAGCCTTCGGCAAGGCAAGAGGATTCCGGCCAGAGCGGAATACGCCCCATCCAGGCGCTGCGGAAGGCCGTTCACGCCCTGGCCCATGCCGCAGCCGCCAAGGGTGCCTCGCTCGATCTTGATCTGGCGGTGGCAGTGGTCACAGACCTGGCTCAACAGGCCATTCAGTCCCAGCAGTCGCCCACCACAGAAAACGCCATCCAGGCCCTAGAAAGAGCCACCCCCACCTCAATCAGGAAATACTCCTGATCACAAGAGAAAGGTAATCATGCATAGCACCCGATACTTACCCCCCTTTTCGGGGGCAGGCAGGTTGTTGCTCCTTAGCTCCCTCTCCGCGTCGCCCATTCTGTGTGCCGGGAATGCCACCGAGGAAGGCATGGACAAGGCAGACGTGCAGGTGATGCGGGAAGTGGTGGTCACCTCCACACGAACAGAGAAAGAACTCGGAGACGCCCCGGGTAGCGTCAATATCGTCACGGCATCCGAAATGAAGAAACGCGGAGTCAAGGATGTGGATGAGGCCCTCAACACCACGGCCGGGGTGATCACATCCCGCTCCAAGGGACCCATGGACACTATCGCCGGCATCGCCCTCAGGGGCATCCCCGATAGCGGACGGACCCTTGTCCTCGTCGATGGCTTGGCCTTGAATGACCCCTACTCGAACGGCGTCAACTTCTCGGGCATGGCCTCCGAGGATCTGGAACGCATCGAGGTAGTCAAGGGCCCCTTCTCCAGCCTCTATGGCGGCAACGCCATGGGGGGCGTCGTCAGCATCATCACAAGGATGCCCACCAAGCGGGAATTCACACTCAAGACAGGGTACGGCTCGGCCTGGGACCGGGAGGCCGATAATGCCCCCAAAGACTATCGGACCGTTTACGCATCCTACGGGGACCGAATCGGCCGGTTCAGCCTCCTGGCGAGCTACGACTACCGAACCACCAACGGCTACGCAGCCAACCAGGTGGTGACCTCCTCCAAGCCAACAAGCGGGATCACTGGATGGAGCACAACCCAGAGCACCAAGGGGGTGACGAACTACCTGATCGGAGACAAGGGCGACAATGCGTGGAGCAATGACAATCTGCGACTCAAGGGTCGCTACGAATTCTCTTCCGTGACCAGTCTGAGCCTCTCCTACGCGAGAACCACCAGCGAGTACGATTACCCATCACCGAACACCTACCTCCGGGACGCCTCCGGTAACGCTGTCTGGTCCTACGGCTCCTCGGTGACCCAAAAGACCTTTCTGGGCAACCTGTCCGAGAATGAGAAGAACACCTATGGCGCGGTGTTCGAGACCACCCTCCGCAGCGCTAAGGTCAAAGCCTGTCTTGGGTATACCGACCTGTCGGCAACCTGGTACACCACCCCGGGCACTGGGGCCACCTCCTCCGGGGGGGCGGGCACCCTCACCAGCTATCCGTCCAACTCATGGAACGGAGACATCCAGGTGACCATACCCTTCTTTGAGCACCAAGTTCTCACCTTCGGTGGCGCATTCAGGAAAGGAAGCATCGACCGTCAGGACCACAAGCTGACCAACTGGAGGAGCGAGGACACCCAGACGACGCTCACCTATGTGGCCGCCGGGGAGGATCGGACCCTTGCGATCTTCCTTGACGATGAAATAGCCCTCCACGAAAAGGTCACGGCGTTTGTGGGAGTGAGGGCGGACTGGTGGAAGACCCGCTCAGGGTCCGCAACCCAGTATGGGACCGGAGCCTTCTCTGAAAGCTACGGGGACCGCAGCGATGCATCTCTCAGCCCCAAGGTGGCATTCGTCTACAAGCTCTCTACCACGACGACCCTTCGGGCTTCGGCAGGACAGGCCTTCCGCTCCCCGACGCTCTACCAGCTCTACGTATCCACCACCATGGGGACCTCCACCACCCTCTATGCCAGCAACCCCGACCTCAAGCCGGAGAAGGTGACGGCCTGGGATCTGAGCATCGACCAGAGGACCTGGAAGGGGGGGAAGATCAAGGCGACGTATTTCGAGAATCGAATCTCCGACATGATCTATTCGACTACGGGAGAAACCATCGATGGCATCAAGGTCATCGACCGTGTCAACGCAGGCAAGGGCAAGAGCAGAGGCCTGGAGCTGGAAGCAGAGCAGCGTTTCCAGTCTGGGCTGCGTTTCTTCGCCAACTTCACCTACACCGATTCAGAGATCGTGGAGAACGATGCCAAGCCGACTTCTGAAGGCAAGGAGTTCACCTACGTGCCCAGGCGGATGGTCAACCTCGGAGGCGATTACGGACATGGGCCCTTCGGGATCAACGTCACGGGGCGCTATATGAGCAAGCGTTACGGCTCGGATGACAACAGCGATATCGTGAATGGAGTATATGGCTCCTACGACCCATTCTTCACTGTGGATGCAACTCTGCGCTACCAAACGAGCTCCTGGGCATCCTTCTCCCTTTCGGGCACCAACCTCAGCGGGAAGCGCTACTACGTCTCCACCTCTTTGGCCCCGGGGCGAGCCTATTTCGCCGAGATGACCATGAAGTTCTAGGCACAGTGCCAATCCAGGATAAAGGGTGCAGCCGTTCCATCTCCAAGAAGACAAAACGGCTGCATTCCTTGTTGTGAGTTCACCTGTTAACGAATACTTGCGCCAAGTTCTCTTGCACGAGCCAAAACCAAGGGGATCTCTTCGCCTGTTGACTCCCAATCGACCGCAGTAATCACCCCAAGGTTCTCCCATTCAAAGTATTCGATAAATTTATTATACGTCAACACAAGTGGTTCAAACATGTCATAGCCATCAACATTTCCAAATGACAGTAGAGCACATCCTGATATTTTCAAACTTTTGCGAGAATTGCCTGCGTAATAGCGATCTATAACCATCTGTACAAATGAAGCAAAAGAATGTAGATATACCGGAGAGGCTATAACTAATATATCGGCCATTTCCATCTGCTTGCAGGCATACTCCATATCGTATCCATGCGTCATTTTACCACAGGATGCTACGCTACATCGAGTTGGTTTTATAGATATTATTTGATTACTATTACAACGTGATCCTTCTGAAAATACATCCACAAGTTTGGCAAGCTCATCGCTGGTATCATTTGGTTCAAGTATGAGTATATTTTTAAGCATCACTATCACCGTCTCCTTTAATTTCATGAGCCCAAAACGGGTCTGAGCCAGCGCGACGACAATTACGACTGTGCATCGCCCACTCCTGATGCCGCCCATCTGAGGCAGCAAATCTCAGCATATGCAAAATGCAATCAACAAGAGGTCCCTCAGATTCTCGTTCTATGGTTTCATGCTGGCCAGCACAGAGGCTGCCAACAACCATCCAGGGAAGCATCCGCCAACACAGATGGCTTTTTTCGCATTTGTTGGCCAGGGGAATGCCCGCCGTGTTGCAGAGCCGCTTGAAACCGTAGAAGGGAAGGCCCTGTCGCAATGCCTCCACCAAAAGGGATGGTGACGAAAACCAGCTTCGCCAAGCTGGGTCATTCAGCAAATCACGAACAAGCATCTGGATGGCAAGCGGAAGACACTCGCTCGGTTCGGTCTTATACCGGTAGGCCGTAACCGCAAAGATTCGGCGACTCAGGTCGTGGACCTGGACGGCAAGAATGGAGGCTCCGAGGTCCTCCTTTGACCCAAAGTAGTTGTACACGGTCCCTAAACCCACATCGGCACGGTCCGCCACATCCGGGACTCGGAGAGAATCAAAGCCCTGTCCCATAAGAACTTGGCAGGCGGCATCCAGGATTCGCTCACGGGTCAAGTCCCGGCGCCACGCCCGTCTACCTCCAGGAAAGCCTTTCGGAGTCCGCACAGGTTCAACCTTCTGACTGTTAGAGAGTTTCAAAAAGCACCTTACAAAAACCCACACCACCACCTTCCGCCCAGGGCGGAAGAAGGCCACAAAGCCAAACAGTGTCGTGGAAAGGTCTAGCTTTCAGTCATGACGTTGACCCCCTGTGATGGGGAGCAGGCAGAAGCAGGTATGGACACATTGCCCACCCAGCCCCTCCGAGCCCTCGCGGAGTTATGTTGGCTTAACCGCTCAGGCAGGTCTCCTGGCTCAGGGTCTCGGAGGTAACCTCCATCGCAGCTCCCCGTCTTCCCGGCATTCCTGTCAGTGACGATGGGGGATCCGCTTCCCGTTCACAGTGGCGGGACCGCGCCGGACTTTCACCGGCTTCCCTGTTGGGCCCTTGCGGGCACCTGGGCGGACTATCAATCAGGACGATGCTATTCAGTCTGGCGTGGCGTGTCAATGCAAGACACACTCAACCGCGAGCGCAACATCTTGCGTTGACATGAATGACCGGCCCCCACATATTGGATCCATCTTCGGTGTCCAGCATGCGCTGGCTGAAAAAGGGAACCCGGTGCGAATCCGGGACTGCCCCGCAACGGTAAGCGCCCCCGGCGCAAGTCCGATCACCTGTCGAGGATCGCGTGCGGGATCGCACGCGTCGGACCTGTGCGCCTCGCGGGAGGGCGGGAAGGTCGAGGAATCCCTTTTCACGGGACTTTCTTGATTTCCCACCACCCCCTGGGACCCACCACCAGCCAGCCCCGAGGGGGGCGGAACAGGGGAGCGAAATGAAGGAATCCACACGGCCATCTACCCGGACAGGATTTCGAGCACCGAGTCATGCAAAGAAGCGTGAAGGGCATCTCGTCCCCTTCGATTCCGCCAAGATCGAAGCCGCCATCACCAAGGCTGGTGCGGCAACCGGGGAGTTCGGCGCGGAGGAAGCCCGTTTGCTGGTAGCCCAGGTCCTCAAGGTCCTAGGGCACCGCTACCGCAGCACCCCCCCCGAAGTGGAAGGCATCCAGGATGTCGTGGAACAAGCCCTCATTTCGGCCAACCACTTCCGCACTTCCCGGGCCTACGCGGTCTATCGCGAACAGCGGGCGCGTCTCCGCAGGGACAAACAGACGGTGGTGGACGTGGAGTCTTCCATCAACGAATACCTGGACCGCATGGACTGGCGCATGAACGCCAACGCCAACCAGGGCTACTCTCTGGGTGGCCTGATCCTCAACGTCTCGGGCAAGGTGGTGGCCAACTACTGGCTCAGTCACGTCTATCCCCAGGAGGCTGGAAAGGCCCACCGCGACGGGGACCTCCACATCCACGACCTGGACATGCTGGCGGGCTACTGTGCTGGCTGGTCCCTGAAGACCCTTCTTCGGGAAGGCCTCAACGGGGTGCCGGACAAGGTGGAGGCTGCACCCCCCAGGCACCTCTCCAGCGCTGTGGGGCAGATCGTGAACTTTCTGGGCACCCTCCAGAATGAGTGGGCCGGAGCCCAGGCATTCAGTTCCTTCGACACCTACATGGCCCCCTTCCTCCGCAAGGATCACCTCTCCTACGAGGAGGTCCTTCAGTCCATCCAGGAACTCATCTACAACTTGAACGTCCCCTCCCGTTGGGGCACCCAGACCCCCTTCACCAACTTGACCTTCGACTGGACCTGTCCGGATGATCTGGCCCAGGAGCACCCCCTGATCGGCGGCGAGGAAATGCCCTTCACCTACGGAGAACTGCAGGTGGAAATGGACATGATCAATCGGGCCTACATCGAGGTCATGACGGCAGGGGACGCCAAGGGCAGGGTCTTTACCTTTCCCATTCCCACCTACAACATTACGAAGGACTTCCCCTGGGAATCGGAGAACGCGGAACGGCTCTTCGAGATGACGGCCAAGTATGGCCTCCCCTACTTCCAGAACTTCCTCAACTCGGATCTAGAACCCAAGATGGTTCGCTCCATGTGCTGCCGTCTCCAGCTTGACTTGCGGGAGCTCCTCAAGCGGGGCAACGGCCTCTTCGGAAGCGCCGAACAGACAGGGTCCATCGGGGTCGTGACCCTCAACTGCGCCCGCCTGGGGCATGTCCACGCCGGAGACGAGGAAGCCCTATTCCTCCGCCTGGACGAACTGGTGAACACCGCCAGCCAGACCCTGGAGATCAAGCGCAAGGAGATCCAACGCCTCATGGATGCAGGACTCTTTCCCTACACCAAGCGCTACCTGGGCACCCTTCGCAACCACTTCTCCACCCTGGGTGTCAACGGCATCAACGAGATGATCCGAAATTTCACCGAAGACGCCCACGACATCACGACCCCCTGGGGACAGGACTTCGCCTTGCGTTTCCTGGACCACATGCGAATTCGGATGACAGAGCTCCAGGAGTGCACCGGCCACCTCTACAATCTGGAGGCCACCCCGGCCGAGGGCACCACCTACCGCTTCGCCCGGGAGGACCAGAAGCGCTTCCTGGGCATCCTCCAGGCTGGCACCCCCGAACAGCCCTACTACACCAACAGCTCCCAGCTCCCGGTGGGTTTCACAGAGGATCCCTTTGAGGCCCTGGAGCGACAGGAGCCTTTGCAGCGCAAGTACACGGGCGGAACGGTGCTGCACCTCTACACGGCCGAGCGGATCTCCAGTGCAGAGGCATGCAGAAAACTGGTTCGAAACGCTCTCTCCCGCTTCGCCTTGCCCTATTTGACCATCACGCCGACCTTTTCAATCTGCCCCATCCACGGATATCTCCCGGGGGAGCAGGAGCATTGCCCGAAATGTGCCGCCGAGGGCCGCCAGCGGGCCTGCGAGATCTGGACCCGAGTCATGGGATACCACCGCCCGAAATCGTCTTTCAATACTGGGAAGAAGGGCGAATACGCTGAGCGGGTCTGCTTTAGCGAAGAACCGGAACTCTGCCATGCTTGAGTCGCTCACCCTGGGCGGCATGGTTCCCTTCAGCACGGTGGATTATCCTGGGGCCCTGGCTGCGGTCGTATTCTGCCAGGGCTGCCCCTGGAGCTGCCCCTATTGCCACAATACCCACCTCCAGACAGGGCCAGCTGAGGGTCCGACCTGGTCTTCGGTCCTCACTTGGCTGAAGATCCGCCAAGGGCTCCTTGACGCCGTGGTCTTCTCCGGCGGCGAACCCACCGTGCAGCCCGGCCTGAGAGAAGCCCTTCATCAAGTCAGAGCCATGGGCTACCTCACAGGGCTCCACACCGCCGGATGCGACCCCAAGACATTCGGGACAGTCCTCCCGCTGCTGGATTGGGTAGGCCTCGACATCAAGGCCCCTCGAACCGACTACGATCGCATCACCGGCCAACCCGGCAGTGATGCCCCGGCCTGGGAAACCCTGAACCTGCTCCTGGCCAGCGGCCTGCCCCACCAGATCCGCACCACAGTGCACCCGGAGTGGCTACCCCCGGCATCACTGGACAAGCTGGATCAGGAATTACTCAAAGTCGGCGCTAGTCCCACCTTCCGCCAACCGTTCCGCCCCCCAGTTTGAGTAGTTGGGGCATCACAGGGTACCCCTCAGCACCCGAGGGTGGGGATTAAGGGCACCACACGACAAGCACGGGACAAGGGCCGAAAACAGCCAAGCGGGAGGGTTCAGAAAAATATATTTTTTCCTAGGGTTTCCTGTAAAAACCCGGCCCCACCAAAACCCATAAGTCCCGATCTGTCAAAGATTTGGAGGCGCCGATCGGAATCGAACCGATGAATAGCAGATTTGCAGTCTGCGGCCTTACCACTTGGCTACGGCGCCGTTTTGTCAATATAACACGAGCCGCATGAAGCGGCTCGTGTTAAGTGGAGCGGGTGATGGGATTTGAACCCACGACTTCAACCTTGGCAAGGTTGCACTCTACCACTGAGTTACACCCGCGATAGACATTTAGCTTATCACGCTGGCAGGAGGTGTCAAGCACTAAATCCGCGCTGGCACTCGGGACAGAGGCCATAGAGGGTCAGTTTGTGGCGAGTCACCTTGAAACCCGAGGCTTTTGCCAGATTCTCGAAGGCGGTGTCCAGCCCAGGACAATCGGTCTCTGCGGTGCGGCCACAGCCCTCGCACAGGATGTGATGGTGGTGGTGTGAACTGTGGCAGCGAACGAAGCGCTGGACCTGATCCTCGCCGACCATGCATTCTGCCCACCCTTCCCCGATGAAACGCTCGAGATTCCTGTAGATGGTGGGCAAGCCGGGGGGTTTGCCCACCATCTGGCCCGCGATCTCCTCCACGGTCAGGGGGCGTTCTGCGGCCTGAAGGACGGCGAGGATGGCCTGACGCTGAGGGGTCTGCTTCAGCCCGGCCTCCCGCAGGGAGGGCGGACAGCTTTCATGGGGACAGTGGACGGATGCTCGCATGCCCCGATCATGCCATCCCCATCAAGGAAACGAAGGGAAATCCCCCCTTTTCAGGCATGCTTGAGTCATGTCCAACCTGTTCCATCTGCGGTCGGAGTCCCCCGCCCAGGGTGCCCCCTTCCTCCCCCTGGCCTTCCGCTTCGCGGCCTCCTTCGGGCTGCTGGTGCTCCATTTGGCCCTGCCACCGGAAATGAAGTCAGGGGAGATCGTCTACCTGGCCTTCCTGGCCCTCCTCTTCCTGGAGAGCGTCGCTGAGGCCCTGCGCTCCCAGAGGGCCACCGGACAATTGTTCGCCACCCCTTCCCTGCCCATGATCCGCATCAACCTGGTGATGGATATCCTGCTCGTGACGGTGCTCATCGCCTTCCAGGGAGTGGACCAGGAGCGCTTCGCGACCATCTACATCTTTCCGGTCCTCGCATCGGCCTTCTACCTGGGCATCGCAGAGATCGTGGGAGTGGGGGTCCTGTCTTCCATCTTCCACATCGCCAGCGTCCTGCTCTTCAGCTCGGGGGCCATGCCGGACTTCGGAGCTTCCGGAAAGAACCTCGGGGCCCAGGCCTCCATGCTCCCATTCATCCTGGGCTTCGCCACGCTGCAGATCTTTGCCACCACCCTGGTGGTGGTGCTGATCCGGAAGCACCTCGAAACCCTGCGTTCGACCCTGAGCCGATCCGAAGCCGTGGTAGACGAACTGGCCGCGCTGCATAGCCATGTGGTGGATTCCATGTTCTCGGGGCTGATCACCACGGACATGGAAGGACACATCACCTCGGCCAACCCGGCAGCCGAAACCATCCTCCACCGTCCCATCACCATTGGAGCAAGGGTGGAAGGTCTTGAGTTCGTGGACCATACGTTCAAGGATCGCCCCGTCCGGGAACATCGATTCGAACGGACCATCCACACGGCAGGGGGGGCCGCGAGGCTCCTGGGGGGCAACGTCGCCCCCATCCGGGACGGGGCGGGGGCCGAAAAGGGACGCCTGATCCTCTTCCAGGACCTCACGGACATCAAGGCATTGGAGGAGCGCACCCGCCTGGCTGAGCGCCTGGCGGCGGTGGGGGAACTGTCCTCCGAACTCGCCCACGAACTGCGCAACCCACTGGCCTCGATCCAGGGCTGTGTCCAGATCCTCCAGAAGGGGGAACACCCCAAACCCATGACGGATCGCGTATTGAACATCCTCCGCCGGGAATCCGAGCGGGTCGGCGCCATCGTCTCGGACTTCCTGGACTTCACCCGCCCCCGGCCCGTGAAGATCCAGACGCTCTGGCTGCCTTCTATCCTGGAGGATGTGCGGGCGAGCTGGGAGATGGATCCCCGCTGCGCCGAGCTGCCCCTCCTGGTGGAGACGGTTCCCGAACGCTGGATCAGTGGCGATCCCCTTTGTGTCCATCAAATCCTGACCAACCTCCTGAGCAATGCCAGAAAGGCCGTGAAGGAGAATGAAAAACCAGCCATCCAGGTCCGCTTCAAGCTCCGAGAGGAATTGATTTCCATCGAGATACGAGACAACGGGTGCGGCATAACCGACGAACGCCTCAAGACCCTCTTCATGCCCTTTTCCGGGGGATTTGAAGAAGGGACGGGCCTGGGCCTGAGCCTCGTCTACCAATTCGTGCAGCAGATGGGGTGGTCCATCGAGGTAGAAAGCAGCCCTGGACAGGGCTCGACCTTCCGCATGGGAGTCCCCCTAGCCACCGCAGAAGATCAAAGCGAGGCTTGAGTCCTTGCCAAGGGCATCCGACAATGGGACATTGCCCTAAACCATGATCGCCCCTGCCCAGGATGCCCCCATGAACCGCAAACTCATCCGCCCAAATCTCTCTGAGATCAAGGAAAAGGCCGGGAAGTCCCCCAGATCCTCCGCCCAGCCCCCCGCCCAGACGCCTCCTCCGACGGTGGAGAGCGGTGGGCGCAACCCCGATGCCGCCAGTGCCCCCCAGGGCACCAGCAGCGCCCGACGGAAGATCGCTCCCCCGGAGCAGACCAACGCCGAGAGCTTCTACTACCTCAAGCAGATGCAGACCAAGACCCCCATGGTGATCGTCCTGCAGAACGACGAGAAGCTGCGAGGCATCATCGAGTGGTACGACAAGCACTGCCTGAAGATCAACCGGGTCAAGGAGCCCAACCTCCTGGTGCCCAAGCACAATATCAAGTACATGTACAAGCAGGATGAAGAGCCCAGGATCCGCCGCACCCGCGGCACCAAGCGGGAGGAAGCGGCCCAGGTGCCCGACGTCGACCCCTCCGTGTTCGACTGAACATGAGGGCACGCCCCCGCCTCGCCATCACCCTCGGAGATCCCTGCGGGATCGGCCCCGAGCTCCTGCTCAAGTCCCTGCCCATCCTTCTGGACTGGGGGGATGTCTGGGTCATCGGTGCCCGGGCTGGGCTGGAGCTACTGGCCGCCCAGGGTGATCCCATCGCCGATTACCGCTGGAATTGGACCGAGCCCGCCCCCGACATGCCTTTGAGCCCGGGGCTCTCCTGCCATCGCCTGGAACTGCAGGTCGGCCAGGAAAGAAACCCCCTCCTGATCGGGTGGATCGATCCCACCCCGGAAGTGACGGCAGACCAGCTGAAGCTCGGCGTCGGTTGCGCCATCTCGGGTCGTTGCGCCGTGGAGGGCGTGCGGACAGGAGCCGAAACGGTCATGGCCGGAGAAACCGATGCCCTGGTGACCCTGCCCCTGGCCAAATCCGCCGCCCACCTCGCAGGCTACAACATCCCGGGCCACACGGAATTCCTTCAGGAACTCACGGGCTCCCCCCTGATCCGCATGGGCTTTGTGAGCCCCACCCTATGCGTGGTGCTCCACACCGTCCACCAGAGCCTCCGCTCCGTGGTGGAAACCCTCAACGCCGAATCGGTGGCTGAGACCCTGGCCTTCGCCGCCGACCGCTTCGCCCAGCTCAGCGGGCGCATGGAGCCCCGAGTGGCCCTCTGCGCCCTCAACCCCCACGCCGGGGAACGGGGGGCCTTCGGCCATGAGGAAGAGATCCTGAACGAAGCGATCATCCAGGCCGAAGCCACCTTCGTGAGCTTCGACGGCCAGCGGACAAACCCTTTCGGGCACCTCCCCAGCCCCTTCCCATCCGGGGCGGCACCGAAGGGCTGGTCCCTCTACCCCACCAAGGAGCCGGAAGTCTCCATCCCGAGCCTCCAACCCGGCCTGGAGGTGGTGGCCCGGGGTCCCCATACCCACGAGACCGAATTCCCCGCCCCACGCTTCTTCGGCCCCTACCCCTCGGACACCCTCTTCCTCCGGGCCGCCCGGGGCGAGTTCGACTTGGTGGTGGCCCTCTACCACGACCAGGGGCTCATCCCCATCAAGGTCCTGGAGCCCGACCGGGCCGTGAACCTGACCCTCGGCCTGCCCTTCATCCGGACCTCTCCAGACCATGGCACCGCCTTCGAGATCGCAGGGCGCTGGGTGGCGGACCCCACGGACTTCCTGGAGGCTTCGGCCCTGGCGGTCCGCCTGGCGGGTCGCGCCAAGGGGCAGAACTGGACGGCGGAGATCTGAAGGTTTCTTCGATCGATCGACCAAACCGGGTAATCTGGAAGACCTTCGTACAGGAGTTCCCATGTCCACAGTAGCGGTGATCCTGGCAGCTGGCCTTGGCAAGCGGATGAAGTCCTCACTGCCGAAGGTGCTGCACCCGATCCTTGGGGATCCGTCCCTGCTGTGGGTCCTGCGGGCCCTGCCCGGGTCCGTGGATCATGCCGTGCTGGTGCTACACCACGGGAAGCCCCAGGTGGAAGCGGAGATCGAGAAGTGGCGGGCCGAGGGGCTCCTCCCCTGCCCTGTGAGCACCGTTGACCAGGGTGAGCCCCTGGGGACGGGGCACGCGGTGCGGGCCGCCGAGGCAGAACTGGACCGCCTTGAGGCGGATCGCCTGCTGATCCTCTGCGGTGACGTCCCCCTGATACAGGCTTCCACGCTCCAGGAGCTGGCCACCGGTCCAGCGGCCCTGTTGGCCATGGATCTGGAGCAGCCCGGCTGCTACGGACGCGTATTGACCCACGAGAATGGCACCCTGGCAAACATGGTGGAATACAAGGACGCCAACGAGACAGAGAGGACCATCCGCCTGGTGAATGGCGGGGCCTATGCCCTGCCCTGGGCGCACCTCAAACCCGCCCTCAGGGCGCTCTCCAACACCAATGCCCAGGGAGAGTATTACCTGACGGACGCCGTGGTGGCTGTGGCCCAGGCCACGCCGGTCGCGGTGGAGACCTGCAACCCGGCGGAGCTGCTGGGCATGAACAGCCGCCTGGATCAGGCCGAACTCCAGGCCATCGCCCGGAAGCGGATCAACGAGGCCTGGATGGAGGAGGGCGTGACCTTCCTGGAACCCGCCTCCACCCTCGTGGGCCCCCGGGCGGTCCTGGCGCCGGATGTCCTACTGGAACCATCCGTCCGCCTGGAGGGGAACGTTGTCCTGGGCCCGGGGACCCGTGTGGGCCAGGGCACCGTGATCCGCGACGCAGAGGTGGGTGCCGAAGTCCTGATCCGCCCCTACTGCGTCATCCAGAAGTCCATCGTAGGGGACAAGGCTCAGATCGGTCCCTTCGCCCATCTGCGCGAAGGTTCGGTGCTTGAGGAAAGGGTCCACATCGGCAACTTCGTGGAAACCAAGAAAGCTACGCTGCGGGTCGGCGCCAAGGCCAACCACCTGAGCTATCTCGGGGACACCGAGGTCGGCGAACGCACCAACATCGGAGCAGGCTTCATCAGCTGCAACTATGACGGCGTGAACAAGCACCGCACCACCATCGGCAAGGATGTCTTCGTGGGGAGCGATGTGCAGATGGTGGCACCCATCACCATCGGGGACAACGTGCTCATCGCCGCAGGCAGCACCCTCACCAAGAATGTCCCGGAGGGTGCCCTGGCCCTCTCCCGGGCTCCCCAGGTGACCAAGGATGGATTAGGCAAGCGTTTCCTGGGCAGGAAGTAGACGGAACCGGGTAGGCTGAAGGATTGGTTATTAGGCGAACATGCTGACGAAAACACTCGAGAACATAGGTGCAAAGGTCATGGGTGCCCTGGCCCAGGCGGGGGACTTTGCGGTCCTCTCCGGGCGCACCTTCCGGGCCATCTTCAAGAAACCCTTTGACGGGGCGAGCCTTCTGCACCAGTTCAACGCCATCGGGGTCAACTCCATCCCCGTCATCGTCCTCACCTCCCTGGCGGTGAGTGCCGTGTTCGCAGTCCAGCTGGCCTTCGGATTCAGGCAGTTCCAGGCAGAAGGCATGGCCAGCGGGGTCGAGGGTCTCGCCATCGTGCGGGAGCTGGCCCCGGTCATCGTGGGTCTCATGATGGCGGGCCGGGTGGGCAGCGCCATGGCCGCCGAGCTGGGTACCATGCAGGTCACAGAACAGATCGACGCCCTGGAATGCCTGGCCACGGACCCCATCCACTATCTCTTCGTGCCCAGGCTGATCGCCGGGGCCATCATGGTCCCCCTCCTTACAGCCCTGGGCATCTACGTGGGTTTCTGGGGCGGCCGCATGATCCTGGTGGGTGTCGAGGGGCAGAGCGCCTTCGTATACTCCGAGGGCTTCTACCAGCTCCTTTCGGCCCGGGACTTCCGCATTGCCATGATCAAGGGCCTCACGTTCGGGATCATCATCGCCCTGGTGGGATGCTGGCGGGGCTACCGAGCCCAGGGAGGTGCTGAAGGCGTGGGCAACGCCCCCACCAGCAGCGTGGTCACCAGCTCCCTGTGGATCCTGGTCATGGACTTCTTCATCACCAAGCTCCTTCTCGTCTGAGGCCCCCTTGGAACCCGTGATCGATGTCGTCAATCTCTCCAAGGCCTTCGGGCCCAAGGTCGTGCTGTCCAACGTGAACCTCCAGGTGCAGGAGGGTGAGAGCCTCGTGGTACTGGGGGGCTCCGGCACAGGCAAGACCGTGCTCCTGCGCAACATCATGGGCCTCCTGACCCCGGACCAGGGCCACGTGGCCGTGGAGGGCAGGATCATCCACCAACTCAAGCGGGAGGAACTCTTCGAGACCCGCCAGAAGATCGGCATGTGCTTCCAGATGGCGGCCCTCTTTGACTCCATGTCCGTGGAGGAGAACGTGGGCTTCGCCTTGACCCGCCACACCACCATGACCCGGGCCCAGATCGCGGAACGGGTGGACGAGTGCCTCGGGCTGGTGGGCCTCAAGGACACCAACAAGCTGCGCACCTCGGAGCTCTCAGGTGGCATGAAACGCCGGGTCGGCTTTGCCCGGGCCATCGCCCTCAAGCCGAAGATCCTCCTCTTCGACGAGCCCACCACCGGCCTGGACCCCGTGATGACGGATGTCATCGGGCGCATCATCCTGGACCTCAAGGCCGAGCTGGGGGTCACCAGCATCACTATCACCCACGACCTCAAGAGCGCCTTCGAGATCGCGGACCGCATCGCCCTCATCTTCCGGGGTGAGTGCATCGCCTGCGAAAGCCCCGATGACTTCCGGAAGAACCCCCACCCCGTAGTGCAACAGTTCCTCCGGGGCGACGCCGACGGCCCATTCCTCCAGGATCCACCGCCCCCCAAGCGGGCCCTGGCACGCGCCCATCACAAGCAGCACATAAACATCTGACCCCGGATAAACCATGAACCTAGAGACCAAAGTCGGAGCCTTTTTCATTGGGACCATCGCCGTCGCGGGCGTACTGGTCCTCCGCATGGAGAAATGGGACGTGTTCGGCAAGAGCGCCGACCGCCAGGTCCTGGCGGAGTTCACCCAGGTGGCGGGATTGAACGCGCAGAGCGCCGTGCGGGTCGCGGGTGTCAAGGTCGGCACCGTGGAGCGCATCGCCCTGGACAAGGGCAAGGCCCAAGTGTTCCTGGCCCTGCCCAAGGATTTCGCCGTCTACTCCGATGCCAAAGCCCAGCTGAGTTCCATTGGCATCCTGGGGGAGAAATACATTGAACTGGACCCAGGCCACCCCGAGGCTGGAACCCTTTCGGGGCCTGGCCCCATCCAGAGCCGCAACGGCGTGAGCATGGACACCCTGATGGAAACCCTCGCAGGGATCGGCCAGGACGTGAAGGGGGTCACCTACGCCCTCAACCAGTCCATGGGCGGGGAGCAGGGACGCGAGAAGCTCGACGAGATCATCGACAACATCCGCGTCCTCACCGCCGAATTCCGGGCCATGAGCCAGGAGAACCACGGCACCATCAACCGCACCCTGGCCAACGCCGAGGCGATCACTGCCGAGGTCAGGGATCGCCTGCCCCGGATCGCCCAGCAGTTCGAGGAGATGAGCCGCAACCTGAATGGACTGGTGGCGGAGAACCGCCCGGAACTGAAAGGCACCCTGCAGGACGTCCGCAAGCTGGCGGCCAACTTCCAGTCCACTTCGGAGAACCTGAAGTCCATCACCGACAAGCTCAACCGCGGCGAGGGCACCGTGGGCAAGCTCCTGACGGACGAAACCACCATCAACAAGATCAACGCCGCCGTGGATAGCGTCAATGACATGTTAGGCGGCTTCAACAAGATGGAGATGCGGCTGGATATGAATGCCGCCTCCTGGACCAAGCGCAGCGACAGCAAGGTGGGACTCGGGCTGGAGATCGCCCCCCGACACGACTACTGGTATTCCATTGCGCTCAGCTCCACCCCGGATGGAAAGGTGAGCGAATCATCCAGCAGCGTCACCAGCACCTCCGGCACAGAGACGAAGACCTACGTCAATACGGACCAGACATTCACGGTTTCAGCCCTCTTCAACAAGCGCCTCGGTGAGAACTTCGTCATCTCCGGCGGCCTGATGGAGAGCAAGGGCGGCGTCGGCGCCGAATTCCGGGCCCTGAACGACACGTTCCGCCTTGGCGCCATCGCCTACGACTTCAGCAAGCGGGACGACAAGCCCAAGCCCCGCTACCGCATCACCACCAGCTACGAGTTCTGGAACGGCCTCTACGGACAGATGGGCGTCCAGGATCTGGCCAACAAAGACCTGCGCACCTTCTTCATTGGCGGCGGCATCCGCTGGAAGGATAACGATCTGAAGAAGATCATCGGCCTGGCAAGTTCAGGAAAGTAAGCCAATCCATGGCGGGCGGGGACTTCCAGGACGGTCAAGGCTCCATGCTGCGCAGGCTCTGTCTTCCGAGCCCCCCCCGCAAGCCGCCCGTGCCGCGCCCAGTCCAGGTGGCCCTCCGGACGCTCCACATTGTGGCCATGGGCATGCTGATGGGAGCCATTCCCTATGGGGGCTCCTCGGAAGCCCTCCACCCCTGGATCCTCGCCACCGTCATCAGTGGCGTGCTACTGCTCGCCATCGACCTCTGGAAGAGCTGCCTGTTCCTGGTGGAGGGCGCAGGCGCCGGGGTGCTCCTGAAGCTCGTAATGCTGGGGCTCGGGAATCTTTTCCCTGAGTCCCGCCTGCCCTGGTACCTCGCGGCCGCAGCGGTCGCCTCCTTCGGGTCCCATATGCCAAGCGCCTGGCGCCACTTCTCCTTCCTGGAGTGGCGCGTCATGGAGATCAAGCCCAGGCGCTAATATCAAGGCGCGAAGGCACCAAGGATTCACCAAGGGCTTACCAGCGACCAGTGAGCATTTCGTCGGTGGGGCGTGGGCGAGGCTGCCTCAGGTAGACGGAGCCCCCACCGATGAAATGCGGTGTTGAACAAGCCCGGAGCGGCGGGGGAGTTGGGCGAGGGCTATGGGGAAATCGCGCCTGCTGATCCACTTTTGGGGACGCCAGGTCCCCTGTCGCCCAGGGATTGCTGACTGCTGAGCCCGACAGTCCCGGCAGGGGCTTGGACCGAGTTGGCGTCATAGCAGGGCTTCGCCGTCCCGCCGTGGTGGAGGTCGTGGTGCAGGTGATGGATAGCTGAGAGGCTGACAGTCATGGCATCACCGCCGGGGGTGCCCTGGAGGCTTCACTCATCAGCGGTCGCCAGAGGATCAGACCACCACAATGAGGGCAGCGTTGCCCCGTGCCTTCGGCTGGACACGCCTCGGCTCTGGGTTTCGGAGCAGGCAGCAGGGCCCTGGCCTGTTCCAGCAGACCTCCACCCTGGGCCGAGGCGTAGAGGCCAAAAGTGCCGGATCTTATGGAAGCCATCCGGAAGGACATGCTGGACAAAGCGGCGCAGGAACTCGATGGGGTGAGGGTGACGGTCTGCTGGCCC
>NZ_KI912268.1:1257724-1541999 GCF_000242615.2 Holophaga foetida DSM 6591
CCTACGCTCCAGACACCCCACGGGCTCATACAACAAGGGGGTCAATATTCGTGTCGCCGGGTGGGTTAATTTTCATGTCGCTTGACAGTCGTCTGGCGATGCGTCAACATCGCGATGACCAAGGAGCCTTCATTTACATGGAATTGCTAGCTTTCTTACTGCGCGGGCCCGCCACACGGCGCCACCCCCGCCGCGGAGCGGCTTCGTTCAACCATGGCTTTGCCCCAGGGCGAATGTGAAAGCCAGCCCGTGCCGTATCGCTCCACCAGGCTGGACACTCAGGCCGCCCCGCTGCGCGGGGGCGCGCGGCAAAGCCGCACGCGTTCCGGGAGGGACAGGCGGCGAAGGCACGTGAACGTGCCATAGCCACCTGCCCCTCCCGGAACCAAGCCTGAGTGTCCTGGTCAACACATCATGCTTTTCTTGGTGAAACTTGGTGCCCTTGGAGTCTTGGTGGTGGAATTTCTTCTTCTGTTTGCGAATTGGTATAAGACCGGGATCAGCTCAGGCCCCGGAAGGGGCGTACCCTCACGAAGTCCCCTTCCCTGAGGTCCCCGGCCTCCTCTGGCAACACGATGAAGCAGTCGCTGTCGGCCATGGAGCTAAGCACTCCAGAGCCCTGGCCTGGCAGGAGACGAACGCAGGTCTCCTCCCCCTCCTGGATCAGATTGCCTCGCAGGTATTCACAACACCCAGACATCTTCCTGATGCTCGAAAGGGATCTCACCCGGAACTCCGTACGGGTGGCCAAGGGGTGTTCCCCGGCCAGTTTCCGCAGGGCGTCGGCGATGATCTCATAGTAGGTGACCATCACGGCGACGGGATTGAGGGGAAGGGTGAAGAACCAGCTCGGACCGAGTCGACCGAAGCCCAGGGGCCGACCGGGCCTGATGTTCACATGCCAGAATTCCATCCGGGCGGAACCCAGGAGCAGGGGCTTGAGCCAGTCTTTGTCCAGGCTGGAATTGCGGCTGTATGCCAGCACCACGTCAACGCCTTCCGCCGCCGCCCGAATCGCCGCCTCCATGGATTCAGGGTCGCCGTGCAACGCCCCGAGGTCCATGAGATCCACCCCCATTTCAGCGAGAAGCCCGAATAGAATGTATCGGTTGGCGTCGAAGGACTCCCCGAAGCCCAGGGGGCGCCCGAAGGTAGCCGCTTCGCTGCCAGCGGAAAGAAGCGCAACCCTCAGGCGACGCCGCACCAAGACCTCCGCCAGCCCCAGGGAAGCCAGGATGCCAAGCTCTGCCGGGCCAAGACGACGCCCCGAGGGGATCGCGCGGCTCCCCTCGGCGAGATCCTCCCCGCTATGGCGGATATGCTGCCCCGGTTCGATCCCCCCCTGGATGCAGACGGTGCTGCCTGTGGTGCGGGCGCACTCCAGGGGGACCACCGCATCCGCCCCCCGGGGGATCGCAGCCCCGGTCACAACGCGCACGGCCTGACCCTCGCCCACAAGACCGGTAAAGACTCGACCAGGCTCTGCCGCCCCGACAATCTGGAGCAGTGGCTCCGGCTCCAGGCAATCCGCCCTGCGCACAGCAAAGCCATCCATGGCCGAGTTGTCCCAGGGGGGCACATTGAAGGGGGCGACAACATCCTGGAGGACGACCCGGTTGAGGGCCGACTGGAGGGGCACCCTCTCCCAGCCATTCACGGGACTCACCCTCTCGAGGACAATGCCCCGGGCCTCCAGGATGGTCAAGGGTGCGCTGCCGCCTTCCGTGCAGGATTCCGGCATGACTGACTCCTCATGGAAACGGGATGGATCGGTTTCTACTTCCCGGCATCCGGGAAAAACAGCTGCTCACCATTGATGCGATAGGCAGCGATGGCCGCCTGCCCCTCTGCGGAAACGATCCAGTCGATGAAGCTCATCCCGGCAGCCTGCTTCACATGGGGATGCCTGGCCGGGTTGACGAGCATGACTCCGTAGGGGTTGAAGAGCCGCTTGTCGCCCATGAAGAGGGGGACCAGGGCCTGGCGGTTCTTGAAAGCGAGCCATGTCCCCCGGTCGGCCAGGGTGTAAGCCTCCATGGCCGCGGCCATGTTCAGGGTCGGCCCCATGCCCGAGCCCGTTTCCTTGTATCCCTTCAGGTTCGCCGGAGTCACTTCCGCCGCCCGCCAGAACCTCAATTCCGCCGCATGGGTGCCGCTCCGGTCGCCCCGGGAGACGAACAGGGCCTGGGCGGTCGCGATGCGCTTCATCACCTCGACCACATCCGCCGCCTTTGAGACCCTGGCGGGATCATCTTTGGGTCCCACCACGATGAAGTCGTTGTACATGACATTCCGTCGAGCGATGCCGAAGCCCTCGGCCACGAACTTGTCCTCCGCGGAACGGTCGTGAACCAGGACGACATCGGCGTCCCCGCGACGTCCGATGTCCAGAGCCTGCCCGGTCCCGACCGCCACCACTTTGACCTTGATACCGGTCCTGGCCTCGAATCGGGGCAGGATGAAGCCGAAGAGCCCGGACTGCTCCGTGGAGGTGGTGGAGGACAGGGTTATGCTCTCCTGGGCCCAAGCCGTACCCATGGCAAACAGCATGGGCAGCAGCAGAATCAGTCGGTGAAGGCGATTCGCCATGGCAATTCTCCCTGGATGAAACGTTTTGCGTCCTCAGTGCGAGGGCGCACGAAAAACTCGGAATTGGAGGTGTGTTCGCGAATCCGACCGCCATAGATGAACACAACATCATCAGCCAGACGCAAGGCCTGTCCCAGATTGTGGGTTGTCATCATGACCTTGGTCCCATCGGTCCGGATCTCCCGGATCAGTTGTTCCACGGCCTCGGTGGCCGTGGGATCCAGCGCCGCAGTTGGCTCGTCGAGCAGGAGCAGCCTGGGACGGATGGCCCAGCATCGGGCCAGGGCGAGACGCTGACGTTCACCGCCCGACAGGTGACGGGCACTGTCCGAGGCCCGGTCCGCCAGCCCCACCCGCTCCAGCATCTCCAACCCGCGTTGGCGAAGCTCGCGCCGTGAGAGTGACATGGGCTTGAGCCCCAGGATCACGTTGTCGAAAACGGAGGTGCGCAACAGGATGGGGTGCTGGAAGACCATGGCGATGCGCCCCGCAGGGGTGGGGCCACCGTTCCAGTCAATGCTCCCCCCCGTGGGCCTTTCCAGGCCCGCCAGGGTCTTCAGGAGCACACTCTTCCCCGCCCCGTTGGGCCCCAGGACGGCGGTGATGCCCTCGGGGCCCAGGAGGAGGTCCACGTCGGCCAATACCTGGCGGCCATTGGGGCAGAATTGGAGCTTTTCCAAGCGGATGGGGAACATGATCAACCGAACCGGTTCATGGCCCACCTGCGGATCCCGTAGGCCAGGGCGTTGAGGGGGATGACGATCGACAGCAGCACGGCACCGAGGGCGATGGAGAGAGGCAGGTCGCCCTTGGCCGTCTCCAGGGCGATGGCCGTGGTCATGACCCGGGTGAACCCAAAGATGTTGCCCCCCACGATCATCACGGCCCCCACTTCCGAGATGGCGCGTCCCATACCGGCGATCACGGCCACCACCAGAGAGAAGCGGCAGTCGAAGAGAAGGGTCCTGACGCACAACCAAGGCGAGTAGGCGAAGGAACGGAGTTCCAGGGAATAGCCGTTCCATGCATCCTCGACGACCTGCCGGGTGAGGGCCGACATCAGGGGGACCACGAGAAAGACCTGGGCAATGGTCATGGCCATGGGGGTATAGAGGATGCCAAAGCTCCCCAGAGGGCCCGAGCGGGAGAGCAGGAGGTAGAAAACGACACCCACCACGACCGAGGGAATCCCCATCAGTCCATTCAGGAGCACAACCAGGGCATCCCGCCCCGGAAACGCAACGATGGCCAGCCAGGCCCCCAGGGGCAGGCTGATCAGGGAACCCACCAGGACCGCACCAAGGCTCACTCTGAGCGAAAGCCACACGATGGCCAGAACCTGGGCGTCCAGATGGCCAATGAGGCCGAGGGCTTCCCAGAGGGTATCCAGCATCATGAACTCCCACCCGGACCGAGGCTCACCAGCCCTTGCCCAAGGGCAGGGGCTGGGACATGATTCGGCAGTGGAAACGAGGTGACCATGCAGAAGCCTGCTGAAGTGCATGTTTTCATGTGGCTGGCGGATCTGTTCAAAGAGAGGGGCTGGGCAAACCCCCATCTGGTCCACCTGGAGACCGGGATCAGCGCCGCGGAGCTGCTCCAGCTCCTGGAAATCAACCGCGATCTGGTCGAGGTCGTCTTCGTGAACCACCGGGCTGGTCCTGTTGAAGGGACCCGCATCAGGCCCGGGGACCGGGTGGCCCTCGTTCCGCCAGGGGTGCCGGGCCCCCATCGTGCGCTGCTGGGTTTCAAGAACACGTAGATCATCCCCCTGAGAACATGGCTCGAGCTACAACTTGATCCGTTCAAAACTCATATCAAGAAGATTCACTGCCAACATCATATGCCTCAGGGCCTGCCCCTTCCCCAGCAGGAGCTTGCAGACCTCGGCGGCCTCCAGACTCGCGATCACCGCAGGCGTGAAGGAGGGGTTGCCGAGCTGCTTCTCCGAGCCCTTTTCCTCGGTGGCATGGGCGTACAGCGCCTCCAGGATCCCATCCCCAGGAAACTCAGTGGCGATCTGCCCGTACCAGCCCGCAATGGCGCCATGGACCATGGGAATACCGATGGCGGCACAGGCATCTTTCAATGCCCTGCGACTGGAAACGCCATCCAGAGCGTCCACGGCGACCTGGCAGCCCTCCAGCAGGGCCAGCCCATTCTCCGGCCCAAGCCGTTCCGGCCTGGCCTCGAAACGGACCGCCGGATTGATGGCCATGACCCGCCGGGAGGCGCATTGCACTTTGGGTTCACCCAGTGCATCAATCTGGGAGAGGAGCTGCCGGTTCAGGTTGTGCTCTTCGAAGACATCCGGATCCACGCCCACCAGCGTGCCGACCCCCAGCCGCGCCAGCTCCTCGATAAGGTAGCCCCCGAGGCCTCCGCAACCGATGATGGCCACTCGGCTGCGGCACAAGATAAATTGCTCATTTATCGAGATACTCTCCCGGTTCCGCTGGTACCGGGCAGGCAGCAGCCCCGCCAGGATGGCCCTCTCCTCGACCACCGAAAGGGGCAGGTCAAAGTTCCGGGCGGCGGAAAGCTGCACGGACCATGGCAGAAGCCCGCCCTTGGCCCCTGCAGAAAGGTAGGCCTCCAGGTCCATGTCATCCCCCCCCAAGCAGGGGGAAGAAGGCCAGCACATCCCCGTCCTTCAGGACCCTCTCCGGCTCGGCATGGCGCCCGTTCAGCATGGTCATCCCGATTTCCTGGCTGGCCAATCCCAGGGATCCACTGACAGCCTTGATGGCCGTCCCGGCAGGGTAGTCCCGCACTTCGACCACAAACCTGCCCACGCGGAAATTGGCAAAGAGTTTGACGGTGATCAGCACGCACGTCCTCCCGGGAAAAAGAGCCAGAACTGAAGGGGAACCCCTCAGTTCTGGCGCAAGGCCTCAGCCAAAAACAGGCTCAGTCGAAATCCCAGTAGGCATCCAGTTCGGCAGGGGTGAAGTCCCACACCACGTTATGGGGAGGCAAGGGTTCCAGGCAGAAGAACTCCGGAAGCCGGTCCTGCTCTGGCCCGAGACCGGCCGCCAGATTGAACTTCCGTTCGAGCTTGAGCACGGACTTCCCGAGCGCGGTAACGTCGTCCCCCGTCAGGCTGATGCCGTAGTGGGCATTGATCATGTCCACCAGGGAACTCAGGCATTCCGGAATATCCAGGGCCGGAAAGGCGACGAAGAGGCACATGCCCGTGGAATCGATGGCCGCTGTGGCGATGTTCAGGTTGCGGGCCAACTCTACCTGACCATCCTTGCCAAGGGGATCGACCCGGCCTCCCACGTTCAGGATATTCGTTGCGACCGCGTAGCCGGAGGTGTGGTCTGCCCCCATGGTGCTCATGGCGTAGTTGACCCCGATGCCCTTGACCGAGCGCGGATCGTAGGCGGGAATCCCCTGCCCCTTGACCACGGGAACCCGGGTCAAGCCATAGGCGCGCCCCACCTGGGCGGCCCCGCCGCCGAGGAGACGCCCGAGGGGAGTGCCCTTCCCGACCTCGTCCCGGAGGATGCGGACGACTTCCTTGCCATCACCAAAGGAAAGGACCCCTGCCTCCATGGCCACACCGAAGGTCACGGCGGTCTCGATGCTATCCACGCCGAGATCGTCCATCAGGTGGTCGGCCATGGCGATGTCATCCAGATTCTCGACACAGCAGTCGGCGCCGAAGCCCCAGATCGTCTCGTATTCAAAACCTGAGGTCAGGTAGTTCCCATCCTGGTCGTTGTAGATCTGGGAGCAGCGGATGATGCAGCCCGGATGGCAGGGGTGGGTGGGAGCCCCCCCCCGCGCCACGATGGTGTCGTGCATCGTCTCGCCAGAGATCTTGTCGTGGCCCTCGAAGGTGCCCTGTGTGAAGTTGCGGGTCGGCAAGCCCCCGGCCTCGTTCAGGATGTTCACCAGCACATTGGTGCCGTAGGTGGGCAGGCCCTTGCCGCTGACCGGGTGATCCAGGAGGGTCTTGGCGAAAATGCGGGCCGCTTCCTTGAACTTCTCGGGGTTCTTCGACGTGATCGCAGGCGTCCCCGAGTCATCGATGGAGATGAACTTGACCCGCTTGGAGCCCATGACGGCCCCCAGGCCTCCGCGCCCCAGGCTTCGCAGATGCTGCTCCTTGTCGGCGACCGAGATATTGGCGGTGAGCATCCTCATCTCACCGGCGGGCCCCACGGAAACCACCGCCACCGGCTTGCCGTACCGGGCATGGACCACCTTCACGAGTTCGTAGTTGCCCATCCCGACGGTATCCCTCTCCTCCTGGATGCTCACGCCGTCCTTGGTGACGTGCAGGCTGTACCAGGCCTCGCCCTGGGGCATGCCCTCCAGGATGAGGGCATGGATCTCCAGCTTGGCCAACATCCGAGCAGCCGTGCCACCGGCATTGGATTCCTTGATGCCTCCGGTGAGGGGGCTCTTCGAACCAGCCGACAGCCTCCCGGAATTGGCGGCGGGCGTCCCCGTCAGCATGCCGGGGGCGAAGACGAGCTTGTTGTTGGGCCCCAGGGGATGACAGGCCGGTGGAACCTCCTGGGCGACCACCGTGGAGGTCAGGGCGCGGCCCCCCAGGGAAGCCCAGGCCTCCGGTACAGGCTCCCGAAGAGAGGAGAGGCTCGCAAGGTTAACACGCAAAATATGGCGCATCGGGACCTCCCAGGAGTTGTGCATCACTCAAAGCCATTGGGTTGCGGTATGTCAAAGTGCCGCCATTCTGGACCACTCCGGCCAAACAGGGAAGAGGAAAACCTCACCCCACAGCCAGGATCTTAGGCATCGACCGCTGCCAGCATGGCCTTGAAATTCTCAGGCTTGCAGTTCATGGGCGTCGTGCATCCCGGGGAGAGGATGAAGCCCGTGGGACCGATGTCCTGGATGAGCTTCCGGCAGTAGGCGTAGACCTCGTCCGGATTCCCGACGCTCAACATGGCCGCCGGGACATCCCCCTTGATGCACATATGGCCGTCCAACTCGGCCTTGAGCTTCCGGATATCGGTGGCGTGATCGCAGGCCCAGATGCACTTGCCCTTGGGCAGGTCCTTGAAGCGGGAGATATCCCGGTCCCAATTGGCGTCGAAGTGGAGGTTGGGCACGGAACCCGCATCGAGGATGGTCTCCACGGTGCGGACCACCGTAGGCCAAGTGAAGCGGTTGAAGAGCCGGGGCGAGAAGAACTCGCTGGAGCCCCGGGACATGCCGACGAAGACGGTCATCGGCCGGGTCTGCCGGATCATCCCCTTCAGCATCTCAAGGTAGAAGCCTTCCATGTGATCCAGCACCGCCTCCAGCTTGTCTGGCACCCGATGGAGGTCCGTCATGAAACGGCCGATGGACCGGGCCGCCGCGATGGACTCGATGGGCGGCACGTAGTTCACGGATGTCAGAGCCGGGATGCCGGCCTCGAAAAGCCGCTGCCCGGCCATGCCACAGGCCTGGATGGAACTGCCGATCTCGGCTTCGGTGTATCCCAGTCGGCGGGCAATGTAATCCTGGTTCCAGGCAGGCCAACCCTGCTCAAGGATCCGGTCGTAGTCCTCCAGGCTCATCCGCTCGATCTCCTCCACCTGGTAGAGGGATCCCTCCGGCAATTCACGCCCAGGAAGCTTGACCCGGGAGAGGAAAGAGATCCCCATCAGGACCGGTGGTGTGACCGCCGTCTCGATGGCATCCAGAGTGGGAAAGGCCTGGACGGTTTCGATCATCGCCCGGTTGGCCGCCAGGAGATCCGTGGTGAAGACCGACATCGGCACCTTGCGATAGGTGGCTGCGAAGGAATCCAGCCAGGCGGTGACCGGAATCCGATCCACGGGCTGGAGGGCGATGGCCTTCTGGAGGCGGGCGGTCCGTTCCAGGAAGATCGGGAGGGGGGAGGGTGGGTTCATGGAGACTCTCGATAAGGAGGGAGGAAGACCGCCCCTGGCGTTTCCCAGGGGGTCCAGTCCGCCTCAGTGGAAGAAAGCGTAGAAGTTGGACGGGTGACCGAAACCCAGGTGATGGGCGAATTCCTTCGCCGATCAGTTCGTATCCCGCAGGTCGCTCTGGGCAGAAGGTCCAGACGCTCCAGGGCCGCTATCGGTGCGCCGAGCCGGGCACGGGGCTCCGCCCTACCAGCAGCTTGACCAGGGTGACAACGGCGGCGAACGCGAGAAAGAGCGTCGTCAGCAGGAAGGTGAAACGCTCCCCTGGGTGGCCGAGAACCCCGCCGAGACCGACGAAGATCGGGGGCGAAATGAAAGAGCCGATGTTGACGAAACTGAGCATGATCGCCAAGCTCAGGGTGATAGCTGGCCGGGGAGCCACCTGGGTGACCCGCAGGGTCATGAAGGGCATGGTGATCCCGAAGCCAGCTCCGATGACCAGGGCACCGACGAAGACACCCGCGAGGGCGGACGACTGGGCCAGCACGAGGAACCCCAGGGCGGTCAGGAAGAGGCTCAGGACCGGAGTGAAGCGCCCACAGAGGCGATGAATGGCCCCGAAGCCCATCCCGACCATCAAGCCCCCCACGGTCATGAGGGTGATGGCAATGCCACTGGCGGCGGCGGTCCCGAGATTCTCCCCCTGGATCAGCAGCGCCGTGTTCGTAAAGAAGGTGAAGTAGCAGAGCGCATACAGCAGGGCCCAGGCGGCGATCAGGAAGACCGGGCCGTTGGGGCCCGCCTTCTCCCCCGGTTCCCCGGAGCGGGGGGGCTCGGGGCAGCCCACCAGGGTCAGCACCAGGACGGGCACGGCGATGAGGTAGACCCAGAAGGCGTTCCGCCAGCCCGCGACTCCCAGCAGCCCGGCCAGCAGGCTGGTCAGGATGGCGCCGAAGCTGACCACGGCGGACTGGAAGCCGATGAGCTTCGCCCGCTCCTGTCCCTCGAAGAAGTCCGCGATGAGGCCTGAGGCGAAGGGCGTAATGATCCCGAGCCCGACCCCGAAGACCACCCGCAGAAAAAGCATCTGGCCGTAGCCACGGGCCCATATGGGGGCGATCCCCCCCAGGAGGAAGACCACCAGGCCCGTCCATAGGATCGGCCGCTTGGGGAAGCGGGTAGCCAGGCCCCCGCTCAGGATCGAAAAGGGGATCAGCACCAGCCCGGGCAGCGCGATGAGCATCTGGATCTGGGTCGGCGTGGCGGCGGGGAAGGCCTGGGAGATCACCCCCAGGACCGGGGCGATGGACATCGAGCCCATGAGCAGCAGTGATACGGAGAGAAGCGTGAGCTTCAGCAGGGTCCGGTTCACGAGGATCCTCCAGAGGGCAGCCCGTCGAGGGCTGGGATGGCAGGTTGTTGGTAGGCTTCCCCAACCCTAGCCCCCGCATCTGGGCACCGTGAATCCGCCGGGCTCGCAATCCTGCCTACGAAATTTCCGTATTTTTCAGGGCGCGGCATCTCCGGACACCTCCGGGGCCAGACGTCAGCTACACTGCAGGCAACCAGCCCATGCCCTTCGACCCACATATCCCACCCGCCCCGCCTCCGGACCAGCTGGCCCGGAAGCGGGCCAAGCTCCAGCGGATGGAGGCCGCCGAGCAGAACCTCCAGGTCCTCCAGCAGCTCATCCAGGAGAGCGAGGCCCGCTTCGACAACCTCTACATGAGCCTTCCCCTGGCCTACGACTCCCTGGATGTGGAGGGGCGGATCATCACGGTCAACCAGGCCTGGCTGGACCTCCTGGGCTACGAGCGGGAGGAGGTGATCGGGCGCTGGCTGGGAGACTTCTTCTCGCCGTACTTCCGGGAGGACTTCCGCAGGCACTGGCCCGAGGTCCTGGATTCCGGCCTGGTCGATGGGGTCGCCCTGGAGTATGTCCGGAAGGATGGGACCGTCCTCGAGGTCATCGTTCATGGCCGGACAACCCCGAGCCAGGACGGAACCTGGATGCGAATCCACACCCTCACCCAGAACCTCACCGAGCGGAAGCGGGCGGACGAGGCCCTCCGCCGCTCCGAGCGGGAGAAGGCCCTGATCCTCGACATCATGTCCGACTGGGTGGTCTACCACGACACCCGCATGGAGGTGATCTGGGCCAACAAGGACCAGGTGCTGCCTTATGCGGACCAGGCCGATCCCATCACCGGAAAACGCTGCCATCAGGCCCTCTACGGCCGGGAAACCCCCTGCGAGGCCTGCCCGGTGGCCCGGGCCCTGGAGACGGGGCAGCCGGAGACGGCCGAGCGGCACCACGGAGGGCGCTCCTTCGTCCTCAGGGGTTTCCCGGTGCGGGACGCGTCGGGATCCCTCGTCGGCGTGGTCCAGGTCACCATGGACATCACTGAACGTCGGCAGCTGGAGCGGGACCTCCTGGAGACCAGCGCCCTGGAACGAGCCCGGGTGGGCCGGGAGCTCCACGATGGCCTGGGCCAGCTCCTCACCGGGATGAACTTCCTGGCCAGCGCCCTCAGGCACCGCCTGGACGCCTCCGGAAGCCCCGAGGCTGATTCCGCCGCCCAGGTGGCCGCCCTGGCGACCGAAGCACTAAGCCAGACCCGGCTCCTGGCCAAGGGGCTCGTCCTGGCCCACCTGGAGGGCAAGGACCTCCTGGAGGTGCTGACCGATCTTGCGGCTTCCCTGGAGACCCTCTTCAGGATCGAGTGCCGGGTCGAATGCCCCTCCGGAATCCGGGAGAACCAGCCCGGGATCTTCCACCACCTGCACAGCATGGTGCGGGAGGCGGCCTCCAACGCCGTCAGGCATGGGCAGGCCACCCACCTGCGGCTCACCGCGCGCCTGACCCTGGGCCGCCTGCTCCTCTTTATCGAGAACGACGGCAGTCCCCTCCCTCCGGAAGCCGGCCAAGGCCCAGGGCTGGGCCTGAGAACGATGAAATACCGCGCCAGTGCCCTCGGAGGCACCCTTTCCATCTTCAACCAGGACCGGGGGGGCGTCCTGGTGAGCTGCTCCCTGCCGTGGTCCCCATGAACCCTGTCCGTATCCTCCTCGTCGACGACCACCCCATCCTGCGGGAAGGCTTGGCCAAGCTCCTGGACCAGGAGCCCGACCTCCAGGTCGTGGCCCAGTGCGTGGATGTCCCCGGGGCCCTCTCGGCCCTCCGGAGCGCCCACCCCGACCTGGTGATCACGGATTTGTCCCTGCCCACCGGCAACGGGCTGGACCTGATCCAACAGATCCGCAAGCTCCACCCGAAGCTGCCCGTCCTGGTCTTCACCATGCACGACGACGCCTACCACTCCGAGCAGGCCCTGCGGGCCGGGGCCAACGGCTACGTCACCAAGTACGAGCCCCCCGAAGTCCTGCTGAAGGCTCTCCGCGAGGTGCTGCGCGGGGAGATCTACGTGCCGGAGTCCATGACCCGGGCCCTCCTGCGCCGAGCCCTGGCCAAGCCCAGCGCCGAGGAGTCCGGGGATGAGCTCTGCCTCAGCGCCCGCGAACGGGAGGTCTTCCGCATGCTCGGCAAGGGCATGGGCAGCCGCCAGATCGCGGAGCAGCTCGGCGTCAGCATCCGCACCGTGGACACCCACCGCGAGAACATCAAACACAAGCTCCACCTGAAGAACGCCTCCGAACTGCTCCAGATGGCCATTCAGTGGGCGCCCAGACTGGGTTGAGACTCCCCGGAGAGCCTACGAAATTCTCGTAGGCCATGTTGCGCAGAGCCTCGATTGTGCCCCCCCCTGGCGGCCTATTAGGCTCAAGGCTGTTCCAGCCAAAAGCGCCAAGACTCAATAAGAGAGTCGATTCATACCGGAGCCAAACCGTGTCCAGAAACACGCGCCCTGCCATCGAAAAAACGGGCCTGGCCCTCATGCTCCTCCTGGGCATCGCCATCCCGGTCATCGGGGGAGAACGCAAGGAGATCCCCCTCGCCAACCGCCACAAGGACGCTGGCATCGCCTGCGAGGACTGCCACGGGAAGGGCCCCAAGAAGGCCGTAGCCGCAGAGACCTGTCTGGGGTGCCACGAGTCCTACCCCAAGGTCGCGGAACGCACGGCGCGACTCAAACCCAACCCCCACGAGAACCACCTGATCGACCTGGACTGCGACAAGTGCCACCAGGGCCACAAGCCCCAAGAGAACTACTGCCTCACCTGCCACTCCGAGATGGAGTTCAAGCCTTCCAAGTAGCCCCCCAACCCAGGAGGTATCCATGCCCATACCGATCCGTTTCAACTCAAGATCCGTGCTCATGCTGCTCGGCTCCCTCGTATCGCTCTCCCTGGTCGCGGCCCAGCCCCAGTTCACCCAGGAGACGGAAGTGGTCGTGGTGGGCGCCGGCATGGCAGGCCTTTCCGCCACGGTCGCCCTGGCCAATGAAGGCGCGAGCGTGATCCTGCTGGAGCAGAACCCCTTCCCCGGCGGTACCGCCAATGCCGCAGAGGGTGTGTTCGGCGTGGGTTCCCGCTTCCAACGCGACCACTACTACGGCCCCCCCATGATGGACAAGGACGAGGTCTTCCACCATGAGATGGCTTACAACCACTGGATGGGCAATGCCCCGATGATGAAGGCCTTCGTCGACCAATCGGGGGACACCATCAATTGGTTCGAGGATCAGGGCGTCAAGTTCGAAGAGGTCGCCCAGACCACTTACACGGGAATCCGGACCTGGCATGTGCCCGTGGGCCACGGTGCTGGCCTCATCCGGGTCCTGTTCGGCAAGGCCAAGCAGAGCCCCACCGTCAAGGTCTTCATGGAAACCGAGGGAACCGGCCTGATCACCGACGACCAGAAGCGCGTCATCGGTGTCACGGCCAAGGGCAAGGCTGGCGAGATGCGGATCAGGGCCAAGGCCGTCATCCTGGCCACCGGCGGATTCGGAGACAACCTGGAAATGGTGAAGAGATACCACGGGAACGCCTTCACGGGAACCGTGGCCAACTTCCACAAGATGGGCTTCGGGATCAACGCATGCATGAAGCTGGGGGCGAAGACGGAAGGGATGGCCACCCTCATGAACACCGCCGTCTACGACAAGAAGAAGAGCGCGAAGATGGGCATGGCCAACCCTGTGGACCTGGAATTCGATGCCATGGGCCAGCAGCCCATGAATGTGATGGTCAACAATAACGGCGAGCGTTTCTGCGACGAGATCATCGCCAACGACTTCGTCCTCCAGTCCAACGCCATCGAACGCCAGCCCACCAGCAGCGCCTGGATCATCTTCTCCGAGGATCAGCGCAAGCGCTACGCGAACGAAGGCACCGACGCCGGCATGGGGGTGATCATCCCCATCGGCACCAAGCTCAAGAAGATGGATGGCGCCATCGACGGCTATATCGCCGCGGGGGATCGCAACCTCTATTCTGCGGACACCGTCGAGGAGCTGGCCGCCAAGATCAAGGTTCCCGCCGATGTCCTCAAGAGGACCTTGGAGACCTACAACCACGATTGCGAGGTCAATCACGATTCCGGATTCGGCAAGAAGCCCTTCTTCATGAGGAAGCTCAACGGCAAGCTCTATGCCATGCACGAGGTGCTCTCCTACCTCACCACCGTGGGCGGAGTCGTCGTGAACAAGCACTTCCAGCCTCTGGATGCCAGTGATCGCCCCATCCAGGGCGTCTATGTGACCGGCGTCGATGTGGGCGGCCTCTACGGCGATTCCTACGGCCTCGACTCCCCCGGCACCAGCATGGGCTTCGCCGCCGGCAGTGGACGCATGGCCGCAGCGGAGATCCTGAAAAGCCTCAAGAAGTAAGGCGATCACAAGCTCGTGGACGGACGGCGCCTTTTGGCGCCGTTCGTGTTCCAATAGAACACCGATGCGAGACCTTACCCGAATCAGAGGAAACCAAGCCTTGTTCCTGGCTGTGCGCCTCGGGCTGCCGATAGGCCTGGCACTTCTGGGACTGGTCTGCGCCACTCTTCTGCACTCATCCCGGGGCTGGTGGCTCCTGCTCAGCGTAGCCTGCCTCGCGGAAGCATCCCAGGCCTTCCAGCAGGGCGCAACCTACCTGAGACACAGGGCTGCCATCGTCCACCGGGACGGGCTCTGGGTGAAGGCATTCCGTCCCATGGCGCGGCTCCTCGGCTGGGAGGACGCATGGATCCGCTCCTTCCTCGCCTGGAACAACTACCGCATCGAGGAGGTCTTCGCCGTCCGCAAGGCCAGGAAGGCCCTGGTGATGCTTCCCCACTGCATCCAGCTCTCCCGCTGCAAGGCCGGAGTCACGGAAGACCTGGAGAGTTGCTACCACTGCGACCAATGCCCCGTGGGGGACATCCTGGAGAGCTCCCTGGCCGGGCACTGGAAGGTCTGCATCTTCAACCGCAGCCACAAAGCCGCCCGCCACGCCAAGGAGTACAAGCCGGACCTGATGGTGGCGGTGAGCTGTTCGGATCGCCTCCTGAAGGGGATCCTGAAGCTCCCGGAAATCCCCTGCTTCGGCATCCCCCTGGACCTCCCCCGCGGCATGTGCGTGGACACCACCTTTGATCCCAGCCTGCTGGAGCAGGCGATGGCCCACCTCGTCCGCCCCCGGGCAGAGACCCCCGATAACATTCAGCCCCTGCAGACCAGCGAGACCGCCTAGCCCATGACGACCAGCCCCTTCCTGATCCGCCGCTGCTGCGAAAAGCTCCTGGGCCCCGAAACCATGGCCTACCTCCTCCACCTCCGCCCCATGGAATGGCCCATCATGTCGGCCCACTTCCTCCTGGGCACCCTCCTGGCCGTCGGCTGGGGGATCCCTGGCAAGGCAACCCTGCTGGGGTGGTTCATCTTCGTGGCGCTGCTGAATGGCGGCACCCTGGCCATCAACAGCGCCTTCGACAACGATGAGGGCGATATCGGCTACCTGCGCCAGCCCCCCAAGCCGCCGAAATACCTACTGCATGTCTCCGTGGTCATGCTGGTGGCCTCCCTGCTCCTGGGCTTCCTGCTGCCGACGGTCTTCGCCTGGAGCAATGCGGCCTGCGTGGTCATGGCGGTCGTCTACTCCGTGCCCCCCATCCGCCTCAAGGCGCGGGCGGGCTGGGATCTGCTCATCAACGGGGTGGGTTTCGGGCTCCTGACGCCCCTGGCCGGATGGGGCCTCACGGGACGCCCCGTTCCCATGGCCTTCCTCTGGGTGTGCATCGGCTTCGCCTTACTGTTCGGGGCCCTCTACCCCACCACCCAGATCTACCAGATCGAGGAGGACCGCTCCCGGGGGGACCGGACCCTCGTCATCCAGATGGGGGAGAGCCTCAGCCTGGGCTTCGCGGTGCTCCTCACCCTCCTGGCCCATGCCTGTTTCGCCCTGGGAGCCTGGCAGAGCCAGCGGAGCCTCCTGCCGATCCTCCTCTCCCTGGCGGCCTGGTGCGGCGTCCTCCTGCCCTGGTGGAAGCGCTGGCGCACCATGACCCAGAAGCAGCACGAGGCCGGGATGTACTGGACCCTCGGCGCCTGGGCCGTCACGGATATCGTGCTGCTGCTCCTGCTCTGGCCCTGAGTCAGGAATTCTTACCCCTTTGCCATCAATCGTAAAGATTCAAAAGACACGAAGGATTCACCAAGGGCTTACCAGCGCCCCATGGCTTTGCCCCGGGGAGAATGTGAAGGCCAGCCCGTGCCATATTGTTCCACCGGGCTGGACACTCTGGCCGCCCAGCTACGCGGGGGCGCGCGGCGAAGCCGCACGCGTTCCGGGAGGGACAGGCGGCGGAGGCACGCGAGCGTGCCATAGCCACCTGCCCCTCCCGGAACCAGGCCTGAGTGTCCTGGTCGACGCATCAGGCTTTTCTTGGTGACGCTTGGTGCCCTTGGAGTCTTGGTGGTGCAATTTATTATTTATATTTGCGAGTGAGTCTCAGCCCCCCAGGACCTTCCTCAGGGCCTGTTCCAGCTGCTCGAAGGTATAGGGCTTGGCGAGAAAGACCCGGCGCTCGGAGGCATCCTTCAGTTCCGGCATGGCTTCCCGGCTGAAGCCGCTGCAGATGATCACGGGAAGGTCCGGCGCCACGCTGCGGATCAGGCCATAGACCTCCACGCCGCTCCGCCGGGGCATGGTCAGGTCCAGCAGGGCGATGCTGACCTGCTCCCGATGGGCCTGGAAGAGGCTCCAGGCCTCCTCCCCATCGGCGGCCACCAGGACCTCCATCCCCAGACGCTCCAGCATCTGCTGGGCGGTCTCCCGAAGGGCGGGCTCGTCCTCTGCCAGGAGAAGGAGGCCCGTCAAGGGGACGGTTGAGGTGACAGCGGCCGACACCGTGCCCGGGAGAAGAGCGTCCTGGGCGGCGGGGAAGTAGACGCCGATGGTCGTCCCTTCTCCAGGCTGGGAAACGATCTCGATCCCAGCCCGGTGGGTCCTCAGGATTCCCCGGATGGCCGAAAGTCCGAGGCCTCGCCCGGCGGGCTTGGTGGTGAAGAAGGGATCGAAGATCCGCTCCAGAAGCTCCGGGCCCATGCCACAGCCTTCGTCCTCCACCTCCAGGAAGACGAAGCACCCTGGCTGAAGGCTCTGACCGGCAAAGCGATGCTTGAGGGCAATGGCGTCCAGTTCGCTGGTGCCCGTCCGGACCGCGACCCTTCCAGGATCGTCTCCGAAGGATTCCCCGGCGTTGGTGACCAGGTTCATGACCACTTGCTGCAACTGGACGGGATCGCCTTCGATGAAAGGGAGCGATGGGGCCAGACGCAGCTCCAGGCTCACCTTCTTGGAGCGAGAGACCGCCAGGAGCTCATTCATTTCCAGCACTTTGGCATTCAGGTCCATCGATTCGAGGCGGAAGCTGGCCCGTCCAGAATAGGCCAGCAGCTGCCGGGCAAGGTCCGCGGCCCGTTCGATGCTGGCTTCCGCCTTGGCCAGATGGCGGGCGGGATCCCCTCCACCCTCCAGGGCGATGCGGCTGAGATTGACGTATCCCATGATGGCCGCGAGCAGGTTGTTGAAGTCGTGGGCGATGCCCCCCGCCAGAACCCCCAACCCCTCCAAGCGTTGCGCCTGGCGCAGGGATTCCTCCTGGGCACGGTGCTCGGTGATGTCACGGGCAGCCCAGAGGACGCAAGGCCGCCCTTCGATGGTGAGGTCCAGAGGGGCCACCCGGGCATCGAAGCGGCGGTGCCCCAGTGGGGTTTCCAGGGAGTATTCCACGTCCTGGAGCTGCTGGAGAGCCAGGGTCCTGCGGATGACCTCCAGGACTTCCCGCGACAACTCCGGAGGTAGGGCCTCACTGATGTTGTGCCCCAGGAGACTCTCGACGGGGGCGGCCAGAAGGGAGGGGTCCCCGGTGAGGACCTCGCGATAGCAGCCCTCGTCATCGACCACCAGGATCACATCGGGGAGAACCTGGGCGATGGCCCTGAGGCGGGATTCGCTCTGGTGAAGCTCCCTGGTCATCCGATCCGCCAGCGCCCTGGCCTGCCGCCCGGTGCGGGCCATGGCGTGGACGAGGGCCGCCAGCAGGAGCGTGGCCTGAAGACCAGCCAGTCCCACAAACCAGGGCAGGCCGACCTCCCCAGCCTCGAAAAAGGCAGGACTGGCAGCGAAGTCCAATTCCCAGACCCGGCCACCGATTCCGAAGGATCTCCGCAGCCTTGGAAGGGGTGGGCTGACGAGGCTCCACCAGGGATCAGAACCCGGAGCCCCCCCCTGGCTGACCGCCATGGGGCTGGAAGGGTCCGTGGCATCGGCAATGCGAAGCTGGATTCCCCGCGGCAGCCCCTGCATGGAGTCACGGGTCAGATCATCCAGAAGGAAGATGCCGTTGGCATAGCCAGCGAAGGCCAACCTCCGGGCCTCCACAGCATCGGGCACCCGGCCTCCCCGGTATACCCCCAGGCGCAGGATGAGACCCGGCCCCCTTTCCGGAGCCTGGGCCAGGGCCATGGGGGCACTGGCTCGGATCTGCCCCGAATCCCTGGCTGCGAGCAAGGAGACCCGCTGGTCAGGGGCGCTGGCGGAGTTGAAGCCCAGGGCCCGGATGTTGGGCAGTTCCGGTTCTTCGAAGAGCACGATGGCGTCATCCCCGTATCCGGTGCCGGGGTGGATCCGGAGATCGGAGCGTCCGTGCTCCATCTGGAGCCGCCTCTGGACGGCTTCGGCCCCCGCCGGGGCGAGGGGCACCCCATAGGCCACCCCCAGGAGCCCCGGGAAACGGGACTTAATCTCCATGGACTCCAGAAAGACACGGAAGCTGTACCGGTTCACCCCCCCGGAGGCCTGGATGTGACCCTGGACAGCCAGCAGCAAGTCTTCGCAGAGCCTCAGGCGATCCCGGAGATGCTCCTCGGCGTCACGGCTCGCCATTTCGAAGCGCGTCCGCCCCCGATGGAGCTGTGCCGACCCCACAATCAGCACGGCCACCAGCGTCAGCATCCCACCCAGGCAAAGAACCCACAGCGCCAGGAATGGCGGGAATTCGTGCTCCCTGGTGAGACGGCGTTTCATGGGGCTCTCGAATAAGGACAACGATACCCCGATTCGACCCCAAGGATCACCCTTTGGCCAGGGCTTCGAAGTGCTCCCCCCGCTCTTCGAAGTTCCGGAACTGATCAAAACTGGCGCAGGCGGGGCTCAGGAGCACCTGATCGCCGGGATGGGCGCAGCGGCAGGCCAGGCTGAAGGCTTCGTCGAAGGCCCAGACGGAATCGTGGGGAAGATCCCCCAGATCCCGCTCCAACTGGGGGATGGCGTCCCCCAGGAAGACTAGGCGCCGCAGTTTGCCATCCAGGACAGCCCTCAAGGGCTCGTAGCTGGCACCCTTGTCCTCCCCCCCCAGCATCAGCACCAGCGGGCCGGACAGGGCCTTGATGGCCGTCAGGGTCGCATCGACATTGGTGCCCTTGGAATCGTTGTAGAAGCTCACGCCGTCCCGCTCCCCGCAGAAGGCGATGCGATGGGCCAGACCAGGATAGGAGCGGAGTCCCTGCCGCAGGGATCCGGGATCCGCCCCGCCATGGGAGGCCAGTGCAATGGCGGCCAGGGCATTCTCCACGTTGTGATCCCCGGGGATCTTCAGCTCCGAACGGTGAAGCAGTTCCTGGGCCTGCGCATCCGTGCGGAGCCAGAGCATCCCGAAAGCATCGCACCAGGCCCCAGGCCCCTCGGGCTCACTCCAGCCGAAATCGGCGCGCCGCCCATGCCCGGGGTTCTCGAAGGTCGCTCCCATGGGCATCAAGGCGAGGTCCCCTTCCTCCTGCCGTTCGAAAACCCTCAACTTGGCCGCCAGATAGCCTTCCATGCTGCCATGCCGAGCCAAGTGGTCCGGAGTGAGATTGAGCAGGACCGCGCCCTGAGCGTGGAATTCCCGGACGGTTTCGAGCTGGTAGCTGCTGCATTCCAGGGCATAACGGGTGCCGGGCTGGGCGCCCTTCAGGGCGTCCATCAGAGGAGTCCCGAGGTTGCCGCAGGCCACGGCCGGGAGGTCGGCAGCCCTGAGGAGGTGGGCCAGGAGATCCGTGGTGGTGCTTTTGCCGTTGGTGCCCGTCACGGCCAGGATCACCGCATCTGGATCCTGGGTCCTCAACACCCGATGGGCGAATTCCAGCTCCCCGAGAACGGGGATGCCCCGCCCCAGGGCCTCCTGGACCAGGGGAATGCGAAGGGGAACCCCAGGACTCAGCACCAGTTCCTCGCAGTCATCCAGCAGGGCGAGGGGATGGGGACCCCAGACACCCGGCACCCGCAAGGCTTCGAGGCGGGCCGTCAGAGCAGCCTCCGGGGCGGGCGCCACATCGGCCAACAGAGCCTTCCGCCCTTCTCCCGCCAGGTATTCCACCACCGCCACCCCGGACTTCCCAGCTCCAATGACAACCACGCGACCCATGGGTCCTCCCCTTTCATTCTGGCCGAAGCCCGGCCTCCTGGCACAATGGAGAGGTCCATGAGCGAATCCGTCCTCCACAGCATCCTGAGCCATCAACGTTCGGCCATCCCCTATGTTCATTCCATCGTGGGCCTCAAGTCAGGCTTCGTGGAGGCCAAGGAGATCCTCACGCGCTTTGTGGACGAGGCGGGCACCCTGCGGGCAGTGGGAGAACTTCTCGAGGATGCGACCCTGGCACCGGAATCCAAGGTCATGCTGGATCTGCACTGCCTCAACACCGTATTCACCACCCTGGCCGAAACCCCCATCACCGATCACCTGATCTTCGTGAATGTGTCGCCCGACACCCTGGACCACCCCGAATTCTGGAAGCGCATCCAGCCCTGGCTCTGGGACCTCACGATCCCACCCCATCGCATCGTCCTGGAGATCACAGAAGCGTGCTCGGGGCTGGACTTGGAACAGATGAGCCGCATCGCCAAACGGCTCAGGGATCTTGAGTTCCGCATCGCCGTGGACGATCTGGGCAGCGGCGTGGCCAGCCTCGCCCACATGGCCCGCCTGGCTCCTGACTTCATCAAGGTAGACCGGAGCCTGGTGAGCGGCGTCCACCGTCGTCCCTACCAGGCAGCCCTCCTCAATGCCCTGGCTGTCTTTGCGGAGCGCATGGGGGTTGGCTATATCGCCGAAGGAATCGAGACCCTGGACGAACTCCAGGCCGTGGTGGATGCGGATGTGCCATGGGGACAGGGCTTCATCTTCGGAAAGCCCCGCCCCCTGGCTCTCGCCACGGCATTCCCGCGACAATAGCCAGACTGGGACGACACCGTTATCCATGAACGAATAAGGCCACCCCGCCGAGATGACTCAGTTCCAGGAGCGTAGCCAAGTCCTGATTAAAGGGGCTGATACTTCATTCCGAATAGGAAGGCCTATGCCCGTTCATGACCATGATACATTCAGCAAAAGATTCAGAGCCGCCCAGATACTCAATCACAAAGATTATCTATTCTAGAGTCAACCCTTTACAACTGGTCTGACCAAACTGAAATGATCAGTTGACAAACAAGTTGACGCGAACTCAATATCACTAAGGCAACCGTTCAACCCCCCCACTCTCATGAAAGGCAATGACATGAGCCAGACCCTCATCAACGCCATGGCTGACCTCGAGGAATCGGTCCTCGTCAAGGAAGTCAAGAATCTTCAGGCGCAGGGCGTGCCCGCCCTGGAGATCATCCAGAAGCTGCAGGAAGGCATGAACATCGTCGGCAAGCGCTACGAAGAGAAGGAATACTACCTCTCCGAGCTGATCATGTCCGCTGAGATCTTCAAGGAAGCCGCCGCCCTCATCGGTGGCGATCTGGCCGGTGGCGGCGCCCCCTCCCACGGCACCATGGTCATGGGCACCATCTATGGCGACATCCACGACATCGGCAAGAACATCGTGACCACCGTGATGAGCTGCAACGGTTTCAAGGTCGTCGACCTCGGCGTGGACGTCCCCACCGCCAAGTACCTCGAGGCCATCAAGGAGCACAAGCCCCAGGTTGTCGGCATCTCCTGCCTGCTGACCACCGCCTTCGACGGCATGAAGGAGTGCATCTCCGCCATCGAGGCCGCCGGCCTGCGTGACGGCGTCAAGATCCTCATCGGCGGTGGCCCCTGCGACCAGACCACTGCCAACTACGTGGGCGCCGACGCCTACTGCAAGACCGCTCAGGACTCCGTGGAATACTCCAAGAAGCTGCTGGGTATCTCGTAGTTTCTGAAGCAACTCCAGAAACCGGCACTTCGGTGCCGGTTTTTTTATTCACACAGCAGCTTCGTCCACCATCCAGACCCGGGGGGCCTGGACCAGCCCTGCCGGACGGGGGGGCACCCGGGGTTCCGGATTGAGAACCGCTCGCAGGGCCTCTCGCTTCTCCCGGCCACTCACCAGGAACATCACGGCTGCAGCATGATTCAGCACGGGGAGGGTGAGGGTGATGCGCTCCCCGAGACCCGCCACCTGGGTGGCGACCACCAGGCGCTGACACTCCTCCAAGGCAGCATTGCCCGGAAAGAGCGAAGCCGTGTGGCCATCGGCCCCCATGCCCAGCAGGATCAGGTCGAAACGGGGACATGCCTCCCCGAAGACCGCCCTCAGGGTGATCTCGTATCGCTCAGCAGCATCCGGGAACTCGGTCTCCACTCGATGGACCCGGTCAGGGGCCACGGCCACCTTGGAAAGCAGGGTCTTCCAAGCCATGCCGTAGTTGCTATCCGGATGTTCCGGCGGTACCCGACGCTCATCCCCCCAGAACCAGTCGATGCGCTCCCAGGGGAATTCGGCCTCGGCCAAGCGGACGTAGAGGCCCATCGGCGTCGAGCCTCCCGCCAGGGCAACACGGAAACGCCCCTGACGCTCCAGGCAGCCCTGGGCCAAAGCCAGGAAGCGCCGGGCCGCCCCTTCGAACAGCGCCTGGGGTGCGTCATGAACCACCACCTCAGGGTTCAGCACGGGAAGTCCCGCCAGGATCGACCGTCCCGCTCCAGCATGGCCCCGGACTCCCTGGGGCCCCAGGACCCGGCCTCATAGTTGGGGAACTTGGGAGGCAGGGCCTTCCACACGTCCAGGATCGTCTGGACCACGCCCCAGCCAGCCTCCACCATGTCCGAACGCTGGAAGAGGGTGGCATCCCCGATCATGCAGTCCAGGAGGAGCCGCTCGTAGCCCGTGCTGGAAACCTGGCCGAAGGTGGCCCCGTATTCGAAGTCCATGTCGACGGTGCCCAGACGCATGACCGGCCCTGGGCGCTTGGCGGCGAAGCGCAGGGACATGCCCTCCTCGGGCTGGATGTGGAGCACCAGCTGGTTGGGGCTCAGGTCCTCCACAGGCGTATCCCGGAAGAGCACAAAAGGGGCACGGCGGAACTGGATGACGATGTGGGTGTTTCGGGCCTGGAGTCGCTTGCCGGTGCGCAGATAGAAGGGAACGTCCGCCCATCGCCAGTTGTCCAGATGGAGCTTCATGGCCGCAAAGGTCTCGGTGGTGGATTCGGGATCCACCCGGGGTTCCTGGCGGTACCCGGACACTCGCTGTCCACCCACCAGGCCCTCTCCGTACTGCCCCCGGACGGTATCCCTGAGCACCTGTTCTTCGGTCAGGGGCAGGATGGCCCGCACGGCCTTGGCCTGCTCGTCCCGCACGGCATCGGCCTGGAAGGAGATGGGGGGCTCCATGGCGATGAGGCTCACGAGCTGCAGAAGATGGTTGGGCACCATGTCCCGCAGCGCCCCGGAGTGTTCGTAGTAGTTGCCCCGCTGCTCCACCCCCACGGTCTCTGCCACGGAAATCTGGACGTGGTCGATGTACTGCCGGTTCCAGAGGGGCTCGAAGATCCCATTGGCAAAGCGGAAAGCCAGGATGTTCTGCACCGTCTCCTTGCCCAGATAGTGGTCGATCCGGTAGATCTGGGATTCCTCCAGGTAGTCCAGGAGCTTCCGATTGAGGGCCCTGGCGCTCTTGAGGTCGGACCCGAAGGGCTTTTCCACGATCACCCGGCGCCAGGAACCCTCCTGCTGGGTCAGGCCCGCCGTGTGCAGGCGCTCAACGATGGGTGCGAAGAAGGAGGGGCTCGTAGCCAGGTAGTAGAAGTAGTTGCCCTTGGTGTGATGGGTCTGGTCCAGCTCCGCGAGCCGCACCCGAAGGCGTTCGAAGGTACCGGGATCCCCGAACTCCCCGGATAGGTAGTGGATGCGGCCCAGCAGCTCGTTCACCAGGTCGGGGTCCACCTGGCCAGGGGCGAACTTGGGCAGTTCCTCCCGGATGTGCTCCCGGAAGGTCTCGGCGTCCATCTCCTGGTGCCCCACCCCCAGCACCGCGAACTCCGGAGCGAGCAGGCGATGGTGGGCGAGGTAGTAGAGAGCCGGCAGAAGCTTCCGCTGAGCCAAATCCCCGGCCACACCGAAGATGACCATGACACAAGGCTTCCCGGGCTTTCCGATCCGGGTGAGATTGATGGAATCAGGGCTCATGCCTTGGGCTCCTGGTGGCCACCGAAGCCGGCCCGCATGGCCGACAGAGACTTCTCCGCAAAGGTGTGCTCCTGGCGGGAACGGAATCGGGCATAGAGGGCGGCGGAAAGGACATCGGCGGGCACCGCCTCCTCAATGGCGGTCTGGATGGTCCAGCGCCCCTCCCCGGAGTCCTGGACGACGCCGGTGTACCCCTCCAGCTCGGGATCCTTGGCCAGGGCGGCGGCGGAGAGGTCCAGGAGCCAGGAGCTGACCACACTTCCCCTCCGCCAGAGCTCCGCGATATCCGCCAGGTTCAGGCTGAAGCGCTGGGATTCCGGAAGCTCCGGATTCCGGGCGCTCCGCAGGATGTCGAAGCCTTCGGCGTAGGCCTGCATGAGGCCGTATTCAATGCCGTTGTGGATCATCTTCACGAAATGGCCGGCCCCGGCGATACCGCAGTGGAGGTAGCCCTCCTCGGCCGTGCCTTCCGCCCGGCCGGGTGTCTCGGGGATCTCCCCCCTGCCCGGCGCCAGTGTGCGGAAGACGGGGTCCAGGCGCTGCACCGCCTCCTTCGGCCCCCCGATCATCAGGCAGTAGCCCCGCTCCAGACCCCAGACCCCCCCGCTGGTGCCCACATCCACATAATGGATGCCCCGGGGCCGCAACTCCGCGGCCCGGCGCACATCATCCTTGAAGAAGGTGTTGCCTCCGTCGATGATCGTATCGCCACTCACCAGCAGGGAGCCCAGCTCCCCCACCATCTGCTCGGTAACCCCCCCGGCAGGGACCATCACCCAGAGATGGCGGGGCCGCTCCAGCTTGGCAACGAGATCGGCGAGGGACGTGGAACCGATGGCCCCTTCGGCGACCAGCCGCTCCACGGCCTCCTGACCACGGTTGTAGACCACCACTTGGTGCCCGCCCCGGATCAGCCTCCTGGCCATGTTCGCGCCCATCCGCCCAAGCCCCACCAAGCCTATCTGCATGTCGTCCTCCAAAGGCCTGCGGCTCTCGCCACAGCGTTGAATTCATCGGCCAGATCCGTCGGGATGCAGAATCTGTGCGATGAGGGCCGTCCAGCCTGTCTGATGGGATGCCCCCAGTCCCCGGCCCGTCTCGCCGTGGAAGAATTCGTGGAAGAGCGGGAGTGGATTGCCGAGGGCATCCTGATGCAGAAGGTCCACGCCGGGGCGGCGCCCCTGCCCGTCCGTCCTGAAGAGTGAGGCCAGACGGCGCCGCAGCTCATCGCGGATCTCCCCCAGGCTGAGCCGCTCCCCGCTCCCGGTTGGGCACTCAACCCGGAACTCGTCCCCATAGTAGCTCTGGAACTTTCCCAGGGACTCCAGGATCAGGAAGTTCACGGGGAACCAGACAGGCCCACGCCAGTTGGAGTTCCCTCCGAAGAGCCGGGTGTCCGAATCCCCGGGCTGGTATTTCACCTGCTGGGTGCAGAAACCCCGATCGTCGCAGAAGGCGTAGGGATGCTCGCGATGGTATTTCGATAGTGAGCGCACCCCAAAGGGCGAAAGAAATTCCCCCTCGTCCAGCATCCGGGCGAGGATCCGCTTCATGCGATGCCCCCGCAACAGCGAAAGGAGGTGGCGCTCCCCCTGCCCCGGTTCCTCCCAGCGGCTCACCAGTCCCGCCAGATCGGGGCGGTATTTCAGGAACCACTTCATGCGGCGGTGGAACTCCGGCAGACGCTCCAGGAGTTCCGAATCCAGGACTTCCACGGCAAAGAGGGGGATCAGGCCCACCATGGATCGGATCTTCAGGTGCTCGTGGCGCCCCTCCGGGGTCTCCAGCACATCGTAGAAGAACGCATCTTCCTCATCCCAGAGGGCCACGCCGCTGTGCCCCATGCTGGTCATGGCCTTGGCGATGTAGAGGAAATGCTCGAAAAACTTGGTGGCGGTGTCCTCGTAGACGGGGTTGCGCAGAGCCAGTTCCAGGGCGATGCGCATCATGTTGAGGCAGTACATGGCCATCCAGGCCGTGCCGTCCGCCTGATGGACCTGGCCCTGGGGCAGTGTGGAGCTGCGATCGAAGACCCCGATGTTGTCCAGCCCCAGAAAGCCCCCCTGGAAGACGTTCTGACCATCGGGGTCCTTGCGGTTCACCCACCAGGTGAAGTTCAGCAGCAACTTATGAAATACCCGCTCCAGGAAGGCCCGATCCCCGTCCATCTGGTAGACCCGCCAGGCCGCCCAGGCGTGGACCGGGGGATTCACATCCCCGAAGGCCCATTCGTAGGCCGGGAGCTGCCCATTGGGGTGCATGTACCACTCCCGGGTGAGCAGCACCAATTGCTCCTTGGCGAACTCGGGATCCACCATGGCCAGGGGCAGGCAGTGGAAGGCCAGATCCCAGGCGGCGTACCAGGGGTATTCCCAGGCATCCGGCAGGGAGAGAATCTCGGCGTTGTTGAGATGGGTCCATTCGGCGTTGCGGGCGCGTCCGGGCGGCGGCGAAGGCTGGGTCGGATCTCCCGACCGCCAGAGGGGGACATCGAAGTGGTAGAACTTCCGGCTCCACAGAAGCCCTGCCAGGGCTTCCCGCTGGATGCGGCGGGCTTCCGGGTCCGACTGCCCCAGGACCCTTGCGTAGAAGGCGTCCGCCTCCAGCCGCCGCGCCTCCAGGATCCCCTGGAAGTCCTCGAAGGGCTCCTCCAGCTCGTGGCGCCCCAGACGCACCCGGAGGGTCCGGGACTCCCCGGGGGCCAGGCTCAGCTGCCGATGGGCCGCCGCCTTGGTGCCGCGACGTTCGGGGTTCACGGCCCCCTCCTCGCCCTGGATCAGGAAGCGATGGAAGGCGTCCTTGGGGAATCGGGGCCCGGGGCACCCGTAGAGAGCCTGGGCATTCGTTTCGTTCTCGCAGAAGAGCCACTCACTGCCGGGCTCCACATGGAGGTGCAGGGTTTTCAGGCGCGGATGCCGTGCCGTGGCCAGGGTCCCGCTCTCGGCCAGGATGGAGGGGCGCTCCGAACCATCCCAGCTCCAGGTGTTGCGGAACCAGAGCTGGGGCAGAACGTGGAGGCTGGCCTCCTCCGGCCCCCGGTTCCGGACCGTGACCTGCATGAGGATGTCCTCGGGTTCCCCCTTGGCGTACTCCACCAGGACATCGAAGAAGCGGTCCTCCGCCAGAACACCGGTATCCGCCAGCTCGAACTCCGGCAGCCAGGGCCCCCGACGTCGGTTCTCCTCCCGCAAAAGCTCATAGGGAAAGGCCCGCTGGGGATAGCGGTAGAGCATCTTCTGGTAGGCACCCGAGGGGAGGGCGTCGAGGTGGTAGTAGTGCTCCTTGACGTCCTCCCCGTGGTTGCCCTCCCGGTTTGTGAGGCCGAAGAGGCGCTCCTTGAGGATGGGATCAACCCCGTTCCACAACACGAGGCCCAGACAGAGCCGCTGGGCCTCGTCACAGAAACCCGCCAGGCCATCCTCCCCCCAGCGGTAGGCCCGCAGGTGGGCGTGTTCGAAGGGGAAGGCTTCCCAGGAAGTGCCCCCGGGGCTGTAGTCCTCCCGCACCGTCCCCCACTGGCGATCCCCCAGGTAGGGGCCCCAGCGACGCCAGGGCCTCGGATCGGCCAGACGGCGATCCTCTGGGGTGGGGGGAAGGTCGGGATCCATGTCAGGGCTCGGTTTCAGTCTCCACAGGTGCTTTCTTGTGGGAAGAGCTGCTTCACATCCTTCCCCCATTTCGCGAGGGCGTCCAGGGTGCTTCCCGTGGCCACGAAACTCAGGTCCGCCCCCTGGGCATCAATGCGCAGGCCCAGGGCGACGGGAGGAGCGGTGTCCACCTTGGGGAGGGTCTTGCCACCGGGCAGGAGGGGGAGGGTTTCCAGGACGGAGTGGGCGAAGTCCCGCATCCCCCCAGGGTGGAGATAGAGCCGCCAGGGAGTCTCGGCGGGAAGCAGGGCGTCCACAGCCTTGACGCCCGCCTCCTGTTCCAGGGTTCCGAGGGGCGTGCGGTAGGCATCCAGGTTCCGCTGGAGAACCTCGGCCCCCCCCACAACCGCCACCAAGGTGTGCTCATCAGCCTGGGCCAGACTCATCTCGACACGATCGCCCCCAAAGATCATTCCCTGGAAAATCAGATCCTGCGGGCGGGAATCAGGAAGGCCGAGGGGCGTGGAAACCGTGACACTGGGAGCGCCGGGAAGGACATTCCGGGTGAAGACCGGAAGGGGCACCGGGGTCCCGGCCTCTCCCTTGGGTTTCTTGGCCGCCAGATCAGCCTGGAGGCGGGTGAGACGCTCCAGGCTGTCCATGTAGCGGGCAGGATCCTCCACCTTCAGGACGGCGCTGGTACCCGAGAGGAGCCCGCGCCCGGGAGCCACAGGAGCCCCCAGGATCCAGGCGGCGGAGCGGACGTTCCCCTGAATCTCGCCCTGGATGCTCTTGAGGGACTGAAGATCCCCGGGAGCGCACTCCCGGTAGAAGAGGGGCATCAGGACGTCCGTCATCCAGGTGGAAACCCCCTTGGGGCTGGGGCCCCCCATGGCCAGGGCGTAGGGTGTGGTAGGCACCCCCAGGAGCGGGTGCACCGACGCCTTGGGAGCCCAGGAGGCCATGGGCGCCCCGGGCCGGAAGAAGAGCTTGGCCGAGGCCCTGAGACTGCGATCCTCCGGCAGGTCCATGGAGAAGGCAAAGTAGCTCGCGGAACGGTCCAGGGCCTCGAGTGCCAGCTTGACCATCTCCTTGGTGGCCTTGGCGGTGGGCAAGGCCTGGGCTTCCGCCTTGTCCGGCTTCTCCAGATCCGCCTTGGCAGTGGCCATGGCCGTGCGGAAGGTCTTCTCGGGAACCACGCCCACCACGTCATGGGACTGGAGCCAGGGGAGCTGGGGGGAAAGGCTCGCCTGGAGCCCCCCCTGGGTCTGAAGGACCTGCTGGAGCAGGGCCTTGTCCTTGGAGAAGAGAGCGAAACCAGCCCTGGAGGCGATGAAAAAGGCCTGCTTCTTCCGCTTGAAGGTATGGAGTTTGCCGCTGGGCACAGCCTTCAGCTCCCTGAGCAGGGCCTTGTAGTTGGCCACGGGCGCCAGCAGGACATCGCTTGACGCCTTCTGTTCAGGACGCTTCTGCTCCACAAAGAGGGCAGGCCCGCTCCCCAGGCCCTCCAGATCCCGGCCGAAGTGGGTCTTCCACTCGTGGAAGGAGGAGCCCTTGCCGAAACGGCCCGTGAAGGCCTGGAACTTCCGGTCGGTGATTCCGGACTCCTTCAGGATGATGAGAACCGACGCATCCTCCGGCACCATGGCCAGGGCATCGGGAAGGGACTGGGCCCCCAGGGAGCCAGCAAGGCTCAAGGCCAAAGTCCAACGGGAAAGCAAGGCCATAGCGGCTCCAAACAAAGTGTTCATCCACTATCCAACAGGATGGTCGAAATCGCCACTCCTCCATGAAAAAGCCCCCAGCCGGAGGCCGGGGGCTACGGAATGAGGCGCCTCAGCTGTTCTTGACTTCGATGGTGTAGGTGCCGGGCTGGATGCCAGTCAGGTTCAGATAGGTCACACCACCCAGGGTGGAGCTGGAGGCAGGTGTCACCACGGTGCCGTCAATACGGACCACCTGGGCACCAGAGACCACTGGCACAGCCAGGGTACCCGAGGTGCCGGCAGGCACGACCAGCTCAGCCTTGAAGGGGGTGCCCTCATGGTTCTTGGCCCACTTGAAGGTAATGGGGCCGTAGGGGGTCGGCACACGACCCGACGCCCAGGAGAGGCTGCCCATCTGGGGCTTGATGATCCAGGTCCGGAAGCCAGCGCTCACAGGACGGACGCCGAGCACGTACTTGGAGAGAGCGCCGGTGGGCCCAGAAGACCAGGCATGGGCCAAGCTGATGCTGTCGTCCACGGGATATCCGGTGGTGGCATTGAAGGACTCCCAGGTAGCCCCGGAGTAATAGTTGCTCTCCGTCATCATCCGGCCCCAGACCTTGCCGATGAGTGCCAGGGCGCCTGCGGTATCGCCCTTCTCCAGGCGCGCCAGCATCTCCCAGTTGGAGATGAAGGGACTGACCACCCCGGCCCCGTTGTTGTAGGCCGTGAAGTAGGCCTGATCAAATGCCAGACGACCGTAGGTGTTGTCCAAAGCCGAATCCATGGCAGAGAAGATGCCCTCCACCTTGTCCTCCGGAGCCACGCCGTAGAGCACAGCCTTGCTGTTGACGTCCTGGGCCACATACCCGGTCCGGTTGTTGCTGATTTCGTAGACACTGCCATTGAAGAGCGTCTCATTGACGGCAGTCTTCACCGTCGCCGCCGTGGCAGAGTAGGACGCGGCGTCCGTATCCAGTCCCTGGGCGGTAGCCAGTTCGCTGGCAAGCTGAAGGGTGCGGACGTAGTCCACATTGAATTCAGCCACTGTGCCAGCCTGGGTCGCGTCGAACTGGGGGTGCCAGGTGAAGCCGGAGCCGGAATCCGTCACCAGGAGATGACTGGTGCCGTCCTGTTTGCCCGCCAGATAGGCAAGCTCCTGCTGGGCGGAAGGCCAGAGGCGGGAGACCAGGGAAAGGTCACCGGTATGGATGTAGTAGTCGTGGAGGATATTCACGAAATACATCGAGTAACCGAGGCTGTACCAGGGGTTGCTGGGGGCAGCGCTCCGGTTTTCATTGAGCTCCAGGGAGCTCTGGGGGGGCAGCACAGAGGCCACCTGACCGTCGGCGTCCACATACTTGCCGAGCAGGGTCAGGGAACCCTGGATCGGCTCGGGGTTGCCGGTGCTGTAGTAGAGGGAGGGGCCCGAAACCAGCAGGTCGCCGGACCAGACTTCACGGTCCCGCTTGGCCCCGTCGGTCAAGGCGGCCACCAGATTGGTGCCCACCCCGAAGTCGTCCAGCACCGAGGAATCTCCGTCCGTGAAGGCTGCGGTATAGGTCTTGGGAGTGAAGGTATGGAGGTCCGTGGCAGAGAGGCTCACATCCTTGATGGTCGCGAAGTGGCCCACCTGATTGAAGAAGCCGAAGCTGCCCAGGGCCAGGTAGCTCGGGATGGCAGCTGCCAGGGGCGAGGCGGCAATGGCTTCCGCCGGGTTCAGACCTGTCACGATATCTGTCCCGTCTAGGCTTACTGTGATGGTGCCGCCACTGAAAATGGGAGCACAGGTTGTGGTCACCGTATGCCAAGTGCCCGGCGTCAGAGTGATCCCCTTGTCTGCCAGACTGACGGAATCCAGGGGAGCCCTCAGGAAGGCGCTGAAGCTGCCGCCAGCACTCCCGGTAAGGGTGTTGGGGCCAGTGGCGTCATCGGTGGCGCGCAGGGTGAACTGGACAGTCGAGGGGAAGGTGGCATTGACGGTCCAGGAGACCCCGCCCTTCTCGACCCGGAAGAGGAAGGTGGTGACGCCTCCGGTCCCGTTGAAGGAGAGGCCCTGGTACATGGCCGGGTTGCTCGGGGCGATGAGGGCCCCTTCGGAGGTCAGGGTCCAGGGGGAGGGCAGTTTGAAGGCATCGATGCGGTTGGCCTCCAGGGTGTAGGCCCCGGCCTGCCAGATGGCGTTCAGGGTGGCGTCACTGGAGCTGAAGTATCCAGCGGCGTCAGGGGAAACGTTGGGGGCGGCCAAGGTCGAATCCAGGGAGACCGCACTGAGGGTCACCGAAGTACCGGGGCTCGTGAGGCTCAGCTTCTGGTAGCGCTGTCCCCCCTGGAGGAGCTGGTTCCGGACGAAGCTGGGAGAGATGAGGCTGTAGTTCATGGAACGGGCCGGCTCCAGGGCTGTCTCCAGGTAGGGGGTCTGGTCCCCGGTGTCCACGTAGGTGAAGGCCTCGGTGAAGGTCGTATTGAGGGTGGGTGCCCCCTCCAGGGCCGTAACCTGGAACTGGGGGTAGCCCCCGACGATCTGGCCGTAGTCCAGCACGATGGAAGGCGCTGTGCCCCCTGCCGGATAGGTCAGGGTGATACTTTCCCCGGTCTTGGCGTTCTCGGGATTGGTGACCCCCGTGGAGCTGACCACCTTTGCGGGCCTCAAGGTGCCGTATTTGCTGGCATAGGCCACGGAGGTGGGGGGAGTGGGCCAGGGGCCTGCGCTATCGCTGGCAGCGGACCCGCCCCCACTGCCGCCACAGGCGAGCATGAAGGTCAAAGCCCCCAAAGCAGCCAGGGGACCGAGGCGATGGGAGTATCTGAGGCACTTACTCAATTTAACCTCCAATAAAAGGCGGATTTCACCGCACAAACAAGATAAGTCGATCTATTTGAATATTAATAAAATACCAAAATATCGACTCAAAGTTCAATTATCGACGCTGTGTCGAAATAAATTTACACATCCGCCCACCCGCCGTCAACAGCGATTCAGCGATCAGACTTGCAAATACTAAAAAGCCGTCACCCTGTGACGGCCATCACACGCGGAATGACAATTCCCGCCCTCACTCCCCCCGGGAGCCGAAGGCGCCCATCAGCAAAAGGTCCCGGAAATCCTGGGCCTTGTGGGCGGCTGCAGCATAGTCAGGTTGGGGTTTGTGCCTTTCGAAGACCGCCAGGCGCACAAAGTAGGCCAGGAGAGGGAACACCACCCGATCCTGGAAGTCCTGATTGTTCTCGCAGCCCCGCAGCTCACCCTCCCGAATAGCCTCCTCGACCCTCTCGGCGTAGAAGGCCATCCCCGCGGCGGCATCCGCAGCATGCCCCGCCAGCGCCGTGGGATCCTGGTGGGCCTTGGCCGCCTGGAGGTTGTAGGCGAAGTCGTAGAGATGGACGTCCGGATCCTTGACGAAGTGGGCAATGGAGGCATCCGTGACCCCAACGATGAAAGCCCTGACATCCCCCTTGCACGCCTTCCACCGCTTTTCCAGGGCTTTGAGTTCGAGGGGTTTCAGCAGGGCCTGCAGATTGCGGAGGTAGACCGCCGTCGCAAGTTCGTTCTTGTCCCGGTAGTAGGTGTAGAAGGTCGTCCGGGGGATGCCCACTGCCTCGGCGATCTCTTTGAGATCGGTCTCCCCAATCCCCTTGGCGCAGAACAGCTCTCGAGCCTTCTGCTCGATGAGCTCCCTCGTCCGTTTCTCGTTGATCTCTCTCAAACCCATGGATTCATGTTCGCATGGGTCACGCATTTGGCCACAGCCGACCGCCCATCCGGCTGTCTATCCTGGCGACCCCAGCTCATGTCTTTTCCGGCTGAGCAAAGCCGATAATCGGGAAACCCTTTCCGCCCTTCAGATCCCTACACCCTGAACTGGGCAACCTGGGCCTGGAGCCCCTCAGCCAGCTGGGCCAGATCGGCGGCCGTACGGGCCACCTCCGAGGTGGTGGCGGACATCTGGGTGGCGGCGGAGGCCACAGCTACGGCCTCCTGCACGGTCTGATCCACCTGGCGGGCGACTTCGCCCCCGGCGTTGGACTGCTCCGCCATGGCGGCGGCGGACTCGCGGGTCTGCATGGCAAACTGCTCCAGGCTCTGGCGGATCTGCTTGAGAAGCGCCACCGTATCCGTCACCCTGCCCTCACCGGTGTTCACGGCGGACCGGGCCTCCTCAATGTGGTGAGCGATCTCCTTGGCGGAACTGCCGCTGCGCTCCGCCAGCTTGCGAACCTCCTCAGCCACCACGGCGAAGCCCTTCCCGTGCTCTCCGGCCTTGGCGGCCTCGATGGCGGCATTGAGCGAAAGCAGATTGGTCTGATTGGCGATTTCGGTGATGACCGTGACAGCGCTGGCGATGCGCCCAGCCGTTTCCGTGACACCACGCATGGCCTCCTGGGTGGCGCCTCCGGCCGCGTCCCCGCGCTGGGTGGCCTCCAGGGCCCGCTCCAGCTGCTCCAGGGAGGTCTGGGCCGCACGGCTGACCTCGTCGATGGAGGCGGAGAGCTGGGCCACGGCGGCGGCCATGCCCTCGGCAGCGTTCTGCTGGTTCTCGGTGCTGCGGGCGATCTCAGACGTGGTGGCGGACATCTGTTCAGCAGAAGCCGAGAGCTCCGCGGCCCCGCTGGCCACGCCTTCCACCCCCTGTTTCACCCCAGTCAAGAGGTGGCGGAGCTGCACGACCATCGAGTTGAGAGTCTCCGCCATCTTCCCAATCTCATCCCGGCTCCCCACTTCGGCCTGGCTGGTCAGATCTCCCTGGGCCACCACCCCAAGGGTTTTCTGGAAAGCATTCAGGGCTCCCTGGACACCGCTGGCCAGGAGATAGGCGAAGAAAATACAGATGCTGAAGGTGACAGCAGCACCCGCCACATTGCCCACCAGTGTCGCGCGCGTGGCCTGACGTCCCTCCTCCAGGATCTCGCCAGCCTTCCGCAAGGCCTCACGCTCGGCCCCTGGCGCCAGGATCCCATAGACATTTTCGAGGCGTTTCTGCTCACGGTATGCGTCCTTCAGCGAAAGGCCGGTTCCGAGGAAGGTCCCGATCACGAAGAGCAGAACAACGAGCCCAATCTTCCGCCCCACGGATAAATTGGAAAACCAGCGGATTTTCATCACACCTCCGGACAACAATGGGATTGGGCTGTATGAGTCGATTTTTGCACATTGCCATCCAACTTGCACCCACAACCTAAGTATTGAATACGCCGGCAAGCCTCTCTCCGCATTCAGGGCAGGCCCCATGCCAGAGCTCCAGGCTGCTCACCTCGAAGCCCTCTCGCTCGATCAGGCTGCGCCCGCAGGCATGGCACCAGGTAGTACCCCCATCCTCGTCCCGGACGTTGCCTAGATACACGTATCGAAGCCCCTGCCCTTCCACGATCTCCCGGACCCGTTGGAGGGTGGACAGGGGGGTCCGGGGGCGATCCAGGAGCTTGTAATCGGGATGGAAAGCACTGAGATGCAGGGGCACCCCAGGCCCAAGGCGTTCCATCATCCATTGCCCCTGGGCCTCCAGTTCGGCCTCGCCATCATTGGCACCGGGAATCACAAGGGTTGTCACCTCCACCCAGGTGCGCTTCCTTTGGGCCAGGTATTCCAGGGTCTCCAGCACCGGGCCCAGACGCGCAGAGCAGTAATCGCGGTAGAAGGCCTCCGTGAAGCCCTTGAGATCGACATTGGCGGCATCCATGGCATCGAAGAAGCTCTCCCGGGCCTTGTCGGAGATGTAGCCCGAGGTCACCGCCACCGCAGCCAGTCCTGCCTCTCTGCAGGCGGCGGCAACCTCAAGACAGAACTCAGCGGAGACAATGGGCTCGTTGTAGGTGAAGGCCACTCCCAGGCAGTCCTGGGCCAGGGCCATGCGCACGATATCCTCGGGCCGGGTGGCATGGAGGCGGGCCTGCCCCCGGCTCAGGGGCCAGTTCTGACAGAAGGAGCACCCCAGGTTGCAGCCGATGGTCCCGAAGGAGAGCACCTGGGCCCCTGGATGGAAGTGGTAGAGAGGCTTCTTCTCGATGGGGTCCACACAGAAGCCACTGGATACGCCGTAGGCATCGGTAACGAGCGCGTGCCCCTCCGCCCGGCGCACCTGGCAGAATCCCTTATCGCCATCGGCCAGACGGCAGCCCCTGGGGCAGAGTTCGCAAAGCACACGCCCACCCTCCAGGGATCGCCACCAGCGGGCGGAGTTCATGGCCGTTCACTTCGCAGGATGGCGATGAGATAGCCCACCCCGAAAGGGCCTTCATAGGAGAGGAAGCGATGCCCCACGGGCCTACTCCCAAGGAGAGGGGCCGCCACCATCAGGCTCTCCGTCACATCCTCCGCCGCCAGTTCCCGCAAGTCCACGGAGATCCTGACCACATCGCCGGGTCGGCCTGCCCGGACGCAATCCACCACCGCCTGATCGAAGTCCCGGGCCCTGGGATGGAAGCCCGAGGGAGCCCCCGGCAGGAGGCGATGGCTCATGTCCCCGGAAGCCACCAGCCCCCAGGACCTTCCCCCTTCGGCCATGGCCTCCCCCAGGGCCAGTGCAAAGCATTCCACGAGCGCCTCGCTGGACTGCCAGGGGAAACCCAGGATCAGGACCTTTCCCTGATAGCCGGCTTCCCGGAGGAACCATAGGGGAACCAGGGCACCGTGATCCATCGGGCTGTCATCGGAGGGGTCCAGAGGCACCCGCTTCTGCAGGGAGGCCCGCGCCAGGGCATCGGCCGCATCCAGGTCCGCATGGAAAGACATGCGCAGCTCCGGTCTACCGAAAGGGGCGAAGCTCCCCACCCATCGGCCTCCGCTCTTCCAGGTGAAGGCACCTTGGTGCCTGGGGGCATGGGGAGAAAGGACCACCAAGGTCTCGGGCTCCGCCGCCACCAGCACCTGTGCAGCCTCGGCCATGGCCCGGGTGGTGGAAACACAGTCCCCGCCCCGTTCTCCCGAAATGGCCGGGATCACGATGGGGGCGTGGCACATGAGAACGGCGACACGGGGAGGGAGAAGGGGCACAGGGCACCTCCAGGGAGGGAAGATGCACCACCCTATCGGTCGAACCCGAAGAGCAGGCAAGATTGAGACATGTCCCAGGCCCCCCCCCTTCCCCAGCAGTGGCCTTTCGCCCCCAGAGCGCCCCTGGCTCCGGTGGCCCTGCGCGAAGGCGTCTCCCTTCCCAGCCTTGGCTGCAGCTGGAACCTGGAGGCCGCAGCCGGGCTGCAGCTCCCGGAAGCCGCATCGGAGATCCCCTCGGCCTTCGGGCGTGGGGGCGTGATCCGGGCCGGAGATCTGGTGCTCCGTCCCTATCGGCGCGGGGGCTTAGTCCGCTTCATCAATCGCCGGACCTATCCCGACCCCGTGCGCTTCCGCCAGGAACTGGAGGTCCACCGGGCCCTGTGGGAGGCCGGATTCCCGACCGTGGAACCCCTGGGCATCGCCCACCGCCGCCGGGGCTGGGGGGTGGAAGGCGTCCTCCTCACGCGCTATGCCGAGGCCACGCCCTGGCCAAAGTGCTGGGAAAGCCCCGGGGTGCTCCCCGCCCTGGGGGCAGCCATTGATGCCCTGGTTGAATGGCACCTCTGGTCCCCGGATCTCAACGCCACCAACGTGATGGTGGGGGACCAGGGCATCCTGCTGCTGGACTGGGACAAGGCCCGCTGGACCGATGCCCCCGACCTGCGGGAGCGCTACCGGGAGAGGCTCGCGCGGAGCCTGCGGAAGCTCGGGGCGCCAGAGGAGATCCAGCAGGATTTTATGCAGTAAAAAAGCAAGTTAGTCCACAGATAAACAGGATGGACACAGACAAATAAGTCATCCAGGGGCAGGGTGCTTGGGGCGCCCCGCTTCGCGGGGGCGGACGGCTACGCCGCCCGCGTTCCGGAAGGGACAGGCGGCGGAGGCACGCACGCGTGCCATAGCCGCCTGTCCCTCCCGGAACCAGCCCCAAGCACCCAGGTTGAACTCCCCTATCCGCGTCGGCCTGTGTCTATGGCCATAAAAACTTGAAATCAAGATGCATTCAGTTATACATTTGACCCGATGAGCGCCAACTTATTGCGCCCACCCATGTCACACTCATGATTAATTGACTTTGTCGCGTGTTGGCACGCTTTTTTTATCCTTCCCATCCTGTCTATCCTGTCTATCCTGTCTATCCTGTCTATCCTGTCTATCCTGTTGGAAACCTTTTAACAGGGCAGCGGGCGAGACAAATCAATCATTGCGACGACATGGGCGATCCGTCCAGAACCTGATCAGATCGCCCGGTCGCCCGTCAGCAGTCTTCAGCTATCCAGCTCTTCCTTGATGTGGGTCTGGCCCATCTCAATGAGGCGGTCCTTGGCCCGGGAGGCCCACGAGCTGTCGGGGTAGCTCTCCACCAGTTTCTGGTAGTAGGAGCGCGCCTCGGCGCGGTAGGCATCGATCTCGGTGCGCTCCAGTGCCTTGAGTTCCTTCCGGTACTGGTCGAGCTCGGACTTGCTCAGGCTGGAGAGTTCGTCCTTCTGCACCCTTTCCAGATAGGTCTTCTGGAACTGTTCCATGGCCTGGGGAGGCAGAAGTTTCTGGCGCATGGCCTCCCCGAGGTAGTAGTAGGCCCGCTCCCGGTCCACGTAATCGGGGTAAGTCTCCAGAAGCTGCTTGAGCCTCGCCTCAGCCCCGGCGAAGTGGTTGCTCTTGGTATAGAAGACACCCACCATCAGCTCGGATTCCGCCAGCCGTCGCCAGCACTGAGTGATCTTCGACTTAGCCTCAGCGGCGTAGGGGGAGCCAGGGTTGTCCGCAACAAGCCGCCGGAAGGCCTCAATGGCCTTGCGGGTGGAATTCTGGTCCCGCTCCGCGTTCTCGATGGTGGCGTAGTGGCAGAGGGCGATGCGGTACTGCGCGTAATCCCGACGCTCATGCCGGGGGAAATAGCCAAGGAAGCTCTGGTATTCCACCAGAGCCTCTGGGTAGGTGCTGGTGGTGCCGAAGAAGAAGCTGTCGGCGATGAGGAGCTTCGCCTTGGGGAATTCCGGGCTGGAGGGATAACGTTCCTCAATGGCCCGAAGGGTCTTGCGGCCGGCATCCCACTCCTTGTGCTTGAGGAGGTTTTCACCCTCCCGCAGGAGCCTGGCCACCTCGGCATTATCGACCTTGGGAGGGGTGGCCTTGGCCTTCTTGCTGCACCCAAGCCCTCCGCCCAGGACAAGAGCCCCGAGGGCGGCAGCGGCGAGATAGGTTCTGGCGTGCATCATGGAGGATCCTCTGGAACTCATACTGACATGGCGGAAGTGCCCGTGGGGTTCCCAAGGCGCATCAGCCAGGCTTCGACCAGGGCCTGGGCCTCGTTCCGGCGGAGGTCGTGGAGCACCTCATGCAGGAAGCCCGTCAGGGTGTGCCGTTCCAGGAGCCCTGCCGGGACAGAGTCCCAGAAGTCCTCCGAAGCCCCGGGATCCACCACCGTATCATTCCCAGCCTCCAGGAGGAGGATCGGCCGATCCAGTTCCTGCCCCAGCCCCATCAGCACCCGCCTTCCCTCGTCCAGCGCCACGGGGAAGGCAGCGGTGACGAAGTGATGACAGAGAGGATCCGCCCAGTACCGCTGGACCAGGATGGGGTCCGAGCAGACTCGGCTCTTGTCCCCAGGCAGATCCAGGGGGCGATGGGGGGCTAAGCAGTAGAGCAGGCGCTGGAGCAATCGCATCAGAAGGCCGATGTTCCTCAGCCTGAGGGCCGGGCTCGTGAGTACCAAGCCCTCCATGGCGTCGGGGTGCCAAAGGAGGGCGAGGAGGGCCACCAGCCCGCCGAAGCTGTGGCCCAGCAGGACCTGTGGATGGGTGGGGGGCGCCGGGGCCGGAACCCCATCCACCATCCGGGGGGTCGACGGCGCATCGTGGTGTCGTTCCTGACGGAGAAAGCAGGTCAAGTCCTCGACGAAACCCCGGATCCCGTCGGCATCCCCCCGGATTCCCGCACTGCGCCCGAAGCCGCAGTGATCCATGGCCGAGACTGACCACCCCAGGGAGTGGAGCCAGTGGGCCGTGTGACGGTAGCGCTCCGAGTGCTCCCCGTAGCCGTGGGCAAGCACGACGCGGCCACGGGGACTGGGATGATCCCAGCGACAGAAGGCCAGGGGCGCATTCCCCCGCCCCAGCATCACCCCGCGAAAGGTAGGCTCCAGATCATCAGGAAGGAGGGTCGTCGTTTCGCTCATCCCGAACAGGATAGCGGGCCGGATAGGTCTGGCGTGTTTCAGGAAGGCTCCGAGCACGTTAAAGTGGAGCGACACCCCGCCCAGCGGGGTCCTTTTCTGTTGCCGAGGGACCATGGATTTTGAAAGCCTGATGCGGGCCAAGAACGAGCTGGAGCCGCGGGTGCGCCAGCTGGTGGCCCACCTGGACCCCGAGCGCAAAGCCCTTGAACTGGAGCAGATCGAAGAAAAGTCCGCCGCCCAGGGATTCTGGGATGACCCCGATGCCGCCAAGCCAGTGCTCAAGGCCCGGGGGCTCCTCACGGAGGATATCGCCACCGCCAAGCGCCTGAACGGGGGCCTGGACGATCTGGAGACGGCCCTGGAGCTCTCCCGGGATGACGCAGACATGCTGGGGGAAGCCGAGGCCGTGGAGGCCAGCCTCCGCCAGGACATTGAGGGTGCCGAACTCCGCATGATGCTCAGCGGCGAGCTGGATCAGATGAACGCCATCGTGGCCATCGCCCCCGGGGCAGGCGGCACCGAGAGCTGCGACTGGGCCGCCATGCTCCTGCGCATGTATCTGCGCTACTGCGAATCCAAGGGCTGGAAGACCGAAATGATCGACTACCAGGATGGCGACGAAGCTGGCGTCAAGGGCGCCACCTTCATCGTCACCGCTCCCTACGCCTACGGCTACCTGCGGGCAGAAGCCGGGGTCCACCGCCTGGTGCGCATCTCCCCCTTCGACTCCGCCAAGCGGCGCCACACCAGCTTCGCGGCGGTCTACGTCAGCCCCGAGCTGGACGACACCATCAATGTCGACATCCCGGACAAGGATCTGCGCATCGATGTCTTCCGGGCCTCGGGCGCCGGTGGCCAGCACGTGAACCGCACCGAGTCCGCCGTGCGCTTCACCCACCTCCCCACGGGCATCGTGGTGAGCTGCCAGAACGAGCGCAGCCAGATCAAGAACCGCGCCACGGCCCTGAAGGTGCTCCAGGGACGCCTTTACGAAGTCAGGCTCCGGGAGCATGAGGCGCGGGTCGCCGCCGCTTCCGGCGAGAAGTCCGATGTGGCCTGGGGCAGTCAGATCCGCTCCTATGTCCTCCAGCCCTACCAGATGGTCAAGGATCACCGGACCAACTGGGAGACCAGCCAGACCCAGAAGGTCCTCGACGGGGATCTGGACGACTTCGTCCGGGCCCAGCTGCTGGCCAAGTCCCTGAAGACCGAAGGCTGATCCGTGCGCGCCATCGTTGCCTCCTTCCGCTTCCTCACTCGCATCCCCATGCCCGGCCCTGAGACACGGGTTGAGGACTTGGCCTGGGCCGTGGGCTGGTTCCCCCTGGTGGGGGCTGTCGTGGGATTGGGCACCTCCGCCGCATTCTTCTTCGCGATGCGCTTGTGGCCGGCCCCGGTGGCGGCGGTGCTCGCCATCGCCTTCGGCCTCCTGCTGACAGGGGGCTTCCATGAGGACGGCCTCACGGATGCCACCGATGGCCTCGGGGGCGGTTGGACCCGGGAACGGATCCTCGAGATCATGAAGGACAGCCGCATCGGCGCCTACGGTTCCATGGCCCTCTGGGCCACGCTGACCCTGCGCTGGGCCTGTCTGGTGGCCCTGGACCGCAAGGCCCTGTGGCTCCTGCCCCTGGCCATGGCCTGGGGGCGCTGGTCCGTGTGCCTGATCCTGCGGATGCTGCCCTCCATCAGCCAGGGCCTGGCCAAGGAGGTCCACAAGGACCTGAAGTGGGGCGCCTTTGCCCTGGCCACCTTCCTGCTGGTCGTGGCCAATGCCATCGCGTGGCACTTCGGAGTGCGGACCATCGGCAGGATCGGGCTCTCTGCCATCGGCATCACCCTGCTGTGGGTCCTCTACCTCCGTCACCGCCTGGGGGGCCACAGCGGCGACACCCTGGGAGCCGGGAATCAGCTGGCGGAAGCCGCCGCCCTGCTTGCGATGCTCGCCCGATGACCCCCCTCTTCCTCCTTCGCCACGGGCCGACCCAGGCCTCCCAGGGCGGGGCTCCCTGCGGCAGCCTTGATCTCCCCGTGATCGCCGAGGGCCAGGCTCAGTGGCCCCAGATCAAGGCGGAGCTCCTGGGCAAGGGCATCGAGCGGGTCCTGACCTCGGACCTCCAGCGGGCCCGCCTCCACGCTGAAGACCTTGGCCTTCCCTGCCTCGTCCTTCCGGGGCTGAGGGAGCAGGCCTTCGGAGAGTGGGAGGGCATCCCCTGGTCCGAGATCAAGGGTGCCGACTACTTCTTCGCCAATACGGTCCAGGGCGCCCCCCCCGGCGGTGAATCCTTCGCCCGCTGCGCAAGCCGGGCCTTGATGGCCCTCCAGGGTGCCCTGGAAGGTGAGCAGCCCACCCTGGTCCTGGCCCACGGCGGCTCGCTACGCGCCATCCTCGCCCACTTCCTGGGCCTCACCCTTGATCGCGCCCTCGACCTTTCCTGGCAGCCCTTCGGCCTCACCCGGTTGGATGTCTACGGACCCAACCGGGCGGTGCTGAGGTACCACAACCGCACGGTCTGAGGGACATCGAAGGCCACCCCTTTCAGCGCTCACTTGCGCCGGAGCAGCTCCACGCACTTTTCAAACCCGAACTGTGCGGCCCAGTCCAGGGCGGTCTTGCCTTCGAGATCGGTGGCCCTCCGGTCAGCGCGCCGTTTCAAAAGAGCCGCCACGATCTCGTCATGCCCGTAATAGGCAGCCACGATGATGGGTGAGATGCCAGCCTTATAGGGACCGTAAGCCTTGGTGGATTTCATGTTGGGATCGGCCTGCTGCTCCAGCAGGTAGGTGGCCACGGGAGTGTGCCCGTAGTAGATCGACCACAGGAGGGGGGTCCAGCCCCACTTGTCATACCCGTTGACAATCCCGCCCGCATCGACAAGGGTCTTCAGCTTGTCCAGGTCCCCACGCATGGCGGCCTTGGAGAGGGTGGTGGCATCGGGGGCCTTCTTTGATCCCCCCAGGAGCCTGGTGGGATTGAGTTTCGACCACAGTTTCGTGCCGGACTCGGGGGCGGGAGCACTGAGCTCGGGGGTGGTGAGCACCGGAGCCTCCTCCCTGCGGAGCACGAGCTTGGCCTGAGTCCATTGCCCTTCCCGGATCTCGAAGACCTGGGTCTCGGGTCGGCAGCCTGGAGCCTCAGCCTTCACGGAAACACGTCCAACGGGCAGATCCCTCATGTTCAGCGCATGGGTGGGAGAGGCCTCGCCCTTGAGGGCGCCGTCGAGATAGATCTTTGCGCCTGCCACATTCACGGCCACCTGCAATCCGCCCACGAGCGCGGCGGCCACGGGTGGGGCACCGAGGGCACTGGGAGCGGGAGCAAGCTCCGGAGCGGCTGGTTCAGGCTTCGACTGCGCGACTCCGGGCCGGAAGTAGAACTCCCCGAGGGCCTGATCGTACAGGGCGGGCACCTGCTCCTGTCCCACGCCCTGGGCGAGGTGGACCACCTCATCCCGGACGTTGCGGAGAATCCGGTCTGCGGGAAGCCCTGGCTTCACCATCTCCTTCAGTAGCACCCGGGTGAAGAGTCCGTTGGGATTCCGGTCCCCTGGCCCGAGGGAATCCAGGGCCTGCTGGCCAGCCCCTGCGGAATAGAGGACCATCTGCCCGGTGGCGGCGGTCGTCACCGTCAAGCCGCGGCCCCCAATGGCGCGGCCAGCCCCCCGGAAGGGGTTGTTCCGGCAGGCGTCGATGATGGCCAGGGAGAATTTTGCTTTCTGATCCTGGAGATCGTCCAGCACCCGCTGGAGCGGCAGGGCCTCGTCCCGGACCTGGTCTTCGTTATCGCCACGGATATCCGTGGGCAGAAGGTAGTTGGCGCCGCCGATCTGGACTCCGTGGCCCGAGAAGAAGAAGATGGCCGCATCTCCGCCCTTCACTCGCCCCTTGAAGGTCCGGATCGCGTCCTTCATGCCCTTCTCGTTGAGATCCAGCCTGAGGATGACCTGGAAGCCCGCCCCCTCCAGGGCCTGGGCAATGGCCCGCGCATCCCCCCGGGCATTCTTCAGCGCGCCCACGTACTGATAGGTGTCGTTCCCGATCACAAGCGCAATCCTGTCTTGAGCAGACTTCGCCGACAGAACAGAGAATGCGCAGGCCAGGACCAGAAACAGACGTGAAACCCAGGACATCACCAGCTCCCTGCGGAAGGTTACAGAGCAACTATAAGCCCTGGGATGGCGTTTGGAGCGTCCCCCTCGTCCTTTCCAGCCCCCCCACGAACTCGGCCAGCTTCACCCGGAGTTCCTTGGAGGTGAAGGGCTTCTGGATGCAGGAAACCGTCCGGTATCCCTTCACAAGGCCACCTAGGTCCTGAGGGCTGTACCCCGAGGACATCAACACAGGCTGTTCGGGACGCAGGGCCAGGATCCGAGGGAGGGTCTCGGCGCCATTGAGACCGGGCATGTTCATGTCCAGGATCACCAGATCTACCTCCAGCCCCCCGCTCAGCATCTGGAGGGCCTCCATGCCACCAGGGGCCAGTTCCACCCGATGCCCCATCATCTCCAGCATGGGCCCCACGGACTCCCGGATGAGTTCATCGTCATCCACCACCAGAATGCTCAGGACTCTATCCAGGAAGGGGGGGGCTTCGGCCGACGACGGAACGGGCTCCAGGACGGGTTCAGGAATGGAGGTGCCAGGGAAGCGCAGAATCACCTCCGTGCCTCTCCCGGCGGCACTTTCAATGTCCATGGTTCCGCCGTGGGCCTTCATCGTGCCGAAGACCATGGAGAGTCCGAGACCGGTCCCCTTCCCTGCAGGCTTGGTGGTGAAGAAGGGTTCGACCGCCTTCTCCAGAACCTCGGGACTCATGCCCTCCCCCGTGTCCTGGACGCTGAACTGCACCCGGCCCTCGGGAAGGGACCGGGTTCTCATGGTGAGGGTGCCCCCGCCGGGCATAGCGTCCACGGAGTTGACGCACAGATTCATCAGGGCATGGCTGAGGGCCCCGGGATCGCCCAGGATCCACGCCAGGGGTTCCTGGAGATCCATCACGAAAGAGACTCGCTTCAGAGTTGTGTAAGCGAGGAGTTGCACCATTTCCCGGGCCACAGCGTTGAGATCCACAGGACGCTTCTCCTCCAGGTCCTGGCGGGCGAAGCAGAGCAGCCCCTTAACCACCCCGCGCCCCCGGGTGCAGGCATTGATGATCACATCCAGGGAGCGGGCCGTGGAGGACGAGGGTTCCAGCACCTCCCGCTCGGCGGAAGCCCGGCTCATGATGGCCCCCAGGACGTTGTTCATGTCGTGGGCCACCCCTCCGGCCAGAATTCCCAGACTCTCGAGTTTCTGGGATTGGTGGAGCTGGATCTGGAGGTTCCGTCGCTCGTCCTCCTGACGCAGTTCATCCGTAATATCCCGGTTCAAGCCTATCCCCCGGACGATCTTGCCATCGGCATCCTTGAGGAAGATGCCATCGCCCCTGAGGACCCGCACCTGACCGTCCGGACGCAGGATCCGTAGCGGGAGGGAGAAGCTGGAACCCGATTGGAGGGCCGCCTGGACGAGCGACTGGACTCGCTCCCGCTCCTCTGGGTGAACCAGTTCACGCCAGCGGTCCAGGGAAAACTCACAGGAGCCGGGGATCCCGTACATTTCTGCCGTCCGCTCATCGATAGCCCCCAGTCCGGTCTCCATATCCAGCTCCCAGATGCCGAGCCGGGCTGATGCCGCCGCAAGACGCAAACGCTCGGCCTGGATGCGGACCTCAGCCTCCGCCCGGGCACGGCACGCCACCTCCTCCAGATGCTGGAGGCCAAAGGAGATGTCCCGGGCCGCCTCCTCCAGCAAGGCGATCTCCTTGGCACCGAATACGCCGGGCTCCTGTGCATAGACCGACAGGGCCCCCCGGACCTCCCCCCCCTGAAAGATGGGGAATGCCGCGGAAGACGCAAAGCCCTGTTCAGCCATGGAATCACGCCAAGGCTGCGTAATGGGATCTGTGAACAGATCGTTGCAGACGTACGGCATCCCCTTCCGGATGGCCAGCCCAGTGGGTCCTCGGCCTTCCGGACTATCATCCGCCCGGACCCTGATCCTCTTCAGGTAGCCCCCCGTGTCGCCGAACTGGGCAACGGGACGCAGCTCGAACTCACCCTCTTCAAGCCACCCCACCCAGGCCATCTGGAAGCGAGCGGAATCCACCAGGGCGTGACAGACCTCCACAAGGATCTCCGGGCGGGTATCCAGGCGAACGATGGCCTGATTCACCCGACTGAGGGAGGCATAGAGGTTCGAAAGCCGCTCGATTTCCCGCTCGTGGGCCACCCGTTCCGTGATGTCCCGGGCGAAGACCAGAAGGTAGGAGATCCCGTCGATCTCCACCTGTTGCATGCTCATGTCGACCGGGAATACCCCGCCCCCAGCCTTCCGATGCCGAGTCTCGAAACGGACCGAGCCGGAGAGGGACAGGGTCGCCAATCCCATCTCAAGATCAAAACCGGCTCCGGGTGCATGAAGTTCCAGGAGCCGCCTCCCCCGCAGCCCCCCGGGGATGCCGTAGCATTCCTCCGCCAGGAGGTTGGCTTCCAGCACCACCTGTTCCTGGTCCGCCAGGAGGATGATGTCGTTGGCCTCCCGCATGAGGTGATGGAAGCGTTCTGCCATGGCCTTGGCCGAACGCTCGAGTTCCAGACGCTGCTGGATGTCCCGAAGCTCCGCCCTGCGGGTCTGCAAGCCGATGGGCAGGGTTGTCATCCCCAGAATGGCCAAGGCCAGGAGGACCATGACCCACCCCCAGTTCCGAAGGGGGGCCAGCACCTCCGCCTGGTCGACCTTGACCACCAGGAACCAGGGCGTCTTCGACACCTGGCGCAGGGTCGCCATGACAGGAACCTCTCGGAAGTCCCTCCCATCCATGTCTCCGGTCCGTCCCAGGGCAGCCTGGACCGCAGGGAGATCGGAGCGCGGATCAAGCCCCCGGCGCAGGCTCAGCAGCGACTCTCCCTGGTGGTGGGACAGACTCAAGCCGACCAATTGGTGGCCCTCAGAACGCCCCAGAAAGGTTTCCGCGGTGATGCTCCCGGATGGCCAGGCCCGGAGCACAGGGATGAGAACCGCTTCAGGATCGATCTGGAGCCGGATGGCCCCAACCACCCTGTCTCCATCCCGGACAGGCGCCCAGATGGCCATCTGGATGGGGCCTGAGGCCCCGGAACGGTGAATGTCCTCAATGGCCACCTGAGCGTCCGCAAGGATGAAGCCAAGCCGTGACATGTCTGCAAAGCGATGGGAGCCCTCGGGCACCGATAGGCGAACCCCTCCCTGGGCATCGAAGAGGGCCACGGACTGGTAGGCGTATCGACTCCTGAAGACCTCGATCCAGGTGAGGATGGTCGGATGACCCGGGGCCTCCAGGAGCGCCCGGAGCTCGGGGGAGCGCGAAAAGACATCCGCATCGTTCTTTCGTTCCAGGATCCACCCCGTGATCTGCTGGCTCTTCAGATCCGCCACCGTGCCCAGCTCTGTCCTGGCCCTGCGGCTCAGTGCCCTTCGCTCCACCCGGAGAAAGGCAATGGAAGCACCGAACACCACCATTGCCACCAACAGGAAGGTCATGAGCGCACCGGCGGAGAAGCGGAGGCGCGACGGACTGCCCCCACCATCCCCACGAACCACCAGCAGCGACAAGGGGCGGACCTCGCCCCCGGCGGCCCACAGGCTCCCCGCGCCCATCGAGATGAAGGCGAGATCAGACAGAAAGGCCGTCGGGCTTAGGGTCTCACCATGAACGAGGGGTGTTCCCATGACAAAGCCCAGCAGGAGGAGCAGGCCACCCCCCAGGACAAGGAGGGCCAGAACTGCGGCAAGCTGAGGCCTCCGCCTCAGCAGGGGAGGAATCGGAGCCAGAAACAGGAACAGGACCGCAGTCACAGGGGACATGCGTCCCATCAGCTTGAGTTCCAGACGGATCATGTCCCGCACGGGCGTGGGATCGAAGACCAGCCATCGCTCCAGGAAGAGGTCCACCCCCAAGGCAAAGGCGACCAGCACCATCAGAGCCAGGGCGCTCACCAGCACCGAGGCCGTCCAGGCCCAGCGCCAAGTGGATTCCCGTCGGGGTACCAGCCACACAAGGAACAGGGCGCTTACCAGAAAGCCCATGCCCAGAAGCGTGCAAGGCGCCATGGGCAAGGTGAATACATGAAGGTGCACCAGGCGATCCCGCAGGAAGACCCAGGCCCAGATGCTCCAGAGAATGCCCCCGACCGGGCACAGCAAGGACAGAGCCAACGGGCTCGACAAAAACCGGGCACGCTTCGGATTCGATTCAGGGGACATGGCACTCAACAGCCTTGGCCCAATCCTGGGTTCATGTAGCATCGAACACAAGAAGGAACATGCATAAAAACAAATACAATACACTTATATTATCTTTTTTTAACAATCACCTCACAGAGCAAAACGGAAAACGGCCGATGCATGATCGGCCGTTCCAGAGGAAACCCGGACTGACTACCGGAGCTTCAGCGAACTGAGCGCCAGCATGCAGCATACGATGGCGGTGATCCAGAGCCGGATGACAACCTTTGTCTCCTGGAGCCCCCCCAATTCCAGGTGGTGGTGGAAGGGAGCCATGCGGAAGATGCGCTTGCCACCCCGGAGCTTGAAGCTGCTCACCTGGAGAATGACGCTGACGGCCTCCCAGACGAAGACGCCGCCCGCGATCACCAGGAGCAGCTCCTGCTTGATCATGATGGCCACGGTGGCCAAAGCGCCGCCGAGCCCCAGGGAACCGGTATCGCCCATGAAGACCTCGGCGGGGTGGGCGTTGAACCAGAGGAAGCCCAGGGAAGCCCCGGCCATGGCCCCCATGAAGACCGCAAGTTCGGAACCGCCGTTCACGAAGGGCACCATGAGGTAAGCCGAAATCTTGTAGTGCCCTGCCACATAGGCCAGGATGACAAAGGTGACCGCCACCACCAGGGTGCCGCCGATGGCCAGGCCATCCAGACCGTCCGTCAGGTTCACGGCATTGCTGGTGCCCACCATGACCAGCCAGATCCAGGGCACCAGGAAAATGCCCACATCTGGCTGGAAACGCTTGAAGAAGGGCATGGAGAGCTGGCTGGTGTTGGCACCCCGGAGACCGAAGTGCAGTACGAGGAAGGCCACCAGGAGGGAAATGGCCGTCAGGAGCACCATTTTCTGGCGGCTGGTGAGGCCCAGGTTCTGCTTCTTCAGGAGCTTCTGGGCGTCATCGAAAGCCCCCACCATTCCAAAGCCGAGCAGGGAGAGCAGGGCCACCCAGATGTGCCCGCTGCGAAGCTCGCACCAGAGCAGGGTGGAGACAAGGATGGTGCCAAGAACCAGGACGCCGCCCATGGTGGGAGTGCCAGCTTTCACCTGGTGGTGCTCCGGGCCCTCGGCCCGGATGTGCTGCCCCAGTTTGAGACGCTTGAGGGTCTCGATGACCCAGGGACCCACGACAAGCGAAAGGATCATGGCCGTGGCCGCGGCCATGGCGGCGCGGAAAGTCACGTATTTGAAGACAGAGAAACCGGGAAGATGATCGCGCAGGAACGCGAGAAGCCATACGAGCATGCCGTCTATCCAAGAATGGTGGTTTCGTTCACCTGGGCACCCAGGCGCGCAAGAAGCCAGGATACCGCACGCTCAGAGCGCCAGTAACGGCTGCCCTTCACAAGGATGCGGGCCCCGGCCGGAACAGCCCCGAGCCCGCCGCTGTCGTCGCGCAGAGCCTCGAAGTCTGGATAGGCCCTGGCTCCGGGGCCGAAGCCCGCCGCCAGGACCGTGGCCTGGTCCCCGTACGCCCACAGACGCCTGAGGCCGAGGCGGGCCAGTCCCTCGCCGGTCTCCCGATGCAGGCCCTCGGATTCGGCCCCCAGCTCCCGCATGCACCCGAGAACCGCCACCGGTTCCCCACCGGGCAGCTCCAGCAGGGAGGCTCCGCAAGCCAGAATCGATGCCTGGCTGGCGTTATAGCTCTCGTCCATGAGCCATCCCCCACCGGGAAGTTCGTGGAGCCGCCCGCGACCCTCTTCCGGCTGGACGCCTCCCAGGCCCTCGGCCACCTGGTCGGCATCAAAGCCCGCCAGAAGGGCCATGGCACCCGCCAGAGCCGCATTGCGCACCTGGTGGGCCCCCCGAAGCTTGAGAAGGATGTCCAGAGGCCCTTCGGGTGTCAGCAACGTGAAGCGTTCCCCCAGGGGCCCCAGGGAGCGGGCCTCGCTCCATCCCCAGGCACCGCCCTCGCCCACGGCCACGGCCCGGGCGTGACGGGCCCAAGGCTGAAGGGTGATCCAGCGGGCCCAGTCGTCCGAAGCCAGATGGACCCAAGTCCCCCCCACCCGAGTCCCGGCCACGATCTCCCCCTTGGCCTGGGCGATGCCCTGCTGACCCTCCACGAAGTTCTCGATGTGGGCGGAGCCCACGTTGGTGATCACCGAGAAATCCAAGGGTGCGATCTCCGTCAGGCGGCGGATCTCCCCCGGAAAGCTCATGCCCATTTCCAGAACCACCGCGGAGGTGCTGGACGGCAAGGAGGCCAGAGCCTCGGGCATCCCCAGGGTGTTGTTGCGGTTCCCGGGGGTTTTCCATGCCCCCGTGGCCGCGGCGAGAAGCTCCTTGGTGCTGGTCTTGCCGACGGATCCCGTCACGCCAAAGACCACCGGGGGACGGCAGGCGGCGAGCCGCGCCTGCCCCCAGGTCTGGAGGGCCCGGGTGGTGTCCTCCACCACCAGCTGGGCCACGGGCAGATCCAGTTCGTGGTCCACCACCAGGGCCGCAGCTCCCCTGGAGACGGCCTGGGCCGCGAAATCGTGCCCGTCCCGCTCGGCCCGCAGGGCCACGAAGCAGTTGCCGGGCTGAAGCGTACGGGTGTCCAGCGAAAGGGCGCTGGGCACCACCTCCGGATTTCCCACCAGACGCGCGTTCAGGTGAGGTGCAACTTGGGCCAGGGACCAGAGGGCATGGGACGTCATGCAAGCATTGTCCCTCAATGCGACCTCCGGTGCAGCCTGGAACGCCAGGAGGCGGTCACGCCTCGACCGAAGCCCGCTTCACCCGGTCCCGCAGAGCCATCCAGGCCTCGCCAGACGGGGGCATTTCCAGCAGGATCCGATCAAAGCCTTCCCCATCCAGATCGTGCAGCATGGCATAGAGCGCGGCCATGGCCCCCTCGGCGTCCCCGGGCAGGCAACGGACCTCAAGACCAGAGAGGCTGGGGGCTCCGCCGAAGAACACCGCAGCGATCCTTCCGGGCGCCTGCCGGGCAGCGGCCGGAAGGGCCTCCCGAGGCACCAGCTCCAGGGGAGTCCTTGGTGAGTAGTGGCGCGCAGCCATGCCCGGAGCGGCCTGGGATTCGCCATCCGCCACGGCCCCGCCCCAGATCTCGATGGGACCCGCCAGGGCCTCGAGGGTGCTGGGTGCCAGGGGACCGGGACGCAGGAGCCGGAAGGGCCGGTGGCTCAGATCCAGGATGGTGGACTCCACACCCGCCTCGGTGGGGCCGCCGTCCAGCACCAGTTCCACCCGATTTCCCAGGCTCTTCACCACATGTTCAGCCCGGCTCGGGGAGATGCCCTGGGAGCGGTTGGCGCTGGGGGCCGCCAGGGGCCGCTCCGTGGCCCGCAGCAGGGCCAGGGCCACGGGGTGGGCCGGGCAGCGCAGGGCCACGGTCGGGTTCCCGGCTCGAACGATCTCCGGGATGTGGGGAGCCGCAGGCAGCACCAGGGTCAGGGGACCGGGCCAGAAGCGTTCCGCCAGGGCCTGGGCCTCGGGAAGCCACTCCGAGGCGAGGGCCCTGGCCCCCTCGATGTCCGCCACATGAAGGATCAGGGGATTGTTGGATGGCCGCCCCTTGGCCTCGTAGATCCGAGCCACCGCAGCGGGGTTGAGACCATCCGCCCCCAGGCCGTAGACCGTCTCGGTGGGAAAGGCCACCAGGCCACCGGCGCGGAGGATGGCGGCGGCTTCGGCGATGGCGGGTTCCGTGGCTGGAAGACAGCGACAAGGAGGAAGATGCGGAGAACGAGGACTCACTCGGCATCCTCCAGGAGAACTCGGGCCTCACGCGACACGGAAGGCATCTCGTTCGACCTGCGGACGCAACGCGGGTTTCAAGGACGTTGTGGTTACGAGATCCACTGAAACCCCCAACCACTCCTCCAATGCAAACTTGGCATCCATGTAGTCAAGAAAGGAGGGAGGTTCTTCAAATTCAACCAGAAGATCGACATCCGAATCTGCACGAGCTTCGTCCCGTGCCACGGAACCGAACAGGGAAAGCGATCGGATATGGAACTGAGCCATGTCCGAGCGATGGGACTGGAGGCAGGCGATCACATTTTCACGGTGCATGGAACCTCCTCCCCAAGGATCACGTCATTATGCCAGCGATCATTCCGCCCAGGGCCGGGGCACCGAGCCCCCGGCCAGTACCGCCTCCGCGGCGCCCCGATCGCTGTAGGGGAACTTCCGGCCCAGGATCTCCTGGTAGTGTTCGTGCCCCTTCCCCGCCAGCAGCAGGAGGTCGCCGGGACGGCAGGCCGCCAGGGCGGCCTCCACGGCCAGGGCCCGGTCCCGGATGCAGTGATAGCGCTCGGGGTCGGAGCGGACCTCCTCGGGGATGCCCGCTGCGGCATCGTCCAGGATCTGCTCCATGCCTTCGCTGCGACTGTTGTCGGAGGTATGCCAGATGACATCCGCCCCCCGGGCCACCGCCGCCGCCATGGGGGCCCGCTTGGTGCGGTCCCGGTCCCCGCCACAGCCGAAGAGGACGTGCAGCCGACCCCCTGGGGGCAGCAGGTCCTTGCCCGCCACCAGGAGCTTCTCCAGGGCATCCGGGGTGTGGGCGTAGTCCACCATCACCCCGAAGGGCTGGCCGCAGTCCACCCGGTCGAGGCGCCCGGGGGCCCCCTTCAGGGCAGGCACGGCCCGCACCAGGGCGTCCATATCGAAACCCGCCTCGGCGCAGACCGCCAGGGCCCCCAGAAGGTTGTAGGCGTTGAAGCGGCCCAGGAGGGGGCTTTCGACCTCCCAGCCCCCCTGGGGGGCCTCCAGATGGAAGCGGGTGCCCGTGGGGCTCAGGGCAAGCCCAGCCATGCGGTAAGCCGCCGCATCGGCCATGCCGAAACCCAGAAGTGCGGGGGATTCAGCCAAGAGGCGTTGACCGAAGGGGTCGTCCGCGTTGACCAGCCCCTTCCCGCACTGCTCGAAGAGCCGGACCTTGGCCCGAAAGTAGGATTCCAGATCGCCGTGAAAGTCCAGATGATCCTGGGTGAGGTTGGTGAAGAGGCCCACCCTGAAGCGTGCCCCATGCACCCGGGCAAGACTGAGGGCATGGCTGGAGACCTCCACCGCCAGGGCGCGGTCACCGGAATCGGCGGACCTGCGGATCCAGCGATAGAACACCGGGCTCTCCGGGGAGGTCCTGGTCGCTTCCTCTTCCTCCCCCCCGGCGGCCAGCATCACGGTGCCGATGAGCCCGCAGCCGTAGCCAATCCCGCGCAGGAGTTGGCGGATCAGCATGGTGGTGGTGGTCTTGCCGTTGGTGCCGGTCACCCCCAGGAGGGCCAGGCGCTCATCCGGAGCCCCCTGCACCATCCGGGCGATGGTGGCCATCTGGGTGCGGGGCTCATCGAGGCGGGCGAAGGCAAGGCTTGGGGGGAGCTCCGGAAGCCAGCGGTCCCCGAGGATCGCCACAGCCCCCTGCCCCAGGGCCTTCGGGATGAAGTCGCCGCCATCGGAGTGCTCACCCTTGAGGGCCACGAAGATGGAGCCCGGGCCAGCCTCCCGGCTGTCGCAGGTCAGATCCCGGACCTCCACATCCAGGGGCCCGTGACCGGGCAGCCTCAGGCTTTCGACGATTTCTCTGAAATTCATGGTCCCCTCAGGACGAGACGCACCGGCTTCCCAGGCTCCAGGGCAGTGCCGGGCTCGGGACTCTGCTCCGCCACCACGAAGGCACGGGACTGGGCCGCCCCCGTTCCTTCGACACGGGGGCTTCCCCCCGCCATCACAATGCGCTGGATGGCGCTCTTGAGGGCCAGGTTGCGCACATCCGGCACCTTGCCCACCTCCACATGGACCACCGCCTCATCCGTCTCGCTCACCGGCCAGTCCCGCAGGGAGAGCTTCAAATCCGGATTCTGCTCCGAATCCGAGCCCAGGGTGCGGTAGCGCATGATGCCATCGCCGATCTTCTTGAAGAGGGGCGCCGCCACCGTGCCGCCGTAGGCTCCGCCTGCGGGATCATCGAGCATGAAGAGCATGCCGTACTGGGGCTTGTCGGCCGGGAAGAAGCCCATGAAGGAGGCGTAGTGGTGGCCTCTCACGTATTTTCCGTTAATAACCTTCCAGGCAGTGCCGGTCTTGCCGAAGGCCTCCACCCCGCCATCCAGCTTGGCGTTCTTGGCGGTGCCGTTGGTGATCACGCCCTTCAGGGCCTCCCGCATCATGGCGGAGGTTTCCTCGCTGATGACCTGGTTGCGCACCTTGGGGCGGTTCTCCTGGAGCATCACCCCCTGGTCGTTGAAGATCTTCTGCACCAGGTAGGGCTGCATGAGTTTGCCGCCGTTGGCCACGGCGCACCCCGCCACCAGGACCTGCAGGGGTGACACAGAAAGCCCATAGCCATAGGACATGGTGGGCTGGGTGGTGCCGGACCAGCGGTCAGGCGAAAGCAGGCGCCCGGCGGTCTCGCCCGGAAAGTTCAGGCCCGTGAGATCCCCGAAGCCGAACTTCCGCAGATACTGGTAGTGCGTGGCCGGATCCATGCGGACACCGATCTTGGCGGCGCCGATATTGGAGCTCTGCCAGAGCACCTCTTCGAAGGTGAGCAGGCCATGGCCGTGGGTATCCGTGACCGTCAGGCCGCCGCCGAAGTTCCAGCGTCCCCCCTCGCAGTTCACCTTCTCCCCCAGGTGGACCTTGCGTTCCTCCAGGGCCATGGCCAGGGTGAAGACCTTCATGGTGGAGCCCGGCTCGTAGCTGTCCTCCACGGGGTGGACCTTCCGGGCCTCCTTCCCCCGCTCGATCTCGGCGCGGTATTCCTCGCGCTCCCCGGCGCTCCACTCGCTCTCGCTGCGGTTCATGAACTTCTTGGGGATGATGTGATTGGGGTCGAAGAAGGGGGTCCCGGCCATGGCCAGGATCTCGCCGGTGTTGGGATCCATGACCACGGCGTAGGCGTTCTTGGGCCTGCTGAGCCGCACCCCCTCCTCCAGGGCCTCTTCCACGATGTGCTGGATGGTGGAATCGATGGTGAGCTGGAGAGTGGAGCCGTTGACGGGGATCTTGGAGTAGTTCTCCTGGAGGATCAGCAGGCGCCCCTTGGCGTCCCGGGGAGCCACCAGCTCACCCGGCTTGCCGGCGAGCTGTTCGTTGAAGGTCCGCTCGATGCCCAGCTGGCCGATGCCATCAATGTTGGTGAAGCCCAGGATCTGGCAGGCCAGGCTCCCCCGGGGGTACTGGCGCTTGAACTCCGGCAGGAACTCGACCCCCTCCAGCTTCAGGGCCTTGATGGTCGAAGCCTTGGCGGGCCCCATGTGGCGCTCGATCCAGACGAAGGGCTTCTTGCGGAGCAGCTTCTCCAGCACGGTCTTGGCCGGGATCTCGAGGATGGGGGCCAGCTTGTTGGCCACCACCTGGGCCGCCTCACGGTTGGGCTCGCCCCAGACCCGCTCCTGTCCCCTGCCGGACTTGTAGTCCGGATAGAAGGCAGGAGGGTTGCAGAAGAGGCTCTCCAGGCGCATGGAGATGGCCAGGGAAGCCCCCCGCCGGTCCCGCAGCTCCCCGCGGATGGGCGGAATGGGCACTTCCACGTTGTGCTGCTGGGAGGCCCTGGACTGGTAGCGGTGGTGTTCGAACACCTGGAGCCAGATGAGCCGCAGGACAATGGCGAAGGCCCAGACGAACACCGGCCACATGATCCATGGCAGACGGGCAACGGCCAGCTCCTGGGCCTCAGGCTTCCCTAGAAGGCGGCGGGGAGTCCTGGCTCCGGGGCTAAGCAGTTTTCCAAGTGCCAAATCGAAAAGACCTCGACCCCGGCAAGGGGGGAATCCTTCATGGTAGCCAATCCGGCGCCCGTTTTCAGTGGGGAAGCGGTAGTAGCCAATCCCGACAAGAAGAGTAAACTTTATTTACCGAGGTGCCGCATGCCCAAAGTCGTGAACATCGAGCCCACGCCCAACCCGGACGCCCTCAAATTCGTGACGGAAACGCCTCTGCTGAAGCGGGGCATCCGCTCCTTCCGGGACTTCGCCAGTGCGGTGGGCGACCCCCTGGCCTCCGGCATCTTCGCCCAGGGCAAGATCACCTCGGTCTTCTACATGGACCGCTTCGTGACTGTGAACAAGCACCCGGACGCAGACTGGAGCGACCTCATCGACCCCATCTGCGAACGGGTGGAGGACTTCCAGGCCGAGGAAGGCGAAGCCCACGCCCCCGCCTCCACCGGCAGCGTGGACGAGAAGCTGGCCCGCATCGAGGCCGTGATCGACCAGCGCATCCGCCCTGGCCTCGCCGGGGACGGAGGCGGCCTGGAGATCCTCTCCTTCGATGGCACCGTCCTGGAAATCCAGTACCAGGGCGCCTGCGGCTCCTGCCCCAGCGCCGCCGGGGGCACCCTCAACTTCATCGAAGGGATCCTCCAGGACGAAGTGGACCCGACTATCCGGGTGCTGAGCTACTGAGCCGGGACCGCCTCCAGCAACTCCTGAACCAGGAGCTCCGGATCAAACCGCTGGGGCAACTCACGGTGGTAGCCCCGGACCCAGGCCTTGTCATTGACCAGGATGAAGGGGATGGCGCGCTTCCCGGTCTCACGCTCCAGCCTTTCGGCTGCCCCTTCCACCATCTCGATGTTGACCTTGGCGTAGTTCAGGCCCGAGGCCTGGAGCCAGCGGTCCAGGCGGGTGCAGTCCGGGCACCAGGTGGCGGTGTAGACCTTGAGATCCAGGGCATCCAGGCTGGGATAGTCGCTCATGCATTCACCAAGAAGGCCCCCATCGCGGGGGCCTTCAATCTAACACCAGAGAAGGATCAAATCGTCTTTCCCTTGCAGGTGCCACGGGTGCCCAGGACCAGGAAGAGGGCGATTACATCCACTCCGATGAAGATCACGTAGGCCGCCGAAAGCGTGTGGAACTTGGCCATGGCGAAGCCCATGATCGGGAAGCAGAGGGTCCGGATGATAATCGAGAAGGGGATCACCAGCCGGAAGGCGGCGGAAAAGTCATAGCGGCCATAGACCGTGCTCACCATGGAGGTGATCAGGTTCTTGATGCCACCCAGCCCGATGCCCACGAACACGATGGTGATGAAGGTCATGACCTGGTTGCCGGTCTGGGTGATGAGCAGGATCAGGGTCAGGATGTACATCAGGCCGTAGATGAGGCTGGCCTTCTTGGTGCCCAGCTTCTGGTCCAGCCAGCCCCATATCAGGCCGCCCGGGATGGCGCAGAGGGCGGCGATGGACAGGAAGGCGATGGCCTTGGGCAGGGGGTATCCGATGCTGGTGAGACGGGGCACCAGCTGGACCACAATGCCGACCGTCACCATCCAGAGGGCGCCCCAACCGGCGGCGATGAGCCACATGTCCCGATCCTTCAGCAGGCGCTTTACCGTGAAGGGACTCTCGTAGTTCTCCAGTTCCTCCAGGCTGGCCCGGTTCTCGTTGGGGTCGTTATCGGGATAGCAGCCGATCTGCTCGGGGTTGTCCCGCACCACGAGGTAGCCCACCAGGGCGGCCACCAGGAAGATGACGGCCCAGATGGAGGTGGAGTTGGCAATGCCGAAGCGATGGAACATGAAGGCGATCAAGGGAACGAAAACGGCCGAGGCCAGGGGGAAGCCCGCCGTCGCGATGGCCAGGGCCATGCCCTTCTTCCGGGGGAACCAGTTGTTCATCAGGGTCCCGGGGGCGATGAAACCGAAGCCCGCCATGAAGAAGTTCATGACCATGAAGACCACCGCAAATTCCCACAGGGTCGTAATCCGGCCGAACCAGAGAATGACGGCCGCCGATGCGATGAGCGTCACGGTGATGACAAAGCGGGGACCCTTCTTGATGATCAACTGACCGAAGAAGCCGCAGCCCACCACGCTCATGATGCCGCCAGGGGCCACCAGCGTCAGGAGCTTGCCCACATCCCAGCCGTTCTTGGCGGCGAAAGCGGGGGTGAAGATGTTGATGCCATCCGCGCACCAGCCTGCCATGGCGAAATACATGAAGATGGAGAAGATGATCATTCTCCAGCCCGCAGCGCCAAAGCCCGTGCGGGCTCCGGACGGACTCTCCTGAGGCGAAGATTCGCTCTGGGACACTTAAGCCTCCTTAATTGGAATACAGCTTTTAGCCTGATGACTAAATGTAACCCAGTGACCCATATCACATCAAGAAGTATTACAAAACCTCGTGATCATACTGCCATATCAAAAACAAAATCAGGCCGCACTCTGCGGCCTGATTCCAGATTCCGTTCAGAAAATCAGTGAGTCTTACCCTTGCAGGTGCCGCGGGTCAGGACGATGAGGCCCAGGGCGATGATATCCACCACGATGAACATGGCGTAGGCTCCCGACAGGCTCTTGAAGACCGCCAATGCGATGCCCATGATCAGGAAGGCCAGGGTTCGCACGATCAGGGAGATGGGCACCACCAGACGGTAGGCGGAGCCGAAGTCGAAACGGCCGTAGACCGTGCTGACCATGGAGGTCAGGAGGTTCTTGATGCCGCCCAGGCCGATGCCCACGAAGACCACGGTCATGAAGGTCAGGGCGTAGTTCTTGGTCTGATAGATGAGCAGGAACAGGGTGATGATGTAGAGCACCCCATAGATGAAGCTGGCGGTCTTGGTGCCGAACTTCTGGTCCAGCCAGCCCCAGAGCAGGCCACCGGGAATGGCGCAGACAGCGGCGGCGGAGAGCAGGGCGATGGCGGACTGCTGGGAGTACCCGATGCTCATCAGGCGCGGCACGAGCTGCACCACGATGCCCATGGTCACCATCCAGAGGCAGCCCCAGCCGAAGGAGATGAGCCACATGTCCCGGTCCTTGAGGAGGCGCTTGACAGTGAAGGGGCTCTCGTAGCTGTCCAGCTCCTCGACGGAGGCCCTTTCCTCGGTGGGGTCGTTATCGGGGTAGCGGCCGATCTGCTCGGGATTGTCCTTGACGATCAGGAAGCCGAGAACGGCGGCGGCCAGGAAGAGGACACCCCAGATGGAGGTAGCCAGGGTGATGCCCAGGCGGTTGAACATGAGGGCGATCAGGGGCACGAAAACCGCCGTCGCCAGGGGGAAGCCCGTGGTGGCCACCGCCAGGGCCATGCCCTTCTTCCGGGGGAACCAGTTGTTCATCAGGGTTCCCGGAGCGATGAAGCCGAAGCCCGAGGCGAAGAAGTTGATGGCCATGAAGGAGAGGGCGAACTCGGCAAGGCTGCTGATGCGGCCGAACCAGAAGACAGAGGCCGCCGAGCAGACCAGGCAGAGGGTCAGCACGAAGCGGGGACCCTTCTTCACCACCAATTGACCGAAGAAACCGGCGCCTACCACGCCCATCAGGCCGCCGGGGGCCACGAGAGAGAGGAGCTTGGCCTCATCCCAGCCGTTCCTGGCAGCGAAGGCGGGCGTGAAGATGTTGATGCCATCCGCCACCCAGCCTGCGTAGGCGAAATACATCAGCATGGAGAAGATGATCATCCCCCAGCCGTAGCTGCCGAAACCGGTCTTGGACTTTTCCGGGCTTGCGGCGATCACTGTGCTATCAGAGCTCATAGAGGTTCCTTGTATGGAAATGACGTTCCGGAGGCCTTAGCGGTAGTCTTCGAGCTTGTCGACGATGTGGGCGTTCGCGGCGTAGACCCCGGGCAGGATGGCCGCCAGGTTGTGGTATTCCTTGGGGCAGTGATAGGCGAGGCCCTTGGCCAGTCCCTGGATCACCTCGGTCGGCACGCCCTGGCCGACGCGGACGGGCTTGCCGTCCACCATGTTCCAGCCGATCCAGAAGCGGCTCCGCAATTCGACGCCGCCGGGGATGTTCCGGGCCACGTGGGAGAAGCACACCAGCGGGTCGCCGCCATGGGGCCCCAGATTGGCGCTGATGGCGGTGCAGGCACCCTTTTCGAAGGCCGCCATATCGTAGCCGAAGGTCATGGGGGAGACGAAGGAGATGTCCAGGACCATGCACCCGGTGCCCACATCCTCCGTCACCACATCGGTGGTGTCCCAGCCCCGCTCCTTGATGCTCAGATCGGGGTTCAGGCGGCGCTCCAGGGACTCGGGGGCCACATGAATGTCGTAGTGGTCGTCGCTGTCCCAGATGGCATAGCGCAGGCCCCGGAGCCCGTGCCAGTAGAACCACCACTCCAGCATCTCGGCGGTGACACCGGGCATCCTGGTGAGGCCCGAAACGAAGGCACTGCCATCGGGCATCATGCACCAGCCCCGCTCCACAGGTAGGTAGCCGGGCTTGAGGAGATCGTTGCGGTTCTCCAGGAGCAGCGCATCGCTGGGGCTCACGGGTCCCTTGTCCAGGAGCTCGAAGATCTCCTGGGGAGCAAGCGTGATGGGGCGGTCGAACCACTTGGCGTAGGGCTGGGCCTTGTCGGATTCCGTCAGAACGCGGCGCATAGAAAGTCCTCAAAAAAGGGGGGGCGTGATGACCCCAGACAAAGGAAGGTCCACCGATAATGTTTAAATATTTATCGGATAGATCATTTGAATTCAGCACGGGGACGAAGCCCAGTGGAATAGGTTTGCTCCTTTATGGCAGAATCCATGCCAATGCCACGAGAAGACCTAACTTGCATATTTTGTAATTATTTAAAAAAACGTTACAAAAAGTCTTCATGGGCACCTGAAATAATTCTGAACATGTGTAAACTAGACATGTTCATTTTTAGAAATCAACCCTAGAACCAGTCAGGAAATCCCCCCATGGACAAGGGAAGCCCCCGAATGCACTTCGAACTCAGCCTGGAGGACTTGAAGACCCGAGGCGGCCTCCTTGATCAGTTCCTCGAAGTTGTATTTGATGCATCAATCATTGTTGATACCAACGAAACCATCCTCTTCAACACCCGAAAATCGGCGGAGATGGTGGGCAAGTCCCAGCAGGAGGCCGCCGGCAGGCACATCAGCTTCCTGGACCCCACGACCCCCTTCCGGAAGGTCCTGGCCACCGGCCGGGCAGAGCGGGGCATCCTGGTGGTGATCAATGGCCGCAAGTGCATGTCGGACATCTACCCGGTCCTCTGGAAGGGCGAAGTGATCGGGGCCATCGGCGCCCTGCTCTTCCGGAGCATGAGCGGCCTGAAGAAAATCATCGCGAGCCTCAACGAAAGCCAGGGCGGGGAGAGCCTGGACATCTACAACGCCGTGGCCCGCATCGATTCCAACTACACCTTCGACGATTTCATCGGGGATAGTGCAGTCACCCGGAAGCTCATCACCCACTGCCGCAACGTGGCCCGCAAGCACGTCCATCCCATCCTGATCCTGGGGGAGACGGGCACCGGCAAGGAGATCCTGGCCAGCGCCTTCCACTCGGAGAATCTGGGCTCCACCTTCAGCCCCTTCGTGAAAATCAACTGCACCGCCATCCCCAACGAACTCTTGGAATCTGAGCTCTTCGGCCACGAGAAGGGCGCCTTCACCGGAGCCGTGGCCGCCAAGAAGGGCAAGTTCGAGCTGGCCTCCGGGGGTTCCATCCTCCTGGACGAGATCGGCGACATGGACCTCCGCCTCCAGAGCAAGCTCCTGCGGGTACTGGAGGAGGGGGAGTACGAGCACATCGGCGGCACCAAGATCCTCCCTCTCAACGCGAGGGTCATCGCCTCCACCAACCACGAGCTCAAGGAGAGCTGCAAGAGCGGAAAGTTCCGCCCGGATCTCTACTACCGTCTCAGCACGGCAGAGATCCGCATCCCCCCCCTGCGCGAGCGGAAGGAGGACATTCCCCTTCTGGCCAGGCACCTGATCCTCAAGGCCGACCTCAACATGACCCTCTCTTCAGGTGCCATGGAAGTCCTGATGAGCTACCACTGGCCTGGGAACGTCCGGGAGCTGCGCAATGTACTCACCTGGCTGAGCGTCCTGGAGTCGGATCGGGACATCTCGCCGGAGGACGTGCGCCAGGTTCTGGCGGATCGCCTGGAAGGCGAGCTCCCTGCCATCGAGACGCACCCGTCATCCTCCCTGGAGCGGGCCGAAAGGAACGCCCTCCTGGAGGCACTGGAACACCACAACTTCAATCTCTCCCTGGCCGCCAAGCGACTGGGAGTGAGCCGCACGACGCTCTACAGCAAGATCCGCAAGCATGGGGTCCAGATCCGGAAATCTCAGGCCTGACCCCTGGCGGGACCCTCTCGGCGACCGAACATTGGGGACGACACCGAGGCTTGCATGACCAAGTTCCACCGCACGGAAAAGCACGTCCGCCTCAAAGAGAACGGCCTTCGGACAGATCACCTCAGCGCCCTGGGTGATCTGGTGGAGAGGGCCTTCCCGAACCCAGGCGAACTCTTCTGCCACGGCCTGGAACTCCTGGTACAGCAGCTGGGGGTGGAGCGGGCCGTGATGACCCGCCTTGGCGACCTTGGCTTCGAGGCTTTCTGGTGGGCGACATCGGATGGAAAAAACCCAGATCCGAGCATCCACCAGGTGAGCGATGGGTACTGCCCGAGGGTGCTGGAAAACCCGACGCGCACCCTGGTGATCCGGGATGCCACCCTGGACCCCCGATGGAAGAACCACAGCGGATGGAAGAAGCTGGGCATCCGGGCCTACATCGGCGCCCCCCTCCGGCAGACGGGCAAGATCATCGGCACCCTGAACGTCCAGAGCACCCAGCCCAAGAATTTCAGCCGGGCCGAGATCGCCATGGTCAACGCCATGGCCAATCTCTTCAGCAAGACCCTTGAAGTGGAAACGCTGAAGCAGGAACTGCGCATGACCCGGGACGCCCTGGACCTCACCACCGCGGTGGTAGAGGATAGCGCCCTGGAATGCCACAGTTCAGGCCTCCCCAACCTCCACTACCTCGACATCTGGCTCAAGGCCAACCTCTACCTGGCCCGACGCCGGGGCGAGTGCATGAGCGTAGCCCGCTGGGACCTCCCCCTGACGAAGGAATCCGCCAAGCACCTCAAGACCGTGGCCGATGCCTTGCGGGGAGAGGACCTGCTCGTGGACATGGGCCACGACAAGTTCCTCCTCCTCCTGCCCAGAACCCCCCAGGACGGGGCCCAGATTCTCCTGGAACGCATCCGGGCCCGCATCGGGGACATCCCCATGGGGGCCACCCTGTGGAATCCATCCCACGATCCGGACCGCCAGGACTTCACGGCCAGCCATGCCATCCACCGCGCCCAGGATGCCCTCAAGCAGGCTTCCGGAGCGCCGGAGGTCTGGGTAATGGAGAATGCGGGCGTCGCAGAGTAGCGATCAGCCGAGGAGTTCCCGGACCAGCTCCGGCACCGTCTCCGAAGCCGGTCCGGTGCGATGCTCCGGGAAGGCACCCGCCACCATCGAGGCCTCCAGGTTCAGCTCGATGCGCCGGGCCTGGCGAGGCACCATGCGCACGAAGCCCGCCGCCGGATAGACATTCCCCGAGGTGCCGATGGCCAGGAAGAGGCTGCAGCGCTCCAAGGCCTCCCCGATGCGGTCCAGCTCCAGCGGCATCTCTCCGAACCAGACGATGTGGGGCCGCAACTCCCCATGGGCACCGCAACTCGGACAGGGGGTCATGGCTCCAAGGTCAGCCTCCCAGCGGAAGACGCCATGGCAGCGCTGGCAGCGAGCCTTGTGAAGCTCGCCGTGCATGTGGATCAGGGAGCGGCTCCCGGCCCGTTCATGGAGGTCATCCACGTTCTGGGTCACCAGGAGGAAATCCCCCTGCCAACCTTGCTCCAGCTCCGCCAGGGCCCGATGGGCTGCATTGGGCACAACCGTCTTGAGCTGGTGTCGCCGCTCGTTGTAGAAGTTCTGCACCAGTTCGGGATCCCGCTCGAAGCCCTCGGGAGTGGCCACATCCTCGATGCGGTGCTCCTCCCATAGGCCATCGGAGGCCCGGAAGGTCCGCAGGCCGCTCTCGGCGCTGATGCCAGCGCCGGTGAGGATGACGACGGAAGGATGCACCTTGCCCATCAGAGTCCGAGGCGGTCCAGCTTGTCGGGACGATCCCGCCAGCCTTCGTCCACCTTGATGTGAAGGTCCAGGCGCACGGGGCGCTGGAGGAGTTTCTTCAGCTCCCGCTGGGCACTCTGGCGGATGTCCCGGATCATCTCCCCGCCCGATCCCAGGAGGATCTTGCGGTGGCCTGGCCGCTCCACCAGGATCTCGACTTCGAGATAGAGTCCGGAGGGGTCCAGATCCTCGGGGAAGTCATCATGTCCGGCTTCGATCCAGCGGCTGATGACAACGGCCACCCCGTGGGGCACTTCCTCCTTGGTCTTGCGGAGGACCTTCTCCCGGATGAACTCGGCCGCCATGCCGCGCTCGGTCTGGTCCGTGAAGGTCTCGTCGTCGAACTGCCATTCGCCTTCGGGGGCATCCCGCTCCATGGTGGCCCAGAGGGGTTCCAGGTTCTGGGACAGCTTGGCCCCCACAGGGAGGATCTCCCGGAATTCCAGCAGATCCTTGTAGGCTACGATTTTTTCCAGAAGACGCCCCTTGGAGACCAGATCGATCTTGTTGAGCACCAGGTAGACCGGCTGCTGGGCACCCTTGAGACGCTTGGCCAGCTCCTTCTCCCCGGGCCCGAGGAAGCCGTCGGCATCCACCACCCAGAGGATCAGGTCGGCGTCCGCCAGGACGGTGTCGACGTGCTGGAGCATGCGGAAGTTGAGAGCATGCTCGGCCTTGTGGACACCCGGGGTATCCAGGAAGGCCAGCTGGGTCGCCCCCCGCTGGACCACCCCCAGGATGCGCCCCCGGGTGGTCTGGGGCATCTGACTCACGGCCGCCACCTTCTCCCCCACCAGGGCGTTGAGAAGGGTGGACTTGCCCGAGTTGGGCAGGCCCACCAGGGCGACGGAGGCATAGCGGTGAATATCAGACATGAAGATCCTTAGAAAACGAAGAAAAGGGAATTATCTCACGCGGAGACGCGAAGGGCGCGGAGCCGAAAGAAGAATTATCTCTTTTGGCATCTGCGCCCTTGTTCCGCGACCCGGGAGTTCACCCCCGGTGAATACCGCGCTCAGCCTCCCGGATGAACTGGAGAAGGTAGGCCACTTCCGGCACCTTTCCAGCCCCTTCCTCGTCCAGCTTCTGCAGGGCCTCCTCCAGACGGAGCTGCCTGCGGAAGAGGACGCGATGGGCGTGAGAGAGGGCCTCAATGGTCTCCTGGGGGAAGCCCTTGCGCTGAAGCCCCAGGGTGTTGACCCCGTAGCTCTTGACCTCCCGGGTACCCACGGTCTTCATGAAGGGCAGCACATCCATAGTGAGCACCGTATAGGCCCCGGTGAAGGCGTGGTTGCCCACCCGGCAGAACTGATGGACAGCGGAGTAGGCCCCGATGATGGCCCCGTCGCCGACGCTCACGTGGCCAGCCAGGCTGCTCTGATGGGCCAGGATGCACTGGCTGCCCACCTGGCAGTCGTGACCCATGTGAGCGCCCACCTGCATGAGGTTGTCGTCCCCGATGCGGGTGATGCCGCCACCGTGCTCGGTCCCGCGGTGAAGGGTGCAGTTTTCCCGGATGGTGTTCCGGTTGCCGACCACCAGCCGGGTGGCCCCGCCCTGGTATTTCAGGTCCTGAGGGTCCATGCCCACGGCACAGTGGGGGTACAGGACGTTGTCCTCGCCGATCTCGGTGTGGGGCCCAACGACGACATGGCTGCGCAGGCGCGTGCCCCGTCCGATCCGGGCATCCTCCTCCACAACGCAGAAGGGCCCGATCACCACGCCGTCAGCCAGGTCAGCCTTGGGGCTGACCACGGAGGAGGGATGGATCTCGATGCTCATCAAGCCTTCTCCCCGGGCACGTCCATCAGCATGCACATGAAGTCCGCCTCGGCGGCCTTCTGGCCATCCACGAAGGCCTCACCCCGCATCTTGCAGATCTTGCCCTTCACGCTCACCGCCTTGACCTCCATCACCAACTGGTCCCCAGGCGTCACGGGCTTTCGGAACTTCACGTTGTCGATGGCCATGAAGTAGATGACCTTCTGGGCGCGGTTGGGGATGTTCTGCATGATGAGGCAGCCGCCGGTCTGGGCCATGGCCTCCACGATGAGAACCCCCGGAAAGACGGGCTGCTTGGGGAAGTGCCCCTGGAAGACATGCTCGCCGATGGAGATGTTCTTGACGCCGCGGATCCACTGACCGGGTTCGAAATCCAGGATACGGTCCACCAGGAGGATGGGATAGCGATGGGGCAGCAGCTCCATGATCCCCAGCAGATCGATCTTATTGGGCGTGCGGTCAGGGCTCTCGGTCATGAGGTTCTCCAAGAGGCTATTTTGGCATAGCCACCCAGTCATGAACGAGGGGGGAGCTCTCTGGTGCCGGGTCGTGCCCTAGGCTCAGTAACGCCGCACCGTGCGCTCGTATACTTTGGCGTCGACAAAGAGCTTCAGCAGATCCTTGTCGAGGTGCCCGGCCACTGCGTCCAGTTCCAGGATGGCCAGGCTCCGGTCCAGAGGCACTGCGGCCTTGTAAGGCCGATCCTGGGCCGTGAGAGCATCGAATACGTCGGCGATGGACATGGCGCGGCTCTGGATGGGAATTTCCGGGGCCGTGATCTGCCTGGGATAGCCCCGCCCGTTGAGTCGCTCGTGGTGCGCGTAGGCGATCTCGGGAACATCCGAGAGATCCCGGGTCCAGGGGATCTGCTGCAGGAATCGGAAGGTGTGGGTGACGTGGCTCTCGATCTCCAGACGCTCTTCCTCCGAAAGGCTCCCTTTGGGAATCGCAAGGCAGGCCAGATCCTGAGGCTGGAAGATCGGCTCCACGGCTCCATTCCAGTGGGTGTATTGCAGACCGCCCAGGGTTCCGAGCAGATCCGCTACCTCCTGGGGGAGCACAGTGGGCTCATTGGACCGCTGCACCAGGGAGACGAGACGATCCGTTTCCGCCTGAAAGCTGCGCAGGGTCTCTTCCCAGAACGCCTTGCGGAAGGCACGCCCCGCAGCCCATTCGGCCTTGAGCGTCTCCAGCATCCGTTCCTCCTGACGCTGACGAAGACGGTGGAGAAGGAGCTCCAGGCGACCGGGGTCCAGCTTCTTGGACTTGACCAGCACCTGTTCACGAACCCCGACCTTCCCGAAGTCGTGGAGAAGGCTGGCATAACGGAGTTCCCGAAGCTGGCGTTCGTTGAAGCAGAGCTCCCCGAAGGGGCCGTCAGGGGTGGCATTGATGGCTTCCGCCAAGCCTACCGTCAGGGCCGCCACCCTTCCCGAGTGACCACTGGTCACGGGGTCCCGCTGCTCGATGGCCAGAACGGAAGCGTTCACAAAGCCCTCGAAAAGCCGCTCGATATCCTCACGGAGACTGGCGTTCTTGACGGCCACCCCCGCTTGCCCAGCCAGACTCTGGGCCAGGCGCACATGCTGCGAAAGGAAGGGGACGATCTCCCCATCCTCCTCCACCCGATTGATGAGCTGGAGCACCCCGAGCACTTCCCCCTCGGTGTCCTGAAGCGGAACAACCAGCATGGAGGTGGAGCGGTACCCAGCCTGGCAGTCGAAGCTGTCATTGAAGTGATAGGGGGCCTCGACCGGAATCTCGTATACATCCGGGATATTAAGACATTCCCCGGTGGTGGCCACGAAGCCCGCCATCGACTGGGTGGAGATGGGCATCCGGTAACGATGGAAGGGGAGGCTGATCCGCGAGTTCTGGGTATGGGCGAAGAGGAGTTCCCTGCCTCCGCCGCCACTCACCACCAGATAGATGGAGCCGCCTTCGGCGTCCAGAAGGCGCCTGGCCTGGATCAGGATGAGATCCAGAAGGCGATCCAGGTTGTGCTCCGAAGCCAGGGCCCGCCCAATCTCGTGGAGCCGCTCCATGTCCCTCTGATCCCGGAGCCGCTGATACCCCGCTTCCAGCAAGGCAAGGGCCCCTGCCTCTCCGGGCCATGCGGTACACTGGGCGAGCCGACCTTCCCCAGGGGACCCCACCACCACATCCGCCGGGGCTTCGGGGATCCAGTGCAAGATCTGACGCAGCTCCCGCCCCAGGTGACCTTCGAGGCTGCTACGGTACTGGAGGGGGATCACAACAGTGAGTCGCACAGGCAAGCCGAAAAAAGAAAGTTCCAAGGAGTCCAGAACAGTCTACCGGACCCATCTATCGGCCAGTGTGGAATGCTCTGTGAAAATCGAGCGACTGGCCTGGGGCGGGAAGGGCATGGCCCGGATGGATGATGGTCGCATCCTATTGCTATCAGCTCCTTTGGCCATCTTCCCAGGCGAGCAGGTCGTGGCCCAGGTGATCTGGAAGCCCCGACACGGCGAGGGCGTGGTCCAACGCTGGATCAGCGCCAATCCGAAACGGATCCCGGCGGCCTGCCCCGTGGCCCTGGAATGCGGTGGCTGCGATCTGTGGGAAGCCGGTCGGCAGGCCCCGGAACTGAAGCGCCAGATGGTGGAGGATCTCTTCCGGCGCCAGCTGCCCGCCGCCAAGGAATGGCGATGGCTTCCAGCCCCTGAGAACACACACCGACACCGCATCCAGCTCCATTGGGACGGGAGCTGCCTGGGCTTCCACCAGCGCCAGAGCCACCGGGTGGTGCCCATCAAGAGCTGCCCGGTTGCGGCTCCCTGCCTTTCAGAGGCCCTGCCCCGCATGGAGGAGGCCCTGAAGGAACGCATGCTTCCGACCCGCGCCCAGCGCTGGGAACTGGCCACCGGCACCCCCGCGGGCCAAGTCTATGCCATCGCAGAGAACGGGCGGACCTGGACCCTCGAACCCGATGGCTGGCATTCCAGTCAAGATCCCATCCGCCACACCTTCGGCCGCCGCACCTGGGCCCACCGGGCCGGGGGATTCTTCCAGGTCTGCGCCCCCTGGGCCATGGAAGCCTTCCAGGACCTGCTGAAGGACTGGGAGTTCCAGGGCAGCACCCTCTTTGACCTCTACGGCGGCGTGGGACTCTTCTCCGGGTTGCTCGGAGACCGGTTCAGCCAGCGTGTCCTGGTGGAAGCCGACGAAGCCGCGGTGGCCTGGGCCAAGAAGAATATGGAAGCCCAGGGCCTGAGCGCCCAGTGCGTGGCTGAGGATGTGGAGGCCTGGTTACCCGCCCGTCTGGGCGAGCCCGGTGACGGCATCCTGGTGGATCCCCCCCGGGCGGGCCTTGCGCCCGGCGTGGTGGCCCGCCTCCTGGAGGCCGGGGCTGACCGGATGGTGCTGGTGGGCTGCGATGGCGCGGCCTTCTGCCGCGACGTCCAGCGCCTTTCCGAAGGATGGGAACTGGTGGACCTCGCTGCCGTCGACCTCTTCCCCAACACGATCCACGTCGAATGCGTGGGGATCCTCCGGAGGAGGATGGCCTGATGGAAGCCCTGGGCCGCCATGTCCTTGCTGAGTTCACAGGATGCGATGTCCAGCGCCTCTCGGACCTGGACCACATTGCCCAGGCCATGCTCGCGGCCGCCGAGGCCAGCGGCGCCACTGTAGTGGCCCACAACTTCCACCACTTCAAGCCCCTGGGCGTAAGCGGGGTTGTCATCATCGCCGAGAGCCACCTGGCCATCCACACTTGGCCCGAGTACGGCTATGCCGCCGCCGATATCTTCACCTGCGGCGAAACCGTGGACCCATGGAAGGCCTTCGACCTCCTCAAGGAGTCCCTGGGGGCCGGGCATGGCAGCGCCACGGAATTGAGGCGGGGGATACTGCGGCTGCCGGAATTGAGGCACAAGCCGGAAGCCTAGTGGTGTCCCAGTGAAGTGCAGACCACTCAGAGCGGATCTGACACCACGCTAGAAGCGGATTCCCCCGTAGACGCTCACCTCGAAGTTGGGGGAGAGGCGCTTGAGAAGATCTTCGTCGTTGTTGGCATCCCCGCTCTTGTTGGTCACGGGCAGCGCCACCTCCAGGCCGAAGACCGGCTGCACCAGGGGGAGAGGCATGCTGAACCCCACACGGCCCGTGATCCAGGGGCGCACTTGGGTGGTGCTTTCCATCCCAGCCATCTTGAGCTTCTCGGCCCGAAGCTCAGCGCCAGCCCCCAGGACCACGCCCATGCGCCACTGGGCCTGGAGGCCGAGGCTGTAGCCGGTGTTCTTCATCTCACCCGTGGAACCATTCTGCTCAATGTCAGCGGTGGTCTGGGCGTGATAGCCCGCCTGGAGCTGGAGCTGAGCGGGACCGAGGCCCACCAAGTCACGGCCGTAGCGGAGGGAGATGCCCACCGGCTGCTCGGTCGTGATGTTGGCCGCCGAGTAGTCCCGAGTCATCTGCTTGGACACAATAAGGTTGAGTTCATTGTCACTGGCGGAAAGAGTGGCCGCAGAAACCAGCACAAAGCCGATCAGTGTGGGACGCATGATCGATTCCTCCGTTTGAACGAATGTGCATTCAAGTATAGGTCTGAGGCTTCAAACGTCCAAAAAAAATGCCAGGACGCTTTCGCGTCCTGGCAGACAGAAGAAGTGCAGAGTCTAGAAGCGGACGCCGCCGTAGACGCTGACTTCGAAGTTGGGTGAGAGGCGCTTGAGCACATCCTCATTATTGGAAATGGAGTCGGCGCTTTTATTGGTCATGGGTATGGCAACTTCAAGTCCGACGACCGGCTGCACCAGGGGGAGGGGAATGCTGAAGCCCACCCGGCCAGTCAACCAGGGGCGGATCTGGGTGGTGCTGCCAAGAGTGGTGGCCTGAAGGCGCTCGGCCCTCACCTCAGCACCCGCACCCAGAACAACCCCCATGCGCCACTGGGCCTGGAGTCCAAGACTGTAACCCGTGTTCTTGAATTCGCCAGTAGTGGAGCCACTCTTGAAGTCAGCCGTGGTCTGCCTGTGATAGCCAGCCTGGAGCTGGAGCTGGGCGGGGCCGAGGCCAATCAGATCCCGACCGTAGCGGAGGGTCACACCCACAGGCTGGTCGGTGCTGTAGCTTGAGTAGTCCCGGGTCAGTTGTTTGGAAACCAAGAGATTGAGCTCATTGTCGCTGGCGGAGAGGGTCGCGGCGGACACCAGAGCGAGGCCAAGCAGTGCGTAGCGCATGGTAGATCTCCAAAGACAGGCTGGGATTAGAGTTTATCGAAGTCGACACCTCCTGACCATAGAAAACCGGATCTTCAGCGTTGGCCGTTGCACCTTCTAAGGTGCAACAATGGAAAGCATGACTGGACCTGCGCCCCTTCCCTTCCGCGTTTCCATCATTGATTACCTCAATGCGGCGCCCCTGAACTATGGATTCAAGCGAGGCCTGGGCGAAAACGTCTTCCAGATGAAGTTCCATGTGCCCGCGGTGTGCGCGGATCGACTGCGCGCGGGTGAAGTGGACGCCGCTCTCGTCAGTTCCATCGAGTATCTGCGGATCCCCGATCTGAAGATCGTGCCGGGCCTCTGCATCGCCTCCCCCAGGCGGGTCCGCAGCGTCCTGCTCATGTCCAAGGTCCCCACGGAGCAGATCCGCACCGTGGCCCTGGACACCTCCTCCCGCAGTTCCGTGGCCCTGGTGCAGATCCTGCTCCGGGAGCGCTATGGGCTTGATCCCCAGGTGCAGGACATGGCGCCGGGACTCCCCGCCATGCTGGCGCACTGCGATGCCGCCGTCATGATCGGCGACGGCGCCATGCGGGCCAATAAGGAGGGCCTGCTGGTCATGGACCTGGCGGAGGAATGGCACGCCTGGACGGGCCTCCCCTTCGTCTTCGCCCTGTGGACCGTCCGGAGCGGGGCCCCGGAGCTGCCCACCCCGGGCGGCGTGGGCCCCTTCTTCCACCGGAGTCTTGAGATGGGCCGGGCGAACCTGGATGTGCTGGTGGAAGAGGCTCGCCGTTCCGTGGGCTGGACCGCCGGGGAGCTGCGGGAATATTTCACCGAGAACATCAGTTACAGCCTGGGAGCCCGGGAGCGGGAGGGCCTCGCCCTCTTCTACGAAAAGGCCGTGCGCCACGGACTGGCCCCACAGGAGAAGCCGTTGAGCTTCCTGTAGCTGTACAAAGACAGCGGCGACACCCACGAGGGAACGTCGCCGCCGGAAGTGCAGCCGGTCTACCGAAGGGTGATGTAGCCGCGGTACTGGCTCAGGTTGTCACTGGTGGCGTAGTCGGTGAGGAAGACGCTGGCGAACTCGTAGTCGGAGGCCAAGAAGGGGAACTTGTCCTGCTTGGCCCAGGTGGGCTTGGGCAGGGCGGCGGCCTTGGTCACGGCGGCGGCATACCACTCATCGGGACCATCGAACCACATCTCGACCACACGGTTGAAGGAGCAGCCGTTAACGTTCTGGATGATCTTGCTGCTGAGGATGCGATTGACCTCGGGCATGGCGGCGAAGGCGGGGGCCACTTCCTCCAGGAACCACTTGTCGCCCTGCTCCTGGCTGACGCCCTCGGGGTACTTCATGACGAACTGCCAGCGGTAGTTGGGACCGTCGGCAATAGTGCGCATCTTGCCCTTGATGTCCTCTTCCCACCAGAGGGGCACGAAGGCGAAGATGAAGGGCTTGGCGCCCTGGCCGCCCTTGGCGGAGCGAGCCTCATCGCCCTCCAGCTCCACGGCGCCATCGGACTCGTCGGGCATGTTGCCCTGCCAGCGCAGCACGTCGATGGGAAAGACCTCCTTGAAGGTCTTGACGGCAACGGCCTGCTGGAAGGGATTGCACTGCCAGTAGTGCTCGGTCAGCTGCATCTTGATGGTGCCGAAGCGCTCGCCTTCGGGGGGAACCGGCAGGGCGTTGTAGAAGGCGTACTTGGTCACGTAGGGACCGAACTGGGAGATGCTGTCCGGAATGTGGATGCGGTAGAGCCAGTTCTGAAGGAGATGGCGGTACTTTTCCTTGGACAGGCCCACGTAGATGAGACTACGCATGGGGCAGAATTCGACGGTCATCGTGATGCCTCCTTATTGGGGGGGGTGAAAGTTATTCAAAATTCAGGATTGCTGGATGAGTTCGACCAGGTTACCCGTGTTGTCCCGGATGAAAGCGACCTGATCGCCTTCCATGGGGAAGAGGTCCATGGCGACATCCACACCCTTCGCCTTCAGCTCGGCCATGGCCGCTGCCAGGTCTTCGACGGCATAGGCCACATGCTTGAAGCCCTGGGTCTGAATGTCCAGGTTGGGGGTGCGGCGATCAGCCGGAAGCGGCTTGCACTCGGTGTGCTCAAAGAGCTCAAGACTCCAGCCGTCCCGTTCCAGGAAAGCGACCCTGGCCTTCAGCGGGGGAATGAATTTGTTGGAGACAAGCTGAAAGCCCAGCATGGATTGGTACCAGGCGATGGAGGCATCCATATCGGCCACACTGATCCCCCCGTGCAGAGGCTTGATGGGGAAGGTCGATGGCAGGTTCTGCTCACAACCACAGGAGGATTCCATGCTTTTTCTCCTTTTCGGGGGAGGGTCAGAGTCAAGATCTTAAGTGTCGCGACATGTATGTGGCCCCAGAATACAGCTATCCCCGGAAACCTGCAATTCTATTCCTTTAGCATTGAGTCATAAATTGTACGTAATTCCAACGTAGTCTGCTTTACCTGTTCCACATAGGCTGGATCCAGATGGCCGTACGCATCCTGGTTGAGCTGGAGGACGACAGGCACCAAGCGTTCCCACAGGGCCCGCCCCTCCGGAGTCAGATGGACAATGTAGGAACGACGATCCGCAGGATTGCACTCCCGGCGCACGAAGCCCTTCTTCTCCAGCTTCCAGATGACTCGAAGGGTGGAGGGCAGATCCCGCTCCAGGTCAAGCATGAGCTCGGTTGGCGTCACGCCATCCTTTTCTTTGAGGCCTGCCAGCACGCCCCACTGCACAGGGGTGATGTCATAGGGAGCCAAACGACGGGCCATGGCATTGGTAGCCGCTGTGGCCACTCTCGCAAGATTGAAGGCAAAGGAATCGAAGAGAAGGTATTTGATCACACCTAAATGATGCCACAAGTAGGTCCCAGGACCTCCAGAATGCGCCGTGCCTGGGCCCGGACCTCGTCCACACCGAGGGGGAACGGTGTCTCAGAACTGGGACGCTGGCTGTCCATGTTCTGGATCTTACTGAAGGCCACCAAGTTGAGACAGAAGAGCTCGTCAGCGACTTCAAGGCGCTGGAACTCTGCCGCCAGGCCAGCAGCGTTGTGACTGAAGGGCTGGACACCTCGATTCACGAGCTGACCGTAGAGCATGGACTCCAGCCCCAGCAGCACCCTCTGATAGAGGAGTTCTGCTGTGAAGCGTTCAGCCCCCTCCGGGTTCACCACCCCGGAGACGAACTTGGCCCCTTCACGGATGTAGTCTTCTGGACGCTTCTCGGATTCAAACATCATGGATCGGTCACTCCCCAATCCCTATGATGCCTACCCCATGGTCTTGAGCGCCTCGATAATGCCGGAGATGTGATGTTCGGCGATGGAGGCATCCAGCTGACAGGTGCCCACCTTGTGGTGACCTCCCCCCCCGTGGATGAGCAGCAGGGCCCCGATATCGCTCTGGCAGGTGCGGTTGAGGATGCTGTGCCCCACGGTCAGGACGATGTTCTGGCGTCCGCGGCCCCAGAGGATGCGGGCGGAGACATTGGCTTCAGGAAAGAGGGCGTATTCCACGAAACGGTTGCCGCAGGGGATCTCCTCGACGGAACGGAGGTCCGTCACCAGGACATTCCCATCCATCCGGCTGTGGGCCTTCATCATGGCCTCGTAGGCTTCCTCCTGCTGGAAGTACCGCTCCACGCGCTCCTGCACGTCCGGCACCTGGAGGATCTCCTCCATGCCCAGAGTGCGGCAGTAACCGATCATGTCCTTCATCAGGCCGTGGTTGCCAATGCGGAAGTCCCTGAAGCGCCCCAGCCCCGTGCGGGGGTCCATGACGAAGGAAAGCAGCACCCACCCCGACGGGTTCAGGACCTCCTCCCGCGTCAGGTTCCCGGAATCGCTACGGTCCACCGCGTCCATCAGGCCGCTCTCGTCGAACTTGCGGAACCTCTCGGCCCCCCCGTAGTAGTCGTAGATGATCCGGGCGCAGCTGGGGGCCTCCCGGGAGGCGCCGACGAACTCGATCTTCTCGTCCTCCATGGCCAGACGCTGATCCTCGCTGCAATGATGATCGAACCATAGGCCACAGCCCCTTGCGTAGGGAACATTGGTCAGCACATCATCAGGCCCCACCTCGATCTTCCCGTCCTGGACATCCTTGGGATGGACGAAGAGGAAGTCATCGATCAGTCCGATTTCTTCAAGAAGTGCTGCACAAGCCAAGCCGTCGAAGTCCGATCGGGTGATCAGGCGCATGAATACTCCAGGGAAAGTGTCCCCATTCTACGCATGGTAAATCCCGTTTCCAGCAGGATTTCAGGGACACACTGCCCCATAATCGCAACATCGTCTCCCAAGACGAGGAGCCAAGCATGAGCCTGACCGCCCTCTTCCATGACCACCTGAGCGAAAGGATGCACTGGGTCGCAACGGCCCTCTCAGCCACCCGCTTCGATACGCTGATCATCTCCAGCGGTGAGCCTTTCACCTACTTCGCCGATGACCAGGAAGCCCCCTTCAACACCACCCCCCACTTCCGCCACTACTGCCCCCTGGAGGGCCCCCACCACGTCCTGAAGCTCCAACCGGGCCGGAAGCCCCAGCTGATCCGTTACGCCCCAGAGGATTTTTGGTACGAGCAACTCCCCCTGGGAAACCCCTTCTGGCTGAATGACTTCGACCTGGTGGAGGCCCCCACAGTGGACGCGGTCTGGGAGGCCGTGGGCAAGCCCATGCGCGGGGCCTACGTCGGCAACGAACTGGTCCGGGCCACCGGGGCGGAGCTGGAACTCAACCCTTCGAGTCTGATGTCCTACCTGGACTGGGGCCGGGCCCTCAAAACCCCCTACGAGGTGGCTTGCACGGAGGAAGCCACGATCCTGGGCGCCAAGGGACATGAGGCCGGGCGCAAGGCTTTCCTGGCCGGAGCCTCCGAGTTGGAGATCCACTACGCCTTCGTGCAGGCCGTCGGCTGCCTGGACCACGAACTCGCCTTCCCCAGCATCGTGGCCCTGGATGAGAAGAGCGCCACCCTGCACTACGAGAAGAAGCGGGGCTTCCGGAAGGGCCGGGTGCTGCTCCTCGACTGCGGAGCCCGCCACCTGGGCTACCCCTCCGACATCACCCGGACCACCGTGAAGGACAGCTGCGACACTCGCTTCCAAGCCCTGAGAAACGGTGTCGAGAAGCTGGAACGGGAGCTCTGCGACGAGGTGATCGCCGGGAGGCCCTGGGGCCAGGTCCACCACCTGTCCCACCTCAAGATCGGCGCCCTGCTCCAGGAGGCAGGCATCCTGAAGGTCGATGCCGAGGAGGCGGTGGCCAAGGGGTTCACCCGCCCCTTTTTCCCCCACGGCCTGGGGCATTTCCTGGGCATCCAGGTCCACGATGTGGCGGGGAAGCTGGCCTCGCCTGACGGCAGCGTCCAGCCAGCCCCCCCGGCACACCCCTACCTTCGCACCACCCAGACCCTGACCCCCGGGCACCTCATCACCGTCGAACCGGGACTCTACTTCATCCCCATGCTCCTGCGCCCCTTCCGCGAAGGCGACAACGCCAGCCGCTTCGACTGGAAGCAGATCGACGAACTGACCCCCCTGGGCGGCATCCGCATCGAGGACAACGTGCTTGTGACCCAGGACGGGCCAAGGAACCTCACACGGAAGCACCTGCCCGATTAATGAGGGATCAGAAACACTCCACCCTGGAGATCTCCACGTAGGTCTTCAAGGGGTCCACCAGGACATCATCCAGGCGGTCCTTGTCCAGGTGGTAGGTACGGTCATCGGCGGTGTGGAGAGGCTCCCCCAGAGGATCGAAGACGTGGTTCCCCGCCCCGGAGAAGATCTCGCCGGGGAATTCGGAAGCGGCCACGCAGCACCCCAGGGTGTAGATCCCATTCTCCATGGCCCTCGCCCTGAGCAGGGTTTCCCAGACGTGATCCCGACGCCAGGGCCACCAGGCGACGGCCACCAGGGCATCGCACTGGCTCTGGAGCCTCAGGGTCCTGGCCTGCTCGGGAAAGCGGATATCACTGCAGGTGAGGAGCCCCAGGGTCCAGTCCTGCACCTTCACCGCCGCATAACAGTTCCCTGGATCCCAGACCTCAAGCTCGCCATGGGGCGCAAAGAGGTGAACCTTGTCGTAGTGCCCCAGTTCCTTCCCTCCCCGCCAGATGGTCATCCGGTTCCGGCGATCCTCCGTGAAGGATCCGAAGACGAAGGTGGCCCCAGGATGATCCCCGCTGATGCGCTGGAAGATGGGGCGGACCTCCTGGGGCGGCAGTTCCCGGGTGTAGCCGTGGAGAAAGGCCTCGGGAAACACCACCAGATCGGCTCCATTCCGGGCCGCATGGTCCGCCTCCAGCTCGAAGCGGATCAGGTTGGAAGCCACCTCCAGGCAGATGAAGCGGGAAAGATGGACTCGCATGGGACACCTCGGGGAGCTCTCTATGCCAAGCATAGTCTTTCGGGGAGACGGGGGAAGACGCGTCGGGCCGTGACCTGAATTCGGAACCATCGCCGGGAAAACCGCACAGAAACGCTAACCAGGCGGCCTTTGGTCACCGCCCTCCCCACACCCAGTCCTTCTGCCCCAAGCCCCTTTGGCGGTAGAATGGCGGGTTTGAGCGAACCCTGCTCCGGACCGGAAGGCACATGAAAGAATCCAGTCACCCCCTCCCCACGATCTCGATCATCATCCCGGCCAAGAACGAAGTGGACAATATCCGTCCACTCGTGGCCGAGATCCGGACCGCCATGGACGGGGCCTTCGACTACGAACTGGTCTATGTGGATGACGGCAGCACGGACGCCACCTGGGAAACCCTGCTGGCCCTGAGAGGTGAAGGCTATGACCGCCTGCGCCTCCTGCGCCACGAGCGGAGCTCCGGCCAGAGCCTGGCGGTGCTTACGGGTGCCAGGGCCGCCCGGGGGACCTGGATGGTGGTCCTGGATGCCGATGGCCAGAACGATCCAGCCGATATTCCCGGCATGCTCCGCGCCCTGTTGGCCGCAAACGCACAGGATCCCCTCACCGTGGGCATCATCGGCCATCGGGTGAACCGCCGGGACGACTGGGTCAAGCGCATGTCCTCCAGGATCGCCAACAGCTTCCGGAACGGGCTGCTCCAGGATGGCGTACCCGACGTGGGCTGCGGCCTCAAGGCCCTGCGGCTGGACTGGTATCTGCGCCTCCCCGGCTTCAACCATATGCACCGCTACATCCCAGCCCTGGTGCAAGCCCAGGGGGGGCGGATGATCGTCCACCCCGTCAACCACCGTCCCCGGGTGGCCGGAGTCTCCAACTACGGCGTCTGGAACCGCCTCTGGGTGGGCCTGGTGGACGTCCTCGGGGTCTGGTGGCTCAAGCGCCGCTCCAAGGCCGTGGTGATCCGGGAAACCTTGCCATGAGTCCTATGGACACCCCCATCCCCTGGCTCCAGTGGACAGGCCTGGTGGTCACCGCCTGGAAACTCATTGGATACATCGGCGCAGCCCTCTTCGGGGGCCGGTGGCTGGTGCAGTTCATCGCCTCCAAGCGGGCCGGCAAGCCGGTCATGCCGCGCCTCTTCTGGTACATGAGCGTGGTGGGCAGCCTGATGACTCTCAGCTACTTCCTGTTCTCGGCCAAGAAGGACTCGGTGGGGGTCCTGCAGAACCTCTTCCCGTCTTTCACGGCCCTGTACAGCCTCTACCTGGACATCAAGCACCGGGGTTGGAACCGCGAAAAGGCGACCCATTGATGCCGAACGATGCCTTTGCCATGAACGGCCCCGAAAGCGAGCGCCGAGCCCTGCTCCTGCTCCTGCTCTTCGGACTGATCATCTTCGGGGCGGGGATCGGGCTTCGGGACCCCTGGCCCGCTGATGAACCCCGTTTCGCCCTGGTGGCACGCCAGATGGTGGATTCCGGACATTGGCTCTTCCCCATGCGGGGCGGGGAGCTCTACCCCGACAAGCCGCCCATGTTCATGTGGGCCATCGCCTGCTTCTACAAGCTCACGGGTTCCCTGCGGGTGGCCTTCCTGCTGCCCTCGGCCCTGGCTTCCCTGGGCACCCTCGCCCTGGTCTTCGACCTGGGGCGGCGCCTCTGGGACCGGGCCACGGCCTGGCGGGCTGGCCTCCTGATGCTCCTCGTCGTCCAGTTCACCCTCCAGGCCCGCACAGCCCAGATCGATGCCCTCGTGACCTTCTTCATCACCCTGGGGGTCTATGCCCTGCTCCGCTTCCTAACGGAGGGCGGCTGGGACTGGTTCGCCCTGGGCTGGTTCGCCGCAGGGCTGGGAATCATCACCAAGGGGGTCGGGATCCTGGCCCTCTTCGTCCTGATTCCGGCCCTCTGGACCCATCGCCAGGAACTGAAGGCCGCAGGTGGCAAGGCGTGGGCCAAGGGGCTCGTGGGCCCCCTCTGCCTCCTGCTGGCCATGGCGCTCTGGGTTGTGCCCATGCTTCTGGTGGTGAAAGCCAGCGGGAACCCGGATTTCCTGGCGTACCGCAACAACATCCTCTTCCGCCAGACCGTCACCCGCTATGGCGCCTCCTGGCACCATGTCGCCCCCTGGTACGACTACATCGTCTCCGTGATCCCAGGTTTCTGGCTCCCGGTCTCCCTGCTGCTGCCATGGCTGGTGGCGCTTCCCTGGTTCAAGGCCGTCCGGGAGGGAGACCGCCGCATCACCCTGCTGCTTGGCTACCTCGTCCTGGTACTGATCTTCTTCTCGTGCTCTGCGGGGAAGCGGGGGGTCTATATCCTCCCGGCGGTCCCTGCCCTGGTCCTGGCGACGGCACCCTACCTGCCGGAACTGCTGGAGCGCCCATGGCCCCGTCGCCTGTGGTGGGGATTGGCGGGTCTCCTGACCCTTCTGGCCGTGGCTCTGCCGGTGATCTTCTTCGCCAAGCCGGAACTCACCGGGAAACTCGTGGAGGCCGGAGCCCAGGCCCCCACCCTGGCGGCCTCACTCCTGGCCCTGGCCTGCCTGGCGGCCATGATCACCTTCCGCCGCTCCATCCTCGCGGCCCTGGGGACCATCCTGGCCGCCCTCTGGCTATTCGTCGGCTTCGGAATCAGTCCCGCCATCAATGAGGCCAGGACCCCCGCAAGCACCATGAGGCGGATGGAAGCCCTGACCCCTCCGGGCTCCCAGGTGGTCCTGGTGGCCTACAAGGAGCAGTTCCTGCTATTTACAGGGCGCCCCCTGAACCACCTGCCCTATCTCATGCCTTTCCCCCAGCAGGCCCTTCTGGCGGCCCACTGGCAGGCGGAGGGAGCCGACCGCTGGGTGATGGGACCCCAGCGACACCTGTCGGGGCAGTTCGACCTGAGTCAGGCCCAGCCCCTGGGCAAGCGCCACGGCGAGAACTGGCTCCTCCTCCCCCCGGGTTCCGCCCGCCCCAAGGGCACCGTCCCCGAGGGACCCATTCACAGATTCATCCCATACGCGCAGAATTAGCCCATGAAGATACTCCTCACCGGTGCCGCCGGATTCATCGCCCATCATGTGGCCGAACGCCTGCTGGACCAGGGCCTGGAGCTCGTGGGTGTGGATAATTTCACACCCTACTACGACCTGACCCTGAAGGAGGCCCGATTGGCCCGCCTGGAGGGGCGGCAGGGCTTCCGCTTCGTCCGGATGGATCTGTCGGATCGGGCCGCGACTGCCGCCCTCTTTGAACAGGAGCGTTTCGACCGCGTCATCCACTTGGCGGCCCAGCCTGGGGTCCGGTATTCCCTCGAGCACCCCTTCGACTATGTGGACGCCAATCTGACCGCCCATCTGGCGATCCTGGAGGGCTGCCGCAACACCGGCGTCGGGCACCTCATCTACGCCAGTTCCAGCTCGGTCTACGGCATGAACCGGGAGACCCCGTTCAGCACCGCCCAGCGCACGGACCACCCCATCAGCCTCTATGCCGCCACCAAGAAGGCCAACGAGATGATGGCCCACAGCTATGCCCACCTCTTCCGGATCCCCACCACCGGCCTGCGGTTCTTCACGGTCTATGGGCCCTGGGGACGACCGGACATGGCCACATTCTCCTTCACCCGGGCCATCCTGGAAGGCCGCTCCATCGATGTCTACGGCGAAGGCGCCATGAAGCGTGACTTCACCTATGTGGGCGATATCGCCGACTCCGTAGTGGCCCTTCTGGAACGCCAACCGGAGCCCGACCCGACCTGGACCGTGGAGACCGGCGATCCCGCCGCCAGCTCAGCCCCCCATCGGATCTACAACATCGGCAACGGGGAGCCCGTTCTCCTGATGGACTTCATCCACACCCTGGAACGCCTCCTGGGAAAGGAGGCCAAGCTGGTCATGAAGCCCATCCAGCCGGGAGATGTCCTGGAGACCAGCTCCGACACCTCCCCCCTGACGGCGCTTCTGGGGCATCGGCCCTATACACCCCTGGCGGTGGGCCTGGGGCACTTCGTCCGCTGGTACCGAGACTTCTATTCCCTCTGAAAGCGCCCATGAATCCCCACATGAAAGCCCTTCCCCTCATCGTCACCGGCGTCCTCCTGAACGCCTTCGCCCAGATCGTCATGAAGAAGGCTGTCCAGGCCGAGGGGATGCAGTGGAGCCTCATGCCCCTCATCCGCCTCTTCCTGAACCCCTGGATGCTGCTCTGCCTGACCTGCTACGCCCTCAGCGTGGTGGTGTGGGCCGCCGCCCTCAAGTTTGTTTCGGTGAACTTCGCCTATCCCTTCCTGGCCTTGGGCTTCCTGGCCAACGCCTTCATGTGCCGCCTCATCCTGGGGGAGTCCATCCCGACCATGCGCTGGGTGGCTCTGGCGATCATCATGGCCGGGGTGGGCCTGCAGGCCTATAGTGGGAAGAACGAGGCCACCCCCACCCCCCCCACGGGCCGTTCCAGGTAGCCAGACGACTGCTCCCATGCTCATAGCCACCCAGTTCAAGCCCATGCCTTTCGAGTGGCCCCTGCCTGGGCAGGAGCCGAGGGATTTCCGGGTCCTGGTGGTGGACGATCAGGAGATCGTGCGGATAATGCTGATCAAGATCCTCCAGCGGAACGGCTTCGAGGTTCTGGAGGCGGCAAGTGGCCCGGAAACCTTGACCCTTCTGGAGCGGGAGCGGGTGGACCTGATCCTGAGCGACATCAAGATGCCGGGCATGAACGGCATCGAACTGGTGAAGGCCATCCAGCCCCGGATTCCCGAGACCTCCATCGTGATGGTCAGTTCCCTGGACAACGTCGAGATGTCCATGGAGTGCCTCCGGCTCGGAGCCTACGGCTATGTCCTGAAGCCCTTCAAGACCAACGGCATCCTGGTGGCCGTGGCCAATGCCCTGCGACGACGGATGCTGGAACTGCACTTCCGGGACCGGGAAGCCATCCTGGCCCAGAAGGTACGGGAGCAGACCACTGAGATACGACAGAGCCGCGAGGAGATCGCATTCCGGCTCCTGGCGGCCAGTGAGCACCGGGACAACGAAACCGGCGCCCACGTGCGACGCATCGGCCTCTACGCCGCCGCCATGGGGCGCATACTGGGCATGGACGAGAACACCCTGGAGCACCTGGGGGCCGCGGCCCAGATGCACGATATCGGCAAGATCGGCGTCCCCGACCGCATCCTCCAGAAGGACGGGCACCTCACCCCCGAGGAGTGGATCATCATGAAGACCCACACCACCATGGGCGCCAATATCCTGCGGGATTCCGCCGTCCCCTTCATCGAGATGGGCGCCCGCATCGCCGCATGCCACCATGAGAAGTTCGATGGCACGGGCTACCCCGCAGGCCAAGCCGGAGTAGCCATTCCCATCGAGGCGCGGATCACCGCCCTGGTGGATGTCTACGATGCCCTCAGCAGCAAGCGGATCTACAAACGGGCCTGGAGCGAGGAGGCGACCCTCCAGTACATCCGGGAAAACCGGGATCGCCATTTCGATGGAAGGCTGGTAGACGTGTTCCTGAACCATTTCGAGGCATTCCGGGCCATCCTCAACGCACACCCGGATCAGTTCGCCGGAGAAGAATACCTGAGATGAATTCAAGTATCCGGATACTGGCCGTCAATCCCGGGTCCACCTCGACCCGCATAGCGCTATTCGAAGGCACCTCAGAGCAGGCCTCCTCCGAGCTCACTCACCTCCCTGTGGATCTACGCTGCCTGCCGAACATCCAGGACCAGCTCCCCCTTCGCCTGCGGGCTATCCAGGGCTTTCTGGAAGCGCAACAGGTCCAGGTGGCCAGTCTGGACGCCGTGGTGGGCCGAGGGGGGCTCCTGCACCCCCTTCCCCACGGAACCTACCGCATCAACGAACGGATGCTGGAGGATCTCCGGACGGGTGTCCAGGGACAGCACGCATCCAACCTCGGCGGGCTTCTGGCTTTCGAACTGGTAAAAGACACCGGGAAACCGGCATTCATCGTGGATCCGGTGGTGGTGGATGAGCTTCTGGAGCGGGTCCGCATCACAGGTCTGAAGGGAATCCGTCGACGGCCCATCAGCCACGCCCTGAGCCAGGTGGCCAGCGGGCACCGCTTCGCTGCGGAGCGCAGCAGCCGCTACGACGCCCTCAACCTCATCGTGGCGCATCTCGGGGGAGGCATCTCCGTAGGAGCCCACCACCACGGACGATGCGTGGACGTCAATGACGCCCTGGGGGGTGAAGGCCCATTCTCCCCCCAGCGGACAGGCTCCCTGCCAGCCTTTCCACTGATCGACCTCTGCTATTCCGGTCGGCACAACCGGGATCAGGTGCGCCGCATGGTGGTGGGAGAGGGGGGCCTCATGAACCTCCTGGGCACATCCGATGTCCGGGTCCTCACCCAGCGCTATCTGGCAGGAGAGAGCGAAGTCGTGGAGGTCCTGGACGCCATGGTCTACGCCATCGCCAAGGCCATTGCCGCCCTCTGGCCCGCCTTCGACGGCGAGTCCGTGGACCAGATCATCATCACCGGCGGCGTGGCCCGGAGCGAACCCCTGATGGCCAAGCTTCTGAAAGGTCTGGCGGCCCTCCCTGCGGGGATCACCCTCTACCCCGGCGAGAACGAGATGCTCGCCCTGGCTGAAGGCGCCCTGAGGGTGCTGGAGGGCCGGGAAGAGGCGAAGGACTACGCGCAGCGGAACTGATGCCAATTGCAGTCATAGCAGACGATTTCCCGATTATCGGCTTTGCTCAGCCGAAAAAGACATGAGCTGGGATGCCCAGGATAAAAGGGATGAAAAGCAGCTGACAGGAGGCTCGGCGCTCTGGCTAGGTTCAGGAAGGGCGAGGGGGCTATGGCACGTGGGCGTGCCTACGCCCCCTTGCCCTTCCTGAACGCGTGCGGCTTTGCCGCGCGCCCCCGCATAGCGGGGCGGGCCAGATCGCCTTTGTGAACCATCGTTGCCCGCTGATTGCTTTATCCTGTTCATCCTTTGCATCCCAGCTGAAGTCATTGCCTTTCGGTGCCTGCCAAAGGCCTTCCTAGCCCCTCGGGTTTGGCTGAAGCAAACCGATAATCGGGTAGGCTTTTCTCCTCGGGGAAACCGGGATCCGTGGCCCTCAAAGCGCCGGGTGGACCGACTATTTCTCCTGGAACAGCTCGATCGACTCCCCATCCGGGCCGGTGAAGAACGCAATCCGGGCTGGCAGGGGCGGCGCGCTGGGAATGACGATGTCTTTGGGTTCGACCGTGACAGGAGCACCCGCGGCCCTGACCCGTTCGAGAAGCCCCGCGCAGTCACGGCTGCGCAAGGCCAGGTGGAACCAGTGGGCTTCAGGTTTCAGGGGGGGAGTTCCCCCCGCGAAAACTTCCAGATAGTTGCCTGATCCTGCATCCAGCAGGGCACCGCGCCCTTCTCCTTCACCCCAGGTCCGGGCCAGCGGAAAACCTAGCACCGTTGTGTAGAAGGCCAGACTCCGGTCGAAATCACTGACCCGGATGGCCACATGGTGAAAGCCTGCAATGCCAGCGTCTGGTGATGCCACGGAACACTCCTGAAACGCCTCGGCTCTTCACGAGGCCACAAGCATGATAGAGCCGATCTCCGCTGGGGTGAGCAGAAAGGCGGCGGCCCGGTCGGCCTGTGCAACAATCAACCTTGGAAATCATGTGCGACAAGGACCCCAATGACTGCATCTGCCAAAAAAGCCCCCAAGAAGGAAAAGGATAGGAAGCAGTCCCCGGAGGAACGGCTTGAAGCCAACCGCTACAACCAGATGATGTACGGTCCGACCGCAGGTGAGCTGAGACCAGTCCCCAAGAAAACCAATTACGGGGCTCCTTACCTCAAGCATCCGAAATTCCAGGAACTGATGACAGCCTTCAAGAAGGGCTCCGCCTTCAAGTTTGATGTTTCCGACAAGAGCAAGGTCTACACCGTCTCCACCAGGGAATCACAGATCCTGTTCGACGATAAAGTCATCTACTACTGTCGGCCCTTGAACAAGCACGAACAGAACCTGTTGCTGGACAGATCGGTAACCATCCAGCACCAGACCAATGAAGTCCTGGTCCACCTGGTATTCGCCGTCCTTCAAAGCCTCCCGGAGCTCGGTCCCATGCAGTTATCCTTCCGGCTCAACCAGTTCCAGTATGGTTCGGAAACCCTGGAGGCTGGCATCGCCACCCAGGGCCCCAACCTTCTGCTGGGCTCCTTCAAGCACATCAAGGCCCAGGAAAAGACCAGAACCTAGAAAAAGCGCCCGGCGGAACCGGGCGCTTTTCATATCACGGCGAGACGCTTACTGCGCGCTCTGCATGATGGTCAGGATCACCGTGTTGACGATGTCCTCGGCGTTGCATCCGCGGCTGAGGTCGTTGCCGGGCTTGGCCAGGCCCTGGAGGAAGGGACCCACAGCGCTGCAGCCGCCCAGGCGCTCGGCAATCTTGTAGCCGATATTGCCAGCCTCGAGGCTGGGGAAGATCAGGACGTTGGCGTTGCCAGCCACCTTGGAGCCGGGGAACTTCTTCTGGCCCACGGCGGGCACCATGGCGGCATCGAACTGGATCTCGCCATCCACCTGGAGCTCGGGAGCGCGTTCACGGACGAGTTTGACACTCTCACGGACCTTGTCCACGAAGGCGTGCTCGGCAGATCCGGCGGTGCTGAAGCTCAGCATGGCCACCTTGGGATCGATGCCCAGCAGGGCCTTGGCGGAGGAGGCAGAGGCCACGGCGATATCGGCCAGCTGGTCAGAGTTGGGATCAATGTTCACAGCGCAGTCGCCGAAAAGCAGGGCACCCTTCTCGCCGAAACTGGCATCGGGGCTGACCATCAGGAAAGCACTGGAGACGGTCTTGATGCCCTTGGCCACGCCGATGGTGAGAAGGCAGGCTCGGACGGTCTCTCCGGTGGTATTGAGGGCACCAGCGACGAAGCCGTCGGCCTGGCCCAGCTTGACCATCATGCCGCCGAAGTAGAGGGGCGACTTCAGGGTCTCAGCGGCCTTCTCGGGGGTCATGCCCTTGTGCTTGCGGGACTCGTAGAAGGCATCAGCGAGGGTCTGCGCCTCGGGATCAGTCTCGGGGTTCCGCAGGGTGGCACCCTCGAGGGAGATCCCCAGTTCCTTGGCCCGGGCCTGCATCTTCTCGGGATTGCCAAGCACGGTCAGGCGGCAGAGGCCTTCCTTCAGGATCTTGTCAGAGGCTACGAGCGTGCGGTCATCCACGCCCTCGGGCAGGACGATGTGGCGACCCAGTCCCTTGGCGCGCTCCCCGAAGGTCTTGAACCAAGCTTGGTGATTGGCATTCATGATGGCTCCTTTCAACCCTTCCAGTCTGCCAGCTTCCAAGGGGCTTCAAGCCTCCCGGATGTAAATCTCCGGCTTTTTTACAAGCAAACCGCGCCCGGGACACCATTATCAAAATCGAACATTTCACGAGATACGCAGCTGAAACCGCTAGAATCAAAAAAAGCAGGATCCCGCCATGCCCTTCCCAGTAGACCCCCACACCCACACCATCGCCTGCTCCCACGCGTACAGCACCCTGGGGGAATACATCGCCGAGGCCAAGCGCAGGGGCATCCGCCTCTTCGCCAACACCGACCACGGCCCGAGGATGCCCGACGCCCCCCACCCCTGGCACTTCATCAACCTCAGGGTGATCCCCCGAATCGTCGACGGGGTTGGCATCCTGCGGGGCATCGAAGCCAATATCCGGGACATCGAAGGCACCCTCGACCTGCCCGGGGACAGCCCCGATGGCCTGGACCTGATCTTGGCGGCCTTCCACGAGCCGGTGTTCGCACCCAGGTCCAGCGAGGAGCACACCAGAGCCCTCATCAACGTCATGAAGCGGGGGCAGGCGGATATCATCGCCCACCCGGGGAATCCCAACTTTCCCATCGATATCGAGGCCGTGGTCCAGACAGCCGTGGACTGCAACGTGGCCATCGAGATCAACAATTCTTCGTTCAGCGTATCCCGCAAGGGGAGCAAGCCTTACTGCAGGCTTATTGCCGAAGCCGCCCGGGACCTGGGGGCCACCCTGGTCATGGGCTCGGATGCCCACTTTGCCCCCTCCCTGGGCGATTTCAGCGAAGCCAGTGAACTGATCGAAGAGGCGGGCTTCCCCAGGGAACGCCTCCTCAACACCTCGCCCAGGGTATTCCTGGACTTCCTGGAACGGCGGGGACATGCGCGCATCCCGGAGTTGATGGCCCTGCGGCAAGGATGAATGTCATTCCTGTTCTCCTGATATCTGTGCAAAGCTGGTCATTAATGCTGCCGCCATGCACTATCCCACCCTTCAAGCCGAGCGCCAAAGGGTCCTCAGATACTATTTCGAGGACCTGGAGACCATCATGGCCGAAGAAGGCATTAGAGCCTCCGACGGCTCCATTCTTGAGCGCCTGGGAGTTCGCCCCGGCAGCCTGAGCTTCGACCACTACCTCAGCGCCCTGCGAATCCTCGAAGAGGAGGCGCGCATTCCCGCCCTGGGGGCACGCCTGGGCCTGCTGAAGCGCTGCAGCACCTTCGGATTCGCGGGCCTGGTCTTCCTCACTCAGAGCACCATGAGCCGGGCGAGCCAGTTCGGCCATGACGCATTCGAGCTTTGCTTCGGCCATTACCTCCGCCTGAGCGTCAGTCTCGACGACACCTGGATGATCTCCCACTACGAGGCATCCCCTCCTTCCCTGGCCCAGAACGTCAGCCTCATCGAGCAGGCCGTCATGACCGGAGTGCGCGTCCAGTCGGAGGTCCTCCCCAGGGTGGACTGGTCGGCCTGCGAAGCCCGTTTCGCCTTCAAAGCCCCGGCCTATGCGGACCAATATGCGAAGTACATCCCCTTCCCCTGCATCTTCGAACAGCCCTGCAACGAACTGAGGGTGCCGCGGAAATGGGGGGACATCCCCTCCCCCATGGCGGACGAAGGGGTCCGGCACTTCTGCGAGGAACGATTGAAGGCCAGGCTGAAGGAAGAGTTCAGCCATTCCTATCTCGAGCGCCAGATCCGGAGGATCCTGGCGGACGCCCCATCGGATCGCCTCCCGAAGCTTCCGGAGGTAGCTGCCCTTCTGGAGATACCGGAGCGGAGCCTTAGGGCGAAGCTGGCCCTGGAGGGGACATCTTTCCGAGCCATACAGAACAGCCTCATGATCGATCGGGCCAAGCACCTGCTGGCCGAACCGGGCCTCTCCATCAAGGAGATCGCCTTCACTCTGGGATTCGCCGAGCCCCCCTGCTTCAACCGGGCCTTCATCAAGGCCATCGGCCTGGCTCCCGAGCGATACAGGAGCCAGCTTCCCGAAGCATCCAAGCCCTGATTCCTGCCGAAAAGGTCAAGCATCCACCGAAAGTACCAAGGGGTTTCATTGGAAGTCAGGATCGCTTTCCTGAACAATAATCCCAGGACATCCCCTTTATTCCAGCGTGCAGTGTGAGTGGAACGACTTCAAAATATATAGTTAAATAATTACGCAAAAACAATCGTTAAATAAACCACTTTATCATTATCGTCCCATCGACTCATTCGATGCCCAATCCATACCTGCATATACATAAAAAACAGCAAGGCAATCAACAATCACAGTTCCAGTATTCGATCAATACGATTCGAATACTCATCTCTTTATAAGGAGTGCAAACCTATGCATTCACTAAAGCTCAACGAAGAAGCTTGCACGAGATGCAGGAAGTGCGTGGACACCTGCTTCGTGAACGCCCTCAAATGGGATACGTCCATCCCCAAGGGCGCTCCGGTGCTGGCCTACCCTGCAGACTGTCAGATCTGCTGCTACTGCGAAAAGCTCTGCCCCACCCAGGCCCTGGAGATCATCCCGGACTGGGCGAGCAAGTACATCCCCAGAACCCTGTCCAACGCAAAGGGGTGGTAATCATGGCCCAGCTCGATTCCCTCGGGAAAGTCCTCTCCGCCGATATCCTCATCGTGGGGGGCGGCATCTCCGGCCTCACGGCGGCCATCACCGCCAAGGAGACCGATCCCAGCCTTGACGTGCTGCTGGTCGACAAGGCCGTGGCCAGCAAGGGCTATGCTGGCATGGCGGGCCGCACCGCTGGCCTCCTCAGCTTCGTCACCGGTGAGGATGACCCTGAAGATTTCGTCACTTACAACCTGAAGGAAATCGGCTGCTACCTGAACGACCAGGTCCTTCTTCGGGATATGGCCCACTGCAGCCGCCGGATCACCGAACAGCTGGCCACCTGGGGCGTGGAAATCCTGCACAACGAAAAGGGCAAGATCGACTACGCCAAGTGGCCCTTCCCCTGGGGCACCGCCGCCATCGATCCGGACATGTGCCTGAACATGTCCGATCACGCGAAGAAGCTCGGCGTGCGGTTCATGGACCACATCGCCGTCGTGGACCTGCTCAAACAGGGTGAACGGGTGATCGGAGCGGTCGGTTTTGAGGTTCAGAACGGCGAGTTCCACATCTTCAAGTGCAGCACGGTCATTCTGGCCAACGGTTCCCAGAACTACGACATCACCCTGCTCTGGTGCGGCACGGGCAACGGCCTGGCCACGGCCTGGCGGGCGGGCGCCGAGATGCGCAATGCCGAATTCGGATGCATGTGCGACTTCGCCCGGGTCGATCCCAAGGGCTGGCTCTATTACGGCGTCCACGGCGGCGCCCATATCGCCCACGACCACCTGCAGAATGCCAAGGGGGAAAATGTCAGCGAGAAGTATCGCCCCGGCCTGCACTCCTCCATGGACCCCGTCGCGGCCAACGCCTGGCTCCAGGAGTTCAAGCTGGGCAACGCCCCCATCTCCGTGGACGCCAGCATCTTCTCGCACCCGGCCTTCTTCAAGTTCCACCCCAAGGCCCTGGACCAGATGCACCGCGAAGCCGTCAAGGCCAACTTCCCCATGGGCCAGCCCTACCAGGTGGTGCCGGGCTTCATCGGGGAGCTGGGTTGCGTCCGGGTGAACCACCAGATGGCCACCACCGTCCCAGGTCTGTTCGCGGTGGGCAATGTCGCGGGCAGCGGCAGCGCCCGGGGCGGCGCGGTTCCGACCCCCCCGGCCAAGATCCACGGCACGGGCATCCTCAACGCCCTCTTCATGGGCAGCAAGGGAGGCCCCGCCGCCGCCCTGCACGCCAAGACGGTCAAGAGCTTCGGCCCTGGAGCCGATCTGGACCCCGCACAGGTCCAGGCCCTGAAGACCCGGATCCTGGCACCGATGGAGCGCCAGGGCAGCCTCACAGCCCACGAGCTCATCCACTAGGTCCAGGATGTGATCTCCCCGGTGGACTACAGCGTCGTCAAGACCGAGGTCGGCATGCTGAAGGCCCTGGCGGAGCTTGAGACGCTCAAGCCCAAGGTCCAGCAACTCAAGGCCAAAGACCCCCACGAGCTGTGCCGCTGCGTCGATGCCGAGGCCATGGTGCTGAGTGCCGAGCTCTTCTATCGCTCCGCCCTGGTCCGCAAGGAGTCCCGCGGTTTCCACTTCCGCGAGGACTTCCCCAAGACTGACAACGCCAACTGGCTCAAGTGGACCGTCGTCCGCAATGTGAAGGGTCAGATGGAAGTGTCCACTGAGGACATCCCCATGGAACAGTATCCCTACAAGCCCGAGTAGTCAGGCAAGGGGCCCCCTGCGGGAGAAATCCATGCAGAGGGCCTCATTTGTATTATTTTGCGCGCAGCCAATCGCCGCAGGACCTCAGGGCAAAAGTGATCCTCGCCCAGGCGAAAGGCTATCCGGTGAGCGAGATCGCCAGATATTTCCGCATCGCTCGAAGCCGGGTCACGCGTTTCATCGACTAGGCCTTCGTCACGGGGGCCATTGCGTCTATCAAGGAGCAGCGCCTTCGTGATCGCCCAGCTTTGCCTGACGATGCCTTTCCAGGCAAAGCTGGCGACACATCCCTATCGCAGAACATCCCCACTCCTGCGATGATGCTTGCCATGCGAGTGTGGCATTACGAGCTCAGCTCACCCTACGGCCCCATGTGGGCGGCCCTTACGGAACAGGGTCGCCTGAAGCAGCTGGCCTTCGGTGGCCTGGATCCCAAGGCCACCATGCCCCTGCCCCCCAAGGCCCTCCAGGAAACCTTCAGATTCCTGCAGCGCCAGCTGGATTCCTACTTCGCGGGCACCCTCCAGACCTTCACCATCCCCCTGGACCCCAGCGGCACCCCCTTCCAGGTGCAGGTCTGGGAGCGGCTGCTGAGCATCCCCTACGGGCAGACCCTCTCCTACCACGAGCTGGCCAACCGCATCGGCAACGAGAACGCCTCCCAGGCCGTGGGTACCGCAGTTGGGGCCAACCCCATCGCCATCCTGATCCCCTGCCACCGAGTCGTGGGCACCGACGGCAGCCTTCGCGGCTACGCCTGGGGCCTGGAGATCAAGGAATCCCTGCTGATCCTCGAAGGGGCGCTTGGGGGGCTGGGACTGTAGGAGCCGGGATCCATCGGGATGAAGCCTGAGGCCCCTTGAAGAACCGGGCGCTCAACTGCCGACTTTCTCCCCTGGCCAGACCTCTTCATCCCAATCAAGAAAGCTATTTTGCCGGGGATTAACGGGGATGATCCCGATTCGCAATCAATAAACTAAGCAGGCGTTCAGGCCTCCGCCATCGCATAGGATCGGTAAAAAAGCAGAATCAGCCGCGGATAAATCGGATAAACGCGGATAAAAAAAGGGTCCATGGGCGGCCCCAGGTGCCCTGGTCGACTTCTTTGAGTCGGATGCATCCTGCGCGTCTGAGGCCGAAATGGGAAGGTAAAGCTTCGCAACGCCGATAAGTGTCGCGTCTTTCGTCCGCGTGCATCCAATTTATCCGCGGCCAACATGCTTTTCTCCTCGGAGAAAGCGAGATTCTTGGCCCCCGGACCCCAGCGAACTGAACGGCCACTATACAAAGTGTGAAACGACTTCCACGACCAATGGTTTACTGGCGATCAATGTCTGCGCCCCGGGTCAATGTGAAAGCCAACTCCCACCGCTGCGCGCCACTGGCTGGACACTCTTGACCGCCCCGCGACGCGGGGTGTGCCCGAAGGCGGACCCGGCGGCGCCGCACACGTTCCGGGAGGGAGTGTCCTGGTCGACGCATCAGGCTTTTCTTAGTGGAACTTGGTGCCCTTGGAGTCTTTGTGGTGGAATTTATGCTTTTGTCTGCGAGGGCCTATGGAAACGTGAGCCCCAGGGAGGACAGGGCACCGAACTGGACGCTTTATCCCCGTCCATCCCTTTCTTTTTGGCGCCTATGTCCTTCCACACACCGGGCACCCCTGCATGCTGAAGGGCTTTTCCAGGTGGCAGGCCTCCAGCAGCGCGGCATCGGCGAAGATCTCCCGGGTAGGGCCGTCTGCCATGAGCTTCCCCTGGTGCATGACCAGGGTGCGGTCGCAGAGGTCCAGCACCAGGTCCAGGTCGTGAGTGGCGATGAGCTTGGTGTGCTGGAAGTCCTTCAGGAGTCCGATGAGCTGGCGGCGGGAACGGGGGTCCAGTCCGGCGCTGGGCTCGTCCATCACCAGGACATCGGGGCTCATGGAGAGGACCGTCGCGATGGCCGCCCGGCGCTTTTCACCACCCGAAAGCCGAAAGGGGGGCTTGTGGGCCAGGTGCCCGATCTCCACCCGGTCCAGGGCCTGCCGCACCCGGGTCTCCACATCGGCATCAGGCAGCCCCAGGTTCCGGGGGCCGAAGGCCACATCTTCGAAGACCGTGGACATGAAGAGCTGGTCGTCAGGATCCTGAAAGACCATTCCCACCGTACGGCGGATGTCCCGCAGGGTTTCCTTGCAGACTGTGATTCCGCCAATCTTCACCGCACCGGAAGTCGGCAGCAGGGTGCCGTTCAGGTGCTGCAGGAGGGTGGACTTCCCCGCCCCGTTGGCCCCGACCAGGGCCACGCTCTCGCCGTGGCGGATGCAGAAGTCGAGGCCCCGCAGCGCCTCGGTGCCATCGGCGTAGCGGTGGCAGAGCTGGACGCCTTCCAGGAGGTGATGGCTCACGACGCGACTCCCTTCAGCAAGCTTTCAAGCAGGTGCGGCAGGTTCACCAGCCGCAGCACGACCAGGACGGCCCCCCACCCCATGAGGAAGGCGGCATCCTTCGAGCGGAAGTGGGGCGGGCTCGCCCCGTGGAACTCCCCTTCGAACCCCCGGGAGAGCATGGCGACATGGACCCGCCGGGCCCGTTCCCATGTGCGAAGGAAGAGGCTGCCTGCCAGAGAACCGTATTCGGAAAGCAACAGGGGACGGCCATTGGCCCTCAACTCCCGGGCTCGGGTGATACGCAAGGTCTCCTCCAGGAGCACGAAGACATAGCGGTAGAGCAGCGCGATCTGGAGGGTGAAGACCCGGGGCAGCCCCAGCCGCTCCAGGGCCATGCAGACGCCATCCATGGAGGTGGTGGCGATGAGGATCACCGAGGCGCCCACGCACAGCGCGAAACGAAGCAGGATCGAGGCGAAGGAAAGCCAGCCCGCAGAAAGCGTCCAGGAGCCGAAGGCCACCTGGGAGCGGTCCAGGAAGGGGTTCAGGATCCCGAGCACCAGGGCGAAGGGCAGCACCATGAGCACCCGCTTCCCCACCAGACCCCAGGGCACCTCCCCCAGGGTCCCCAGGATCACCGGGAAGAGGGCGAAGGGGAGGAGACCCGACACCTCGTAGCGTCCGAAGGAGGCCACCATAAGGATAAAGAGGAGCGTGGCCAGGACCTTGGCCCTCGGATCCAGGCGGTGGATCGGCGTGTCCATGGAGGCTAGGCGGTCCAGGGCCCCCAACTCCCGCAGGTGATCGCCGAAGTTCGCCACCTCAGGCCATTTTTCGGCGGGGTCGCAGGGCGATCCCCACGCCACCTACGATGAGCAGGGTCAGAACGCCGCCCCCCACCCCAGCCAGGGAAGTCGCGCCCCGGGACTCCCCGCCTCCCTTGAAGGCGTAGTCGGGCATCAGGGCCGTCCTGGCCTGGGCGTGGGCGATCCTGCCGTGAAGGCTCTGCTCGGGAGCCTCAATCTCCTGCTGGCCGACCTTGGCCAGGGCCCATTCCAGGCCATCGGGGCGGGTCGAGGCAAACCATGAGAAACAGCCCCCGGCCACAAGAGCCATGACGGCCACCACCAGGGCCCCCTTCCATGCAGAGCGTCCCCGGGACTGGGTTTCGAGCAGTTCGGGCCGGGTCCGGGCCAGGAAGGCCACCAGGGCCAGTGTGGCCAGTCCCTCCACCAGTCCGATGGCCAAGTGGATGGGCTGCATGGCGTAGAGGAAGGCCTTGAAGGGCAGCGCCGTGCGCCCGGAAAGGATCGTCTCCAGCACCACCCCGAAGGCGCCCAGCTGGAGCCCGATGACGGCTCCCAGAATGATTCCGAGGGCGCGCCTCCCCTGTCCCGGAGCCCCCGCCAGCAGCGGACGGACGATGAGCGGATAGGCAACGAAGGCCGGAAAGAAACCCATGTTGAAAAGGTTGCACCCCAGGGCCAGGAGTCCGCCGTCCGCGAAGAAGAGAGCCTGGACCACCAGCACCGAGGACACCGTCAGAAAGGCCCCGTGGGGTCCCAGGAGAAGGGCCAGGAAGAGGGTCCCCGCCAGGTGGCCGCTGGAGCCGGTCCCAGGGATGGCAAAGTTCAGCATCTGGACGGCGAAGACGAAGGCGCCGAGGACGCCCATGAGGGGCAGGCGCCCCTCGTCCAGGGTCTTGCGCACCCTGGTCGCGCTGCGCCCCAGAGTGGCCCCGGAGAGCACCCACATCGTGGCACCGACCGCAGGGGAGAGAAGGGCATCAGCCATGTGCATGGAATGTCCTCAGATGGCAGAAGGGTTGGAAAGTTGTGCCAGAATCGGGGGGAACAGCCACCTCGCCATCCCCTGCCTACAAAATTCGGCCATCCGTACCACAAAACAACAAAACCGTAACACACAGAGGTCACCATGTCCCAGCTGGAGAGATTCGGAGTGTCCATGGAGGGCGATCTCCTGAAGCGCTTCGATGACCGCATCGCCCTCAAGGGGTATCGGACACGCTCCGAGGCCATTCGTGACCTGGTGCGCCAGGAGTTGGTGGAAAGCGCCTGGGAACAGCCCAACGCCCTGGTCTTCGGCACGGTGACCCTGATCTACGACCACCACGCCCGGGGCCTTTCCGAAGTCCTGGCGGAACTCCAGCACGACCATCACGCCTCCATCCTCTGCACCACCCACGTCCATGTGGACGCCCACAGCTGCCTGGAGGTCATCATCGTGAAGGGCACCACCGAAGTGGTGCGCCGCATCGCGGACGCCCTCATCGCCACCAAGGGCGTTCAGCACGGCCACCTGGTCTGCTCCGCCGTCGGCTAGACGAGGGGTCAAGGAGGGGCTTTCGAGGGCTTCGAGAGAGAGACGCATGGGGGCTCTGGTATGATCACCATACCTATACCCCAACCCCCAAAACCGTGCCATCTATTTTCTTCGCGTAACACACGCAGGCAGACCCAGTCGCGGCGGCCCTTTCCACCTAGGGTTACTGGTTTCTGACATTAGATATTTTTTTCTCGATTTGTAACACGTTTATTTTTTTAGTGCTACATTCCCGAATGAACCACATCTCGGTCATTCCAGGAAGGAGGCACCATGCTGAAGCTGGGATCCAGGAGAAGCCAGCCCTCCATTGCCTTCAAGCCCATCTCCCCATGGCGGGAGGAGCCAGCATTGGCGCCTCAGGAAGCAGAAGCCCCCCAGGCAATCGATATTTTCCTGGACGCGTCTCAAACCCTGCACCAGGTGCTGCAACAACGGGGCATCCACCTGGAAAGAGAACGCCACAAGGAGGTTCTGGAGCTTTTGATCCAACGGTCCATCCGTGCGCATAAGCCCCCTGCGCCAGAAGATGCCGCCCAGACCCTGTCTTTCTGGATCCTCCGGGAGACAGAGAATGCAGATGTCCCGGAATCCGCAATCCACGAGATCCCGATCTCCAATACAAAAGATGAAAACAAAACACTTAATAAAGTTTCGATATAAAAATCACTACTAATAGCACTTTTGTATTTTACGTAACACACCACATGATATGGTCATACCAGATTCAGCCCCGAAAGCTGTCAGGTTATGACCATAGCCCCCTCTCCCCAGTTGCAGATGATGGCCAGTTCCTCCATCGAGAGGGTGCCTGTTCTATCCAAAACTCTGGCATGCGACCGGAACCCATGGAAGGATGCGCCCAGTCAGGAGCAGATGGGGGAGCCCCTGCTCATGGATGCGATCTATCGGCCCCACTTGCTGGCGGACTACCAGCCCCCCTCCCGGGTTTACCCCACTCTGGCCTTCGGAGGAGCATTGGCCCTTCTGGTCGGCCTTGGAGCCATCTGGCCCTCTGTCCATGAGCAGCATGCCCCGCCGAAGACGGTGACCATCGCTCTGGGCACAACCGAATCGCCAGGCTCCTGGGAAGCGTCACCCCCTCAACCTCCAGCGGCAGTGGCAGGCGGGACTGCTGAGACTGTCAAGGCCCCCCAGACCCCAGAGGAAGTCCCAGCCCCAGTCCAGGAAGCGGCCCCTTCCGATCCCATCCACTTCTTCCCTCCGGAACCCGCCCGGGCTCTCGGAACCCCAGGTGTTCCTGGAGCGCCGGGGAGTCTCCCTGGCGGAGTCCCAGGTGGCAGGCAGGGGGGAGAGAAGGACGCGACCTCCGGTGGAGATGGCCATGGATTCAACATTTCCATTACCCCTCCCAAGGCCGATGCGACCTACCTGAAGAATCCCCACCCCATCTATCCTTCCTTCAGCCGCAGGGCCGGAGAAACCGGCACCGTGAGACTTCGGGTGCTGGTAGGAGCTGACGGCAGGGTGATCCAGCTGGAAGTTCAGCAGAGCAGCGGCTTCTCCAGGCTGGATCAGGCAGCCATGGAGGCCGTACGCCGTTGGATCTTCCTTCCGGCTCGCTGTGGCCCTGAGGCTGTCGACGCCTGGGTCGTAGTTCCCCTCACCTTCGCCCTGGACAACTGAAACCCAACCCGCACACATAGGAGCCTTTCCATGAAACACCCTGCCATCTCCCTCCTGGGAACCCTGCTGGTCGCTGCCCCCCTGTCCGCTGAGGCCCCGGCAACCCTACCCGCAGTCGTGGTCACAGACACCAAGGTTGCCCAGCCCCAGTCCCAGGTGACTCAGCATATTGACGTCCTGGACCAGGAGCAGTTGGAACAGCAGACCTCCGCTAACCGCAATATCGCCGAACTCCTCCAGTACCGCGCCGGTGTCTTCGTGGATACCCTCTCGCGCAACGATGCCAACTGGGGCTCCTTCGGTGGCATCGGACCCAAGTACAGCACCTATCTCCTGGATGGTCTGCCCATCGATTCCTTCGCCGATGCCATGAACCTGGACCCCTCGGCCTTCCAGCAGGTGGAGATGCACAAGGGGCCCGCCTCGGTCATGTATTCCAACTACCTGACCATGGACTTTGCGGGCAACGAGGCCCCCCTGGCGGGCATCACCAACTTCCTGCTCAAGGACCGCGTCGAAGGACCTGCCACCCGCCTGTCCCTGGGCTACGGTTCGTACAACACCTACACGGGACGCCTCTACCACCAGGACCGCAAGGGCAACCTGAACTACTTCTTCGGGGCTGGTCTAGAGAAGTCCGACTACACGGACTATGGCACCCAGCCCTCCTGGCTCAATTTCACCAAGGATCCCGAGTATCAGAAGACCAAGCTCTACGCCAAGGTGAGCTACCTTTTCGACCGGGAGGACCACCGGATTTCCCTCTTCATCAACCACACCCAGCATGAGGGCGACGCCGGTCGTCCCAACCGGGACTATAACCACGGCTACGACACCATCAACCTGAACTACTTCAACCAGTTCACCCCCGCCCTGAGCGTCCACTTCAAGACCGGGTACCGCAGCTACGATAGGCGCTGGGCCGAGGACAACTACCCCACGAACCTGGCCCTCCGGGAGCACGACGGCGTCCAGCAGAAGATCATCCCCACGGACCTGACCTTCAACTACAGGCATGGGGGCAACAGCCTCCTGACCTTCGGTGCCGATTCCCAGTTCGCCACCTACCACACCTATGCCGAGGTGAACGGGCTCCAAAGCACCGGCAACGATGTGAAGGCCAGTTCCATGGGGCTCTTCGCCCAGGAAAAGCTGGTGGTGGACAAGTGGGTCTTCCGGGCGGGAGGTCGCTTTAACCGCACTCACCACGAGTACGACATCATCAGCGGGGGCGCTCCAGGGATTTCCGATAACTCCTGGAACAAGTTCCTCTGGAGCCTGGGGGCACGCTACAACGCCTCTCCGGCCCTGGCCATCTACGCCAATTCCGGTTCCAGCTTCGTGGTGCCCTCCGCGAAGGCCGTGGGCGGCACCCTCCTCAGCTCCGACCTGGGCGTGACCGGAAAGAACGGCCAGCTCCCCAACCCGGATCTCAAGCCCGAAAGCGGCATCGGCTCGGATATCGGCCTGGACCTGAGGCCCCTGCGCACCCTGAACATCGGCGTCAGGGCCTTCTACAACACCGTCAGCGACATGATCCTGGACAACACGGTGAGCACGACGCCGTCCCAGACCAAGTCCATCAATGCCGGGAAGGCCAAGTCTTACGGCCTGGAACTCTCGGCGGAGCAGTTCGTCGGCAAGGGCCTCCAATGCTTCGGGAACATGACCTGGACCCGCTCCAAGGTGGAGAACCCCCAGGATACGGACCAGGACGGCACTGAGATCACCTTCGTGCCCAACTACGTGGCCAACCTGGGCCTCAGCGCCGAACTGCCCTGGGGCATGCAGGTGTCGCCCTATCTCCACATGGTGGGCAAGTACTACGACAGCACCTCCCGCAGCGGCCGCGCCCAGTTCGGCCCCTACCAGGTCTTCAACTGCAAGCTCACGCAGTCGCTGGTCAAGAATGCGGACTACGCCCTGAACTGTTCGGCAGAGGCCAACAACCTCTTCAACCGCACCTACGCCATGCCCTGGCAGTTCCAGGACCCAGGCCGCAACTTCTCCGCCAATCTTGAATTGAAGTTCTGATGAACCCCAGACTCTGCCGCGCGTTCCTGCTCTGGCTCCTGTTGTGCCCCCTCCTCGCGGGGGGGCCGCTTCAGGTGCGGGATTTCCGAGGAAAGACCCTGTCTCTCCCCCGGCCAGCGCGGCGGATCGTCTGCCTGATGGAAAGCGCCCTCAGCGGTCTCTACATGCTGGGGGCCCAGGAACAGGTTGTAGGCGTGCCTGCCCAGGTCTACCGGCCCCCGGTCCAGGTCTGGTACGCCGCCCTGGATGATCGTCTCCGCCAGCGGCGACTCCCGGCCCCCGGCAACTGGGACTTCGTGAGCCTGGAGGGGGTCATCGCCATGCGTCCGGACCTGGTGATCCTCTGGTCCAGCCAGGGGGAGGCCATTGCGGCCCTGGAAAGTCGGGGGATTCCGGTCTACGGCATCTTCCTCAAGTCCCGGGAGGACCTCTACCGGGAGATCCGGGACCTGGGCACCCTGACGGGACACGGCTCCCGGGCGGAGGAACTGGTGGCCTATACCCAGGCAGAAGTGGAACGCTTCGCCCGGCGCACCCGCCGGATCCCAGCGAACCAGCGTCCTGGGATCTACTTCATGTGGGCCCAGGGGAAGATGGAAACCTCCGGGGGCGGCAGTACCGTGGATGACCTTCTCACCCTGGCGGGGGGCCGGAACGTCGCTGGTGACATTCCCAGAGAGCACGTCACCGTAGGCATGGAGCGGCTTCTGGGGTGGAACCCGGATCTGATCGTGATGTGGAACAACGAGCGCCTGATTCCAACCCAGGTCATGGGAGACCCCCAGTGGAGGAGCGTACAGGCTGTCCAGAAGGGGCGTATCCACATGCTGTCGGAGGTCTTCCTCTGCGACCTCTGGACTCTGAAATACCCCTTCGCCATCAAGCAGGTGGCCCAGTGGTGCCACCCGGGGCTCTTCCGGGACCTGGACTTGGCCCAGGAGGAGCAGGCCATGCTCAAGCGCCTCTATGGCCGGGAGCTGAAACGATGAAACGCCTTTCTCCCGGGCTCTTTGCCGCTTTGGCCATTCCCGTTGTGCTGGCCTCCCTTTTCGTGGGGCCCTCGGACCTGGTCCAGGCCCGGCACATCGCCCAGGCCCTCACCCATCCCTTCAGCCTCCCCGGAGACGAGACTTTGGCCATGGCCCGGGAGATCCTCCTTCAGGTGCGCCTGCCCCGTGTGCTCCTGGCCTTCCTGGTGGGGGGTGCCCTCACCACCAGCGGCCTCTCCCTTCAGGCCCTGGTGCGCAACCCGCTGGTCTCTCCGGACATCCTGGGCCTTTCCTCCGGTGCCGCCTGTGGAGCGGCCTTGGCCCTGGCCTTGCCCGGCATCCCCCTTCAGCCTGCATCCTTCCTGGGGGGCCTCCTGGCAGCGGGGGCTTCATACCTCCTGGCCCTGAACCGTCGGGGCCTTTCCATTCTCTCCCTGGTGCTCTCCGGAATCATCGTAGGGGGCGTCTGCACGGCCATCCTGACCCTCATCCAGGTCTGGGTGGACCCCTTCAAGCTCCAGACCATCGTCCACTGGACCATGGGCAACCTTCATCTGGCGAGCTGGGAGAAGCTCCGCTCGGCGGCCCCCTTGATCCTCCTGGGCCTGGCGGGGCTCTACTTCATGCGCTGGCGGATGAATGTGCTGGCCCTGGGGGATGAAGAGACCCGAGCCGTGGGCCTCAACCCCGAGCGGGAGAAGCTCTTCGTGCTCCTTCCCGCCACCCTGGTGGCCTCGGCCTCGGTGGCCGTGGCGGGCATCATCGGTCTGGTGGGTCTGGCGGTGCCCCACATGGTGCGCATGGCCGTGGGGCCGGACAACACCCGCGCGGTCCCAGCCTCTTTCCTGGCCGGGGGCATCTTCCTGGTGTTGGTAGACGATCTGGCCCGGGCGATCACCACCTTTGAGCTGCCGGTGGGAATCTTCACCACCCTCATCGGCGGCCCCTTCTTCATCTACCTGCTCAAGCGCTCTGGCGCGGCTTTCGGGGAGTAGCCATGAGCCTCGATGTCCAGAACCTCTCCTTTGCCTACGAACAGCGAGTTGTGCTCCAGAACGTCTCATTTACGGCCCCGACAGGGCAGTTCACGGTCATCCTGGGGCGCAACGGCAGCGGGAAGTCCACCATTCTGAAGCTCCTGGCGGGGGTGCTGCCCTTCCATTCAGGCAGAGTCCAGGCGCACGGCCAGGACCTTCGGCGCCTTTCTGGGAGTGCCCGGGCCAGCCTCCTCGGCTATCTCCCCCAGTTCCACCGCACGGTCTTCCCCTTTGCGGTCCAGGACGTCGTGCTCACGGGGAGAGCGGCATTTGTTCTCTCTACCCCAGGACCACGGGACCGCAAGCTGGCGCAGGAGGCCATGGAAGAGCTGGATCTCCTGCCCCTGGCCGAACGGCCTTACTCGGAACTCTCTGGCGGCGAACGGCAGATTGTCCTGATGGCCCGGATCCTGGCTCAGCGGCCCCGGATCATCCTCCTGGACGAGCCTGTTTCCCATCTGGACCTCGCCCACCAGCAACGCCTCATGAGACTCCTAAAACGCCTCACCCAAGAGGGCACGACCGTCATCAGCGTTCTCCACGACCCCAATGCGGCCCTGCTATACGGAGATCATTTCGTGTTTCTCAAGGAGGGCCGGGTGATTGAGCCCGGGGGCCACCCATGGTCACCGACCTTCATGGAGGAAGTCTACGGTGTGCGCACCCTGGCTGTGCCCTTTGGTGGCGGAAATCTGGTGATCCCCGAACCAGCGGGAGGCTGTCATGTCTGAAGCAATGCTTTCCGAACCCGAACCCATGCCGGTCGAATTGGAGATCCTCCTGGCCCAACTGGGAGAATGCGACACTCTGGACTACTTCCCCCTGCACCTGGACATCTCCCATGGGGCCCAAGATCCTGACGACATGGTCCTGCGCAGCCTCATGGAACTCCAGCACGTCGGCCTTTCACCGCAGGATTGCATCATCCACTCCACCAGTTGGCGGTTCGAGTCCACCCCCAGGCTCGTCCTCACCTACCTGGTCTATACAGACCACCCGGGCTTCCCCAGAGGGCAGGCCAGGAGGGTGGATCTCAGGCAACTCGATCTGGCTTCAAACCCAGACCCTGCTCGGCCTCGACCCACAGAGATCCGGGAAGAGCAAGTCGTGGCACATGGCCTACGCCACCTATCCTTCCTCATTCAGACCGGCCAGCTCAAGAACAGTGGACGGCTCCTGCCGGGCAGCCTGGACACCTTCCAGGCATTAACAGGCGTCCTGGCCGGAAGGTTCACATCATCAGAAATCCCATCCACCACTGGAGTATTACTATGAGACCCACGACCATCGCTCTCCTCCTGTGGGTGGATATGAGCCTAGAGCGAGGCTGGGCCGACGAATCCCCCCGTTTCGCACTCCAGGCAGGACTGATCTGCCACATTGGAAAACTTTGGTGATGGCATCCCGGGCTCCTGGTTAGCATCAGAGTCATCTGGACATACCAGGAGGCGGCATGGAGATCACTCGCGAGGGCTTGAAGGAGGCCTTGGCCCGCACGGGCTACATCGCCGAGGAGGAAGTGGCGACCACTCTCTTCCTGGCCCTGAAGCTGGGCAAGCCCCTGCTGATCGAAGGCCCTCCCGGCGTGGGCAAGACCGAGATCGCCAAGGCCCTGGCCGCCATCTTCGAGACGGAGCTGATCCGGCTCCAATGCTACGAAGGCCTGGATGAAAGCCGGGCGCTCTACGAATGGAACTACCAGCGGCAGCTCCTGAAGATCCAGCTCCAGAAGGAACTGGGGGGTGCCGGGAGCGAACAGGATCTCTTCGGCCCCGAGTATCTGCTGGAAAGACCCCTGCTCAAGTCCCTGACAGCGGAACGCCAGCCGGTGCTCCTCATCGACGAGGTGGACAAGACCGACGAGCAGTTCGAGGCCTTCCTCTTCGAGATCCTCTCGGATTTCCAGGTCTCCATCCCCGAGTGGGGCACGGTCCGGGCCAGGCACATCCCCATCGTGGTGCTCACCAGCAACCATGATCGCGAACTATCGGACGGCCTGCGCCGCCGCTGCATCTACCTCCACATCGGCTACCCCTCCATCGAAAAGGAGACCGCGATCCTGGAATCCCGCATCCCCGGCATCCTGCACCAGCTGGCTCTGGAACTGGCCAGCGCCCTGCACCGCATGCGAGCCCTGCCAGAGATCGAGAAGAAGCCCGCCATCTCCGAGGGACTGGACTGGGCCCAGGCCCTCATGGCCCTCGGCCACGAGCAGCTGGATGAGACCGCCCTCCAGGACACCCTGGGCGTGGTCTTCAAGCACGACCACGACCTGCGGCAGATGCGGGAGATGCCTGGTTTTCTGGGAAAAAAAGATCCACCGCCAAGGCTCCAAGACTCCAATAAAAGATAAAAAGCAAACCCGATTATCGGCTTGCTTCAGCCAAGACCGAGGGTTGGGAGGGCTTTTGGCAGGCCCCGAAAAGCAGAATCAGCTGGGATAAAAAGGATGAAGCAGGATAAAGCAATCAGCGTACAACAATGGCCCACCAAGACGCTCCTGCCCGCCCCGCGAAGCGGGGGCGTCCGGCTTTGCCGGGCGCGTTCCGGGAGGGTGAGCGCCGATCATTCAGACCAGAGGCTTTTCATCCCCTGTATCCCCTCCATCCCAGCCAGCCTTTGCTTTTCTCTGCCATGAAAGGGGGGACCGCCTGCTCGCTGCGCTCGCGATGTCCCCCCTTTGACCCCCACGTGGTGGCCGGGCAAAGCCCGACCATCACGTCTGTGCCCTCTCTTTTGAACCTCTGTGCCCTCTGTGTTTACTCTTTTGATCTTCCTGGCTGAGCAGAGCCGCCAATCCGGGAAGTAAAAACAATTTAATTAATTGTTAATTTTATTTCCTTTTACTTTTCCTTGGAGTCCTGGAGGCGAATCTTTTCATGAACACCGCCACCGCCATCGTCGAGTTCTGCCAGGTCCTGCGGGGCCTGGGGGTGCGGGTCAGCACCACGGAAGCCCTGGACGCGGCCAAGGCCCTGGCCCATATCGACTGGCACCAGGCAGATGAATTCAAGACCTGCCTCCAGGCCACCCTCATCAAGCGGATGGAGGATCGGCCCCTCTTCCAGCAGGCCTTCGCCACCTACTTCCAGCCCACCCGGAAGCCCTGCGGGTGCGGTGGCCACCGGACCGAGGCCCAGGAGGAGGCAGAAACGGAGTTTCTCTTCCAGGGTAAGCCCCTGGACATCCCCGAGGACCTGAAAGAGGTCCACAAACAGCTTTCGCCGGAGGACCAGCGGCGGATCACGGACTTCCTGGAGCGCACCTCCACGGGCCACAACGTGACCGAGAAGTTCCAGTCCATCGCCGAACGCATGGTGACGGGCTCCCTGGAATACTGGCGGCGCCAGCTGGCGGAGCAGGCAATCCAGAGCCTCCAGGTGGACTACACGGGGAACCCCCGCATCGACGCCGCCCTGGAGGCCTCCACCGAGGCCCTCCAGTCCTCCCTGCCAGCCCTCATGCAACGGGACCTCGCGAAGATCGCCGAATCCGAACTCCCCCAGGTGCTCCAGCTCATGAAGCGCATGGCCAAGGCCCTGGCCACCCAGCTCTCCCGGCGCCGACGCAAGTCCAGAGCCGCCCAGCAGGTGGATCTGCGCAGAACGATCCGGGTCAACCTCCGCTATGGGGGCACCCTCCTGAAGGTGTGCTACCGCCAGCGGAGCCGTACCAAGCCCAAGATCCTGCTGCTCTGCGACGTCTCGGGCTCCATGGCCCGGTACGTGGCCTTCGTCCTCCAGTTCCTCGGCAGCGTGGCCAACCTGGCTTACAACATCGAGAGCTTCATCTTCGCCGAAGAGCTGGAACGCCTCACCCCCAGCTTCCGGGCCCACCCTTCCATGAAGGAGCTCTCGGAGGCGATCACCAGTCGCAGCGCCCAGTGGGGCAAGGGGACCCATCTCCAGCAGAGCCTGGTAAGCCTCCGCACCCGCCACCGCCGGGTGATCCAGCCCGGAACGGTCGTGATCATCCTCAGCGACACCAAGACCCTGCAGGCCGATGCCGCTGCGGAGGAACTGGGCCTGCTGCGCCGGAGCGTGAAACGGATCATCTGGCTCAACACCCTGCCACGGGAGGAATGGCCCCGCCATCGCACCACCGGGCTGTTCCAGAGACACGCCCGCATGCTTCCCTGCAACACCCTGGCGGATCTGGCAAAGATCGTGGGCTCGGAGATCTTCCACCTGGGGGCATGAAAGTCAAGAAATCCACTTGACTGATCATATCAGATGACCAAACATAATCCCTGCAACACCCGCCCCAAGCCAGGCTCCTCCGTAATGGATCCAAGCCATTGGCATACAAACAAATCTAATTCAACACTTAAACGAATCCATCAACACATTCACGACTCGCGTATCGAGAAAAAAATATCTTGATACCTCAAATAGAACTTGACTGGTCATATCAGCATCGGTTCAGATGAATTCGATCCAGCCAACCCAGCAACTCGAAGCACCACGGTCGTGAAGTCTTTCATCGCCCATCACGCGCAAGCAGTGGAAAGCAAATCGAGAAATATGTGTCGAGATACCCAGACCCTCGCCCCAATCAGCCCTCTTAGGGGGGGTGCGATGCAGGTGGAAAATCACCTGAAATCCGCCTATCAGGAAGCCTTCCGCTTGGCCGCCGAGAAGCTCGCCCTGTGCGATGCCACTGTGGTGAGCAGCAACAGCGGAGCCACCTTCGACCCCGCAAAGGGAGCCTTCCGGGTCGATTTCTTCGGTTCAGTCCACGAGATCATCCAGGCCACGGGCGCTGTGACGCGCCTGGACTTGGAAGGCGAAGTGCCGGTGACCGAGAAGGCCCTGATCCTCCACTACCTGATCCACGCCAAGCCCAGCCACCTCACGGGGCGGGCCATCTCCTTCATGGAAGTCCCCGGCGGGGGCTCCATCTACTGTCCCTCCTTCAAGCTGAGGGCCATCGACCCCATGGTGAAGGCCTTCGCAAACCGTCTAGAAGCCTTCGCAGCGGCCGCCGCCCAGTTCGGTGGAACCCCCGAGACCATGGGGGACCGCAGCTACACCCTCAAGGCCTTTCCCCTGGTGCCCATCAGCTATGTGGTCTGGGCCGGGGACGACGAGCTCCCGGCCTCGGGCACGATCCTTTTCGATGCCTCGGTGGCGGACTTCCTTCCCGTGGAGGATATTGTCCTGGCTGCCAGTTTCGGGACCTATCGCATGGTGGGCGCAGCCAGCCCCCGTAAGGAGGCCAAGTCATGAAGATCGCCATTTCCGGCAAAGGCGGCGTGGGCAAGACCACCATGGCGGCCAACCTGGCCAAGCTCTTCCGCAACGAGGGCTTCAACGTCTACGCCGTGGACGCCGACCCCGACAGCAGCCTGGGCCTGGCCCTCGGCATCAGCGAGGATCGGCTCAAGGAAATCAGGCCCGTCATCGAGATGAAGGAGCTGATGGACCAGCAGACCGGCGGCGGGGCCATCTACACCCTCAACCCGGCGGTGGACCACATCATCGACGAGTACAGTATCCAGCTCGACGGCATCCGCTTCCTGCGGATGGGCGGCGTCAAGCAGGGCGGATCTGCCTGCTACTGCCGGGAGAACACCTTCCTCCGGGCTCTGGTGAACTCCCTGATCCTGGACAACAAGGACATCGTGATCCTGGACATGGGGGCCGGCATCGAGCACCTGACCCGGGGCACCTCCGGTGGCGTCGACCTGATGATCGTGGTCACCGAACCCGGCCGCGCCAGCATCCAGACCGCCCGGATCGTGGAGAACCTGGCCCGGGAGCTGGGCATCAAGGACATCCGCTTCATCGCCAACAAAGTCCGCACAGACAAGGAAGAGACCTTCATCCGGGAACACTTCACCGGGAAGGAGCTGCTGGGCATCCAGCGCTATGACGAAGTTATTTCCGACAAAGCCATGGGTTTCGGCCAGACCCCCGGCGAGGCGGACAGCGCAGAACTGAAGGATCTTTTGACCCGTATCGTCCACCGCACCCATTCCTGAACCAACGGAGACCATCCTATGAGCACAGCCCCAACAGGTCACAGAACGGTTGATCTGGCTGCCCGCGAAATGCTGGACCTCGCCGAAGCTGCCAAGCTGACGACCTCTTTCGACCGCTACAAGGCCCAGCAGCCCCAGTGCAAGTTCGGTCAGACCGGCATCTGTTGCCGGATCTGCATCCAGGGTCCCTGCCGCATCATCCCCACCAAGCCCGGCCAGGACAAGGGGATCTGCGGCGCGTCCGCCTTCACCATCGTGGCCCGCAACATCGTACGCATGATGGCCGGTGGCGCATCGGCCCACTCGGACCACGCCCGCGAGATCGCCTTGACCCTGCTAGCCGTCGGGGAGGGTCACGCCCCCGACTTCAAGATCACGGATATCAAGAAGCTCATGGCCGTGGCCAAGCGGGTCGGCGTCCCCACCGAAGGCCGCACCAATGAAGAGGTCGCCAAGGATGTGGCCCTCCTCGCCCTGGCGGACTTCGGCAAGTACAACAACGAGCCCTGCACTTGGCTGAGCACCAACATCACCGAGGAACGCAAGGTCAAGTTCAGGCACACCGGCATCGCCCCCTCCGCCATCGACCGCTCCGTGGTCCAGCTCCTGCACCAGACCCATGTGGGGACGGACGCCGACCCCGTGAACATCATCTTCGGCGGCCTGAAGGCGGCTCTGGCTGACCTCACAGGTGAGCATATCGCCACAGACCTGACAGACGTGCTCTTCGGCACCCCCACCGCCGTGATCACAGACGCCAACCTCGGCGCCCTGGACAAGGAGAAGATCAATATCGCCGTCCACGGCCACAATCCCCTGCTGAGCCAGATGGTGGTCTACGCCGCCCGCGAGCTCGAAGGCGAGGCCAAGGCCGCCGGTGCCCAGGGCATCAATCTGGTGGGCATCTGCTGCACAGGCAACGAAGTCCTCATGCGCGAAGGCGTCCCCTCCGTGGCCAACTTCGGTTCCCAGGAACTGGTCATCATGACCGGCGTGCTGGATTCCATGGTCATGGACGTCCAGTGCATCGCCCCCGGCGTCAAGGATCTCTGCAACTGCTTCCACACCCAGCTGGTGACCACTTCCAACATCTCCAAAATCCCTGGCTCCGTGCACATCGAGTTCAACGAAGCCACGGCCATGGATGACGCCCGCAAGATCGTCCGCCTAGCCATCAAGCAGTATGCCAAGCGCAATCCCGCCCTCGTGAAGATCCCCCTCTACAAGAAGCAGGTGGTGGGCGGCTTCTCCTTCGAAGCCATGACCGACCTCTTTGCCAAGCTCTGTCCCGAGAACCCCATCAGCGTGCTCACCGACGCCATCCTGGCGGGCGAGATCAAGGGTGTGGCCGCCTTCGCAGGCTGCAACAACCAGAAGACCATCCACGACGACGCCACCCTCACCATAGCCCGGGAACTGGCCGCTAAGGATGTCTTCCTGGTGTCCACGGGCTGCGCCGCTGGCGCCTTCGCCAAGGCGGGCTTCCTGTCCTCCGAGGGTGTCGAGCAGTTCGCCGGCCCCGGCCTCAAGAAGTTCATCAAGCGCCTGGAGGAGAACTCCGGCCTCAAGGCCAACCTGCCCCTGGTCTACCACATGGGCTCCTGCGTGGACAACTCCCGCGTCGCCACCCTTTGGACCGCCATGGCCAATAATCTCAAAATCCCCGTGGCCCAGCTGCCCTTCGTGGCCACCGCCCCCGAGGCCATGTCTGAGAAGGCTGTCGTCATCGGCTCCTGGGTCATCTCCAGCGGCATCCCCTGCCACGTGGGCGTCCTGCCTCCCCTGGAGGGCAGTGACCTGGTCTACGGTGTCACCACCCGCATCGCGAAGGATGTCTTCGGTGGCTACTTCATCTTCGAGACCGATCCGGTCAAGGCTGCGGCCCAGCTCTACGAGCGCCTTGAGAACCGCGCGTGGAAGCTCCGCATCTACGCCGACACCGCCGCCAAGTACCAGAGCACCCCGGCCATGGCCTTCGAAGGATAAGGGATCCAGACATGAGCGAACTCACCATCAACGACGCCTACGCAAACCTGAGCCCCATGAAGCACCTCCAGGTGGAGGGCAAGCCCAATCCTCTCTACAAGAAGGCCTTTGACGGCGCCGTCATCGCCGCCAGCTATGCGGAGATCCTGCTGACTCAGGCCATCCGGGAGCACGGCGAGAACTGCCCCGTCAGCTACCCGGATACGGCCTACAAGCTCCCGGTCATCACCGCCCTCAGCGGCGAGGATGTCCAGACCCTCAAGGACCTGGTGCCCATCCTCAACCGCATCCGCCACAACAACCTCAAGGAGAACTACACCTTCGAGGGCGCCCTGCTCAACGGCGAAGTGGCCCTCTACAGCGCCGAGATCATCGAGGCCCTGCGCTACCTGAAGGGGGTCAATCCCCATCCCGCCCCCTGGACCGGCTTCCTCACGGACCCCGTCCTGCGCAAGTTCGGCATCCAGCTGGTGGACTTCTCCATCCCCGGCGTGGCGGTCATCCTCGGCAAGGCCCGCAGCAGCAAGGAAGCGGCCAAGCTGGTGAAGAACCTCCAGGGCAAGGGCATCATGCTCATGCTCTGCAACGAGATCATCGAGCAGCTCCTCGAAGAGAACGTCAAGCTCGGCATCGACTACATCGCCTTCCCCCTGGGAAACTTCACCCAGGTCATCCACGCCGTGAACTTCGCCCTCCGGGCCGGTCTGGCCTTCGGCGGCATCGCCCCCGGCGCCAAGGAAGCCCAGCTGGACTACCAGAAGCGCCGTGTCCGGGCCTTCGTCCTGGCCCTCGGGCCCCAGGATGATGTCCGCACCGTCGCCGAGTTCGGGGCCGCCTTCCTGGGCCACCCCACCATCACCGATCAGCCCGTGGCCGAGCCCATCCCCGACTGGTACACCTCCCAGCCCGACTACGACAAGATGGTGGCCGAGGCCATGGAGCTCCGCAGCATCAAGCTGAAAAACGTCGAGATCGATGTGCCCATCACCATCGGTCCCGCCTTCGAGGGTGAGACCATCCGCCGCGCCGATGCCTATGTGGAGTTCGGCGGTTCCAAGGCCCCGGGCTTCGAGCTGGTGAAGATGGTGGGCCAGGACGAAATCGAGGACGGCAAGATCACGGTGATCGGGCCTGAACTCGATGAGGTCCAAGAGGGCTCCGTCCTGCCCATCGGCATCTACATCAAGATCTACGGCCGCAAGATGCAGTCCGACTTCGAGAGCGTGCTGGAACGCCGGGTCCACTACTTCGTCAACTACGGCGAGGGCCTCTGGCACGTGGCCCAGCGCGACCTCTGCTGGCTCCGCATCAGCAAGGATGCCGCCGCCAAGGGCTTCAAGTTCAAGAACTACGGCGACATCCTCATCGCGAAATACAAGTCCGAGTTCCCCGCCATCGTGGATCGCGTCGAGGTGACCATCTACACCGAGAAGGCCGCCGTCGAGGAGAAGCTCCTGGAGGCCCGCGCCGCCTACAGCCAGCGCGACGAGCGCCTGCGGGGCCTCAAGGACGACACCGTCGACGAGTTCTTCTCCTGCACCCTCTGCCAGTCCTTCGCCCCCAACCACTCCTGCGTGGTGACCCCCGAGCGCGTGGGCCTCTGCGGCGCCGTGAGCTGGCTGGATGCCAAGGCCTCCTTCGAGATCAACCCCACGGGCCCCAACCAGCCCATCCTCAAGGAAGGGACCATCGACGAGAAGAAGGGCATCTGGAAGAGCGTCAACGACTTCATCTACAACAGCACCAACAAGACCCTGGAAGAAGTGGCCCTCTACACCCTCATGGAACTGCCCATGACCTCCTGCGGCTGCTTCGAGGCCATCATGGCCATCGTCCCCGAAGCCAACGGCATCATGATCACCACCCGTGAGCACACCGGCATGACCCCCAGCGGCATGACCTTCTCCACCCTGGCGGGCTCGGTCGGTGGTGGTGTCCAGTCCCCCGGCTTCATGGGCATCGGCAAGCGCTACATCACCAGCCGCAAGTTCATCAGCGCCGACGGCGGCATGGGCCGCATCGTCTGGATGCCCAAGGCCCTCAAGGAGCAGATCCGGGAAGACTTCGTGAAGCGCAGCGTCGAGGAGGGCCTCGGCGAGGACTTCATCGACAAGATCGCCGACGAGAGCATCGGCACCGCCACCGAGGAGATCCTCCCCTTCCTGGAAGAAAAGGGCCACCCGGCCTTTGCGATGGAATCGTTGTTCTAACCGAAAGGAGTTGTGAAAATGGCGCTAACCGGCCTAGATATCTTCAAACTGCTGCCCAAGAAGAACTGCAAGGAATGCGAGCAGCCCACCTGTCTGGCCTTCGCGATGGCCCTGGCCAACGCCAAGACCTCCCTGGACAAGTGCCCCTACGTTTCGGACGCCGCCAAGGAAACCCTGGGCGGAGCAGCCGCCCCTCCCATCAAGCTGGTGAAGGTCGGCACCCTGGGCGCCGAGCGCGAGATGGGCGATGAAGTGGTGCTCTTCCGCCACGACAAGGCCTTCTATCACCCCACCCTGCTGGCGGTTGAGATCTCCGACAAGCTCAGCGGCGCCGAGCTCGAAGCCAAGGTCAAGAAGGTCAATGAGCTGGCCTTCGAGCGTGTGGGCCAGTCCGTGTCCATCGACATGATGGCGGTCCGCAACGACTCCGGCAACGCCGACGCCTTCGCCGCCGCCGTCAAGGCCGTGGCCGACGTGACCTGCTTCGCCACCGTCCTCATCACCGAGGATCCCGTCGCCATGGAGAAGGCCCTGGCCATCATCGGGAGCCAGAAGCCCCTGATCCACGCCGCCACCGAAGCGAACTGGGAAAAGATGGTGGAGCTGGCCAAGAAATACGAGGCTCCCCTGGTGGTCAAGGGCAAGGGCCTGGACGCCACCGCCGATCTGGTGGAGAAGGTCGCCGCCTCCTACAAGGAGCTGGTGGTCGATCTCGGCACCCGGGAACTCTCCCAGTCCCTGGCGGAGATCACCCAGACCCGCCGCCTCTCCATCAAGAAGAAGTTCCGGCCCTTCGGCTACCCCGTGATCGCCTTCACGGCCTCCGAGAACCCCCGGGACCAGGTCATCGAAGCCGCCGCCTACATCACCAAGTACGCCAGCGTGGTGGTCCTGAAGGCCGACGAGAAGTCCCAGATCCTGCCCCTCGCCGCCCTGAAGATGAACATCTTCTCGGATCCCCAGAAACCCAGCCAGGTGGAGCCCAAGGTCAACGCCATCGGCAATGTGACCGCCGACTCCCCGGTCTACATCACCACCAACTTCGCCCTCACCTACTACACGGTGGAAGGCGAGGTCTCCGCCAGCAAGATCCCCTCCTACATCCTGGCCTGCCCCACGGACGGCACCTCGGTGCTGACCGCCTGGGCCGCTGGCAAGTTCAACGGGGACAAGATCACCGAGTTCATCAAGGCCTGCGGTATCGAAGAGACCGTCAAGCACCGGAACATCGTGATTCCTGGCCACGTGGCGGTCATCAAGGGCGCCCTGGAGGAGAAGTCCGGCTGGAAGGTCCTGGTGGGCCCCGCCGAAGCCTCCGGCATCAATGCCTTCGCCAAGGGCAACTTCGCGTAGAGAGAACCGCACTTTGGAAAAGCACCTCATCACCTTCATGCCGGACAATGTTTCGGTGGCCGTCCGGGAGGGCACCAACCTCCTGGCGGCCGCCAAGCAAGCCGGAATCGATATGAGCAGCCCCTGCGGGGGGCGCGGCACCTGCGGCAAGTGCGCCGTGAAGGTAATCTCCGGAAGCTACGACTCCAGGGAAGACGCCCACCTGTCCGAGGATCTCAAGGCACAGGGGCTTGTCCTGGCCTGCAAGATCAAGGTCCGGGGACCCATGACGGTGGAGGTGCCGACCCAGTCCCGCCTCACGGAGCACAAAGTGCTCCTGGGCAGCAAACGGACGCGGTTCACCAAGGAGAACGACTTCTTTGCCACCCGGAAGATGAACCCCATCTGCCATCGCTACTGCCTCCGCCTGGATCCCCCGGATCTGGTGGACAACCAGAGCGACTGGGACCGTCTTCAGAATGCCCTCCGGAAGCAGCACGGCCTGAAGGATGCCACCATCGCCATCAGCTGTCTCCAGGCCCTTCCGGCGGCTGCCCGCTTGGGGAACTGGGACATCACGGTGACCGTGGGCACCCTCCTGGGGGTCCCCAAGGTCCTGACGGTGGAGCCGGGCCACACGACCCGCCCCACCTACGGACTGGCCGTGGACATCGGCACCACCACCGTCGTGGTGGCGCTGCTGGATACCGCCACCGGTCGGATCCTCGACAAGGCCGGCACCTACAACAAGCAGTCGGTCTACGGCTCGGACGTGATCTCCCGGATCATCTATACCGATGATCACCCGGAGGGTCTGGCCCTGCTGCAGAAGGCCGTACTGGACACCCTCAACGAGCTCATCGACGGTCTGCTCGCCAAGAACGGGATTGATCCCAGGGAAATTCCTGTCCTGGTCCATGGCGGTAACACCGTCATGACCCACCTCTTCCTGGGCATCCCCGCCACCTGGCTCCGGCTGGAGCCCTATGCCCCCGCCGTCACGGCCCCCCCGGTCCTGAGGGCGAAGGAACTGGAGCTCCACATCAATCCCGACGCCCTGGTGGTCACCATCCCTTCGGTGGCGGCCTACGTTGGGGGAGATATCACCGCCGGTGTCCTGGCCACCCAGATCACGCGTTCCGAAGAACTCACCCTCTTCATCGACATCGGCACCAACGGCGAACTGGTCCTCGGCAACAACGACTGGCTCGTCACCTGCGCCTGCTCGGCGGGCCCGGCCTTCGAGGGCTCGGGCATCGCCTGCGGCATGCGCGCCATGGAAGGCGCCATCGACTCCCTGGAGATCGATCGCGAGACCCTGGAAGCCCACTGCGGCACCATCGGGAAGATCAAACCCCGGGGGATCTGCGGTTCCGGCCTCATCTGCGCCCTCTCCGAATTGAAGCGCGCCGGGATCATCGACCGCGCGGGCAAGATGCTGCCTCACCAGAACCAGCGCATCCGTCTCGGCTCCGAAGGCATGGAATACGTTCTCGTCTGGGCTGATGAAAGCGGAAGCAAGCAGGACATTGTGATCACCGAGGGAGACATCAAGAACCTCCTCCGGGCCAAGGGCGCCATCCTGGCGGGCATCCGCACCATGCTCAACCTGGTGCAGCTCGAGATGCAGGACATCGCCCGGGTCTACATTGCCGGCGGCTTCGGCAACTACCTCAACATCTCCGACTCGGTCCGCATCGGACTGCTGCCGGACCTGCCCCGGGAGAAGTTCGAGTACGTCGGCAACAGCTGTATCCAGGGGGCCATGACCGTGCTGCTCAGCCAGGAAGGTCTGGCCGAGTCCCTGGATCTGGCCAACCGGATGACCTACCTGGAGCTCTCCAATGGGAACCAGTTCATGGACGAGTTCATCTCGGCGCTCTTCATTCCCCATACCGATCTGAACCTCTTCCCTTCCCTGCAGACGGAGTGCCCGGGCTCTGCCCAGGCGCTCCGTGGGGAGCAGGAGGGGGACGCAGAGCGACCAACGGGAGCGGGCGGTCCCCCTCCTTCAAGTCAGGAGTCCTGAATATGCCCGTACAAATCGCAGTCGCCGGGAAGGGCGGAACAGGCAAGACCTCTTTCTGCGCCCTTCTCACCCGCTACCTGATCGACAAGCGCAAGGTGCCCATCCTCGCGGTGGATGCCGACGCCAACGCCAACCTCAACGAGGCGCTGGGTCTCAAGCTTGAAGGTGAAACGGTTTCCGAACTCATCGCCAGCACCAAGGATGCCAACAGCATCCCCATGGGCATGAGCCAGGAGACCTATATCGAATACAAGCTCAACGCCGCCCTGGCGGAGGGCAAGGATGTGGACCTGCTGGTCATGGGAGGCCCAGACGGCCCCGGCTGCTTCTGCTTCCCCAACAACATCCTCCGCAAGCACCTCGACAAGCTTCTGACCCATGGCTACAAGTACGTCGTCATCGACAACGAGGCCGGCCTGGAGCACATCAGCCGCCGCACCACCCAGGACGTGGACTTCCTCTTCGTCGTCAGTGATAGCTCGGCCCGGGCCATCCGTTCCGCCGGACGGGTCCACGAACTGGTCAAGCAGATCCAGACCAAGGTGAAGAACATCTGCCTGGTGGTCACCCGGGCCACGCCGGAAGACGTGGAGCTTCTCCGGGAAGAGATCGAAAAGACCGGCCTGACACTGGCGGGAATCATCCCCAGCGACCCCCTGGTGAACGAGTTCGACATCAAGGGCCAGCCCCTCTTCAACCTTCCCGCTCACTCGCCAGCCGTGAAAGCGGCTTACGCAATCCTGGACAACCTCAACATTTAAAGGGGAAATACCCATGCCTGTTCAGATCCTGAAGGAACGCAACTCGGGCAAGATCACCTGTGTCACCCTCGGCGCCACCGCCGAACAGGGTGGCACCCGCGCCTGCACGATCACGGTGGGCGGCGAATCCAGCCTGCCCTGGCTCCACTTCGAGGGTGAGACCCCCAACAAGCCCGTCGTGGCCGTCGAAGTCCTGGACCGCTACCCCGAGGAGTGGAACGACGCCGTCAAGGCCGCCTACGGCGACGCCATGAAGGATGCCGCCACCTGGGCCAAGGCTGCCGTCGAGTGCGGTGGCGCGGACCTGATCTACCTCCGCCTCCAGAGTGCCGACCCCGAGCTGGGTGCCAGCACCCCCGAGCAGTGCGTCGCGACGGTCAAGAAGGTCCTGGCCACCGTGGGTGTGCCCGTCGCCGTCATCGGCTGCGGCATCGATGAGGTGGACAACAAGGTGATCCCCGCCGTGGCCGAGGCCTGTGCCGGTGAGAACCTGCTCCTGGGCCTCGCCACCACCGAGAACTACAACACCATCGTGGCCGCCGCCATGGTGCACAAGCACACCGTGATCGCCCAGTCCCCCCTGGACATCAACATGTGCAAGCAGCTCAACATCCTCATCACCGAGATGGGGATCCCCGCGGACCGCATCATCGTCGATCCCAGCATCGGCGGCCTGGGCTACGGCCTGGAGTATGCCTACTCCGTAGGTGAGCGCGCCCGCATCGGCTCCCTCCAGGGCGACAAGATGCTGGCTCTCCCCGTCATTGGCACCGTCGGCTTCGAGGCCTGGAAGGCCAAGGAAGCCAACGTGGGCGCCGACGAGTTCCCCGGCTGGGGCGACCAGGCTGAGCGCGGCATCCTCTGGGAGACCGTGACCGCCGCCTCCCTGCTGCAGTCCGGTCTGGACATCCTGGTGATGCGCCACCCCGAGGCCATTGCGCTGGTGAAGAAGAACGTGGCGGACCTGATGGCACCGAGCAGTCTCTAATTTGCCATCGCCACGCCAGGATCTTTTCCTGTAGATCAGTAGGGCCTGCTTTTCATCGCTGTCCATCACGCTCCAAAAAGCCTTTCAGCCAGCGATGGACGGCGATGAACAGCGATAAAACCAAATCCAATACTCAATCAGAGCCTCGTCAGTTTCACGTTTAAACGTCATTTCCCTAAGGAGACCCACCGCGATGGAGATCATCGGCGAACGCATCAACGGGATGTTCAAGGACATCCGTGAAGCCATCACCAATCAGGACAAGAAGCCCGTGCAGGACTGGGCCATCAAGCAGACCGAGAACGGCGCCACCTGGCTGGATGTCTGCGTCGGTCCCACGGCAGGGGATCCTGCGGCAGCCATGAGGTGGTTGGTGAACACCGTCCAGGAAGTGGTGGACACCCCCCTCTCCCTGGATTCCACCAACTACGATGTGATCGAGGAGGGCCTCAAGCTCTGCAAGCGCCCCGCCCTCATTAACTCCTGCCACGCTGACCGCTATAAGATCGAGCGCGTCTTCCCCATGGCTGTGAAGTACAACGCCAAGGTGATCGCCCTGGCCATGAGCGAGGAGTCCGGCATCCCCAAGACCGCCGACGCCCGCGTTGCCCTGGCCATGGAACTGGTGGCCGCCGCCGACGAATTCGGCCTTCCCCTCCAGGACCTCTACCTCGATCCCCTGATCCTGCCGGTCAATGTGGCCCAGGACCACGCCATCGAGGCCATGGAGACCCTCCGCCAAGTCAAGATGCTGTCCGATCCCCCCCCCAAGACCACCGTGGGCCTCTCCAACGTCAGCCAGCGCTGCAACAACCGCAAGCTCCTCAACCGCACCATGATCGCCATGCTGATGGCCTCGGGTCTGGACTCCGCCATCGCCGACGCCAACGACGACGACCTGATGGAAACCGCCGCCGCCGCCCGCATCATCATGAACAAGGAGATCTACTGCGACTCCTTCGTGGAGCTCTACAAGACGAACCACTACAAGTAGGTTTCAAGTCCTCGCGCAGAAAAGGCCCAGCCGGAACCCATCCGGCGGGCCTTTCCCGATTTCTTTTGTCGGAAGACAGCGTGGGATACTTCGCCCAGAGCGAAAGCGCACAGGGTCCTTGAAATAGGCATCGTGCACGGTAGAGAATGGCTCTATGCCTTGGGACTGGTTTTCCGTCTACGCCCCAATATATGATCCGTTCTTAAAGATCACCAGAATCGCCCCATCCGAGGCCCTGCTGGCACTAGCAGACCTTCGAACGCACGAGAGAATTCTTGACGTCGGCGGCGGCACGGGCCGCATCGCTGCGGCCGCCGTCGGCACCGTGGGCGAAATCGTCATCCTTGACCCCTGCCGGGCCATGCTGGAGCGCGGCCCCCGCCACCCCACGATCCACCGGGTCCGTGGGGGCGCCCGACAGATACCCTTCGGCGAAGCGACCTTTGATGCCATCCTCTGCGTGGATGCCCTCCACCACATCAAGGAGGCCCAGAGTGCCGTTGCGGAGATGCACCGTGTCCTCAAGCCAGGCGGGAGGGTCATCGTCCAGGAGTTTGATGTGCGTGGATGGCGCGGGAAGCTCGCCGCCATATTCGAGCATCTATTCATCGACCACTCCAGATTCATTGCCCCCGAAACCCTCCAGGATCTCTTTGGAAGCACAGGGATTCCTGGAACGAGCCGACGGCACTCTTGGCTGGAATACACTTTCCTCGGCAGAAAGGCGGAGCCATGAAACGCCTGCTCATGGCTTGGCGCGTCACAGAGCGCTTCCTGGGAGGCCACCGAGCAGGCCTCGACGAGATCGCCAGCGACTATGATGCAGCGGCAGCAACCTACGACAGGACCTGGCGGGCCTTCATGACCCCAGTGAACCAGACCGTCCTGGCCCACCTGAAGCCCCCCCCGGGGGGGCGGGTCCTGGACCTGGGCTGTGGAACGGGACTCGTGATGGACCACCTCTCCGACCGGAGATTTGATGGAATCATTCTCGGGATCGACGCCTCCCCAGGCATGCTGGCCAGGATCCAGGCGAGAGAGGGCGATACCCTGATGCTGGGGGATGCCCACAAGCTCGTGGAGGGCCTTGGGGATTCCTCCCTGGATGCCGTCACAGCCCTGTGGTCCTGGGAATACATGGATCGGACCAAGCTGCTCCCGAAGCTCAAGCGGGTCCTGCGGCCCGGCGGGCAGCTCATCCTTCTGGCCAATCGACGGTCCACGGTCCCCGAGCTGGAGAGGGCGTTCCTGGAGCTGATGGCCAGACGGCCCAGGGATATCCGGAAGGTCTTCCACCTCGGCCTGCGGATGCCCGAAAGCTCCCGACAGATGGCCAGGGAGCTGGCCCAGTGCGGTTTCAGGGTCGACCACGCCGGAGACGGAGAGCGGATCTGCACCCATGATGGCCCCAAAGAAGCCATTGATTGGGGGTTCAAGACCGGCGCCCTGGCTGGCACTCGCTGCATCCTCGGCATCCCCGACCTGGAGGAGCGCCTGGCCGAAGTCATGGACCGCCCAGAAGGCTCCTCATGCACCACGACCCACCGATTCTCATGGGTAGCCGGGGCCCTTCCATGCTGAGGGACGCCCTCCACTTGGTTGGACTCCTCGGCAGCCCGAGCAGCCACCGCCTCCTGCTCCAGGTCCACCGGGAGTTCAGACAGGACCCCCACTACCGTTTCCGGCACCTGCTCCGAGCCATGATCCATGTGGGACTCCACGAGCGGATCGTACAGACAAGGGTGGGATACCTCGTCTCCTCCTTCCTGCCCCCCATCCCTTCCAGAGCATTCGAGCAGCTTCTCCGGGCCACTCCAGGGGAGAGCACCCGCTACGAGGAGCACATCCGAGCCCAGCGCACGGCCCCGATCTCCCTCTTCATGGCCGTCACCGGACGCTGCGCATACCGATGCTGGCACTGCAGCGCGGCCAACCAGGCTGGATCACCGGAGCCCAGCCGGGAGCAGCTCCTGGCCGTCATCGCCCAGCTCCAGGACATGGGGACCTCCATCCTCGGGCTCACCGGCGGCGAGCCCCTCCTGCGGGAAGACCTGGAGGATCTCATCGCCGCCATCGACGATCGTTCCGTCAGCATCCTCTACAGCAGCGGTTCGGGATTGACCCGGGCGCGGGCGCGCGATCTGGCCGGGGCCGGACTCTTCGCGGCGGGGATCAGCCTTGACCGGACCGATCCGGCCACCTTTGACCGGATGCGGGGACACACTGGAGCCTGGGAAGCCTCGGTGACCGCCATCGACCATCTGCGAAGCACCGGCAGGATCCACGTCATGGTGCAGTGCGTGGTGGACCAAGAATGCCTTGCCCGGGGGGAGCACGAAGCCCTCGCCCGCCTGGCCAAGAGGATCGGCGCCCACGAGATCCGTTTCCTGGAGGCGATGCCCGCAGGACGGCTCTCCACCTGCCAGCCTGGAGCCTTCCTCTCCCCCAGGGACCGGGAGCTGCTCCTCAGATTCCAGAGGAGGGCCAACTGGTCATCGGAATACCCCAAGGTCACCGTGTTCGCCCACACTGAAAGCCCTGAGATGTTCGGCTGCGGGGCTGGAACCCAGCATTCGTATCTGGACGCCATGGGCAACCTCAGCCCCTGTGACTTCGTTCCCCTCGGGTTCGGGAACGCCTTTGAGGAGCCCATCGCCGAAATCTGGAAGCAGATGAACCAAGCCGTCGGCATCCCCCGCTCCCGCTGCCTCGCATTCGAACTCCAGCCCCTCCTGGAAGGGAGTTCCCCGGAGCGCCCCCTGCCACCAGATACCTCCCAGGAGCTCTGCGGAAAATGCAGGAAAGAAGCCCAGCTCCCCCGCTTCTACCGCATCCTTGCGGGGCAACCCTGACCCGAATCCAATGGAGCCTCGATGCCCCGCCCTTCCTCAGACACCCACCCCCTCCTCTCGGCCATCAACGCCCTGGTCACCGGCGCCATCGCCGCCTTCATCTACGTGAGGATCGCCGCCCATTCCAACGAGCTGTGGAGCGGCGTGCACTTCCACCCGCTGAATTATGCCGCCATGTTCTTCGTCTGCGGCGCCAACACCCTTGCATTCTTCAGCTGGCTCAAGGCATGGAGGCCTGTCCGGAAGTGGAAAGGTCTCCTGGCCGGTCTGCTGGTAGCCGTCGCCGGTTCCTTCCTCTGCTCCCTGGTGATGGGGCTGGGCACCGGAAGGGTGTCCGATCTCCTCGGTGCGACACTATTCTTCATCCCTCTCAGCGCCCTGGTCGGAGCCGTTGCAGGCTTCCTCCTGGCCCATCTGGTGGCTGGGGAGGCATGAGGCAGGAGAAGCCCAGCCTCCTTCTCCTGCCCGGATGGAACACCCCGGCTCGCTACCTTGAAGGGACGCTTCCGCCCTGGTTCCTCCAGCACTGGACCTGCCGCATCCACGAATGGCCTGGCCTCGGCGCCCGGAGCGCCTGGGCCCCACCCGGAGACATGGAGGAACTGGTCGGAGAGGTGCGCTCAGCCCTCGCCCAGGGACCCTTCGCCGGGGTGGTCGGCTTCTGCCTGGGGGGCGTCGTGGCCTGGGAACATGCCAGGAGGACTCCGACAGGACACCCCCCCCTGATCCTTGTGGAGAGCCCTTACCATTTCCCCCTGCCCCTGGTTCCGATCCTCGTTCCAGGGATCGGCCCATGGCTGTTCCGGGGGTTCACCGGAACCCGTCCCGGTCGTGCCTGCATCAAGTGGGCTCTCTTCGGCAGACAGTCGGCACTGCCCCCGGGATTCTGGGAGGCCTTCGGCCGCCCTCAGTCGGCCTCCGCAGCTCAAGCATATCTGAGGATCATCAGCCGCTATGAGAAGGGCCTCCCCCTGACCCCAGCCCAACTCGCCTGCCCCTGCCATCGCATTGTCGGAGCGGCATCCCCCCGCCTACTCGCTTGGCCCTGGGGGCGCAAGCACACCATCTTTGCTGAAGAGCACCGGATGAGGGGGGTCGGCCACTTCCCGGCTTCGGAGTGCCCCGAGGGCCTCTACCGGATGATCGATGCGATCCTCGGGCCGCCAAGAATTGAATTTCCTCGCCCACGTCCATCCATGGCTAGAATGGGGAATTGGCCCATTTCCGGGCCACCGGAAGGCCCATGTTCGAATCCCTCACCGAAAAGCTCACCAAAGCGATGAAGTCGCTCCGGGGCGAGACTCGCCTCACGGAGAAGAATATCGAGGACGCCCTGCGGGAAGTGCGCATGGCCCTCCTTGAGGCCGATGTCCACGTCCAGGTGGCCCGCACCTTCCTCCAGCGGGTCAAGGAGAAGGCCCTGGCCCAGGGCCCCGATGGCAAGGGCACCGTGGTCCTGGATGGCCTGAATCCCGCCCAGCAGTTCATCGATATCGTCTACCAGGAACTCACCGAGATCATGGGGGGCACGGCCCCCGAGCATCCCCTGGACTTCGCCAGCAAGCCCCCGACGGTGGTGATGATGGTGGGCCTCCAGGGCGCCGGCAAGACCACCACCTGCGGCAAGCTGGCCAAGTTTCTCAAGAAGCTCGGCCGCTCGCCCCTCCTGGTGCCCGCCGACATCCAGCGCCCCGCCGCCGTGGAGCAGCTCCATGTCGTGGCCCAGGATGCGGGGGTGCCCAGCTACCGCACGGACTCCAAGGATCCCGTGGCCATCTGCAAGGCCGCCGTGGAGGAGGCCCGGATCAAGGGCTGGGATACGGTCATCCTCGACACCGCTGGCCGCCTACATCTTGATGAACAATTAATGAATGAACTCGTCCGGATCCAGGAAGGCACCCAGCCCAACGAGATCCTCTTCGTGGCGGACGCCATGACGGGCCAGGACGCGGTCCGCTCCGCCACCGCCTTCCACGAGAAGCTGGGCCTCACGGGCGTCATCCTCACCAAGACCGATGGCGACACCCGTGGCGGCGCGGCCTTCAGCATCAAGCACGCCACCGGCCGCCCCATCAAGTTCGTGGGCGAGGGCGAGAAGCTGGACGACTTCCAGCGCTTCCACCCGGACCGCATGGCCCAGCGCATCCTGGGCATGGGCGATGTCCTGACCCTCATCGAGCAGGCCAAGGACAAGATCGACGAGAAGGAAGCCGAGGCCATGGCCCAGAAGCTGGTGAAGAACCAGTTCACCCTGGAGGACATGCGCAGCCAGCTTCAGCAGGTCAAGAAGATGGGTTCCATGCAGAAGCTCATCGGGATGCTCCCGGGCATGGGTCAGATGAAGGCCCAGATCGAGAGCGTGGTGACCGACAAGCGCATGACGCACCTGGAGGCCATCCTCAATTCCATGACCCCCAGGGAGCGGGCCAACCACAACCTGCTGGATGCAAAGCGCAAGCGGCGCATTGCTGCCGGCGCAGGGCGGCCGGTCCATGAGATCAACCAGCTCCTCAAGCAGTTCCTCGAAATGAAGAAGATGATGGGTCAGATGAAGGACCCCCGCTTCATGAAGCGGATGGCTGCCATGAAGAACATGCCGGGGATGCCCAAGATGCCGTTCTGATGCGATCCCGGTAGGGACCCGCGCACCCCACCACCAGCCTTTCCCCCTTCGTCCCCACCCCTCGACCCCATCGAGGCCATATTTCAACTTGGTTTTCACCCCAATCCGGGATAAACTGGCAAGCTCTAGGAGTTCAAATGCTCACAATCCGTCTCGCTCGCAACGGTGCCAAGAAGCGGCCCTTCTACCACATCGTCGTGTCTGAGCACGACCGCATTCCCACCGGCCGTGCCATCGAGATCCTCGGTTTCGTCAACCCCATCGCCACCGCCGGCGAGACGGTCCGCATCGACGCCGACAAGGCCAAGTCCTGGATCCAGAAGGGTGCCCAGCCCTCCAAGACCGTCCTGGATCTCTTCAAGAAGAACGCGATCCTCTAATTCACAACAAATTGAACGAAGGGCCGGGTCCATCCCGGCCTTTCGCGCTGCAATCGGAGGCCCTGTGAACCTCGAAGCCTTTCTCAAAGACGTGCTGAGCCCCGTTCTGGACCACCCCGAGAGCCTTCGCATCGAGGTCACGGGCACCGGCAAGAAGCGGGACGTGCTCATCGTGGCCGCCCAGAAGGACCGCGGACGCATCATCGGCAAGAGTGGCCGCATGATCTCTTCCCTGCGGACCATCTGCAAGGCTGCCGGCGACAAGAGCGGTCTCATCGTGAACGTCGAGCTCTTCGACGAAGACGAAAAGAAGGCGGAGGCCTGATGCTGCTCCTGGGTCAACTGGCCAAGATCCAAGGCCTGAAGGGCGAGTTTCTCTTCCACGCCATCATGGATGACCCGGATAGGCTTCCGGACATCCAGGGGCTGGTTCTGGCCCCCCCGGAGCTGGACCTCCAGCACGCCGAGCCCGTGGCCCCGGCCCGTCAGGTCAAGCTGCGCGGCTTCCGCTGGCACCAGGAGCGTCCCTGCGTGGCCCTCCAGGATGTCCCGGACCGCACCACCGCCGAAGCACTCAAGGGCTGGGCCCTATGGATGCCCGAAGACCAAGCCTCCCTGGAGGATGGCGAGACTTTCCGCCACGACTGGATCGGATGCCAGGTTCTGGTGGGTGACCAGATCGTGGGCGAGGTGATCCGCCTGGACCCCAGCCCCACGGGCTACGACATGGTCATCATGCGTGACCTGCGGCCGGGCCGCACAGGGCAGCGGGACATCCCCTACATCAAGGCCTGGTTCCAGCTGGACCTGCCCAACCGGAAGGTCCATTTGGACCCTCCCCCGGGACTCCTGGAACTGGATCGGCTCAAGGACTGAGTCGGATACAGACCTATTCAGGCTGGCTCGGAGCCGCCTCTCCCTCAATCCCCTGGGTTTCCTGGGGGATTTCTTCTGTCGGCGCATCGTCCTTGTGAAGCTTGCGATTGCGCTTCTCTTCCTGCTTGCGCTGGCGGTCCAGGTCTTTGAGCCGCTTCTCGCGCTGGTAGTTCACACGAGCCAAGATGTTCTCCTAAAGCTAAAATGGCCCGCCACCCTGAAAGGGGGCGGGCCAAGTATTTCAAAGGACAAGCTTAGAGCTTGACGACGTTAACAGCCTGGGGGCCCTTCTGGCCCTGGGCGCTTTCAAAGCTCACGCGCTGGCCTTCGTCCAGGCTCTTGAAGCCGGAACCCTGGATGGCGGTGTGATGGACGAAGAGGTCAGCGCCCCCGCCATCGGGAGAGATGAAGCCGAAGCCCTTTTCAGCGTTGAACCACTTGACGATACCTTGAGCCATTGTAAATATCCTGATTGTCTCTTTTATGGGGGCTGGTGCAAGTCGAGACAATGGCCGGCTCAGCGTCAGAAACCCGCGAGATGCGCAGTCTCCTCTCTCCACAATGACTCCTTTCCTGGAAAAAGGGAAAAAAGTTTCTCAATAGACCACCGCCTCCGCTTTCGGATCGAAGGGGTTGGTCCTCACCGCCAGGGAGAACAGGAAGGGATAGTCGCTCTGGAGGTGGCGCACGTAGTCCAGCCACTGGGCGCAGAGCTGGGTGTAGGCGCGCCTGGCATCGTTGGCGAGGTGGGCCGCATCGCTCGAAGGGATGTCTACCAGACTGCGGCGAGCCTCCAGCTCCTCCCCCAGGTGGGTCACGGCCCAGAGGAGCTCTGCAAAGGCCTCGTGCTCCAGCAGGGCCTGATTGCCCAGCAGGCTGAGCAGGAAGCGCTTCTCCTGCACCAGATGATTCTTGAGCCCTTCCAGATCGCAGCCACTCAGATCCATGACGGCGTGGTGCCCGGCCAGAAAACGCTTGGCCCCCACATAGTCGGCGGGCTTCCAGGCATTGCTGGGCACCAGTTCCCTGTGGAGATCCCCCAGGTTCCGGTCAGCTGCGGCCAGACGCTTCAGCAGGCTGCTGCCCACCTCCGAGAAGAAGGCGCCAATGACCATATTGAGCTTTCGGAGCGTGGCCTGGCGTTCCCGGGCCCGCAACAGGCGATCAATACAGATGGTGACGATGGCCACTTGCAGGAAGAGGAAGGCCACATCCCCCAGCAGGAAACGCCACATCTCATTGTGCAACTCGTTGCCGGGGAAGATGGCCCAGCGCAGGGCGAAGAGCACAGCCGCCAGGCCCACAAGGGCGGTCGTAAGCAGGACTTCCGAACGGTATTTCATGGGACTCCAAATGAAACAGCCCGCCGCGAAAGGGGCGGGCTGATGGAACTCGGATGCCGACAATCAGCGGTACGTCACATCCACAGGCAGGCGGGCGTATATCCCGAAGGGATCATTGAGGGACTGGAGCGTGCCCAGCTGCCGCTCCAGTTGCGACTTGAGCTCAAGCACGGGTCCCCGGGCCAGGGGTTTGCCTCCACCGCCCCCGAGAAGCTTCATCAGCTTCTCCGCGGGCGACCGGGGGGATTCGGGTGCATCCACCCGGTAATCCGCCTCGATCCTGGCCTTCTTGGCAGCCCAGCGGATGGCATCCTGGAGGCCCCCCAGATCGTCCACCAGGCCGAGACGCTTGGCCTCGACACCGGACCACACCCGCCCCTGGGCAATCTCCTGGACCCGCTCCCGTTTCATGTTCCGCCCCTCGGCAACCTTGGTCAGGAACTGGTCGTAGATGTGGTCCACGAGCCCCTGGATCCGGGCGAGTTCCGCCGGAGAAGCAGGCCGGAAGAGACTGGGGAGGGCAAGCTTGGCCGTCTGCACGCCATCGAAGCTGATGCCATGGTCCGTGGCCAGCTTACGGACATTGGGCAGCATCCCGAAGACGCCGATGGATCCGGTGATGGTGGCAGGCTCGGCAAAGATGCGGTCGCCAAAAGCGCTGATCCAGTACCCGCCGGAGGCCGCCACAGTCCCCATGGAAATAACCACAGGCTTGGACTTCCTGGCCAGCACCAGCTCCCGCTGGATCACCTCGCTGGCAGTGGCGCTTCCCCCGGGGCTGTTCACCCGCAGGACGATGGCCTTGATATCGGAATCCAGGCGCAGGCGGCGGATCTCCTGGCTCAGGCGATCCCCGCCCACCTGGTTCCCCTCCCCTTCCCCATCCACGATCTCGCCCTCGGCGTAGACCACCCCGATGAGGTGTTTCCCCTTGGTCTTGTGAGGCATCTTGGCGTAGGCGGAAAGGTCGATCTGCGGGAAGTCCTGGTCATGATGCCCCTTCCCGGCGAAGGTCTTGAGCTGGTCGAGAACCTCGTCATAGGGGGCCAGCTTGTCCACCAGTCCAGCCTTCTCGGCCTCCTCGGCCGTCAACAGGGCCTTTTCGTCCGCAAGGGACTGGATGAAGGCCGCCGTCTTGCCACGGTCCTGGGCCACCGTCCCCTTCCAGTCAGCCCACACATCATCCAGCAGCTTCTGGTACTGCTCACGGTTGGCATCGCTCATCCTCTCAAGGATGAAGGGTTCCACGGCACTCTTGTACTTGCCCACCCGGGTGACCTGGACCTCGATGCCATATTTCTTGAAGGCCCCGGCCAGGAACACCATCTCGGCGCTTGGGCCGGTCATTTCCACCATCCCGAAGGGGTTGCAGTAGAGGGTCCCGACCCCGGCGCAGAGGTAGTATTCCTTCTTGCTCCAGGTCTGGTTGTAGGCGATGACGGGCTTGCCGGATTCCGCCTTGAAGCGCTGGATGGCCTCCCGCAGCTCCTTCAGGGCCGCGGGCCCCGCCCCGTAGCCCACGGACTGGATGTTGCCCGTAAGGTACAGCGCACTGATATTCCGGTCCCTGGCCGCCCGATCCAGAGCGGAGATGAGCACCGCAAGCGGCGTCCCATCCGAATCCTGGTCCCTCATGGCCTTCCGGAGGATCTCGCCGGGTCCCTCTTCCCGAGGGGCGTCCGGGATGTTGGTGGACAGGTCGAATACCAGCACAGCCCGGGAGGGAACCGCGGGCTTGCTGGAGGCCCCGACCGCCGCCAGAAGCCCAAAGAGCAGGAGCACCCCTATGCCCACGAAAAGCCCCAGGGCGACCAGGGAAGCGAACAGAGACTTGAAAAAGTCCTTCATTGAAACTCCATCTCAGAACTGGAATCCTGCCGAGATCAGCAGGTTCTTCAGCTGGGTTTCCTTCTCCTCCTGGGTGCGCGGCTTGCCCAGAAGCTGTTTCACATCCACGGCGTACTCGATCTTGATAGGGAAGCCGATCTTGAGGATCGCGCCCAGCCCTACGGAGGTCCGGAATGGATCATGGTGCTTATCGTTGAGCTTGGAGTACACCTGCCCAGAGTCCACAAAGACCTCACCCCAGAAGGTGGGACTCACGACGGGAAAGCGGTATTCCGCATTGATAAGGGCCAAGCCCTGCCCGCCAAGGGCCACCCACTGTTCCACCGTGGTGCCGCTTGAGGTGGTCATGGGCACCTTTTCCCGGGGCCCCAACCAGTCAGGCTGGACACCCCGCTGGGAAAAGGGACCGCCCCCGAAGAAGCGCTCAGAAAGGGGCAGATCCTCGGCGCTGCTGGCGGTGGGACGGGCCATGCCCACCCGCAACCCCAGCATGGCCACACCGGCCCAGGCCCGGGCCCCCACGGGCCAGGTCCACTGCTGCCGGAGATCCACCTTCACGAAGCTGCTGTTGGGGCTGGTGCCCAGGAACTGGGTCGCCAGTTCGACCCGCCCCACCGAATACTGGCCACGGGTGGGATCGAAAGGGTTGTCCCGGGTGTCCCGCACGACCTGGAAGTAGGGGGCTGAGATCACCGAGTGGCTGGGACTGCGGATGATCTTGTTCAGTACCTCGTCGGACACGCTGGGGGCATCCAGATCCGCCCTGACCTTGACCTTCACCTGCTCAAAGCGGTGACCCACCTGGAAGAGGAGGTGCTCCCCCTTGCGCCACTCCAGCCCGGTGGTGAGGCGTTCGCGCGTGATTTCATAGGCATCCCGCCGTTCGAGAATGTAGGCCCCCTCCATCCGGAGTTGGGTGCGCTTCGGCAGCCAGGCCCAGGGGGAGAACCAGGGATCCGTATACCCCAGGCTGTACATGTCCACGGAACGGGGGGAATCGCCGGTGGGAAAGACCTTGCGGAGTCCAGGGTTGTTGATGGTGCCATCGCCCGCCCGCAGGCCGAAATCGATGGTGCGCCCCATCCCCCCCACGTTGAGTCGCTGGACGCCGGTCCCGATGTGGTACCCCTGGGCCCGGTCATACCCGAAGGAGTTGGTGATGACCCAGGGGGAACGCTCCTGAACATTCAGGGCCATGTCCCCGGGCTTCCACGCAGCCCCCTCGGACTTGCCCTCCGACAGGCTGTAGAGGTCCACCCGGTCGAAGGCCCCCAGATTGGCCACCTGGGCCTGGGTGCGCACCGCCCGCTCCGGGTCCAGGGGGGCTCCCGGATCAAGGAGCGATCCCCGAAGGAAGGCGGCGGCACGGGTGTCGTCCGCCCCCTTGATCACCACCCGCCGGATCTGTTCTGTGGGCTGGGCAGGCACATCTATGCGCACCACAGCGGCCCCCTCACCCCCCTCAAGCTTCAAATGTTCCTGGGGGCGCTGCACCCCCAGGGCGACCAGGCGCTGGTGCACCAGGTAGAGGACCTGGGCCAGATCCCGCTTGACCATGGGGACAGGGCTGGAGAAGTCCAGGGCATAGGCACCGCTCTCGCCGGGAATGGCGCGCAGGGTGGCCGTGTTCTTTTCGAGGCCGGGTCGGTCGCTGCGGTAGATCCGCAAAGCCGGATCCCCAGACTTGAGCATGAAGGGACGATCCGCAAAGGAAGCCGTCAGAACCTCCGCCATGCCGGAGGCGCTTGCGGCGAGCTCTGGAGCCACCCAGAGTTCCAACCGACGAAGGGCTCTGGCATTGCCCTCCCGCACCTGGAAGACCAGGGTGGCATCCTCCCCCTTCCGCTCCATGGGAGGCCGACGAAGTGTCATGTCCGTATAGCCCCGGACGGCGTAATGGCCTTTGATCTGGTTTTCCAGCCCTCCGATCAGGTCCGGAGTCAGAAGGGGATCCCCAAAGAACAGCCAGCGCCGGGGAATCTGCAGGGAATCCAGAAGCTGGGCAGAGGGGACTTCCGCATTCCTCTCGAAACGCACCCCCTGAAGACGGTACCGAGGACCACTCTGTATCCGGTAGGTGACCCGCACCTCCTCAGGGACAGGCCTGATGATCTCCCGCACGGAAGACACCTGGGCATCCAGGTATCCCCGGGACCTCAGGAGCCGCAGGATCCGACGTTCTCCCTCCCCCAGGAGCTCAGGACTGTAGGATTCAGCCCGCGCGAGAGGCAGCAGTTCCTTGGGACGACTCCACCCCAGGCCGGACCCCTGGATCCGTAGACGCACCACAGGGCCGGGCTCCACCTGGACCACCAGCGTCCCAGTCGCAGCATCAAAGGCCAGTTCCGCCTTCCATTCGTAGCGCCGATCCTTCAGGAAGCGCTCCCGCAGCTGCACCCTGGCCACCCGGGCGGCCTCGGCATGCCAGAGGCTGACCCCGGTCTTGAGGCCGATGATCTTCCGGAGTTTCTCCACGGAATAGGGTCCGGGGCGCCCAGTGATCTGAATGTGCCTGACCAGGGTGGCGCTCCCGCAGTCGACCCGGATCAGAAGCGCCCTTCCCCCCTGGCGGGGTTCAACACTGACCTTGGCCTCCGGGTAGCCCGAACCTCGCAGCTGGGTCTCGGCCCGGCTGCGCCATTGTTCCCGACGGGCATCCCCCACCCGGATGCCCTTACGCAACTCGGAGAACAGGGACTTCCTCAGATCCGCCGGGCAGTCCCCAGCCCACTCCCATCCTTCCAAGGATGGCCATGGTTCCAGGGTGATAAGGCAGCCCGCCTGCCCTCCCTCGGCCTGAAGAGCCCCGGACACTTGGCGGAAGCGGTCTGTGGCCCGAATGGCCGCCAGGGCGAGCTCGAGATCCTCCGGAGGAAGCGGCCTCCCGGTGGGGAGTCCCGCTGCCACCCGGGCAAAGGCCTGGTCATCGCCCTCGCCCCCAGAAAAGTGGACCCAGGCCAGGGGAGCAGCGTTGACGGTCGCAGGCTCTGCCCCTATCAACAGGGAAGGGGCCAGAGCGCCCAGAGAGATGAGAGATCCGCGAAGTAGCCCCATGAAATCGTGTTCAGAACCCGGCGACGGCTTCGGCCTCGGTTTCCGCGACGGCGAAAACCGAGTGGAGACCGGTGAGGGTGATCAAGCCCAGGGTGCGAGAGTTCATGCCGCAGATCTTGAGCTCACCGCCAGCCTTCTTGATGGAGGTGTAGCAGCCCACCAGCTCCCCCACCCCAGAGGAGTCCAGGTAGCTGACCTTCTCGAAATTGAGCACGATCCGTCGGGTCCCATTGTCCAGGGCTGCGCGGACAGCCTCACTCAGCTCCTGATCCCCTTCCCCCAGAGTGATCTTCCCCTCGAGGCAGAGGATCCGGACATCCCCCTGAGTGCGTTGAATGATGTTCATGTCACGTCCTCGCGCAGCTTGTCCGGCAGTGTACCAAGTCCCATCGGCACGGGTCTGGGAAAAACGCAGGTCAGTCCACAGATGGACAGCCAAGAGCCCGGCACGAACCCTGCAACCAGCCATTCGCATCCGCCGATTCCCGGCGATTTCTGCAGGGTTCCATGTTCGACCTCATTTCCTCCAATCCCATGATCCAGACGATGGACCGCAGCATGACGCTGGCCTCCCGGCGCATGGGGCTCATCGCTTCCAACATGGCCAACCTGGACACCCCCGGCTACCACACCCAGGACTTCTCCTTCCAGGAAGCCCTGAAGGAGGAAGTCAGCGCTATCTCTGGGAACACTTTGCCCATCCAGCGGACCCACGCCAACCACATGTCCGTCCAGTCCTCGGGCTTCCTGCCCCGGACCACCGATCCCATCAGCCCCAGCTACGAACGCAACGACGGCAATGATGTGAGCCTGGATCGGGAATCCATGCTCCTCAACAAGACCCAGGCCGCCTACACCCTCAGTTCCAACTTCGCTCAGTCCGAACTCCGACGCATCCTCAAGGCCATCACCGAGGGAGCCAAGTAATGAGCTTCAACCAGATCTACGACATCGCCGCGTCGGGCATGAGCGCCCAGCGACTCCGGGTCCAGCTCATCGCCGCCAACGTGGCGAACTCCGAGACCACCCGGACCGCAGGTGGCGGCCCCTACCGGAAGAAGGAAGTCACCTTCCAGGTCCAGCCCATGGGCCAGACCTCCGATGGCATGCCCCTCACCGGCGTGGGCGTGGGTCAGGTCCTGAACTCCCGGGATCCCTTCGTGGCCAAGTACGACCCCAACCACCCCGATGCGGACGCCGAAGGGATCGTGCAGTATCCCAACGTGAATCCCGTGGAAGAGATGGTGAACCTCACCGAGGCCAGCCGCTCCTACGAGGCCAACGTGGCCGTGATCCGCGCCGTCCGGACCATGGCCCTCTCCACCGTGGACCTCCTCCGGGTGACGTGACGGAATTCTGACTGGCGTCCGCCCCATCCCTGCCCCATCCTGAATTGAGCCCTTGCGAGCCGCCCCCATGGATCCCCTGAACCTCAACCAGCTCCCCTCGATCAAGCCCCTCACCGAGGCCGGCACGGCCGCAGGACAAGGGACTTCGAGCAGCGACGGTGCGAATTTCGGCGACATTCTGAAGCAGGCGCTTCAGGAAGTGAACGCCGTCCAGAGCACCGCCGAACAAGAGGCACGGAACTTGATGACAGGGGAGACAACTGACATGCATACGGCGATTCTGGCGGTCCAGAAAGCTGATGTCAGTTTTCAGATGATGATGGCCGTTCGGTCCAAACTGATCGACGCTTACCGGGAAGTCATGCGAACGCAGATGTGACCTAGGCGCCCGGCCATCGAAAGGATCCCATGGCCGGCGAGAACAACCTGACCTCCCAGCTCCAGCGCACCCTCCAGAACATGTCCTCGACCCAGAAGGTCGTGGTGGGGGTGATTGTCCTGACCTTCGTCATCGTCTTGGCGGGCTTCGGCATCTGGGCCAGCCAGGACAAGATGGAGGTGCTGGCCTCGAACCTCCCCCCGGGGGACGCCAGCACCATCGTAGAGAACCTGCGGAAGCAGAACATCCCCTATGACCTGAGTTCCGACCAGCGCACCGTCTATGTGCCGGAGAAGCGCGTGGGCGAACTCAAGCTCCGCTTCGCCGGTGAAGGCCTCCTGAACGGGGACAAGGTGGGCTTCGAGAAGCTGGAATCCCCCAGCCTCACGACCACGGACTTCACCCAGAAGGTCGTCCATCGCCGGGCCATGGAGGCGGACCTCGCCAAGACCATCCGCAGTCTCCAGCAGGTCCAGGACGCCGTGGTCCATATCACACCCGGCTCCGACAGCCCCTTCGTCACCGACAAGGAAGAGGCCAAGGCCTCCGTGCTCCTCAAGCTCAAGGGAGGACGCCTGCTCCCGGAGGAGAACACCCAGGCCATCGTCAACCTGGTGGCAGGGAGCGTGGAAGGCCTGAAGGCCGATAGCGTGGTGGTGATCGATCAGTACAGCCGCATTCTCAGCCGCACGGGCCGGGACCCCATGGTGGGCGCCTCCGACTCCCAGAAGAAGGTGGCCCGGGAGGAAGAGGATCACCTGGTGCGCCGGGTGACCGAACTCCTGGAACCCGTGGTGGGCCTGGGCAAGGTGCGAGCCACCGCCCACCTGGATCTCGACTTCGACAAGGTCAAGATCAACGAGGAGCGCTTCAATCCCCAGGAGCAGGTGGAGCGCTCCGTCAACCAGAAGGAAGAGAAGATCACCAAGGGCGAAGGCGGAGCCGGGGTTCCCGGCACGGCCTCCAATGTGGCTCCCGCCACCGGGGGAGGCGGCCGCTCCGGGGTCCTGGAGAGCAGCGAAAAGAAGGAAACCACCACCAACTACGAGATCAGCAAGACCCTGCGCAGCGTCGAGCAGGCCCCGGGAACCATCAAACGGGTTTCTCTGGCGGTGATCGTGGACAACGCCACCACCTGGGAGAAGCCCGCCAAGGGCGACCCCAAGGAAAAAGTCACACCGCGCACCGCGGAAGAACTCAAGAAGATCCGGGACCAGGTGGCAGCCGCCGTGGGCATCAAGGAGGACCGCGGAGACCAGCTCACGGTGGAGAACATCCCCTTCGCCTCCATGGAGAATCCCAAAGAGGAGGCCGAGGCCCGCAAGCAGTACTGGCTTGATCAGGCCAAAGCCCTGGTGCCCTACTTGGTTCCGACCATCCTTGGGTTGGCGGTCTTTTTCCTGATCGTGCTCCCCATGCTCAAGAAACTGTCATCGGCCATCAACCGTCCCTCCCCCCTGCGCGTCCATGCCGGAGAGGGCGACGAGGAAGGAGGACCCGTGTCCGCCAGCCGCAGAGTCACCCATACCAAGAGCAAGGAAGAACTCGCCGCCGAGATCGAGGCGGAGCTGAACGCCGAGGGTGCCTCCAGCGCCCCCGAAGCCCAGCGGCGCCAGCTCATCAAGAAGCGCATTCAGGAAACCGCAGTGGGCGACGCCGAGACGATAGCCTCCCTGGTGCGTTCCTGGATGCTTGAAGACACCGGGAGGTAGGCATGGCCAAACTGAGCGGCACCCAAAAGGCTGCGATCCTGATGGTTGCCCTGGGGGACGACAGTGCCGCTGGCATCTTCAAGTACTTGGAGGAGGACGAGATCCAGTCCATCTCCAAGGAGATCGCCCTGACCAAGAATGTCCAGCCGGAGGTCGCCGACGAGGTCCTGGAAGAGTTCCACACCATGACCCTGGCCAAGAGCTACATCGCCCAGGGCGGCCTCGAATACGCCAAAAAGCTCCTCATCAAGTCCGTGGGCCCCGAAGCCGCCCGGAAGATCATCGATCGCCTCACCAAGGCCCTGGAGAGTTCCGCCGGATTCTCCAGCATCGAGCGGGCCAACCCACAGCAGCTCTCCAAGTTCATCCAGAGCGAACACCCCCAGACCATCGCCCTCATCCTGGCCCACCTCAACGCCACCCAGGCCGGAGAGCTCATCGCCAGCCTCCCGGAGACCCTGCGGGCGGATGTGGCCATGCGCATGGCCAACCTCCAGGAGATCAGCCCCGAGGTGGTACGCCGCATCTCCCTCATCCTGGAGCAGAAACTGGAGTCCCTGGGCTCCTTCGCCACCGAGGCCTACGGCGGTGTCCGGGCCGTGGCCGAACTCTTCAACCGCATGGACCGGTCCACGGGCCGGGTGGTGCTGGAGAAGATCGAGAACGAGAACCCCCAGCTGGCCGCCAGCATCCGGGACCTCATGTTCGTCTTCGATGACATCCTGCTCATCGACGACCTGGGCATTGCCGAGATCCTCAAACGGGCCGACAAGAAGGTGCTCACCATCGCCCTCAAGGGCACCAGCGAAGAGCTCCGCAACCAGTTCTTCCGCAACATGTCGAGCCGAGCCGTCGAAATGATGAAGGAAGAGATGGAGTTCATGGGCCCCATCAAGCTCAAGGATGTGGAGAAGTCCCAGCACGAGATCGTGGAGATCGTCCGCCAGCTCGAAGAGGAAGGCCTCATCAGCGTGGGCGGCGGCGGAGGCGAGGACTATGTCTCGTAGCGGCCGCATCATCACGGCCCTGCAGGCCGAGCGGAAGCAGATCGAGGCTTTCCCTTACTATGCTGCCGATTTCTCTCCGGAAACCGAGCCCGGGGATGCGGGGGATGACACCCCCATCGGCAGCACCCTCAGCACCCCGGAAGAAGATGCCCATCGTCTGGCCTCCGTGGACCAGATCATCCACGAAAAGCTCCAGGCCGCCGAGCAGCAGGCCCAGGACATCGCCCAGCGGGCCTACGAGGAGGGTTTCGCCTCCGGGGAGGCCGAGGGCCGCACCTTCGGAGAGAGCCAGTTCAAGGCCTACATGCAGCGCCTTGACGGGAACATGAAGGAACTCTCCGCCACCATGACCCTGCTGAACCACGCAAGCCGGGACGAAATCCTGGCCATGGCCATGGCCATGGGAGAGTACCTCGCAGGCCAGCAGATCGAGCGATCCCCCCAATCCGTAGCCCCCCTCCTGGAGGCCATCCTGGAGGCCAACCCCTTCCCCGGCCCCGAGGGGACCCAAGGTGCCATCCAGGCCTTCCTGAACCCGAAGGACCTGGAAAGCTTCAAAGCCCTGGATCCCACCATGCCGGGAATCCGGTTCCAGGAGGATCAGGAACTCAGCCGGGGAAGCCTTCGCCTGGAGGCCGCCGACGGAATTCTGGACGCAACGGTGGAGCGCCGCATGAAACGCCTGCTGGAACTGATCGAACAGTCCCGGGAAAAGGACCTCCTGTCATGAACTTCCTCGGCCTGGTGCCCCAGATCCGCCAGCTCCCCCCCGGGGATATCCTGGGCCGCGTCTCCAAGGTCGTGGGCCTCCTGGTGGAGTCCCGGGGACCCGAGGCCGCCCTTGGGGAGCAGGTGCTCATCCACATGGGTGAGGGCAAGTCCGTAAGCGCCGAGGTGGTGGGGTTCCAGGACAGGCAAGTGCTCCTGATGCCCGTGGAGAACGCAGACGGCATCCGCCCGGGGCTCCTGGTGGAGGCCATGGGGCACCAGCCCGAACTTCCGGTCTCCCAGGCCCTCCTGGGGCGGGTCATCGACCCCCTGGGACGCCCCCTGGACGGGGGCCCGCCAATCCCCGCCGAAGCCCGCCTCCCCATCCACGGCCTGCCCCCGAACCCCATGAAGCGCCGCCTCATCAAAGAAGCCCTCTCCACCGGAGTCCGGGTCATCGACGGCCTCCTCACCCTGGGCAAGGGGCAGCGCATCGGCATCTTCGCGGGCTCCGGCGTGGGCAAGTCCACCCTCCTGGGGATGATCGCCCGCAAGACCACCGCCGACATCAACGTCATCATCCTGGTGGGGGAGCGGGGCCGCGAGCTGCGGGAGTTCATCGAAAACGATCTGGGGCCCGAGGGCCTCAAGCGCAGCGTGGTGGTGGTGGCCACCAGTGACCAGGCACCCCTCCTGCGCCTCCGGGCCGCCCTGGCAGGCACCGCAGTGGCCGAGCACTTCATGCGCCAGGGGCAGGATGTACTCATCATGATGGACAGCGTCACCCGCTTCGCCATGGCCCAGCGGGAAGTGGGCCTCTCCGCCGGGGAGCCCCCCTCCAGCCGGGGCTACACGCCTTCCGTCTTCGCCCTCCTGCCCCGGCTCATGGAACGGGCTGGCAACTTCGAAGGCATGGGCTCCATCACCGGCATCTACACGGTATTGGTGGAGGGCGACGATATGAACGAGCCCATCTCCGATGCCGTGCGGGGCATCCTGGACGGCCACGTCATCCTCTCCCGCAAGCTGGCCGCCAAGAACCACTACCCCGCCATCGATGTCCTGGGCAGCATCTCCCGTCTATTCAGCACCCTGGCCATCCCCGAGCAGAAGCAGCTCTCCGCCAAGCTCCGGGATCTCATGGCCACCTATGCCGACGCCGAGGACCTCATCCAGATCGGCGCCTACAACAAGGGCTCCAGCCCCCAGATCGACCAGGCCATCCAGTTCCAGCCTGCCATCCAGGCCTTCCTGCGCCAGGCCGTGGCCGAGGACAGCAGCTACCGCCAGACCCAGCTCGCCATGGGACAGATCTTCGGCATCGACCTGGCCCCCTTCCTGAAGCAGAACTGACATGGCCACCCGTTTCCGCTTCCGCCTGGAAGCCCTCCTCAAGCTCCGGAAATCCCTGGAGGAGGAGGCCCAGCGCAAGCTCGGGCGGGAGATGGCCCTCCTGCGGGAGATTGAAAAGCACATCGCAGGCATGCAGGCCGAACATGGCCGGACCCTGGACACCCGCCGGGCACCCCAGGGAGGCGTCGTGGACCTGGAGCACTGGCGGGCCATCGAGCGGTACCTGGTGGCGCTGGAGCGGCGCATCCAGGCATCCCAGGCCGAGCGGCATGAAGCCGAGCAGCGGGTCCACCAGGCCCGCAAGGCCCTCACCGAAGCGCACCAGGCCCATCTCACCCTGTTGCGTCTGAAGGAGCGGCGCCAGGAGGCCCACAACCTTGAGGCCCTTCACGAAGAGATCCGCAATCTCGACGAGATCGCCGTGCTGCGCCACCGATTCAATACCCAACTCCAGTCCCTCTCCCCCACGGAGGTGAACCCATGAACCTGCGACCCGTTCCCTGGATCGTTGCCCCCGTCGCACTCAGCGTTGGCGTCCTCTGGCTATCGGCCCAGGAGAAGAAAGTCCCCGAGGGCGTCAAGGTTCCGGAACTGGCCGAGAAGCTCCAGGCCAGGGAGAAGGATCTGGGCCAGAAGGAGGCCCAGCTCCGGGAACTGGAACAGCGCCTGGCCACCCTCCAGGGCACCCTGGACAAGGATCGGAACGAGCTCCAGGGCCGGGAGAAGGCCGTCCAGGAGGCCCTGGCCAAGCTTGAGAGCCTGAGGCTGCGCCCCCCCGTCGACCCCCAGCTCGTGCGCACCACCGAGGCCATGGACCCCGTGGCCGGAGCCAAATCCATCAAGGAGATGGCCGCCATCAACATAGAACTGACCACGGGCCTCCTCGGCGCCATGACCCCCAAGAAGGCCGCCAAGCTCATGGATCAGGTCGCCCTCCTGGATGCCCCCCTGGCGGGCAAGCTGATGGAGCGGGTCGGCAAGAGCCGGGCGCTGGACCCCGCGAAGGGAAAGGCCTGATCGCTTCATTCCGTGAGAAGCAATAGCGGTTTCGTATGAAAAGCATGTAGGCCAGGGAAACACAGGCGCGGAGCTGCGCACCTCAGGGAAAGAAATCGGGAGCTTCGTTCAGGCCTCCGCCATGGAATAGGAACGACTAAAAAAAGCAGAATCAGCCGCGGATAAATTGGATAAACGCGGATGAAGAAATGGCCTATGGGCGGGGCACCTGGGCCTGCCCCGCAACGCGGGGGCGGACGGCAAAGCCTCCCTATTCCTTGCTGAGCCAGCCCCAGGTGCCCTGGTGGACTTCTTTGAGCCGGATGCATCCTACGCATCTGAGGCTGAAACAGCCTTTGCTTTTCCTGGAACGGGGAAATCAAGCTTCGCAACACCGATAACCAGGGCGTCCGTTATCCGCGTGCATCCAATTTATCCGCGGCCAATAGGCTTTTCTCCTCGGGCAAATCGCGATCCGCGGCTCTCGAACTGAACGGCTGCCAGATTTTCCTGGCATGAAGGAAGGCACCGCGGTTCACCAGGACACTCAGGCTTGGTTCCTGGTCCATGTTCTCTATCCCGTCCATCCTTCTCGTCCCAGCTGATTCCTTGCTTTTCGTGGCGTTCACACGGCACATCTCGCCCATCCGTTCCGGCACGAGCCCTGCCACCCCCTTCCCATCAAAGGGAGGCAGGCATGATCCAACCCGTCAAGCTGGACAGTCCCATGGTCTCCCGGGACCTTTCCCAGGGAGACACCGGGAATGGAGGATTCTCCAGCATGCTGGCCAGTCTGGTAGAGCCAGAAGCCAGCCAGTCCAAGACTCGGGTGGCCCCCCCCCAGAAGCGGGCCGAAGCCCCCGTGCAGAAGGAGCAGCCCCAGGAGGCTCCCAGGGCGGAAGCCCCAAGCCCCGAGCGCCCCCAGGCCCCGGAGAAGGAACAGACGCCCCAGACCACCTCCGAGGAGCCGGCCCCCCCCACAGGGCAGAAGCCCCCCAGCAAGACATCCAAGCCCCGTGGCGCCGAAAAGCAGCCTGCAGAGAAAACCGCTGATAAAACCGCGGACCAGGCAGAGCCCGCAGGCCAGACGGTCACTGGAATCCAGGTTCCTGTCGCAGCAGCCCCCGTCCCGACCGAATTCCCGAAACCCCTCGCCAACGGTGAGGCAGCCCCGGAGCCGGAAACAGTGGCAACGCCCCTTGCGATGGCCCCACTGGTCCCCCCCCCCCTATTCAGCACCCCGGAAGCGGTCCCCCCCCAGAGCACCCCCCTTTCGGAGCAGAAGGCCGAGGTTGCAGGTGAGCAGACCCCGGTGGAACAGCCGATGGCGACCCCCATCCCGCTCGAAGAGCTCACCCGGGTCCAGGTCCCCGCCGCACCGATGCCAAGCCAGGCGCCCCAGGAGGAATCCGTAGCCTCCCCGGAAACGGAAGCGCTTCCCTCCGAAGTCCAGGCCGCTCGAACTCCGACTCCGCTTGTATTCCCCCAGGCCCTGCCCAGCCCCAAGGCCACCCCCGAACAGGGAACACCGATCCAGGAGAAGGACGCCCCGGAAAAGACCACAGACGATACCCAGGAGCCCCTGTCCAGGAAGCTGGCCCCCTCGGTTTCCACCGAAGCCACCAGGGAACCCCTCAAGAAGCCCCATCAGGCAAATTCGACCCAGGAAGCGCCCACGACCCAGACAGCCGAGGCAGCCCTGGGCCTGAAGCCCCCGAGTCCCAAACCCGCCTTGACCGAATTCCTGAGCCGCCCGGCCCCGGCCATGGAGACCCCCAGCGTGGTCCAGGCCATCCAGGAGGCAAGGAACTCCAGTACAACCCCCTCGGCGATACCGACCGCCCCACTCCCCGGAATGGAATCCTCCCAAGGCTCCGACCTGTTCCAGGGCAGAGAATTCCATGGCGGCCAAGGGACCCAGGCCCCCCCCCAGGCCAACCCCACAGGAAACATCTCCACGGGCTTCACGCTGAACGCTCCTGTAGCGGCCCAGGCCAAGGCAACCGTCCCGGAGGTCGCGGCCACCAGGCCATCCCTTCCCATGGAACAGATGGAGGGCACCGTCCGCTGGGTCCTGAAGAACCAGCAGAACTCCGCAGAACTGCAGCTCCGCCCAGAATCCCTGGGCAAAGTGAGCATCCAGCTCAAGGTAGAGGGCAACCAGGTCCATGCCAAGGTCTGGGCCAGTGAACCCAGCACCGTCCCTCTCCTGGAGAGCCACCGGGGCATGCTGGAGACCTCCCTCCGGGAGCAGGGCCTTTCGCTGGGCAGCTTTGACCTTCACCAAGGCCAGGGCTCTCCCCGCCACCCAACGGAACAGAGCACTGGGCAGGCATCCTTCGCCGGTCCAGTAATGGACTTCCCCCGGGAGCCCTCCGTGGAAAGCCCCGCACCCAGCTTGTCTGGCGTATTCGGGAAGCGTCGCGTTGAAGTCCTCGCCTGATTGGCACGATCCCTGTTTACCACCGCCTGGAGAATCCCATGGATAGCGGCCTAGTCACATCCAGCACCTCGACCGCCGGCACAACCGGCACATCCACCACCATCAAGAAGGAACTGGACAAGGATGCCTTCCTCCAGCTTCTGGTGGCCCAGTTGCAGAACCAGGACCCCACCCAGGCCCAGGATCCCAACCAGATGGTCCAGCAGATGACCAGTTTCTCCGCCCTTGAGCAGGCCCAGAACACCAATACGCTCCTCAAGGCCATGCAGGTCCAGAACCAGACCATGCTGCAGACCCAGGCGGTGGGCCTGGTGGGCAAGATGGTGGAGGCCACCACGTCCCAGTTCGACCTGAGCAGCGGCTCCTCTTCCATGAAGCTGAACCTGGACAGCCAGGCCGATGTCAAGATCCTCATCAAGGACGCCAAGGGCAACACCGTGGCCACCCTCGACAAGGGCAACATGACGAGCGGGTCCCACAGCGTCAATTGGGATGGCAAGGATGCCACCGGCAAAGCCCTTCCCGACGGCACCTACACCGCGAGCGTTTCCGCCAAGAATGCCAGCGGGGCTGATGTCACCTCGACCCTGAGCACCAAGGTGAAAGTCGATTCCGTGTTCTTCAACGATGGCGCAGCCTACATCGTGGCTGGCGGCAAGCAGATCGCTCTTTCCGATGTCACCCAGATCTACGCATAAGCGGAGGCAACCATGAGCCTTTATTCATCCTTCTACGCAAGCCTCTCAGGCCTGGCCACCAACGCCAACTCCCTGAGCGTCATCGGCAACAACCTCGCGAACCTCAACACCATCGGGTTCAAGGGCTCCTCCAGCACCTTCCAGGACATGTTCAACGCGGCCGCCCTGGGGAACGGGACCTCCGGCAACGGCAACCCGATTCAGATCGGCCTCGGATCCCAGCTGGCCAGCATCAACCAGAACTTCGGCCAGGGCTCCTTCCAATCCACCAGCAACACCACCGACATGGGCCTCTCAGGCACCGGCTTCTTCATGCTGCAGACCCCTTCGGGCGGGCGGGTCTACTCCCGGGCCGGAAACTTCTCCCTGGATCACGATGGCAACCTGATCGACCCCAGCGGAAACAACGTCCTCGGCTGGAATGCGACCGCAGGAGCCATCACCAATTCAGGGGCCTTGACCCCCATCCATATCAACCTGGGTGCCTCAAGCCAGCCCATCGCCACCGACACCATCACGATGACCACGAACCTGAATGCCTCTGCGTCGACAGGCAGCACCTTCACCGCGCCGATCTCCATCTATGACAGCCTCGGCGCGACCCACAATCTCACGGCCACCTACACCAAGACCGGCACCGGCACCTGGAGCATGGCCCTGAGCGTGGACGACACCGGCGCCACCGTGACCCCCGCCACCACGGTCCTCACCTTTGACAACGCGGGCAACATGACCAGCCCAACCGGTGCCATCACCATCGGCGTCACAGGCTGGTCCGACGGCGCCGCGGCCTCTTCCATCTCCTGGAATCCCGCCACCGATGTATCCAGCTTCGCCACGGATTCCTCCATCACCACCACCACCCAGAACGGCATGGGCGGCGGCAACATCACCTCCGTGACGGTGGACCAGGACGGCAAGATCATCGGCGCCTTCACCAATGGCCAGACCATGGCCCTGGCCCAGGTCTCCCTGGCCAGCTTCACCAACCAGGCCGGCCTTTCCAAGCTCGGCAACAACTGCTGGTCCGAGACCCTGGCCAGCGGCACCCCCGCCATCGGCGTGGCCAACCAAGCGGGACGGGGACAGGTGCTGGGATCCCAGCTGGAACTTTCCAACGTCGACGTGGCTTCGGAGTTCACCCAGCTCATCGTGAACCAGCGGGGCTACCAGGCCAACAGCCGCGTGGTGACCACCACCGATGACCTCCTCCAGGAGACCTTGAACCTGAAGCGGTGAACGCAATAGGCTCTTTGCGGCCAGGATGAGTCGGGTAGAGTGGGGTAAACGAGGCACGGATGCCAAACGACTACTCCCCCACCCCAGACAATCCTGGCCGCATTCTCGTGGTGGATGACCTACCGGGAAACCTGAAGGTCATCACCATGGAGCTGAGGCGGTATCCCTTCACGCTCACAACATGCAGCACCGCCCAGGAAGCCATCGAAGCCTGCCAGAACACGGCCTTCGATGGCATTCTCATGGATGTCAGCATGCCGGTGGTGGATGGGATCGAGGCCTGTAGACGCATCCGGGCGACCCCGTTGAATCAGCGGACGCCCCTGATCTTCATCAGCGCCGTCCGTATCGGCACGGATTGGATCACCGAGGGCATCGAGGCCGGTGGCATCGATTATCTGGTGAAGCCCTACGCCCTGCCCGAGCTCCTGGCCAAGCTTCGGATGCTCGTGCGATTGTCACGACAGGATCGGGTGGCCCTGGCAGGCGAGCGTCATCGCGCTCTGCTGGAGGTGGCGGGCGGCACCGCCCACGAACTGGCCCAGCCCCTGACCACGGCCCAGATCCTGCTGGAGCGCCTCATCAAGCAGGAAGAGCCCCCCACCAGGGAACAGCTCACCCAGCTCCACGACTGCCTGGAATCCACCACCACCATCCTCCGCCAGATCCAGAACCTGAACACCTACATCACCAAGCCCTACGCCCATGGCCAGATCCTCGACCTCGAGCGGAGCAGCATGAACCCACTGGGGTAGGGCAAACCCCGCCGCCCCTTCGGCGTTCAGCTCGAAGGCCACTGATAAACGTAGGCGTTCAGGCCTACGCCATAGAATAGGTCGGTGAAAAAAGCAGAATCAGCCGCGGATAAATTGGATAAACGCGGATGAAGAAATGGTCTATGGGCGGGGCACCTGAGCCTGCCCCGCAACGCGGGGGCGGACGGCAAAGCCGCCCGCGTTCAGCAAGGGATAGGGAGGCGGAGGCAAGCGAGCTTGCCATAGCCTCCCTATCCCTTGCTGAACCAGTCACAGGTGCCCAGGTGAACTTTCTTGATCTGTGTCCCTCCTGTTCATTGGTGGTTGAAAGGGCCTCCGCTTTTCCTGGGACGGGGGGGATCAAGCTCCGCAACAGCGATAACCGGGCGTCCGTTATCCGCGTGCATCCAATTCATCCGCGGCCAACAGGTTTTTCTCCACGTGCCCTCTTTTCCATGGGATCGGCAGCGCCTTGCTATCCTGGATTCCCACGAGGCCTCCATGTCTGAACCCGAACTGATCCCCCTGAGTCCCCGGCGCAAGACCCGCCAGATCCTGGTGGGGGGCGTACCGGTGGGCGGGGGCGCTCCCATCACCGTCCAGGGCATGACCAAGACCGACAGCCGGGACGTGGAAGCCACGGTCCGCCAGATCTATGACTACGCCGCCGCCGGGTGCGAGATCGTGCGGGTTTCGGTCCCCACCCAGAAGGCCGGAGAGGTCTTCGGCGAGATCTGCGCCCGCAGCCCCATCCCCGTGGTGGCCGACATCCACTTCGACCACCGCCTGGCCCTCATGGCTGCCGACGGCGGCGCCGCCTGCCTGCGCATCAACCCCGGCAACATCGGTGGCCAGGACCGTGTCAAGGCGGTGGTGGCCAAGGCCGGGGAGAAGGGCATCCCCATCCGCATCGGCGTGAATGCCGGCAGCCTGGAAAAGGAGCTCCTGGAGAAGTTCGGCCACGCCACCCCCGAGGCCATGGTGGCCAGCGCCCTGCACCACCTCGAACTCCTCGAGAAAGAGGGCTTCACCCACACCAAGATCAGCCTCAAGGCCAGCGACGTGGTGCGCACCGTCCAGGCCTACCGCCTCCTGGCCTCCCAGGTGGACTGCCCCCTGCACCTCGGCATCACCGAGGCCGGCACCCCATGGGGGGGCACCATCCGCAGTGCCGCAGGCATGGGCATCCTGCTGGCGGAAGGCATCGGCGACACCATCCGGGTCTCCCTCACGGGTCCCGGCACCGAGGAGTGCCGGGTGGGCCACGAACTCCTGCGGAGCCTCAACCTGCGGCAGGGGGGCTTCCGCCTGGTGAGCTGCCCCGGCTGTGGGCGCCTCCAGGTGGACCAGCACCGTCTGGCGCGGGAGATCGAGGAGGGACTCCGGGAGATCGGCGACTCGGGCCTCACCTACGCCGTCATGGGATGCGCCGTGAACGGCCCAGGAGAGGCAAAGGATGCCGACCTCGGCGTGGCCGGAGGAAACGGTGAGGGCCTGATCTACCGCAAGGGCCAGCTCCTGCGCAAGGTGAAGGAAGAGGAAATCCTCACAGCCTTCCTGGAAGAAGCCCGCAGGCTCAAGGCCGAACGTGAAACGGCGGTCTAGGGTCATGAACTGGGCCATCGCCCTCGGAATCTACCTGGTCATCGAGGCCTTCCTCCCCGTGCGCTACCAGCCCAGCGCCTGGATCCTGCGGGGAGCCATCCGGGTCTACCAGTTCACCCTCAGCCCCGCCCTTCCCACCCAGTGCAAGTACCACCCCACCTGCAGCCACTACGGACTGGAGGCCATCCGCAGATACGGCACCCTCCGGGGCGGCATCCTCACCACATGGCGGGTCCTGAGATGCAACCCCTTCAGCAAGGGGGGCGAGGACCCGGTGCCCTGAGGGGCAGGTGGAGCAAATATGCTTGCGATTTGATGATACCAACACCAAATTGCAAGCATGTACACCCCCCGGTTCCTGACCGCCCGCCTGGAGACCCTGGCCCGCAGCTTCCCTGCCGTCGTCGTGTCCGGGGCGCGCCAAGTCGGCAAGAGCACACTCCTCAAGCAGGTCTTCGGGCATCAGGCCGAGATGATCGTCTTCGATCCGGTCCAGGACATCGGAAACGCCAGGCAGGACCCTGATCTCTTCCTGGACAATCATCCCCCGCCGGTGATCCTCGACGAGATCCATTACGTCCCCGAGCTGGTGGCGGCCCTCAAACGCCGTATCGACCTGGACCGACACCCAGGCCAGTATCTCCTGACGGGCTCCCAGCAGTGGCACGTCCTGAGAAGTCTCGCCGAAAGCCTCGCAGGACGGTCAGTCTTCCTGGATCTGGAGGGATTCTGCCTCGGCGAAATGGCCCGGGAGGAGGCTTCGGCGGCCTGGCTGGGCGACTGGCTCCAGGATCCAGAGGGCTTCGTGCAGCGGCGCCGTACCCGCCTGAACCTTCCTCATCCCCCCTTCGAGCTGGTCTGGCGGGGGTCGCTCCCCGAAGCCGTGAGCCTGCCCAGAGAGGCGGTTCCGGACTTCTGGGGCGCCTACTTCAGGACCTACGTGGAACGCGATGTGCGTCTGCTGTCCGAAGTCTCCGACTGGCACACCTTCGGTCGCTTCGTCCGTATCGCCGCCGCCCTTACGGCCCAGGAAATCAACGCCAGCCACGTGGGGCGTGAACTCGGCATCACGCCCCAGACGGCGCGCCGATGGCTGGACCTGCTGGTGGCCACCTTCCAGTGGTACGAGGTCCCAGCCTACTCGGGCAATGCCATCAAGCGGGTCTCGGGCAAGCCCAAGGGCTACCTCAGCGACACGGGCCTCGCCTGCTGGGCCCAGGCCGTTTCATCCCCGGCCGCCCTGGGTGGGCACCCGCTCTGGGGGCACTTCTTCGAGAGCTTTGTGGCCTCCGAGCTCAGGAAGCAGATGGCCATGCTCTCCCCGGCCCCACGGCTGCACCACTGGCGCAGCGCAGGCGGGGCCGAGGTGGATCTGATCCTGGAACGCGACGGGCGCTTCTACCCCATCGAGATCAAGGCCAAGAGACGAGTTTCCCGGGCCGATGCCCGGGGCATCAAGGCCTTCCGAGACGCCTATCCCGATCTCAAGGTGGCACCGGGCCTCGTCATCGCCCCCTGTGAACGGATGGAGCGGATCAGCGACCTGGACTACGCCATGCCCTGGGACCTGGGCAAGGCGATGCCCCGGGGTTGATCAGGCAGACGCCACGCCCAGCCCACACTCCGGATGCCGCAGGCCGAAGAAAGACCCGTGGGGGATGGACAACTCGGAAGGGTTCCTCGCTATTCCTTGTGGGTGATCTTTGGAAGTAGGGCTCAGGAGGCTTGCCCCCACGGATGGATGGCATCCAGCACGGACGCAAGCCGGTCCCTGGCGGTGGCCGCGTCATGGTCGAGTTGGAGGCCAACCCAAAAGGTTTCCGACACCCCAAAGAACCGCGAGAGGCGAAGGCCGGTGTCTACCGTGATCGCTCGCTTCCCCTGGATAATCTCCCCGATACGACGCTGGGGAACATGGATTTCCTTGGCAAGGCGATACTGCGTGATGCCCATGGGTTCCAGGAACTCATGCATCAAGATTTCGCCAGGATGCGGGTAAGGGACTTCGCGCATGATGCCTCTTTTCAGTGGTAGTCCACGAATTGAATGGCCATGCGACATTACTAACGCATGACGTTACTACCGTCAAGGGTCATCACCTCAAGGGGTACCCCTACCTACCCACACAACTTTTCGTAGAGCGTCTTCCTCCCGCACTCCAGATGCCGCAGCACAGGTTCAGAATCCTGGCAGGTGTAGCCAATTTAGCTACACTTGGATAGAGGGGGCGATCCATGCGCCAGGTATCACTACGAGAGTTCCGGACCCGGGGGGCCAAGGCTCTGGAGTCCGTCCCCGCAGGGGAAACCGTTCTGCTGTCCGATCAGCAGGGACCGGCCTATTTCCTGGTCCCGGTGCTCGGCGATATCACCCTGGAAGACCAGGAACTGCGGCGAGCCATGGCGAAAGCGAGCCTGCGGGAAAGCTGGCGCGTGGCGGAGGATTCCGGCCTGGACCGCATGAGTGAGCAGGAGATCGACAAGGAAATCGATCAGGTCCGCGTGGCACGCCGCCGCCGGAAGGCCGGATGAGACTCGTCGTCCTCGACACCAATGTCATTGTCTCCGCTGCCATCAAGCCCGGAAGCATCCCCGCAAAGATCGTCATGGACTGGGCCCTGGATGGACACATACAGGTCGTGACCAGCCCCTGGGTGATCGGGGAGTACCGGGAAGTTGTCCAGCGGGCGAAGTTCCGTCGCTACGGGTTCCCTCCCCAATGGATGGAATACCTGGTAGAGGAAAGCCTTCATCTTCCAGATCCGCCTCCCTGGCCTTATCAGGGCCAGGACCCGAAGGATGCCCCCTTTCTTGCCTTGGCCCATGCATCCGGGGCCTGGCTGGTGACGGGGAACCTCAAGCATTTTCCTGAGATCGCCCGGAAGGGGGTCATCGTGCGATCACCCAGTGACTATCTGGCACACCTCGTGGAGACCGGGAAGCCGTAGGAGACCGCGGATAAATTGGATAAAATTCGGACCTAGACTCCGAATTTTCACCATACGATACCCCATGCTTCGGAAACCCTGGCGGGACGCGTGGAGTTCATCGAGCTCTCGGGCTTTGACTTACCCGATTATCGCCTTTGCTCAGCCGAGAAAGACATGAGCTGGGAATGCAAAGGATGAAAGAGATGAAAAGCCAGAGGAGGCTCGGCGCTCTGGCCAGGTTCAGGAAGGGCAAAGGGGCTATGGCACGTAGGCGCGCCTATGCCCCTTTGCCCTTCCTGAACGCGTGCGGCTTTGCCGCGCGCCCCCGCATAGCGGGGCGGGCCAGATCGCCTTTGTGGACCATCATTGCCCGCCGGATTGCTTTATCCGGTTCATCCCCCCCGCAGCTTCCGCCAGAGCTTGCCCAGGAGGTACCCCGCCCCCGCTGCCCGGAGGGCCCGACCGAAGCGGTAATGGAAGAGCACGTCCATCAGCAAATCCAGATCCTGCTTCTTCAGGAGCCGCACCATGCGGTCGAAGCGGCTGTCATCCTCCTCCAGGTATTTCCGGATGGCCAGGGCCTCGCATTGGTTCCAGGAATGGCGGAAACGCTTCTTCATGGCCCGCTCGTAGCCATGGAAGCCCCGCCCCGGATCCCCCAGCGCCGCCTCGACGAAAGGCAGCGCGATCTCGACCCCCTCCATGGCAAAGCGGATCCCCTCACCCCCCAGCACATTGAGGGTGCTCACCGCATCCCCGATGGCGATCACCGGCCCCGAGGCGTAGGTGTCCCCCAGGCCCCTGGCGTAGCGCAACACCCCGCCGTGGGTATCCAGAACCCGGGCCTCCGCGCGCACTTCCTCCCGGAGCAGCCGCTGAACGAAGGGTTCCAGCCCCGGACGGCCAGCCCCCCGCCCCACCGTGAAGAGCCCGGCCCCCACCTTGAGCCGCCCCTGCCCCATGGGAAAGACCCAGCCGTAGCCCCCGGGAACCCAGCCCCTTCCCAGATAGAAGACCAAACGGTCCCCGAAGCGCCGATAGGTCGCCTCATCGACCTCCACCAGATGCTCCAGCCCCACGCCATACAGGTAGTCCGTGCCGGGCCGCAGGCCAAAGGCCGCCCGCGCAGGCCCCGTGGCATCCACCAGCACCCGCGCCTGGACCTCCTTTATACCGGCACAGGAAGCCAGCCTCACCCGGCACCCGCCCTCCGGCAGGGCGTCCCACCCCACTAGGCGCGTCCCCAGGCGCAGTTCCGCGCCTTGGGCGCAGGCTTCCTGCCCCAGGAAGGCCCGCAGCTCCCCGAAGTCCAGCACCGCCCCCCGGTCCCGATCCCCCTCCCAGTGCCCCCGCTCCGCCGTGGAGACAATATCCAGCCCCCTCCAGCGAGCCTTCACCAGCCCATGGGGCAAGCCCCACCGGTCCAGGGCCTCCAGGGGCAACCCCGCGCTGCTGAAGGGGTTGTGCCGCCAGTCCGGTATGGCGTCCACCAGCAGCACGGAACGCCCACGCCCCGCCAGCAAACGGGCCAGATGCCCCCCGGCGGGTCCGGCACCAGCTATGACGACATCGAACATGCCCGAGAACCTCGCAAAGTCGAACCCCAGCATAACGGCTCCAGGTTCAGTCACGAGAAAGCTCGGATACCGTTTCCAGCGGAGTCGTTTATCACGCTTCACCTCGCCCCTCGCCCTGGCTTCTCATTTCTCCAGATCAGCAAATCGTAGCCGTTCAGTTCGAGAGCCACAGATCGCGCTTTCCCCGGTGAGAAAAGCATGTTGGCCGCGGATAAATTGGATACACGCGGATGAAGGAATACCCGGTTACCGGCTTTGCAAAACTTGACCTCCCCGTTCAAGAAGAAGCAAAAGCTGTTTTCAGCCTGTGATCCACAGGATGCGCACAGCTCAAAGAAATCCACCTGGGCACCTGGGACTGGTTGAGCAAGGGAGAGGGAGGCGGAGGCACGCATGCGTGCCATAGCCTCCCTCTCCCTTGCTCAACGCGGGCGGCTCTGCCGTCCGCCCCCGCGCAGCGGGGCAGGCCCAGGTGCCCCACTCATGGACCATTTCTTTATCCGCGTTTATCCAATTTATCCGCGGCTGATTCTGCTTTTCACCGATCCTCTTCCATCGCGGAGGCCTGAACAACGACAAATCTATCTCGAAGACCTGTGTTTCCAGGCCCAACTGGCTGCAGAAAAAGCATTGAAAGCAGTGTACCGAAGCAAGGACATCAGGTTCGGATACACCCACGATCTTGCAGAACTCATGGACCTTCTGGACGAGCACGACGTAGCCATCCCAGAGCCAGTTGATGCAGCAGTGATTCTCACCCGGTACGCAGTGCAGACTCGATACCCTGGCGTTTACCCCCCGCTGACCGAGGAAGACTGGAATGAGGCCATCAACCTGGCCACTCAGGTCACCCAGTGGGCTTCCTCTCTGATGGGTTAGCCCATCGCCGGTCGACATTTGCCTATCCCCAGCGCTATCTTGGAAAGCAAACCCCAACCTGGGTTCCCACGCCAGCGCCCCCCCAAGGGGCCGCATTTCTTCGAGCTGCGTATGCCCCGCCTCCGTGCAACGATACCCATGATCCTGGTGGCCTCCCTGGGAGCCCAGGATGCCAGCCTCATCAACGAACTGAAGGCCGCCAACCAGGCCAGCAGCACGACCCCGACCATCGCCGATGCCGTCCCCAGGACCGCCACCACCAGCCCCACCCTCGACACCATGCAGTTCCAGCGCGAACAGGCCGAGGAGGACCGCCTCGAACAGGAGATCCGGGAACTCAGGGCCCGGGAGAACGCACCCGCCCGCTTCGCCGCCGACCTCTTCGAGATGCGCCGACGCGGCGCCAGCGGCACCGAAGGAGGCATCGCCGATGACTACGTCCTGGGCGCCGGAGACCGGCTCAACCTCAACGCCTTCGGCAGCGCCACCTTCGACCTCCCCGTCCAGGTGGATGGCCGCGGCCAGGTCGTCATCCCCAAGGTCGGCACCGTCAAGGTGGGCGGCCTCTCCCTGGCCAAGGCCAAGGCCCGGGTCCAGGGACTGGTGCAGAAGAACTTCTCCAATACCGAAGTGGATCTCACCGTCCTCAAGCTGCGGGAAGTGCGCATCTTCGTCATGGGCGAGGTCTACAAACCCGGCAGCTACCTGGCCCCCAGCCTCAGCAGCCTGGTGAACGTCCTGGGCCTGGCCGGGGGCCCCACCGCCGCCGGAAGCTACCGCCAGATCCGGGTCCTGCGGGGCGGCAAGCTCCTCCACGCCCTGGACCTCTACCCCCTGCGGGCCGAAGGCCTGGGCAACATGAACCTGTCCTTCCAGAACGGGGACACCATCTTCGTCCCCATGGCCTACAACCAGATCACCCTGGAAGGCCCCTTCGCCCGGGTCAAGGCCCTGCTACCCCCTCCCCCGCCGCCCGAAGTCGCAACGGACCCGACGCCGGCCAAGTCCCCGGAGGGGAAGACCCCCGAGGCCAAACCCGCCCCCAAAGCGCCCGTGAAGCCGGAAAAGCCCACCAGGCTGCAATTCGAGCTCCTGCCCGGAGAGACCGCCCAGGACGCCCTGCGCTACGCCGGAGGCCTGGGCCCCGAGGCCTATCCCGAGCTGCTGAGCCTGCGCCGACAGGATGCCGAGGGCCTGACCAGCGTCCAGGACATCCCCATCGCCACCCTGTCCAGAACCGAACTGAAGCGGGGCGATGTCCTCTCGGCCTTCCCCCGCCGGGAACGCCTCTCCCAGGCCGTCACCGTCACCGGCTGGGCCCGGGTCAACGGCGCCTTCGGCCGCACCGAGGGGCTGAAGGTGGGCGAACTCCTGAAGCGCGACCGCCAGATCCTTCCCGACACCTACCAAGGCCGGGGCGAGCTCGTGCGCACCCTGGAGGACGGCTCCACCCGCTACCTATCCTTCCATGTGGCCAAGGCCCTGGCGGGAGATCCCGAACACAACCTCCTGCTGGAGGACCGGGATCGGGTGGAACTCTTCAGGGTGCAGAGCCTGCGCCTCCCCAAGAAGGTCACCATCTCCGGCCCCCTCACCCACCCCGGCACCTTCGAGCTCCACGAGGGCATGCGGGTGGCGGACCTGGTCTTCAAGGGGGGCATCCCCCAGAAGGATGCCAACCGCTTCTACGCCGAACTGGCCCGCACCAAGGATGGCAAGGTGAGTGAGGTCCGGCGCCTGGACCTGGGGCAGCTGCTCTCCAGCGAGGAGGCCAGCCCCCTGCGGCTCCAGGACGAGGCCCTCAACCCCAAGCTCCAGGAGGATGACCAGGTCACGGTCTACTCCAAGCCCCAGTTCAAGCTCCACCGCACCGTCCAGATCCTGGGCCAGGTGGCCCGCCCCGGCTACTACGTCCTGGCAAGCGAGCACTTCACCCTTTCCCAGCTCGTGGAGCGCGCCGGGGGCCTCACCCCCCAGGCCATGCCCAAGAGCGGCATCTTCATCCGCCCCCTCAACAGCGACAAGACGACCCTGGAGACCAGCGCCAAGACCCTGGGCTTGGCAGAGGTGCTGGAACGCCTCAACGAGACCAAGCTCTACGTCAACAGCACCACCAGCGCCCTGGGCAAGGTCGGAGAACCCCAGCTCTTCCGCGCCCCGGTGCTCCACGGCCTGGACAGCAGCCAGACGAATCGCCTGGTGGTGAACTTCGAAGGTGCCCTCAAGAAGGAAGCCCAGCACGACGTGGAGCTCCTGGATGGCGACACCGTGGTGATCCCCAAGCAGACCGATTCCGCCATCGTCCTGGGCGAAGCCGCCACCCCCTTCGCCTACTACAAGGTCACCCCCGGCATGTCCGTCTCCGACCTCCTGACCCTAGCTGGCGGCACCACCCGCAACGCCGACACCAGCCAGATCCGCCTCCTCAAGGCCGATGGCCGCATCAAGGACTCCTGGGTAAGCTGGGCCAAAGTCGAACCCGGCGATGCCCTGCTGATACCGCAGAGAGTGCGCAGGGATGTGACCTGGCAGGAGAATATGACGGCGTTGACGCCGTTGGCGATCCTGATTAGTGCCGTGAGACGCTAACAAAACAAAAGCAAAAATACGTGCAGGAACCAATGAAAAGCCAACTAAAATCAGCCATCAAACGCGCTCTTGTTCATGCAATATTTGCATCAGCAATTACCACTGCTGCATCCATGCTTATTTCAAACAATTACACATCGGAGTCATCCCTTATACCCGCATCTAAATCCAATCAGATAACCAATAACCTAGCCATTGCAGCTGCCGAGCTAACAGGCTCAGTAAGCGGCCAGGATGACGAATTGGTCATGTATGAGAATATCCTACGAAGTAGATGGATGGCTGAGCAGATTCTAACAAATCAATATTCCTTTGACCAGCGCTGGGGGTACTGGGGCAAACCAGTCCGGCATCAAGAAACCCTTCTTGATTATCTTGGTCTTAAGAATATAGATCAAGGAGTGGGCGCACTCCGGGGTTTAATGAAAGTCAAGAGAGACCCCAAATTATCCATTATCACCATAACATCCACCACCCATTCTCCTGATCTGTCCGCGGCTATCGTCAAGAAGACAACTGAGTCACTTTCATTCTATCTTAAGAACAAAAATATTTCAGACAAAGCGGTCAAAGCGGAATTTGCCAACCAGAGACTCGAATCAAAAAGAAACGAGTTATTGACCGCAGAATCAAATTTGCGTAATTTTATCGAAAAAAATCACAACTATAACACCAGTAATGACCCATCTATCCGCCTTCAGGGCGCAAGACTAGAAGCAGAACTTAGCTTTGCGAGATCTCTTGTCGTAAATGCAGGGCAAGCCTATGAAGTCAGCCTTCTCGACGCGAGAAGCCAGCTCCAGGAAATCAATATTCTTGACAAGGGGTACACCCCGACCGAGAAGAGTGGCCCCAAACGCTCTCTTTTTGTATTTGCAACTTTCCTACTTGTGTCAACAATAAGCTGGACTTACCAGAACCGGAGATGGCTTGCGGCCAAGTTAATGGGTGTAAATTAATGTTGCATCCACACCCAACCACAACGCTATTACAAATCCCTCTCTGGTTGACCACCAAGGCTGCTCTTCAGCAATCCCTGAGAACCCATTTAGAAACATGCCTTACCCCAATTTCTCTTTACACCCTAAATCCAGAAATCATCATGCTAGGTCAGCGAAACTCGGAATATCTGTCAGTACTACGCCAGGGAAATTGGAACGTGGTGGATGGCGTCGGAGTCGCCCTAGCATTGACATTAAGGAAGAAACCATGCCCTGAGCGCCTTTGTGGGTCGGACCTTGTCCATGTGTTCGCCCGCGCCGCACAGCAGTGTGGACGTCCCATCTTTTTTCTTGGTGGCTCAGAAAAACACCTAGCCCAGGCTATCACCAATCTCAAGGACAGTTATCCCGGTTTAGCAGTATTTGGATTTTCGCCGACTTATCACCCCGGCTTGCCTCTAATTCAACAGTCAGAAATCACTTCATTGTTACAAAAAACCAGACCAGCGGTCGTTGCCGTATGCTTGGGCGCCCCACGTCAGGAAATGTGGATCCACTCCAACATGGACATACTCAAAGCATCCGGGGTCGGGCTTGCAGCCGGCCTGGGTGGGACGATTGATTTTCTGAGCGGAGAGGTGCCTCGTGCACCGCTGTGGGTTCGCAAAGCAGGACTGGAATGGCTATTCCGATTGCTCCGAGAACCCCGCCGCCTGCGGCGCCAATTGACCACGCTCCCCGTATTTCTTGCAATTGTTTTCATGGAATCTCTTAAATTTCGAACAAAGGGTTCCACCCCTAAGAGAGATTATCCAGGATGAATCGCGTAATCATATATGCCCATTATTTGCCCCCAGAGCCATCCGCATGCTCGACCCGCATCGCCAGCCTTGCCCGCCATCTGCTGACAAAGGGATACCGTCCGACCCTCTTGACGTCCCGCCCTCACCACCAAGCTTCCAATGAGTTTGACGTGGTACGCGTGCGTGGGCGGCTTGGACTGCTTCGATGGCTTTGGCGAGAGCAACCTTGTCCAATCATGATAAGCTCACCACCAGCAACACCAGCATCAGAAGTCGCGTTATTGGCTAAACTGCTTGGTTATCAGCTAGTGGTCGACATACGTGATCCGTATGTCGCCGAGGCCCGCAAGCTTGGGGAAATACCTCCAGGCTGGCGCCTATGGATGAAAGAGCGACTGGAGCGAATGCTCCTCTCGTCGACCAGGCGTATCAGCTTTGTTTCAGAGGACCTCCGAGCCGCAATGACCGAACTGCAGGGAACCCCTTTCCCCGAGTCGATCATTGCCCCCAATGGTGTTGATCTGAAAGTTTTCCCAGCCAACGCGAACAAGCGGGTGACCACTCGCCTCAAACTAGGCCTTGGCGATAGTCCAGTCTTCATTTATCAGGGTATTCTTGGCGGCAAAGAACTAGACCAAACATTTTTGGCGCTATTCCCAGTCCTGGATCGACATGATGCTAGGGTAATCGTCGCTGCGGTCAGCAACGAATATTCAATCAACCTACTATCTCAATTCAGAAACATGGTCGCCAAAGCAGGCATGAAGAACCGGTTCTACTGGCTAGAAAACTTAAACAGCGAACAACTCGCCGAGGCTATGTGTGCGGCAGATTTCGGATTAAATCCACTGCCTAAGCACCGAGCTTACTGCCTTCCAGTGAAAACCTTTGAGTACATGGCATGCGGTTTATATAACATATCTATTGCAAGTGAATCTTCGCCGTTGCATAACATTTTTCAAGACCCCAGTTTGGGCATCGTAACAACGAACTGGGAGGCTTTTCAAATTGCAGCGGACTCAGCTGCTGAAAACACGCAGAACCTGAGATCGTTCACAGAATATCGATCTGATGTGGCGCGTAAATATTACAGTCGTCAAATCGCCAATGACAGAATTGAATTTTTGTTACGAGCAGCCACTCTGGCCCACTTCAAATAGCCGATCTGCCCTGCATGACCCGTCCAATTTCAGCCCGGGAGAAGCGAATGCCTAAGCCCATAAAGGTATTGATACTTGCACCCTACCCAAAGGGAGACCGCGGTGGTGCAGAAGTCATGCTTGGGTACATGGAGAAGATCCTGACGGAACTTGGCGGGAGCGTCACAATAAGAACGTGGAATGATAGTGATACATCTGGGCTCCGAGCATGCCTCAGTCAAATGGCCCCTCTTATGGCATCTTTGATTCGAACCAAGGACCTACCTGGATACCCCAAATTCAGTGACTTCGATTTCATCCTTTCTACAGAATTGATGGGTATCGGTGTCCATCATCCGCGGCATCTACACCTGTTCTTGGGTTCCTACGCGGGGTTCCGCTCAAAAGCTGTCCGACCTCGCGGAACCTTGCATCGTTTGATCAACATGGTCCTGATCAGAGTGTCTGCGATCCTGGAGCGAAAAGCAGGAGGGACATTAGGAGCACTTGCCAACAGCGAGAGCCTGAGGGATCAATTGGAGTCCTTTGGTGTTCGAGTCCACCCAGATACCATTATGCCACCCACTGATACGGAGAGATTCACATTTGGCCATCAGGGAGATGCAAGGAGACGCCTTGGACTCCAACTGACGTCAAAACTGGCTCTATTTGCAGGGAGATGGGAATACGCCAAGGGCATGGATCGCATGGAGGCCATTGCCAGTATGCTACCCGCTGGCTGGCAGCTCTTGGTTGCCACACCTAAGCCATTTGGATTTCATAGAGATAACAGGCCAGAAATCCTCTTCAGATTCGACACAGCCCATGCCGACATGCCGGACCTTTATCGATCCGCTGACGTCCTTCTACTCCCATCGCGATTTGAAGGCTACCCCCAAGTGATAAGCGAGGCCCAAGCCTGCGGATGTCCAGTGGTCACCTGCGTGGAAGGTCCGACTCGACTTCTGAAGCAGGCCGGTCCTCCGCTATCACTGGGGGTGGTCAATTCACCAGACGACCCAAGGAATTGGGTCGCGGCAGTGGAAGCAATTTCCCATCCTGATGTCTACCCAACAGTGCGTAATCTCTCCAGAGCATTCGTGGAGAAGACGTCATCCCTGCCAGTGGTCTTAAGGCAATATCACGACCTCCTTTCCAAGCTATGCAGCGATCTCCCATGGCAATACCCCACTAGAGATTTTGGATTGGTGCCAGAATCCGGTAAACCATGCAACAAATTAGATTCGGGAGATTTGGCATGACCTGTCCCACGCTGAGCATCCTGATCCCCTCTCACAATCGCCTTAATGTGATAGAGCGAGTCTGGGCGAGCTGGATGAAACAAGACGGCCTAATTGATGTTGTCCTAGTGAATGACGGCAGCAGTCAAGACTATGCCAAGCTGCACAATTCCATAGGCGAGGCATGCGCGGCCCAAGGCATTCGCTTTCACCTCATCAACCTACCCGCACGAAGGGGCGCACCTGCAGCACGAAACCGAGGCATTCTAGAGTGCCTTGGCGAGGAAATCCTGACAGTAGACGATGACATCATCCTTGCAGACGATCTTGTGCGTACCTGCAGACTTTTCCGCCCTTCCGGCAAATCTGTAGTGACTGGGCCTAAAGTTATCTATTTGAGGGATGGGGAGACGACAACCCAAGCAATAGAAAGAACCAAGCCAGATGCATCTTTGCCATATATGGACATGGGTCGATTGTTGTTGACCCCCTGGGCAGGCGACGGCAAGGCCATTAGAGTGCCTTTTATAACCTCAATCGCCTTGTGGCCGCGAGATTTATTTCAAAAGGGCTTGCGGTACTTCGAAGGCTATGAAGGGAACGGTTTCCGAGAAGAAACGGACCCCCAGGTGCAAGCACAAATGCGATACGAAGCGTCTGTGTATCTGATCCCTGCCAGCTTCTGCTTCCATCTCCCTTTGGCATTGGCCTATGCCGACGGAGGCGGACAAAGACGACATGGAATACTCTGGTATGAGTATTGGGCCATTCGCAACAATGCTGTCTTCTGGATGCGAAACCGCAAATTTCTAGAAGAGCAGTGGAATGTATGTTCTCTGCGCTCTCAGATGAAATTCGTGTGGCATCGGCTTCACGTCCGTCGCCTTATAAATCTATTAAAAAACAATAGTTAACAATTAATAGGATATCAATGTCCGCCAAAGAACGACCGCGTGCCCTTTTCCTTACACCAAGCTATCCCTCTTCCGGAGCAAGCGGAGGACTTGTGGTCACTCAGGAACGGCTCCGGGTGCTGGCCTCTTTTTTTGACCTTACCGTTCTAAGTTTAGAAGGCGAACAACCTGCAACCCCAATCACAGAGGGAAGTCATCTTGCGGCGGGACACCTGAGGCCCAGGAGATTATGGGTTTGGTTATGTTCGTTAGCATACCGTCTTCCGCTTTCTATTTTCCGTAATCACTCGAAAGAACTGCTGGAACTGTCCCGCCAGATGGGTTCTCGCCCCTTTCATCTGATATATGTGGATCACTGGCTAATGATACCCGCTGCATATCACCTTAAGGGCCCATACAGGGTTCTGCATCTGCATAATGCAGAGCATCAACTTCTCGAACGGGCTGCATTGCAGATGAAGGGAATAAAGGCATGGGTCACGCGATGTGAAAGCGTTAGAGCTATGGATTTTCTGCGCCGATGGCTTGCAAGTTTTGACGAAATCCATTTCCTTTCCCAAGATGACCTGAACATCACCCAGCGAGATTGTGGTTACACCTTGCCAGCCAAGGTATTCTTGCCAGCAGTCCAGATTCCTTGTGAACCCGGGCCGCTAAGCAATCGGCAGTCCGCACTCCTCTTTGTGGGGTCCCTATCCTGGCACCCCAATACAGAAGGGCTGACGTGGTTCCTTGCGGAAGTCTGGCCATGGCTACAGGGGCTTCGCCTGGATGTCGTCGGCAATGGGGCCCCTGCGTCCTTGCTGGCCCAGGCAGGAAAACACGCGGAGGTATACATGAAAGGCTTCATCGAGGATCTTGATGCCTACTACCAGTCTGCCAGGGTTTTCATAGCACCACTGCTCTCGGGCTCAGGAGTAAAGATCAAGGTGATCCATGCTTTAGCCCATGGTCTACCCATCGTGACCACTTCCATTGGAGCCGAGGGGCTTCCCGAACTAGATAAGACCGGCCTGCTGGTTGCGGATACACCCACCGAGTTTGCTCAGTTTGTGGACATCCTTGTGAGGGATGACGAGGTTTGGCAGCGATGCAGTGAGCTGGGCAAAAGTTACGCAAGCAAATATCTAACGGGTAATTCTTTTGCGGACTGGGCATCCGAGGCTGCTATGACGCTTACATCAGCACCCCATTCTTGCTCATACTAATATGGAACATCGACGGGTTCACACATTCCTGCTGGTAGTCGCGCTCCCCTTGGCAGTCGTCATGCCTGAGCGTTTCTTTCATGTCGGTGGCATCTTTCTTCGGTGGGATTACCTGCTCCTTCTGCCTGCGGCTTTTATTTGGTTGTATTCCTGCACTTTCAAAATCGGACAAACGGAATTCCGATACAATTTGAGCAGGATGGAGTCCTTGCTCATATTCCTGATCGCAATGTTTGGGATCATGGCACTGTTAAGGATCCCTTCGAACTATCCTGACTTCGGAGAAGCCGTCAAATATGCCATTTGGCCATGGAAAATGCTTATTTGGGCAATGCTCATAAGAGAGCTGGTCGTTCGAACCCTTGATTGGGACAGGGACTTACTCAGGTCATTATTGACCTTGACATTTCTTATTTTCTTTATTCAGGTTATGGAACTAACAAATTCGTCCTTTCGGAGTCTCCTGCTGGACCTGTACCCCATGAGCGCGCCCGATCGCATTCAAGAACTTTCCTATCGGGCGCGGGCCATTTTCAGCGGCTATGACGTGACATCTATGTTTTTTTGCGGAATGGCCATCATCTTCTACCACGCCCTCCAGCGCGACTGCCGGATCAATCCAAACGTCCTTCGTCTAGCAATTGTATTTAGCGCCATCGGCGCATTTTTAGCGGCGCGGACAGGCTTTTTGTTATTGGGATTCTACCTGTTTTTGAAGCTGATCTGCCGACTGGGCCACACAAAGAAACTCTTGCTTGTAATCACCCTGGTAGTAACGGGAAGTGTCGCCCACTTTCTCCCAGATGATGTGTGGAGAGAGGGATCTTTAATGGGGCGATATTTCGAGGTCTTGAAGATATTCAAACGAGGTAATCCAATGGACGTACAATCGTTCTATGGCACTGTTTACATGAACCTGTCGGTCTTCTTTCTGAATCCTTGGGAGCCATGGTTAGGAGCAGGCTTGGATATTAAGACGACAGCAGACCAACTCTACGCCAAATACCTCTTTATGTTTGGATCGATTGGTCTCGCATTCTGGAGCTTAATCCATGGATTGATGACGTGGGTTTGTGCACGCGCTTCCCAGGATCAGCGCTGGCCTACAGCCACACGAACGTATGCTCACAGCCTTTATCACATCTCAATGCTCACATTTATTGCTCACCTAAAGGGAGGTAACTATTTCTTTGCCCATCGCTTGGGCGATTACTGGTTTTTACTACTATTTGTTGTAATTTCCATGCGACATCTGCCTTTGCACCATGAGGTGGCTGATGCAGATACATAGGCTCCCCCCCCCCCCGAATTCCCTAGCAATTCTTCGCATCCTTGAAGATGAAGATGGCTTGCTCGCACACATGGGAGTCGAAGTCGGTTCTCTATCTACGTTCTACTCAATGGACCGTCCTGGGCTCGGAGAAATCTTGAGCCTTGCGGTCACGGATTCAAAGGAAGACGGAGAGGACTACATTCATGCCCAGGTTCGGCTAAAGGATGCGTATTTTAATGTGTTTGAAGGTTTTTCTATTCACCAAGCAACAGGTTCACGCCGATTGAGAGTGCAGGTAACACAGCCTTCTTACCTCATGGATTCAGTAATTCGCTTTGTCTTCCCTCTGCTACGAGTCAAAAGCGTTTCTATTGGGGGGAGGGTGATTCCCTGGCAAAAGCGTAACCATTACCACCAGTATTTGGCGGAGGATTCACTGGTTTGTTTGACTAATGGCAGTCGAATCATTTTTCGACCAAAAGCAGTTCGCACCCCAAAAGGTATGGCCCTGTTTGTCTATTTCCGGGATGAGCCAGATGCATGGGTTTTCCATATCCGAATGCTGGCTATTCAACCTACCAACACGGTCGTACGAGGCTGCAACAGTTGGTTCAATGCACCCTTTTCACCTTTTTTCCAAAAGATCGCCCGAGCAATCCCAGGATTTCTAGATCGAACACTCTATGTGAGAGAGCGAGTCAGTCAGCGGATTCCTTTTCAAACTAATGGGGGCATCCTGATGCTTCCAAAACAATGGCTTGAATTCAGCGTCGAATGGGAGATTGAAGAATGAACCCAACCTTTGATGGTTTCTATGCTGAATCCTACCGCCTCCTGACTATGGTCAAAGGCGCACCTGAAGCAAGACTAGATAAATCACTAGCTCAGTATCTATACGAGGTTCACGCCCGTAATCCACCAGGAGAGGGCCACTGGGAGTTCCTTTCGACCGCCCTGGTGGACACATTTACCCCCACTCTCGGCAAACCCTTGGAACCGAATCTCAGACGTTTGCTCCGGCATGCGTCCCCCCACCTCGGCCAAAGCCACCACACGACCAACTGGCGCCTGATGCAACGAATTGCGGCCTGTGCCCTAGATCAGCGCCCTTTGACAGAACGGGACCTTGAGGAAATTCGGCTCACCCAAGCCTCGGATGGACTGCTTTGGGACACACACGAAGATCGCAGCACGCAATATCATGCCTACCTTTTGCTTTTAATTCTTCGTTTCGCAGAGCCTACGCCAAGTTTGCAATCCAGAGTGCAGGCGTCTTTTGATTGGCTTGCGAATACCTGCACCATGTTCGGAGATCCTTCACCCTTGGGCCGCGGACGTTTCCAATCATTCGGTTATGCCTCCATGGCAGCCGCTATCCAGTATTCCAAACCATGGGAGGTCCAATTGGACCGGGGCTGGACTGCCCAAGTCATTCGCAGATTGCCACCAGAACAACCAAATGGCTCGCTTGCTTCAGATTGGACAGGACCCCATCGAACGGCCCTGCTGCATGGGTACAACACGTCTCAAGATTACCGGGCCTTTGGCGAGTTCTGGCTCAAGGGATTCACCGGGTTTACTGGTATGTGCAACAGGGAGCAAGGCCTCTGGTGGCACCCCCTAGATTTTGCAGGGCACGGATTGATCGCCGATTCTAGAGGCGTTCAGGCAGCCCTACTACCGCCCAGAACCCCAGTGGCAATGCCTGACACATTTGGACTTCGGGAGGGGCTCACATTACTCCGCAGTGTCATTCAAACAATGCCAAGGCGCATGTTGACTCAACACCCCACTCGCTACCGACAGGAAAACCCATCAACAATTACCCCAGGATTCAAGCATTCATGCGGATCCTCCACGCTGCAATACGATGGCAATACTTTCCGATTTTCGATGGAAGTTTTGCCATCGAGTGGCACACATGTTCTATTCTCTCCCACCCTGTGGCTTAGGGCAGAACATGGTTTTGACTCTTGGGAAACCACAGGATCCCTGGAAACCGAATCACTCATGTGGTCACGCCCAGGTCTCGCGTCCTGGGTTGGTCGTGGGGCTCGCATTGTTCGGAAAGGGTGCCTTGAATGTCACTTCACCACTACCTCAGGAAATTAGTCAACGGGCCAGTCGTTTGGCGATATTTGGACGCTTTTGCTCCGCGCATCTTCGGCTTGATCTTCCACTCATTCATCCTTCACCGCTTCGGTGGGCCTGGGTATGCATTGCCAGCCTGGATCTTCGGCATTTTTAATCTAATTCTTGGGCCTATTCCCGACCCTCATGGATTCATTCTGGTTCGAGGACATGGAGACCGGGCACGAAGGCTATTGTCGCTGGCCACGCCATACCTCCTGGCGAAGACGCTCCTGGCAGTGATCGTGACCGTTCTATGCGTGCCATTCCTGGTGAGCTCTAGCCTAATTGAAGCACAGGCTGGCAATCTTATACTTCTGACCCTCGGGGCGACGATCTATTCAGCAACGGAAGCCCTGTGGGGAGTCTTAGGCACAGTCTCTTTGGCCCTTGGGAATGTGCGCCGGGTGGCGATCGCTGCTGTAGGAACAAGGCTATTGGGTTTAGGTATTTTGTTGGTATTGGATCAGCTGCCCCAAATTTCCGTTTCCTTCTACATTTTGGGCTACACACTCCCCCTAATGCTCTCATGCATACTATTTTTTCCCTTCCAACTCAACATATCTCGGATTATACTTTTCGCAAACTACGCAATAAGACGTTATGGCCTCTGGTCACAGGGGATATCTTTAACAACAATGGCTCTCGCGCAGTTAGCACCTATTTCCATGGGGATGTTTGATGGTGTTTCAGCTCAACAAGTAGGTCAAATCGCCTACATCAATCGCCTGTTACTGGCCGCACTAGTCCCCCTCCAGGTTCTACAATCAGTTGTAATTCATGGCTACTCACGAGGGGAGGGTGCCGTCTCGACCCATTATCGCAAGATCTTCAAATTTAGCGGAGTCGCGCTGTTCGGTTTTGGTGGTTACCAGATTTGGCACTTCTCAGTCACAGGCAGAATCGAGCCCAGAGCGGCCTTGGCTACTACCCTGATCCTATTGGGCGTCGCCATATCCTGCTGGTTCCGCTTCGAAATTTCGGTAATTCTAGCCTCCACCCGCATTCGCGAGTTGCTCGTAAGGGGTTATTTACCAGTTCTTGCGGGTGCAGTCATCTTGACTTACCCAGCCGGAAAGTTTTTCGGGGTCGTAGGGCTAGGTGCCTTGACCCTAGCAGCTTGGTGCGGGATATCCATAAGCTGGATGTGGATATCCACACAACCACAGAGGAGGCCCTCGTGATGGCTTACTGGCTACTCTTCCGCGCATCGTTAACCCACTGGAAGGAGCGGTGTCAACAGTTTCAATTCAAGGCGCAGTGGCTGCAATCCCGAGTTACCATTTTACCTGGGTGCCACATCACATCACCCAAGAAGGTGAGCTTTGGAAGTGACGTGTTGATTTCCAATGGCTGCTTTCTGCAAGGGCATGGCGTGATTTCCTTTGGTAGCCAAGTCATGGTAGGACCACAAGCAATGTTCTTAACCATCAATCACGACGCCGAAACCCGCAAAAGCATTGCTGCTCCAATCCACATAGGCTCCAAAGTCTGGATCGGGGCGAGAGCCGTCATCTTGCCAGGTGTCTCCGTTGGCGATGGTTCTATCGTAGCCGCAGGAGCAGTGGTCACCCAGGATGTCCCGCCGAATACCCTAGTGGCAGGAACCCCAGCACGTATCATTCGCTCCGAGATCAGATCAGATCCGACTTCATGCCTGTATTTCGAGGGCCCAGCTTGGCTTGGACAATTCCGACATTGCAGCAGATAATTTTATCCACAGATTCACCCAGTCAAACTATGCAAATTCAATTTCGAGCAGATCAAAAGACCAGCCCAAATACCGCAAATATACACCTTTGGAATCTTATGTTCAAATGCACTAAATTTGTGCGCGACGACAATTACAACTGTGCAGCACATTCAGAGATTGACGTCGCCCAACTTCCAATAAATCTAGGAATCGGCCTGCTGCCAACACCTAAAAAGCCACCCAAGCCCCCGCACCCCAACCACGCAGACAGGACAGACGCATCTAATTTGGGGCATAACATGCGCAAAGCAGGGGGTTCTAGAAACGCCGTTATAGAGTCTCGATCATGAACAGCCAGAACATTCTCGAGCGAAATGATGCCGCAATCGAGAAATGGAACAATCCCCCCAAGCTCTCACCACAGATGAACTGGGTAGACCGCCTCAAGCTCTGGCATGACACCAAGCGGTTCTTCTTCGTGCGGGAACTGGAGCGACTGCAGGCTGATATGGACAAATCCAGTCTGAACGTGCTGGATTTCGGTTCTGGCCACGGTGGAGTCACCATAGATGTGGCCACAGTTATGGGAAGCAGGATCAGGATGCATGGCTACGACGTGAGCCCCAAAGCCGTCGAAATTGCTCACCGCGCTGCCGAGTGCCATCAGGCCAGCGTGAGCTTCATCGCCGACCCTTCCTGCGACATGGAAGCAGTTCTCCGGGAGATTCCACTGGACGCCATCATCTCATGCGATGTTTTTGGGCACGTGCCCTCGGTACCAGAAACATTCAGGACATTGCGCAAGCTACTCCCCCCAGGCGGACGGCTGATCGCGTTTTCGGAAACAGTCACTGGCCAAGCGCTTACGATCCCAACCTATCTCGCCCGGAAAGGATTCAGGATGGACGATTCCGAAGAGGAACACATCAGCCTGCACTCCGTACACGAGCTTAAGGAATTTCTAGAACAGTCTGGCTTCGTCAAGGTGCGTCTTTACCCTTATGATCCGATCCGGTTCCCATTCTACCCAAAACGCTATACCGCCAAACTGCGCCAGATCAACAAGCCGTTGTATTTGCTTGCTTCAGTTTTAACCATATTCCAAAACCGGCTTACAGAGGTAATATTCAACCAAATCAACCTCTGGCTAGCCAAACGTGTAAAGCTCCACGACACAGCAGGCTGCCTTCTGGTGGCTGAAGTGCCTCAATCTGGGAGGTAAACCACTCGTCAACCTACCTCATTGATGCGTTATTAACACGCGGACCAAAAGTCCCTTGTAACCTAGCGCCCGAACCAGATCGCCGAGCAAGAATGACTACGAAGCAAATAAATAGAGACACTCCAAGCCGCCGCATCTCCAAATCATCACCGTACCCGAGTTCCAGTAATATTCGAAGCCCAAAGGCAATCAAGAGAAGACTTGGAGTTGCCATCCAAGAACACCCCCCAAGGAGGTCTGTCATCCTATGATGCAAATGCCCCCGATCCCCCACCCCCAGCGGCCTCCTGCTCCGCCATCGTGAGAACACCACCAGACTCACGTCCACCATCGGGTAGATGAACAGCACGAAGAACCCGTTGGGATTCTGGGGCAGCCTTGCCTTGACGGTGAGGATGGCCAGGAGGGTGCCCAGGAGCAGGGCCCCACAATCCCCCAGGAAGAGCCTGGCCCTGGGGTAGTTGAAGAGGAGGAGCGCCCCGAGGGAGATCAGCAGGATGCCGGGCGCCCCCAGGAACCAGAGGACGAGCAGGCTGAAGCCGATCACTAGGCCGTTGATGCCATCCATGAGGTTGATGGCCTGGGGCAGGAACCAGAACCAGAGAAGCAAGAGGGGGAAGGTGGTGTAGACGGCGTTGGGCAGGCCCATGCCGAAGAGGGGGTAGGTGCCGCCGAGCTGCAGCAGGGCCACGCCGTGGGTAAGGGCCAGCATGGCGGCGGCAGCGAGGCCGATCACCCCCTTGGTCCGGGCCCGGAAACCGAAGCGGTCATCAAGAAGCCCCACCAGGGCCATGGCATGGAGGGCGAGCCAGTCCCAAAGGGAAAGGCCCAGATCCAGCTTCCCCAGGAGACTCAGGATCGAAAGGACACTCCAGAGGACCAGGCCCCCGCAGAGGGGCGTGGGGCGACCGTGCTGCTTGCGTCCCTGGGGATGGTCCAGCAGACCGAAGCGCCGGGAAAGACGAATGGCAAGAAGGGCGAGGATGGCTGTAAAAACCATGGATCCAGCCAGCCAAGCCATCGAATTTTCGCCATGAAACATACGCCACATCCCAACCAGAACGAACAACCCCTCGAGACAGTCGCAAAACGGTCTCACAAGTGTCCTCCCCGGAGCAGGGTCTGGCAAGGCGTTTTGCTTCCATAGGAGCCCGGGGGGGGCATATGCATTCAGCACACACCAATCGACATCCGGCGGCTTCTTGCGCCCATTGACCCCCACAAATGGAAACAAAAGACACCCCGCCTCGCCTGAGGTGTTTTCCACCCCATACCCCCGGGACCGCCAAAAGCCCTAAGCTGATCCTGGGGTCCATCCCTACTAACAATTACTAGGAGTTCCCATGTGCGGCATCGTCGGTTACATCGGCCATCAGGGCGCGTCCTCGATCCTGGTGGATGGGTTGCGGAGCCTGGAGTACCGGGGCTATGACAGCGCGGGAATCGCCCTGGCGCCTGGGGATGGCAGCTTCCGCATCACCCGGGCTTCGGGGAAGCTGGTGAACCTCCAGGCCCGTCTGGACTTCTCGGACCCGACGCCCGTGGGCATCGGGCACACGCGCTGGGCCACCCACGGGCGGCCCACGGAGGAGAACGCCCATCCCCATCGCAGTGCCGATGGCAAGGTGGTGGCGGTGCACAACGGGATCTTCGAGAACTACCTGGAGCTGCGTGAGGAACTGAGCAAGGCGGGCCACACCTTCGTCAGTGAGACGGACACCGAGTGCTTCCCCGTGCTGGTTTCCCACCTGATGAGCGAGGGCCGGGATTTCGCCATGGCCTTCCGGGAGGCCCTGGGGCGCGTCCGCGGCATCTACGCCCTGGCCTGCCTCCACGCCGATGACCCGAGCCGCATCCTGGTGGGCCGCAGCGGGCCGCCCCTCATCATCGGCATCGGCGAGGGGGAGAACTTCCTGGCCTCGGATGTGGTGCCCCTGCTCAAGTACACCCGCCGGGTGATCTACCTGGAGGACGGGGATCTCGCGGAGCTCCGGGCCGAGGGGGTGCGGATCTTCCGCCAGGATGGCAGCGAGGTGACCCGGGAGGTCCACACCATCCCCTACGATCCCGTCAGCGCGGAGAAGGGCCGATTCAAGCACTTCATGCAGAAGGAAATCTTCGAGCAGCCCCTGGCCATCTCCAACACCCTGCTCAACCGCCTGCCCATCGATGGCGAGACCCTGCCCCTGGAGCTGCCCTACACGGACGAGGAACTGCGGGGCTTCAAGCGGATCGTGATCCTGGCCTGCGGCACCAGCCGCCACGCTGGGCTGGTGGGGCAGTTCTACATCGAGCACATCGCCCGCCTCAGCACGGAGGTCGACTACGGCAGCGAGTATCGCTACCGGGAACCCGTGGTGGAGCCTGGGACGCTGGCCATCGGCATCACCCAGAGCGGCGAGACCGCCGACACCCTGGCGGCCCTGAAGGAGGCGGCGAGCCGCGGGGCCCGGACCCTGGCCATCTGCAATGTGCAGGGTTCCACCGCGACCCGCACCGCCGAGGCGGTCCTCCTGACCCACGCGGGGCCGGAAATCGGGGTGGCCTCCACCAAGGCCTTCACGACCCAGCTCGCGGTGCTGCTGCTCCTGGCGATCCGCCTGGGGGATGCCAGGGGCACGCTGGACCCGGCCCTGCGGGCGGAGTTGCTCCAGGGATTGCGGGAGCTCCCGGCTGTGATGGAGCGGGCGGTGAACCAGGAGAAGACGCTGATCAAGTGGGCCCATCGCTGGCAGGAGGCCCGGGATTTCCTCTACCTGGCCCGGGGTCCGCTCTACCCCATCGCCCTGGAGGGTGCGCTGAAGCTCAAGGAGATCAGCTATATCCACGCAGAGGGCTATCCGGCGGGAGAGATGAAGCACGGCCCCATCGCCCTCATCGACCAGCACCTGCCCATCGTGGCGGTCATGCCCAGGGATGAGCACCGGGAGAAGACGCTGTCGAACCTCCAGGAGGCGGCGGCCCGGGAGGGCCGGATCCTGGCCCTGGTGACGGAGGGGGATACGGGCCTGGCGGGTATCGCCGAGGACACGCTGGAGATGCCGGAGGTCCACCCCTGGCTGGCGCCCATCCTCTATTCCGTGCCGCTGCAGCTGCTGGCCTACCACATCGCCGTGCTGCGGGGATGCGACGTGGATCAGCCGCGAAACTTGGCCAAGAGTGTGACGGTGGAGTAGGAAAAGCAAAGAAAGTTGGCCGCGGATAAATTGGATAAACGCGGATGAAGACCGGCTCAACGTCGGCGCTCTGGCCTGGTTTCGGGAGGGTGTGGGAGCCAGGGCACGCAAGCGTGCCGGGGCCCCCACACCCTCCCGAAACGCGCCCGGCAAAGCCGGACGCCCCCGCTTTGCGGGGCGGCCAGAGCGCCGTGGCAGTGCCCAGAGGCGAACCTCAAATTCCTTATCTTTTATCCGCGTTCATCCAACTTATCCGCGGCTGATTCTGCTTTTGCTTTTTCAAGAAATCTATGATACACACATCAAGCTGACACGAGGAGCTGCGATGCCGATCCAGGATCCGCTGACTGAGGCCATCATTGGCGCTGCATTCAGAGTCTCCAACATCCTCGGTGCTGGTTTCCTCGAGAAGATCTATGAGAACGCCCTAGTCCATGAACTCAGCAAACAAGGGTTAACCGTTCTTCAGCAGCACGGCATCCAGGTCCGCTATGACGGTGTCGTGGTGGGAGCGTTCTTCGCGGATCTCCTCGTGGAGGGCCGCATCGTGGTGGAACTCAAGGCAGCCAAGGCCCTGGACGACACCCACGCAGCCCAATGCATCAACTACCTCAAAGCCACAGGACTGGACCTCTGCCTCCTCATCAACTTCGGAAAGCCCAGGATCGAATTCAAGCGAATTGTCCTGGGCCTGGCGGAGCCCGCAACTCCGGCGTGATGCGGTCAGATCTGGGCAACCGCTCCGCTCTGCTGCCAGTTCCAGCCGTCCCGGCACATGCAGTCCAGATCCAGGACCGCCCGCCAGCCCAGGAGCTCCTGGGCCCGGGTGGGGTCGGCGTAGCACTGGGCGATATCACCGGGGCGCCGGGGCCCGAAACGCCAGGGGATGGGGTGGCCCACGGTGCGCTCCAGGGCCTGGATCATCTCCAGGACCGAATAGCCCTTGCCTGTTCCCAGATTGATAGGCACCGCCCCCTGCAGCCCGTGAAGCGCCCCCAGGGCCGCCAGATGCCCCTTCGCGAGATCCACGACATGGAGGTAGTCCCGGACGCCGCTGCCGTCGGGAGTGGGGTAGTCCTGCCCGAAGACCTCCAGGAAGGGCCGCTGACCGGCTGCCACCTGGAGCAGATAAGGCATCAGGTTGTTGGGGATGCCCTGGGGATCCTCACCCAGGAGACCCGAAGGGTGGGCTCCCACCGGATTGAAGTAGCGCAGGAGTGCGATGCGCCACCCCGCTTCGCTGGCGGCCAGATCCCGGCAGAGATCCTCGACCATCAGCTTGGATCGACCGTAGGGATTGGTGGCGGAGAGCGGGAAGCTTTCGCGAATCGGCACTTCGGCCGGATCGCCGTAGACGGTGGCGGAACTGGAGAAGACCAGGTTGCGGCAGCCGAAGGCCTGCATGGTCTCCAGCAGCCCAATGGTTCCGCTGAGGTTGTTGCGGTAGTAGTCCAGGGGCAGGCGGGTGGACTCGCCCACGGCCTTGAGCCCCGCAAAGTGGATGACGGCCCCGATATCGTGCTTCCTGAAGACGGACTCAAGAGTCCCCTTGTCGCAGACATCCCCCTCCTGAAAGGTGAAGTCCCGCCCCGCGAGGGTGCGGATGCGTGGGAGAACCGAGGGTTTGGCGTTGCAGAAGTTGTCCAGGACCACGACCTCGCGCCCCGCCGCCAGCAGCTCGACCACCGTATGGCTCCCGATGAAGCCAGCACCGCCCGTGACCAGAATGGAACCCGTGATGTGCATCCAGACTCTCCGCCGCGAAAAGGATTAACCGTTAAACATCCACGCTACCACGCCGCCGCAGGAAGGTTGAGCCAAAAGCAGAACGGCCCGTGTCGGCCTTTTCCCGGCAATTAGGACTCGACAAGCGCGAGAAAGCTGGTAGCATGGAACTTCCGATGGCGCGTAGCTCAGGGGTAGAGCACCACCTTGACACGGTGGGGGTCGGTGGTTCGAGACCACTCGCGCCAACCAAAAAAGGACCTGGAGAAATCCAGGTCCTTTTTCTGGAGTTTGGACATTTTTAGAACGCCCGCCTAAATATATCCGTTACGTAGTGAACCTCCACACCCAGGCTTCCGGACTCAGCGGACAGGCGGAGGAAAAGCAGCCTCGTCACTCCTACGGTGACGGCGAGTAGATCGGACGGTTACACCCTCGGCTCATTTCCCGGTTCGCAGCTTCGAGACCAGGGCTTCCCCCAGGGCCGGTTGGTCCGATTGACCAAACCAGATGCTCCAGGTCGCCCGCATAAAGTCCTTGCCTTGCACGGTCGCAGTTCCGCAGCCCTGCAAAGAGATCGAGGTGGTCGCCCCCTGTGGTGTGTAGGCAACCGTGATCTGGTCGTCCTTCGCAAGATCCCTCGTGAGGGCGGCCAGAAACGTTTCGATCCTGGCTTGGTCTCGATAGCCGTTCAACGCGAAGGCATCCCGGAACATGCCCTTCATTCGGAGGACTCCGACATCGCGAAGCATCCTGATGGTGAACTGCTTGTCCTCCTCAAGGTCGATCATGGCGAACCGGGTGATCGCAGGAGGCCGCATCCGGACCCAATGGCTGATGGCGTAGGCCTGGACGTGGATAAGGGCGAGATTCTTCTCGCGAACCCCTTCGCCCGTGTGGATCCAACCCGGTCGCCCGATGACGGTTTGACCAGGAACCATGGAACCTGTCGCGAGCACTACAGCCATGGTTGTCCGAATTCCGATAGGCATGGGTGTTTGGCTCCTTGCTGGGGACAGATTCTTAGCCAGCGATGACGGTGCTCTTTGTGGCATCGGCCATATGGCTGAACAAGTAGTGCTGGATCACCGGACCGATCCGCCGGACAATCTCGTCCTTCGTCAGGGCCACCACAGATGGAATTCTCAGGATGTAGCGGGTCACGGCGAGGCCAACCATTTGGGTCGCGATGAGGCCCGACCGCAGGTCTGCCTCATCAACGGGAAGCAATTCCGCCAGCACTCGCTGGAGGCGCTTTTGCAGAATGCCTTGGAGGGCGTGCAGGGCACCGGGATGGGATACGGAGGCCCGCAGGAGCGCGATTAGCTTCTTGCCGGTGACCCTCCCCTCCATCTGACGCAAGTCGGGAACTTCGAAGCCCGAAAGTGTGGTCTCGAAAAAAAGGTTCTCCTTGTTCCCGAAGTAGTGAACGACCAGTGCTGGATCCACACCCGCGGATGCCCCGATCCCACGAATGGTGGTGCGCTCGAACCCCTGCTCGGAGAAGAGTATCCTTGCCGCTTCGAGGATGCGTTCAGGGGTGGGATTCATGGCCATTCAGATTCAGCCTTTCTAAATTGCGGAGTCGGTCTGATTGCGTGATGGTTACTGCCACGCGCCACCCAATGCCTTCTGAAGCGACACAAGCGCGGTAAGGCTTTGGGCGTGGGCCTGGATCTTCTGATCCTCCTGGTTGGCGTGGTTCAGGCGGGCTTCCAGAAGCGACATCTTGGAGATCTCGCCGGCCTTGACCTGAAGCTCGGCGAGCTTGACGGACTCGCGAGACAACCGCTCGGAATCCTCGAGCCGCAAGCGCCGGTCTTCACTCTTGGCGACGCGAGTGAGGGCCACCTCTGTATCAGCCACGGCCGTGAGCACGGACTTGCGGTAGGTTGCCGTGGCCGCATCGTAGGCGGCCTCATTGGCCCGAACCTTGTTCTTTAACTTGCCCCGGTTGAAGAGCGGAAGGCTGAGCTGGGGCCCTACGCTCCAGGCGGAACTGGCCGAACTGATCAAGGTCTCGGAGGAGATGGAAGTCCATCCACCCGAGCCCAGGATGGCGAAACGAGGATAGCGTTCAGCCTGGGCGACACCCACATCCGCGCACGCGGCTGCCATTTCGCGCTCGGCGGCCCGGACATCGGGGCGTCGCTGGAGGAGTTCGGAAGGCAGCCCGGTTGCCGGAGCCGCGGGAACGGGCATGAGCGGTGCGGTCTCACGAAGCTGGGCGTCCAGTTCCGGCAACTGAGTGGCCGTCAGGACCGACAATGCCGCCAGGCTCTGGTGTACGTTCACACTCAACCCCGCCAGAGCGGCCTGGGCCTGGTTCCGATTCGTCTCTGCCCTCTGTTGATCCTGGCTCGCGGCGTCCCCCGCGCTGACACGGAGCTTCGTGAGACGGACCAGTTCCTCGTAGTGCTTCACACTCTCTTCAGTCAGCACAAAGCGCTGCTGGCCCATCCGGTATTCGACATAGTTCCGGGTCACCTCCGACGCGAGCACCAGCCGAACGTCGCGCAGGCGTTCCTCCGAAGCCTGGGTTCTCGCCCTTGCACCTTCGGCCATGCGCCGCTGATGTCCAAAGAGATCAATCTCCCAGGAGGCATCAAAGCCCACCTGGTAGGTGGTGAACTCGGTTTTCAGGTTTTTCACGGGCAGGTTGGAGATCAGGCCACTGTTCTCGCTCATCTTGTCACGGGATACCTTCGCGCCCATGCCAATGTCAGGCCCGCCGGCTGCCTCCTGGATGCCCTGGCTCGCACGCGCCTGTCGCAGCCGGGCTTCGGCCGCCTTTAAGTCAGGGCTTTCAATGAAGGCGCGCTTGACCAACATCTGAAGCTGCGAATCCTTCCAGATTGAGCCCCATTCGCTGGCCGCGGCCGCCGTTCCTCCCGTGGAGGTGAACTGCTCCGGAACCGTCGGTCTCGGTGGCGTGTAGGTTGGGCCCACGGGGCGGCAGGCAACCAGAAGAAGCGGCAGGGGAAGTAGCAGGAGTTTGTTCATGGGGTGGTCCATTCAGGCAATGTGGCGACGGAACAGGGACAATGAGATGGAGAGGGTGCAGGTGGCGATGACGAGCATTGGCCATAAGAAGGGCCAGGCATCCGCAAACCCGAAGCCTTTCAGAAAGAGCCCCTTCGCCAGCGGAATGAAGTAGCTGAGCGGATTCATCCACGCGATCCACTGGAACACCGTGGGCATGTTCTCGATGGGGGACACAAATCCGGACAGGAGCACCGCAGGTGCCATGAAGGAGAAGACGCCGAGGAACGCTTGCTGCTGATTGGCGGAGATCGAGGAAATGAATAGCCCAATCCCGGCCAGCGCTAGCCCGTAGAAGATGATGGCCATCAGCAACGTGAGGATGGACCCGGTAAAGGGCAGGCCATACCCGAAGATGGCTGCCAGAACGATAAGTCCCGCTTGCCCCAGGGCGACCAGCACGCCGGGTATGGCCTTACCCGCCATGATGTAACCCGGCGTCAAAGGGGAGACCAGCAGTTGATCAAAGGTGCCCTCCTCACGCTCCCGAGCCACGGAAAGAGCCGTAACGGTCAGGCAGCCGATGGTCGTGATGATGGCAACCAAGCTCGGAACGATGTGCCATTTGAAATTGAGGTTTTGGTTGAAGAGATTCCGTATGTTCACGATCGACGTCGGGCGCACGCCATGCTCGGAGCGTGTGGCCTGGAGGATCTGCGAAACATAGCCAGATGCAATTTGTCCGCTGTTGGAATGACGGCCATCGATCAGGATCTGGACGGTGGCCGGTCGCCCCGCCTGGAGGTTCCGGGAGAGGTCCGCAGGCAGCCGCAGGGCCAGGAGAGCCTGCTGGCTGTCGATGCTGTCCTGCAAAGCACCATCACTATGCACGGCGATAATGCGCTCGAAGGCGGGCGTGTGAGTGAGTCGCTGAAGGATCTCGATAGAGGCCGGACCTCCATCCTGATTGTAGACAGCGATGGTGCTGTTCTTCACTTCCAGGGTGGCGGCCCATGGAAAGATCACGATCTGGAGCAGCACGGGAACCAACAGCATCAGGCGGGCTTTCTTGTCACCCGCCGTGACCTGGAGTTCCTTGACGATGAGTCGAAAGAGTCGCTTGAGCATGGTTTCAGTCCAAGGTTCGGCGGGTCTTCAAGGCGGTGAGGCCGATCCAGAAGACGGTCAACGCAATGAGCCAGATGGATGCATAGCCCTGGACCGACCCCAGATTGCCGACCTGGAACAGGGTCTGAAGGGAACTGGAAAGATAGCGAGCCGAGATGAACCGCGTGATGACCCGGATGGGCATAGGCATGCTTGAAATCTCGAACACGAACCCGGAGAGCATCAGCGCAGGCAGGAAGCCCGCTGTGAGCGCTGCCAGGGCCGCATTGAATTGGCTGCGCATGACGGTGGAGAGAAACAGTCCCAGGCCGAGAGTGCTGCCGAGGAAGAGGGTGGATACGCCGAATAGCACGAACAGGGAACCTCGAAATGGCATGCCCATTACGAAGACGGCCACCAGCATGCAAATCACCATCGCGATCATGCCCAGCCCGTAATAGGGAATGATCTTCGAAACCAGCAGCTCTGTGCGGGTCACCGGCGTCGCCAGAAGTGCCTCCATGGTTCCTCGCTCCCACTCCCGTGCCACGACCAAGGACGTGAGGAGGGCTCCGATGATGGTCATCACCACGGAAATGGAGCCGGGAACCAGGAAATTGCGGCTGATGGCGGAAGGGTTGAACCAGGAGCGTGTTCGAACCTCCAACCCAGGGGGTTGGGTTCGCCCCTGGTCGCGTGCCAGACTCTGTTGCCAGGATTCCCAGGCCCCCTGCACATAGTTGCCGACGAAGGCTGCGGTATTGGGTTCGGAACCATCGGCCAGGACCTGTAAGGATGCCTTGCCCTGTCCCTGTGCCATGCGGATGCTGAAATCGTTTGGAATGACCACGACACCTCGGAGATTTCCGCGGGCCATCTGTTTGACCAGAGCCTCCCGGGAAGGACCCGAGTGGACTTCAAAGGCTTTCGAAGCACTCAGAACCTGTTCGAAACGAACCGCTGCCGGTCCCGCATCTTCGCGCAAGACACCGATCCGGACATGGTCAGCATCGAGATTGATGGCGTAGCCCATCACGAACAGGAACACCACTGGAAGGATGAAGGCCACGAGGATGCTGCTGGGGTCACGGACGATCTGATAGGACTCCTTCCGGCATAGCGCAAGGAGGCGACGGAGGGAGGGGCTGAGGTTCATTGGCTCACCTTCGCTTCACGTTCGCGGTCCGCTCGCAGGACCAGTTCGATGAAGGCGTCTTCCATGGTTGGATTCGAGCAGTCAGGGGTGACAACCATACCCTTGAGGTCATCCGGTGTACCCATGGCGATTCGTTTCCCCCGGTAGATCAAGGCAATGCGGTCGCAGTACTCGGCTTCATCCATGAAGTGGGTGGTGACCATGATGGTCACGCCCTTCTGGGCCAGGCCGTTGATGTGGGTCCAGAACTCCCGCCGGGTGACCGGATCCACGCCTGAGGTCGGCTCGTCCAGGAAGAGAATTTGAGGCTCATGCATCACCGCACAGGCGAGCGCCAGCCGCTGCTTGAACCCCAGGGCGAGGTCCACGGTCTTCGTCTGGAGGAATGGGCGGAGTCCAAACGCCTCCACCAGCTCATGGATCTTCTCCTTCTGCTGCTGCCCATCCAGGCCGTAGATTCCGGAGAAGAAGACTAGGTTCTGCTCGACGGTCAATCCGAGGTAGAGAGAGAACTTCTGGGCCATGTAACCCAGCCGCTGCCGGGCCTCGGAAGGGCTGAATTTGAGGTCGAGCCCCATCACCAGGGCTTGGCCCTCCGTGGGCTTCAGCAGGCCGCACTTCATCTTGAATGTTGTCGATTTGCCTGCGCCATTGGGTCCAAGGAGACCGAAGATCTCTCCCTTGGACACCTTAAAGCTGACATGGTCCGTGGCCGTGAATTCACCAAAACGCTTGGTGAGGCCTCGCGCCTCGATCACGGCTTCTGGGTCGATTGAAGCAGGTAGTTCCACGGGCTTGGTCACTGCGGCGAGGGCCGAATCACCTCCGTGGACGCCTCCGAGGCGGCTGATGAAGGCATCCTCCAGACGGGGATCGACTTCCACTAGCACGGCATCCGGACCGGCTTCCATGGCCGCAAGATCCGGGAACCGACCGACCTCACGGATAACCACTCGGACATTCGCTCCCTGAATGACTCCATCGACCACTTCTGGGTCGTGAAGTGCCTTGCGGAGAACCTCGCGACGTTGAGCCTTGAGATTGGCCACATGGAGGCATCGTCCCCGCATTTGGTCCATGAGTTCCTTCGGCGTTCCGCTAGCGATGATGTTTCCTTTGTTCATCAGCCTGACGTCATCGCAGAGTTCGGCCTCATCCAGGTAGGCGGTGCTCCACAGAATGGTTAACCCTTCGCTGGCCAATCCCCGCACCATCCGCCACAACTCTCGCCTGGAGATGGGATCGACCCCCACGCCAGGCTCGTCTAACAGAAGGACCCGAGGCGAACCAAGCAGGGTGCAAGCGAGCCCGAGTTTCTGCTTCATGCCACCCGAAAGCTTGCCGGCGAGGCGGTCCGTGAAGCGTGCTAGATCCGTGAATGCCAGCATCTGCTTGAAGCTGCGCTCTCGGTCCTCCCCAGTCACGTTCCTGAGATCTGCATACAATACGAGGTTTTCGAGAACGGACAGGTCCTCGTAGAGCCCGAACTTCTGAGGCATGTAGCCAACCTGGTCCCGAAGGAAGTCCCCCTGGGTGAAGGGGTCCATATCGAGAACACGAACGCTTCCTTCGGTGGGCTGGAGAAGACCCGCGAGTGTTCGAAGCAGAGTAGTCTTACCTGCGCCATCCGGGCCCACCAGGCCGGTGATGGTGCCTGCATGAAAGCTGGTGGTGAGGTGATCCAGTGCCGGAGGAAGGCCTGGGGCAAAGGTCTTCACTAGGCCGCGCACCTCCAAGGCGGCGCCTGTCGAAGGTGGGATGTTCATTTCGCAAGCCTCACGGTGACGGGCATGCCCTGCCGGAGCTGGCCGTCCACATTTTCCACCACGACCCGTAAGCGATAGACGAGCGATGTACGGAGGTCAGAAGTCTCGACCGGCTTTGGGGTGAATTCCGCCGTAGGCGACACAAATCCGACGGTGCCCTTGTAGGCCTTGTCCGGGCTGGCATCTGTGTGCAGCGTCACCTTCGTTCCGGGAGCGAAGGTGCCGAGTTGAGACTCGCTGACATACGCCCGGACCCACACCGGATTTGTCAGAGAGAGGCTGAATGCGGGGGTGCCGTTCTGAACCATCGTGCCTTTCTCGATGGACCGGCAGAGGATCACGCCGTCGCTGGGCACCGTAAGCACCGCATCCTTCAATGCAAGGCGCGCCGCGCGTGCCTGGGCTTGGGCTTGTCGTAGCTGGGCATCGGACTCTGCCACCTCTTCCTTGCGGAAGCCTGTGGTCATGGTGCGCACCTGTTCCTCCATCACCTTTACCTGTGCGGCAGCCTGATCCCGTGCCGTCTGGGCGCCGTCCAGGGCTTTCTGGGGGGCAGCACCTTCGGGTGCCAGCGCCTGCTGACGCGCCAATTGCCGTTCAGCTTCCGCGAACGCGGATTTCGACGAAGCCAGACGCGCCTTGGCCTGCTCAATGTCCTCGGTACGGAATCCGTGATGAACCAAGCTGTTGCGAGCGGCAAGCGCGGCCTCGGTTCCTTCGGATGCTGACAAGGCGTTCTGGAGGGGTTCCGCGTCGAGTGCGGCAATGACGTCCCCGGCCTTTACGGTGGCCCCTTCATCGACATTGAAGGCGGAAACGCGGCCTGCAACACGGAATGCGAGTGTCGCTTCCCGGATATCGACATTGCCATAGATGGTGCCGTTCTTGGCGGCTGCATCATGCTGGCGGTACCAGGAGATCCCGGCCGCGGCGACAACCAGCAGGGCTGCCGGGACGATAATCGCTTTCTTGTTCATGGAGACCTCGTGGGATGAGCGGGGGGACGAGTAGGGTTGGGGCGGCTCTGCGAGTGAATACACGCCTTCTAGGCCGCCTATTCAGGACGGAGACGAAAGGGAAAGCTGGGGGCCAGTAAGGGACTACTTGGTGGTGCCTTGACCCTGGGATCCGATCAAGGTCCGGATGGACTGGAAAATGATCTGGGGATCCAGGGGGAGAGCCGGCCTCTGGTCGCAGTTCATCGCGGAGAGGAACGCAGCGTGCTGCATGGTGCCAACGAAAAGAACCAGGAGATGCTCGGCTGGCACATCCTTTCGAATGTCCCCGGACGCGGCCCCCTGAGCGATGGCATCCAGCACGAACTTTCGAGTGCGCAGGACGAAGGCATAGATCTGCTCGGCAGCCGCCTCAGGAAGAGCTTTGGAAAATTGATCCGAGAAGATAAGGCGCGCCACACCACCATGTCGGGTCACCGCCTGGATCCTTGCCACGAAGAGTTGTGAAAGGCGCTCCAGTGGCGGAAGGGCTTCATCTGGGAATGTCTTTCCCATCAACTCGAGCACGCGCTCGCCTACCGCACACAGGATCTCTTCTCGCGACGCGAAATGCCGAAAGGGCGCACCGGATGAAACTCCCAGTTCTTTCGCAAGCGCCGTAGTAGTGAGTGATGAGATACCGCGGTCGCCAATGATGCGGATGGCCGCGTCGGCGATTTCGATTCGGTTGAGGGTCGTGGTGCGTTTTCCTGGCATCAGTGGTTGCTCGTGAAGTGGAAACATGGAGCAGGATGGCCGGTACTACGAGGCCTGAAAATAGTGTAAGTAAGTTATTACTCTCGTCAAGAGGATTCGGAACAGCTTTCTGATCTACCAGGCACGCTTTCGGTTCCTGTTCCTCCGGCGCCGCTCCTTCCTGAAGTTCCATATTGAATCAGCGAGAGTCCCCTTGATCTGCTTGGGTTTGTCGCAGAAGCGGGAGCAAATCCTCTCTCCGGCGAATGTTGCGCTCCTTGGTGAAGGGGGTGAAGCAGGTGATGAGGCGCTCTCCAGGGAAGTCGGGATGCTGGACCTCGGCTACCTGATGGGTGTCGAACAGGCTGGGGGTGATCACCCTGGCCTCGGCCAGCTTCCGGACACTGGCCGACTTCAGGGCTGTGATCCAGTCCAGGCCGATAGGCTCCAACTCCTTGTGGATGGTGGTCTCGGAAACCATTCCTCGATCCCCCACCAGCACCACATGATCCATTCCGAACCGGACCTTGAGTTTGTCGATCTGACTCCCTACAGTCTTGTGGTCGTTGATAGCGCCATCGAACACCTCCACCGCCACCGGAGCGCCCTCCGCACTGCACAGCAGTTCATAGGTGAACTGCATCCGGTCGCCTCGGTGGTCCCGGCTGTAGCCGAACTTGACCAACCTCCTCGACTGGCTCACGCACGCCCTCCATGCGAACATCGAAGGCAAGCAAGCTCCAACCCTCGCCTGAGCTTGGGGTGGGAAAGTGTTCGGACCACTGTGGAGGCCTGAACGCTTGGACTAAAACGATATTGGATCATTGGTCTGATCCCCGAAGAGTAGCCAATTAAGCGAAAGTCCTGCTGCGATTGCTAGTCGGGCAATTTGATCAAAATTTAATGTGCGCTTTCCGCCTAGAAACTCGCGAAGGCTGCTTTCTGAGACCTCTGCTTTGGCCGCAAGCGCCTTCAGATCAATCTGGGCTCTCAAGATTTGTTCCAGTCTCCGCCTACGATCAGTGTTGTCCGCGCTGGGCAACCCATCGTCGCGCATATCAGCGCCGAGGATTGGGTCGTGACCCGGCAAGTATTCTCGTTGACCTGGAAACAGGTGCAACTTCGCTGGCTCCGGAGCAAAGAACACACTCTCACCCTTCTCCCCAAAGAGCAGCCAGGAGGGTGATTTGTTGGCTGCATGAGCAACTCGCATGGCCTCATCGATGGTGAAACTATCATTTCGCCCTTTCTTGGCCTCTTCTAGGTAGAGGATGTTGACGCTACACCGCTCTGCAAAGTCGCCAAGGTCGGGCTGGCCCTCAAGGATTTGTCGCAGACGGGCTCGTCGAGCCTTCACCAGTTGCACCAACTTGTCTTCGGAGCTGTCAGGGGGCGGCCCCTGACCAGCGACCAACCATTCCAAGGGAACCTTGAGGGCCTTAGAGAGGGCAACAAGGGCGCTTCCACCGGGATTGCGCGATGTTGTTTCCCATCTAGCGATGCTCGCCTTGGCCACATCAACCGCAGTTCCTAGCCCTTCTTGGGTGAGTCCGCGATGCTTTCTGGCGGCGCGGATCCGTTCACCAATGGTCTCGAATGATTCCGAATGGTTATTTTTATCTTGCATGAAGGTTCCCGATGGTTATCCTTGATGTCAAGGAGGTGACTTATGTTACCTCATCCGCCAGGATGGCATCCCGAAGATACCAAAGCGGCCCTGCGAAAGTTGGGGTGGACCCAGCAACGTATCGCCGACGAACTCGACCTTTGCCGACGAACGGTCCTTCTGACCATCCAGAACGGGCGGTCGGAGTGTGTCTGCGAGTTCATCTCAAAGCTACTTGGCGTTCAGCCCCAGGACATATGGCCGTCCCGATATCGACTGGTCAGAACCCGCCCCAAGGACGAGTAACCCACAACAAAAAAGCGGGGTTGCAGCCCCGCTTGTAGCCCGCCACTGCCGTGGCAAGGAGTGCTTGTGAACGCTAAAAGGAAGTATGGCGCCCGCCAGGCGCCTAGGCAAGCCACGCCAGAAAAAGCCTCGTTTATGGATCACTTCCGGGGACTGCTAACGAGCTGGGAGCCAGCATTCAAGCAATTTCGGACCTTTGAACGGGTCGTGAATGCAGTGGTTGGCCTTTTGGTGTGCCAGGGAAGGGGAACGTTAACTAACTCGATTATGTATCGAGGCCAAGAGCAGGCCGATTGGAGTGCAGACTACAAGGCTTTCAATCGCTCCGAGTGGAAGGCCTCGGAACTCTTCAGGGCGGTGCTTCTTGAGGCGATCAAGGAACAGCCCGTCAAGGCACCCCTGGTGCTGGCCATGGATGACACCAGCCTCCCGAAGACTGGAACAAAGATTCCCCAGGCTCGATGGTGTCATGATCCGCTGGCCCCGAAATTCCTGGATATGCCCATTCAGTGGGGCATTCGAATGCTGCACGCGGCCATCATCGTCCCGAACTACATCAATCACAGACCTCTGGCACTCAGCGTGGCTTTTGAGCCCATCCCCGCAGTCGAGAAGGTCAAAAACAAGGAAGGCCTATCTGAGGCGGAATTGGCAGCTCTCGAAGCTGCCAAAAAGGAAGCAAGCCTAACAACGCGGGCAGTCCGTTTGATCGCAAACATCCGGAAGTCACTGGATGAGAGCGGTGAAAAGCGAAGGAAGCTCCTCATCGTCGCGGACAGCAGTTTCACCAATGGGGCCACGATTGCTCATTTGCCTGCAAACACAGAGTTCATCGGGCGTTTCAGAAAGAATGCCCGCATCTATGCACCCACCGAAAAAAAGGAAGGGAAAAGGATTTATGGCGAAGTCCTCCCAACACCGGAGCAGTTTCGGCAGGATCTGGAGATCCCATTTCAGAGCGTAGAACTCCATTACGGGGGTGGCCTCCGGGAAATCCGATTCAAGGAAATTCAGAATGTTCTCTGGAAGGATGGGACACGTGGGCAGGTGATGCGCCTCCTCATCGTGATGCCCATTCCTTACAAAGTGGTTGGCCGCAGAAAGCGAGGCTACAACAACCCCGCCTATCTCTTGACCACTGACCTAACGTCACCCGCCGCCCAGCTCGTTCAGGCCTATCTGGACCGTTGGCAGATCGAAGTGCTGCACCGGGATTTGAAGGCGGGCATCGGAGTGGGTCAGGTGCAGGCTTTCAGCCATGCGGCAAACGAGAGGGTTCACGGTGCGACAGTAGCGGCCTACTCGATGCTCAATCTTGCCGGTCTTCGCACATTCAATGGGAAGCGAACCAAGGACTATCCTGATCTGCCAGCTTGGCGGAAGCGAAAGCCACCTATGCGACCCAGCCAGCATGACTTGGTGTCGATGTTGCGAAACAACCTCACAGACGTGTGGACTCAAGAGCAGCGGCGAATGAGGCGCCCAAAAGGCTGGGTGCTCTCTCACCACGAGACCTACCAGGCCGCTTGATCCGCCACGCATAACTAGGAAGCTCCCGAATGCCCCGAAAGGGGCTGCGGGAGCTTCTGGACATGTAACAACAGGGCGAACAAGAAATCGAAAAAGATCGATCTGACCCTGCCTGAAGCCGACCTGGGAATGACTACCAGAGGGAATGTCACCCGTTGGCGCCAGCGTGCGGAACCTTCGCTGGAAAAAACGGTGACATGTCACGAGACCCGAAGCCGCTGATTCAATAGGGGAGCCGTCGGAACCCTAATTCCCACGGTCGTGGTGGTCCCGAAAAAGGTCCAAACTCCAGAAAAAGGACCTGGAGAAATCCAGGTCCTTTTTGCATTGAACCGCCACACCTTTTTTCGGAAAGGGGCCGTGTTCCGAACTTGTCCTGAAAGCCTTTGCGGAAGGAGTGCACAAGCATCCGCGAACTGGGCCTCAGTTCGTATTGCGAGGCCCCTTGGCCTGAAGGGCAATGGATTCCAACGCCTGGATGTCCTCCGCATCGGCGGCCAGAGCCTCCGCCTCCCGGCGCTTCTCATCAAAGCGTTCAAAGCGCTCGTGGACAATGGCCCTCATCGTCTCGTGGCTGACACTGCCGACATGGGTCAGCACAGGGCGGTCGTTGAAGGCCAGCAGGCGGTCCACCTGCTCGCGCCAATACGCCAAGCTGAGGGGCTTCCGGTCCTTGACGCGCAATTCGGCTTGCTCCAGGAAGATCACCACCAAGCGGTTCAAGGTGTCCACCTCGTCGACGGTCAGGTAGTTCTTGGCGACCACGACGTCCAGCTTGCGGACCCAAGGGCCACTCCATGACCTCAGGGCCATGTTGGGTGCTTCGGGATCAGCCCTGGCCACCACCAGTTCCGCCGCAGTCTTCTCGGTGACCGCGTAGAGCAGCTTGTTCTGGACCTCCGCGAAGAAGAGATGGGCACTGGCATCGTTGGCCCGGTAGTCGTCGCTGAGAGCGAAGAGATCCCGCACCTTCTGATAAAAGCGCTTTTCCGAAGCCCGGATCTCCCGGATCCGTGCTAGCAGCTCATCGAAGTAATCCCATCCGCCGGGGTTCTTGAGCCGTTCGTCATCCATGACGAAGCCCTTCACCAAGTATTCGGCCAAGTGGGCCGTAGCCCACTGGCGGAACTGCGTGCCCCTCGGGGATCGCACCCGGTAGCCGATGGCCAGGATCATGGGCAAGTTGTAAAGTTTGACTCTGTAGTTCTTGCCATCAGCGGCAGTTGTCAAGGATTCCTTGACAACTGCCCCCTGGCCCAGCTCCCCTTCCTCCAGGATGTTCCGGGCGTGAAGGCTCACGTTCTGCTTGGTGGTAGCGAACAGCTCTGCGATGGCCGCCTGAGAGAGCCAGACTGTGCCCCCTTCAGCACGGAGCTGGACCTGGGCTTGGCCATCCTCGGTCCGATAGAGCACGACATCTTCACTCATCGGGTGGTCTCCAGTTCCAGGCAGGGAAGATTCCCCAAGATCTCGCGCATTTCACGGCGGGCTCGTGTCGTGAAATGGATGTTCAACGGTGCCATGTGGCAAGCTCCGCCTTGATCTCCTCCCAAGAATGCATACGACCTTCCGCGATATCCCGTTCGCCTTCGCTCAAGCCCTCGATGATCTGAGCGCGGCGAGCCATCGCCTCGAAGCTGGCCACATCCATGAGCACCCCAGCGGCCTTTCCATGTTCAGTGATGACCATGAGTTCACGATCCTGGCGAAGTTCGTCAAGGATCTTGCCTGGTTGGCGTTTGATATCGGTAATGGGAACGAGGCGTGGAAGCATTTGGCACCACCTTTAGTACCCAAGTTCGCACTTTATGCAGCCTCGCGCAAGATGCCACATCCATGAGCAACCCGAGCCTTACCATCTACGCCCCCCCGACAGACCTTCCAGCCTGGAATACTCAAGGAAGAAGAGGGGATTGAACGATGACAGACCTGGCTCTGGATGCCCAGTTTGCAGTCATGGGGCAATGGCACCGTCCCGAGGAGCCCGGAAAAGTCCTTCACGGACAGCTCAGCCGCTCACCGAAAGGAGTGGAACTGAAGCTGGATGGGGCGTTCTGCGAGGTGGAGGAGGCCTTCGAGGGCCAGTTGCACGCGTACCCCATCATCCACGGCGTCAGCGAGGATTTCGGAGCCGTAACCCTCCTGCAGGCACACCAGTCCGGGCTATCGAGGCACATCCGCCCCACCGGGGTGCAGGTCTTCGAAAAGATCGGGGCTTGGGCACTTCTGGTCGGAGGGCACGTTTCCCTGTCCCACCTGTACCCCAGGATGCGATTCCGGATTCCCGGTCTGCACCTCTGGCTGGCCCGCCCTCTGGTGAAACGGTCTTTGGAGATGAACCCTGACTCTGACGAAAAGAACTGGGTGTACCGGATCGCGGAGCTGGATGCGTGGAGCACGCGAATCCAGTGCATTGGCGCAACCCTGGACTGGGAGATCGTCGGCCGCGAGACCAACACCAGGGATCCCTATTCGGGAATCCAGCTGGAGGTCTCCGGGTGGACAACGCTGCGGCCCGATTCCCCCAAGCCCCTGGAATGGTATCTGGAACAGCAGGACAAGATCGCCTTCATGCTGGCCTGGCTGGCCGGGAGCACCATGTCCGCCGACCAGATCGAGGCCTTCGTTGACGAATCCCCCAACAGAGCCTCCCTGCTGCTGAAGAATGACCGAACCCCATGCGCCTTTGATCGGCTCTGGAAGTTCTTCCTGCCGAGATCGGCCACGGGTATGGAATTGAACGAAATCGTCTCCCGATGGTTCAACGTCTTTCCCGAGATCGAGAAGCCATGCAGACTGGCCCACAGCATCTTCGCCTCCGAGAACTTGTGGATCAACCTCAAGTTTCTCATGTGGATACAGGCGCTGGAGGGATTGCATCACGGCATGGAGGACGCTGTCCTCATGGACACCTTGCCCAAGGACGTCCCGCTGCCCACCTCGAAGAAGAAGCGGCAACCGCTTCAGGAGCGCCTTGATGCCCTGGCCGCCATAGTGCCCCAACCCTATCGCCATTGGGTTCTAGGTGCTGAGGATACGATCCCCCACACCTGGATCAGGACTCGCAACTATTACACCCATTGGTACAAGGATCAGGAGGAAGGGACCCTGAGTGTCCAGGAGATGCATGTGGCCAATGTCCGGATGGAACACCTGAGCCGAGCCCTGTTCCTGGTCCTAATGGGTGTCTCCGGCGAGGCCTTGGCGGCAACGGTCAAGGGGTCGAGCGAAACGGCTCAGGAACTGCTGGGAATCAATGCCGCTCAGGTGAAAAACAGGTTTGTCGTTCATGCCTCCGCCATGGAATAGAAACCGCCGTGGAAAAAGCAGAACCGGCCGCGGATAAATTGGATAAACGCGGATAAAGAAGTGGTCTACGGGCGGGGCACCTGGGCCTGCCCCGCAACGCGGGGGCGGACGGCGAAGCCGCCCGCGTTCAGCAAGGGAGAGGGAGGCGGAGGCAAGCGAGCTTGCCATAGCCTCCCTCTCCCTTGCTGAACCAGTCCCAGGCGCCCAGGTGGACTTCCTTGCTCTGCCATGAAAGGGGGGACCGCCTGCTCGCTGCGCTCGCGATGTCCCCCCTTTGACCCCCACGTGGTGGCCGGGCAAAGCCCGACCATCACGTCTGTGTGCATCCTGTGCATCGGTGGTTAAAAATGCCTTTGCTTTTCCAAGAGCGGAGAGATCAAGCTTCGCAACGCCGATAACTGGGGCGTCCTTTATCCGCGTGCATCCAATTTATCCGCGGCCAACATGCTTTTCTCCTGCGAAAAAGGTCGATCCGTGGCCTTTGAGCGGAACGGATACAAAACAGGTAGGCATTCAGCCCGACAACCGGATTCCTGTTTGCAAACAGTGTCCAGAGCCCTCGTGTGCCATTAATTGACAGCCAGTGTCAGATAACGAAAGGGGTCGATCCTCCAACTCTCCGGATTCTCGTTGCCCACGATGCTGTCCCCGCCGGACTCGGGACGGGAGAGGTCGAGGTCCACCGGGCTCACGAGCTGGTTCCGCCTGATATCGAAGACCACCCGCACAACGGGATAGAGAAGGCCGGCCTCGCTCTGTTCCACCACCACCGCCAGACGCTCGCTGTCCAGCTTCACCAGGGAGCCCACGGGATAGATCCCAAGGGCCTGGATGAAGTGCTGGACCAGTGCCGGGTCGAAGTGGTTCTCCCCCCACTCGAAGAGCTTGCTGAGGGCCAGACCGGGCTCCATGCCCCGGTGATAGACGCGATTGGAGGTGATGGCGTCGTAGACATCCACGATGGCGGCCATCTTGCCGAGGGTGCTGATCTCAGCGTCAGCCAAGCCGAGGGGATAACCTGCCCCTTTGAATTTCTCGTGATGCTGCCCCGTCACCTGGAAAACCGTTGGCGAGATCCCTGGGGTCTGCTGGAGCACCTCCAGGCCAAGGGTGACGTGGGACTTCATGGTCCCGAACTCCTCGTCCGTCAACTTGCCGGGCTTGTTCAGGATGTGATCGGGCACCCTCATCTTGCCGATGTCGTGGAGCATGCCCCCCATGCCCGCCAGCTGGATCTGGTCCCGGTCCATGCCCATGTAGCGGCAGAAGGTCACCAGCAGGGCACAGACGCTGACGGAGTGCTGAAAGGTGTAGGTATCCCCCTCCTTGATCCGGCAGAGGCTCACCAGGGTGCCCTGGTTGCGGAGAATCGAATCCGTGACCTGGGCCACCACAGGCTCCATCCGCTCCACCTGGATCTGCTTGCCCAGGCGGACATCCGTCAACATGGAATGGATCACCTTGTTGGCCTCGCCATGGATGGCCTTGGCCACGGCCAGTTCCTCCTTGTGGCTGGTCGTATGTCCCAGGTTGGCCGCAGCGGCAGCGATGTCCGTCATGGAGTCGTGGATCTTCTGCTCCACCTCCTGCTGCGTGGGCCCGTCGGCATCGATGCCCTTGACGGTGTCGATGTAGAGCTCGGTGATGCCGCTGGCGTGGATCTTCTGGAGATCCTCCTCCTTGCGGAGCATGAAGCGGCTGCGGAAGAAGTTGTGATCCATCCATCCACAGTTGAGGTCGTGGATGTACATCCCGAGCTTGAGATCTTCCTTGCGGACCTTCTTGATCATTCATTCACCTGGCAATGCATTTGAGAACATCATCGCCCCGGAGGGCCGAAAGCGCGAATCGAAACTTACCGGTCTTCGATGCTGTCGCTGGGGCAGATGCGACACGAACTCACACGGTCCAATTATCAAGATGAATAGTTCTACATAGGCGCCGCCGCAAATCGATGTAAAAAAATTAATACACAAACATTTTGCCGGTTGTTCAGCAAACATTTTGATAAATGAATTTACATCACGGCACGACCTTTGATTTCCGGGAAGCACCTTTCTCAGGAGAAACCGTGCCCAGAATCCTTCGGACCGCCGTCCTCGCCCTTGCCCTGCCCCTTTTTGCGGGTGACAGAACACCCCAGGCCCCCGTCAATATCAACACCGCCAGCGTGACGGAGCTGATGCAGCTTCCCAAGGTGGGTGCCAAGACCGCAGAGCGGATCGTGGCCTACCGCAAGCAGCACGGGGGCTTCAAGCGAACCGAGGAACTCATGAACGTGAAGGGGATTGGTGAGAAATCCTTCGCCAAGCTGCGCACCCATCTGAGTGTCGGCACCAAGCCAGCGAACAAGCCATGAGCGGCCAGGGGTTCACCCTGGCGGAAACCTCCATCACCCTTGGGATTGTCGGAATCCTCGGAGCCTGCGGAATCAGCACCCTGGATCTCGGTGGGGGGCTTGCCCTCACGGGTTTCCAGGTGGAACTCCAGGGGAGCCTGGATCAGGCCTTCCACCTGGCCAGGGCCCGGGGCTCCAATGTGACGGTGGTCCTGAACTCCCAGGCGGCCCAGGACATCATTCCCCTTCAGCTCCCCCGGGGAGTCCACTGGGGAAAGCTCCCGGAAGTCCCCCTGCCCTCGGGCATGGATCCCACGGTCAAGGCCGCCACCACGGGCCTTGCCCATGCCCGGATCACGGTCACGCCCAGGCGGACCGCCACAGCCTCCGCCTGGTTCCTCCACGACGGGCGGGATGTCCTATGCATGCGCTTGTCGGGGCATGGACGAGTCCAGATGCTTCGCTGGAAGGCTTCCCAGCAGAAATGGACGAGGTGCTGAGATGCGGATGATGGATCTCTCCCCCGAACTCCGCCCCAGGGAGCGCCTGCTGGCGGGCCAGGGAGACGAGTTGGGCGATGCGGAGCTTCTGGCGCTCCTGTGGGGCACGGGACGCCAGGGACGCAACGCCGTGGAGCTGGCCCAGGAGATCCTGAGCCGGGCCGGAGGGCTGGCGGGGCTCCTCTCCCTGGGACTGAACGACTGGAAGGAGACCCCGGGGTTGGGACCTGCCCGGGCCTGCCAGCTGTGGGCCGCCCAGGAGATCTGCCGGAGGAGCCAGCGGGGCGGCCCCCGCCCTCGGATTACCAGTCCCAGGGCCGCAGGTGAATACCTGCTGCCGCGCTGCCAGGGCCTGGGCGAGGAGCGCTTCGGGCTCCTGGCGCTCAATGCCAAGGGCGAACTGCTTGCGGAGCGTGTCATGAGCCAGGGCACCGCCACCGGAACCCTGGTGAGCCCCCGGGAGTTCTTCCGGGAGGCCCTGCGCTACGGCGCCACTTCGGCCCTGGCGTACCACAACCACCCGTCCGGCGACCCCTCCCCCAGCCGCGAGGACGCCCTGCTGACCAAGCGGCTCCGCTCCGCTGGTGAATCCCTGGGGGTTCCCCTGGCGGACCACCTGATCCTGGGGCGGGAGGCCTACCACAGCTTCCGGGCAGCGGAAGGATGGGATGCGTCCGGATGAAGAGAGTGGTGAGTAAGGCAAAATTACCTAAAATGTAAAGCGGAGGTCTTATAATGCTCCGCAGTATTCCTTACATTCCAGCAACGAAGGTGGAGGCCACCGTGAGCTCCAAGGGCCAAGTGACGCTGCCCAAGGCCCTGCGAATCCATCTCGGCATCCAGACCGGTTCCCGACTCCGCTTCAGCCTTGACCCCCTCGGGGGATTCCGGGCAGATCCGGTGCTCTACGACCTGGAGGACATCTGGAAGATGGCGGACGAAGGCGCCCACCCCGGGGATGTCCTGAGTTTCGAAGAAATGGATGCCGCCAAGGCTCGGAGGACTTGGTAATGATCGTTGCAGACACGAATGTATGGGCCCGCGCATTCCTCAACGACGATGCATCCCAGACATCGAAGGCTCGCAAGGCGCTGGCCGATGGACAGGCCAGAGGCGGGGTTTTCGTCCCGTTGATCGTCCTCGCCGAGCTTTCATGGGTTCTCCGGGCCAGGTGGGAACGGGAACGGATTCTGGACACCCTTGAGGGCCTGCTCCACACCCGTGGTGTACTCGTGGAATCACCCGCCTTTGCCCAGGAAGCGATCGAAGCCACCCGGCAAGACGGTCTTGGAGGCTTTGCGGACCACCTCCTGGCCCAGGTCGGCTTCACCAACGGGGCCAGGGAAGTGGTCACCTTTGATAAGATGTTCGGAAAAGCTTCGAAAGTCAGGCATTTAACATAGGGTGCCTGCATGCGTTCAGGGCTCTGCCATGGACCAGAACCGTTCGCAAAAGCAGCACCGTCCACAGACACCGATAAAGAAATGGTCTGCTGGCGGGGCACCTGGGCCTGCCCCGCAACGCGGGGGCGGACGGTGAAACCGCCCGCGTTCAGCAAGGGAGAGGGCGGCAGAGGCACGCATGCGTGCCATCGCCTCCCTCTCCCTTGCTGAACCAGCCCCAGGTGCCCAGGTGGACTTCTTTGAGTCGGTGTCCATCCCCTGTATCTGTGGATGAAACCGCTTTTGCTTCTCTCCTCGGTGAAATCGCGATTCTTGGCGCAATGAACGCCTACGGGTGGCTATTCCCACACCTCAACCCCGGACGCCTGAAGGGTCAGCGACACAGCCCGTCCGTTCCGGGGCTCCACCATTACCTTCTGCCCAATACGCGTGGCATCTGTGGAATACAGGCAGGTCAGTTCAAAGTGCTCCCTCTGAAGCCCCGCATCCAGGGTCACCCAGGCGGTCCGGGCCTGATCGCAGTCCGTGTTGATGGCCACCAGGATTTCCTGGCGGTCCAGGATGCGTGACCATGCCACCAGGGATCGCAGTTCCCCACCCAGCATCTCAGGCACCCCGAAATCGATCCCGTTCCCGGAGATGGGACGCAAGTACTGCCGTCCTCGGCGGAGGGCGAGCTTCTCGGCGCGGAGGGCCAGGATCCTGGCGAGTTCGGCGTAGGCTGGACTCTCCTCGTTGAAGAAGTGGCGCTCCCTGCTCTGCATGGAACCGAAGGGGCCGCCGAACATGCACTCCCGGAGGAAGACATCATTGCCGTCCGCCTCGGCCTCAGCCGCGCCGTTGAAATACTGCTCGGAGCCGTAGTAGACGCAGGGAATCCCGAGGGTGAGGGCATTCAGGGCCATGACCGAGAGGATGCTCTTCCGTCCCTGCTCCCCGGCACAATAACGGGCCTTCCCCTTCCCCTTGCGAACCTGATCGTGGTCATCAAAGAGGGTCACTACCCTGTCCCGGAACCAGACATGGGAATCCTTGTTCACGAGCATGGAGTTGCGGAAGAGGCCGAAGTAGTCCGAGGGGTTGCGGTAGCCCTTCACCAGGTATTCCAGCTTGTCCGGGATGTCGTCGATGCCAAGGGCGGCATCGAGTCCCGTCATCTCCAGGGTGTCAAAGGCCCGCTCCCGCCCCCCGGTGATCTCCCCCAGGAGGAAGAACTTCTCCTTGCCGAGGGTCTGGGTGAACTCCCGGATCATGGAAGCGAAGAGCCGTGTCGCACCGAGCTCCATGTGCTTGACGGTATCGATGCGAAAGCCGTCGAGATCCGCCGATGCGATCCAGTATCTGCAGCACTCGACCAGGGCGAGGAAGGCGGCAGAGGGTTCGAAGGCCCCCACGTCCCCGCTGCCGTGATGGATGTCCTTGAGGTCGCAGAAGTCTCCCTCCCGGAACTCCGGGTCGTGGTCCCAGTTGGAGATCCGCCCCTTCCGGGAGAAGGTCTCAGGGTTCTGGAGCTCCTCGGGCCAGATTGCACCATAGGGCCAGGCCTCCTCCGAGGGTGCGAAGGGCAGCGAGGGGAGGCCCTTGGCGTCATGGAAGCCCGCCACGGGGTAGGGCTGACCGTCCCATCGGGGATCGAAATACCCCGAATCCCCCTGCGGAACCCAGTAGCGATCGGGCCTGTAGGAGAAGACGTTGCCGGAGTGATTGAGGATGATGTCCAGGATCACGTAGATCCCCACCGCGTGAGCCCGGTCCACCAGACGGCGCAGATCGGCTTCCGTCCCGAAGTGTGGGTCGATGGAAAGGAAGTCCTGCACCCCATAGCCGTGATAGGTGGGCTGGAAGGCCACCTGCTGGAAGATGGGACTGACCCAGATGGCCGTGACCCCGAGGCGCTTCAGATAGCCCAGCTTGCTCTCCAGTCCTTTGAGCGTGCCGCCGCACCAGCCCCGCCCAGCCTCGGTCCAGGCGGCCCGCTCCGCCGTCCCCTCGTCCCGGGGCTGGAAGAGGGGCGTGGTCCCCTTCTCCACCACCTTCCCTTTCAGGTCCAGGTAGTGCTTCTCCTTCCCGTCCGAGAATCGGTCCACCATCAGGAAGTAGAAGACCTGGTCCTCCCAGGCGGCGGGCGAGGGCGTGTAGGCCCGGTCCGTGAGTTCATGCCAGTCGATATCGGAGGTGTTTCGGAGCGTCATGGCCGTCCCTCGCAGTGATCGTTGGCATTGCGACCCATGCACGCCATACGATTGGCGTATTTTTACCAAATGAAGCCATACATCACAAGACATTTAAGCAACACAAAGCCTTATGCCAACCCCGACATAAAAGAAGAGCCATAGCCACAGCCCAAAAGCAGAAAAAAAAGCATTTAGCCAGGATGAAGGGGATGAAAGGGATACCGAAGCAAAGAAGGAGGCCTTGGTCAACCAAGGCGCACCGAGCCGACGCGCCAAGCAATCAGACCAGAGAAGATTCCATCGATTCCCCATGCCCGCAGAGGCTCCATCTGTGAAATGATTTTTCAATCGAGGGAGCAAAGCGGTATGAGCGGAAGCAACGGAACCCCGGTCATCGGGGTCATCGGCGGCAGTGGGGTCTATGACATCGAAGGCTTGGAGAACAAGCGATGGGAGCGGGTGGCCTCGCCCTTCGGCGAGCCCTCCGACGAGCTCCTCTTCGGCGAACTGAAGGGCCAGGCCATGGTGTTCCTGCCCCGCCATGGGCGCGGGCACCGCATCTCCCCCACGGGCATCAATTACAGGGCCAACATCGACGCCATGAAGCGGGCCGGTGTCACGGAGATCGTGTCGGTGAGCGCCGTAGGCTCGCTACAGGAGCACCTGCCCCCGGGCACCTTCGTCATCGTGGACCAATTTATCGACCGCACCTTCGCCCGGGAGAAGAGCTTCTTCGGGACGGGACTGGTGGCCCATGTGGCCTTTGCCCACCCTGTCTGCTCCCGCCTGGGTGACCATCTGGAGGCCGCCGCCCGGGAGGCGGGGCTGAAGGTGGCCCGGGGGGGCACCTATGTGGCCATGGAGGGTCCCCAGTTCTCCACCCTGGCGGAATCCCGCCTCTACCGCAGCTGGGCTTGCGATGTGGTGGGCATGACCAACCTGCCGGAGGCCAAGCTGGCCCGGGAGGCCGAGCTCTGTTACGCCACCGTGGCCATGGTCACGGACTACGACTGCTGGCACCCCGACCACGACAGCGTGACCGTGGAGGCCATTGTCAAGGTGCTCACGGCCAACGCCGAGAACGCCCGCACCCTGGTTCAGCGGGTGGCGCCCCGCCTCTCCTCCGATCCCCATGGGCCGGCATGTGCCTGCCGCCGCGCCCTTGACAACGCCTTCCTCACCGCCCCCGAACGCCGCGACCCCGCCCTGCTCCAGAAACTGGACGCCGTGGCTGGTCGCCTTCTGAAGCCATGACCATGCCCATCAAGTCCCGCATCCGCACTGTCCCCCACTACCCCAAGCCCGGCGTCATGTTCCGGGACATCACGACCCTCCTCAAGGATCCGGTGGGCTTCCGTATCACCATCCAGGAGCTCGTCAACCGCTACTCCGGCGCCAGGATCGACAAGATCGCCGCCATCGAGTCCCGGGGCTTCATCATCGGCTCGGCCCTGGCCTTCCAGCTGGGGGTGGGCTTCGTCCCGGTCCGCAAGCAGGGCAAGCTTCCGGCGGAAACCGTGGGGCACGACTACGAGCTGGAATACGGCACCGACCGCGTGGAACTGCACACCGACGCCATCTCCAAGGGGGACCGCGTCCTGCTGGTGGATGACCTCATCGCCACCGGCGGCACGGCGGAAGCCACCTGCAAGCTCATCACCAGCATGGGTGGCGAGGTGGTGGAGTGCGCCTTCGTCATCGACTTGCCAGACCTCGGGGGACGCAAGCGCCTTGAGGGCCACGGCCACAAAGTCTTCGCCCTCTGTGAGTTCGAGGGGGACTAGGATGACCGACCATGGCGTGGAGACGCTCCGCTGGCGCGAGGGATGTCTGGAGATGATCGATCAGCGGATCCTCCCGGCCCGCTTCGAGTATCTGGCCTACCACGATGCCGCCGGGGTGGCCGAAGGCATCCGTTCCATGGTGGTCCGGGGGGCACCGGCCATCGGCTGCGCGGCGACCTACGGCATCGCCCTTGAGGCCATGAAATACCGTGCGACCTTCCCCGAGGCCTTCGAGGACGCCCTGGAGCATGCCTTCGTGGTGCTCGCCGCCAGCCGTCCCACGGCGGTCAACCTCTTCTGGGGCCTGAAGCGCATGAGGCGCTGCTGGGAGGCCCAGGCCCATCTTCCGCCCCCTGAGATCGCGGAGGCCCTCCTCCAGGAGGCCCATGAGGTCTTGGCGGAGGATATCCGCATCAACCGGGCCATGGGCGCCCATGGAGCCGCCCTCCTGGCCGATGGTGCCCGGGTGCTGACCCATTGCAACGCAGGAGCCCTGGCCACCGCCGGACACGGCACAGCCCTGGGGGTCTTCCGATCCGCCGTGGAGGCGGGCAAGCGCATCTCCGTGATCGCCGACGAGACCCGCCCCTTCCTCCAGGGGGCCCGGCTTACGGCTTGGGAGATGGTGCAGGAGGGCATCCCCGTCACCCTCATCACCGACAACATGGCCGGACACCTCATGAGCCGGGGTGAGATCGATGCGGTCATCGTCGGCACGGATCGCGTGGCCGCCAATGGCGACGTGGCCAACAAGATCGGCACATACATGGTGGCGGTCCTGGCTCGACGCCACGGCATCCCCTTCTACGTCGCCTGTCCGCTATCAACCATTGATATCGAAATCCCCGATGGCAACGCCATCCCCATCGAGGAGCGGGCCCCCGAGGAGGTCACGGGCTTCCGGGACTGCCAGTGGGCTCCAGCAGGAGTCACCGTGCGGAATCCCGCCTTCGATGTGACCCCCGCGGAACTGGTCACGGCCCTCATCACCGAGAAGGGCGTGCTCATGGAGCCGAACCTGGAAAGCCTGAAGCAGTTCCTGGGCGGGGGAGCGGAGGAAAGCCACTGAGTCGCTGTCCAGAAATCCTGGCCATGCCATGAAAAGACACCACTAACCTGCAGCTAGTTATGTATTTGAGTTGTCGATCGCCTAGTGATCGTAGCCCAGTTGCTTCACGCTCCTGGACAATTGGATTTACCGCTTGTTGGCAAGCTTTATCCCCTGAATCCCCTTCATCCTGGCTACTCCCTTATTTTGTATCCGTTCAGCTCGAGAACCGAGGAGCGCGATTTCCCTGAGGAGAAAAGCATGTTGGCCGCGGATAAATTGGATGCACGCGGATGAAGGACGCGCCGGTTATCGGCGTTGCGAAGCTTGATCTCCCCGTTTCAGCCTCCGACGCGCAGGATGCACACAGATCAGAGAAGTCCACCTGGGTACCTGGGACTGGTTCAGCAAGGGAGAGGGAGGCGGAGGCACGTATGCGTGCCATAGCCTCCCTCTCCCTTGTTGAACGCGGGCGGCTTCGCCGTCCGCCCCCGCGTCGCGGGGCAGGCCCAGGTGCCCCGCCCGTAGACCACTTCTTTATCGGCGTTTATCCAATTTATCCGCGGCCGGTTCTGCTTTTCCCACCGTTCCTATTCCATGGCGGAGGCCTGAACGACCACGGCTGAACAACCTCATCGGAAACGATCACTAGGACAGGCTCTTCATTAGTTTACCGAAGCCCTGGCCGAAGGTCTCAAGACCGGCGGCCTTGAGCTTGCCGGACTTGCCAGCCTCGTCGTGGGTGAGTTCGCCGGCATGCATGGCGTCGAAGATGGCGTGGGGCGCGGTGACGGTGAAGGTGGGGGCGGGATGGCCGCCCTCCACCAGGGTGGCCTTGCCCTGGTCGAAGATGACGTGGAACTGGCCAGCTCCATCCTCACGGAAGTCAAACTGCATGACACCCTGGAGGCCGGATTCCACGACCTTTTCGGGATTGCGGGCAAGCTTGCCGCGGAATTCGGCAACGAGTTCCGGGAAGGTCTGGTGAGCCATGGGGATTCCTTTCGTGGACAGTGAAGCTTACTGTTATGAGCGCCAGTCTATATCCGCAACCCGCCCAGCCGTTGTGACCTGCAACACATCTATGCGATTCCCCGATGACACAAACTACCAACTCTACCGATCAGAAATAGATATAATGAGCCCGTACGCCCCAGGGCGCCTCCGGAGCACCAGGATATGAAATTCTCCACCCGCGCCATATACGGAATGAGGGCCATGCTCACCTTGGCCCGGGAGCACGGACGCGGCTCCATGTTCCTCAAGGACATCGCCGAACGGGAGAACCTGCCCGGCACCTACATGGAGCAGTTGATGGTCCCCCTGCGCAAAGCGGGTCTGGTCCAGGCGGTCCGGGGCGCCAAGGGTGGCTACACCCTCGCCCGGCATCCCTCGGAGATCCCCGTGAAGGTTCTCCTGGAGGCCCTGGAGGGTCCCCTGACGCTCTCGGACTGCCCCGGCGGTTCCGGGTGCTGCGGCCACCCCGAAACCTGCGTCCTCAAGGAGCTCTGGCAGGAGGCCAGCACGGCCATGAACCAGGTCTTCCTGGAGACCTCGCTGGCCACCCTGCTGGAACGCCAGCGGGCCAAGGAACAGAACCCCATCCTGAACTATTCGATTTGAGAGGGAAGCCATGAATATCGCACCGGATATCACTCGCGTCATCGGCCGGACCCCCCTGGTGCGCCTCAACCGGGTCGTGGGAGACAGCAGGGCCACGGTTCTGGCGAAGCTGGAGATGTTCAATCCGGCCAACAGCGTGAAGGATCGCATCGGCGTCGCCATGATCGAAGCCGCCGAGCGGGAGGGCAGGATCAAGGCGGACACCATCCTGGTGGAGCCCACCAGCGGAAACACCGGCATCGCCCTGGCCTGGGTCGCCGCCGCCAAGGGCTACAAGATCGCCCTGGTGATGCCCGAGTCCTTCAGCCTGGAACGCCGCCAGGTGCTCCGCCACCTGGGCGCCAGCCTCATCCTCACCCCCGCTGCCGAGGGCATGCCCGGCGCAGTCAAGAAGGCTGAGGAACTCGCGGCCTCGGATGCCCGCTACCTCCTGCTCCAGCAGTTCGGCAACCCAGCCAATCCCGCCATGCACCACCGGACGACCGGCCCTGAGATCTGGAACGATACCGATGGCACCGTGGATGCCCTGGTGGCGGGCGTGGGCACGGGAGGGACCATCACGGGGGCCGGCTCCTTCCTGAAGGAACTCAAGCCCACCCTGAAGGTAGTGGCGGTGGAGCCGGACGCCTCCCCCATGATCAGCCAGGGAAAGCGGGGGCCCCACGGCATCCAGGGCATCGGAGCGGGCTTCATCCCCGAGGTCCTCGACGTCAAGCTGCTGGATGAGGTCGTGACGGTTTCCAACGAACAGGCCATCCAGACCGCCATCCGCTTGGCCCGGGAGGAGGGGCTTTTCGTGGGCATCTCCAGCGGTGCCGCGGCCTGGGCTGCCATCCAGCTGGCCCAGCGTCCCGAGTACGCCAGCAAGACCATCGTGGTGATCCTTCCCGATGCCGGGGACCGCTACCTCAGCACTCCCGCCTTCCAGGCCGTACTCACGGAACAGCCATGACAGAGATCGATTTCTCCCCTCTGGTCGGAGCCATCGTCACCAGCTACAGCGAAGATGCCAGCACCCGGCATGTGGATTCGGGCAGCCTGCCGGATCGGGATAGTGTCATCGAGCTCCTGAAGCAGTTGCGGGAACTGATCTACCCTGGCTACTTCGGAAAGCAGGATCTGGATTCCTGCACCCTGGAAAACCATGTGGGGGAGCTGCTGGAGTCCATCCACAGCAAGCTCCACAGCCAGATCCGCAACGCCCTGGTGCATCGCTCGCTGCGCCACCGCGTGAGGTTGCCGGACGTGGACGGCAAGACCCAGGAGATCGTCCTGGAGTTCCTGGGTACCCTGCCCCGGCTCCGGGCCATTCTGGCGACGGATGTGGCGGCGGCCTTCGAAGGGGATCCGGCGGCGGGGGACACGGACGAGATCATCTTCTCCTACCCGGGCCTCCTGGCCACCACCATCCAGCGCATCGCCCATGAACTGCACCTCCTGAAGGTGCCTCTGATCCCTCGGATCATGACCGAATACGCCCACTCAGTGACAGGCATCGATATCCATCCGGGAGCCACCCTGGGGGAGTATTTCTTCATCGACCATGGCACCGGTGTTGTGATCGGCGAGACCACGACCATCGGTCGCCATGTGAAGCTCTACCAGGGTGTGACCCTTGGGGCCCTATCCACCCGGGGGGGCCAGACCCTGCGGGGGGTCAAGCGCCATCCCACCCTCCAGGACGACGTCACGGTTTATTCCGGAGCTTCGATCCTCGGTGGCGAGACGGTCATCGGACAGGGGGCGGTCATCGCCAGCAACGTGTTCATCACCCAGTCCGTGCCGGCCCACACCCGGGTAAGTACCAAGAACCCCGAACTCCAGTACAAGAACCGCAGGTCCGAGGAATTTGTCCAGGAGATGCCCCACGACTGGGTGATCTGAACCCGAATACCGGCTTCGTTCATCCGCAGCATGAGGTCAGCAGCCTTCGCCATGGAAGAGGATCGGTGAAAAAAGCAGAATCAGCCGCGGATAAATTGGATAAACGCGGATGAAGAAATGGTCTATGGGCAGCCCCAGGTGCCCTGGTGAACGTTCTTGATCTGTGCCGCCCCTGTTCGTCGGTGGCTGAAAGGGCCTTTGCTTTTCCTGGGACGGGGAGATCAAGCTTCGCAACACCGATAACCAGGGCGTCCGTTATCCGCGTGCATCCAATTTATCCGCGGCCAATAGGCTTTTCTCCTCGGGGAAATCGCGATCCGTGGCTCTCGAGCTAAACGGCTACAAAACCTGTAACTGCGGGGATGAAGACCCCATGGTTGACGGCGCTCTGGTATAAGTCAGTCCGTCTCCGGAGGCGAAATCCATCGCCGCACGATGAAGGTCACCGCCATGGCGACTACGGCCCCGGTGGCTGCCATGGCCATGTCCTTCTGGGCATCCCAGATATCCCCTTGGGTGCCCAGGAAGGCATCTCCCAGGTGAGGCGCCGCCGAATGGGCAGTAAGGGCCTCGATAATCTCGTAGATGGCCGAAAGCGCCAGCACCATGTCCAGGGGCAGATAGTAGTTCCAGAAGCCCCGGGTCCTGGCCACCCGCATGAAGAGCTCCCGGGCGGGATAGGCCAGGAGCAGTCCGAAGCTGAAGTGCACGATGCGATCGAAGGGGTTCCGGGCCAGGTGGAAGTGATCCCGGAGCCAGAATCCGAAGGGCACGTTGGAATAGGTGTAGTGGGCCCCCACGGCATGAAGGCTCAGGAATACGGCCAGGAGGAGATAGGAGAGATCGGAGAGCGGAAAACGCCAATAGCTCAGGAACAGCAGCCCCACAAGGGCGAACACCAGCCAGTTTTCCAGGAGCCAACCCGAGGGATAGAGGGGCTTGTAGGCCATGGCCAGCCACATCAGGGCATACAGTGTGACCAGGATCTTCAGGAAACGATTCTCCCTGAAAGGCGTAAATCTCGCGTGTCGCGCGGTGGTGAACATGGAATCTCCAGGCTTTCCACCAGCATGCCATATTCATGGGCAATATCCACTTGCCGATGACGAATTTTTGACGAAAATAGATTCATGGCCCGACTCTTCCACGAAGTTCCGTCCGCCCCCTCCCTCTTCCAGAACTGCCTGGTGGAACCCGAGGAGGCCCGGAGCATCCTCCGCCCCCAGCGGGACGAAAGACTTGGGCTCGGGTTCACCCTCAGTCCCTACCGTGGCTGCGCCCACGGATGCCGCTACTGCTATGTCCGGGAATACCCGAATGCCCTCCACAGCCAGGAAGAGTGGGGGGGGTGGATCGCCCCCAAGCTCAACGCTCCTGAACTCCTCTGGAGCCAGCGCCACCGGCTCCACAACGCCACGGTCTTCCTCTCCACCGCCACGGATCCTTACCAGCCCATTGAACGGGAGCACCGCCTCACCCGGGCCTGCCTGAAGATCCTCCTGGAACTGGCCACGCCGAGGGTGGTCGTCCACACCCGTTCTGCCCTGGTGCTCCAGGATCTGGATCTCCTCCGGGAGTTCGGTAACCGCCTTTCCGTGGGTTTCTCCATCCCCACGGACGACGACACCGTACGCCAAGTCGTGGAACCCAAGGCACCGCCCATCCCTACCCGCTGGGCTGCGGTGGAGCGTCTGGCCCGGGGCGGCATCGACGTGGGGTTGGCGGTGACCCCCCTCATGCCCATGGACAATATCCAGGCCTTCGCCCGCCGGGCGGCCTCCAGCGGGGCAAGCAGCGCCTGGGTGGGACGCCTGCGCCTCCTGGAAAGGGATCCGTTCCTTGGGGTTCTGAAGGACCATGGCTGGGAGCGGATCCTGGAGGCTGACTATGCGGAGGAGGTGCGCCAGGCCGTCCAGAGGGAGATTCCCCAGGGTCTTCGGCCCCAGCGAAGGCCGCCGACTCCACCCCGCCCCGCCCTTCCCCGGGTCCAGAACCAGCAGCCCTGCCTTTTTTGAAAGGATTGATCAGGCACCCTGATCAAATGGCCATATCCAGGTAACAATAAGGAGATCAGCAGCTCCAAATAATCATTAGAAAGTCCCTTGTGCACCAGCCATTGAAGCCCCCCAGCCCTATCCCCTCCTGTTCGGGACCGGACGCAGATCATGTGCGGAGGCTCGTCGAGCTCTGTGCGGAACAGCCCCTGACCCGGGAACTCCTGGCAACCATGGCGGATCTCTCGGTCAGCCTGGATCAAGCTTCGGAGATGCCCGGGGGGAGTCCCCTGAGTCCTGACACCCCGACCCGCAGACAATCGGCCAGCAGGATCCTGGATTTCTCCCAACGGCTGACCCTGGAGGTGTTCATGCACCGTCTGGTGCGCCATGCGGAGGAGGGCCTGCTCCAACTGGAGCCCCGGACGGTCGTTTCGGCCGAGGTGCTCGACGAGATCCGCTTTGCGTTCCTCCACCATGAGATCAGCAGGGAAAACCGCCTGGACATCCGGATTGAGCCCAGTCATCCCTTCTTCACTGACCCCATCCTGCTCACATCCACCCTGATCTTCATGATCAAGGCTGGGATCCACCTGGCGCCCCCCAAGGAGCCGATCCGGCTCTGGATGGAGCGAGGTGGCGCCTATCGCCACTTCTACCTCCAGTTCAACCATGCAGCAGGCATGCCTCTTAACCTGGGGAACGACCCGAAGCTTTACCCCATCCGACTGCTCACGGAGCGATGCCTGGGTGGCAAGTTCATCGCCCATCAGCGTCCGACGGGACTCGTCAGCTTCACCATCACCCTGCCGGACGCGAGTCCGGTGCCCCGGGAGGCCCCCCATGCAACCTCCCAGCAGGCCCAGCCCGGGAAATCCGGGCCGGACTCGGAGCGCAGCACCATCCTGGCAGCCGATGATTCCAAAACCATCCGCCAGCTCATCCGGGGCATCCTGGCCAAGGACTACGACATCCTCATGGCCGGAGACGGAATGGAGGCCTTGGAAATCGCCCGAGAAGCCAAGCCGGATTTGATCCTCCTGGATGTGATCATGCCGGGCATGAATGGATTTGCGGTCTGCAAGGCCCTCAAGGCGGATCCTCTCACGGCGGATATCCCCGTGCTCTTCCTGACCGCCCTCAGCGGGGACACGGACGAAGCCATGGCCTTGGCTGGGGGTGCCTCAGACTTCATCATCAAGCCCATCAGTCCACCGGTCCTGGCAGCGCGGGTGAAAAACCACCTGGAGCTGAAGCGCAACCGGGACATCCTGCGGGCCCTGACCCTCCTGGACGGATTGACCGGCATCGCCAATCGGCGGCGTTTCGACGAGCAGCTCCACCAGGAATGGCTCCGCTGCGGACGCAGGGCCAAGCCCCTCTCGGTGATCCTGGGGGATGTGGACTTCTTCAAGTGCTACAACGATGGTTATGGCCATGTGCAGGGGGATGACTGCCTGCGGCGGGTTGCCAAAGCCATGGCTGAGAGTCTGCATCGCCCGGGTGACCTTGCGGCCCGCTATGGGGGCGAGGAATTCGTGTGCATCCTGCCTGAAACGGATCAGGAAGGGGCCAGGGCTGTGGCGGAGACCGTCCACCAGGCCGTAGCTGCCCTGGGACTCCCTCACGAGTTCTCTGAGGTGGCGGACCACGTGACCATAAGCCTCGGCGTCGCCACCGCCTGGCCGGGCGAGTGTGTCACTCCCGAGGACCTGACCCGCCATGCGGATCAGAACATGTACGAAGCCAAACGCCAGGGGCGGAACAGGGTCGTGGGCTAAAACAGGGTAGCCGTTCAGCCCGAGAGCCACGGATCGTGCTTTCCCCGAGGAGAAAAGCATGTTGGCCGCAGATGAATTGGGTGCACGCGGATAAAGGGTGCCCCCGTTATCCGCGTTGCGAAGCAGCGATGAGCCCGGCTTTGCCGAGCCAGGCGCAGGGGTCCGGAATGCATCAATCCAGCTTCGCCCTGCGCTCCCCATCGGCCCACAGGAGGGCGGCTTCAGCGCCATCCGGCAGGGCCTTTGCGGAGAGCACGGGGCGCCCTTCCCCGTCCTTCACCAGGACGAAGCCGCGGCTCAGAGGCCCCGTGGGATTCAACCCCTCCAGTCGGGCCCCCAGCACCGAAAGCCGCTCGCGGCGATCCGCGAGCACCCGTTCTGCGGCGGGAGCCAGACGGCGACTGGCCTCCACCCAGCGGGGCCGGTCCCCTTCCCCGGAGACACCGGCCGCAGCGTGCATCAGCCGCTGGTTCAGCAGGGCCCAGCGGCCTGCAGCCCTTTCCAGACGCCGCAGGGGCTGGGCATCCTCCAGCCGCCGCCCCAGGGTTTCCATGCGCTGGGAGGCCACCACAACGGGCTCACAGCGCATCAAGCCATGATCCACCAGCAGGTTCAGCGTGGTTTCGAAACCCTGCATCCTCCAGGCCATGCGCCCGTGGAGGGCATCCACCCGGCGGGCGAGTTCGCTGGCCAGCTGTTGCCGGTCAGGGGTGGCCAGTTCCGCGGCCTGACTGGGGGTGGCGGCCCGGCGATCTGAAGCCAGGTCCACCAGGGTCGTATCGATCTCATGCCCCACCCCGGTGATGATGGGCAGGCGGCAGGTGGCCACGGCCTCCACCAGGGCCGGGTCGTTGTAAGCCCAGAGATCCTCCAGGCTTCCCCCGCCCCGGACCAACAGGACCAGATCGCATCCCCAGAACTCGTCCTGGATCTCCTGGAGAGCCATCAGGTTCTCGGGGACGCAGCGCTCGCCCTGAGCGGCGGCAGGTGCGATGAGGAGATCCAGCCCGGGGGCCCGGCGGGCACAGACCTCCAGCACGTCACGGAGGGCGGCTCCCCCCTGGGCCGCCACGACACCAATCCTCTTGGGAAAGCGGGGAATGGCTCGCTTGGGACGGTCGAAGAGCCCACGGCGCCGCAGCTCGGCCTCCAGCTGCCTGAGCCGCGCCTGGAGATCCCCCAACCCCGCCAACTGCACCTGGGTCACGGCGAAGGTGAGGCTGCCCCCGGCCACATAGAGGTTGAGATTCCCGATGACAACAATCCGCTCACCATCCTTCGGGGTGTGCTTGAGGAAGCGCTGCTGACTGGCCCATACCGCGCACTGGATGGAAGCGCCCTCCTCCTTGAGGGTGAAGTACCAATGCCGACCGGAACCCCGGAAGTTGGAGACCTCGCCCTCCACGCAAACCCCGGCAAAGGGCTTCTCGACCAGGTCCTTGACCCGCTCCAGGAAGACCTTGACGGAGAGGGGAGCCTCGCTCACGCAGAGGGCCCGATCCGGGTGTCCGGCGGCAGGATGGTGCCCTTGGGAACCACCACGATGCCGTCCTGAACCACATAGGAGCCGCAATCCAGCTCGGTTCCCCTCGGGAAGGGGCGGATCTGGGATCCGCGACCCACCCGAACGTTCTTGTCCAGAATGGCCCCCTCGATGTGGCAACCCTCGGCGATGCCCATGGGGATGTCATGGGGCCTGGTGTCGTAGTAGTCGGCTCCCATGAGGATGCTGTCCTTGACCACGGAACCGGCACCCACGAGGCTTCGGAGTCCCACGATGGAGTGAATGATCTCCGCGCGATCGATGACGCAGCCCTCGGTGATCAGGGCGGCATCAATGCGGCTGTCCGTCACAATGGACCCGGGCAGGAAGCGGGAATGGGTGTAGATGGGAGCCTTGGAATCGTAGAAGTTGAAGGGGGCGTTCGGAACCGTCAGTTTGAGGTTGGTGTCGTAGAAGGATCGGATGGTCCCGATGTCCTCCCAGTAGCCCTCGAAGTCAAAACCCTGCACGGGACGGTGCCGGATGGCGTGGGGGATCACGTCGCTGCCGAAATCATCGTAATCGGGATGCTCCGTGAGGAGATCGATCAGAGCCGTGATCTTGAAGATGTAGATGCCCATGGAACCCAGGAAGGGGCGGGCGCCGTCCTCCCGGCTCTTCATGCGCTCGAGGGTGGCCTGGTCCTTGGGTTTTTCCACGAAGTCCACAATGCGGCCATCCGGCTCCCGCTTCAGGATGCCGAAGCGATGGGCCTCTTCCGTAAGCACCGGTTGGACCGCCACGGTGATATCGGCGTCTGTCTTGAGGTGGTGGGCGATCATTGAAGAGTAATTCATGCGATATAGATGATCACCCGCCAGCACCAGCACATGGTCCACCCGGGCCGCCTGGATCTCGAAGAGCTGTTTGCGGAAGGCGTCGGCCGTGCCTTGGTACCAGGCCTCACTGGTGGGCGTCTGCTCCGCCGCCAGGACCTCCACGAAGCCGGTGTGGAAGGCGTCGAACTTGTAGGTGTTGGTGATGTGACGGTGCAGACTGACCGAATTGAACTGGGTCAGGACATGGATCTTGAAAATCCCTGAATTGATGCAGTTGCTGATGGGGATATCGATCAGGCGGTACTTCCCTGCGATGGGCACGGCAGGCTTGGAGCGCATGCTCGTCAACGGATACAGACGCGACCCCCTGCCCCCCCCAAGAATGACCGCCAAGACATCGGTGTGTGCAGGCATGGAACCTCCCCCTCTAAGCATTATGATGCCTTGGGTTGGTTCATATCCCAACCCGGGAAAGTTTTACAGGGACTTTACCGAATTCTGGTCATCAGCCATGGCTACGTATAGGTGTCGAGGCTACGCCCCAGCCCAGCCCCCTGATCCATCAGAGCCACCAGATCGGCTCCGGCCTGTTCGGTGGCGGCAATGGCCTTGGCCAACACCAGGGTTGCCTCTTCCGATCGCACCTGAGCCTGTTTGGCCGCCGTGATGGACTCCGCCGACGGGTCCTGGCCAGCTGCCACAATCAAGCCCTGTAGGCGGCCCTGGCTCTGGCTGGCCATGCTGGCAGCGGCATAGCTCATCAAGGTCAGAGCATCCATGGCCATCCCCCCAAGCGCCTCCAGACCTCAACATAAGGCTTCCGAAGCGTTTCAGGAAGCTCCCAGCCTTCGATTGCGGGATTTTGGACGCCCAACGCAACCAAGCCCCCGCCCATCGAAGAACGATGGATCGGGGGCCTGAGACAACCCTTCCAAGTCCTAGTGACCGCGGTTCCCTCGATCATCCCTGCCTTTCGGACCGTGATCATTGCCCCGTCGATCACGACGCTCCTCACGACGTTCCTCTCGACGTTCTTCCCTCCGGTCCTCGCGGCGATCTTCACGGCGCTCCATGCGCCGCTCCTCGGAGCGGGAGCGCCTCACAACCGCAGGAGCTCTGTGGTCCGAGTCCCGGCGATGCCAGTTCCGGTAGCGCCCTTCGGGACTCCTGACCAGGGCCCTCGGAACCCAACGCCGCTCAACGGGCTCGAAACGGTCCCGGGGGTGATGGGCACGGTACCAGCCGTCGGGCCTGCGGCACCAGTACCAGCCAAGATGGAAGAAGACTTCATCCTGGAAACCCTCCACCACCTGAATGCCAGGCTGCACCACCACGAGAGGAGGAGCGACCGGAAGGCCCAGATCGATGTGCACATTCACCTGCGCCTTGGCTGGAGCTCCTGCCAGCAAGATCAGACAAGCTAAGGGGAGAATGAGTCTTTTCATAGTCAGCTCCTTCAGGGAGGACAGCATACACCTCCCATCCAAGGATGGAGTCCGCAATTTTCATGCTTGATACATCTCAGGGCGCAAAAGACAGCCCCCAAGGCGACGTCAAGAGCTTGTAATGCAAGTGGCCCATTCATGATTTTCCAAGCACAGACAGGAATTCCTGCTTGAGCCGCATGGTTTTCGTGGACGACGATTGTTCGAGAATCCGCGAAACTTGCGGAAAACCCGTACCCAGCCGGATCGAAAAAAAATGAAGGCCCAGAATGTTACAATTTAATAGTTTATTATTGTTGAAATTCTTCAAGCCTTTGCCTTTGCAACGGTAGACGCACCCAGTCCCCCAAGGCTCGGATCCAAGGAAGAACCCGACGTAGCACCCTATGAAACGTGACAATGTGGCCGGGAAACCTCGCGTGCGGGCAGTCAGATCGCAGATTCAGAACCATTTCGAGAGGTGTACCCTGACCCACCTCAGCACTTCACAAGGAGGCAGTCTTGGGCACAACAAACCCCACCCCTGGGCCGCAAGGCAGGAATCCAAACAAGGAAAAGCTTTACGGGTTCGCGATCGCTGCGGTGCTGCTCACAGTGTTCTGCCTCGTCATGAACCGCTGTGGGCGGTAGGACGAACCATGTGAAGAGGGCCCTTCTCACGAGCAGATCTTCGATCACCTGGAGGTCTTGATGCTGCGGCTCCGGTGGCGGATTAGGGATGCCCGGTGCAGCTTCTCCAAGCGTGCAGGGGCGGAATGAGGGGGGGCATCCCTCCCCACTCTCGTCTTCGATGGAATGCCGAGGTTCGGAGCTGGGGAATATTTGACAGCACGATGTCACCACGTTAGCCTGCTGTCATCACGAGGAGGAAGGGTGCAACACTCTGATACAGGGGTGGCTTTTACGGGTCTTACCCTTGCCATATTTCGTGCGAACGGGGCTTTGATCGCTGCCGGCGACAAGCTGGTAAAAGACCTCGGGCTCAACTCTGCCCGCTGGCAGGTGCTTGGCATGATAGTGGAAAATCCGCTTACGGTATCCGCGATCGCACGGCGAGTGGGACTAGCTCGACAAAGCGTCCAGCGCACAGCAGATCGTTTGGTTGAGACTGGGTTCGCTCAATTTATACCGAATCCCGACCATGCCACTGCTAACTTGCTTGATTTGACGTCACATGGTCGACAGGTTATGGATGAGGTTGAATGCCGTCAGGTCGAATGGGCGAACAGGGTTTCCCAAGGATATGAGGCGGATCGGATCGACCAAGTGGTCCAATCCATTCAATCACTGTGTGACCGTTTGGCTACAGATGGGAAGGGTGGTGATCTATGAAGAGGATTTCTCCTGGAGCCCAAAAAGCTCTCAAGCTTGTTCATCTGTCATGCTCGTTTCTATGGCTATCGTGCATCCTTCTACTCCTGGTGACTCCTTTAGTCTTGACGAAGGATGTGGAGAACGGCGCCGTACGGATGTTTGTACGCATCTATCATTTAATCGACATATGCGTTCTGAGTCCCGCAGCCACGCTTACACTGCTTACAGGACTCGTGTATTCCCTCTTCACTAACTGGGGATTTGCCAAGCATGGCTGGATCATCTTCAAGTGGGTTGTCACCCTCTTTATGGTCCTGTGGGGGACTTTCTATCTGGGTCCCTCGGTCAAAGCTCTGCTTGCGTGGTCAATACGGGAACAATCGACACTGGCTCAACATCCGTTTTTCCAGAACTCGATGGATCTTGCCATAAAAGCTGCAATGCTCAATCTGACGATCATTGTGCTTGCTGTTGTGGCATCGGTGTATAAACCCTGGAAGAATATTCGTTAGTAGCGCACAGAGGCCGCCGCCGCGGCAACAACCTGCGGCAGTTCGGACCCATGACAATGGACACGGGGTAACCCGGAGCGCGATGTGGGGTGACTGGCAGGCCCCACCCACGCTCCTTTACCTCTTTGTGACCGTTCAGACCTCGGGATCAATGCTGACCACCCTGGGTATCCAGGATTCGGTTTTTTGCAGCGGGAAACCCTTGCCCCACCATCAAGACAACAACCACAGGCAACCCTAGCGCCCAGGGCGATCGCAAGCCAAGAAATGCAAAAGGTTAGCCATCAATTCGACTTACACCTCTATTGCACCTGCCCTACCATGGAGGCACCACTTAGAAGGTGGCTTTGGATCTTTCCCATGACGGAAAAAGTCCCCGAAGTTTTGCAACCTCAGGGACTTGCTGGTGGTTCCTCCCGGGCTCGAACCGGGGACCCTCTGATTAAGAGTCAAGGAAAACAAGATTGGCAAGCATTGGCACTTGTTGGCCGATACATGAAAATAGGACACTTAAGCAGCCACAACATCGATCAAGCAAGGTCAATTCATGTCGAGATGGGCCCAAAGTGTGCCCATAATGTGCCCAAGGAGGAGATGATGGGCACACATGAGACACCCCGAAGCGAACGAAAGGACCGCGAGCCGGTGAAGCTGACCAAGACGGAAATCGAGAAGCTCCTTCCAGAGGCGAAGGAATACTTTGTGCCGGTGGTTGCCCACAAGGGGCTAAACATCCGAGTGTTGCCCAACGGCACACGCTTCTTTGTGCTGCGGTATCGATTTGATGGCATCCAGAGAAAGCACGTCATGGGCACATATCCCACCATGACCCCGGACCGGGCGGATAAGGAATGGACCCGGCTATGGGATGACATCCACAAGAGGCAGGAGCCCAACCGGGCCAAAGCTGATGCCAAGAAGGCCGCAGAGGAAGAGAGACGAACCAGGTTCACGGTTGCCGACCTGGCGGAGCGTTACGAGCTGGAGCACCTACCGGACAACTCCGCCTCCTGGCAGATGAACATCAAGCGTTACCTGGCTCGCTTCATCCTCCCGGCCCTGGGCAAGACCCCCGTCAAGGACGTGACTCCCGGGGATGTCTCCGCCCTGCTCTTCAAGATCGGGAAGGACACCCCGACCCAGGCCAACCGGGTGCGGGCTGTCCTGTGCACAATGTTCCAGCGGGCTGAAGAGTGGTCCCTTCGGGACCTGGGCACCAACCCCGTGGCCGTGGTGAAGGCCAGGCACCAGGAGACCAAGCGGGACCGCCGCCTCACTGATGCGGAGCTGGTGGCCCTGGGCCAGGCTTTCCGGGAGTCAAAGGAAGCCCCTGAGATGCTCCTGGCCGTCCGGCTGGGGCTCCTGGCGGGGATGCGAAAAGGCGAGATTCAGGGGCTCCGGTGGGAATGGGTGGACATCAACGCCGGGATGATCCGCATCCCCATGGAGGCCCACAAGACCGGGAAGAAGACTGGCCGCGCCCGGGTGGTTCGCCTCTGCTCCGCCCTGGTGGAGGACTTCAAGGCCATCATGCCGACCCTGGGTTGCCCCTACGTGGTGCCTGGCCGGGGGGTGGTCGGGAAGGACAAGACCCGCACATGGAAGCCCTACACAGCCCTCCAGAACAACTGGGAGCGGCTGCGTCTGGCCGCCAAACTGACCAAGGAAGGCAAGCCAGAGGAGCAGGACCCGGGATTGCATGACCTACGCAGGACTTTTGCCAGCGTGGCCGCAGACCTGGGACTCCGGGGCTTCGTGCCGGAGCTGGTGGGCCATGTCGAGAAGACCGTGACGGACATCTACACCCGGACAGCCGGGGACCGCCTCCAGGAAGCAGCGGAGACCATAGGGGTCAGGATTGATGGGCTCCTCAAGGGCACCATTGACCCCGAGAAAGAAGCAGAGGAACGCAAGAAGGCCCAAGCCCTGAAGACCAAGAAGACCAGCTAGCAGGGTCCCTGGACAGCCACCCCCCATTCGTGTGTCACGAACATCGTGATACCCCAGGTTGGCCAGCCTGTGCTCTGCATCCCAATGCGGAGGCTCCCGGCCCGGCTCAACTCGATCAGCCCCGAAAAAGATCAATCACTCCTGCATGGGCTGGTGATATTCTCGCCTCGGAGCTTGAAACCTCCTACAGGCGGGGAACCGCCCTCGACAGCACAGAAATGCAGGCGGCACAGAACGGCATCCATGCCGGGAGTGTCCGGATACAACACCCGCAAGGGAAAGAAGGACAGGGGCCCTGTACCCCGTTTCAAACTCCCGGTTCCAGGCCGCGCCCTGGGACCGCTCTATCCCAATCTCATACCGGATTGAAACCCGGTCTACAGGAGGCCCCATGGCCATCAGCAACGCCGCCCGGCGTCAGGGCGAAGCCGCATCCACTCTTCCCCGTGAGCAGGTCATCGAGTGCCTGGCGGAGCTGGAGGAGCGGGCAAGCCGATTCCTGGAGATTCCCGAGGTGCTGTATGCCCTCGACAGGATCCGCGATATCCGGGGGCATGCAACCTGCCCTGAATCCATCGAGAAGGTCGTGGATGACTTCGACCGCTTTGATGTGCCCATGTTCCTTGAGTTCATCGCGGACGGCATCCAGCACCGGTTGATCAATTTTCACGCTGCCCAGGAAAGCGTAAGGAAGGACCTGGGGATCACCCATGAGGAAATCCTGACCATCCGCCATGAGATCAGGAGGGAGCGGTAGCCGTTAAGGCTAAAAGGGGGGTCTGCGTTGAATGCATTCCCCTCTTTCTCTCTTCTTCTCTCTTCCTAAAAGAGAACCCGATTATCCATGTATCTCCGAAACCTCTGGGTGAGGCGGGTTTTGGACAGGATTTGTCGCGCCATGGGACCGAACCTTCGAGTCATGGAGGTGTTCCATGGCGATCAATCGGATCCAGTTCCAGAAGGGTCTGTCCTTTCGGGATTTCCAAGCCCGGTATGGCACAGAAGTGCAGTGCAGGGACGCAATGGTGAAGGCAAAGTGGCCACACGGGTTCCAATGCCCGAAGTGTGGTAGTGGCGGGGCTTACTTCTTGGTTCCTCGGCAGTTGTTCCAGTGCAAGGCTTGCCACCACCAGACATCTGTCACCGTGGGGACCGTCATGGAGTCCAGCCACCTCCCACTGAGGACCTGGTTCGAGGCCATGTATCGGCTTTCACACGGCAAACACTCGATTTCTGCCCTGGAACTCAAGCGTTATCTGGGTGTCAGATACCCCACTGCCTACTACCTGAAGCAGAAGATCCTTTGCGCCATGAGTGCTGCGGAATCGAGCCGGAAGCTCAAGGATCGGGTTGAGATCGATGATGCCTATGCGGGTGGAGCTACCCACGGAGGCAAGCGTGGCCGTGGGGCTCCCGGGAAGCAGCCCTTCCTGGTTGCGGTCCAAACAGCGATGGAGAACCACAGGCAGGTCATCTATACCGTGCTCAAAGCCGTGACGGACTTCAAAATTGAGACGATCGAGGCATGGGCCAAGAAGGCCCTGGACCCTGGAACTCACGTCGTATCGGATGGCCTTCACTGCTTTCGTGGCGTCGCCGCATCTGGAGCCTCCCACGAACCCATCAAAAGTGAAGGGGGTTGGAAGGGTTCCAAGATGGAGGCCTTTCAGGCCGTGAACACCGTCATCTCCAACCTGAAGGGCAACATCCTCGGCGTCTGTCGCTGGTGTAGCGCACGGCATCTGCCCAGATACCTTGCCGAACACCAGTTCCGTTTCAATCGCCGCTTCAACCTCCAGGCCATCTTCCCTGCCTTGTTCGCCGCAGTCACAAATACCCCGCCTCACCCTGTCCGCCTCCTGGTTTCGGAGGCATGTGGATAATCGGGAAAGAGAAAGAGGATCGTCCGATCGTCCGACCGTCCGAAATGCAGAACTGGTGCGCCTCTCCGTTCGGACAATCAAAAATAGGTGATCGTCCGAAGGGTGGTTGATCGTCCGAAACCCTGCGGGGGGCTCCCCCACCTGGCTTGCCCCCCCCGGCAATCTGCACCTGTCGTAATATGACCATCGGCGCGGCTAGGTTTGGCCGCCGAAAGCCCGCTCCTACACGGGCCCGCCGCGCCGAAACCTTGTAGGGCATCCGGTAGGAGGGTGCAGTGAAGCGCTTCGAAGTCCTGGAAGACCTTTTCGGACGCATGTGCAAAGAGCTGGTAGAGAAGTCCGACATGAAAGGGCTGGAGGCCAAGCTGACCAAGCCCCCTCTTGATGGAGGGGAAGCACTATCCCCCCTCCACCGTGAGAGCGCCGCTAGGTGCTGGGGGGTGGAGGGCAAGCCCCTTCGGGTGGGATACACCCTGATCGAACTGGACCCCTCAGGGGCGAAAAAGGTGAACCCAGCTCCAGGCCTTGCGAGCCTCGCCCAGGGCTTTGCTATTGCCTACGCTCGCCAACGATACTTCCCCCCTTCTACGACCTGCAAGGCGCTGGAGAACCGCTTTCACGAGATCCAGCAGGCCGCCACCACCCTGGCTCGCCTGTGCTCATCCCTGCCTCCCGAGGCATCGGGGCTGCTCCAGGAGGTTGCAATCTCTGCTGGCGGTGCCCCATCCCCGGGGTGGAGGGCCTGTCGGGGCGGGCAGTGGTTCAAAGGCATTCTAGAGATGAATCCGGACGGACAAAGTGCATCTGTGCCAGAAGATACCGGGGCAGGTATTGAAGAGCTGTACGCGCTGGCGGGCCTTGCGGAGCAACTGGGGGCCCTCGCTGGAGCCATCAAGGCGGAGCGAGCTAGGCAGAAGACATCCTTTTTCAGGCCACTGACCGATTTACCTGGGGCCCTTACGACTGCTGTTGCTGAATGCCTAGCCCGAAATGGATGCCCCCGGGAGCATGTGCTCCCCATCGTTCAGGTGATCCTCTTCCACTTGGCCCCCGGCAAGGATTGGGGCTTGGAAGCGGGACAACAGGCTTACCGCCGATGGTGCAAAGCCCACCCGGCTTGATGGTGTTGAACTCCACCCGCAAAACATGATGAGCGCGACAGGGCCGTCCTCTCCGCTGCGGCTCGAACCTGCCTCCAGGGCATACCGCCCATGGAGGCCAGACATGGCACAGAACACACAATCCCAACCCATCCACCAGGAGCCCCACCCCCCGGCTCTGCTGGATTCCCTACACGCCGCTGGAGTGCTCAACGTCTCGGTTCTGACCCTTGCCGACTGGCGATGCAAGGGCACGGGCCCCGCCTTCCTCAAGGTGGGCCGGTGTGTTCGATACCGCCGTTCCGACCTGGAAGCCTGGCTCAACTCCCGGACCGTCACGAACACGGCCCAGGCCGATGCGCTGGAGGCCTGAGATGGGAGCCGAACACACCTATGACAACCCCGCTTACGTCCACGCCATCGAGGCCGCCCGCGCCGTTGGCTGCTCCCTGGCTCGCGATGAAGACCAGGTGGTAGTTTCTTGCGAGGAGTATCAGGCCCTGATCTGGTTCCCCTGCCCCGAGATCCTGGCCTACCGGCTGCGACATGAGGCCGTGGGGCTCATGATGGCCCCGGAGATCCTGGCCGCCTCCATCCTCTCCGACTGGCGCAAGAAGGCCAAGGAATGCGCCTCCCGGGTGGTCCAGCTCCAGGAGGAAGGCCCGAAGGGCCAGGCCCGGGTAATGCTGAACTTCCACCGCCCCGCCCTGGAGTTCATGGCCGGGGCTGCTTTCCACGCCTGGGCCTTGGAGGGCCGCCCTCTGCCCCTGGCGAAGCCCAAGAAGAAGAAAGGGGCCCGCTGATGCAGACCCCCAAGAACCAAGAACAGCGCGGGAACGCTGGAAACCATTCTACTCCTGACCCTGTTTTTGTGGAACTCTCCCGCCAAGCGGATGCGATGGCTGCGGAACTCCTGGACCAAGCCCGATCCGCAGCCCCTGGAGGATGGTTCGAGGGGTGCCTATCCATCTTCCCGCTCTGTGTTGTGGCCGCTGATTTCGACGGCGAAGGCGGGATCTTGATCAACCCATTGCCGACCTTTGCGAGCGACCTTTCCTATCCGCTCCTGAACGAGCTGCGCCGCCAAGGTGGAACAAGGGTTCGTCTGGGCTGGTGGAGAGATGGGAAGGCTGACCTTCTCACCCTGGAGGACATCGAGAAGATGGAGACCAAGCGAGCCGAGAAGGTGACCCAATGACCGCCCCCGCGATCTGCCCCGCTGTCGCCGTGGCCCTCGCCCTGGAGGAGCTGGACCGCCTCAAGGCTATCGAGATGCTGCCCACCCCCGAAACCCTCCTGGAGCGCCTGCGGGGCCGAACCTCTGATTTCGACCTCCTGGCCGGGGTGGTTGGTGCCTACCTGAAGGAACGGAACCTGGCGGAGGTGGCCCGATGACCGGCCTTCGTGAACGCCTGGTGCGGGAGGCCCTGCCCTTCCTGGCTTGCCTGGAGGAGTGCGCCCCTGAGGATGCGTGGCTCCGCCCCCAGCACTGGCAGACCTTTGATGAGGACAAGACCCGCAAGGATGGGAGCCTGGCCAAGCACTGGCCCCAAGACCTGGACGGGGCCGCCGCAGAACTGGAGCGACTGAACCAGGCAGGGGCGGGCATCTTCCTGACCGTGAACCGCACCGATGGGAGGGGCCGCACCAAAGCCCACATCCAGGCCCTCCGGGGCTGGCATGCCGACCTGGACACAAAAGACGCCTCTGAACCCTTCGACTTGGCCCGGGTGCCCCTGCCGCCAACCATGGCCGTGCAGACCCCCGGCGGTTGGCATCTCTATTGGCTGCCCCATGAGCCCATGCCCTGCCCGGAGGAGGCCCGGAGGCTGGAGCATGAAGCCGAGCTGCGAGGCCTCCAGGCGGCTCTCTCCATCTTCGGAGCCGACCGGGCCGCCTGCGAGGTTGCCCGGGTGCTGCGCCTCCCGGGGTTCGAGCACAGGAAAGACCAGCCCCTCCCGGTGCGCCTGGTGCTGGTGGATGGCCCCCGCTACAGCCGGGAGGAGATCCGGGAGGCATTCCCACCCCAGGAGAAGGCCCAGCGAGCCAGGAAAGAGCCGCAGGCCCAGGAGCCCAAGGCCCAACCCTCCAGCACCCGCAGGACCGCCCCGGACTCTGACCAAGTGCGCCGCTACCTGGACACCCTGGAACCCTCCATCCAGGGCCAGGACGGTAGCCATGCCCTCTTCACTGCCGCCCTAAAGATCACGGACGGCTATGACCTGACCAATGGCCATGCAGTGGACTTCCTGGAGCGGTTTTACAACCCCCGGTGCCAGCCCCTCTGGAGCACTGCGGAGATTCAGCGAGCGGTAGATCGGGCCGCCCCCCTCTGCCAGGATCGCGGGCACCTCCTGAGAGAAGGCCCCCGCCTCTCTCCTGGCTCGCCCTCTTCGGCTGACAACCAGGCCGCTCCTGCACCTGCTGGAGCCCCTCCGGCCCCCAAGGCCCCCAAGGCTTCTCAGGCAACTATCGCCCTCCGCTTGGCCGCCTCCGCCGGGGCTGTCGCCTGGCTGGATGATGCGGACACGGCTTTCATCACGGTGCCCGTTGAGGACCATGTGGAGCATTACCGCCTCAGGGCCGATCCCGGCTCCCCAGCGGGGCGATGGCTGGGGGGTCTCTTCTACCGCTCCGAGCGCCGGGCCCTGGGCTCAAGTGCCATGAAGGATGCCTTAGCCAACCTGGTGGCCGAGGCATCCGCATCCAAGCGGGTGTTCCCCACGGCACGGAGGGTGGCCCGGTTTGAGGGGCGGGTCTTCCTGGACCTCTGCACCCCTTCATGGGAGGTGGCAGAGATCGCCCCCCAGGCCTGGCGCATCATCCCCGCCGCATCATCCCCGATCCGCTTCACCCGATCCCCAGGGATGATGGCCCTCCCGGTTCCGGTTCGGGGTGGCCAAGTGGAGGCCCTTCGCCCCTTCTTCAACTGCGATGAAGATTCTTTCCGCATGGTGGTGGCCTGGGCACTGGCCGCCATCTCCGCCGGGCGGGAATACCCGGTGCTGGTCTTCGGCGGTGAGCCCGGGGCCGCCAAAAGCACCGCCACCCGCTATGCTCGGGCTCTGATTGACCCCAACGTGGCTCCGCTCCGCAAGGTACCCAAGGAAGAGAAGGACCTCTTCATTGCCGCCAAGAATGCCCATGTCCTGACCTTCGACAACCTGAGCAGCCCCCCGGAGTGGCTACCGGACGCCCTGTGCGCCCTGGCCCTTGATACCGGCTATGCTTGCCGGGCTCTCTATACCGATGACGATGAGATGGTGTTCCGGGTGGCCGCCCCCATAATCCTGAACGGCATCTCTGAGCAGCTCACTAGGTCCGACCTGGCGGACCGGGCTTTCAGTGTCACCCTGCACAGGATCGACCCGGAGAGGATGCGAGCCAGGGACGAGATGGACGCGGATTTCCAGGAGGCACTTCCCGGGGTCCTGGGGGCCCTCTTGGATGTGCTGGCTTCAGCCCTGGACCGCCTCCCCACGGTCGCCCTGGACCGCCTCCCCAGGATGGCTCAGAGCGCCAAGCTCATGGCCGCCGCAGAGCCTGCCCTTGGATGGGAGCCGGGCACCTTCGCCCGTATCTCAGACCAGGCCCGGGAGAGTGTGGCCGCCAATGTGGCCGAAGGTGACCCCCTGGCCATCGCCCTGGCTGAACTGGTCCAGCACCGGGCCGGATTCTGGAGCTTCACAGGGACCGCCAGTGAGCTGCGCCGACTGATCGAGAAGAGGCCCAGCACGATCCCCACCGGGATGGTGTGGCCGCCTGCCGCGAATCACCTTTCCCAACGCCTCCGCCGCATCGCCCCGGTCCTCCGGCTCCAGGGGTGGGAGGTGAATCCGGACGGGCGGGACGGGTCCAAGAAGAATGGCCGGATGCTCCACCTGGCTTACCCGGCCCCTGAGCCTTCGGACGATCATTCGGACGATCCCGCATGTCGGACGATCACCGAAAATGAACCGTCCGAAGCCAAACCCGCACCAGCACTAAATTTCGGTCAATCGGACGGTCGGACGATCACCAACCCCGAAACTCTTTTCACAGGTGTGCTGTGACCGCTGCGGGAGATGCCCAGGAGGCCATCATCCAAGCCCGTGCCCAGGGTGTGATCCTCTGGGCACACTTGGGCCACCTCCACTACGAGAGCCCGGCCCCCTTGTCGCCTGACCTGATGAGCCGACTGAAGGCATGGAAGGCCCCCATCCTCTCCCTGATCGAAGACCCCACCCTGGAGGCCCTCTGCTCTGGCTTGCCTCCAGAGGATGCCCAGGAGCTCCGGGAGGAGCGGGCCGCCATCCTGGAGCATGAGGCCGGGCTGCCCAGGGCGGAGGCAGAGCGCCGGGCAGGGATCGCCCCCAGGAGGGCGGCTGCATGAGCCAGAAGACTCTTTCGACGGTAGAGGGCCGCCCGGTGGTCAGGGTGGCCCAGGTGCCGAGGACGAGATGGGTATCTCAGGGGGTGGAAGCCGGAGGCCTCACAGTGGCCCTCCTACTTGGCCCCCCTCACATGCTCCGCCTGACCTGGCGGAGGCCCCGAGGTGGCCCGTCCATTCAATGGGTGGACCTGGTGCCCCGCCCTCTACCTTTCGGGGGGCGGGCCTGGTGGTTCCGCTGCTCATGCGGTTGCCGCGCTTCTGCCGTCTACCTGAACGATGCCGGGGACACCTGGGGGTGCCGCTCATGCCTGCGCCTGGTCTACCGGTCCCAGCGGACCCGCTACCCGGCTCCAGCCCAAGGCGAGGAGTGACCCATCAAGCGGGGCGGGTCCTCTGCCGGGGGGGCGAAGCCAAGGGGTATCGCACGAGCCCACCTTAATGCCTACACATGGGGCAAGAAATGCATGCCTTCTCAGACTCCTAGAGTTCCAGGGGGGCAAGGGAGGGGGCATGATGGCCCCACCCCCCCCTGACGGGTCCTTCTGGGGATCTGGAGCCCGGGATCGAGGGGACTGCACAGCTCGTACGGCCTCTACGTGCCATTTCCAGAAAATCGACTTTGCATTGTTTGAGCTCCCCCCCCCGGGGGGAGTGCAAGCGATGGAAGAGCGATCGCGTCTAGTTCTGCCTCCTGGCTTGCCCCCCGCACTTCCTGACGGTGTGCCCAATGTGTGCCCAAGAGCCATGGGCACACTCAGAAAACAGCCTGATAAAACATAAAGAAAAGCCCCAAAACCGTTAGGTTTCAGGGCTTTTTGCTGGTGGTTCCTCCCGGGCTCGAACCGGGGACCCTCTGATTAAGAGTCAGATGCTCTAACCAACTGAGCTAAGGAACCGTCAGAGCAGAATTCAGTCTATCACCAGCAACGAGAAAAGCAAGCAAAAATGCGGCGCCGTGTCAGAAAGAAGGCATCTGCATGGCTTCACGGACCTGCACCATCGTCTCCTGGGCGACAGCTCGAGCCCTGGCGCTGCCATCCCGGAGGATGTCGCGCAGGCCATCAGGCTTGGCCAGGTGGTCCTCGATCTTCACCCGCACGGGTTCGACCCGGGCGGTCACGGCCTCCGCCAGGCGCTTCTTGCAGTCGAAACAGCCGATGCCAGCACGTCGGCACTCGGTATTCACCTCCTCACAGGTGGCAGGGGTGCTGAAGAGCTTGTGGAATTCGAAGACGGTGCAGATGCTGGGATTCCCCGCATCGGTCTTGCGCACACGGGCGGTGTCGGAGGCCATCTGCCGGGTGCACTTCTGGAGGATCACCTCCGGAGTATCCCTCAGATAGATGCAGTTCTCGTAGGTCTTGGACATCTTCCGGCCGTCCAGGCCCGGCACCTTGGCCGCCTGGGTCAGCACCGCCTGGGGCTCGGGGAAGATCTCGGTTTCGTATAGGAAGTGGAAGCGGCGCAGGACCTCGCGGCAGAGTTCCAGATGGAAGAGCTGGTCCTCACCCACGGGCACCTTGTTGGCCTTGTAGATGACGATGTCCGCCGCCTGAAGCAGGGGGTAGCCCATGAAGCCATAGCTGCCCAGATCCGCCACGGAATTCTGGAGTTTCTCCTTGTAGGTAGGCACCCGCTCCAGCCAGGAGAGGGGCGTCATCATGGAGAAGAGGAGGTGCAGTTCAGCGTGCTCCTTCACCAGGGACTGCATGAAGATGGCCGAACGGTTCGGGTCCAGGCCAGCGGCCAGGAAGGTGGCGGTGACCTCGAGACAGGCCGGCAGGATCTCGCCCACCTTGTCGAACTTGGAGGTCAGGGCATGCCAGTCCGCGATCATGTAGAAGGTCTGGTAGTCGTCCTGGAGCTTGACGTAATTCTCGATGGCCCCCACGAGGTTGCCGAGATGGAGGGAACCGGATGGCTGGACGCCGGAAAGCACACGCTGCATGAATCAGACTCCAAGGATGAGACGGGCAAGGGGGTTGATGTAGACCAGTTCCGCCAGCATGAAGAAGGGCCCGAGGATGTATTTCAGGGCACCCACCATGAAGAGCACCAGCAGGATAATGGTGATGGTGGGCTGGGCCCGATCGAAGGGAGCCAGCCAGCGGAAGGGCAAGAAACCGCGCAGGATGCCTGCGCCATCGAGTGGGCCGAAGGGGATCAAATTGAAGATCGCAAGCCCGAGATTGATCCAGACCAGATGTCCCAGCAGGGTCAGCACCAGAACCTGCCCGGCGGGAAGGCCGGGGATCTTCAACAATTCCTCCACGGGATACCCCATGCTGGCCCCGAGGAGCCCCAGGGAGGGAAGCCCGGGGAAGCCCACCCGGATGTATAGACAGAGCGCGACCAGGAAAACGAGCGATTGCACAAGATTGGACGCCGGGCCCGCCGCCGCCACCATGGCATAGCCCACGCGGGCACGGAAGCGGCGGGTAAGGCGCGAGGTATCCACGGGAACGGGCTTGGCCCAACCCAATACGTTGAAACCACTGATGGCACCGATAAGGGGCATCAGCACGGTGCCGATCCAATCAATGTGGGCGACGGGGTTCAGGGTCATGCGACCCAGATGCTTGGCCGTGTCGTCCCCCAACAGGTAGGCGGCGGTGGCGTGGGAAGCCTCGTGGACGCTCAGGGCAAAGAGGACGGCGACGTAGCTGACAAGGATGGTGGCGATGGGAAGGCTATCGAACAAAGCGACTCCAGCAGAAAGTCCATGGTACCCGACAGGCCCCTACACCAGGAAAGGTTTGAAATTTCCACCGAATACCTCGTTGAATCCTTGTAAAAAAGCCGCGGAAGGCTTGGTTATTCTTACTTGCCTGGATATTATTATATAAAGAACATTCAGGAATGAATTACCTTCATCCACGACCCAAGCCAGGGAATACCACATGCGCATCTCCAGAAAGATTCTGCTCATCGCCGCCGTTCCCACCGCAGCCTTTCTTTTCCAAAGTTTTCAGACTTCCCGCCAGGCCCTAGAGACCCGCCGGATGGCCCTGGGGGTGCAGGCCAACCTGGACCTCATCCAGCATGCAGCGGCCTCCGTCCATGAAATCCAGAAGGAAAGGGGACTCAGCTCCCTCTATCTCGGGAATGGCGTTCCCCTACAGAAGGTCCAGGAACAGCGGGCCGTCACGGACCTGACCCTCCCTGCCCTGCAGCGAAGCCTGGAAACCACCAGCCTGTCACCCGAGAAGGTCCAGGGGGTCCGGGCGGCCCTGGGGTCCATTGCGTCCACCCGAAACCTCGTGCAGGAGAAGAACGATGCGGCCACGGCCCGGAAGGCCTATTCCGAGAATATCAAGTGCCTCATCGACCTCGAGGCTGCGGCGGCCAACGCCCCCACCACCAAGGGCATCGGCAAGGTCTTCGTCTCCCTCACCATCCTGGAAACCGCCAAGGAATCCATGGGCCAGATGCGGGCCCTGCTGAGCAACATCCTGGCGGTGGACAAGCCCCTGCCCGCGGAACAGCGCCGCCAACTTCTCTCGATCCAGGCCCTCGTGGATGGCAACCTGAACTCCAGGGCCCTAATCCTCAGCCCTGGAAGCCTCGCCCTCATGAAGGAGAAGCGGTTGCAGCCCCACTGGGAGGCGGTGAATCAGCACTTCAACCAAGCCATCGACCAGGCGGCCGTGGGCCATTTCGGCATTGACCCCCAGGCCTTTTTTGCCCAAGCCACCACCAAGATCAATGACCTGAGAGAGGTGGAACTCCAAGAACTGGCCAACGCACGGGAACGGTCCGATGCCCTGCTGAGCGAGACCACCAGGGGACTTTGGAGCACCCTGGCCATCCTGCTGGTCTCCCTAGCCGCCATTGCCATCCTCACCCGCATCCTCACCCGACAGATCACCCAACCCCTCGATGCCCTGGTCCAGGGGATGCACAACAGCGATCTGACCGCGACCCTCCAGGTGGATACTCAGGATGAGATCGGAGAGGCTGCCACCACCTTCAATGCTTACAACGCCAAGTTCCGAGAGATATTCAAGGCCCTGGCAGCCCAGGCGGAACGGGTGGCGGCGGGCTCCATCCAGCTCTCCCAGGCTGCCACGGAAATGGCCGCCACGACCCACGAGATCAGTGAGGGTGCCGATCGCCAGGAACAGGCCACCGAGCAGCTGGCCTCTGCCATCACCGAACTCTCCGCCTCCATCGAAGAGGTCTCCACCAACGCCCGCACGACCCGCTCCATGGCGGAGGAAGGCGTGCAGACCGTGGGGTCCGGCGTCGAGGCGGGTGCCTCCGCCACCCAGGCAATGGAGGCCATCCATGCCGCAACCGGCAAGATGATCGCGGCAGTCAGGGTCATCCAGGATATTGCCCGTCAGACCAACCTGCTGAGCCTGAACGCCGCCATCGAGGCCGCCAAGGCGGGCACCCATGGGAAGGGCTTCGCGGTGGTGGCCGAGGAGGTGCGCAAGCTGGCCGAGCGTTCGGGCCTCGCAGCCCGGGAGATCAGTGCCCTCATCGATCAGAGCAATCTGGCGGTCCAGGAGGGGCAGACCCGGGTGGCCGCCTCAGTGGAGGTCCTGGAGACCATCCGGAGACAGATCGAAAAGCTGGCGGACATCTCCACAGAAATCGGGACCGCCTCCGAGCAGCAGGCCGTCACCAGCGGCGAGTCCGCCCGCCAGGTGGAAAGAACAGCCATGGAAGCCACCCAGAACGCCTCGGCGGCGACCCAGATGGCGGCCTCCACCCGGGATATCCGCAGCACCGCCGAAGAGTTGGCCCAGATCTCCGACCAGTTGCTCCAGGGCGTGGCACAGTTCAAGGTTTAGATCACAATCCTTTCCTCCACCAGATCCTTCTCCCGGAAGCGGCTCCCCCGCAGGGGCCGGCAGTCGTGGGTCCGATAGGCTCCGTCCAGCACCAGCTCCGCCAGGCACACTCCCGCCGCCGGACTTTCCATGGCGCCATGCCCGCTGTAGCCCACCTGGAGCAGCAGCCCGGCATGGGCATCGTGCCAGCCCAGGATCGCGTTATGGTCGGCGGTGCAGGTGTCGTACAACCCGGCCCACCCGCTCTTCAGACGGCAGGAGGCCACCGCCGGAATGCGCTCCTGGAGCACCAGGTTGATCTCCTCCAGGTAATAGTCTGGCTCGAAGGTGGTTTCCAGGCTGTCCGGCGCGTCCTTGCGGGCCTTGCCGAGGATCAGGTTGTCCCCCTCGGCCTTGAAGTAGATCCCCTGGTCGACGATGGTGAGGGGGATATCCCTCCAGCGCGGGTCCTGCCCCGGCAAGTCCGTCACGAAAAGCATGCGTTTCTGGCTGATCACCGGCATGAGCTCCTCCGGTGGGCACCCGGAGGCCTGCAGCAGCGCGTTGGTCCAGGGCCCGGTGCAGAGGGCCACCTGCCCGGCCTCGACGGTCTCTTCCCCCGAAGGGCCCTTGAGGCGCAAACCGGTGACTGCGCCATCCTTGCCAAACAGGAGGGATAGCACCTCGATCCCAAAACCCAGTTCAGGCCGGACCGGGAAGCGGTCCTGGGCCCGCAGGAAATAGCCCTGGGCCGCCTGGGAGGGGTCGAAACTGCCGCAGTCCGGCCCGAAGACCCCACCCACGATGGGTTCCAGTCCCAGGAATTCCCGGACCTCCTCATCCACCTCCCCTATCCCGCAGCGCAGACCGGGAACCCGATCCTCGATCTCCCCGGGACTCAGCAACTCAAAGCGCACACCGTTCTCGCGCCAGATCTCCGCCGCCAGGGGCACCCTGGCCCAGGCCTCGGGGCCGTGGGTGAAGAGGTATCCGCTGGGGCGGAAGCCGATGGGAACCCCCATTTCCTCGGCGAAGTGCGCCAGGATTTTTGCGCTGTGGGTGCAGAGCCGCTGATTGATGGGGGTGGTCCAGAGGTTGCGGAAGCCCCCGGCACTCAGCCCCGTGGCCCCCATGGCCACCGCTGCGCCCCGGTCCACCACCAGGAGGCGGCCCCGGAACCCTTGCGCCAGCAGGTTGTATACAAGGGATCCGCCTCCGATCCCGGCCCCCACCACCACCAGGTCAAAGCGCCGCATTCCCGACCTCCCCCTCCAATGTGGGGCGAACAAGACGGGTGTGAACCGGGATTTTTCTTCCAAACACAGCTATTCTGGGCAGACGCACTCCGGGAGCCTGCATGTACGTGAAGCCCAACGTCCCGAAAATGGCCCATGTGGGCAAATCCGTCATCGGGTTCAACTGGATCGCCGGACGCGAACTCGAGGGCGACCTGCCCTCCTTCGACGCCCGTTCCTCCGCCGATCGCCGCGACATCGTCGGAATTTTCCCCGAGTGCAGTGAGCGGGATATCGCCAAGGCCGCCAAGGCGGCAGCGGAAGCCTTCAAGACCTGGAAGGACGTCCCGGCCCCCGTGCGCGGAGCCTACATCCAGCGCATCGGTGAGGTTTTGAGCGCCCAGAAGGAGAAGCTGGCCCGGGTCATCGTGCGCGAGGTCGGCAAGCCCATGCGGGAGGCCCTGGGCGAGGTCCAGGAGGCCATCGACACCTGCCACTACTTCCACAGCGAAGGACGGCGGCTCCACGGCCAGACCATCCCCTCCGAGATGCCGGACAAGTCCCTCAGCACCTATCGGCGTCCCCTGGGCGTGGTGGGCGTCCTGGCCTCCAGCAACTTCCCCCTGGCGGTGCCCAGCTGGAAGATCATTCCCGCCATCCTCTGCGGCAATACCGTCGTGTGGAAGCCCTCGGAGAAGGCCCCCACCATCGCCTACCTCTTCGTCCGGGCCATGATGGATGCCGGCCTACCTCCGGGCGTGGTCAACACGGTCAACGGCAAGGGCCATGCGGCCTGCGGCAAGCACTTCCTGGCGGCCATCGACAAGGGCTTCTTCCAGAAGTTCAGCTTCACCGGGTCCACGGCCCTCGGACGGACCGTCGCCGAAGCCTGCGGCCGCAACCTCATCAGCCCCAGCCTCGAGTTGGGGGGCAAGAACCCCATGATCGTGATGCCGGACGCCGATCTGGACCTGGCCCTGGATGGCGCCCTCACCAGCGCCTTCGCCACCGCGGGACAGCGCTGCACCTCCCTGGGCAACCTGATCCTCCACAAGGACATCGCCGAGACCTTCAAGGCCCGCTTCCTGGAGGCCGTGGCCAAGATCACGGTCGGCAATCCTACCGGCCACCCGGAGGTCTTCTACGGCCCCATGATCAATCCCCGCTTCGCCAAGCGTTTCGAGGAGCACTGGGAGCTTGGGCGCCAGGACGGCGCCACCCTCCTCACTGGCGGCGCCCACTGGACTGAAGACAACCGGGATGACCGGGTCCTGGGCGAAATCGGCCACGGCGCCTACATGCAGCCCTGCGTCTGGGATGGCGTCACTCCCGAGATGGCGATCTTCCAGCAGGAGACCTTCGGTCCCACGGTGAACATCTGCACGGTGGACGACTTCGACCAGGCCATGGCCTACGCCAACGGCACGCCTTACGGCCTCTCCAGCGCCCTCTATACCGAGAATCGCCAGTGCATCGAGCGCTTCAAGCGGGAGATCCAGGCGGGCATGTCCTCCATCAACAACTCGACCATCGGCGCCGAAGCCCACATGCCCTTCGGAGGCACGGGGTGGAGCGGCAACAACAGCCGGGAGGGCGGCCTCTGGGTCCTGGAACACTACACCCGCTGGCACGCCGTCAACGAGGACCTCTCGGGCAAGCTCCAGCTGGCCCAGATCGACACCGACTACCGGGGCAAGGCCAAGTATGACGTCACGGACTGGGCTTCCCTGGGATGAGCGTCACCGCCATCCTGATCGTCAAGAATGAGGCCAAGCATCTGGCTGCCTGCCTGGAGACCGTGAAGGGCTGGGTGGACGAAATCGTGGTCTACGATTCGGGCAGCACGGATGCCACCGAGGAAATTGCCGCCTCCTTCGGCGCCCGCTTCATCCGGGACCCCGACTGGCAGGGCTTCGGCAAGCAGCGCCAAAAAGCTCAGACCCATGTAAAAACGGGCTGGTGCCTGTGGCTGGACGCCGACGAAAGGATCACGCCGGAGCTGAAGGCCAGCATCCAGGCGGCGCTGGCGAGTCCCGCCCCCGATACCGTCTATGCCCTCCCCAGGCTCACCTGGGCCTATGGTCGCTTCATCAGGCACTGTGGCTGGTACCCCGACCATTGCCTGCGGCTCTACCCCACCGCCTATACCACCTTCAACGCCGCGCTGGTCCACGAGAACCTGGAACGGGTACCTGGTATGAAAGTCCAGCCCCTGAAGGGCGACCTCCTCCACTTTTCCTATGACACCCTCGAACACCACCTCACCAAGGCCGCCAAGTATGCCTCGGCTTGGGCGGAAGAGCGGGCACGCAAGGGCAAGCGGGGCAGCCTATCCCAGGCCCTCCTTCACGGCAGCTTCCGTTTCCTGCGGATGTACGTCCTGCGGGCTGGATTTATGGATGGCAAGGCCGGGCTGGTGTTGTCCATCCTGGGCGGGCACGCAGTCTTCATAAAATACGTGAGCCTCTGGATGTATGACCAGCCCAAGAGGCCAGACTGAGGGTCAGTCCACGCAGGAGTTCCATGTACCTTTGTCACATCAATCTGGCGAAAGGCTTCTCGGGTGGGGAGCAGCAGACCCTTAACCTCATTGCGGAACTCGCCACACGGGGACTTAGGCAGATTCTGGTCTGCCGTGAGGGGGGGGAAGTGGAACGTCGCGCCCGGGAAAAGGGGATCCCCTGCCACCCAGTGTCCCACTTCCTGTTCGGCCACCTCAGGGGTCTGGGAACGGACCTGCTCCACGGCCACTGCGGCAAGAGCATCTACTGGGCCGCCCTGGAACACCAGTTCCGCGGCACCCCCTACCTCGTCACACGACGGGTGGATAACCCTTTGAGCCATGGTGTTCTCACCCGCCGGGCCTACCGGGATGCCGCCCGGGTGGTCTGCCTTAGCCGGGCCATCGAGAGCAGCGTCCAGGCATGCGTGGGCCCGGTGCCCACCGGGATCATCCCCAGCACTTATTCAGGATTCCAGATCGATCCTGCGGAGGTCGCCAGGCTGCGGCAGGCATGGTCCGGGCGCTTCCTGGTGGGCCAGATCGGCAATCTCCTTGCGCACAAGGGCCATGACGTCACCTTCGAAGCCGCCAGCCGCCTGGCTGGAACCCACCCCCACCTCCATTTCCTGATCCTGGGAGATGGCCCCCGACGCCAGGAATTGGAACAAGCCGCTTCGGCACTCCCCAACGTGACGCTGCTGGGACACCGGAAGGACATCGGCAACTACCTCGCCATCCTGGACCTCTTCGTCTTTCCATCCCTCTCGGAGGGGCTGGGGTCCAGCATCCTGGAAGCCATGCAGGCGGAAATCCCGGTCATCGCCAGCGAGGCCGGGGGCATTCCGGACCTCATCGATCATAAGCGCACCGGGATCCTGATCCCCCCCGGAGATGCTGAGGCCCTCACCGGGGCCATTTCGCGACTGGAAGGAAACCCTGACCTCAGGACCGCCCTCGCGGGGGAAGCGACCAGACAACTCGAGAAGTTTTCACCCTCTTCCGTTGCGGATCGCTATCTGGCGACCTACACAGCGCTGATCAGCCCATCAATCCATTGATTTTTTCCCCGGGAGTCACGTTGAATAGGGATGTCGCGTTCATCGTCGTAAATTACAACACCTGCGGCCTGACGGAAGCCATCATCCAGTTCTTCCGGACCGTCGACCTTCCCTTCAGCCACGGCCTCGTAGTTGTCGACAATGCCTCCACAGACGGGTCGCAGGCCATGCTGGAGCAGGCCCAGGGTGATCAGGTCCTCTATATCCAGACCCATCAGAACCTGGGGTACGGTCGAGGCATGAACCGCGGACTGGAAGCCGTTTCAAGCCGTTATGCCTGCATCATGAACACCGATCTGATCCTGAACCGGGAAGCACTGGTCGCACTCTGGGAGTTCTTTGAAGGGAATCCGGAAGCCGGGGTCGCCACGCCGGTCATCCGGTGGAAGGACGGTCGGATGCAGGGTTTTCTGACCCTGCCAGGCCTCTGCTTTGAGTATCTTCAAACCCTTGGCGGGATCAACGCCAGGCGATGGAAGAAAAAGGTTAAGACAGCCACCGGGCCGCTCCGGGTTCCTGGCACCCAGGGAGCCTTCTTCATGATCCGCCGGGCCATGTTCCCCGAGCGCCTATTCGACGAGGATTTCTTCTTCTATTACGAAGACACCGAGCTGGCACACCGGTATTGGCGGCAGGGAATTCCGTGCTTTGCCCTTCCCAGTGTTTCGATCATCCACCTGGGAGGCCAATCCACATCCGCAGAAGGAGGCAAGCTGTTCCAGGCAAGCCGCAGACTCTACATCGACAAGTGCTACGGGCCTCCCCACACCACCTGGCTTGCCGGGATCGACCGCATCAGGATTCGGTACAAGCACTATAAATACGCTTTTCTGAACAGCATTATCAAAAGTGAAAAGATCAGGGCCAAATACGAATACTACGGAAGATTGGCAAGGCCCCAAGACCGGATTGAATCTTGATTTCGCGATACAGGGCTTGGCCGGAGCCTCCGTCGCCCCCCCGGCGGGCAGCCCCACCCAAACCATTCAAGCCTTGATTTTACGCATCGCACACTCCATGGTTGGTGATAGCGTTTCCGATTTTTACCAAGGAGCTCCCAATGAAGGGTGTTGTTCTCGCAGGAGGCACGGGTTCCCGTCTCTACCCCCTAACCAAGGTGACGAACAAACATCTCCTTCCCGTCGGCCCGGTCCCCATGATCTGGCACCCGGTCTGGAAGCTCAAAGAGGCTGGCATCGAGGAGATCCTGATCGTCACCGGGACGGAGCACATGGGGGATGTGGTAGGCCTCCTGGGCAGCGGGAAGGACTTCGGCTGCCGCTTCACCTACAAGGTCCAGGACGAGGCCGGGGGCATTGCCCAGGCCCTGGGACTGGCCGAGAACTTCGCAGGGAGCTGCTCCATCTGCGTGATCCTGGGGGACAACATCTTTCAGGATGACCTCAAGGCCGATGTCCGGGCTTTCGAGGCCCGGGGCAAGGGCGCACGGATCCTCCTCAAGGCGGTCCACGATCCCCAGCGGTACGGGGTTGCAGAGCTGGACGGGGACCGCGTGCTATCCATCGAGGAGAAGCCAAGGACCCCCAAATCCGATCTGGCCGTCACAGGGATCTATTTCTACGATGCGGAAGTCTTCAGCATCATCCGCACCGTCAAACCCTCGGGACGTGGCGAGATGGAGATCACGGACGTCAACAACGCCTACATTTCCCGGGGGCAGATGAGCTTCGGAACCTTCAAGGGCTGGTGGACAGATGCGGGGACCTTCCCAAGCTTGGCGGTCGCCAACGAGTTGGCCAGCGGCGAGCCGGCCCCCTTTTCCAAGTAGCTGAAGGGAGATTCGAGTGGTTATCAGGAAAGGCAGTATCGATGGCGTCGTGGTTGCGCCGATTCGCAAGTTCACTGACGAGCGGGGCTGGCTGGCGGAACTCTTCCGGCACGATGAAGTGGCTCCGGAATTCCATCCCGCCATGGCCTACATCAGCGTGACCCTTCCAGGAGTTCTGCGGGGTCCCCACGAACATGTGGACCAGGCAGACCTTTTCGCCTGGGTGGGGCCCGGTGACTTCAAGGTGACCCTCTGGGACAACCGTCCGACGAGCCCCACCTACCTCAACCGGATGGAGCTGGTCATGGGCATCAACAACCCGGGATCGATCATCGTCCCCAAGGGGGTCGTTCATTGCTATCGCTGCATCAGCTCCGAAGCAGGCTGGGTCTTTAACGCCCCCAATCAGCTTTTCGCAGGGGAGGGCAAGAAATCCCAGGTGGATGAGATCCGCCATGAGGCGGATCCCGACAATATCTTCGTGAAGGACGAACGCTCCCGCCGGGTGCACGTCTGATGCGGGTCCTGATCGCGGGAGGCGCCGGTCAGCTGGCCCGAGCCATCCGGGAGACATGGATTGACCACGAACTGATCGTCCCGGCAGAGGCCAGCTTCGATCTGGGTAACCCCGAGTCCGTTCGCTCCGCCATCCTCGAAGCCAGACCCCAGGTGGTTCTCAACGCTGCCGCCTTCACCCAGGTGGACCGCTGCGAAAGCGAGGTCGAACGGGCGATGCGGATCAACGGAGAGGCCGTGCGATGGATGGCAGAAGCCGCCGATGAGACAGGAGCCCTGCTTGTCCAGATCAGCACAGACTACGTATTCGATGGCACCGCCACCCGGCCCTACCGGGAAACGGACCCCACCAATCCGCAGTCCGTCTATGGCAGATCCAAGCTCCTGGGCGAGCATAGTGCCGCCCTCGCCAGAGAGCACCTCATCGTCCGCACAGCTTGGCTCTATGACGCCTGGGGGAAGAACTTCTACCTCACCATGCGCAACGCCGCGGCCCAGGGCCGCCAACTCAAGGTCGTGGACGACCAGCGTGGAACCCCCACCACCTGCCGCGCCCTGGCCCGACAGCTCCAGGTAGCCGCTCAGGAAGGCTGGCGAGGCCTGGTGCATGGCACCTGCGGAGGGGAGACAAGCTGGCACGGCTTCGCCACGGAGATCTTCCGCCAGACAGGCATCCAGGCCGACTTGAGCCCCTGCCCCACTGCCGATTACCCCACACCCGCGACTCGACCGACTTATTCCGTCCTGGACGGTGCTCACCGCTGCGAATTGGGAACCGACCTCATGCCGGATTGGCGGGAAGCCCTTGGGGAAGTCATCGGGATAGGATAATTTAGACAGCAAGGCAGACTTATGCATGAAACCATTCTCGTCACTGGCGGTGCCGGATTCATCGGCTCCAACTTCGTCCACCGCTGGCACAGGTCCCATCCCGAGGGCCGAATCCTGGTACTGGACAAGCTCACCTACGCTGCAAATCCATCCCATATCGCAGGCCTGGACCGCGTGGAACTGGTCAAGGGCGATATCCAGAACCGGGAACTGGTGACCCACCTGCTGGATAAGCACGGCATCCGCAAGCTGGTCCACTTCGCCGCCGAGAGCCATGTCGACAACAGCATCACCGGCCCGGCCGCCTTCATCCAGACCAATATGGTCGGCACCTTCGGCCTCCTGGACGCCGCTCGGGAAGTATGGGCGGGAGACAAGGACACGCGTTTCCTCCACGTCTCCACGGACGAGGTCTATGGTTCACTGGGGGAGACTGGCAAGTTCCACGAAGAGATGGCCTACGCCCCCAACAGCCCCTACAGCGCCAGCAAGGCTGGCAGCGACCACCTGGTGCGGGCCTACCACCACACCTACGGGCTCCAGACCCTCACGACCAATTGCTCCAACAACTACGGCCCCCGCCAGCACCCGGAAAAGCTGATTCCCCTGGCCATCAGCCGCATGGCCCAGAACCAGCCCATCCCTGTCTACGGGGATGGGCAGAACATCCGGGACTGGCTTTTCGTGGAGGACCATTGCACTGCCATCGAAACCGTCATAGCCAAGGGCACTCCTGGCGAAACCTACTGCATCGGCGGTAACAATGAGTGGAAGAACCTCGACCTGCTCCACCTCCTCTGCGACCTTGTGGACCAGCAGATGGGACGCCCCGATGGCACCAGCCGAAAGCTCCTGACCTTCGTCAAGGATCGGGCAGGGCATGACCAACGATATGCGATCGATGCAAGCAGGATGGAAGCTCTTGGCTGGCACCCGGATCATGCATTCCGCCAAGGGCTCATCAGGACCGTGAAATGGTGTATGGACAACAACAGGCAGAACCCATGAGCACTCCGACCCAACCGATCCGCTTCACCCCCCTCTTCAGGAATCCATGCAGCATGCACCTGCACAAAGACGTGGGCCAGACCCCCTATCAGCTTCAGAAGCACCGCGGGTTCCAGTCGGAGGTCCTATGCAGCCCCAGCAGGACGCCCTGACAACCCTGATGAACGACGAGCAACTATCGGCCTCGTACTCCCAACGGGCAGTCGCCCACTTCAAAAAGAATTTCATTTGGAAAGACCTGCTCAGCAGACTCGCAATCCGCATCGGGAGCCTGCTGAAGAACAATACGTGAGAAGTGATGTCAGGATGCTGCCCCACTTATGCGTTGGAATCTTCACTACTAAAACAATACAATCACATCTATACACACCGAATCACAAACCATACAAATGAGGATCAAGTGCGAACCAGCTGCATAATAAATAACTACAATTACAATAGTTACATTATCGATGCAATCAAAAGTGCGCTAGCGCAAAGTGTTCCATTCGACGAGATCATCGTTGTAGATGACGGATCCACCGATGAATCCCTCCACAGTATCCGCCAATACGTTGGCAACCACGAAAGAGTCAAAATTATCGCAAAACAGAACCAAGGACAGCTCTCCTGTTTCAACGAAGGATTTTCTAGCTCGATCGGCGACATCATCTTCTTCCTGGATGCGGATGATCTCTATGAACCCGATTACCTGAAAGAGGCCCTGGCCTATTACGAGAACCATCCGCAATGCGATTTCCTGTTCTTCGCCATGCAGACCTTCGGAACGGAAAGCCGCTGTCTGAGACCGTACGACGAGGACAAGGACCTCGGGACAGCACTCATGAGGACGCTCCACCTCGGAAGCAAAAGGTGGGTGGGCTCCCCGACCTCTGCCAATTCCATCCGCCGCTCCATCCTTGAGGAGCTTCTCCCCATGCCCGAGGAATTCCTGAAAGACTGGAAAACCCGGGCCGATGACTGCCTAGTATGGGGGGCTGCGATGCTTGGAGCTCGCAAGTGCTATTGCGACAAGCCCCTTGTCCGATATCGCTTGCACCAAAATAACAACTTCTATGGAAGGAAATTCCCCTTCCATGCCGAAGTTCAAAGACTGTTAGTTGTAAACCGTTTTTTCAGCCACATGGGCAGTCGCTACGCGGCGCTTACACCTTACGACATGTATCGAATCACCAAGCGCGAATTTAAAGAAATCAATAAGCCATCAATCCAAGACATGCGAGACTATTCATCAACAATAATAAGTCTACCTTTGTCGATTGGTAGAAAAATAGAAACTATCGCATTTTTCACTCGCAAAACACTACAAGAAATAATAAAAACACAATTGACCCCACACCCCCGATAGCCGACATCAACGAGATTCAAGGCACACTATTCCAATAAATAAATCGACAATACAATTTGGGTCGTTCAGGAGTTTCTATGCAGCGCATTCTAGTCACTGGTGGAGCCGGTTTCCTCGGATCCCATCTCTGCGAACGCCTCCTGGCGCAGGGCCACGACGTCCTGTGCGTGGACAACTACTTCACCGGAAGGAAATCCAACATCGCCCACCTGCTGGACAATCCGCGGTTCGAGGCGCTCCGACACGACATCACACTCCCCCTGCAGATGGAGGTAGATCAGATCTACAACCTCGCCTGCCCAGCCTCTCCCATCCACTACCAGTTCGACCCAGTCCAGACCATCAAGACCTGCGTCCATGGGGCCATCAATGTCCTGGAGCTGGCCCGCCGCACGGGGGCCCGCATCCTTCAGGCCAGTACCTCCGAAGTCTATGGGGATCCCAGTGTGCATCCACAGACCGAGGATTACTGGGGCAATGTCAACCCCATCGGCCTACGAAGCTGCTACGACGAAGGCAAGCGCTGCGCCGAGAGCCTCTTCTTCAGCTACCACCGCCAGTACGGCGTTGACATCCGAGTTCCGCGGATATTTAACACCTACGGCCCCAGGATGCACGAAAAAGACGGACGGGTCGTCTCCAACTTCATTGTCCAGGCCTTGAAGGGAGAGCCCATCACCATCTATGGGAATGGATCGCAGACCCGCTCCTTCTGCTACGTGGACGACCTGATCGAGGGCCTCATCGCCCTCATGGAAAACGAAGCCAGCCGGGCGGTGCCCGTCAACCTGGGCAACCCAAAGGAGTTCACGATCCGCGAGCTCGCCGAGGCAACCATTGAGCTCTGCAATTCCAGTTCAGAGCTCACCCTGGCCCCGCTGCCCCATGATGACCCCAAGCAGCGGCAACCCGACATCCGACTGGCCATGGGCAACCTGAACTGGAGGCCTACCGTAGCGCTTCACGAGGGCTTGACCCTCACCATCGCGGATTTCCAGACACGACTCACCCCCAGAAGGAAGCAGTTGGAACTGTGTGGCGCAGTCCTGGGCCGAATAGATGCCTGATGTGTGATTCGAGGACATTCGCCCGAACCACGAAGGGTCTGTCATTCGAGGGAGCGACGCGGGGATATGAGCATTTCTCACAACACCAGCAAGGCCAGTCTGACATCCAGATTGAGCAGGGAATGGCAACGTTTCACAAGACGCCTCGGACTCCAGCAAAGGCCATCCATCCGGCCATATAAGCCCGAAGGTCTGATATCAGACGAATTGTCAGCGCTGCTCGTTCACACCCCCCCCGCACATGAAAACCTCGCAAGGCTCTTCACATCAAAGCCCGAAGAGAATCCAATCGTAAGCGTTGTCATTCCAGCATTCAATCGAGCCGAATCCACAACCCGAACCCTGCTGGCCCTGGCCATCCTCCCGGATCGGACTCCGCGCGAGATCATCCTTGTGGACGACCATTCCTCGGATGAAACCCAACAACGGTTCCAGCACCTGCCTGGAATCCGATATGCCCGGAACCCGGTCAACAAAGGATTCGGGCACTCATGCAACGCTGGGGCAGAACTCGCCAGAGGGAAAGTCCTATGGTTTCTCAATAATGATACCCTGCCACTACCTGGATCCCTCGATTCCCTGGTAGAGGCGTGGCAAAGCGATCAATCCGCCGGAATGGTGGGTTCAAAGCTCCTGTTCCCCAGCGGCGAGATCCAGGAGGCCGGATCGACGCTCCGATCTGACGGCCACGCCGGGAATCTCGGCCGAGGGAACAGTCACTTCCACCCGACCTATTCCTACCGCACTCTCCCGGCCTATTGCTCAGCGGCCTCCCTGCTGGTGCCCCGGGATCTGTTCATCGAGCTTGGCGGTTTCGACCGGAGGTACTCCCCGGCCTATTACGAAGATACGGACCTGGCGATGCAAGTCCAGCGATTGGGCCTCAAGGTCATCTACCAGCCAGCCTCCCAGGTCATCCATGAAGGGGGGGGAACCTGTGGCCGGGACACCTCCAGCGGAGTCAAGGCCCATCAAATCTTGAATCAGATCAAGTTCAGGAGCAAATGGGACAGGATTCTGAACCGCTCCTTCCCCTCGGACTTCCGGGGTGAGACATCCGACAGGAGAACGCGCCCGGAAGCCCTGGTGATCGATTCGCAGCTTCCCAAACCTGACCAGGACAGCGGCTCCATCGACATGTTCAACACCCTCAAGATCCTGGTGGACCTTGGCTACAATGTAACATTTACAGACACTAGACAAAGATTTGACCCACACTACACCAGGGTCATGCAGAAGCTGGGCATACACTGCCTTTACGCGAATGACGACCAGACGATTGGATCCCACCTCAAGACCCACAGCAGCACCATAAGCTTGGTGTTCCTGGCACGGCCGGAGGTGGCGGACGAGTGGATGGACAGAATCCGGAAGGCAGTGCCTGCTGCAAAGATCATCTACGACACGGTGGACCTGCACCACCTGAGGCTGGAGCGTCAGGCCCGCCTTGATGGTTCAAGAAAGACGCTCAGGAGCGCCAACCATTTCCGCAAGCTTGAATTCAAGATCATGCGGAAAGCTGATGCCACCCTTGTCCGAAGCACCACTGAGCAGTCCCTACTCGAAACGAGTGTAAATGGGGTTCCCGCCACACTGTTCCCATTGACAAGGGAAATCCCCCCACTCGACATCCGAGATGCCTCCAAACGTTCCGGCCTGCTTTTCATCGGCGGCTTCCGGCACACCCCGAATGTTGACGCCATAGCCTATTTCATCTCCAGCGTCTGGCCACGGGTGCTGCGGGAACGCCCGGAAACGACGCTCACCATCGTGGGCAGCAACACTCCTCCCAAAATCCAGCAACTGGCCAGCCCCAGCGTTCATGTTCTGGGGTACGTCGCAGACCTGGCACTCCCGTACCGGGAGGCCCGGGTTGCCATAGCCCCCCTTCGCTATGGCGCAGGCCTGAAAGGGAAGGTTGCTGAAGCGATGCTGTTCGGGGTCCCCTGCGTTACGACTCCGATCGGCGCCGAAGGGATGCCAGCCAAGCACGGAAAAGAGATCATGATCGCCAGGGAACCCGAGGAGATGGCCCACCAGATACTCTCCCTGTTGAGTGATGATGATCTATGGCGTGAAATCTCGAATAACGGACGCCACCTGGCCACCCAGCTCTTTTCCAGGGAATCCAACACCCTTCGCATGGCGAACCTGCTCGCCGACCTCGGCCTTCCTCCCCTGAGCGCCAGTTGCCCCCTGTGCAGTTACCAGGGGACTTTTGCCCCCCTTGCGAGCCCGGATTGGAGCCGTGAACCGAAATGCCCGAGATGCGGGGCTTCTCCGAACCTCCGCATCGCAGCAAAAGCGATCCTGGACGAGTGTTTCCCGGGAGAGGATTTCCTGGGGAACGCCTTCAGTTCCGCACAAATGGAAGAGACCATCTCGTCTGTAGGTATTCCGGACAGCGTGCGTGAGCAGCATTATCCATGGTGTCGCCCCCATCCGGCTCACACCCCGCACAGGGCCATCATCTTCCATGACCCGGACGGAGCCAACGACCTCGATGTTGCGGAACTCGCCTGCATTGCAGACTCCTTGAGCAACAAGGGATGCCTTGCCCTGGTGATCCCCTATGACCCCTGGAGCCCCACTACGACCAAATCCAGAGAAGGAACCAGGCATGGGCGCGACTTCCTCCAGCGCCTCCACAAGGCTGGCCTCGACGGCGAGTGCCTGTGGCTTCCAAGGGTAGAGCTGGGCGCCCTGGCTCCGATGACCTGGCTGGCCTGGCCCCAGCCAAGCCTGCACCACGATTGATACATGTCATCCAGGCTGGGCACACTGGAATCCGCATAGGCGCCGGGAGAGAACATGCAGCGAATCATGGTCACTGGAGGGGCGGGATTCCTGGGCTCTCACCTGTGCGAACGCCTCCTGGCCCTCGGACACGAGGTGCTGTGCGTGGACAACTATTTCACAGGCAGGAAGGGCAATATCACCCACCTGATGAGAAACCCCCGATTCGAAGCCCTCAGACACGACATCACCCTCCCACTCCAAGTGGAGGTGGATCAGATCTATAACCTGGCCTGCCCGGCCTCCCCCATCCACTACCAGTTCGATCCAGTCCAGACGATCAAGACCTGCGTTCACGGCGCGATCAATGTGCTCGACCTGGCCCGACGCACAAAGGCGAGAATCCTTCAGGCAAGCACCTCCGAGGTGTACGGCGATCCCTCCGTCCACCCCCAGAGTGAATCCTACTGGGGCAATGTAAACCCCATCGGGTTGCGCAGTTGCTACGATGAAGGCAAGCGGTGTGCCGAGAGCCTTTTCTTCAGCTACCACCGCCAGTACGGCGTTGACATCCGGGTACCGCGGATCTTCAACACCTACGGCCCCAGGATGCATGAACATGATGGCCGGGTGATTTCCAATTTCATCGTCCAGGCTCTGCAGGGCAACCCCATCACCGTGTATGGCACCGGGAATCAGACCCGCTCCTTCTGTTACGTGGACGATACGGTGGATGGGCTCATCGCCCTGATGAGTGATGAGGTCCGTCCCCCGGGGCCGGTCAACCTTGGCAATCCCCAGGAATACACGATCCGGGAGCTCGCGGAGCGGATCATAGCCCTTTGCCACTCCAGCTCAAGACTCACGATGGCGCCCCTGCCCCATGACGACCCGCAGCAGCGCAAACCCAACGTCGAACAGGCCCGGCAACTCATCGGATGGCATCCGGCCATCGATCTGGACACAGGCCTTTCCCGCACCATCAGCGATTTCCGGAAACGCCTCGTCACCTGCGATGAAGCCTTGGCGTTGTCAGAACCGTAAAAACGGGAGGTGTGGCCCGAACCTCAACACTGGATCCGAGGTCCCTCACTCAAGCTTGGCTGGGCAGCCCCCCCTCCTTCGGCTGCGTCTTGAACCTCCGGTGCATCCAGAACCACCAGGCAGGGTCCTGGCGGACCTCGTCCTCAATGCAGCGGGTCATGAGCTGGGTCGCAGTCCAGGTGTCCTGCTCGGGATTGCCGGTCCTGGGTGCGTGGAAGGGAGGGCGGATCAGGACGGTCACGGTGCCATCGGGGTGGACCCGATTGAAGATGGGGAGGATGGGAAGGTCGTAGCGGGTTGCCAGCATCCCTGCAGTGGGAAAGGTGGAGGCCCAGCGACCGAAGAACTGGGTGAAGACGCCATTTTTCAGGGCATCCTGGTCCAGCAGGAAGCCGATGGCCTTGCCCTGCTTGAGGGCCTTGAGGGATTCCCGGACAGCGCCATTCTTGGCGATCACCGAGTTTCCGAAACGCCCCCGGAGCCCGCTGAGGTGGGGCTCAAGCAGGGGGTTGTCCAGCTCCCGCCCGATGACCGCGAGGGGACGCCCCTCCAGGCTGAGCCCCAGAGCCATAAGCTCCCAGTTGCCGAAGTGCCCCGTGAGGGCAATGGTGCCCTTCCCCTCGGCGGCAGCCGCGTCGAAGTGCTCAAGCCCCTCAATGCGCACCAGTTCCCGGATGCGTTCCGGCTCCAGGGTCAGCATCCGCAAGGTCGCCATGAGCATGGAACCGAAGTTGGCAAAGCACTGTTTGGTCAGCCTCCGGACCTCGGACTCCTCTAGCCCGAGGTCCGACTCCCGCAGGTTGCGTCGGACAATGCGGCGATGGGCGGGATCGAGGAACCAGACCAGTCGCCCCAGGGCGGCCCCCAGGCGGCAGGCGCCTCCCCAGGAGAAGGCGCGCATCGAGACTTCCGCGGCCTTGAAGAGGCTGAATTCGATCCAGTGTTTGAGATTGGGACGTGTGTTGCAGGCCATGAAATCCTTGATGAATCCGAGCAGGCGGGGTCCTTAGTATCGCACAGCCAGTTCCGAGACGGCCTCCCACACCCGATCGACCTGGATCACCTGCACTCCGCATCCCGGCGGGGCCACGATCTGGCGCCAGGGAACGGGCCCCACGGGTCGCCACAGGTCCTGGGCTTTGCCCATCCAAGGGCAGAGATTGACCACCCGGGTGCCCACCGCATGGCAAAGCTGAAGCAGGGTGATGTCCGGTGTCACCACGACCTGGGCCTTCGCGAGGAGTGCCGCCTGCTCCAGGACTGGCACCCCCGAGGGATAGACTTCGACACCGGGAAACCGGGATTTGAGTCGCCCAGCCATGGCCTCCCCTTGCCGATCGCAGAGCAGCAGCACCTTGAAGCCCAGGTGCATTCTGATCAGCGGGATGAGCTCCGCATAAGCCCCCTCGGCCCATTGGCAGACGGCCTCCCGGGTGAAGCAGTGGAGAGCGACAAAGGGTTCCTCCGCCATCCCAAGAAGTTGCAGAGTCCTCAAGGCCGCTTCCGAATGCCGTGGATCGGTCACCAGCGTTGGATCCAGATCCGTAAGGTCCGCGTATCCATTGAATGCGTCGGCCACCATCATCGGCAGCTTCTCCCAGATGGAATGCCCGCGGTTGGTGGACAGGGCCTGGACGTTGTAGAAGACCGAGTGTGCCAGCTTCCGATAGTGCGCCACCTTGACCGCCTGTTTACCCCCTATGAGGTTGGCGACGGTGCCATTCTCCGAGGTACCGGTGAACATCAGATTCAGGATGAGGTCGTAATTCTGCTTGCGAAGCGAGGAGATCACCCCCATCCGCCCCAGCCATCCGCTGGGGAATTCGATGGCCGAATCGACATCGGGGCAGGCCTCAGCCAAGGCCAGATTATTCCTCGAAGCAAGGACATCCAACCGGCACTGGGGTGCCAGACGCTTGATCAGACGGAACGAGGGTAGCGAGGCGACCATGTGCCGGACGCCATCGTGCCTCATCACGAGCACCCGGCGAACCCGGTAGCCATCTACCTTCTGGTAGTTACCATGGTTACCAAGAGGCCACTTCAGGAGAGAACAGAAGAGGCTGCGGCAGGCTCCTTTCACGACACTATCAGACCCAGCAGGCATCCGGCCCCCCATGGATTGATAATGAAACGAATATCCAGAAGGCGTCCCTTTCTCCATGGGAACGGAAAAGCAGGCCCGTTGAACGTCGCCTATCAGCCGCCCGACGGGATCAAGGCACACTGAATCCATGGCCGACCCTCTCCTGACCCTCGACTCTCATGTGGACACCCTGGAACGGGCCCTGGATGCCGCCCTGGATCTCCGCCTGGACCAGCGCGGCAGATCCTGTCTCGACCTGCCTCGGATGGAAGCGGGGGGGCTCTGGAGCGCGTGTTTCACGGCCTTTCTCCCGCAAGGCCCCCTCACCGAACAGGCCCGACGGGCTGCCCTGGCCCGGGCCGAGGCCATGCTGGCCATCCTGGACGGCTTGGCGGAATCGGCAGCAGAACGCTGCGGCAGGGCCAGGAATCCCGAGGAGCTGCACGGTCTTCACGCCCAGGGCCGCCGGGCCCTGGTGGCCTGCCTGGAGAATACCTATCCCCTGGGCCGGGATTTCAAGGACCTGGACCGTCTGGCAAGCATGGGCCTGGCCTACGCCACCCTCTGTCACCAGGGCGCCAACTGGGTATGCGGCAGCAACCTCGAACCCCAGCAGGGACTGACGGCCTTCGGCCGACGGCTGGTGCACCGCCTGAATGAACTCGGAATCATGGTGGATGTCAGCCACGCCTCGGAGCGCAGCGCCTGGGAGGCCCTGGAAGTCAGCCGCGCACCGGTCATCGCCAGCCATAGCAGCTGCAAGGCCCTCTGCGACCACCGCCGCAACCTCTCCGATGATCTGCTGAGGGCCATCGCCCACTCGGGCGGCGTGGTTCAGATCTGCGCCTACAGCCCATTCCTTCGGCTCGGAGCAGGGGAGAACGAAGCCTCCGTCTCCGACTTCGTGGATCATCTGGAACACGCCATCGCCCTGGTGGGGGTGGAGCACGTGGGGATCGGCTCCGACTTCGATGGAGGAGGCGGCCTGTCGGATTGCCCGGACGCGACCCATCTGCCCAGGATCACCGAGGAACTGATCCGGCGGGGCCACGGGGAAGCCCAACTGGGGCTGATATGGGGGAAGAATTTTCTGCGGACCTGGGAGGAGACTCTGGGACGTGCTTCAGCCTGACATGCGGCAAAAGCTCGTGGTAAGTGATGGCGAACCATTCTCCCAGCCCAGAGAAGCCTCTTGGTTAAGCTTTGGATCGCCGGTCAAGGAATGCAACAATTCCTTGTTCTTGAGAGAGGTGTTGTCTGATGATTTTCGCAACTCGTTTATGCAGTCCCTTGGCTTCGAGTCGGTCGTAGGCGAGTTCCAAATCACCAGGGCGTGTACGGAGGAGATGGTTGAGCACCTCTGAGGCTTGGGCTCGATCCTTGGTCGCCTTCGCATGCTCGATGATGGGCCTTTCTTCGGACACGATCAGCTTGTGAAACCCGAAGCGTGCTGGGTCTGGGATTTTGACCAGCGTTGCCCCTCCGTTAATCACAATGCCATCAACATTACCTTCTAGGAGGTAGTCCATGTACGGCATGGGAAGCGCCGAGGCGTTGAATCTTGGAATAAAAACAGGAGAGAATGGACCAGTCCTGGATGCAGTGGTGAGTAGGTCAACCCGCAGTTTTTGTCCACGAATGGCATACGACGTGGATGGACTCCTTGGGTCAAGGCCAGGGGTTGGCAGAAAACCCATGTTAAGCGCCTCCAATGTCCCCCAAACGCCTGTGTCCATCGGTGGGACAACAATCTCTAGCGATCGAAATGAAGCAAGGTCAATATCTTGAGTCCTACTAGCGCTTTGCCACCGAACACCAAGCATATTGCCCATTGCAACATAGGCATGAGTCCCGACCAGGACTCCTCCAAGGCGAAACAAACCACTTGCAGCAAGTGCATTGATCACTTTCGCCGAGGCATGATCAACCGAGGCACACCCACCAATAATAAGCATTGACGCCATTCGGTTGATATCGGCTGTAATTTCCATCGATTCGGTGCGCGACGTTTGATGTTCGTCAATCAGCTTGCGTGTTTTCTCGTTATCGGGGCCAACATAAAATTCCTCACGGCCACGGGCTCCTTCCGAAGTTCTGAAGTACCAGTTCTCCTTGCCGCCCTTTGACTTTCGGCTGAACGATCCGGGCAGGCTTCCAAACGTCCTGTCGAATTCCATGCCTTTTAGCCGTTCGAGAAGCTCTATGTATAAAGTTTGAGTGTCTGTCGGGATTGGCTTCGGGAGCTTGGGAGTAGGAACTGGCAATTGGGCTGGCTCCGAATCTTGGCTCGGATCCCCAAATAGACGGCTTTCTGACAATGAAAGCGGTATCGATTTCGGACCGGCCTCCGGAGCATTCGGCCTCTTTGGCATATCAAAATCCCCTAGGAACAACGGTATACCCAAAGTAGAATACACATTGGGTATACCAGATTCAAGCCTAGATGTATATCCGTCAAAGGCAAGATCGCAGTTTTTGAAGTGGTTCACTCTCGATTTCCCTGAACCAGCGTTCCATTACCTCGCCAGAGGCGTGCTCCAGGGTCTTCATCTTCAGGTATAGAACCCTTTCTGGAGCCGCCCATTCGAGAGCCGACAGTGCCGTGCAGCGGGGCGGCCAGGATGAAGGGGATGAACGGGACGGCAAACAGGAGGCGTTTGTCAGCCCATGAGCAGCCGGAGGGGGTGGCCCGAACCTCCCAATTTTCTTGCCGTGAGGTGTGCAGCCTCCGCACAGGTGACTCCGCGGCTGATCGTGCTTTTGCTTTGCCATCACTTCGCCGATTCCGCGGAATCAGTCCTGGAGGGCGGCAGGGTCAAGAGACGAAGGCCATCCCCCCCCACGACCGACCACCCCCCGGGGCTGGCCTCGATGCGCAACCCGAGGTGTTCCCCGGTGATGCCCGTCCGGCGGACTCCAGCCCTCCCGAGGGTTTCCAGGGTGACCGCATCGGGGTGCCCGAAGCGGTTGTTCCGCCCTGCCGTGATCAGGGCGACCTCGGGCCTGAGTGCCTCGATCCAGGCCGGGTCCGAGGCGTTGGCCCCGCCATGGTGTCCCGGCTTCAGGAGGCGCAGGAAGGGCTCATTCCCAGGATCCCCCAGGTCCAGGAGATCCCGCTCCTGGATCCCCAGGGCATCCCCCATCAGCCAGAGCTCCCGATCCCGCCACCGGACCCTCAGGACTGCCGAAACCATATTGGCGTCTGAAAGCGCCAGGGGCACCGGGGGCCACCGGACAGAAAACTGAGCCTCACCCCTCATCCAGACGTCTCCCCTTTTCAGCGCGAAGTCAGGCGCGATGACTGGGATGAAGGGCTTCCAGTCCGCAAGCTCCGCCAGGGCGGGTCCATGCACCGAGGCCAGGGGCCAGAGCCGGGCCAGGGTGGGCCATCCCCCGGCGTGGTCGCCGTGGGGGTGGGTGACGATCAGGTGCACCGGCTCCCGCACCCCCCGACGGCTCAGGACCCGGACCAGACGTCGGGCACTCCAGGGGCTCTGTCCCGTATCCACCACCGTGGCATCACCTCCGGGCACCCGAAGGAGGAGGGCGTCCCCCTGGCCGACTTCCACACTCTCCAGACTCAGGGTCCGGGGGGCCCACCCCGTGCCACGGCTGGCAAGAAGGCTGAAGCTGGCGACCAGGATCCCCACGGCCAGGGCCCGGGTGCGCCGGAAACGCGCATGGAACTGGGCCAGGAGCAGCCAGCCCAGACACAGGGCGATCCAGGGCCACAGGATCCCCGTCCCCAGGGGGACGACCCGGGCGAAGAAGGGCACGACCCGTTCTCCGGTCCAGGCCAGGAGGTGCCCCGTAGCGCCCACAGCGCCGGGGATCGGAAGCAGGGTCAATCCCAGGCAAAGGGGCGTCAGGACAACCACAAGGGGAAGCACCAGGAGATTGGCCAGGACACCCCAGAGGGGGGCCCCTCCATGCAGAAGGGCCAGGAGGGGCATCGTGGAGAGCCAGGGTGCCGCAAGACGCGCCAGGGGCAGAGACCAGCGCCCCAGGAGGGGAGAGATCAGGCCCGCCAGTGGCTCCGCTGCCCAGATAAGGCCCAACAGGGCGAACCAGGCCAGCAGGAACCCCGGTTCACATCCAGCGGCGGGGTGGGACAGCAGCCAGGCCAGGAGGGCTCCGTGAAGGGTCAACACCGGGGGAAGCTTCCAGCCGCTTTCCTTTCCCAGGGCCCAGGCCAACCCCATGAGGAGCCCCCGCCACACCGGAGCGGAAAGGCCCACCAGCAGAGCGTAGACCACGCCAGTGGCCGAGGCCGCCCATCCCCCGCCCCGTTGGCAGATCCGACCCCAGAGCCAGAGGACCGCCCCCATCACCAGGGTCACCTGAAGCCCGGATACCACCAGGGTGTGGATGGTCCCGCTTTCCGCAAAAGCCGAGAACAGTTCGTCCCGGGCCGGGGGAAGCCCCAGGGTCAGAGCCCCCCATAGCTCCTTTGCCACGGGCGGGAGCCCAAGGGCTTCGAAACGCCGCCGCATGAATATCTGTAGGCGCAGGAGTGGCGAGAGCCTGGGAGGCCCCAGCACTTCCATGAGCAGTGCGGAGCGCAAGTGGATCTTCCGGGGACTTTCATCACTCCGGGCCCGCCACAGGGGACGCTCCCCCAGGAAGCGGGGCGCGGGCTCCACTCTACGAAGTTCCCCCCGGAAGCGCACGGGGGTTCCGGGAGGCGGTGCCGTCTCCCCTTCGAAAGGAAGGCTGACCGGAAGGTCCAGTCCTCGCAGCCCCTCAGGAGCCAGCACTTCGACCCGCCCTACCCGACGCTCCCCCATCGGCGTCCACGGAGCGCAGACCCGGGCATCGATCTCCAGGAACCCCACTGGGAGCTTGGTCTCCCAGCGCGCCTTGCGGGCCAGGCCCAACAGAGTGATCCAGGCCAGAATCAGGGAGAGGGGCAGCACCCGCCAGCGGTGTGAGAACAGGAGGGGAAGGCTTCCCGCGCTCAGGATCCAGCCTAGCCATAGCCCTTTGCCAGGGAGCTGTCCGTCCCAGGCTTCCGGAAGAATCCACGGGAGGGTGCAGGCCAGAGCCAGGGCCCAGGGAAGACCCCAGAGCCCGCTGCCGCTGAAGCGCTGCCAGATTCCGGCCCGTGAGAGCATACTGAGGTGTACCTCCCGGGACAAACCATGACACATTTGTTTAAAACAGTCCTCTACGGCGCGCTCCTCACCCTGCCCCTTCAGGCCTGGAGTCCGAAATTTCATGAGGTCCAGACCCGGATGGCGCTGGGAATGGTTCCCACTGGCATGAAGCAGTTCCTGCTCCTGCACCCCCTGGCCCTGACAGAAGGGGCCCGGGGCATTCCCAATGATCAGGTGCCCACGGTGGAAGAAGTGGAGGAGCAATTCCAGCGGGTCCTCCGCATGAGCGAGGAACGTCGTCATCCAGAGACCCTGGTGCGGGAACTGGGCACCCTGGCCCACATGGCTCAGCTCTTGGCGGATCCCTCGGCCATCCGGGGCGTGACCCCTCTCCGGGAGCACTTTGAGGCCTATGCCGATGAGCTCACCCAGCACTTGGTGATCACCGGCGAACCATATTGGGCGGCCAAGGGCCCCCTGGACACCAGGGGCCCCCTCCTCCTGGCCGCCAAGACCAAATTCCAGCGCCACACCGTGCTTTCGACCCAGTTCGATGAGTCAACGCGGCAAAGGATCGGCTCATGGGACCTCCGAAGTCTTCCCTTCGCCCAGCTCCAGCTCGCCTTCTCGGATGGCGTCAACTCCACCGCCAATCTGTGGATCCTGGCCTGGCGGGCCACCGGGGACCTCTGGATTTCACCGGAAAATTCCCACGGAAGTCTCAGCAGCCTCGACTAGGATTTTTTATGAATTGGAGCTATCTTTTCTCATCACGACTCTGGAGACTCTGATGGCCTATACCCGCCTTGGAAACTACCTGCTTGCCAGCGAACTTTCGGCGGACCCCCTTGGCGGAATCCATCGTGGCTTCACCACAGCCGGCCCAGCACTCGACCATAACTTCCTCATCAGGGCATTCTCCCAGGAGATCCAGGACGCCGGACTGACGGAACGTGGCGAGGACATCGAACGAGCCATCGGCAGCCTGAGCGGCGCCAGGGGACTGGGAGCCGGATACCGGATGGAGGTCACCGCCCCTGCTCACCTGGCCTGGGACTACCTTCCGGGCCGCAGCCTGGCCCAGCTGATCGAGAAGACCCGGCAGGAGCAGATCCCCCTGGGGATTGATCACGCTCTGTCCATCACCCAGGGTGTCACCCAGGCTCTTCTTCAGATGCGGTCCAGGGGGCTGTCCCATGGGATCCTCTCCCCCCACAGCGTCTGGGTCAGCTTCGAGGGCGCCACCCAGATCGCCGATGCCCCCGTGGCTCCGACTATCTGCTCCATCCTGGCCAAGTGCCCCTCCCTGGCCAAGGCGCTGGACGCCTATCGCCCCACCAAGGCAGCCAGTGCCTTCCATATCGATCTCTTCGCTCTTGGCGCCATGTTCTTCGAGCTTCTGACCCTGGGAAAACTCCCCCCCCAGGATCAGATTCCCGCCGCCCTGGCCCAGGCCACCCTGAAGGCCGCTCAGGACGAAGCCCCCGTTCCCGCCGAGATCCAGAACTTCCTGGGCCGCCTCCTCATGGTGGGCCAACCCTTCGAGAGCGCCGAAGAACTCAGCTCCACCCTGGAGAGCGTGCTCTACGACGGGGACTACAGCCCCACAACCTTCAACATGGCTTTCTTCATGCACACCCTCTTCCGGGAGGAGAACGAGCAGGACACGCTCGGCATGAAGGAGGACCAGACGCAGGATTTCACGCCCTACCTGCCGACCCCGGCGGAGGTTCCGGTCTCTCCGGCCAACCGCAGGAAGATGGTCCGGTGGGCCAGCATTGGCGGCGCGGCCCTGGTCATCGTAGTCGGCGGCCTGGTTTACAACAACCACCAGTCCAGCAAACGGGCCGAAGAACTCCAGGCCAAACTGGACCAGCTGACCCGGTCGGAAAGCGCTGAAGAAGCCAATCGGATGAAGATCCAGCAGCAGGAAGAAGAGAATCGCCGGAAGAGCGAGGCGCTTGAAAAGGAACTCGAGGAACAGAAGACAGCCGCAGAGAAGGCCAAGCTCAAGGAAGCCCTGGAGGCATCCAAGAAGCAGGCGGAGGAGCTGGCCAAGAAACGCATTGAGACTCAGAAGCGCCTTGAGGAGATCCGGGAGAAGAAGCGGCTCGCGGCCGAAGCGGCTGCGAAGAAGAAGGGGAACAGTCAGCCCCAGGCCCAGATTCCTCCTCCGTCTCAAGCCCAGGTTCCGCCCGCAACTCAGCCCCAAGTCCAACCGCAAACCCATGCCCAACCGTCCTCCTCGGACTCCCAGGCCCAGATGCTCAATGCCGCTCCTGCCCGTTACCCCCAGGCTGCGGTGCGACTCAACGCCGCATCCCAGGACCGTTCAGTGACCGTGAAGATTTACGTGGATTCCATGGGGAGACCCCAGAAGACCATCGTGGTCAACGGTGTGGCAGGCAGCTACGGGTTCGACGAGGCCGCCGTGGAGGCCGCCAAGTCATCCTCCTACAAGCCTGCCACCCAGAATGGTCGGGCTGTCCCGGGCTGGATCACCAAGACCTATGCGTTCGCAGCCCAGGGGCATGGCACTTCCGCCTCCTCCAGCGAATGCCAGATGGTCAATGTCGCCCCGGTCAAGCTCTCTTACGCCTCCCGGAAGTACCTGGATCAGGACCGCGCCGTGACCGTCAAGGTCTATGTCGACTCCATGGGGCGCCCCCAGAAGGTCATCGTGGTCAGCGGCGTCCCGGGCTCCGGAATTGACGAAGCCGTCCGGGACTCCGCCCTCGCCTCTGCGTACAAGCCGGGCGAACGGGAGGGCAAGCCTGTGGCCGGCTGGGTCACCAAAACATATAGCCTCTCCAAGCAATGATGTCTGCACCCCAACCCGGAAATCCAACCGGGGATCTGGCGCACGGACTGGTCAGCGTCATCATCTGCACTGCCGCCGCAGACGAGCGGAGGGAGATGCTGAGGGACGCCGTCCAGTCCGTTCTGGTGTCCAACCAGATCTCGAAACGTCCCTGGGAACTCCTGGTCGTGGACAACTCAAGGGACGGACGCCTGGAGCCCTGGCTTGTATCCCTGCAGCAGTCCTGGCCGGAGATGGCAATCCGCTGGATCCCGGAGCCCGAACCTGGGATATCCCGGGCCCGGAACAGGGGTGTGGCCGAGGCCAGGGGGGGATACTTCTGTTTCGTGGATGACGATGTCCTGGTGCCTCCGGGCTGGATGGATCACATGGTCGAAGCCCTGTCCCTGGCCCCCGGCGCGGGCTGCATCGCAGGCCGCATCGAGCTTCGTTTTGAGCAGGAGCCTCTGCCCAAATGGCTTGACCCAAGGCTTTACGGCTACTACAGCCAGTTCGACAAGGGAGCCCTGTCGGGAGTCATGACCCGGGACATCGAGTTCTACGGAGCCAATTTCCTGATCACGAGGGAAACAGCGCAGCGGATTGGAGACTTCAGCCTCATGCTCGGACGCGTCGGCACGTCTCTCCTGAGCGGTGAGGATACCGAATACGCCCGGCGCATCACGGCGGCAGGAATCCCTATCGTCTATTCCAGCGAAGGCTATTTGGTCCACCGGGTCCCGGCCAGCCGACTGCGATTCCGCTGGATGCTTCAACGGGCCTTCCAGGGTGCCCTGAGCCACGCCAGCATCATGGATCCTGTCGACCGTCGGGAAATGCACTCCAAGCTCTTCCTGAAGCTCCTTTCCCTCATCCTGGAAATAGCCTGGGCCCTGCCGACGGCGGCATTCTCTCCCCGGCGGGCGGCCAGGAAGCTGCTCCGATTCTCACACCTGATGGGAATCTGGCGCTGCCCCGCAACGTAGGCTCGTTGGCCTGGATCTGCACACCCACGACGGTGTCACCCAGCTCAGAGGGGGATTCCCCTAGAGCAATCCGCGCTCCGCCCCGAAGGCCTCCAGCCTGCGCCGGATCTCGTCGCGGGCGATGCGCATGGGCTCCCGGAGTTGTTCCGGCGTGGGATCGGAGACTTGGCTGGCGGGATCCGGGATGGGCCAGTGAAGGCGCTCGGCTTTGCCCAGGAAGAGGGGGCAGACCTCTTCGGCGCAGAGGGTGATCACCACATCGACACTGGCCTGATCGATCTCCTCGACGGACTTGCTCCGGTGGGCGCTGATATCGATGCCCAGTTCCGCCAGTACCTCAATGGCCTGGGCGTTCACCCGGCTCGGGCGGCTGCCCGCGCTCTGGACAAGCAGTCCCGGGAAGAGCTGGCGGGCCAGCCCCTCGGCCATCTGGGAGCGGGCGCTGTTGGCCACGCAAAGGAAAAGGATGTTCATGCCATCTCCTGGGATTCGGGGTACCAGCGCCGCTTGAGCCAGAGGGCCACGCTCACCAGTCCGATGAGCACCGGCACCTCCACCAGGGGCCCGATGACCGCGGCGAAAGCCGCGCCGTGGGCGATCCCGAAGGTGGCCACGGCCACGGCGATGGCCAGCTCAAAGTTGTTGCTTGCGGCGGTGAAGCTGAGGGTGGCGCTCTGAGGGTACGTGGCGCCGACCTTCTTCGACATCCAGAAGCTCACCAGGAACATCACCACGAAGTAGATCAGGAGCGGGATGGCGATACGGATCACGTCCAAGGGCAGCTTCACGATGGCCTCCCCCTTGAGGCTGAACATCACCACGATCGTGAACAGAAGGGCGATGAGGGTGATGGGGCTGATCCTGGGTACGAAGACCCGGTGGTACCAGTCCAGGCCCTTGGCCCTGCCCAGCAGGAACCGCGTCAGGAAACCCGCAATGAAGGGGATGCCCAGGTAGATGAAGACGCTCTGGGCGATCTGGCCGATGGTGATGGCCACCACGGCCCCGTGGAGCCCCAGTTTCCCGGGCAGGATGGTGGCGAAGAACCACGCGTAGACGCTGAAGAAGAGCACCTGGAAGATCGAGTTGAAGGCCACCAGCCCCGCGCAGTATTCCGTATCCCCCTTGGCCAGGTCGTTCCATACGATGACCATGGCGATGCAGCGGGCGAGCCCGATCAGGATCAACCCGATCATGTATTCCGGCCGGTCCCGCAGGAAGAGGACCGCCAGTCCGAACATGAGCAGGGGGCCGATGACCCAGTTCTGGATCAGGGAGAGCCCCAGCACCCGGCGGTTGCGGAACACCAGATGGAGTTCCTCGTATTTCACCTTGGCCAGGGGCGGATACATCATCAGGATCAGGCCCGCCGCCAGGGGCACACTGGTGGTGCCCACGTTCCAGGCGTTGATGGCAGCGTTGAAGCCCGGCGCGGCGTACCCGAGCAGGACCCCCAGCCCCATGGCCAGGAAGATCCAGAGGGTCAGGTAGCGGTCCAGGAAGCCAAGGCGTTTCTGAGTCATCGGATCTCCATTCACAGACAGTGGGGGTCGCGGCAGCCACCACCGCAGCAGTCTTCCCAGAGGTAGCTGGTGAGGGCCTTCAGCCGCTCGAAGCAGGCAGCGTAGCGGAGCGTGGTTCCCTGGCGCTGCACCTTGAGCAGCCCAGCCTGCACCAGCTCCGAGAGGTGGTGGCTCAGGGTCGAGGCGGGGATGCCCAGGTTGGCCTGGATCTCTCCGGCAGGGGTTCCCTCCACCGGCCCCCGGACCACCGCCCGCAGGGCCGCCAATCGGTCCGGATGCCCCAAGGGCTTCAGGGCCTGGGCGAAAAGCTGGAGTTGGGGATCATGCTCGCTCATGGCGATAATTCTATATTTCCAAAAATTAAAAACAATAGCTTTCGTGAGAAGATTTTCCGGTATGAGCGACCTTCCCTTTCTCGCAGGCTACCCGGAACACCTCCTCGCCCAGGTGCGGGAGCTGATCGCCGCGGATGCCCTGGGAGAGCTGCTCCGGAAACGCCACGGAGAAGCCCGCCACGCCATTCAGAGCGACAAGGCCCTCCACGCCTATGTGATGGACCTCAAGGCCCGCTACATGAAGAACGCCCCGCCCCTGGCGGGGGTCAGCTACGACGGCACCATCGGCCTCACCCACAACGCCCTGGGACTTCAGACCAGCACAAGCCGGGTCCAGGGCGCCCGCCTCAAGGCCAAGGCCCACATCCGCATCGCCACCCTTTTCCAGAAGGCCCCGGAACCCTTCCTGCGCATGATCGCGGTGCACGAACTGGCACACCTGAAGGAGAAGGCCCATGACAAGGCCTTCTACCAGCTCTGCTGCCACATGGAGCCCCACTATCACCAGCTTGAGTTCGATCTGAGGCTTTACCTCACCCAACTGGCCCTGGGCGAGCCTTCGCCAACAGGATGATATGATTATTTAATTACTTTATCCTGCCCATCCTGTCTATCCTGTTCAAAGATTTTCAACAGGATATGCAGGATGGGCAGGATAAAAGCAGAAAGCAAATGACCTAAAAAGCTTCAATTCAGGCCGTCTCGCCCCCGGGGCTGACGGGCTTGGCCAGCTTGCCGAGCAGCCAGAGGGTGAGGGGCACCAGGCTGGTGGCGTAGGCCAGGCCGAAGATGAAGGCCAGGGCGCCCCAGAGCCACATCAGGTTGGAGGGATCCGCCGGGTTCTTCAGGGCGAACCAGATGCCATAGGTGCCTAGCAGCGCAGGCACATTGCCGAAGACGGTGTTCCCCAGGAGCACCATGTGGACCATGCAGAGGGCAAAGGTGACCGGAATGGCGCCGATCATGAAAGCCAGCTTGGGGGAAACCCCCTTCATGACCATCAGGCCGATGACCGTGTAGAGGATGAAGCCGTAGATGGGTCCACAGCAGGCAGTCAGGATGCCGCTGGGCAGCGTCTTCCATGTGCCCTGGCAGGCGATGACCACGCTGGCACCCCAGAAAATGCACCAGACCAGGCCGAAGCATGGGTGCATCCGTTCCGGATGGATGGGGTCGTAGTTGAAGACGAAGATCCAGATGAGACAGATCAGAGCGAGGGTCAGGGTGACCATGCAGCCCAGGGTGAAGATGAATTTCCTATCCATATGCAACTTCCTTTCAGGAAGATGGGCGGGGTGACAGATCAGATCGGGCGATAGGTATCCTGGTCAGCCTTACTCGGCGACCGGCACGGCATCATCAAGGAATTCATTGACCATGCCCATCTTCTCCAGCTTGCGGGGGGCGGTCTCCTTCAGTGCGAAGGGGAACAGGAATGCGAGGGTCAGCCGGTCCATCATGATGACGCCGTAGCCCAGGAACATCGCGATCACGATGAAGTTCTCGTACCTCCAGAAGCTCTTTCTTGCCGAAGCACTCATGTTTGGATCTCCAAGGAATCCGTTTATTTGGGTTCAGGGGAATTGCACATCCCGAGAACGCCATAGCAGTGGGAGAAATACGCCGATTATGATATATAATTAAAATATATTTACACTTATCACCAGCCTCCTTGAAAGAGTCGGCAGTCCCCCTCCAGGCCGGAACCGGGTCCGACCTGCAATGCAGGTGACTATCCGCGTGGGGGCGCTAGGGGACTACCGGGAGATCAACCCGATCAGGGGCGGACAATGGCCTTGAGGACACGTCCCTTTTCGGAGTCCTCCACAGCCTGGTTGATCTGGTCAAGCGAGTAGGTGCGGATCAGGCGATCGAAGGGGAACTTGCCCTGCCGGTAGAGCTCGATGAGCTGGGGGATGAAGATGTCTGGGTTGGAATCGCCCTCAACGATCCCCTTGATGGTCCTCCCATCCAGGAGGGTGGCCATCTCCAGCGCCACTTCCACGCCCGGTGCCGCCACCCCGATGAGCCCGCAGGTTCCGCCCACCCGCAGGCAATCCACCGCCTGGCGAAGCACCTGGGGCAGCGCCGTGCACTCCAGGGAGTAGTCGGCCCCGATGCCCGTGATCCTCCGGATCTCCTCCACCGGATTCCGATCCTTGGGGTTGAGGGTGTGGGTGGCCCCCAGCTGGGCGGCCTGCCTCAGACGCTCGGGCTGGATGTCCACGGCGATGATCACGGCGCACCCGGCCGCCTGGGCTGCCAGGACGGCGCTCATGCCCACGGAGCCGGCGCCGAAGACGACGATGGAGGATCCCACCGGCGGCTTGAGGGAGTTCAGCACCCCCCCGGCCCCGGTCTGGACCCCGCAGCCCAGGGGCCCCAGGATCTCCAGAGGCACCTCCTTCGAGACCTTGACCACGTTCCGCTCCCGGGCGAGGGCATAGGTCGCGAAGGAGGACTGCCCGAAGAAGGAGCCCCGGACCGGAGCGCCGTTCTGGCTCAGCGTAGTGGTCCCATCGGGCCGGACCCCCGCCACATTCAAGGGCAGGAAGGAGGGGCAGTGGCTGGGCATCCCCTTCAGGCAGGAGGGGCAGGTTCCGCAGGTGAGGTAGCTCATGACCACGTGATCACCGGGCTGGACCTTGGTGACCCGGCTGCCGACCCGTTCCACCACGCCTGAGCCCTCGTGGCCGAAGACGGCGGGGAGCGGCACCGGGAGATGCTGGTCCCGGGCGACGAGATCCGTGTGACAGACCCCGCACCCGACGATCCTCACCAGGATCTCGTCCTCCCTGGGCTCATCCAGTTCGACGGACTCCAGCCGGAAGGGACCCGATTTCTCGTGAACCACTGCAGCGGTGATCTTCATCCTTCACCTCGGAATAGTTGGCCGGGACCTAGCCCCGGTGGGATCCTGATGGCAGGGCGACTAACTGTCGTTGCATAGAAAGCTACCGGATGATCGCTAGGGCGCTATGACAGTGGACTTGACCTGGGTGTAGTAGGAGAGGACCTCGGGGCCGTTCTCACGTCCGAATCCAGAAGCCTTGTAGCCTCCAAAGGGCACCGAAGGATCCAGGATGGCCCAGCTGTTCACCCAGATGATCCCTGCCTTGAGCTGGGAAGCCACCCGGTGCACCCGGCCGATATCCCGGGTGTGGAGCCCCGCCGCCAGCCCATAGACCGTGCTGTTGGCCAGGGCCACGGCCTCCGCCTCGGAGTCGAAGGCCTGGACCGTGAGCACAGGCCCGAAGATCTCCTCCTGCACCAGCCGGGAAGCATTGCTGACGCCGGTCACCACTGTGGGCTGGAAGTAGAAGCCGCCGTCCAGGTCGATGCGCTGCCCGCCCACGGCGATGGTGGCCTTTTCGTCCTCCCGAGCAATCCGGCAATATTCCTCGCTGGTGGCCCGCTGCTTCGCGCTCACCATGGGGCCCACGACGGTGGCCGGATCGAAGGGGTTGCCCAGGGGGACCTGGGGCAGCGCGCCCACCAGGGCCTGGACCACCGCATCGTGAAGGGGGCGGGCCACCAGGAGACGCGTCCCGGCCATGCAGAACTGTCCGGTGTTGAAGATGAAGCCCTGGATCACCGAACCGACGGCCCTCTCGATATCCGCGTCCTCGAAGATGATGTGAGCGGACTTGCCGCCCAGCTCCAGGGTCGCGGGCTTGAGGGCCTCCCCGGCCACCTTCGCCACCTCCCGGCCGATCTCGGTGGAGCCGGTGAAGGCGATCTTGTCGATCCCTGGGTGGCGGGCCATGGCATCCCCCAGAAGGGAGCCGGGACCGGTCACCACGTTCACCACCCCTTCGGGGATCCCGGCCTCCGCGAAGATCTCGGCCATGAGGAGGGCGCTCAAGGGAGTCTCACTGGCGGGCTTGTGGACGATGGTGTTGCCCGTGGCCAGGGCTGGAGCCAGCTTGTTGTTCGACAGGATCAGGGGGAAGTTGAAGGGCGTGATGGCCCCGATGACACCCAGGGGCTCCCGGCAGACATAGGCCTTGGCTCCGCCGGGGACCTCCCGGAAGGAGCCCTCCCGGACCTGGGCTTGGGCTGCATAGTATTCGTATTCCTCGATGACGGTCTGGACATCCACCACCCGGCTGAAGGTCACGGGCTTGCCCACATCCACACTCTCGGTCTGCACCAGCTCGTCTGTCCGGCGGCGCATGACCTCCGCCACCCGAAGCAGGATCCGGGCCCGCTCCCGGCCGCTCATCCGGGCCCAGTCGCCCTGATCAAAGGCCTTGCGGGCTGCGGCCACCGCCGCTTCCAGGTCCGCCAGCCCCCCTTCGGCGACCGTGGTGATGACCCGGCCCGTGGAGGGATCGATCACCTCCCGGCGCTTGCCGCTCTGGGCCTCCACCCACCGGCCTCCGATGAAGAGCAGTCTCGGGGCGATCTGGGGGCGATCAAGGACGGCACTCCCCTGGGATTCGGATTTTGACACCGCTTCCTCCTGATGAATCCGGGCGGCGCGCCCGTGATGGCCTGCTGAGTCTCTTGGTGTGGTTTTACTCCGTTGGCAATGAAGATGCCAGTCCTGAAAAGCAGATGCCAGGAATGGCATCCTGCACAGCAACACATGGCATTGCAGCGATAAATTTTAACGACGACCATGATCGAAAACTCGATTCATACTGGGCTTCTGAATTGATCAAATTCAGAGATCCTGGCCAGGCTAAGGCTTCACCATTTGATAAAACGGAGCACCCATGACCGAGCTCCCCGGAATTCCGGCCCCGGCCCGCCGCCTGGTGGGCAATCTCCGACTCTCACCGGCTGGCGAGGAGCAGGATCCCCAGCGCCCCAGCGTCCAGGACCTGACCGAGTGCATCTCCTTCTCTCCGGAAGAGGGCCGGGTCTGGCTCCACGACCAGCGGGTGATCCTGATGCGCACCTCCACCATGGGAGAGATGCGCCGCGAGCTGGTGGCCAGCCTCGGCGAGGCTCGGGCCAGGGGGATCCTGACCCGCCTGGGCTACAGCGAGGGCGTCCGGGATGCGGAATTCGCGCGGAGTCTGGGGCCCGAGGTTGATCCCATCTCCACCGCCCTGGCTGGGGCCAAGCTCCACGCCCTGGAGGGTGGCGTCAAGGTCGTGCCCGTCCACCTGGCCTTCGACGCCGAGCGGGGCCTGTACGAAGGTGAGTTCCTCAACCTCAACTCCGCCGAGGCCGACGAGGTCGTGGCCAGCCAGGGCCTGGTGCGGGAGCCCGCCTGCTGGGGGCTGGTGGGCCGCGTAACCGGCTATGTGAGCAACCTGCTGGGCAAGCTCATCATCTTCCGGGAGGTGGAATGCCGTGCCCAGGGGGCGGCGGCCTGCCGGATCATCGGGCGCCCGGCGGAGGAATGGCCGGATGTGGAGGAGGACTTGCAGTACTTGAATGCCGAGGGCTTCGTCAACGCCTCGGCCTTCGGCCCGCCCCAGTCCCGCGAAGCGGGCCATCTCCCGGACCTGGAGGTCCCGGGTGAGGGAGAGGAGGATCAGATGGTAGGCGTCTCCTCTGCGTTCAGCACCGCCTGCCACCTCCTCCGCAAAGTGGCCCCCACCCGCGCCACGGTCCTCTTCACCGGCGAATCAGGGGTGGGCAAGGAGCTCTTCGCCCGCATGCTCCACGACATCAGCCCCCGCCGGAAAGGGCCCTTCATATCCATCAACTGCGCCGCCATCCCCGAAGCCCTGGTGGAATCCGAGCTCTTCGGCGTGGACCGGGGGGCCTTCACCGGGGCCACGGTCTCCCGCCCCGGGCGTTTCGAGCGAGCCAGCGGGGGCAGCCTCTTCCTGGACGAGATCGGCACCCTGAGCCTCACCTCCCAGGGCAAACTGCTCCGGGCCCTCCAGGAGGGCGTCATCGAGCGGGTGGGGGGGACGGAGCTCCTCCGGGTGGATGCCCGGGTGGTGGCCGCCACGAATGTGGACCTTGAGGAAGCCGTGCGTCGCGGCGAGTTCCGGGAGGATCTCTTCTTCAGGCTCAACGTCTTCCCTATCCATCTCCCCCCCCTCCGTGAGAGGCGCGATGACATCCCCCTCTTCATGACCTACTTCCTGCGGCGCTACAACACCCGGCATGACCGCAGCGTCCTCGGCTTCACCGCCAGGGCTGTCCGGGCCCTGCTCAACTACGGATTCCCTGGCAACATCCGGGAGCTGCAGAACCTGGTGGAGCGGGGGGTCATCTCCGTCGAGGAGAACGAACTCATCGACATCTCCCACCTGTTCCGCAAGGAGCAGATCCCCCGCGAGCAGGTCTATTCCGTGGCCCGGAGCGGGACCCTGGCCAATCCGGAAGAGTCGGTTCCCCGCCCTCCTCAGACCGACCTGCTGGACCATCTGGCCCAGTGGCGGCCCGAAGGAGGGTGCTCCCTGGAGCAGTTCGAAGCCCGCCTCCTCCAGGAGGCCGTCGAGCGGAGCAAGGGCAATCTGTCAGCGGCGGCGCGGCTGTTGGGGATCTCCAGACCCCAGCTGGCCTACCGGTTGAAGAAAGGATCCTCCTCCAAGTAACCCCGCGCGGTGGGGTTACTTGGTAAGTAGAAGGGCCGAAGGAGAATATGAGGGTTCAGGGAGGCCTCCCCTGGCGCGGCCTCCAAATCAGCCATACAATGTATGGCATGGCGAACAACCTGCGTTTCGAATGGGACTCCGACAAGGACCTCACCAACCAAAAGAGACACAAGGTCTCGTTCCAAGAAGCCTCAACGGTATTCCTCGACGAAAACGGCCTGTTGATTGACGACCCCGATCACTCCCAAGAGGGAGATCGGTTCATCCTGCTGGGCCTTAGCTCATCACTTCGCGTGCTTCTTGTATGCCACTGCTACCGGGCGACCGGCGACACCATCCGCATCATCTCCGCCCGCAAAGCTGATCGCCAAGAACGCAACGGATACATCAAAAGGGTGCACCCATGAGAAAGCACTACGATTTCTCCAACGCCAAGCCCAACCCCTACTCCAAGCTACTCAAGAAATCGGTGACCATCCGCCTCGACGAGCCCACGCTTGCCTACTTCAAGTCACTGTCCCAGGAAATGGCTATCCCCTACCAAACTCTGATCAATCTCTACCTCAGAGAATGCGCGGCTTCCCAAAAGCACCTCCGATTGGCCTGGGAATCTCCCCACGAGCCGAAATCGGCCTGACCAAAAGCAACCCCGCGCGGGGTTACTTGGTCTTTAAAGGATCGCCGCCTCCGGGAAGGGCCCCAGGGCGCGCTCGAAGATGCCAAGCGAATAGGCGATGGTGAGGCCGTAGTTGGTGAAGGGAACCCCCGCCATCCTGGCCCGGTGGATGCGGCTCAGCATCTCCCGGCGGTTCCCGGTGCAGTTGCCGCAGTGGATGATGAGCTTGTAGGGGCTGAGGTCCTGGGGGAAGTCCCTGCCCTGGGTGTGCTCGAACTCCAACTTGGCCCCCACGTACTGGGTGAGCCAGCGGGGGATCTTCACCCGGCCGATGTCCTCCCCCACGGGATGGTGGGCGCAGGTCTCGGCGATGAGGATCCGGTCGCCCCCCTTGAGCTTCTCGATGCCCAGGGTCCCCCGGACCTGTTCCGTGAGCTCCCCCTGGAAGCGGCTCATGAGGATGCTGAAGGAGGTCATGGGCACCTCGCGGGGCACGTCCGCCGCCACCTTGAGGAAGGCCTGGGAATCGGTCACCACCAGGGCCGGGGGCGTCTTCAGCCGATCCAGGGCCCGGCGCAGCTCCCGCTCCTGACACACCAGGGACATGGCCTCCCCGTCCAGAAGGTCCCGGATCGTCATGACCTGGGGCAGGATCAGGCGCCCCTTGGGGGCCTCCTTGTCCACGGGCACCACCAGCACTGCCACCTCGCCGGGGGGCACCAGGTCCGCCACCAGGCGGCGGTTGTCGAAGAAGTCCGCCGGGGCAAGGCGGAGCAGCCCTTCCCGCACGTCCAGGATGCCTGTCCCGGTGGAGGCGGAAACGACCACCACCCGGGTGCCCTTGGCCGCCAGGGCCTCCTGCTCCTCGGGGCTCGCGGCCTGGAGGTCCGCCTTATTGAGGACCACCAGCACCGGCACCTTCCGGGACTTCAACTCCTCCAGCAGGCCCTCCTCAAAGGCGCCCCAGGCCCCGGCTTCGGTGACGATCACCCCCAGGTCCACCCGATCGAAGACGGCCTTGGTGCGCTCGATGCGCAGTTCCCCCAGGGCCCCTTCGTCATCCACCCCGGCCGTATCCACGAAGAGCACAGGCCCCAGGGGCAACAGTTCCATGGGCTTCTCCACCGGGTCGGTGGTGGTGCCAGCAAAGGCCGAAACGATGGAGACCTGCTGGCGGGTGATGGCGTTCAGGAGGGAGGACTTGCCCACGTTGCGGCGACCGAAGAGGCCGATGTGGAGGCGAAGGGACTTGGGGGTGGTTTGCATGGGGGACCTTCGGATTGAGAAGCGGAGAGATTCTCACGCGGAGACGCAGAGGCGCGGAGTCCAGGAGGTCCGACACCCATAACAGTACCCGATTATCCATGTATCTCCGAAACCTCTGGGTGAGGCGGGTTTTGGACAGGATTTGTCGCGCCATGGGACCGAACCTTCGAGTCATGGGGGTGTTCCATGGCGATCAATCGGATCCAGTTCCAGAAGGGTCTGTCCTTTCGGGATTTCCAAGCCCGGTATGGCACAGAAGTGCAGTGCAGGGACGCAATGGTGAAGGCAAAGTGGCCACACGGGTTCCAATGCCCGAAGTGTGGTAGTGGCGGGGCTTACTTCTTGGTTCCTCGGCAGTTGTTCCAGTGCAAGGCTTGCCACCACCAGACATCTGTCACCGTGGGGACCGTCATGGAGTCCAGCCACCTCCCACTGAGGACCTGGTTCGAGGCCATGTATCGGCTTTCACACGGCAAACACTCGATTTCTGCCCTGGAACTCAAGCGTTATCTGGGTGTCAGATACCCCACTGCCTACTACCTGAAGCAGAAGATCCTTTGCGCCATGAGTGCTGCGGAATCGAGCCGGAAGCTCAAGGATCGGGTTGAGATCGATGATGCCTATGCGGGTGGAGCTACCCACGGAGGCAAGCGTGGCCGTGGGGCTCCCGGGAAGCAGCCCTTCCTGGTTGCGGTCCAAACAGCGATGGAGAACCACAGGCAGGTCATCTATACCGTGCTCAAAGCCGTGACGGACTTCAAAATTGAGACGATCGAGGCATGGGCCAAGAAGGCCCTGGACCCTGGAACTCACGTCGTATCGGATGGCCTTCACTGCTTTCGTGGCGTGGCCGCATCTGGAGCCTCCCACGAACCCATCAAAAGTGAAGGGGGTTGGAAGGGTTCCAAGATGGAGGCCTTTCAGGCCGTGAACACCGTCATCTCCAACCTGAAGGGCAACATCCTCGGCGTCTGTCGCTGGTGCAGCGCCCGGCATCTGCCCAGATACCTTGCCGAACACCAGTTCCGTTTCAATCGCCGCTTCAACCTCCAGGCCATCTTCCCTGCCTTGTTCGCCGCAGTCACAAATACCCCGCCTCACCCTGTCCGCCTCCTGGTTTCGGAGGCATGTGGATAATCGGATAACAGTATCCCTTGCCGGGTGCCGGATGACATCCATCCGTCGATGGATGCCTCTACCCGGAGCCAGATGTCCTTCTCCCTCCGCGTCTCCGCGCCTCCGCGTGAGCCCCGAATCAGCTCCTCTTCAGGATGCCCCAGGCGGTCAGGAGCCCCTGGAGGTGATCCAGGTGGTGAAGGGTGGCCATGTGTGCACCCGTGCGTTCCTCGGAGTTGTGCTCGTTGAACCAGACGGCCCGCATCCCGGCGGCCCGGGCGGCCTCCACGTCCTCCTTGTAGTTGTCCCCCACCATCACCACCCGATCCGGCGACACCTTGAGCTCGGCCAGGATCCGGCGGTAGAAATCAGGAGAGCCTTTGTCGAGCCCCAGCGCCAGGGGGGAATAGATCCGCTTGATGAAAGCATCCAGCTCGACCCGGGCCAGGGCCTCCCGGATATCGGCTTCGTCACTCTCCTCGGCCCGGGTGGCCAGGGCCACGCCCACCTGTCCATGGATCTGATGGAGGGCCTTGCGGGCACCCGGAACGGCTTCCACCCTGCGCCAGTCCTTCATCTTCCCCTTGGAACCAGGGAAATCCCGCATGAGGGTACCCCCCCAGTCGAAGAGGACCCAGGCATTCATCGGGGACTCCCAAGGCGCCCCACGGCCTCGGGGCTGGTGAGCTCGTGGAACTGCTCCTCGGTGAACAGTCCCTCGGCAATCCCCCGGTCCTTGACGCTGCAGGCCGAGAGCTGGGCCCGGCCCACCAGGGCGCATAGGGGCTCGTAACCAAGGAGGGGCAGCAGGGCCGTGGCCGATGCCGTGCAGTTCTCCACGGTGGTCCGACAGCGGACTTCGTCCGCCTCGATGCCATCAATACAATGGCGGCGGAGGATGTCACAGCCCCGCGCCAGGAGGTCCAAACTCTCCAGGAGACAGTGGGCCACCAGGGGCATGAAGGGATGGAGCTCCAGGCTGCCCATGGAGATGGCGAAGGAGAGGGCCTGATCGTGGGCCATGGCCATGATGGCCGCCTGGGTCACCGCCTCCGGAATCACGGGATTCACCTTGCCGGGCATGATGGAGCTCCCGGCCTGCCTTGGCGGGAGTTTAAGTTCCCCGACCCCGGCCTCTGGGCCGCTGGAAAGGAAGCGCAGGTCGCCGCAGATCTTGATGAGCGTAGTGGCCAGGGCCTTCAGGAGCCCCGAGACCTCCACGAAGGTATCGGCGTTCTGGGTAGCCTCCACCAGGTTGTCGGCCCGGGCCAGCCCCAGCCCGGTGATCTGCCGCAGCTCGTCCACCACCCGGAAGATGTACTGCCGGGGCGCCGCCAGCCCAGTGCCCACCGCCGTCCCGCCGAGGTTCACCACCCTCATGCGCTCCTCGCTCTTGGCCAGACGCCAGCGGTCCCGGTTCAGGGCCTCGGCATAGGCCCCCATTTCCCGGCCCAGGGTGATGAGAACGGCATCCTGCATCTCGGTGCGGGCGACCTTAACCACATGGGCGAAGGCCCTCTCCTTGGCCTGGAAGGACTCCTGGAGGGCCAGCACCTGGCGTTCCAGTTCCCGCAGCCCCCAGATGGCGGCCACCCGCAGGGCCGTGGGGAAGGTGTCATTGGTGCTCTGATGGAGGTTCAGGTGATCCGAAGGGGAAACGAGAAAGTATTCCCCGTGGGGCCGACCGAGGAGTTCCAGGGCCCGGTTGGCCAGGACTTCATTCACCGCCATGTTGGTGCTGGTGCCAGCCCCCCCCTGCAGGGCGTCCACCGGCAGATCCCCCACCAGAACGCCTGCCAGCAGTTCCCGACAGGCCCGCTTCATGGCCGGGACCAGGTCCGGGGGCAGAAACCCGAGGGATTCGTTGGTCTGGAGGGCCGCCAGCTTCACCGCCCCGAAGGCCCGCAGCAGTTCGGGGTGGACGGGGCGATGCAGAAGGGGAAAGTTCTCCATGGCCCGGAGGGTATGGATGCCATGGCGGACCGGATCCTCCAGCGACCGCTCCCCCAGGAAATCCCGTTCAACACGCATGCCACCCCCACTCTCAACAGGATAAGGGATATTGGCACCCCGCTTTCATCCTGTACATCCTGCCCATCCTGTTCTCCATCTTTTCAACAGGATGGGCAGGATAGACAGGATGAAAAAATAAATAATTAATTAAATAATTTCATCCACACATCCTGTGGAGCCCCAACCACTGGAAGGAATCCTGGGCTCCTGCCCCTGAACTGGGTTTCAATAGAGGTGGAGGTTTTGTGAAAAGCTGGCGACAGAATCCGGTCTGGAAGGCATTTCTGGTGGTCTGGGGGCTGGTGAGCGTCTGCCTGACAGCCCTTGGGGTCCTGATAGCCGCCATCTTCCTGGGGCCCAAGCGGGCCTTCTTCACGGTCGCCCCCCTGTGGGTGCGCCAGATCTTCCCCCTCTGCGGCGTGAAGTGGAGCGTCCGGGGCTGGGAGGATCTGCCCGAGGAGATCCGCAACGGCAAGCAGCCCGTGATCTTCATGTCCAACCACGAAAGCCATCTGGACCCTCCCTTCCTCATCCACGCCATCCCCATCCCGGCGGTCTACATCGCCAAGAAGGAGGTCAAGTGGATGCCCCTGGTGGGCTGGGCCGCCTGGGCCGCCGGCACCATCTTCATCGACCGGGGAAACCGCGAGAAGGCCGTGAGGAGCCTGCGCTTGGCGGCGGAAGAGATCCGGGGCGGCAAGAACGTCCTGATCTTCCCCGAAGGCACCCGCACCCGGAACGGGAAGCTGGGTTCCTTCAAGAAGGGCGGCTTCAACCTTGCCATGGACGCTGGCGTCCCCATCGTTCCCCTGGCCACCGTGGGTGGTTATCGCATCCTGCCAGCCGACAGCCTCTCCCCGAGCCCCGGACGCTTCGATGTCCTTTTCGGCCAGCCCGTCCGCCCCGGAGACTACCCCGACCGGGAAGCCATTCTGAGCGAGGTCCGCAACCGGATCAGTGACCTGAGGGAAAGGGCCGGACAGGAAGCCTGAACAGCGTGTCCGTCGACAGGAACGGAAGCGACGGGCTGGGCTTCAGCTCCATCACCTGGCTATCTTTTGACGCCGTGCTCCGCTTCGGCGGACGCTGAGGTGATCACCCGCTCCAGAGCAGCATCCAACCCCTCTTCGGGATCCCACACCGGCAGTTCCGGCCACTGGTTCCGGAAGAAGGTGGTCTGGCGCTTGGCGTAGGCCTGGGTCTCCTGGACGATGCGGGCTTCGATTTCCTGGGGGTCGCCGCCCTCCAGCCAGTCGAGGTAGCCCAGGGGGCGGAGATCCCGGAGGAGGTCTTCCTGGCCAGCCTCCACCAGGGCCTGGACCTCCAGCGGCCAACCGGCCGCCACCATGGCCCGCACCCGGCTCTGGACACGGTGCCGCAGGGCCTCCCGCGAGGGCAGGACCAGGAGGGCCCGCCACCCCGCGGGGACGCCTGGACGCACACCGTCCAGCAATTCCGAAGGGCGTCGCCCCGTGGCCAGGTGGAGGGCCAGGGCCCGCTGGATGCGGGAGCGGTCATTGGGGTGGATCTGGGCCGCCCTTTGGGGGTCCACGGCCTGGAGGTAGCGGTGAAGCCTGGGCGCCCCCAGGCGCTCGCACCAGGAGCGGGTTCGATCCTGGATGGCTTCAGGCACCTCCGGCAGATCACTGAGCTGGTTCCAGATGCCCCGCAGATAGAGCCCGGAACCCGTCACCAGGACGGCCCGGGGGCAGCCCGACAGCCAGCCCCTCACCAGCCTGCCGAAGGCCTGGGGATTCAGGCGATGGGAGAGAGGCAATTCTCCGTATCCCAGGTGGGGCACCCCCCCCTGCTCCTCCGGGCTCGGCTGGCCGGTGCCGATGGCCAAGCCCCGGTAGGCCTGGAAAGGATCCCCGTTGACCACTGTGGCCTCCAGGCGCCGGGCCAGGGCCGCCGCCAGGGCGGACTTGCCGGAGGCGGTGGGGCCCAGGATGGCGATCTTCACAGCAGCCTCGGCAGGATGCGGGCGGCCTGATCCCGGGCCAGCTTGGCCGCATCCAGGGCGTGCTCCATCACCTCGGCAGGGTCCTGACGCTCCGTGAGCAAGGCCTGGCACTGGTTGCGCAAGTGCGCCACCTCGCCCCCGGGATCCGGGAGATGGCGCTCCGCCCCCGCCTCCAGGATGGCCAGGAAGCAGCGGAGGGCGTCGCAGGCCGCCGTGATGGCGGGGGCGGGAGAGCAGCCGGCCCGCAGGGCCAGGGCTGCCGCCAGCAGCCGCAGCCCGTCTTCGAACCGCGACTGCAGTGCCCCGGCGGGTCCCGATGAGGACAGGCTCACGTTACTTCTTGGGCAGGATGGGGTAGGCGCCGTTGAAGCAGGCATAGCAGAAGCCCTGGCCCCCCGGATCCGTCATGGCGGTCTGGAGATCCTCCTCGGTGAGATAGCCGAGGGAGTCGGCCCCCAGGAATTCCCGGATCTCCTCCACCGTATGGTTGGCGGCGATGAGATGCTCCCGGCTGGGGGTATCGATGCCGTAGAAGCAGCTGTGGGTGGTGGGGGGGCTGGAGATGCGCAAGTGCACCTCGGCGGCCCCGGCTTCCTTCACCATCTGGACGATCTTCCGGCTGGTGGTGCCCCGGACGATGCTGTCGTCCACCAGGACCACCCGCTTGCCCTTGAGGAGCTCCCGGACGGGGTTCAGTTTGATCTTCACACCGAAGGAGCGGATGCTCTGCTTCGGCTCAATGAAGGTGCGGCCTACGTAGTGGTTGCGGATCAGGCCGAACTCGAAGGGGGCCCCGCAGGCCTCGGCATACCCAAGGGCGGCGCTCACGCCGGAGTCGGGCACCGGCACCACCAGGTCCACCTCGGCGGGATAGCGCTTGGCCAGAAGGCGTCCCATCTCACGGCGGGTGCCCATGACGGAACGACTGAAGACGAAGGAATCGGGCCGGGCGAAGTAGACATGCTCGAAGACACAGGGCTTGGGTTCGATCCCGCTGACGGGATGGCGGGAGCGCATCCCTTCTGCGTCCACGATCAGGAGTTCTCCGGGCTGGATCTCCCGCTCATATTCAGCCCCCACCAGGTCAAAGGCGCAGCTCTCGCTGGAGAAGACCACGGCATCGCCCAGCTTGGCCAGGGAAAGGGGACGGAAGCCCCGGGGATCCCGGGCGGCCATGATCTGTGTATCACTCAGGATCAGCAGGGAGAAGGCGCCCTCGACCTGGCGGAGGGCCTCCACGACGGCGTCCTCAAGGGTGGCGGCGCAGGCCCGGTTGATGAGGGCCAGTATCACTTCGGAGTCGGAAGGACTGGTGAAGACCTGTCCCTGCTCGATCAGGCGACGCCGCAAGACCTCGGTGTTGGTCAGGTTGCCGTTATGGCAGAGAGCCACTTGGCCGAAGCGCCCCTGCACCAGGAAGGGGTGAGCGGCGGAGGCCACATTGCCTCCGGTGGTGGAGTAGCGGGTGTGGCCGATGGCCGCATCCCCCGAAAGGCGGTCCAGCGTCTCGGGGCTGAAGACATCCGCCACATAGCCCTGAGCCTTGTGGAGCAGAAGCTCCGTCGCCCCGCGTGAACAGATGCCAGCAGCCTCCTGGCCCCGGTGCTGGAGGGCATAGAGCCCCAGATAGGTCTGGCGCGAAGCCTCTGGATGCGGCCAGATGCCGAAAACGCCACACTCGTCCTTGAAAGCCATAATTTCCCCCAAGCTCCAGAATACCCGAGGATCCGGACTGCTCTACCGCAGCTCCACCCGTTCTTCGAGGAACGTGATCCCCTCCACCTCCCCTGGCAGCTCCGCGAGCTGGGCCAGGGTCTTCAACAGAACCGTACCCTCCTCGGCCGGAGCCGCATGGGCGGGCAGGTCCACTCGCTCAAGCTGCAGCTCCACGGAATGGAGGTCCCCGGAAGCGAATCGGCCACTCAGGTAGGAGAGCGCCAGCACGCCAGGTTTCACTTCCACCAGATAGGCGTATATGCCCCCTTTGGGAGAGGTCTGGACATCCCATACCGGACAGAGGCGCTTCCCGTAACGGATCACCGCCCCTCGACGGGAGGTCCCCGGGCCGGGCCCCGCGAAGTAGAGCAGGCGCTCAACCCTGGCGAGGGCACCCCGCACGGAACCGGAAGGGGATTCCACCTGCCAGCCCCCCAGACGGGGAGGCTTCACCCGGTTGCGGGTGCGGACAACCGGGGTGGGCACCAGGCGGAAACGCCCTTCCACAGCCTCGGAGTCACCCTGAAACTGGATGCGGAAACGGTATGAGAGGCCCTCCGGGGTCCCCGCAAACAGACTAGCACTCAGCATCCATGCGCCCAGGGCGCCAAACATCCTCATCTACAGCCACCAACTGGGATTCAGCATAGCCGCTACTTCCGAACCTCGAAACTCGAAAGGAAGGCCTGTCCCCTGGGATCGGCAGCCTTGCCCGTCGTGGCCTGGGCATGGTGCAGGCGGGCGCGGCGCACCACCACGATGCCCTCCACGGAGGCACCGGTGGGCACGGTGGCCCGATAGCGGAAACCCGGTCCCTGGGCCGGACTCAGGTCGGTGCGGGTGAAGCCCCCGAAGCGCTTCTTCATCCATTCGGCAAAGGTGTCCAGGACCGCAGCGGAGCTTGTGCCACCCTTGGCGCCCTGGGGAAGATTGCCCACGCTCACATGGCAGGTGACATCCAGACGCCCCGGGGGCGCATAGGCGGTGCTGAACCATTCAATCTCGCCATAGGGCGTCTGCTCCGAGTATTTGGCCATCCGGGCCTCGCCAGGGAAGACGGCCTTGACCCCGAGAGAGGCATCATCCAGGGTGAAGGGTTTTTCCGCCTGACAGGCCAGGATCCCGAGGAGCCCCAGTCCAGCCAGGGCAAGTCCGCCTCTCCGCCAGCTCATCCCAAACTCCCTTCCCGTTGCCCCAGGACCTCCCGGACCACCCCCAGAGCATCCCGCAGCTTGCAGGGCTTGGGAAGGAATCCTGCCAAGCCCTTCCCGTCAAAGGCGGCAGTGGCTTCCTCCCGGCTGTAGCCGCTCATGAGCACCACCGGGATTTCCGGAGAAAGACTGCGGATCCCCTCCAGGACCTCCTGCCCCCCCATCCTGGGCATGGTCAGATCCAGAAGCACCAGGGAGATGGAATGGCGGTGGCGCAGGAACAGATCGAAGCCCTCCACCCCATCCCCGCCCTCCATCACCCGGAAGCCCTGGCCCTCCAGCCCCTGGCGAAGGATGTGGCGGATATCAGGATCATCGTCCATCACCAGGATCGTGGCGGGGGTATCGGCAGAGGCATCCCGCTCTCCCTCGAGAAACGCGGGCTTCCCTGGCGCAGCGGGAAGGCGGAGCGTGTATGTGCTGCCCTTCCCCGACTGGCTCTCGACACGGAACTCGCCCCCGTGGACCTGGGCGATGCTCCGCACCGCCGCCAGCCCGGAATCAGGCCCGGTATCAGGGTGGGGAGGGTCAAAGAGTCGCTCCAGGGCGGCCTTCTGGAGCCCCGGCCCCTGGTCCTCCAGGCGGATGCACACCCGATCGGGCCCTTCACAGAGGGTCCGAAGGGTGATGACCCCTCCCTGCCCCTCCAGGATCCCCACGGAGTGGGTGAGGATCTGGAGCAGGGCGTGGCGCAGCTGCCCCTCGTCCCCGTGGATGGGGGGCAGGTCGGACTGGAATTCCGTCTCGAAGGCCACGCTATCCGGCACCATGGCCTCCAGTTGGGGCAGGGAGCCCCGGATGAGGGCGTCGAGGGAAATCCGACCGATACGGATCCGCCCCGGACCGACCTGTGCCGCCAGTTTCCCGCACAGTTCCCTCCCCCGCTCCAAGAGTCCCAGCAGCCTGCCCCGAGGGGCCTCGGCCTCCAGGATCTCCGAGTATCCCTGGATGCCCATGAGGACATTGTTCAGATCATGCAGGGTCCCGCGTGCGAGGGAGGCGACGGTTTCCAGCTTCTGGATCCGCGCCTGGGCTGCCTCCAGGGAGCGTTCCGCACTGATCTCCCTCATCACCAGCAGAGAAGCCCTCCCACCGGGCCTCCGCATGAGCATCCGGCGGCAGTGCAGCCAGCGCCAAGCCCCGTGGTTGTCCTTCATCCGGAAGACGAGGTCACCCGGGGCCTCTTCCCGGCATTGGAGCTGAGTCCTCACCCTGGGCACTTCCTCGGGATGCACAAGGGCCAGGAGATGCTCCAGCCCCCCCGCCAGGAAGGCCTCCCGGGCATGGCCCAGCGACTCCGACAAGGCCGCGTTCACGTACAGGAAGCGCTCACCCTCTAGCAGGGCGTGGATCTCCGACGAGAGCCCGGCCACACCTTCAAGGTAATCCTCATTCTGATCCAGGGTGACCTGGAGCAGCTCCAGGCGCTGGGCATGGGCTCGGACCACCAGGAGAGAGAGGCCGCCCAGCACCGCCACCACCAGGGCCGGTCCCCACCCCATGGCCTGGAAGAGGCCCGCCGTCACAAGGAGAAAGACCGCCACCAGCAGGCCGGTCATCAGGGCAAGGGATCGGTTCGACATGGAATTCATGGAAATCATTTCGGCCAATTCCCTCCCCGCCTGAATCGGAGACAGAATAGGGAATCAGGAGGGCGGATCATGAGAGCAGGCCGGATCATGGGAGTGACGGCACTGGTGCTGGCAGGCGTTCTTGCGGGCTGGTGCGGCGGGCAGGCGCTCAGACATCCCTCCACATCGCCACGCCCCATCGACCCCCGCGGGCCCCTGGGCCCCCAGGAGCAGGCCCTCATCGACCAGTTCAAGGCCGCCCGCAGCTCCGTGGTCTACATCACCTCCATCGCCTACCAGCGGGACTGGCTCTCCTTCGATGTCCAGGCCGTGGCCACGGGCACGGGCTCGGGCTTCGTCTGGGACGAGGCCGGACACATCGTCACCAACTTCCATGTCATCCAGAACGCCCAGGAGTTCGAAGTGACCTTCGCCAACCAGGAGACCCACCGGGCCAAGGTGGTGGGCGTGGCCCCCGAAAAGGATCTGGCGGTGCTCCGGCTGGTGACCCCGCCCAGGGAGCTGCGCCCCATCCCCATCGGCACCTCCTCGGACCTCCAGGTGGGACAGAGCGTCATCGCCATCGGCAACCCCTTCGGGCTCGACCAGACCCTCACCACCGGCATCATCTCGGCCCTGGGCCGTGAGATCCAGAGCCCCGCCCGGCGCCACATCATGGGGGTCATCCAGACGGACGCCGCCATCAATCCCGGCAACTCCGGCGGCCCTCTCCTGGACAGCGCGGGCCGACTGGTAGGCGTCAACACGGCCATCCAGAGCACCAGCGGCAGCAGCGCGGGAATCGGCTTCGCCGTGCCCGTGGATATCGTCAACCGGGTGGTGCCCCAGCTCATCGCCCACGGCCAGAACCCCCAGCCCGAACCAGGATTCACCCCCCTGCCCGCTGCCTACGCCAGCTACTTCAAGGCCCCCGAAGGCGTGGTGGTGCTGAAGGTCACCCCAGGGAGCCCTGCCGAGCGGGCCGGTCTCCGGGGCCTCACGCGCAGCGGCAACCGCTACATCCTGGGGGATGTCATCCTCTCCATGAATGGCAAGCCCACCCCCGACTGGAACCGATTCCTGGACCGCCTCTACGAGGAACCCATCGGATCGACAGTGACCCTGGAGGTGCAGAACCAGGGGCAGAAACGAAGGGTGTCCTTCAGGATTGAAGCAGCGGCGTTGTAAGCTGTCCGGATCCAAACTCCAGGGATGGGGTGTCCCGACCGATGAGCCCCGGGCAGGGGGCGACCAATCCCTGCTTTTCATAAGAGACGGCCATGAAAACCAGACTGATCAAAGGCACGTTGTTGACCGTGATGGCAGTAGCCAGCCTCGGCATGACCCTGGGCTGCCTCATTCGTCCCATAGGCCCCGGCGGAATGGGAGGTCGGGATCGTGGGGACCGCTATGAATCCGAGGATTCGGGCCGCCGGGGCCGGGACAGGGACAGGGACCGCCATCACTCCGACGGTGACCGCGACCAGAGAGGCGATCGGGACCGCGACGAGGATCGGCGCTGAGCGTCAGCCCTGGATCCAGACCGGCGAGAGCCCCAGGAGCACCTCCACGGCCTTCCGCCCGCGCTCCCCGGGATCCTCGGTGAAGTCGTTGACCCAGGCCTGGACGTAGCGGCTCACCATCTCGCGATCCATGCCCCGGCCGAAGCCCTGGGAGTAGTCCACGCTCTCCCAGTGGCGCTGCCGAGCCATAACCACGCTCTTGCGCATGAGGCGGGCGAACTGGGCCTTGAGCTCCTCCGGCAGATCCTTCCGGATGGCGTTGCCCCCCATGGGGAGGGGCAGATCGTAGTTATCCTTCCACCAGGCCCCCAGGTCGACCATCAGGTGGAGGCCCCGTTCCTGGTACATCAGCTGGCTTTCGTGGATCAGAAGCCCGGCGTCGTAGTTCCCGGCTTCCACTTCCTCCATGATGCGATCGAAGGACACAAGGGCCACATCCAGGCCGGGGCGCCACTTGCGAAGGCTCAGATAGGCGCTGGTGCGCTTCCCGGGAATGGCCACGACGGTATCGTCCAGCTCCTCCGGGGTCATGGGACGACGAGTGACCACCAGGGGCCCGGTGCCCTCCTGGATGCTGCTGCCAGCCGTCAGCAGATCGTAGCGATCCCGGATCTCGGGATAGACGCCGAAGCTGATGGCGGTGACATCGTAGCGGCTCTCAAGGGATTCATGGTTCAGGGTCTCGATGTCCTTCCGCACGAATTCGAAATCGAAACCGGCGCGGTCCGGGTCCTCGTCGAGCCATCCCAGGGCCAGGGGGGCCATCATGTAGGCGTCGTCGGAGTCTGGGCTGTGGGCGATGACAAAACGGGTCATGGTTCTTCCTTTCGGGTCAGGGAGGCCAGCTTGGCCTTGACCCGATCAATGGCCTTGGCCGCAACGCCAAAGCCCGGGTTCTCATCCAGGGACTTCCGGTACTGCGCCAGGGCTTCCTCCAGACGGCCGAAACCCTCGTGGATGCGCCCCAGGTTGTAGTAGGGGAAGCAGTAGTTCTCGTAGCGCTTGGCTTTGAGGGCCATGCGGAGCCAGGGAACCGCATCCTCGGGCAGCCCCATCTCGAGGAAGTAGGCCCCGATGTCGTTGTACGGGTTCCCGAACTCGGGATCCAGGTCGATGGCCCGATGGCAGTCGGCGATGGCGGCCTGGTAATCCTTGAGGCCGGACTGGGCCCAGCCCCGGTAGGTGAAGGCCTCGGGGGTGGGGCAGAGCCCGATGGACTGGGTGTACAGCTCGATGGCTTCATCCAGTTTGCCCTTCATGTGGGCCTGGTAGGCCTTGCCCACGAGCTCCATGGCTTCCTGTCGCTTATCCTCGTTCTCCATGGAAATCAGGATAGGGCATTTCCGCCCCCCATTTCCCTGGCTATCCTCTTCCCATGGCGACCGAGACCCCAGGAACCTACTGTCAGAATTGCTTCACCTGGAATCCAGGGGATCGGGAGACCTGCCGAAAATGCGGGACCCGCCTCCTCATTGTGGCCGGGGACCAGGGCTGGGACGACGAGGTCGACAACGAGCAGGACGACGATCTCGACGAGCACCTCCTGGAGCGGATCACCGGTCTGGAGGAGAATCTCCGCCGCATCGAGACCTACCTGGAGGCCATCTCGGATCAGCTGGGCAAACTGGAGCGCTCCGAGGTCATGCTCCGCAACGGCCTGATGTCCCTGGTGCAGGAGATGGAGCAGAAGGGCCAGCTCGATGGCCACGCCTTCTCCTCCCGCTGGGAGGAACTGGTGGAGGAGAACCTCCAGCTCATCGGCGCCCGGGAACTCTTCACCCGCTACCGCGCCCGCATCCTCCCCATCGCCAAGCCCAAGTCCATGAGCCAGCTCCGCCGCGCCCTTCTGGAGACCTCGGCCCTTCTCGACATGGCCAAGCTCCCGGAGGCCGCCAACCGCCTGGCCCAGGCCCTGGCCATGGACTCCAAGAACTATGAACTGCTATTTACAGTAGCCGCCCTCAAGGAGGTGGCCCAGGATCTGGACGAGGCCGAAAACCTGGTACGCAAGGTCGTCCAGCTCAGTCCGCGCCATTTCGAGGCCTGGATGCTCCTGGCCAAGCTCCTCCGGGATGATCTTGAGCGGGCCGACGAGGCCATCGAAGCCCTCCACAAGGCTGCCGAGCTGAGACCCGACGAAGCCGAGCCCCGCATCCAGCTCTGCGAGGTCCTGCTGGACGAGGAGGATCTCCAGGGTGCCCTCGAAGCCGCCACCGATGCCCTCAACCTCCAGCGGGACGGCCACACCCTCAGCCTCATGGGGGAGGTGCTCCTGGCCCGGGGCGATGCCGCCAAGGCCATCCCCCTCCTCAAGGAGGCCTCGGTCTTCCTGCCGGGCGAACTCTTCGTGCGGGAACTCCTGGCGGAGGGCTACCTCCTGGCCGATGAGCGGCCCAAGGCCTTCGCCATCCTCGAGGAGCTGCTCCGCCAGAACCCCGGGGACCACGAACTGCTCCTGCTGCTGGACGCCGAAAACCCCGCCCAGCTCCGTTCCGCCCGGGGAGGCACCGCCATCTCCCGGATGGTCCTGGACGAGGTGGAGCTCCTGATCCGGGAGGGAGCCACTGCGGACGCAGCTGTCTGCCTCAAGCCCACCCTCCGCAAGGAGCGCAGCGAAAGGGCCGAGTTCCTGGAACTCCAGATCGCCTTTCTCAAGCATCCCAAGGCCAACATCTCCAAGGCCCTGGCCTTCGCCGCCTCGAAGCGCCACCCCCGCCTCTGCTTCCAGGCCCTCCGGCTGGTACTGGATATCCTGATGGAACAGAACGCCGACGATAAGCTCCAGGAGGCCCTGAGCACATACATGACAGCCCACCCCAAGAGCAGTGGAGCCTGGGAGGCCGCCGTCATCCACCAGGCATGCCGCCTCATGGCCGGGGACATCAGCGATGAAGACCTCCAGGAGGTCAAGCGCCTCCAGGCCAATCCCCTGCCCGGCCAGGAGGGCCGCGCCCGCACCCTGCTGGGCCAGTATCTCCTGGACCTCAAGCGCCCTGCGGAGGTCGTGGATCTCCTCGGCCCCGTTCTCAAGAACGAGCCCACCCTCATCAACCACTTCCAGCTCGGTACCGCCCTGGCCGCCCTGCGCCGGGAAGACGAGGCCTTGGATGTCCTGGAAGCCGGCCTCGAAGCTGACCCCCATGACCTCCAGGAATCCCAGATCGCCATGGTCCACACCAAGATGAAGGCACTGATCCAGGAACTGGACCAGAGCCTCTCGCAGGAGCCGCAGGACTAACGGTTGTGGACGCACCTGCCCAGGGCGTAGGTCGCCTGCACCAGGCGATCGTCGCCCAGCGTGCTGAGCACGAACAGCAGCTCCCGCACGCTGCGGCACTGTTTCAGACGGAATGCCAGGAGCGGGGTGGCTTCCAGATCCAGGATGGAGAAATCTGCGTCCTTGCCCGGCTGGAGATTGCCGATGCGCTCACCCAGCCGTAGCGCCTCAGCACCCCCCAGGGTGGCGAGGTGCAAGGCCTGCAGCGGATCCAGCCTGCTGCCACGCAGCTGCTGGATCTTGTAAGCCTCGTCCATGGTCCTGAACATCGAGAAGCTGGTACCGGCACCCACATCGGTGCCCAGCCCCACCCGCACGTCGTGGGCCCGCAGGCGGTCCAGATCGATCAGGCCCGACCCCAGGAACAGGTTCGAGGTGGCGCAATGCGCCACGGACGAGCCGGACTGGGCCAAGCGCTGATACTCGTCTTCGCAGAGGTGGATGCCGTGGGCGAACACACTGCGCTCCCCCAGCAGGCCGAACTGATCGTACACATCCAGGTAGTGCCTGGCGGCGGGGAAGAGCTCCCGCACCCACTCGACCTCGCCCAGGTTTTCCGCCAAGTGTGTCTGCAGGTATACGCCGGGGTACTCGCGCAGCAGGCGGGCCGCCAGGCTCATCTGCTCGGGCGTCGAGGTGGGCGCGAAGCGTGGCGTCACGGCATAGCGCAGGCGATCAACCCCATGCCAGCGCTCGAGCAGAAGCCGTGACTGCTCGTAGCCGCTCTCCGCGGTGTCGAGCAGGTCCGTCGGCGCGTTCCGGTCCATCAGCACCTTGCCCGCGATCATGCACAGGCCGAGCGCCTTCGCCGCTTCGAAGAAGGCGTCCACGGATTGCGGATGCACGGTGCAGAAGACCAGGGCGGTGGTCGTGCCGTTGCGCAACAGCTCCTTCAGGAAGAGCTCGGCGATGCGGCGGGCGTGATCAGCATCGCGGAATCTGGTTTCGGTGGGAAAGGTGTAGGTCTCGAGCCAGTTCAGCAGCTGCTCGCCGTAGGACGCGATCATCTCGGTCTGCGGATAGTGCAGGTGGGTGTCGACAAAGCCGGGGAGGATCAGGTGGTTGGGGAATTCGTGCACGGCGACCCCGGCCCCCAGCGGCAGCAGGCTTTCCGCAGGCCCCACGGCGCGTACCACCCCATTCTCCACCCACAGCACGCCGTCATCGAAGTACTGCGCCGCCGAATCCCCCGCCACGGCCGGATCGGCCACCAGATGCAAGACTCGGGCGCGATAGGCGCAGCTGCCTGTAATTCTGCCCATATGCAACGTACTCCTGTGTCCAAGGGAAAGGGCACCGAGTGAGCCTTCCGGCTGTCCTCAGCGCCCTTTCTTTTCTTTCTCTGCGCCCTCTGCGTTGAATCTTTGCCCGAAGCGCGCCCGGTCGAACTACTTGATCGCCAGCAGTTCGATGTCGAACACCAGGGTGGAGTGGGGCTCGATATCCTGTCCGGCGCCGCGGGGGCCGTAGGCGAGATCCGAGGGGATGAAGAGCTGCCACTTGGAGCCCACGGTCATGAGCTGGAGGGCTTCGGTCCAGCCGGGGATGACGCCGTTGACGGGGAAGGTGGCGGGCTCGCCGCGGCGGTAGGAACTGTCGAACTCCTTGCCGTTGATGAGGGTGCCCCGATAGTGGGTGGTCACGGTGTCGCCGAGGGTGGGCGTGGCGCCATCCCCGGTCTGGATGACCTTGTATTGCAGGCCGCTGGCGGTGACCTGGATGCCCTCGGCGGCCTTGTTGGCCTCCAGGAAGGCCTTCCCGGCGGCGATGTTCTCGGCGCTGGCGGCGGTAGCCTTCTCCGCATGCTTGGCCTGCAGGGTCTGCTGGAGGGCCCGGAGGGCCTGATGCTTCTCATCCTCGCTCAGCAGGGGGGTTCCACCGTTGTAGGCGTCCTGGAAACCCTGGAGGAAGGCGGCCAGCGCGAGGTCCAAGTCCTGCTGCTGCAGGTTCTCGCAGACATCCATGCCGATGGCGTAGCTGTACTTTTCCTGATCTGTCTTAAGCGACATGGTTTCATTCCTTAGAAGGGGCGCAAGATCCTATGGTTAAGCGCCTATGTTCACATGGAGATCGGATGATGCCCTCACCACCGGATCTATAGTTGACATTCTAGGTCAAGATTTCATCATAGAGGACATTGGGAGCCTTCCATGAGCTCGTCGCTACAGAATCTCACAGGCCAGGAATACAAGTACGGGTTCGTAACGGACATCGAGTCGGAATCCGCCCCCCCGGGGCTGAGCGAAGACACGATCCGCATGATCTCCGCCAAGAAGGAGGAGCCGGAATGGCTCCTGGAGTTCCGCCTGAAGGCCTACCGCCACTGGCTGACCATGACGGTGCCCCAGTGGGCGCATGTGTGCTACGAAGTCCCGGACTTCCAGAAGATCGTCTACTACTCCGCCCCCAAGCCCAAGACCCCCAAGTATCAGAGCATGGACGAGGTGGACCCTGAGTTGCTGCGGACCTTCGAGAAGCTGGGCGTGCCCATCGAGGAGCAGAAGACCCTGGCGGGCGTGGCTGTGGATGTGGTCTTCGATTCCGTGAGCGTCACCACCACCTACAAGGAGCGCCTGGGCGAGCAGGGGATCATCTTCTGTTCCCTCTCCGAGGCCGTGCGGGAGCACCCCGAGCTGATCCAGAAGTATCTGGGCAGCGTGGTGCCCACCACTGACAACTTCTATGCCGCCCTCAACAGCGCGGTCTTCACCGACGGCTCCTTCGTCTTCATCCCCAAGGGCGTCACCTGCCCCATGGACCTTTCGACCTACTTCCGCATCAACAACAAGGATTCGGGGCAGTTCGAACGCACCCTGATCATTGCGGAGGAGGGGGCCTCCGTCTCCTACCTGGAAGGCTGTACCGCCCCCCAGTTCGATACCAACCAGCTCCACGCCGCCGTGGTGGAACTGGTGGCCCTCGACGACGCCAGCATCAAGTACAGCACCGTCCAGAACTGGTACGCCGGCGACAAGAACGGCGTGGGCGGGATCTTCAACTTCGTCACCAAGCGAGGCCTATGCAAGGGCCGCAACGCCAAGATCAGCTGGACTCAGGTGGAAACCGGCAGCGCCATCACCTGGAAATACCCCAGCTGCATTCTCTCCGGCGAGAACTCCGTGGGCGAGTTCTACAGCGTGGCCCTCACCAACAACAAGCAGCAGGCCGACACCGGCACCAAGATGATACACCTCGGGAAGAACACCCGGTCCACCATCATCTCCAAGGGCATCAGCGCCGGGGACAGCGTCAACAGCTACCGGGGCCTGGTGAAGGTCCTGCCGGGAGCCGAGGGAGCCCGCAACTTCAGCCAGTGCGACTCCATGCTCATCGGCCACACCTGCGCCGCCAACACCTTCCCCTACATCGAGGTGCAGAACAAGAGCGCCCGGGTCGAGCACGAAGCCACCACCAGCAAGATCGGGGAAGAGCAGCTCTTCTACTTCCAGCAGCGCGGCATCCCCGCCGAGGACGCCATCTCCATGATCATCAACGGCTTCTGCAAGGACGTCTTCCGGGAGCTCCCCATGGAGTTCGCCGTGGAGGCCACCAAGCTGCTCTCGCTGAAGCTGGAAGGTTCGGTGGGGTAGAAAAGATGGAACGCAGAGGGCGCAGAGAAAAGCAAGCCCAGTTGGGTTTTGCAGCGATCCTCCCTCGACTTGGTCAGCCCTTCCCCGTTTTCCCTTGCTTTTCCCTCCGCGCCCTTTCTTTTCCTTCTCCGCGCCCTCCGCGTTCCCGCATTTCCGCCCCGGTAGGAGTCCTCACATGCTCACCATTCGCAATCTGACCGCCCGCATCGGGGAAACCGAAGTCCTTCACGGCATTGATCTGGAGATCAAGGCCGGTGAGGTCCACGCCATCATGGGGCCCAACGGCAGCGGCAAGTCCACCCTGGGCAAGGTCCTGGCGGGACACCCCTCCTACGTTGTCACCGGCGGCGAGGTGCTCTTCGAGGGCAGGAACCTCTTCGAACTCTCCGCCGATGAGCGGGCCAGGGCCGGGGTCTTCCTGGGCTTCCAGCACCCCATCGAAGTGCCGGGTGTCTCCAACGCCAGTTTCCTGCGCCTGGCCTATAACAAGAAGGCCGAGGCCAACGGCCAGGACGAGCTGGATCCCCTGGAGTTCGATGACTACATCCAGGAGAAGATCAAGCTGGTGAAGATGGACTCCTCCTTCCTGGACCGCAGCCTCAACGAGGGCTTCTCCGGGGGCGAAAAGAAGCGGAACGAGATCCTCCAGATGAGCGTCCTGGAACCCAAGCTGGCCATCCTGGACGAGCTGGACTCCGGTCTCGATATCGACGCCCTGCGCATCCTGGGCGAGGCCGTCAACCGCCTCACCACCCCCACCCGGGCCCTGCTGGTCATCACCCACTTCCCCAGGCTTCTGGAGACCGTGGTTCCTGATGCGATCCACGTCCTATACAAGGGCCGCATCGTGAAGCAGGGCGGCAAGGAACTGGCCCTGGAGCTGGAGGAACGCGGTTACGACTGGATCACGGCGGAAGCCGCCGGGAGGGCCTGATGAGCGCCGCCATCGATTTCCTGCCAGAGGTGGCTGCGGCCTCCCGGCCCAAGGAGTGGGAGACCCTCCGGGCCAAAGCCGAGACCCACCTGGATGGCAAGAGCTACCCTGCCCCCAAGGCCGAGGACTGGAAATACACCGATCTGGCCCCACTGAAGACCCTGGCGCCCAAGCCCGGCATCCATGCCTGCGTGGACATCCGGGGGCACATCCTGCCGGAAAGCCGTGGTGCCCGCTTGGTCTTTGTCAATGGCCACTACGATCCCCACTACAGCAACGCCTCGGGCCTGCCCCCGGGCGTGCGGATGCTCCAGCTCGCCAGCGCCTCCGAGGCAGCTTCGGCCCTGGGCACCCTGGCCACCCCCGAAACCTGCGATGTCTTCGCCAACCTCAACACCGCCAAGTTCGCGGACGGTGCCTTCATCTACGTCCCCAAGGGACTCCAGGTGGAGCCGGTGCTCCACGTCTGTTTCATGGGTGCCCCCGATGGCGACCAAGCCACCTGCGCCCACCCCAGGCTCCTGGTGGTGCTGGAGAAGGGAGCCGAGCTCCATCTGGTGGAGGAATACAGCGGCCAGGGCAGCTACTTCACCAACGCTCTCACGGAAGTGATCGTCAAGGATGGCGCAGAGCTTCGCCATGAGCGTATCCAGCTGGAATCCCCTGAAGCCATCCACCTCTGCCACCTGCGGGCCCAGGTGGGCCGCTCCGCCCGCTACTTCAGCCGAACCATCAGCTTCGGAGCCCGCCTCTCCCGCCAGAGCCCCCACGTGGTCCTGGCCGATGAGGGCGCCAAGGTGCATCTGGACGGTCTGGCCCTCCTGGATGGCCAGCAGGTGGCAGACACCCACTCGATCATCGACCACACCCAAGCCAACTGTTCCAGCCGCCAGCTTCACAAGGCCATCGGCGACGGCCAGAGCCGCATCGTCTTCAACGGCAAGATCTTCGTACGCCCCGGCGCCCAGCAGACCGATGCCCAGCAGCAGAGCCGCAACCTGCTCCTGTCCGAAAAGGCCCAGGTGGACACCAAGCCCGAACTCCAGATCCTGGCGGACGATGTGAAGTGCGCCCACGGCGCCGCCATCGGCCAGCTGGACCCCGAGGAGCTCTTCTACCTCCAGAGCCGGGGCCTGGACCTGAACGCCGCCAAGAACCTCCTGACCTATGGCTTTGCCGCCGACCTCCTGAGCCGCATCCCCGTCCCCAGCCTCCGCAAACACCTGCGGCAACTGGTGATGGAGAGGACGAATGCACTGACGATGTAAAAACAAAAGATAAAAGGAGTCAACACAGAGGGCACGGAGGTTAAAAAGAGAGGGCACAGAGAAAAGGTAAGAAACGAAAGACGGAGAAAGGGAAGCAGATGGTGGCGACTACAGATGGCAAGCGGACTCGGGAGCGGATCAACGCTCTGACGGAGTCTGTCATCGGAGCTGGCATCGAAGTTCACCGGGAACTGGGACCGGGGCTGCTGGAATCTGTCTACGAGAAGGCCCTCTGCCGCGAGCTGACCCTAAGGGGCATTCCCTTTGAACAGCAGGTCCAGGTGCCCTTGAGCTACAAAGGCGAGCCTCTGGACACCCACCTCCGCCTGGATCTGGTGGTTGACCAGGTCCTGATCCTTGAACTCAAGGCCGTGGACCGACTTCTCCCCATCCATGAGGCCCAGCTTCTGACCTACCTCAAGCTGTCCCACCTTCCTGTAGGCCTCCTCCTCAACTTCTACGAAACCAAACTCAAGGACGGCCTCAAACGCCTCATCCGCGATTGACCCCCATCTTTTCCTCTGTGCCCTCTCTTTTTTCTCTCTGTGCCCTCTGTGTTGACTCCTTTGATCTTTTCCCAGCGAAGCCGCCCATGACCAAATACCTCGATGTCGCCACGATCCGCCAGGACTTCCCGCTCCTGACCGCTCCCTTCCACGGCAAGCGCCTGGTCTACCTCGACAGCGCCGTCAGCGGCCAGGTCCCCCTGCCCGCCATCGAGCGGATGCACCACTACGAGGCCTACGAGCACACCAATGTGCACCGCGGTGTCTCGACCCTGAGCCAGGAGGCCACGGACTCCTATGAGGGCGCCCGGGAGAAGGTACGTGCCCTGCTGAACGCCCCCAGCTCCAAGCAGGTCATCTGGACCCGGGGCACCACCGAGTCCATCAATCTGGTGGCCCAGGCCTGGGGCCGCCAGAACGTGAAGGAGGGCGACGAGATCCTCCTCTCCGCCATGGAGCACCACGCCAACATCGTGCCCTGGCAGCTCCTGGCCCAGGAGAAGGGCGCCAAGATCAAGGTCATCCCCATGAACGACCGGGGCGAGCTGATCCTGGAAGACCTGGACGGCCTGCTCACGGAGCGTACGAAGATCGTGGGCGTCACCCAGGTCTCCAACGTCCTGGGCACCATCAACCCCGTGAAGGAGATCATCGCCAAGGCCCACGCCAAGGGCATCCCCGTCCTCGTGGACGGCGCCCAGGGCGTGCCCCACATGCCGGTGGACGTGCAGGATCTGGACTGCGACTTCTACGTCTTCAGCGGCCACAAGCTCTCGGGCCCCACGGGCATCGGCGTCCTCTACGGGCGCAAGGAGCTCCTGGAGGCCATGCCCCCCTGGCACGGCGGCGGAAGCATGATCCTCTCGGTGACCTGGGAGAAGACCGTCTTCATGGGCATCCCCGCCAAACTGGAAGCCGGCACCCCAGCCATCACCCAGGCCATCGGCCTCGGGGCCGCCATCGACTACCTCAAGGGCCTCAGCTTCGACCGCATCGCCGCCCATGAGCACGCCCTCCTGCAGTACGCCACGGATCGCCTCAAGGCCATCGAGGGCCTGCGGATCATCGGCGAAGCCGCCAACAAGGCCAGCGTGATCTCCTTTGTCCTGGAGGGCATCCACCCCCACGACATCGGCAGCATCCTGGACCACGAAGGCATCGTGGTGCGGGCGGGCCACCACTGCGCCCAGCCCGTCATGCAGCACTTCCAGGTCCCCGCCACCACCCGGGCCTCCCTGGCCTACTACAACGACGAAGCCGATGTCGATGCCCTGGTGGTCGGCATCCAAAAGGTGAAGGACATCTTCGGGTAGCGCAGCCAACAGATCAAAAGAGTCAACGCAGAGGGCGCAGAGGAAAAAATGAGAGGGCGCAGAGGAAAAGACGAGAAAAGCAGATCGGGTTCTCCCGACCTGCCCGGCTTCTCCTCCTGTTTTTCTCGCTTTTCATCTTTCCTCTGCGCCCTTTCTTTTCTGTCTCTGCGCCCTCTGCGTTCCAGCATTTTGAGTCATTGAGGTAACCACCATGTCCGATCCCCGCGAGCTCTACCAGCAAGTCATCATCGAGCACAACAAGAAGCCGCGGAACTTCGGCAAGCTGGAGCCCTGCACGCACCACGCCCATGGCCTGAACCCCCTGTGCGGCGATGACATCGAGATCACCCTTGTCATCGAAAACGGCATCGTCCAGGACCTGAAGTTCCAGGGACACGGCTGCGCCATCTCCCAGGCCTCCAGCAGCCTCATGACCACCAACGTCAAGGGCAAGCCCGTGGAAGAGGCGGAACAGATGGTGGAGGAGTTCCGGGCCATGATCCGGGGCAGCCTGGACCCCACCAAGGATCCCAACATCCTGGGCCGCCTCTCCCTCTTCCAGGGGGTGCGGGACCTGCCCAGCCGCGTGAAGTGCGCGGTCCTCCCCTGGGCGACCCTCCACAGCGCCATCAAGGGCGAAGACGTCACGAGTACGGAATAAGAGCAAATTCCACCACGAAGGCACGAAGACTCGAAGAAAGACAAAAGAAAGAAAAGGAAATCGGCAATCAAAAAGCACCCTTTGGAATCCCTGGCTTTTCTTGGTGATCCTTTCTGACTTGGTGTCTTTGTGGTTGAATTCTTGAGGTTTTAAAATGCCGAAGATCGCTGAAATCGAATACACCCCCAATCCCCACGCGGTGAAGTTCATCCTGAAGGAACCCGTGGCCGTGGGCTTTCCCCGGAGCTATCCGAACCGGGAGATCGCGGAGGCGGACCCCCTGGCCAAGGCCCTCTTCGAGGTAGGGCACGTGGTTTCGGTATTCATGCAGGACAAGATCCTCACGGTCACCAAGGACGAGGAACTGACCTGGAACGACCTCCTGCCCAAGCTGGCCCCCCCTATCCGCTCGGCTCCCTCCGCTGCCCAGGAGGCTCCGACGCCCCGGGAGGGTTCGCCCACGGTGGACGAGAACGATCCCTTCATCCAGCAGATCTACAAGGTCCTGGAGGACACCATCATGCCGGCCCTGGCGGCCGACGGCGGCGGCCTGGAGATCGTGGGACGCCACGACAAGCAGATCATGATCCGCTATCAAGGCGCCTGCATGACCTGCCCCTCGGGCCTCACGGGCACCCTCATGGCCATCGAGGGGATCCTCAAGAAGGAAGTGGACCCGGAGATCGTAGTGATCACGGTATAAGAGGTGCGCGGGGGCTTTATGGCTGCGTTGCGGGAGGGGATAGCATTAACCTTTCACCACAGAAGGATCTCATGGAGGCTAATGGAAGTCGCCGTCGAGGCTTGAACACAAAATCCAAATCATCTCTGCTCAGCAATGGGAACCAATTTAGTTTCAGTTTGACAATAATCACATGACGTTAGGATATCTCTTTTCAGCAGTAATGTTTCAAGATTCATTCTCAAGTCATTCGGGGAGAGGTTTGCATCAAGTAGGTCCACGCAATCGCTTGGATCCGCAGGGATTGCATTCAGTAGTGTGCCAAATGCTTCGTAGACGCAGATATAAAATTTTCCATTTACGATAGCATTGCATGGAGCGCAGTGTGCGAATTTTTCTATATTCTCCCCGCTGCTTCGGCCATGTTTTTTGGGAAATTCAGTCGTAAACCATTGGGTAGGTGCATTCTCGAATGTATTGAAGGTTTGCCGAAATAACACGCCATGCTCTTTGCACAGCTTTTCTATGGCTTGTTTTTTGGTGGACATATCACCATAATCACTGAAAAATATAGCAATGCCATTTCTTTTAAGAGTATCCAATAGCTCGACGCTTGGAACAATCCGGCCATTGGTGATTATATTTTTAAACTTAATATTGTCAATTTTGCCAATCTCTTCGCATATTTCATTCAAATCTGGGTGAAGAAATGGCTCACCTCCAACAATTGCAAATGTATTTATGCTACCCACAATACTCGATAATTTTTTGGCGCTAGCTATGATCTGATTTCTATCAGCGTTCTGGGGCTTTTCGACATGAGTCATTAGATAACAACAATGTTTACAGCGAAGGTTGCACTTGGTGGTGATCGACATTACAACACTCTTTAAGATGCTCGGCTCCCCTGGGTGTTGTACAAGAAAAGGTTCTCTGGCACCGGTAAACTGATAAGGTTCAAGGAGAACCTTGCTTGAAATGAAATTTGAAAAACCAAGCTCTTCTAATTGTGTTTGCACTTCTCTTTGATGACTATCATTGCCGATAGTTATGATCACTTTTGCATCAAGGTAATTGCCTGCCAGTTCGCTGACAGTGATTACGGGAATTCCTTCAATCGATGTACCGATTTTACTGGCGCTATTATCCGAAATAGCCACAACTCGTGACTTCACTCCCAGATAAGCCAATCGGAGCATGGAAAACATGGCCAACTCACCGGCTCCAAAAAGCACGATTTGTCTGGCTGACAACAATTCATCCATTAGATGAACAAAGTCAAGTGCCTCTTTTGATTTACTCATATTGCCCCATATAGGAGGGATAGGGAATTCAAACGCCTCAAACCGGGTTGGCCTGGGGTCAGAAGATGGTGTTGAGAAGGATCCTCAAGCCCAGAAAAGGGCCTTGTGAGCGTTCGGCCTTGGCCTTTGGACTTGAAATGCACGGCCCATCGTCTCTCCGCACCTGCCCCAAGTCAACTTCTTACACAGCTTCGCCGGAGCGTACCCCTGATTCCTCGCCTCATCCTGTTTCCCCAAGGCCGCACACTGCGACGGTTGGGCCTTCTGGTTCACGCAGTCCAGGATTGCGCCAATGCTCCTGGGTTGGGTGATCCAAGAAATTCGTGGCCTCCGACCAGTGCACCCAGCGCCAGCAAAGCGCCTTGGCGATCCCTACCTCCTCAAAAACAGTGAGCATTTCGTCGGTGGGGCGTGGGCGAGGCTGCCTCAGGTAGACGGAGCCCCCACCGATGAAATGCGGTGTTGAACAAGCCCGGAGCGGCGGGGGAGTTGGGCGAGGGCTATGGGGAAATCGCGCCTGCTGATCCACTTTTGGGGACGCCAGGTCCCCTGTCGCCCAGGGATTGCTGACTGCTGAGCCCGACAGTCCCGGCAGGGGCTTGGACCGAGTTGGCGTCATAGCAGGGCTTCGCCGTCCCGCCGTGGTGGAGGTCGTGGTGCAGGTGATGGATAGCTGAGAGGCTGACAGTCATGGCATCACCGCCGGGGGTGCCCTGGAGGCTTCACTCATCAGCGGTCGCCAGAGGATCAGACCACCACAATGAGGGCAGCGTTGCCCCGTGCCTTCGGCTGGACACGCCTCGGCTCTGGGTTTCGGAGCAGGCAGCAGGGCCCTGGCCTGTTCCAGCAGACCTCCACCCTGGGCCGAGGCGTAGAGGCCAAAGTGCCGGATCTTATGGAAGCCATCCGGAAGGACATGCTGGACAAAGCGGCGCAGGAACTCGATGGGGTGAGGGTGACGGTCTGCTGGCCCCCGGGTGCGGAAGGTGACATGCCCCGGCCCCACGTCGATCAGCCGGGAATTGGCGATACCCACCCGGTGGGTGTAGCGCCCCAGGTAGCTCAGCACATGCTGGGAACGCCGGAAGGGGGCTTTCGCATAGACGACCCAGGACTTGTGGCGGGCGAGGGTGGCCATGAGGGCATTGAAGCCCTGATCTGGCAGGATGCCCTTCCGGCGGAGTCCTCGCAGGGCATCCAGCATCTTTCCCCGCAGCAGCTTGCCCATGGCCTTCACCGGGAACAGGTAGTCCTTTCTGGCGTGGACGAACCGGCTCCCATCCAGCGAAAGCCCGCCCGCCGTGGCCAGCACGTGGACATGGGGATGGAAGCGGAGGTCCCGGGTCCAGGTGTGGAGCACCAGGGTGAGCCCCAGGGTGGCCCGGAGGTC
>NZ_KI912268.1:1542099-1584450 GCF_000242615.2 Holophaga foetida DSM 6591
CAGCTCGTGAACCGGAGATATGAGCGGGGCGAGCCTCATGATCACCAGCAACCAGCCAGTGGGTGCGTGGGGCGAGGTGTTCGGGGATACCATCCTGGCAACCGCCATCCTGGACCGACTGCTGCACCACAGCCACATCATCACCATCAAAGGCGAGAGTTACCGCCTGCGGGAGAAGCGCCGAGCCGGGATCGTCCCGGCCCCGGTGCCAGCGGCCACCACCTGAGCCGCACCCAGTGGGGTGTCCTCCGCTTCGGCCTACGGCCTACGCTCCAGACACCCCACGGGCTCATACAACAAGGGGGTCAATATTCGTGTCGCCGGGTGGGTTAATTTTCATGTCGCTTGACAGTCGTCTGGCGATGCGTCAACATCGCGATGACCAAGGAGCCTTCATTTACATGGAATTGCTAGCTTTCTTACTGCGCGGGCCCGCCACACGGCGCCACCCCCGCCGCGGAGCGGCTTCGTTCAACACCAATCAGCACCTACGAAAACAGTGATCATGATTCGGCCAATCGCTCACCAGGGGGGCCGCCTGCATGACCTGCCCCTCGGGCCTCACGGGCACCCTCATGGCCATCGAGGGCATCCTCTAGAAGGAAGTGGACCCGGAGATCGTGGTCATCACGGTGTGAGGCCCGTTTGCCATCAATCGTAAAGGCCATGTCCCCGCTGATCATTGGGGGCCCAGTATGTGCAGCCTTTGCTAAGGCCCTTCTCTGCCTGACCCACGAACCCGATAACCTCAGCGCGGGCGGGTTGGAAAACCTTTCATATTAAGAACCTCAATGCCTACAACAGCCGACTAATGACCTGGATTCGGCATTAAGAGTCAGATGGCAGTGATACCCGGAGCATGCTAGACAGAGGTTTTACGGTGAGATTTGTGTTCCCGTTAATACCGTCGAGAGCAGCACTGATTGAGGTCGTTCCCGCTGCAACGGTTGTTGCAGTTCCTCCAGTAGTGGTGATCGTAGCGACGCTTTGAAGTGACGAATTCCAGGTAACCATGCCCGTAATATCAGCAGTCGTTCCATCGGAATAAGTACCGGTGGCTTTCATACTAACGTTTACAGAAAAACCGAATACCGTAGCATCAGCCGGTGTAACACTAATCGATTGCAGTTCCACCGCAGTGACCGTCAGCAGCGTACTGCCAGGGACACTGTCAAGGGTTGCCCTAATCGTGGCCGAGCCGACCGCCAAGGCCTGGATAAGGCCCTTGTTGCTGACGGCATCACTGACGGTAGCTGCGGCAGGGTCGGACGAAGCCCAGCCCGCATCAAAGGTGATGTCCTGAGTCGTGGCATCCGAGAAGGTACCGGTTGCCAAAAGTTGTATTGTCAAGCCTTTGGGAACCGATGGAGTTGCAGGGGTGACCGTTATGGAAGTGATTGTGGCCGAACTTACCGTTAATGTGTAGGTGTTCGAAACACTCCCAACGGTCGCGATCAGGTCGGCGGTTCCTGGTGTGAGACCGCTCACCCTGTTGGGAGATGACGCGGTGACAAAACCTGCCACTTGCGGCGAACTGCTTGACCAGACCACTTGATCGGTTATGTCACGGCTGTAATGACCGGAGAAATCACCTGTTACCTTAAGCGTGGTGGATGTATGCGCGGCAATGGTCGAGTAATCAGCAACAATCTGGATTGAAGTCAGAGGATCTGATTTACATCTCCTGCCTGCCGTTTCGTTGCCGCCACAACCGGACAAAAGTAACGTAAAAATAAAACCGGGCCATAGCAGACTGGTAGCGCGTAGCCTTCCCAATAATCGCAACCATCTCATTGCTTTCTCCCTTGCCGTAAACCCGCGTTTTCCCTAAAAGTGAGCTTTTACCCTAGGGTAATCCAGCCTTGCTGTTGCTATGGGTGACCCTATTTTTCAGCCCCTATGCCTGAGGATAGCAGCAGGCACGGCGGACGCATGATCAATCCATAGTGTCATTCATGAAGCCCATCAGCCCATCAAGGCGGTAGGTCGGGTTGAGGGCTGCTTTCAGTCGGCGGTTCTTGATGCTCCGCTTGGAATCCGAGTCCTGCCTCAGAAGGTTCAGGACTAATGTGGCGTAGGATGGCACCCGCCTCGGCGGGACAAAATCGACATGAGTCATATCAACGCCGTCCACCTGCATACTCGTATCGTTCGACATCGAGATGCCTCCGAATTGGTGATCAGGTGTGCGGGATGCTAGTGCTAGCCTAGCGCCAAGCGGCGACAGGCCACCACAGCATCTTTATCCACATCCAATCCTCCACACCTCGGATAGATTACTTCCATGCTCATCCGCTGCACGTGATGGCGACACCCTGATGCCATGAATACCTCCCCCCTCTTCCATCCCACCACCGGCCTCCCAGGACTTGATGAAGTCCTGCATGGGGTGCAGCCCGGCGACAACCTCGTCTGGCAGATCCAGTCACTGGACGAATACCTGGCCCTCGTCACCCCTTACGCAGGCGCCGCCCAGGCGCAGGGACGGCGGCTGATCTATTTCCGCTTTGCCGGGCATCCGGCGTTGTTCGACGAGACCAGCAATGCGGAAATCCATCTCGCATCGCCGGAAAACGGCTTCGATGCTTTCGTGGATCAGATCCATACCGTGATCGAGGCGGCGGGTCGGGAGACCATGTACGTTTTCGACTGCCTCTCCGATCTGGCAGAAGTGTGGCAGTCGGATCGCATGATGGGAAACTTCTTCCGCCTGACCTGCCCGCGCCTTTTCGATCTGGACACCGTCACCTATTTTGCGGTCTACCGGAATCGCCATGCCCCTGCGGGCATGGAGATGATCACCGAGACGACCCAATATCTGCTTGATGTATTCCGTTGCCAGGGACGCAACTACATCAAGCCGATCAAGGTCCAGCACCGCTCCGCCTCAGCGATGAACCTGATCCACGCCTGGGAGGCTGGCGACCGTTTCCGCCCCGTCGTCGACAGCGGGACCCTGGCGGAGATACTGGCCGGCTCCGGTTGGCTTGGCCTTGAGGACAGAATGGGCGTCAGCCACTGGCAGCGCCATTTTTCAGCGGCTCGCGAACTGGTCGGCAAGCGGAGGATGGGCAAGTCAGACCCAGATGCTGAAGCGAGCCATTGTGACTTTCTTTTCCGCCTGCTCTTTCCCGAGGACGCGGGAATGAACGACATGCTCCACCGCTATCTCAGCCTCGATGACCTCATCGCAGTGCGAGACCGCATGATCGGCGCAGGCTCCATTGGTGGCAAGGCCCAGGGCATGCTCCTGGCGCGCGCCATCCTCCGCCGCGATCAACCGACGCTGCACGCCCGCCTGGAAGCGCACGATTCGTTCTACGTCGGCACGGAAGTCTTCGACACGTTCTTCGTATCCAATGGGCTGTGGTGGATCCGCCGCCAGCAGCGCGAACCGGAAACCTTCCTGAAGCAGCTCGATGAAGCCCACGAACGCATCATGGGAGGAAGCTTCACCCAGCCCACCCTGCGCCAGTTCGCCGGAATGCTCGACTATTTCGGAGAATGGCCCTACATCGTGCGCTCCAGCTCACGCCTTGAGGATCACTACGGCAACGCCTTCGCTGGCCAGTACGTCAGCATATTCTGCGCGAACCGGGGCACCCGCGAAGAACGGATGGCTGATCTCCTCAACGCCATCCGCCAGGTCTACGCCAGTACCCTCAGCGAACAAGCCCTGCGCTATCGCCAGCGCCGCGGACTCCTCGAATCCCACGAGCAGATGGCGCTTCTGATCATGCGCGTTTCCGGCACCGCTGGCGGCCGGTATTTCCACCCTCACGCCGCCGGCGTGGGGCTCTCGTTCAACCCCTACCGCTGGAACCCGGACATCGACACCCACGCTGGCGTGGTCCGCCTGGTTGCGGGGCTGGGCACCCGGGCCGTGGACCGCGCAGACGACGACTACACACGCCTGGTCGCCCTCAATGCCCCGCAGTTGCGCCCTGAAACCAACTTCGGCGCCATCGCCAGATATGCCCAACGCCGCATGGACGCCCTGGACCTCGAAACCAACACCGTGATCAGTGGCCCCTTCGCCGAAATCGCGAGCCAATCCGCCCACTTCCCCGAAGCCCTGTTCACGTCCCGCGAGCAGCCGGACCGCCCAGCCTTCCTCACCTTTGATGGACTCATCGACGGGACGGCCTTCGTGTCGGACATGCGGACGGTGCTGGGAACCTTGCACACCGCCTATCAGCACCCGGTGGAAATCGAATTCGCACTCAATGTGACTCCCGGCGATGGCTACCGGATCAACATCCTTCAATGTCGACCGATGCAGGTGCGCGTGGCGGAGGCCGGAGCCATCATCAAGCCCTCCAGCGAGGCCCGTCGCCTCGTCGAAGCCCAGGGTGCCGTGATCGGGCCTAGCCGCCTCATCAAACCGGACCGGATCGTCTACGTGCTTCCATCACGCTATGGGAGCCTCAAGCAGGCCGACCGCTTCGGCGTGGCGCGCCTGATCGGTGAGATCAACCGCGCCAGTTCAGGGCATACCCTCCTGCTCCTTGGCCCCGGACGTTGGGGAACACGTGATCCTTGGCTGGGAATCCCGGTGGCCTTTGCCGAGATCAACAATGTTGCGGCCCTTTGCGAGATCGTGGCCATGCACGAGAACCTCGTGCCCGATGTGTCGCTCGGCACGCACTTCATCAACGAACTGGTGGAAGCCGACATGCTGTATTTCGCGCTCTTCCCAGAGAAGGAGGGCAATGTCATCGACGAGGCGTCCATCCTCAGCATGCCCAACCGACTCGTAGATCTGCTGCCCGGCGCCGGAAAGTGGAGCGACCTGGTGCACCTGGCCGAGCCTCCCTCAGGAGGCTTCGCCCTTTATGCTGACGCCGAGTCGCAATGCGTCCAGGTCACGGCAGATCGATGAACCCCCTGGCCGCTCACGGTTTCAGGAACAGCGTCCTGCCATCCCGCCCGGGCACCGGAACATAAGTCGCTTCCAGGAAAGGCTTCACCTCTGGCCAGGGGAAGCACACCAGGGCCACCTGTTCCGGCTGATATCGCATGAGGCAGTCCATCATCCACTGTCCTTGTGAGAGGCCCACGGACACGCGCTTGTGCGAAAGGACCGCCATCTCCGGAGGCACCAGCAGACCCGCCCGGAAGGCATACATCGGGCGGTCCGTCACCACCCAGCGCGTGGCCTTGGCACGCTGGGCCATGAGGGCCGTCAACCGCATGTCCTCCAGGCGTTCGGCCTGGCTCTCATCCTTCACCCAGTGCACCGCACTGCTGTAGGTGCGTTGGATCTGCGCCCCGACGAGGACCAGGACAACAAGCCCGAGGGCAAGAGCGGCCTTTTTCATCCTCCATCCGCTCCATCCGCCCGCGAGACGGGCTCTCAACCACGGGCCGGCATTGAAGATCTCCGCAGCCAGCATCGCGGCAGGCAGTGTGACGAGCAGGGCCTGATGGAACCACACCGGACGATGGAAGGAGAGGATCAGCGTCGTCACCATCGCCCAGAGCGCGGGGTAGATCGCGGCGGTGTGCCGCCTCGACCAGGCCATCCCCACCCCCGCGACCGCGAGCACAAGCAGATAGCGGGCAGACTTCAGGGCCTTGTCCAAGGTGATTTTCTGGTACAAGGGCACGTCCCGGGCGGCCACATGGGGATTCAGAAGCTGCCGCAGGCTTGAGAGGTCCATCAGCAGCCATGCGGTTGCGAGGGCTACCCCTGCAAAGACAGCCCCCCAGACCAGGATCATGGTCATGCGCTGACGCAGTGAGCCGACTTCCCGATCCAGAAGCAGCCCCACCACGAACACCGGCAGCAGCGTCAGCGTGAACCCCTTGATGAAGGCGGAAAGCGCCAGGAGCGCAGCAGACAGGGCCAGGAAGCCAAGTCGACGCCGACGGCGCCCATGGGCGAATGCCGCCAGGGACAGGACCGCCAGGGCGAGCGCGGGCAGGCCGATCATCACGGAAAAGCTGAGCGTGACGTAGTGGGGAAGACAGGCGATGAGCAGAACGCCGCCCACCGCTGCGGGAATCCCGTTCGTGACACGCAGGAACTGGAAGGCACCCCAGAGCAGCAACCCGGAGAAGAACACGACCAGCAGACGGGCGGCCAGGACCCCAGGACCGACAAGCCGGAACAGGAAGGCGAGGAGGTGGGTGAAGAGCGGAGGTTGATCGCTCCATGTCTCGGCATAGAGCGGGTAGCCATGATTCAGGAGAGCCGCCTTCATGAGGTTGCCTCCCTCGTCCGGACTGAACTCGAAATTGGGCAGCCTCCAGCAGATCAGCGCGACGATGGCGACGAAGAGAAGGGGCAGGATGTAGGAAAGGTGCCAGGAGAGGGACTTCCCCCGGAGCAGGATCGGTGACACTGGGTTCATGGACGCACCTGGCGATGAGGGAGAGACTCATTCAAGACCGTTGAAGGCCAATCGCCGAACCACTCGTATCCGGTTCGCCTCTCCCGCGTAAGATCCTCATAGCGCTCAAGCATCACCCCGTCGCGTGAGCAGAACACAGGCTTGCGAGTGACAGGGTCGTAGAACCTCGCCCAGAGCGGGGGTGCGCCCGACTCCTTGACCAGGAAACAGTCCGTCCCGCTGATGTGGTGTTTGTATTCAACCAGCTCAGCCGGGCGGGTCACCAGGCGGCACCCCTCCAACCGGACCGACGCCAGCCATGCCAGGGCACCACGGAGAGCCTGCTCCACCTCCGGGGATGCGGGCTTCTGCTCCATCAGGAAGGCGACGACCTCGGTCGTCTCCCGTGTCGCCAGGGCTGGAGGCTCGAAGCGGCGCCCCCATACGGGAAGGAATGTTGCATGGGCATGCTGCTGCGCCCACCCAGTCAATCGACCGTCGAGACGCACCTGACAGCGCAGGAGGCACGCTAGGCCCTTCGCATAAGCCCGGTTCACTTGCGCCAGGAGCTGTGGATCAACCACATCCTGCATCGAGCCGTCAGAGATCTGCCTCAATAGGCCCAGCACGCCGACCATCACCCCATCGTTGAAGGTGATGGCATCGACATCACTCCCCACCCATCCGCCGGATGCACGCTGTGCTGAAAGAAGGTATTCCACTCCCCGGCGCAGGGCTGGATCGTAGACGCGACTTCCGGTGTGCCGCCGCACCTGCGCCAGGTAGGCAAGCTGGGTCCAGGTGCCACCGTTGTCGAGGGTGCTCAGATTCGCCTTGGCGTTCCGTCCAGTAGCGATGGAGAATCTCTCAGCCGCCCCAAGAACCCGGAACCAGTCCTTGTTCTTGGGCCAGCCGCCATCCGGGTTCTGCCAGAGCAGGATGTTCTCCGCGATCTGACAACTCTGAGCCGGGGAATAGCAGGGGTAGGGTGGCGCTTCATTCTCGAATTTCATCCGCGCGTGATGAACGGAGTCCTTCAGGAGGTCTGTCGCGGGAGGGCGCCAATCGGAGGCGTCACGGCATCGCGTCCCAGCCAGGATGGCCCCATCCCTTCCACAGGACATGAGCCCCGTCATGCATGCCACCAGAAGCAGAGGAATCATGCCTGAGCCGGAATGGCGTTCCGGGCCAACTGGTCCACCCGCTCATTCTCGGCGTGGCCATTGTGCCCCCGGACCCAGAAGGCCTCGACGCGGTGCTTGGCCAGCTGGGCATCCAGGGCCTGCCACAGCTCCACATTGATGACGGGCTGCTTGTCGGCCTTGCGCCATCCGTTCCGTTTCCAGCCCGCCAGCCATCCCTGGATGCCCTTCACGACGTACTGGCTGTCGCAGAACATCTCCACATCACAGGGACGGGAGAGGGATTCGAGGCCCTTGATGGCGGCCATCAGCTCCATGCGGTTGTTGGTGGTGCCGGGCTCCCAGCCCGAACCCTCCTTTTCCTTGGGCCCCGTGGGGGTCTGGACCCGCAGGATGTAGCCCCAGCCACCGGGGCCGGGGTTTCCGAGACAGGATCCATCACAGTAGAGTTCGACCTTCGTGCGTAGGCTCATGGATACAGGGTATCAAAGAGCCTCCTCAATCCTCCGGCACAAGGTCTTCAGGATCTTGATGCGCCCGTAGAGCTTGTCCTCGCTCTCCACCAGGGTCCAGGGGGCGATCTCGGTGGAGGTGCGGTCGAACATGTCGCAGATGGCGGCCTCGTAGGCATCCCACTTCTCCCGGTTGCGCCAGTCCTCCTCGGTGATCTTGAAGCGCTTGAACTGGGTGTTCTGGCGCTCCTCGAAGCGGCGCAGCTGCTCCTCCTTGCTGATGGCGAGCCAGCACTTGAGGAGGATGGTGCCGCTCTTGGCCATCTGGGCTTCGAAATCATTGATCTCGCTGTAGGCCCGCATCCAGTCGGCCTCGGAGCAGAAGCCCTCCACCCGCTCCACCAGCACGCGGCCGTACCAGGAGCGATCGAAAATCAGGAGGCGTCCCTTCCTGGGGATATGCCGCCAGAAGCGCCAGAGGTAGGGCTGGGCCCGTTCTTCCTCCGTCGGGGCGGCCACAGGCTGGATGCGGCAGAAACGGGCATCCACCGCCTGGGTGATGCGCCGGATGCTGCCTCCCTTCCCTGCGGCATCCTGCCCCTCGAAAACACAGATGACACTGTGATCCCGGAACCGTTTGTGACGGGTCAGGAGGTTCAATTCCCCCTGGAATTCCTCCAACTGCTTCTCGTAGTCCGCTTTTTCCAATTTCCTGGAGAGGTCCAGCTTCTGGAGGATGTTCACGCCATCAATGGAGACGATGGACGGGGGTGCCTGGACCTGGGCGCGGGGCTGGGCCGTGTTGTCCAGCCGGGCCCGCAGCTGTTCAAGGAGGACCTTGCCCACCGTCAGCTTCTGGTATCGGGCATCCGTGGCCTCCACCACGATCCATGGGGCCTGCCCCGTGCTGGTGTCGCGGAGGGCCCGCTCCGAGACCTCCCGGAAGGTGTCGTAGAGCTTGAAGTGGCGCCAATCCCGGGGGGTGACCCGCCAGCGGGTATTCTCGTCAGCCTCGAGCTTCTTGAGACGCTTCTTCTGAGCCTCCCTGGAGAGGTGCATCCAGAATTTGAGGACCAGAGCCCCCTCATCGATCAGCATCTGCTCGAAGCGCCGGACGAGATCCATGTCCTGATCCAGACGCTCGCCCGAAATCTTGCCGTAGGCCCGCTGGAGTATCGGCCAGCTGTACCAGCTCCCGTCGAAGATCCCGATCTTGCCCTTGGGGGGCAGCAACCTCCAGTAGCGCCACATGTAGGGACGCTCCAGCTCCTCGTCCGTGGGCTCGTCTAGACCATTGGTCTGGATATGGCGGGGGTCCATCCACTCGTTGAGGGTGGAGACCACGGCACTCTTCCCGGCCCCGTCCACCCCGGCAATGAGGATGACCACAGGGAATTTTTTGGCCGCCGCCAGATCGTACTGGGCATCCAGCAGGGCCGCCCGGAGACCCGGAACCTCCCGATCCCAGGACGCCTTTTCGATGCGATGCCCCAGTTCCGCCGATTCGAACATGGCCTCCCTCCGATCCTCCCTGTCATCGGCAGAAGGCCGAGGGGAAATAAAGGTGGACGAAGCTCAATAGTGATATTCCATCACTTGATGCAATACACATCACCCTGGTATCATAAAAAAGCTCATCACCACAATGGTCACGGAGGCAATCCGCCGTACAAGATTGGAAAATTTTGAATCTAAATAATAAATTTATTAAATAACAGGAGTAAAAATGAATAAAGCATCAGCCATCACAACCGCCTTGACGGCGCTCCTGACCCTCAACCTGGCCTGCGACAAGTCCTCCGACAAGGAGATCCGGGTTGGCTTCATCCAGGCCCAGACAGGCCCGTACGCCCCGTTCGGCGAAGGTGGCCTCTTCGGAGCCGAGGCCGCGATTGAGGACATCAACAAGCAGGGCGGCGTCATGGTCGGGAACACCCGGATGCTCCTCAAGCTGGTGGCCGTGGATGACGAAAGCGACCCGGCCAAGACCGCCTCCCTGGCCGAAAAGCTGATCTCCAGCGAGAAGGTCCGTTTCATCGTCAGCGGGGACGAGCCTCCCGTCATGCACGGCGGCGTCTCCCAGGTAACCGACCAGCACAAGGTGCCCTACATCACCTCGGTGGGCATCTACGAGCCATGGGTCACCCAGAGGCTGGAATCACCCACCAAGTGGCAGTTCACCTGGGCCACGGGCTCCTTCGCGGTGAGCACACCTGCCGAGCGTGGAGACTTCCGGGCTGTCCCCGGATACACCGTCATGGATACCTTCGCCAAGATGCTGGAGATCTGCGGAACCCAGACGAACCGCAAACTGGGACTTCTGGCATCCGACGATCCGGATGGCAAGGAATCCTACAGCAGCATGGGTGCAGCCCTTCAGAACCTCGGCTACACCGTCGTGGGCTTTGATCGCCAGCTGGGACTCCTGCCCATGGGGACCTCGGACTTCTCCCCCGTGATCCAGGCTTGGAAGGAGGCGGGCGTGGAGATCCTCATGGGCAACTGCCCCGGCCCCTTCTTCGCCAAGGCCTGGCAGCAGGCCCAGGCCCAGGGCCTGAAGCCCAAGATGGCCACCATCAGCCGGGCTGCCCTCTTCCACTCTGATATCGCCGCCCTGGGTGGCGAGCTTCCCCTGGGGCTGGGCACAGAGGTCTGGTGGGATCCCTCCCTCAAGAATGCGCCGGGGATCAACGGCACCACCCCTCAGTCTCTGGCCGAACGCTGGAGCAAGGCCAAGAGCAAACCCGTCTCCCCCTCCATCGGTACCGGCTATGCCAGTGTCCAGGTGCTGGCCGACGCCATCCAGCGGGCAGGCTCTCTGGAGCCGGAAAAAGTGAACGCGGCCCTGGGCAAGACCGACCTCCCCACCATCCGCCACCGGGTCAAGTTCGATGAGGACCACTTCAGCCGCGGCCCCATCGCCTTCGGCCAGTGGATGAAGACCGACAAGCCCCAGAAGTGGGAGCTGAAGGTGGTGTTCTCCAACCACGAGTTCTGGCCCGCCAACGGCAGCCCTGTGTTTCCGCTGAAGTAGTTAGGCCTGATCCGGCAGCTGCCAGCGATCGAAACGCTTGAGCAGCAGGAGGCCCGGAATCGCGAGGCAGGCCGCGAAGATGAAGTAGCCAGGCCACCCGGCCGCCGCCTTGATCCACCCCGCCGGTGCCACCAGCACCGTGCGGGAGAGGGCCATGAGGCTTGAGAGCACGGCGTACTGGGTGGCGGTATTGCGCAGGTCGCAAAGGCGCATCAGCAGGGCCGTGTAGGCCGTGGTGCCCAGGCCCCAGCAGAAGTTCTCGCCCCCGAGGACCGCCAGCATGAGGGGGTGGCTGTGACCCGCCAGGGAAAGGGCCAGGGGCAGGAGGTTGGCCACAGCCTGGACCAGGCCGAAGGTGATCAGGGCCCGACGCAGGGTCCATCGGCGCATGAGGAAGCCCCCCAGCACCCCCCCCACGATGAGGCTGATGAGCCCCACCCCCTTGGTGGCCACCCCGATCTGGGTATTGGTGAACCCGAGGTCCTTGAGAAAGGGCACCGTCAGCGCCGTGGCGAACATGTCCCCCAGCTTGAAGATGGCGACAAAGAGCAGCACCTCCCAGGCTCCACGCCGAAGCAGAAGATCCCGGAAGGGCTCCACCACCGCTTCCCGCAGGGTCCGAGGCGCTCCGCCCCTGGGGGGCTCCGGCGCCAGAAAGGCCAGGAAGAGCCCCGGGAGGGTGAGAGCAGCCATCGCCAGATACACCGTTTTCCAGGAGGCATGGTCCGAGAGCCAAAGGGCGAAGGCTCCCGCCACCAGCATGGCGCAGCGGTAAGCCCCCACGTGGAAGCTCGCCCCCAGTCCCGCCTGTCTCTCCTCCAGGAGTTCGGTTCGATAGGCATCGATGACGATATCGGCACTGGCGCTGAAAAAGGCCACGGCCAGAGCCAGAAGCGAGAGGCCCACCAGACTCCGGGCGGGATCGGCGTAGGCCATGGCCGCCAGTGAACACCCGAGGGCCAGCTGGGAAAGGGCGATCCATCCCCGCCGCCGCCCGCCAACCGGAAGGGAGAAGCGATCCAGCAAGGGGCTCCAGATGAACTTCAGGTTGTAGGGCAGCCCTACCAAGGAGAGGAGACCGATGAGGCGGATATCCACCCCGGCCCCCTGGAGCCAGGCCTGGAGCGTCGATGCCGTCAGGGCCAGGGGCAGGCCAGAGGCGAAACCGAAGATCATCACGGCGGGCAGGGAGGGCAGCTTCAGGCGGGAGGTTTCCTGGGACATCCCTCCAGGATGCCAGGAGGACCAGCGCTGAGGAGACATATCAGGGGCCGCCGAGGCGATCGCATTAAAATTCCGCAAGACCCATCAGGCCTGGGCGATGCAATCCGGACACAGCCCATGGGCCAATCGCACTTCGGCGCGCTCCTGAAGGAAGTCCTCCACGCTCTGCCATGCACCATCTTCACTCCGCACCCGCCTGCACTTGGCACAGATGGGAAGGAGATCGCTGAGGGCGTCTACCTGTCCCTGACTCGCCTGGAGGGCATGGAAGAGTTCCCGCTCCCTGTCCCGGGTGCGTTTGAGGGTGACATGGGTGTGGACCCGGGCCAGGAGCTCCAGAGGATGAAAGGGTTTGGTCACATAATCCATGCCACCGCAGCGGAAGCCCCGGACAATGTCCTCGGTTCCGGTCTTGGCCGTGATGAAGACCACCGGAACCTCCCGGGTGGCCTCTTCGGCCTTCAGGCGGAGACAGACCTCGTAGCCGTCCATGCCCGGCATCTCGATATCCAGGAGCACCAGATCCGGAAGCATCGTCCGCGCCCGCTCCAGGGCCATCGGGCCATCGCTGGCGGTCAGCACCTGATAGCCGCGATCCCGCAGGATCGAGGCAAGAAGGTGCTGACTGCTGGGTACGTCGTCCACCACCAGGACAACAGGATCCCGGTCGGGCTCCAGGCTCAGCCCCAGCACCTTCGGATCCGTGGTCCGCCCCTCCAGGGAAGCAGATAGAGCCACGAACCTTTTTTGACAGGAAAAGGGTGTCTGACGATCCATGTCCGGAAGGCTCCCAAGCAAGTATCTGGACTTCTGCTGCTCACGCCATGAGAAAGCGGCACCTCAGAATCCATTCATGCTACTTTGTGAATCGAATGAGCCTGGCCAGGGGAATGCCCCCTCCCGAACATTCCAGGGCACGGCGAATCCAATGGCGTGACAGGAGAACCACGATGATCAGGTGGACAGTCGTCGCAGCATGGTTCCTCCTCTGCCTGGCAGGACACCTACCGAGCCGGGCGAGCTTCGACATTGATTTCGGCTACGTGAGTCGGCGGAGCGTCATCCGTCAGCTGAAGCATCCCGCGCCGGAAGTGGTCCTGGACGGCCATTGGCGTCCCACGGGCCCCAGGCGATTCATCACCTTGAGCCTCCTCGGGACACGTTGGGCCTTCCTGAACGAATTCGACGAGTCACAGCGTATGGTCTGGCGCTCCTTTCCAATCCAGATCAAGGGAAACCCCCCGCTCGGTGACCGGACGCATAGGCCGTTCTTCCGCCCCTTCGGTCCCGATGCGTTGGTGCTGTGCTTCCCCTCCGCGCTGGCCCCCGCGGCCTCCCACTGGCTCCTTCTCCCTGGGCACCAGCTCGTCAGCTTCCACCAGTCGGACCCAGGCACGCTTCATGTCTGGAAAAACGCCGATATCGAGCCGGATGCCCGGATCCGCAACGAAGTGAAGACCCGCTGGGAACAGAGCCCTCCCGTGTCCAGGGAGGGCAGACCCATTCCCTTCACCGAGGGAGGCATGAGCTTCGACCAGGACCCAAGCACCAACTGGCCGGATTTTGGAGAAGCCATCTTCGAGGCCAAGGAGCGCTTCCATGCCATGAGGAAAAAGGGTGCAGCCAAGGCCGCCGAAGCCGCACTCGAGCTCCTGGAACCCAGACTCGCGAACCTCAACTGGGAGGATATCCCGGGCAACCTCGTCCCCGAGCTGAACGATCTTGCGTATTTCATGGCACTCGTCGGGGGGGCAGAGAACACCTGGGATGCCGGGTTGATGCTCCGGCATGTGGTCCGGATGGATCCTCATCGGGAGGCCGCGCTGCTGAACCTGGCGGATGTCTTCGACACCCTCGCACGCGGCGGGAATCCCTGGTGCCGGTATGACCGCCAGAACTGCCGCGAACAGGCCAGGGAATACTATCGCCTCTTTGCCCTCTCCCAGCTGCCCCATGGGTTCTCGCCCTCCATGAAGAAGCGGCTGCTGTCCAAGCTGGAAGTCCCCCGCTTGGACGCGGACCAATGCCACCCGAGGCAGGCCCTCTTCCGCGCCATCGAAGACGAAGACGGAAGGGCCTTCAAGCAGGCCCTCGAAGCCCACCCCAGGGAAATCAATCATCTGATGCCCAACCAGCTCACCGCCCTCCAGATGTGCTTAGAAACCCAGCAGAATGACTGGGCGATCCAACTACTGGAGGCAGGTGCTGACCCCAACAGGAGCAACGGGAGCCAGTACCAGAAGCCAGCACTGCTCCGCGCCATCATCGGGGGAAACCCGGATCTGGTGAGGAAGCTCCTGGGCCATGGCGCGTCCCTGGCTGCCACAGGAGCCAGCGACCCGCCTCTTGTGGCCGCTGCCTACTACTGCTCCTCTCCCGGGGCCCTCGAAGCTTTCAGACTCGTCCTGGAGGCTTCGGGGAAGGACGTGGACGTGGTGGACCGGGAAGGCGACACGCCTCTCCTGGAAGCCGCTGGAGCTCCGGCACCGCTTGCCTATCTCCAACTCCTTCTGGAGAAGGGCGCGGATATCCGGAGAGCCAACAAATACGGAAGAACCGCCCTCCACAAGCTCCCCCCCTTCAGCCTGGAGAAGGTCGGGCCCCTGATGGAGCTTCTCTTGTCCCGTGGGGCGGACCCCAACGCAATGAGCATGGATGGCGAAACGCCACTCAACCATCTGTGGGTCTGGACCGGGGCCTCACCCGAGACCCAGGCGGGCATGACCCGCATCCTGCTGGCTCACGGTGCGAAGCCGGGCATCGCCGACCATGAAGGCCTCGCCCCCCTGGACCGGGCGGTGGTCAGGGGGAACCTCCCGGCCATCAAAGCCCTTCTTGCGGCAGGTGCCGATCCCAACCGCAGCGGGGCCGGGAAGAGCCCTCTTCAGCGGGCCGAAGACAGGGCAAGGGAGGCCCGTTTCTCAGACGAGGCCACCCGGACCCGGGCCGAGGAGGTCGCGGAGCTGCTCAGGGGAGCGAAGCCGCCTACCAGGAACTAGGCGTACCAGTCGCTGCCGCTCTGGAAGGTCTTCTGCTTCCCGGCCATCTGGTGGTGGCGAGCCTGGGCCAGATCGATGAGGCGGGTCAGGAGTTCGCCGTAGGGGATCCCCGAGGCCTCCATGAGCTTGGGGTACATCGAGATGCTGGTGAAACCCGGGATCATGTTGATCTCGTTCAGATAGATCCGATTGGTGCCCCGTTCCAGGAAGAAATCCATGCGGGCCATGCCATAGGCGTCCAGGCTCCGGAAGGCCGCCCGAGCGTAGCCCTGGATGCGGCTGGCCAGGCTCCCAGGCAGGTCCACCGGGATCTGGCAGCTGCTCTTGCCGTCCAGGTACTTGTCCTGGAAGTCGTAGAACTCTCCCGCTACGAGGATCTCACCCGGCACGCTTACGAATGGGTCATCCCCACCCAGGATAGCCACCTCGATCTCCCGGATATCCAGGCCCTTCTCCACCAGGATACGGCGGTCGAAGTGCAGAGCGTCCTCAATGGCGTCCGCCAAAGCCTCCAGGGACTTGATCTTCTGGATACCGATGCTGCTCCCTGTGTTGGCGGGCTTTACGAAGACCGGCAGTCCCAGAGCCCGGATGGAACGAAGGATCGATTCCGGATCCTTGCGCCAGCCCTCTTCAGTCAGCCCGACATAGGGACCGATCGGGAGGCCCTCGGACTCCCAGATGCGCTTCGTGATCCACTTGTCCATGCCCGCAGCCATGGCCAGCAGCCCGGCTCCGGTGTAGGGACGATTCAGGGCCTCCAGGTAGCCCTGGAGCTGACCATCCTCGCCCCCGGCCCCGTGGATGGCATTGAAGAAGACATCCGGCAGCGGCGTTTCCTCCGCACCGGCCTCCAGGGGCAGGAAGGGACAGCGGCCCCGTTCGGGAGTCTCTGCAGCAGATAGGCGGGCGAAGGGATCCCCCAGGACCGTCCATACCCCATTGCGGGCGATGCCCATGGGCTTCACGTCGTAGCGCGCCGGATCGAGATGCTTGGCGATGCTGCGGGCCGAAACGATGGAGACCTCGTGTTCCGGGCTTTCGCCCCCGAACAGCAGGCCGACAGTGAGACGCTGGGACATGGCGGTTCCTTCATCACGCACAAATGGCTCTTCAAGATTACCCGGTGGGAAAGCGCATGGGGACTGCATCTTCAACTGCGGTATCCTGAGCGGTCAAACCTCATCGGAGACCCCGTGCTCAAGGCCATCTATCCAGGCTCCTTCGACCCAGTGACCATGGGCCACTGGGATCTCATCCAACGCGCCGAGAAGCTGGTGGATCACCTTGTGGTGGCCGTGCTTCACAACCCCTCCAAGCAGCCGACCTTCAGCGTGGCGGAACGCGCAGGCTTCCTGAGAGAACTGACTTCCGCCTACCCCAAGGTGGAAGTCGTCACCTTCAACGGCCTCCTGGTGGACCTGGCCCGCCAGACCAACGCCCAGTGCATCATCCGCGGCGTCCGGGCCTTCAGCGACTTTGAGTACGAGTTCCAGATGGCCCTCATGAACCGCAAGCTCCACACCGAGCTGGAGACCCTCTTCCTCATGCCCAAGGAGGAGTACAGCATCATCTCCAGCCGCCTGGTGCGGGAGGTGGGTTCGATGGGAGGCGACATCAGCGGCTTTGTCCCGGATCCCCTCAAGGACCGGATCACCCGCAGGCTGCTGAATCCTTCGGAGATCGGCTAGCTCTGCCGCTCCTTGTAGACCAGGTCCACCGCCAAGGCCAGTCCCAGCATCAGGGGCAGGTGTTCGGCTCGCTGGGCCTGAACCAGGTATTGATCCGCATTCGTGAAGACCTCCTTGAGGACCCCGGCCCACTTCTTGGTGACGATGCCGATGGCCTGTCCCTGGAGCGTGGCCGAGTAGTCCCAGCCCTTCCAGTTCCCCTTGAACTCGCCGATCTCCTGCCCCGAGGGGTCCATGATCCGGAAGGAGCCGCCGATGGTGAAAAGCTTGCTTTGGAGTGCCGCCAAGGGGCGCCCCGCACCGTCCCGGATCTCCAATCGCGTGCGAAGCAGGGCCGCGCGCTTGTGGACGCTCAGAACCGGCGCAGGGTTGGCCCCGAAGTAGACATTGACCGTCGTGGGGAGCATGGTCTTCTGCACCACCAGGCGCAACCACTTGGCCCAGGAGGCGGGCTCGTCCTTGGCCTGCCCCAGGATGGACTGGGTCTCGGGCTCCAGGAGATCATAGGTATCCCGGAGCTTCAGCAGGGAAGCATGCTCTCGGACGAAGATGGCTGTACGCTGACCAAACACGGGAAACTCCAAAAGCAACAGCTTATCTGACGGATTTATAGTTTCAATTCAAATTGCGTAACGTATCCAGTTCCAATAATTCACAAGGTGCCCCCAGGACCGGGACCGGATCCAGGAGTTGCACCCGCCGCCCGTCCCCCATGTTGGACCAGTCCAGCCCCTCATAGATCACGGGCTCAGGACTCCAGGCCAGAGTCAGATGGAGGTGTGCATGGGGAGCGGTCCTGGAGACCCTCCTGGGAGCCATGGCGCAGAAGCATTCCCCGGCCCGGAGTCGGCACCCCACCGCCATATCCGGGCGAGGCAGGGTATGACCGAAGATCGTGAGGAGCACGCCGGATTCCACCTCGTGCTCGATGAAGATGGAGCTCCCCAGGTAATCCGGAAGCAGCTTGACCACCACCCCATCGAAGATGGCCGGAACCTGAACCCGCTCCGGCAGAAGGTGGAGTTCCCCACCTGGCGAGAAGTAGCAGCACAGATCCACCCCCTCGTGCAGCATGGGGCGGGGCTTGAGGCTCCCCCACCAGGTCTCGCGCTGCCCCATCCCCATGCCCGGCGCCAGAGCCCAGGCCTGGAAACGGTGCGGATCCAGGGTGTTGGCGGCCAGGAGGTGTTCTGTGAAATGCGAAGGGGAAAGGGTGAGGGACTCCATGCCCTCTATTCTGACGGGATCAGACCGCCTCATACGAAACTGCCGTCAACCATAGAGTCTTCGGACCCGCAGGCCGCAAATCTCCATGAGACCCGATACCCGGAAGCCGGGCACCTCACGGCAAAGAAATGGAAGGTGAGGGGACATTGCGGAAGCGTTTATAATTAAAAACACTTAATTCAACGATATTGCTGATCCCAATTCTCATAGCAGTTTATTGCCCTTCTGCTTTTATCCTGCCCATCCTGTCTATCCTGTTTAAAGCTTTTCAACAGGATAGACAGTCGAGTAGCGCGGGGGAACTGCCCCCCCGCGCCCTCACAGAACCGGACGTGAGACTCTCACCTCATCCGGCTCGTCCTGTCCAGCCTTTCGGACGAATTCCCAGGCTCCAGTGGTGAAACAGCGTGTCCTGTCGGTGGGATACTCCCCCCAACCAGCGGTAGGCCGCCATCCAGTTCCGATGGAACCGTTTGAACTTCCGTTTCGCCCACCGAGCTAAGACCAAGTTAAGGTAATTCAGTATATCCAGGCATTCCGAGCGATAAAAACGCCCGTAGTAGCCCACCCATCCCCGTATCGCGGGGTTAATCCGGGCAGCTACTTCCTCCAGATGACTGGTGTTCATGGCCGTGGCCAACCGCCAGCTCCGGATCACTTCCCGGATACGCCGCTTCGCCTTCTCACTCATCGCGGGGAGGAAACCCACGAACAGGTTTCCCGCTGGCCCTTTGGCTGACCGCCTCCGAAACGTGTAGCCGAGGAAGTCGAAGGAACATGGCTCATGGTCTCCCCCCCGCCGATCGTCCTTGCAATACACGATCCGCGTCTTGTCTGGATGGAGCTCCAGCCCCTTGTCCTTCAGCCTCCTCCGCACCGCTTCCAGCACGAGCTCGGCTTGCGCCAAGCTCACACAGTGGATCACCGCGTCATCGGCATAGCGCTCGAATGGCACCTTGGGAAACTCCCGCACCATCCACGCGTCAAAGGCGTAGTGCATGAACAGGTTGGCCAGCACTGGGCTTGCCACCCCACCCTGCGGCGTCCCCGATGTCCGCTCCTTCAGCGTTCCATCCTCCCGTTGCAGCGGTGCTTTCAGCCAACGCTCCACGTAGAGGGGGATCCACTTCAGGCCCGGTTCCGGGTCCGTGTGGTGCCTTACCGCTTTGAGCATCAGGTCATGCCTCAGATTGTCAAAGAATCCCTTGATATCCAAGTCAATCACCCAGTCGAAGCGGAAACACCTCTCTCTCGCCTTGCCCACGGCATCCAGAGCCGACCGTCCCGGACGGTAGCCGTAGGAGTCCGGGTGGAATACCGGTTCCACTAACGGCTCCAGCACCTGCTTGGCCACCATCTGCGCCACCCGGTCCGCCACCGTCGGGATACCCAACGGCCGCATCCGGCCATCCCCTTTAGGGATCTCCACCAGGCGGACGGGCGGCGGAAAGTAGCTCCCCGACGACATCCGGTTCCAGATCTTGTAGAGGTTACCCTCCAGATCCTTCTCGAAAGCCGACAGGGTCTGACCATCCACCCCTCCCGCTCCCCGGTTGGCCTTCACCACGCGCCACGCCTGAGCGACTTGCTCTCTGGAAATCTCGTATGGCTTTGCTTCAGTCACAGCCTCTTCCCCCGATGGGTTGAACTGCGCTTGAAGCTGGACAGGCCGATCCCTTCGCTCCGCCCGCATTGCCGGGCCTCAGCACTACTACGGATCGGTCCGCCCCGGCGTCCCGCATCGGTACTCGCACCCTTCGGGGGACTTCCCCTCGGGCTCCTCCCTTGACTCGGACCTTTGGCCCTCGCCCTTCGGGCGGCCATGGCCTTGTCGGCCATGCCGTCCTATTCGCCTCACGGCGAATGGTGCCATCGGGACGCTCGGTTCCCACGTTCCGCACAAAAGCCTGACCAGGGCTCGCGCCGCCTTTACGCCGGTCACCGCCCGGACCGTAAACAGGTCCCTTCCGGGCTTCATCCCAGGACTTCATCCGGAGCCTGGTTTCGATGACTTGCATTCCTTCTCGACGCCTCATCAGCGGTTCACTCACGTTCGCCTTCCCTGGTCCCACCTGACGGCTTCAAACCCGCCTTTTCCGGTTCCGCTCACCACCCAGGCTGTCACCCCTGCGCAGCGACCGGCGGTTTGGAGTCTGACCCTGCAGCCCGACCCCGGGGGGCCCACCCCCATCTTCTGTGCAGCTCAGCACCCTCCTCAGTCAGTTCTCATATCCCTCCTGAAGAGTTCGCGCCTTTCGTGGCGCACGGATGGGCAGGATAAACTAATTAAACATTTACACACATGTTGACAAAGGTTGCTAAGTTCAAGATTTGCAGCTATATCCCAGTGTGCGATTACGCTACGTTTGACGGCAAATCGGTATCAGCTGATCTCCGCCAGCCTCAGGCGGGCCTGTTCCTGACGAAGCCAGGCCATCTGGGCCTCGCTGAGACCATGGGCCAGGGTGCGGTCCGCCGCCTCTCGGCATTTGGCGAGGAGGGCGCGATCCCGCACCAGATCCGCCACCTGGAACTGAGGCAGACCGGACTGCCGGGTGCCGAAGAACTCGCCGGGTCCCCGCAGCTCCAGATCCCGCTGGGCGATGCGGAAACCGTCCTGGGTCTCCACCAGGGCCTTGAGGCGCTCGGTCTCGCTCCCGCTGATCATGAGGAAATGGCTCCTGGCGGTACCGCGCCCCACCCGCCCCCGGAGCTGATGGAGCTGGGAAAGCCCGAAACGCTCGGCGTGGTCCACCACCATCACGGAGGCATTGGGGACATCCACCCCCACCTCGATCACCGTGGTGGCCAGGAGGAGCCGGGCCTCGCCCTTCACGAAGGCCTGCATGCGCAGGGTCAGCTCGTCGGTCTTGAGCCGACCGTGGACCACCGCGATGGATACGCCGGGGAAGCGGCCCCGGAGCAGTCCCTCCATGGCCTGGATATCCCGGAGGGGCACCTTGGTCTCGTCCTGGGGGTCGATGGCCGGACTCACCACGAAGGCCTGGTGCCCGGCGTCCAGCTGGCGCTCCACCAGGTCCCAGGCCCGCTCGGCATCGTCGGGATCGAAGAGCCGCGTGGTGATGGGCTGACGTCCGGGAGGGAGTTCGTCCAGCACCGACTGGTCGAGATCCCCGAAGACCGCCAGGGCTAGGCTGCGGGGGATGGGGGTGGCGCTCATCACCAGCCAGTGAGGATCGCCCCCCTTCCCCTTGAGGGCCTCCCGCTGCTTCACCCCGAAGCGATGCTGCTCGTCCACCACCACCAGCTGCAACCGGTCGAAGCTCACGGATTCCTGGAAGAGGGCATGGGTCCCCACGACATAGTGGGCCTCCCCCGAGGCGATGCGGGCTTGTGCCTGGCGCTTTTCCGCCGCCTTCATGGCCCCCAGAAGCACCTGGAGCCGGGGGGACTCCTCCCCCAGCAGGCGCTGGAAGGTGAGGGCATGCTGGCGGGCCAGGACCTCCGTGGGGGCCAGCAGGGCCGCCTGGCCGCCGGTTTCCGCCACCATGGCCATGGAGAGGAAGGCCACCAGGGTCTTGCCGGAGCCCACATCCCCCTGGAGGAGCCGGTTCATGACGCCCCCCGAGGTGAGGTCCCCCACGATCTCCTTGAAGGCGGTGCGCTGCGCCCCCGTCAGATGGAAGGGAAGATAGGCCCTCAACTTCTCCCTCAGCGCCTCGCTGGTGGGCACCACCAGGCCCCGGCGCTTGAGGCGCCCGGCCCGGCGGAGGGCCACCCCCAGGGCGAAGGCGAAGAGTTCCTCTGAGGCGAGGCGTCGGTGGCCGGGGGTCGTGCCCGCCTCCAGATCCCCGGGGTCACTGTCATCCAGGGGCTGATGGAGCCGGATCAGGGCGTCCATGGTGCTGGGCAGGCCCTTGGCCAGGTCGCTCGGAAGCCAGTCCTGGGGCGGATGGAGGCGGCGCAGGACATCCTGGACCATCCGGCCCCGGGTCCGCCCGAGAATGGGCCCCAGCTTGCGGTAGAGGGGCAGGAAGCGGCGGACCCAGAGATCCTCCTCACCCTCCTCCCCCCGCCCCAGGACCTCGACGGAAGGCCCCCGCATCTCCAGACCGTGGCGCCCCAGGGCCAGGTTCCCGAAGAGCAGCACCCGGTCCCCTGCCCGCAGGACCCGGGTCAGGTAAGCCTGGTTGAACCAGACGAGGCGCAGGCTCCCGGTGCCGTCCTCGACCACGGCCTCCACCAGCGCCATGCGCTGCATCCTGGTGGTGGTCTGCCGGATGGCCTTGAGGGTCCCGATCACCGTGGTCAGGTCCCGGTCCGTGGCGTGGTTGTGCCAGCGGTCCAGCTCCCCGATGGGCCGCACCGAACCCCGGTCCACATAGCGGTAAGGCAGCGACCAGAGCAGATCCCGCAGGGTCTCGATCCCAGCCTCCTGGAAGGCCGTGGCATAGACCGGTCCCACCCCCCGGAGGGCAGTGACCTTGGCGGAGAGGGGGAGGATGGGAAGGGTGTCGGCCATCTATACTTTCTGAGCCCCAGACGCCTTTGCGAGCCGTTTGTCGAAGGTGAGAAGAGGCGAGTGTCCTGCTGCGCGAGTCGCCTCCAGGATCAGGTAGTCCGAGAAATCAGCCGTCCCCTTCCCCCAGAGATCCAGGGCCGCCCGCACAAGCTCCGGGGCCTCCAGCACCAGGTCCCGGTTGCTGGTGAGGATGTCCAGCACCCTTGTGATTTCCGGCTTGGAGCGCCCGTACCCGGCCTCCAGCACCCAGACCATCTCCAGGATCACCAGGAGGGATACCCACAGGGGACCTTCCGCCACGGCGGATTCGGCGAGGGCAAGCTGGGCCGGATCATCCTGTTCGATCAGACGGATCAGGACATTCGTATCGGCAGCCCTCATTTCCGCCCCCGGAATCTCGCCCGGAGCGCCTCATCCATGTCCTCAACCGAAAGCCTGGCACCAGAGGGCTTGAGGGCGTCCTGAAGATCCCTGAGCGTAGTCTCCCGGACCGGCTCCACCACAAGATGCCCGGCCACCACAGTCCAGACTAGTTCCGTCCCCGGCTCGATGTGCAGGGCCTTCCGCACCTCAGCAGGGATGCTGGTCTGCCCCTGGGAAGTCAGGCGAGTGCGCGGAGCGTTGGGTCTTTTCGGTGGATCCGGCATAAAAGGATGGGTGGCCATGGAGCCCTCCGTGTCATATTACCAAGGTAATACATTACCAAAGTAATACAAGCTCAGCCATCAACCAAGTCTCAGAACATTCAACCACAAGCATTTTCCGAATACAGCATTGCAGACTTATTTTGAGGGCAGTTCATCAGGCTTCTGCTTTTATCCTGGCCATCCTGCATATCCTGTTGGAAAACTTTGAACAGGATATGCAGGATGGCCGGATGAATCAAATGTCGATGAAGGCTGCTGAGTTCGTGATTTGCCGTCGCATCCCAGCCGGTCTTTGATTCCCTCTGTGCCCTCTCTTTTGAACCTCTGTGCCCTCTGTGTTTACTCTTTCAATCTTTCAGGCGGAGCGATACGGATCAGAAGTCCCCGTGGGTCTCCCGCTCCATCTCGCGGTAGCGGGCGAACTCACCTTCGAAGTAGAGGGGGATCTTGCCCAGTTCGCCGTTGCGGTGCTTGGCCAGAATGAGCTCGGCGGAACGGTCGTCCTCCTCCCCCTCCTCCTTGGGCCTCATCCTGCGGTGGATGAACATCACCATGTCAGCATCCTGCTCGATGGCGCCGGAGTCTCGCAGATCCGAGAGCTGGGGAAGACCACCCTGGCGGTGTTCGACCTCACGGTTGAGCTGGGAGAGGATCACCACGGGAATCCCGCGATCCTTGGCCAGGAGCTTGAGGCCTCGGCTGAGCTCGCCCACGCGGGTGGCTTCGTTCTGCTTGGAGGCCCGGCTGTCCGCTGGCGAGCTGAGGAGCTGGAGGTAGTCGATGATGAGCAGATCCAGGCGCTGGTTGGCCTGGGCCAGGTGACGGTCCACCATGGCGGTGATCTCCCGCACCGTGATGGCCGCCTGATCGTTGATGAAGAGGGGCAGTTCCAGCAGCTCATCCCGGGCCCGCAGCAGCCGGGCCTGGATCTCGTCCGTGAAGTTGCCCGCGAGGACGGATCGGAGGTTGATGGAGGAATGGGCGGAGAGGAGGCGGTTGAAGACCTCCTCCTTGGACATTTCCAGGGAGAAGAAGGCGGCATGGCCCCCGTGGTAGAGGGAGGACCGAAGCAGCCAGTTGAGGGCCAGGGCGGTCTTGCCGATGCCTGGACGGGCAGCCAGCACGATGAGGTTGCCGGGCTGGAAGCCCTGGGTGATGGCGTCCAGGCGGGAGAAGCCCACCCTCAGGCCGGTGGAGCCCCGCCCTTCCAGGCGATCCATGAGGTTTTCGAAGGCCTCCTTGGCCACGTCGGCGACGTGCTCCAGCCCCTTGCGTTCCCGGGCCTGGGAGAGGCGGAAGAGGTCCGAGGCCACCTGCTCCACCAGGGTTTCGGGGGCGGCCTCCTCCTCGGCGGCCTGCCGCACGAGCTGGGCCCCGAGACGGATGAGCTGGCGGTGCTTGCGCTTGCGGGAGAGGAGATCCGCCAGCACCTGGGGACGCCCCACCTCCTCGGAGCTCAGCAGCTCCACCAGGCCGGTATAGCCCCCGATGCGGTTCAGGTCCCCGTTCTGGTCCAGGAAGTCCTTGAGGGTGAGGGCATTGACCTCGATCTGCTCTTCGATGAGCCCCCGCAGCGCCTTGAAGACCGCCCGGTGGCCCGGATGGACGAAGTCATCCTCCGTGAGATGGAAGACGATCTCCGAGGCGGCAGTTTCGGCACCCGGGGCGCAGCAGGTCGCCAGCAGCGCCCGCTCGGCGTCCACGTCCTCCGGGAGACGTTCCGGCAGCCAGTCAGTCCCCATCAGTTGTTCCCGGGAGCCACATAGCCGAGACCATCGGTATCGCAGAAGATCGGGTTGGTGACGGCGACGGGATAGATCCCCTTCATGATCTTGTTCCAGGCTGGGTAGGTAGAGGGCGCGTAGGCGCCGGTGGTGGCCAGGGGAACCCCCCCTTCCAACACAATCCAGCTGTCACCACTAAGCGTCACGTTGAAGGCATGGGTCCACTTGCGGGTGTCCGAAGTATCCTGAGCCCATCCGTATGAGGCAGGAGCTGGCCCGAAGGTGTGGGTGGTCACCACCGTGCCGTTCACCACGATGCGGATCTCATCCACCGGCACCCAGTCCCCGGCCATGACGGTCACCGTCAGCTGAACCGTGCTTCCGGAGCCGCTGACCAGCCCCCCCAAGCCCACGCTCCCCACGCTTACGTCCACGAAGGGCCCCGTGGAGGCCACGGCGGCCCCGGCCTGGAGGGCGTCCTGGATGGGCACAAGGTTGTCCTGCGTGAAGCCGGAGGTGTTGGACGTGGAATAGGCAGCGGTCTTGAGGTAAGTCCTGCCCAGGCCCACGGGGGTGTCCTTGGTGTACGCGGAGGAAGACAGCCCCAGGGCCTTGGTGAAGCTGGCAGGAGTCTGCCCGTTGAGGAGGGAGAACCAGTCGGCCCGAACAGCCTTGAATTCCGTGAACCAGGCCGTGACGCTCCCCAGATCGCTCATCGCCTGGGCCGAGATCAGCTCGATGGCATCGAAGTCACCATTCCTGGTGCCGAAGGAGTAGGTGCCAACCCCCGAGAGCCAAGCATCGGTGATCTTGACCGCACTGCTGGGGTTCTGGGCTGCAAACAGTCCCTTCGGTCCCCTGGGGCGGTTGATCACCTGGTAGCTTCCCTCCGCCTGCTTGATGAAGTCCGCAAGCGTCCAGTTGTTCGGCAAGCGGGCTCCCCGGTTGCGGGCCGTGGTGGGATCCGGCGTAAAGAGGGCCGTCGCCACCCCGTAGTTGCCCACGGCCATTCCGCTCAGGTCCGAGCTGCGGGCCGGCACCACGAAGGGATCATCCCCCACCGCCGTGCGCTGCTCATCACTGACATCGTCATCCGTGAACTCCATGCGGAATTCGTCCCGCAGGTCCGTGGAGTCCGTGAGCAGATCCTCTTCCGTGTTTGCCACCACCTGAATCCCCTCAGCCAGAGCGCCCGAAAGCTTCTCGGCAGGGAGCAGGCCACCGGTGGAGGCCATGGAGGGGCCCGGCATGTCGAAGGTGGTCCAGCCCGTGGGCAGGGTCGCCGGGAAGATGATGAAGGTGTAGGAATTGGTGCTGGTGGTGGAAACCGTGATATCCCGCGACTGGAGCAGGCTCAGGGGGCCCCGGGTGGCGAATAGGGTGTAGTCGCCCTTGATGAGGGAGGCGACGAAGGGCGCGTCGGATTTGAAGCCAGTGCCAAAGGCCTGGTTCCCCTCGCCGAAGGCGTAGCAGCCGTAGTTCGCTCCGGAGATGCCCTTGGCCTTGGTGGAGGTGTCGTAGATGCTCCCCAGGGAACGGGTGCGCCTCATGTCCGGATCGGGCACCGAATTGCCCTGGATCGTCCAGCGCAGGGGCTGGAGGTGGCCCTCGGGGGCGTTCCGCTCAATGGCGTACAGGGACACGCTCGGGAAGGCGGTGTCCGTCACGGATTGCGAACCCGAACTCACGATCCAATCGTATTCGGAGCACAGGACGGCATTGCTGATGATGAAGTCGCTGGTGCTGGACTCCTCCCGATCCCCATCGTTGGGGTCGTCCTGGACCAGGAGAGGGACCTTCACCTCGGGGTAATCCTCGTCGTTGGAGTTGGAGAAGGACGTGAAGGTGCTGGCGAAGGAAGTCATCGAGTAATCGGCTGGACTCCACTGGTTCGGCTGCTGGCTCTGGAGCTTGATCCGGTAGGTGCCCACGGGCAGGAAGAACCACAGACGGGGATTGGTGGCCAGGGTCGTGGACAGGCACTCCTGGGGCTCCAGCCACTCGGTCCGGACCAGGTTGCCGCTCAGATCCTCGATGCGGATCTCGGTGGGGGCTCCCCCGTAGCGCACGGCGCTTCCGGAGGTCTGGAAGGCGACCCATCCGGCACCGGTGCCGCGCAACGTGGCGCGATCCTTGGTCATCCGGTTGAAGATCCCCGTGGCCTGGTTGGGGTAGTTGTAGGCGTAGTACTTCGTCGCCGCAGCCCCCACCAGCGAACTCCCGCCTTCGGCGTAGAGCCTGCGGCGGTAGGTCAGGGAGGCCCCGTTGGCGAGGCCGCTATCCGTGGAAAGGGCGGGCTTGCCCACCACCAGTGCCGAAGGGAACTTCGGGCGGGTGTCCGAAAGGGAGTTCTGGGCCTCCGGGCAGGACACCAGGAGGTAGTCCTCATCGTCATCCACCGGCAGGAAGCCCAGGCTGGTGTGGGCGTCGTAGGTCGGTGCGGCGGGCTCCACGCCCATGAGGCCCACCATGGGGGCCCGGACGCTGTTGAGGATGCTGAAATCGGTGGTCCCGGGGATCTCGACGCCCCAGGTGCTCAGGGCAGTGCCATCAGCGTTCTTCGCGGTGGCCGGGATGTTGAAGCGGTACCCCCCGCCCTTCTGCAGGAGATAGTCCCCGATGTTCTTGATGGCCACAACGGAGCCCGTGTTGTTGGTCACGGTGGTCTCCAGCAGGAAGAAACGGTCCGTCTCCCCCAGGGAGATCGTGTGGGTCACCGCCACGCCATCCATGCGGACCCCGGTGCTCACATTGCAGATTCCGCCGGTCATCACCAGGCTGGAACTGCTGCCCGAATTGGAAACGGTGAAGGTATCAAAGACCATCTGGAGGTTCGGGTCCTGGTTCACCACCGGCGTCAGCCTTTCCACCAGGTCCGAAGGCATGGAGGTGCGCTTGTAGCTGGTGTTCAAGGCGACATAGCCCGCGTCCACGATGCTGCCACCGGACAGGGCCCCGGCAATGGGCACACCGCTCCCGCCATAGGGAATCCCGTCCACAGCCATCGACACCGCATCGTTGCCGAGGAAGTAGTCCCCAGGCCCGGCGGCGGACTTGAGCCCCGGCACGCGATCCCCGCCAGTGCTGGGAATCTCTTCCGCCACGGGGGTGGAACGCTGAATGCCGGTGGCGTGGTAGCACCCCGGAGCCGCCAGCACGAGGGCCAGGGCGGGAAGCCAGAGGCCCGGGCGATGGGACCGGGAGGCGTGTGGGGCGAGGGGCTTCGTCATCTAGGAACACTCACGAGGAGAAACGGACGGTTTGGGACCCAGGAGGGCAAGGGTCTATGCTAACTCACGATGCGCTTCATTGCTTTATCCACTCTCAGAAGGGGGCCCTGGCTCCGCATCGCGCTGGCGCTGGGCCTGCTCCTCCTGTTGGATCTGCTTTGGATAGGCATTTGGTTCCCCTGGGTGTCCCGGGGACGGGTGCTCCTGCCCGGTGATATGCCCAGCCCAGGATCTCCGGCGCTCGTGCTGGGAGCCGGGGTCCTCCCTGGAAAGGAGCCCTCGCCGGTGCTTCTGGAACGCCTGAAGACCGCCCTCTACCTCTTCCAGAGCGGCAAGGCCCCCTGGATCCTGGTCTCCGGCGACAACCGCTCCATCTACTACAATGAGCCCCAGGCCATGCGCCGCTGGCTGCTCAAGCAGGATGTGCCGCCCACCCACGTCATCAGCGACTACGCCGGTCGGCGGACCTACGACAGCCTCAAGCGGGCCCAGCGGGTCTTCGGGATCCGACGGATCATCGTCGTCACCTCGGACTTCCATATGGCCCGGGCCCTTTTCCTGGCGAGAAGCATGGGCATGGAGGCCTGGGGAGTCACCGCCAACACCCGGGATATCCCCTGGTACGGAAGGATGGGATTCTGGTTCAGGGAATGGATCGCCCGCCACGTCGCCGTCTGGGACAGCTGGTTCCCCCCTACCCCTGTGCTGGGCCCCCGGGAACCCACCCCGGAGGATTACCTGCCATGAAGCTCCCCCTTCCCCTATCCATCCTGGCGGCTGGTCGCCTGCCCCAGGGGCGCTTCGGGGGCGCCCTGGCGGGTCAGGGTGCCGTGGCCCTGGGAGAGGCCGCCGTCCGGGCCCTGCTTTCAGATCCCGACCTGCCTAGACCCACCCGCCTATGCTGGGGCATGGCCCGCTCCCACACCCAGGGCATGAACCCCGGACGCACCATCGCCGTTCGGGCCGGTCTGGGACATCAGGTCGTGGGCACCACCCTCAACATGGCCTGCGGCTCCGGCATGGGGGCCATCTTCCAGGCGGCCCAGTACCTCCTTCTGGGGGAAAGCGGCCCCGTCCTGGCCGGGGGCAGCGAAGCCATGTCCGACAACCCCCACCTGATGCCGAACCTTCGCTGGGGATGGCGTCTGGGGCATCAGCCCCTTCCAGATGTCATGCACCAGGACGGTCTCCTCTGTCCCCTCACGGGCCTGCTGATGGGTGAGACCGTGGAGCACCTGGCCAAGGCCCACGGCATCACCCGCTCCCAGGCTGACCGCTACGCCCTGGAGAGCCATCGCCGCGCCGCCGCTGCCGATTTCTCAGCAGAGCACCTGCCCCACCCGCTCCTGGACCGGGACGAGTGCATCCGCCCCGACGCCACCCTGGCGGATCTGGAGGCCCTCCCCCCCATCTTCACCCCCGAGGGGCAGGTGAGTGCAGGAAACGCCTCCGCCCTCTCCGATGGCGCGGCGGCCCTGCTCCTCTCCCGGGAGGCGGGCCCCTCGCCCTTGGGCCGGATCCTGGGCTGGACCGAGCTGGCACTGGATCCCATGGAAATGGGCGCCGCCCCCATCCCGGCAGTCAACACGCTGCTCGCGGAGTGCGGTCTCCGAATCCGGGACATCGCACTCTGGGAGATCAACGAGGCCTTCGCCGCCCAGGTCCTGTGCTGTGCCGAGGCCCTGGATCTGCCCATGGACCGCCTGAATAGCGCCGGGGGCGCCATCAGCCTGGGACACCCCATCGGCGCCAGCGGGGCCCGGATCGTCGTGGCCCTCCTCCACCGCCTCCGCCAGCGCGGGGGAGGCCTGGGGATCGCCACCCTGGGCATCGGCGGCGGCCTTGGGCAGGCAGTCCTGGTGGAAGCCTGAGGGTGGGAAACCAACCCGCTTCCAATCCCCTGTGAAGAGGCTCACCGGGTGCTGGAAGCTCTGAAAATCCATGCGGTTTCGCCGACCAACCCACTCGGGATGCCCATCCAGAGGGATTCTATAGCCTTCACGCTCGATGAAAACAAGTAGTTGACAGGCCCAACCCGCTTGTAGACCATGAAGCTGTCAATCACAACCAATCGGACAGACCCACCCCCAGCAACACCGCACGTCGGGTCGCGCGTCCGCTCATTGAAAGCCCTACAAGGTCACTGAGGCCAAGCACTCAAAGGTTCCGCGAAATTTCCTCCTTAATCTCGCGCCGCGGTTCCCCGGTCCCAGCAGACACTTCCCACCCGCCCACCCACCCTCCAAGGCGACCCGCCTTGGGTTCCAACAACCCAACCTAGTGAGGTAGTAATGAAAAAGTCCCTTGCGTTCCTGAGCGCCCTCAGCTTTGCCACCGCCGGCTTCGCTGCTGCTCCCGCCGAAGCTCCCGGCCTGAAGGTCACCGGCTTCCTGCAGTACCGCTACGAGTGGACCGAGAACCCCCGTGCCATCGCTGAGGATTCCCTGGCCAACGGCGAGTACATCGCCGATCCCTCCGGTTACGGCAACGCCTCCATCGACGCCAAGAGCAACACCCGCCTGAACATGTTCCTCTTCCTGGACAACCAGTTCGACGGCCACACCCGCTTCCACGCCATCCTCGGCGCCGAGCACCTCAGCGGTCGCACCACCAAGACCAACATCGAAGTCAAGGAAGCCTACGTGGCCGCCAAGTTCGGCCCTGCGGAAATCCAGGTGGGCCGCTTCCTCTCCGACGTGGGCCTGGGCACCCTGGGCGGCTCCCCCTACATGGACGGCATCCACGTCACCGCCGGCAACAAATACGTCTCCGGCCAAGTCTACGTGACCAAGTTCGGCAACGCCAACAGCGTTCAGGTGCTTGAAGACACCATGAACAGCCACATGACCTTCGTGTCCGGCGACCTCAAGGTCATGCCCATCGACGGCCTGACCATCTGCGGCTCTTACTTCGCCGATGTCACCAGCGAAGATGACGCATGCAACTACAAGACCTACGCCCTGGGCGCCGAGTACAAGTACGTCGCCAACAACGTGCCGTGGTTCACGGTTTCCGGCGAGTATGCCAAGAACAACTCCGATGGTGCCGAATTCCTGAACACCGACTACTCCAACATGACGGCCGAAAACCCCATCGCCTACTACGGCAAGGTCAAGGTCCTGGGTGCCAACCCCTTCATGCCCGGCACCGCTGGCTTCTCCGTCCAGTACCGCAAGGCTGAGGCCGGCTTCGATTGCATGGGCATGGCCAATCCCATGACCTGGAACGCCCCCTTCAACTGGACCACCCCCTCCGGCGGCGGCATCGCCGAGAACCACAAGGGCTTCGAACTGGCGGGTGAAGTCACCGTCCTGCCCCGCACCATCCTCAAGGCATCCTACGGCCTCATGAAGACCGTCGACATGCACGCCTACGGTTCCTTCGGTGCCCATAAGGTGGATGCCACCACCGACAGCGAGAAGTACTTCACCGCCGCCGTGTTCTACCTCTTCTAGGCCAGAACCCTTCGGCTGAATCCCTCGGCCCCAGGCGCCCTAACGGGTTCCTGGGGCCGAGGTCTGTCATGCGTAGAGACAGGCTGCTGAGGCCCCTGCGCCTTGAACCGCGCTCGACCAAGGCGAGGCGGACTGACCTGGACGGTGAAGACAGGGCTACCCTCCCTTCGTGACAGTCGAGGCTCGCTTCTCCGTATCGGAATAGAGCCAGTGGGCCATGCTAGATATCCAGGTGGTGGACAGCCACCCGAGAGGAAGATCGAATGACGCCTCTGTCGTTGCGGGGGTTGAAACACTACGGCCCTGTCGACCGGAGCCGGATAGCTTGGATTTGGGATCCTTCGCCCGTTTCAGCAACTCACTCGCCGGTTCATCCCCCGGGTCCTGCTCCACCAGCTTCCCGCGCACGGCCAATTCCAGCACCAGTTCCCGCAGGCGCTGGATGCCGTTGGGGGCTTCGGCCAGGGTTTCGAAATTCCCCAGGAGGTCATGGGGGGTCATGCCTCGCTCCCTTCGCCACTCAGCTCGGCCTCCAGCGTCTCGATGGTCGGCAGACTGCTGGCCAGGTCATTGGGAAGGGCCTGGGTGAGCTGGTACTCGGAGACGCCAATGGCCTTGTCCACGCCACGCAGGGCGTACTCGGCCACCACAGCGTTGCGGTCCTGGCAAAGGATGAGGCCGATGGTGGGGGCGTCCCCAGGGTGGCGCATCAGGTCGTCCACGGCGTTGAGGTAGAAGTTCAGCTTCCCCGCATATTCGGGCTTGAAGGCACCGCGCTTCAGCTCGATGACCACGAAGCAGCGGAGCTTCAGGTGGTAGAACAGCAGATCCACGTAGAAGTCATCGTTGCCGATGGCGAGGGGCACTTGGCGCCCCACGAAGGCGAAGCCCAGCCCTAATTCCAGCAGGAAACGCTCCAGATGCCGCACGAGGCCAACTTCCAACTCCCGTTCGCGGAAGTCCTTGTCCAGGGTCAGGAAGTCGAAGAGGTAGGGATCCTTGAGGGTCTGCTGGGCCAGATCGCTATGGACGGGGGGCAGCGTGAGGGGGAAGTTGGTGATGGCTTGGCCCGTGCGCTCGTGAAGCCGCGAGGCTATCTGGAGGCCCAGCACATTCCGGCTCCAGCCCTGGGTCACCGTCTGGATGACATACCAGCGCCGCTGCTCCCGGTCCTTCACCTTCTGCATGAGGAGGAGGTTGTGACCCCAGGGCAGGTGGAGAACCAGGGTCTCCAGAGGCGTTTCTGGGGTGGTCAACAATTCCGCAACAAGCTGTTGCGGAATTGGAGGGGCCCCATATTCAGATGCGAAGGCTGCCATGTTGGTGAGATTCCGCTCACCAAAGCCCTTCACCTCCGGCATCTCGTTCTTGAGGTCCCGGGCGAGCCGAGGGATCACACCCGAGCCCCAGGGCTGGCTCTGCTGGATGTCCAACAGACGCAGACCCAGGTTCCAGTAGAGAAGGATCAGTTCCCGATGCAGGGTTGAGGCTGTCCGGAGCTGGGTCTTCTGGATCTCTGCACGGATCTCGACGAGGAAGCCCTTGTAGGTGGACAGTTCGTTCATTCCTCCTCCTTCAGGGCCCCTGGGGCGGTGCGATAGGCTTGGCGGGGGTGGCGGGGGCTCTCGGGGTAGCGGAACTCCAGGCGCTTCACCTCGATCAGGGGGTAGAAGAGGTTCTCCCGGAGGTAGGTCAGATTCCGGTCCAGGATCCTGGCCAGCTTCTGGGGCTCCAGTTCCCGCCACGCGGAGAGTTCAAGGACCAGGCGCTGCAGGTCCTCCAGTTTGACCCGCTGGGGCAGGGCTTGGACCTTGGCCCGAAGTGACCGGGGCATCTCCGCCAGGATGTCAGGTTCCGGGTCGGACATATCAGGTAAGGGCGGGGGCATATCAGGTAAGGCCTGGGACATGTCGGATAGGGCCTGGGGCTTGTCAGGTTGGGGGGCCCCCGCCAGGGGACCAGCGGCGATGTAGTGGGTCGCCGAGCCCTTGCCCTTCTGTTCCAGCAGGCCCAGATCCCTGAGATGGCGCAGCTTGGCGCTGGCATTCAGAGTGTCCAGGCTGGCCAGGGTCCTATAGGCAGCGTTGTCGATGGCCTGCTGCATCCCGGCCCCGAGGGCGCGGTTGGCATCCTTGGCTTCCACCACCGCCAGGGGAATGCCCGCACGGAAATACAGCACATAGTCAGCCCGCTTGCGCTTCTTGCTTCGGGAAGCGATGCGCCCACGGACCCAAATGCGACCCGCCGTGTAGGAAACTTCCCGCCGAATCTGGGTGGTCGGATCCCACCCCGCTGCCTGGATGGCAGGGGTGATGAACTGATCGCAGATATCGGATTCGGTCAGGGCACAAAGGTCCATCGGAAGAGCCTTTGGAGTAATGCGGACGCGAAGGGGGGGGACGCAGTCCGTAAGAGGAAGTTCCTCTGAGTTTAGACTCGTGACGCCCCGGCCATCCTCAAAGTACATTCGAAAATGTGGAATTCAGCGTTTTCTCAAATCCCACCAATGGCTGTTGCAATGTCCGTGGCCACTCGGAGGGGAGCCAGGGTAATGTCCGGCGGCAAGCTCGCGCCAACACTGGTCCTCGGACATTCCGTACGTTTCGGACGCAACCTTCCCTTTTTCCGAAAAAAGAAGAAGAGAAAGAAGATACGAGGCAATTCAAAGGATCCATTGAGTAGAACGGGAGTAGAAAACGCAAAACAAAACGACCTTCCCGGTGGGGGAAGGTCACGTAAAGCATTGTTTCTATTGGTCGGGGCGAAAGGATTCGAACCTTCGACCCTCTGCTCCCAAAGCAGATGCGCTACCAGGCTGCGCCACGCCCCGACGAGCCTGCAAGTATAGCAAATCCAACATGGACGGGCAATTCAGGATTCCAGGGCAAGTAGGTATCCCCACCCGTAGCGTCGACAAGGCGGCACCCCTCTCACGGCACCCATGCCGGGCTGCACAAGCCAAGCTCAAGCCGCCAGATACATGATGGCGATCAGGGCCATGACCAGGAAAAGCAGCGGAAATTGCCAATCGATTTCGACGACGGGATGGGAGAGATCCTTCATGGGGCACTCCGGTGGAAAAGTCGCCTTCACACTGTCCTTTTGATACTCGGGGAATAGATCGGTCGCACCCACCTCGGACTGAAGTATTTCGTCCTTCACCCCCCTGAGCGTTAGGAAGCTCGGCGTGAGCTTCCAGAACGACTTAAATTCAGGGACGATCTTCTGGATCCGGCATCCAACTCGACATATGCATATCGATTCCTGCCCCCCCTCACAAGGAGTGCTCCATGGGTGACCTCTTGTTCTGGCATCGCCTCCAGTTCGGATTTACGGCGGCCTTCCACTACCTATTCCCCCAGCTCACCATGGGCTTGGCCCTGCTCATCGTCGTGCTCAAGACTCTCGCGAGGCGGACACACAACGAGCGATACCAGGAACTTGCGCGCTTCTGGATCCGGGTCTTCGGCATCAGCTTCGCGGTGGGCGTCGTGACGGGAATCCCCATGGAGTTCCAGTTCGGCACCAACTGGGCCCAGTTCAGTCGCCATTCGGGAGGCGTCATCGGCCAGACCCTGGCCATGGAGGGCATGTTCGCCTTCTTCCTGGAGAGCTCCTTCCTGGCCCTCCTGGTCTGGGGCGAGAAGAAGATCAGCGCCGGGGCGCACTACGCCGCCGCCTGGGCCCTCTTCATCGGGAGCTGGCTCTCGGGCTATTTCATCATCGCCACCAACGCCTTCATGCAACACCCCGTGGGCTACACCGTGGGACCAGACGGCACCCTCCAACTGGCCTCTTTCTGGCGCTTCGTCCTGAATCCATGGGCCATCGTCCAGTACATGCACAACATGATGGGCGCAGTGGTAACCGGCGCATTCGTGGTGGCGGCGGTGGGGGCCTTCTGGACCCTCAGAAAGACCCACAGCGAGCACGCCCGCCTGAACCTGAAGGTTGGTGTCATCACAGCCCTCCTGGCCAGTATCCTCGTGGCCTTCCCCACCGGGGACATGCAGGGCAAGGTGGTGGCCAAGTATCAGCCAGTGACGCTGGCGGCCATGGAAGGACGCTTCCATAGCGGCACCTTCGCGGAGCTCAGCTTCATAGGCCAGCCGGAGGTGGCAAAGCGGAAGCTGGAGAACCCCATCCAGATGCCGGGGGTCCTCAGTTTCATCGCCTACGGCACCTTCAGCAGCAACGTCAAGGGCCTCAATGAGTTCCCCGAGGATCAGTGGCCCACCAGCATCGAACTGCTCTACTACAGCTTCCACATCATGGCGGGCCTGGGCACCCTCTTCATCGCCCTCATGCTGATCTCTGCCCTGCTCCTCTGGAAAAAGAAATTGGATGGAGCCAAGCCCGTCCTCTGGCTCCTCATGCTGGCCTTCCCCTTCCCCTTCATCGCCAACACGGCGGGGTGGATGGTGGCAGAGATGGGACGTCAGCCCTGGCTCATCTATGGACTCTTCCGCACCAGCCAGGGACCGAGCCATCTGGTCCACCCGGGGCAGGCCGTGTTCACGTCCTTGGGATTCGCCGGGCTCTACGTGGTCCTGGGGCTTCTTTTCGTTTTCCTGGTGATGCGGGAGGTCTTCCAGGGCCCCCATCACACTGCGGCCAAGTAGGGAGGCAATCATGGAAATGCTCTGGTTCTGGCTTGTATCCGTAATGGTCGCAATCTACGTCGTGATGGACGGCTTTGACTTCGGCGCAGGCATCCTGCACCTCTTCGTCGCGAAGAGCGATACCGAACGCCGGGAGGTTCTGGGAGCCATCGGCCCCCTCTGGGACGGCAACGAGGTGTGGCTCCTGGCGGGGGGTGGGGCCATGTTCCTGGCCTTCCCCAAGGTCCTGGCCTCCGGCTTCTCCGGCTTCTACCTGGCCATGTTCATGGTGGTATGGACCCTGATCCTGCGCGGCATCTCCATCGAATTCCGCAGCCACATCCAGGACGGATTATGGCGTGGGTTCTGGGATGGCGTCTTCGCCTTCGCCAGCATCCTGATGCCCATTCTCCTGGGGGCGGCCCTGGGCAATGTGCTGAGGGGAGTGCCCGTGGATGGCACGGGGTATTTCAACATCCCCCTCTTCACCAGCTTCGGCGTATCCAACCCGGTGGGCATCCTGGACTGGTTCACGGTCCTCATCGGGGTCTTCGCCCTGGTGACCATCGCCGCCCACGGCGCCCTCTTCCTGGCCTGGAAGACCGAGGGCCCGGTCCACGAACGGGTCAAAGGGGCCGCCCGGCTCCTCTGGCCTCTGGTGATCCTGCTTTGGCTGCTTTCCACAGTGGCCACCCGGACCGTCAATCCCCGCATCTTCAGCGCCTTCCCCCACGCCCCCCTGGCCTGGCTCTTCTTCATCGTCTATCTGGCGGGATTGGCCCTGGTGTTCACAGGCATCCGCAAGGAGCGTTTCCTGTTGGCCTTCCTTGGCTCCGGGGCGTTCATCATCGGGATCCTGGCCACCAGCGCTGCCTGCGTCTGGCCAGTCATGCTGCGCTCCACCTTGGATCCAGCCTATGACATGACGGCCCTCAACAGCTCCGCGAGCTCCCACGGCCTGAGTTCAGGCCTGGGCTGGTGGTTCATCGGCTTTGTCATCGTGCTCTGCTACTTCGCAAACCTCTTCCGGATCCATCGCGGCAAGATCAAGGCCGCCGCCGACGGGGATGGATATTAGAATAAAATCTATATATATTGCAACCAATCACCTGCTTTTATCCTGCCCATCCTGCCTACCCTGTTCCCTGCTTTTTAACAGGATAGGCAGGATGGAAGGATGAAAAAACAATTACATACAAACATAGTGATGGATACAGTCAAAAAATCTTAGTTGACAAGCATCATGTCCACCCTATCCTGAAATCAGGAGGCGAGCCATGTCCATGCTCTCCCTGACACAGAAGGCCAACGAAGCCCTGGTTGCGGCCCGAAGCAAGGCCATTGCAGGGCCCCACGCAGAACTGCTGCCCCAGCACCTGTTCCTCGCCCTGATGGGTCCGGAGGCCGGGCTGCGCCCTGTCCTGGAGCGGGCCGGGCTGGCAGCGGAATCCCAGCAGGGACTCCTGGATGCTGCGGAGGATCTGGTGGATCGCCTGCCCAAGGCCATCGGCGGTTCCGAGCCCCAGGTCGGCCCTGCCCTGCGCAACTTCCTGGAACTGGCCAGCGACACCGCCCGGGGCCTGGGGGACCGCTTCGTAGCCACGGACGCCATGCTCCTGGCCTTCGCCAATGCCCACACGGATATCCGGAAACTCCTGGAGCGCTTCGACCTGGAGCGGAAGAAGCTGGAGACCGCCATCCGGGAATCCCGAAAGGGGGCCCGGGTCGAGGACGAGCGGGCCGAGGACAAGTTCGCCTCCCTGGAGAAATACGCCAAGGACTTCACCGCCCTGGCTGAACAGGGCAAGCTGGACCCCGTCATTGGCCGGGACGAAGAGATCCGCCGGGTTCTCCAGGTGCTCTCCCGGCGCACCAAGAACAATCCCGTCCTCATCGGCGAACCCGGCGTCGGCAAGAGCGCCATCGTGGAGGGCCTGGCCCAGCGCATCGTCAAGAAGGATGTTCCCGAAAGCCTCAAGGGCATTCGCCTCATGGGCCTAGACATGGGTCTCCTGGTGGCGGGCACCCAGTATCGGGGCCAGTTCGAGGAACGATTGAAGGGCGTCATCCAGGAGATCGAGGCCTCCGAGGGCCGCATCGTCCTCTTCATCGACGAACTGCACCTCCTGGTGGGAGCGGGCAGCGCCGAAGGCTCCATGGACGCCGCCAACCTGCTCAAGCCTGCCCTGGCCCGGGGCGAACTGCGCTGCATCGGCGCCACGACCCTGAACGAATACAAGAAGCACATCGAGAAGGACGCCGCCCTGGAACGGCGATTCCAGCCGGTCTTCGTGGACGAGCCCTCCATCGAGGACAGCATCAGCATCCTGCGGGGCCTGAAGGAGCGCTACGAACTGCACCACGGCGTGCGGATCCGGGATGCCGCCCTGGTGGAGGCCGTCCAGCTCAGCCGTCGCTACATCGCCGACCGCTTCCTGCCGGACAAGGCCGTGGACCTCATGGATGAGGCTGCCTCCAGCGTCCGGATGCAGATCGACAGCCGCCCCCTGGAGATCGATGTCCGGGAACGCCGAGAGATGCAGCTTCAGCTCGAGCGCCACGCCCTGGCCAAGGAGAAGGATACCGTTTCCAGGGCCAGACTCCAGGAGCTGGAGAAAGATCTGGCAGAGCTGAACGAGGAGCTGGCTGCCCTTCGTGCCCAGTGGGAGAACGAGAAGAAGCGCATCGAAGAAACCCGGGGCGTCCAGAAGCACCTGGACGACCTCCGCATCGAACTGGAACAGGCCAAGACTCGGGGCGAATACGAGCGGGCCTCCCGCCTGGAATATGGCGAGATCCCGGCCCTGGAGAAGCAGATCGCGGGGGCCGGGAACGTCGACGGCGCCATGCTGCGCCTGGAGGTGGGCGAGGAGGACATCGCCGCCGTGGTCTCGAAGTGGACCGGCATCCCTGTCTCCAAGCTGGTGGAGGGCGAGATCCAGAAGCTCCTCCACATGGAGGAGCGCCTGCACCAGCGGGTCGTGGGACAGGAGCCCGCCCTCCGGGCCATCAGCGATGCCCTGCGCCGCAACCGGGCGGGGCTCTCGGACACCAAGCGTCCCATCGGCTCCTTCCTCTTCCTGGGCCCCACGGGCGTGGGAAAGACCGAGGTGGCCCGGGCCCTGGCGGAGTTCCTCTTCGACGACGAAAACGCCATGGTCCGCATCGACATGAGTGAATTCACCCACGAGGCCGACGCCACCCGGCTCATCGGTGCAGCCCCGGGCTACATCGGCTACGAAGAGGGGGGTCGCCTGACCGAGGCCGTGCGCCGCCGCCCCTACGCCGTGATCCTCCTGGACGAGATGGAAAAGGCCCACCCCCGGATCTTCGACATCTTTCTCCAGGTGCTGGAGGATGGCCGCCTGACGGATGGCAAGGGACGCACCGTGAACTTCCGCAACACCGTGGTGCTCATGACCAGCAATGTGGGCTCCAGTGCCATCTTCGAGGCGGGGGGCGAGGTGGACAAGGCCCAGAAGGAGATCCAGGCATCTCTCCGAAAGCACTTCCGGCCTGAGTTCCTGAACCGCATCGACGAAGTTGTCACCTTCCGGGCCCTGGCCCAGGAGGACATGGTGGCCGTAGCCCAGATCCAGCTCCGGCGGGTCGAAGAAATCCTCGCCGAGAAGCGTATCGGCCTGGAGGCTCCCCCGGAGTCCCTGGAATGGCTGGCCAGGGAGGGCTTTGACGCCCAACTCGGCGCCCGGCCCCTCAAGCGCCTCATCCAGCAGGTGGTGGTCAACCCGCTCTCCCGCCTGATCCTCACCGGCAAGCTGGAGCCTGGAGCGATGGCCAAACTGGCGGTCCGCAACGGGGAGCTTCAGGTCGAAGCGGAGGCGGTCCAGTAGCCCTAACGCTTTTCGAACAACGCCACGCAGGCCCCCGTCCTATTTCCCTCAGGATGGGGGACAAGGCTGAGGCCGGACTGGATCGCCCAGTCCACCTCGCTCCTGAAAAGGGAGGCGGGGCAGTGCCCCTTCGGTTCCCGCACCAACAGCCTCCCGCCGGGGCGCAGGACTGAAGCCATCTGGGCAATGGCACGGTCAGGTGTCGGCATCTCGTGGAGGACATGGATGGCCACCACCAAGTCCATGGCCCCTTCCAGATCCTTCACCTTGAGGTCGGCCTCGCCGCACGCCCTCACCTCCACGATGTCCAGCAGCCCCCGTCGCTCCAAAGTGCGCCGAAGGCGTCGCTGAACCGCTTCCTGGAGCTCAACACAGAAGACCCGGCCATCTGCGCCAAGGGCCCTGGCCATGGGAACGGTAAAGAAGCCGGAGCCCGGCCCCACTTCGAGAATGCGGTCCCCGGGCCGCACCAGGGGCAGGACGATGCGCTGGGGGCTGTCCCACAACCTCCTGAAGGGCAGTGAAAGAAAGGGAACCAGCCATGCAGGAATGACGCTGGGGTGGTGGACTGAGAGCTGGGAAGGCTTTTCCATGGGTTCTCCATAAAGCTCCAGTTATAATACGAGTGATCGCTCACCTTGTGGACTCGCATCACCGTGCCCAGAACTCGCACCAAAGAATTGAAAGCCAGGGCCATCGCGCGGCCACCACTGCCCGGGGAAGTCGAGAACCCCGAGAGGCACGCTCACATTCCTCCCAGGGGTGGTTCCAGGAAACGGGCCACCCAGATCCGAGCCAGGGAGACCGTCAGCGCAATTCTTGAGGCGGCGGCCTGCATCCTTGAAAAAGATGGATACCTGGCGGCCTCCACCAACGCCATCGCCCGACGAGCCGGGGTATCGATCGGATCGCTCTACCAGTATTTCTCTTCAAGGGATGATGTCTTCTCCGCCCTCCTTGCCGAGCACCAGGGCGAAGTCCATCGTCTCGTGGCAAGGGCCATGGAGCGTCTGGCGCAGAAGTGTTTCCCGCCCTCCAGAGTGCTTACAGATCTTCTGGAAGATCTGCTCATTGCGCACGCCAAACGCCCGGATCTCATGCATGCCATGGATACGGAGCTTGCCCATCTCCTGGGGCATGAGGCGATGGTGAATGAGCACAAGGGAGCCTATGCGCTCGCCCAGGCGATGGTCCCCACCGCCCAGCGCTGCCCGGAGGAAGCCCTGGCCTCCGCTTGGCTCGCGACTGAGATCACCGGCATGTTGGGCCGCAGGCTGGCCCACTCTCCCCCGAAAGGGATAGCAGCAGAGCACATTCAGGCCGCGTTTTCCCGGGCCATGCAGGCCTTACTGGAATAGCCGCCCTGCAAATCCAATCCATACTTGCGTCCCGCAGGGGATTGTCCGATAGGATGGAGTCCTGGAGACCTCCGTGGAGCCCTATCGCGTCCTCATCGTGGATGACGAATCTGACTTCCGCCTTTTGCTGGTGGAGGCCCTGGATTCCCTGGGCTATCTGGCCGAGGGGGCCGAGAGCGCCGAGGCAGCCATCGAGAAGGTGAAGGAAGAGCACTTCGCGATCATCTTCACGGACTTGAACATGCCCGGCGGCCAGTCCGGTCTGGATCTGATGCACGCTGTCCAGACCCTGGACCCGCGAACCTTCTGTATCCTCATGACCGGCTTCGCCACCACCGAGGCCGCCATCCAAGCCCTCAAGCGGGGGGCCTATGACTTCATCACCAAGCCCTTCAAGCAGTGAGCATTTCGTCGGTGGGGCGTGGGCGAGGCTGCCTCAGGTAGACGGAGCCCCCACCGATGAAATGCGGTGTTGAACAAGCCCGGAGCGGCGGGGGAGTTGGGCGAGGGCTATGGGGAAATCGCGCCTGCTGATCCACTTTTGGGGACGCCAGGTCCCCTGTCGCCCAGGGATTGCTGACTGCTGAGCCCGACAGTCCCGGCAGGGGCTTGGACCGAGTTGGCGTCATAGCAGGGCTTCGCCGTCCCGCCGTGGTGGAGGTCGTGGTGCAGGTGATGGATAGCTGAGAGGCTGACAGTCATGGCATCACCGCCGGGGGTGCCCTGGAGGCTTCACTCATCAGCGGTCGCCAGAGGATCAGACCACCACAATGAGGGCAGCGTTGCCCCGTGCCTTCGGCTGGACACGCCTCGGCTCTGGGTTTCGGAGCAGGCAGCAGGGCCCTGGCCTGTTCCAGCAGACCTCCACCCTGGGCCGAGGCGTAGAGGCCAAAGTGCC
>NZ_KI912268.1:1584550-1889376 GCF_000242615.2 Holophaga foetida DSM 6591
AGCCTGGATGACTACGACTTCGACCTTCGGCCGAGCCTGGATCGCCGCCTGATCCGGGAGCTGGAGACGGGGACCTTCATCGCTCATGCGGAGAACATCCTGCTCCTTGGGCCACCAGGGGTGGGTAAGACCCACTTGGCCATCGGGTTGGGGCGGAAGTCCATCGAACGGGGCGCGAGCTGCCTGTTCGTGAGCGCCACGGCCCTGGTGGGTCGACTGATGCGGGCCGAGGCAGAGGGTCGCCTGGAGGAGCGTCTCCTGCATTTCTCGAAGCCCAAACTACTGATTGTGGATGAGCTAGGATATCTACCCTTCGAGCGGCGGGCGGCCCACCTCATGTTCCAGCTCGTGAACCGGAGATATGAGCGGGGCAGCCTCGTGATCACCAGCAACCAGCCAGTGGGTGCGTGGGGCGAGGTGTTCGGGGATACCATCCTGGCAACCGCCATCCTGGACCGACTGCTGCACCACAGCCACATCATCACCATCAAAGGCGAGAGTTACCGCCTGCGGGAGAAGCGCCGAGCCGGGATCGTCCCGGCCCCGGTGCCAGCGGCCACCACCTGAGCCGCACCCAGTGGGGTGTCCTCCGCTTCGGCCTACGGCCTACGCTCCAGACACCCCACGGGCTCATACAACAAGGGGGTCAATATTCGTGTCGCCGGGTGGGTTAATTTTCATGTCGCTTGACAGTCGTCTGGCGATGCGTCAACATCGCGATGACCAAGGAGCCTTCATTTACATGGAATTGCTAGCTTTCTTACTGCGCGGGCCCGCCACACGGCGCCACCCCCGCCGCGGAGCGGCTTCGTTCAACTGGCGGAAATGGAAGCCAGTCTCAACCGAGCCCTCAACCACTACAAGAGCCTCCGGGAGAACGAAGCCTACCAAAGCCGCCTGGAGGAGATGGTGCTGGAGCGCACCCAGGAGATTCTCAAGCTCAAGGACGATATCGAGAAGCTCTTTGACGGCTTCGTGAAGGCCTCCGTGCTCGCCATTGAAGCCCGGGACCCCTCGACCTCCGGCCATTCATCCCGCGTGGCGGAACTCACCGTGGGCTTGGCGGACGCCGTGAACCGGACCACAACAGGCAGCTACGGAACCATCCGATTCAGCGACCAGCAGATCAAGGAGATCCGCTATGCCGGGCTCCTCCACGACTTCGGCAAGGTCGGCGTCCGGGAACAGGTGCTGGTGAAGGCCAAGAAGCTGGCCCCCGAGCGCCTGGAGCGCATCATGCAGCGCCTCTACCAGCGGGACATGGAGATCGCCGTCAGCCTGATGGAAGGGGCCTGGAAGGAGGGACACCCTTACGAAAGCGGCAAGTTCCAGCACCTTCTCCAGGAGCGGCGGGGCGATACCCAGCGCCTGGTGGATCTGATCCAGCGCTGCAACGAACCCCGGATCCTGCCCCAGGAGATCCGGGAGGCCCTGGAGGAGCTGGATGAGCTCCAATTCGAACACTGGGAAGGCCAGGCCTCCCGGATCCTCGAAGGAGAGGACATCGCGGCGCTCCGAATTGCCAAGGGGAGCCTGTCCGATGAGGAACGGGATGAGATCAACAGCCATGTGACCCACACTTGGCGATTCCTGAGCCAGATCCCCTGGACCGGCGGCCTCTCCCAGGTTCCGGACATCGCCTACGCCCACCACGAGCGCCTGAACGGCCGGGGCTACCCCCGGCGCCTGCTGGCCGAGGAGATCCCACCCCAGAGCAAGCTCATGGCCATCGCCGATGTCTATGACGCCCTGGTGGCAGCTGATCGCCCCTACAAGGTGGCCGTGACGGTACCCCGAAGCCTGGAGATCCTGGAGGACGAAGCCAAGGCAGGGTTGCTGGACGCCGAAGCCCTGAAGATCTTCATCGAAGGGCAGATCTACACGCTCACCATCCCCAGGGCCCAATAGCATGCTCCAGGACCCGATTCTCCTGGTGGACGATGACGCCGAACTCCTGTCCACCCTGCACCAGACCCTTTCGATGGACGGTTACCAGGTGGATGCGGTGGGCAGCGCTGATGCCGCCCTGGAGGCGGTGAAGCAGCGCCACTATCCCGTGGTCCTGACGGATCTGAACATGCCCGGCGGCCCCGATGGCCTGGAACTGATCTCGGCAGTGAAGGCCAGGGATCCCAAAGTGCTCTGCATCCTCTTCACGGGCTACGCCTCCCTGGATACCGCCATCCAGGCCGTGAAACGGGGTGCCTATGACTTCATCCGCAAGCCCTTCAAGGTGGCGGAATTGGAGGCGGTGCTGGACCGGGCTCTGGATCACGCCATGCTGCTCCGCCAGCTGGAGGGCTACCAGAAGGATCTGGAAGCCCGCGTCCTGACTCGATGGCAGGAGCAGCAGGCATTCCACCAGGAGGTTCTGGAACTCAATGCCATCCTCCTGGAGACCCTGGATTGCTCGGACGAAAGAGCGATCCTGGCCCCGTTCCTTCGGTTCCTGAAAACCCATTTCAGACCCGACACCCTTGCGGTACTCCGTCCCGAGGGAGACCGCTCCTGGACCACCCTGGAGGGGCCGTTCCCAGAGCGTGAATGGATCAGGCTCCCCGCCCCTGGCGACTTGATCAAGATCCGGGAGTGGGACGATCCTGAGAGCTATCTGATCCCCCTTCGCAGAGGCGACTGCCTGATGGCAGCCCTTTCCCTGGGGTTTGAGAAGCGCTCCAGCTTCCACCCCGAGCAGCCGTCCTTCGAACTCTGGCGCAAACATCTGGAAGCCGCCCTCTTCGCCCTGCACCGCGTCCGGGCACAGACGATCGGCTGAATTTCACGCGGAGCATTTTGGCCGCGGATGGATTAGATACACGCGGATAAGAAAGATGCAGCGGTCCACCAGGACACTCAGGCCTGGTTCCGGGCGGGGCAGGCGGCGGAGGCACGCGAGCGTGCCATAGCCACCTGTCCCTCCCGGAACGCGTGCGGCTTCGCCGGGAGCAGCCGAAAGTCCTTCCAAGCCTGCGGGTTTGGCCGAAGCAAGCCGACAATCGTTCCCGATTCGATTTTCTCCGCGCTCTCCGCACCTCCGCGTGAGCCCCTCTTTTCAGGTAGCTTTAAGGTATGACTCACGCTGCCCACGAACTCCTTTGGACCGGTTTCCAGGGCCTCGACCCTGAACACGTCGAGCTGGGCTTCCGCCCTGGCGGCATCATCCTCTTCGCCCGAAACCTTGACCCGGACCCGCTTTGCGGGCCAGAGCGCTGCCATGCCCTCATCCAGGGCCTCCAGGCCCGCTGGGGCCGCGAGATCCCCCTGGCCGTAGCCATCGACCAGGAGGGGGGAGCTGTTTCCCGCCTACGCCCCTGGGTGGGCGAGACCCCCAGTTTCCGTTCCATCTGGGAAAAAGGAGGTGCGGAGGCCTGTCGCCATTGGGGCGTCCTTTGGGGGCGAGGCTGCCGCCTCCTGGGTTTCAATGTGGACTTCGCCCCGGTGGCGGACCTCTGGGATGGCCATATCGGCACGGGCATGGGCGACCGCTGTGCCAGCACAGAGCCAGGCAGGGTGGCCCGGGCGGTGGGGGCCTTCCTGAACGGCCTGGAATCCCAGGGGGTCCGGGGCTGCCTCAAGCACTTCCCTGGACTGGGGGGTACCCGGGTCGACAGCCACAGGGCACTGCCCGAACTGGACGATCCGGCCCAGGTGGCCCGGAACCTGGAGCCTTTCCTGCCGCTGGCCCGCCCGGATCGCCTCATCATGGTGGCCCACCTGAAGACTCCCCACACCGAGGGCCTACCCGCAAGTCTTCACCACGGCTCCGTGGCCGGCAACCCCTGGGGCATCCGGGGCCTTTGGCTGCCGGACGATCTGGAGATGGGCGGATGCGCTCAGTGGAGCTGGGAGGATCGGGTCCGCCTCTGCCTGGAGGCTGGCCAGGAGAGCCTCCTCGTGTGCCAGACCCCCCAGGGGGTCAACGCCTGTGCCAAGGCGGCCGCCGGAATGCCTGAAGCCCTGTGGAGTCCTGCCTTGGACCGTTTCCGTCAGTTCCGTTCCCACCTCCCCATCCCCCAGGCCACCTCCTTCAGCCAGGAGGCCTGGAGAACCTGGCTGGAAGAGCTCAGGGGCGCCATCCTGGAGTAGGCCATGTCCGTCTTCCACCTGCTGTCTCTCTGGTCCCAGCGCCGCAAGCGGCAGCAGCAGGAATCTCCCGATGCTCAACCCCAGGAAGACAGTCCGTCTGAACTCAGCTAGCTGAGCTTGAAGCGCTGGGTCAGTGCCCGCAGCTCTCCGGCGGTGGTGGCCAGGTCGTCGATGGTGCGCGCGGTCTCCGACATGGCGGCGCTCAGCTCGTGGGTGGCGGAGGCGCTGGATTCCGTGATCTGGAGCGTCGTGGCCATGCGGTCCCTGACCACGGCGCTTTCGTCCACCTGATGCTGAACCGCCTGCAGGGCGCCCTTGGCTCCATCCGCCTGCTTCTGGATGCTGCGCATCAGGTTCTCAAGAGCCTCATGGACGGTATCAACGGAACGGGCACCGGCCTCGACCCGGGAGAAGCTTTCCTGGATCAGCTGGGCGATCTCGCTGGCGGCGCTGGCGGAGCGCTCGGCCAGCTTGCGAACCTCGTCGGCCACCACCGCGAAGCCCTTGCCGTATTCCCGGGCCTTCGCGGCCTCGATGGCGGCGTTGAGGCTCAGCAGGTTGGTCTGGTTGGCGATCTCGGCAATGACCGTGGTGATGGCCGACACCTTGGAGGAACTCTCCCGGATGGCCTCCATGGCCCGGGTCGTGTCTTCCACGTTACGGCAGCTGAGCTGGCTCACGGTGAGCATGCCGCTGACCTGCCGGACATCGGCGTTGATGCCCTCCCGGATCTTCTGCATGGTCGTGGCGATCTGATTGATGGAATGGGTGGCCTTCTCGACCTCGGCCCGCTGCTCGTCGGCCCCAACGCTGATCTCATGGGTGGCGGAGTCCACCTCGGTGGCGGTGGCGGAGAGCTGGGTCGTCCCCGAAGCGGTGCGCTCGCCGATCAGGGCGATGGCCTCCACATCCGTCCGGAGCCTGGCCACGGCCTGATTCATGTGATTGGCGATGGTCCCCAATTCATCCTGGGAATCGGCCGAAATCGAGACCGTGAGGTCACCCTGGGAGAGGGCGTCTGCGGTTCGCGCAAGGGCCTGGGTGGTGCCCTCCATGCGCCTGGCCACCATGTCTGTCAGCCAGTAGGCCAGGCCACCCAGGACGACGAAAACGATCACTAGCAGGATCTGGCTGTTGCGCAACGAGGACACCACGGCATCCGCCTGTCCTTCCTTGGCGCCGCCAAGACCCACCAGGGCCACGACGAGAACAACGAGAAGTGCAAGAGCCTGGATTCCGAACAAAACCAAGAACTTGGATCGAATCCTGAGATTGAATAACAGGCCGAACATCGACATCTCCCTGTGATTGCGGTGGCGTAGGCCCAGTCTATCGCAAACCCCATGTGGAAATTCCAGCGAGTCCCAAGTTTTCCAAAACGTTTGAGCTCGCATCAGGCGTAGGATTTTGTCATGTCGCATCCAGAGACCTCACGTCCCGGCCTCCTCCTGGCCGCCTTCCCCCCGGAGCTGGGGGATCTGGCCGAGCATCCTCCCGAAGGCTGGATCACGGGCTGCGTGGGCATCGGCGTGGCATGCGCCGCAGTGGGCACCGCCCGCCTCATCGCGGCCCATGCGCCATCGAGAGTGCTCTTCATCGGCACCTGTGGGGCCTACGACCCCTGCCTGAAGATCGGCGACTGCATCTCAGTCACGGAGGTCCTGGCGACATCCCTGGAGGAAATCAGGGAAGTCGCCTACCGCCCTGCCATCGAGCGAACCCTCTGGAAAGGGGATCTGCCCCTTCCCTTCCCCCCCCATGTCGTGGCCACTCCCCCCGCGATCACCCGCTCTCCGGAAGGCGCCCAGGCCCTTGCCACCATGGCCGAGGTCGAGCACCTCGAGCTCTCCGGTGTCTTTGAAGCCGCCCGTGCCGCCGGAATCCCGGTGGGTGCCGTGCTGGGAGTGGCCAACCGAGTGGGCCCGGATGCCCATGAGGAATGGAGCAGCCATCACGTGGAGGTTAGCCGCCATCTCATCGGACAGCTGCGGGAAAGAGGCGTCCTGGGATGAGTCTCAGGGGCTGGGCCGCCGCGATTCTTCTCATGCTGGCCCCCCTGTGCGCCTGTCGCCGTCCCGCCCCGATCCCCCGTTCCAGCAGAACCGCTTCCCGATTGCTGGGCTACACCATTCAGGCGGGCGCCTTCGCCAAGGTTGAGAATGCCGCCCGCCTCTCCGAACGCCTGAAAGGAGAGGGCCTGGAAGCCACCTATTTCGCGGCGAAGGACGGACTCTTCAAGGTGCGCTTCGGCGACTTCCCCAGCCGAGAGACGGCGCGCAGACGGGCTGACACCCTCCTAGCCAAAGGCGTCATCGAGACCTACTACCTGGTGGCCCCGGAAACCCAGGCCGCAGCCCGGCGCTCGGTGACGGGGGACGGCGCCCTGCGGGAGGAACTGGTGCGCACGGCGGAGAACTACCTGGGCCTGCCCTACCTCTGGGGTGGCAGTTCCGCCGAGACAGGTTTCGACTGCAGCGGGCTCACGATGTCGGTCTACCGGCTGAACGGCCTGAGCCTGCCCCGCAGCTCCCGGGACCAGTTCCAGGGGGGCAGCGCCGTGGGCCGTGAAGAACTCCAGAAGGGCGACCTCCTCTTCTTCGCCACAGGGGGTTCTGGAAGGGTGAACCACGTAGGCCTCTACATCGGTGACGGCAAGTTCATCCATGCCCCCAGGTCCGGCCAGAACATCCGGCGAGACAGCCTGGAGAATCCGGTGCTATCGAAGCAGTTCCTGGGGGCACGGAGCTATCTTTAGCCGTCCTGTGCCAGCATGTCCTGGACCAGGCGCTGGAACTGGCCTGCGGACCCCACCAGCCCCGCATGGGGCACAACCCACGAGAAGGTTCGCCGGATCCGAAGCCCCGGAAGCGCCAGGATCCGCAGTTCCCGGCGAGCCAGCTCCCCCTGGATGGCACACAGCGGAAGGAAAGCCAGCCCCATCCCTGCCTGGACGGCGGCCTTGATGGCCTCGGTCTGCCCCAGGACCGGATCGTCGGCCCGGGGGACACGGGGAGGAGAGAGGCGACTCAGTGCCCGGAGCACCACGGCCCGGGTTCCGGAACCAGGTTCGCGCCAGAGGATCCTGGCCCGGCCAAACTCCGCCAAGGTGGAGGGCATGACGAATCCCAGCGGGAGCCTGCCGGGGCCGACACATACCAGCTCGTCATCCAGGAAGGGCTCCAGCCTCAGGTTCGGTGCCCTCTCGAGCCCCTCCACCGCCCCCAGGTCGATCCGCCCTTCCTGGAGCCAGGCCTGGATCTGCCCGGTGTTGCCCACCTCCATGAGCAGGGTGGCACCGGGGTGGCACCGCTGGAAGAGCGCCAGCGCCCTGGGCATCACGTAGGCCGCCGTCGTCATGCTGGCCCCGAGACGAAGCGGGCCGAGATCCGAGCCGGGCTCGGCCAGGGCCTGCTCTGCCTCCCCCAGGAGGCGGTGGATCGCCTCCGCCGTCTCCATCAACCTCTGCCCCTCCTTCGTGAGCTGCATGCCGCTCCGGGAGCGGAGAAACAGGCGGCAGCCCAGCCCGGCCTCCAATTGCTGAATCTGGGCCGTCACCGCAGGTTGGGAGAGGTTGAGACGCCTGGCGGCCTCGGAAAGGCGGCCATGAATGGCCACCATCCGGAAGGTGGCGAGGCGCCGGGGGTCGAGTAGGCCGATCATGTATCCAATTTTATGATGATCCATTGAAAACAACGATTATATTTTCTGATCCAGTCTCGGGAGACTCGGGGCATGGATACGCTACCCCGCCCACCCCTTCCGACCCTCATCTTCCCACTGGGTGCCCTCGCGACCCTGAGCCCTTGGGTCTCTCCGGTGGGGGCCCTCCTCCTGGGCATCGCCCTGAGCCTGTCCGTGGGAAACCCCTGGCCCCGCCAAGCGGCCTCCTGGACTCGACGCAGCCTGGCCTGGAGCGTGGCAGGACTCGGCGCCGGCATGAACCTGGGTGCCGTCCTGCGGGCCGGGAGCCGGGGACTGCTCCTCACCTTCTGCACCATCCTCTGCACCCTGGGCATCGGCATGGCCTGCTCAAGGCTCCTGAAGGTCCGGGGAAAGATGGGATTCCTGGTGGCGGCGGGCACCGCCATTTGCGGTGGGAGCGCCATCGCAGCCCTCGCCCCTGCCATTGATGCCCAGGAGGAGGATACCGGCATCGCCCTGGTCACCATCTTCGTTCTCAATGCCGTGGCCCTCGCCCTCTTTCCCCCCGTGGGGCGCGCTCTGGGCCTGGATCAGTACCACTTCGGGCTGTGGAGCGCCCTCGCCATCCACGACACCAGCTCCGTGGTGGGGGTTGGGCTGGCTTACGGGCCCCAGGCCCTGGCGGTGGGGACCACAGTCAAGCTGGCCCGAGCCCTCTGGATCGTCCCCCTCACCCTCTGCGCCTCGGCCCTCGTCGGCCGGAACGGGGCTCCCCGCCGCCACCCCTGGTTCATCCTCGGGTTCATCCTGATGGCCGCCTTCTTCACCTGGATCCCGAACCTTGCTCCCCTCGGGCACATAGTGACGGCGGTCGCCCACAAGGGAATGTCCCTCTCCCTCTTCGGCATCGGAATCGGCATCAACCTCCCGGGCCTGCGACGTGTGGGGCCTCGCCCCCTGGTGCTTGGACTGGCGCTCTGGATCCTGGTCGCTTCCGCCAGCCTGGGCTGCATCAGGATGGGGTGGCTCTAGCTGACCGGGGCGGTGTCTCCGGGCTCCGCCCCGTTTTGTCCGGAAAAGAGATCCCACTTCGGATCGACCTGAGCCATCAGATCCAGGGCATAGCAGCGGAAGAAGACGGTCACCGGCAGGGTCAGGACCGAACTCAGGTAGGGCAGGAAGCCGATGCAGCAGGTGAGACATCCTGCCATGACGATGAGGACACCAGCCGCGATGCCGAGCAGCAGCTTCATCAGGTAGAAGAGGACGAAAGCCCCCCCATTGCCTGGCAGGAGCTCTGTCCGGAAGAGGCCCATGGCCTCCCGGGGCCCCACCTCGGCCCGGAACATGATGGGAACCCCAAAGTCGCGGAGGACCATGAGATACACGCCAAATGCGAAGAGCCCCAACCCCGTGGGCAGGGCCAGCAGGAGAAGGGGCTTCCAGATCTCATCGGAGGCCCCCTGGCGGATCATGGGCAGCACCAGCAGGGTTCCGATCCCCACCATGACCATCAGGAAGACCATCCCGGCCACCGCCACGTTGATGCGGTACAGCAGGAGGCGGTTGGCGGGCTTCCGGAAACGCGTCCAGGGCTCCGCGATCTCCCCCCGGTTCTGCACGATGCCGTCCAGGAACATGAACTCGCCCCGGACGGCGATCCACGCCAGAAGCAGCCCGATGGCCGAGATGACCAGCACGATCAGAACGGCGAGGACGATCACCAGGATCAAGTGCTCCTGAATCCAGGGAAGGGCCTCGGAAAAGGGCGCGTTACCGGAAGAAGAGGGCGATCCCAGATTGGTCGGGATGTTGGTCAGCCCCCCGAAACCGCCCCCCAGCTGGGACAGGAATGCGCAGAAGCCCAGGATGAACCACTTCCCCATATCAAAAGGGGTGAAGAGGATCCGAGCCATGTGATCGTAGGCGGCACTGACGGATCGGCTCACGGAAGGCATGGAGACTCCAGGGAATCTGACATCGTAACCGTTCATGGGTCATTTCGGTTCCCAGTTAATGCATACGCTCAACCTAAGAAGGCATGAGCCGGGACACCCAGGACGCAGACGTGATGGTCGGGCTTTGCCCGGCCACCACGTGGGGGTCAAAGGGGGGACATCGCGAGCGCAGCGAGCAGGCGGTCCCCCCTTTCATGGCAGAAGATAAATTGCCCTGAACGACCACCAGATACGCTACGTCGGATGGCGGTTTTGGATCAGGTCAGATAAGCCGCTCCAGCACATCGTAGCTCTTCAGGCGCCCTCCCAGCTCCCGGTGGAGGCGGTCCCGCAGGAGACGGGTGATGACCCGGGCGGCCTCGTCGCCTTCGGGGTCCGGACATTCCTCGGCGGGCCGGGTCCGCAGCTCCCGCAGGTATTCCCGGGTGCCCGGAGGCAGGGCTTCCATGGGGTCCACCGGGGTGCAGGCAGCGCATCGCCAGCCATGCTCTTCGGTAAGGAGCACCAGGGGCGCATCGCCACGGCCGCAGTGACCGCAGAGGCGGGGATGGGGCAGCAGGCCGAGGCAGTGGAGGAGCCAGTGCTCCGCATAGGCCAGCACCGCCATGGCCCGCTCCGGCTGGGCCTTCAGGACACGGCCACAAGCACTGAGCAGGCGGAAGAGGCGGACATCCTCCACCCCCTCCCTGGCCACGCGGTCGAAGAGGTCCGCCAGGCAGGCCACCACCAGATTGGACTCCAGGTGCCCGAGGGTGAGGGGGGAATGCATCAGCTCACAGCGGGTGATGCGCCGCAGCTCCACATGCTCCTTTCCCCAGAACCCCACCTTCACCAGCCCCAGGGGCTCGAAGGCGCTGACCCACTTGGCCGAGGGCTTCTTGGCCCCCTTCGCCAGCCCCACCACCCGCTCCCCTTCCTCCGTCAGAAAGGACACCACCAGCCCCCCCTCCTGGAAGGGCGTCGGGCGCAGGACGATGGCCGTGAGGGTGCGGATCATGTATGCGCCGTCCACAGGAAAGAGAACGGAGTCAACGCAGAGGGCGCAGAGAAAGGCAAAAAGAGAGGGCGCAGAGGAAGAAAGAAAAGCCCGCCGGGCCTGGACTCAGTGTGCGTGGCGCGAGCGCCCAGTAGCATGGGGGACCTGTCCATCCGATGCACCCGCGGACAAGCCTGTGTTTCCTCTGCGCCCTCTCTTTTCATCCTCTGCGCCCTCTGCGTTCCAGCAGTTGGAATGCCCCAGTCCGACGCATCACTTGCACTCCAGCCAGCTCACCCCGCTTCGCACTTCGGCGGCCAGCTTGACCCCCAGGGGCCCCAGGTCGTCGGCGCCCTCCATGGCCTCCTGAAGGAGGCGGGAAGCGGTCTCCACCTCCTCGGTCGGGCACTCCACCAGGAGTTCATCGTGGACCTGGAGCAGGAGGCGGGCCTTCAGGCCCTCTGCCTGGAGGGCACGGTGGAGGCGCACCATGGCGCGGCGCATGATATCGGCGGCAGTGCCCTGGACCACGGTATTCACGGCCTCCCGGAGCCCGGCAGCCTTGAGGTTCTGGCTGGCGGCCTCCAGTTCGGGAATGCGCCGGATGCGGCCCCAGTGGGTGCGCACCAGCCCCTCCTTCAGGGCCTCCTCCTTGGTGCCCTCGATCCACTGGGCGACCCGAGGCATGCGCTCGAAGTAGCGGTCGATGAAGGCCTTGGCCTCCTTCATGGAGATGCCCAGACTGGCGGACAGGGCGAAGGCCCCCTGCCCGTAGAGGAGGCCGAAGTTCACGGCCTTGGCGGCGCTGCGCTGCTCCGCCGTAATCTCCACCATGGGGATGCCCATGACCTCGGAGGCCGTGCGGCGATGGATGTCCTCGCCGCTGGCGAAGGCCCCCAGGAGGATGGGGTCCTGGGCCAGGGCCGCCACCACCCGCAGTTCGATCTGGCCGTAGTCGGCGTCCAGCAGCACCCATCCTGGCTCCGGCACGAAGGCCCCCCGGATGGCCCGCCCCTCGGGGGTGCGCACCGGGATGTTCTGGAGGTTGGGTTCGCTGGAGGCCAAACGCCCCGTGGCCACCGCCGCCTGGTGGAGGCGGGTGTGGACCCGCCCCGTCAGAGGATTCACCAGCTGAGGGAGGGCCTCGACGTAGGTCCCCAGGAGCTTCTGCATCTGGCGGTGCTTCAGGAGGACCTGGGCGATCTCGCCGTCTTCCCGCTTGGCGAGTTCCACCAGCACATCCTCATCGGTGCTGGGGGCCTTGGTCTTGGCGGTGCGCTGGAGCACGGGCAATCCAAGCTTCTCGTAGAGGATCCGCCCCAGCTGGGCGGGGCTGTTGAGGTTGAAGGGCTCCCCCGCCAGCTCCAGGACCCGCTTTTCCGCCTCGGAACGGGCGGCCCGCATCTCCTGGGCCAGCCCTTCGAGGACCTTCGGATCCACCCGGATGCCCCTGAGTTCCAGATCCGCCAGGACCTCCACCAGGGGCAGATCGACCTCCTGATAGAGCCGCAGCAGGCGCTCGTCCGTCATCTGCTCTTTCAGGCGATCGCACAACTGAAGGGCCAGATCGGCGTCCTCGGCGGCGTACTGCACGGCGGTATCGAAATCCGCCTCATCGAAGCGCTTCTGGGCCTTCCCCTTCCCCACCACGGATTCGAAGGGGATGGGACGCAGGTCCAGGATCCGGGCGCTCATGTCGTCCAGGTTGTGGCGCTGGGTGCTGTCCAGGAGGAAGCTCCGCACCATGCTGTCGTCCGCCACCCCCTGCACAGGCAGGCCGTGGCGCTGTAGCACCTGGAGGTCGTATTTCAGGTTCTGGCCACACTTGGCCACCGAACGGTCCTCCAGGAGGGGGCCCAGGATGCGGCGCAGCTCCTTGAAGGGGAGGTTGCGTTCATCCAGGTAGGGCGAAAGCTCCCTGAAAAAGGCCTCGGGATCGCCCTTCAGATCCAGCAGGCTCTCCGGCAGGCCTGACCCTTCGAGAAGCCCCGGCAGGGCGCCCTCGACATCACTCTCGCTGGGCTTGAGGTGGGCCAGGGGCACGTAGAGCCCTTCGTTGGGCGTCCAGGCCAGGCTCAGGCCCACGATGTGGCCCCGGGTGGGGTCCAGGCTGGTGGTCTCGGTATCCAGGCCGAAGCGGCCCGCTGCGCGGCAGGCGGCCACAGCGGCTTCCAGATCCTTCAGGGTTGCGGCGTGACGATAGGTGCGGGCGGCCTTCTCGGCCTGGGTCTGGGCCGGGGTGAACTCCTTCACCAGGCTCTGGAAGCCCAGGGTCTTGAAGTGCTCCCGGGCCTTGGCGTCGTCCAGACCGGGATAGCGCAGCCCCTCGGGGGTGACCGGCAGCTCCAGGTCCCTCACCACCGTCACCAGACGCCGGGTCAGGTCCAGCCAGGGGGCCGCAGCTTCGAGCCCCTCCCGCTGCTTGGGTTTGAGCTCGGCCTTGGCGGCGAGGATGGCCTCCAGGCTGCCGTACTTCTCCAGGAGCTGGGCAGCCCCCTTCTCGCCGATGCCCGGCACGCCCTTCACGTTATCCGAGGCATCCCCCAGGATCGTCAGGAAGTCCACCACCTGCTCGGGCCAGACCCCCATGCGCTCCCGGACACCCGCCCGGTCGTGCCATATCTCGCCGTCCTTGGTGTTGAGCACCGTGATCCCGGCGGCATCGTCCACCATCTGCAGCAGATCCTTGTCCGGGCTCACGATGACCGCCGGGAGGCCCGCCGCAGCGCTCTGGGCCGCCAGGGTGCCCATCACATCGTCGGCTTCGAAACCCGGCAGCTCCACGATGGGGATGTTCAGGGCCTGGATCAGCTCGCGAATCAGAGGGATCTGGGGCCTCAGGTCCTCCGGCATGTCCGGGCGGTTGGCCTTGTAATCGGGGTAGATCTCATGGCGGAAGGTGGGTGCGGGCGTATCGAAAACCGCCGCGATATGGGTGGGCTGGTGCTTCTCCAGGAGCTGGAGGGCGATGCGGGTGAAGGTGTAGGCCGCACCGTTCTTCAGGCGTGGGTTGGCGAAATAGGAACGGAAGATGAATGCGAAGGTATCAAGGAGATAGAGGCGCTGTTCAGTCATGGGAATAGTCTGGCAGGGTTGGCCAGCAGCTTCCCCGGGCGATTGGAGGTCCGGAAAAGCTATCATGTTCCTCTGCTCTGGTTTCATCCCCAGAGAAACGGTATGTCTGAGGAGAATCCATGACCAAGCGTGCCATCAACTTCTACGCGGGCCCCGCCGGGCTGCCCTTGCCGGCCCTGGAACGGGCCCAGGCGGAGCTGCTGGACTTTGCGGGCACCGGGATGTCCGTCATGGAGATCAGCCACCGCTCCAAGGAATACGACGCGGTCCACGAGGAGGCCCTCTCCCTGGTGCGGGAGTTGCTGGACCTCCCCAAGAACTTCAAGGTGATGCTCCTTCAGGGCGGCGCCCACCTGACCTTCGGCATGATCCCCCTCAACCTGCTCCAGGGCGGGCGCAAGGCCGACTACATCCTCACCGGCAACTGGTCCGAGAAGGCCTACCAGGACGCCCGACTCATCGCCGGGGACCGGGTCAAGGTCGCGGGCTCCACCAAGGATCTCCACTATTCACGCCTCCCCAAGGCCAGCGAGCTGAGCTTCCAGAAGGACAGCGCCTTCGTCCACTTCACCTCCAACAACACGGTGGAGGGCACCCAGTTCAAGGAATGGCCCGATACCGGCGGCATCCCCTACATCTGCGACATGTCCTCGGACATCATGTGGCGCCCCTTCGACGTCAGCCCCTTCGGCCTCATCTACGGCGGCGCCCAGAAGAACCTCGGCCCCTCCGGCGTGACCCTCCTCATCATGCGGGACGACTTCCTGGACATGTGCGAGGACCAGAACCTGCCGACCTACCTGCGCTTCCGCGTCCATGCAGAGAAGAACAGCCTCTACAACACCCCCCCCACCTTCGGCATCTACCTTCTGCGCAATGTCCTGGCCCACAACAAGGCCATCGGCGGCCTGAAGGTCATGGAGGAGCAGAACCGCAGGAAGGGCGAGCTCCTCTATGGCTGCATCGATCGCCACCCGGGCTTCTACCGCCCCTTCGTCACCGAAACCGCCGACCGCTCCCTCATGAACGTGGACTTCTTCCTGCCCACGGAAGAGCTGACGGACCTCTTCGTGAAGGAAGCCAAGACCAACGGCATGGTGGGTCTCAAGGGCTACCGCGATATCGGCGGTATCCGCGTCAGCACCTACAACGCCGTGAGCGTTGAGAACGTGGAGACCCTGGTGGCCTTCATGGAGGATTTCGCGGCCAGGAAGGGCTGATCCCCAGGTTCATGGGAGGCCCTGCTTCCGTCGATGCGCATTGAGATCAGCCGCCCCTGAACCACCTCAAAGGAGTCCATGAAAGCCCCCCGACGCAAGTCCAACCAGCGCAGCGTCATCTCTGCCCTGCGGATCGCGATCATCTACGCGATCGTCGCCGGAGTGTGGATCTTTGCCTCGGATCACCTCCTGGGCCTCCTGGTGGCGGATCCCCGCCTCCTGACCCAGTTCGCCACTTACAAGGGACTGGCCTTCGTGGCCATCACGGCCCTGATGCTCTACGGCCTCATTCAGCAGGCCATCTCAAAGCAGGTAGAGGAATCCGCCGCCCCCACCCCCCAAAGGGACCTTGAGGCCCCGGCACCGAGAATGGCCTGGCCCTTCCTGGCCTTCGGCATCCTCACGGCAGTCATCATCGCGGTCGGAAGCTTGGTGGTGGGCCACCAGAAGCGCGCATTCAAGCGGGAAGAGCAGGCCAAGCTGTCCACCATCGCCCAGTTCAAGGCCCAGCAACTGGATACCTGGGTGGAAACCGGCATCCACCAGACGGAGTACGCCGCCACCAAGTCGATCCTGGCCCGCACCGCCCATGCCTGGATGGAGGCGGGTCACCCCCAGGACGAAACCCGGGACCGCCTCCAGAAACGCATGAGGGATCTTCTGGTGACTGGCCAGCATCGCTTCGTCATCATGAGGGACCGGAAGGGGGCACCGAGGCTCCAGGCCGGAACCCCGAACGAGGCACCCCATTTCCTCGAAGCGGCCGGGAAGTCCATGGATGACGGGAAAACGAGGGTTGAGACGGAGATCCGTCCACAGGGGCCTCCCCTGGTGCATATCTTCACCCCCCTGACGGTCATGCATCGCGAAGAGACCAGGGTGGTCGGGTGCATCCACCTCGCCATGGATGCGGATCAGAAGCTGATCCCGGACCTGGAATCAGCCCTGCGCGAAACCATATCCGCCGAGATTCTCCTGGTGGGATTCAGCCAGGGAACCCCGTGCTTCCTGAACCCCCGCCTCCGGACATTCCGAAGTGAGGCCCAGCGGGAACTCCTCTCCCACCTGAGCCTCGGAGGAGAGCCCAAGCCTGTCAGCGGTGACCATTACCTGGGAACGGTGGCCTGGTCCCGCCAACTCCCCTGGGGGGTCATGGCCACCGAGGACACGGAGATTGTATTCAAAGCCACCCAGCGTCTGGCGGGTTACGTCGTCCTGCTCGGGATCGTCTTCGTCGCCACGGGGGCCGCCCTCATCACCTTCTGGATGCGACTCCAGCACAAGCTCTACACCCAACATCAGGAGCGCCAAGCCCTGGAAAACCAGATTCTGGAGAAACGCCTGGACTACCTATCCCGATTCGCCAACGACATCGTCCTGCTGGTGGACGAGGACGGGCGAATCCTGGATGCCAACGACCGGGCCTGCTCGGCCTACGGGTATACCCGGGAGGAACTGCTCGCCCTGTCGATCCGGGATATCCGGGCCCCCGAGAGCATGCAGGCTTTCTCCGAGCAGTGGAAGACGGCCCACGATGCCGGGGCCCACTTCTTCGAGACAATCCACCGCCACCGGGATGGCAGGGTTTTCCCCGTGGAGGTGAGCAGCCGCCAGGTGGAGATGCAGGGGCACTCCCTGGTGCAGAGCATCGTCCGCGACATTTCGGAACGGAGGGCGGCCGAGGAAGAGTTGAAACAGATCAACCGTCTCCAGACCCTCATCCTGGAGAACAGCGCCGTGGGCATCGCCCTGGTGAGGAATCGGGTCTACGAGTGGGTCAATCCCAGACTGGCCGAGATGCTGGGGGGTGAGACATCCCAGATCAAAGGGACACCAACCCGCGCGTACACAGATGAAACGACCGACCAAGAGGTGATGGCCAGGATCATGGAGGGCATGGCTGGAGGAGGGTGGGCTGATCTCGAGTGCAGACTCATGCGCCTCGACCGCAGTTCCTTCTGGGCCCGCCTGCGGGTCAAAGCCCTGGATCCAGAACGGCCCCTGGAGGGCGCCATCTTCATCGTCGAGGATGTCACCGCCAGCAAGAGGGCCGAGGAGGCTCTGCGCCAGACCCAGAAACTGGAGAGCCTGGGGGTGCTAGCCGGGGGCATCGCCCACGACTTCAACAACCTTCTGACAGCCATCCTCGGCAATCTCAATCTGGCCCAGAGCGAGCTTGATGACCAGCACCGGGCCCACGACTATCTGACCAACGTCGAGAAGACCATTCTCAAGGCCGTCGATCTGACACGCCAGATGCTGGCCTATTCGGGCAAAGGGCGTTTCATCGTCAAGCCCAACAACCTGAACCGGATCATCAACGAGATGGCAGAACTGCTCAAGGTCTCCATCTCCAAGAAGATCGATCTTGTCCTGGACCTCCCCCCGGGCATTCCCCAGGTGATCTCCGATGCCGCCCAGCTTCAACAGGTGGTGATGAACCTGGTGACCAACGCAGCGGATGCCATCGGGGATGGGACCGGCGTCATCGCCATCCGTTCCAGCTCAGAACGGCTCAGCGAAAACCAAGTCCCCTCTGCCCACCCCGGGAAATTCCTGCCCCAGGGCTCCTATGTCCGCCTCGTGGTGGAGGACAACGGGTGCGGGATGAGTCCAGATGTGGTCGCCCGGATCTTCGATCCGTTCTTCAGCACAAAGATGACGGGACGCGGGTTGGGGCTCTCCGCCATGCTGGGCATCCTGCGGGGCCATCAGGCTGGCATCCAGATCCACAGCCAACCAGGCAAGGGCTCCCGTTTCGACCTGTTCTTCCCGGCCGCCACCGAATCGGAGGAGGCCACCGCTCCCGATAGCCGAGCCTCCTCCCCGGTCGCCAAGGGAACCCGGGTGCTCCTGGTGGATGATGAGCCCATGATCCGGGAGACGGCGGGCATGGTCCTCAGCGCCCTTAGCATGGACGTGACCCTCGCATCGGATGGCGAGGAAGCCCTGGCGTTCTTCCAGAGCCGGGACATCGATCTGGTGGTACTGGACCTCACCATGCCCCGCATGGACGGGCGCGAGGCTTTCCGACGACTGAGGGATCTGCGCCCGGGACTGCCGATCATCGTGTGCAGCGGTTACAGCGAGCAGGAGTCCCTCCTGGATGCCCAGGGACTCCCCCCCACAGCCTTCCTGCCTAAACCTTATTCCATCAAGAGCCTGGAAAGGGTCATCGGAGACGTCCTGGCATCCAGGGCCTGAGGCATACTGGATGCCTGGAGCGCCCATGGCCACGGAACTCGCGCCATCCCATGATCCCGAGGTCAGCCCCATCCGCTGGTCTCTTCTGGCCCTCACCAGTGTCGGGGCCTTCATGGCCCCCCTGGATGTTTCCATCGTCTCAGTAGCCATCCCCAAGATGGTCCCCGCCTTGGGCATGAGCTTCGGCGCATCCCTCTGGATTCATGCTTCCTACCTCCTGGCCATGGCAGTGATGCTCATCCCCATGGGCCGCCTGGCTGACGAGCGGGGTCGTGTCCACTACTACCTGGGAGGGGTCGCTGTCTTCACTGTGGGCTCCCTGGGGGCGGCCCTGAGCCCCGACGGCACCATCCTGATCCTGAGCCGCCTCGTCCAGGGCGCGGGAGCGGCCCTCCTGAGCGCCACCTCCGCCGCCATCATTGCCACAGCCTTCCCACCCCAGGAACGGGGCAAGGCCGTGGGCATCAACATCATGGCCATCTACCTGGGCCTGAGCCTGGGACCGCCCCTGGGAGGCTTCCTGGTGGACAACTTCGGATGGACCTGGATCTTCCTCATCAATATCCCCATCGGCCTGGGGGTTTTCGCCTGGGGCTGGCACCTTCTGCCTCGCCAGGAGGGGAACCGCACCCATGACTTCAGCATGGACCTCCCGGGAGCGGCCCTGCTGGGAGCCCTGCTCATCTGCCTGCTGGTGCCCTTCACCTTCGCCCCGGAGTGGGGCTGGCACCGGCCCATCGTGTGGATCCTGCTAGCCCTGGCCCTGGTGTCCGGGATCGGCTTCTACCTGCGAGAACACCACGCCAAGTCCCCCATGCTGGACCTCAACCTGCTCCGGAAGAACCGTCTCTTTGCCGCGGCCAATGTGGCGGCCCTCCTCAACTACATGGCCCTCTTCGCCGTGGCCATGCTCTCGGCGGTCCAGCTTCAGCTGGTCCACGGCCTCTCGGCCCGGCGCACGGGTTTGATCATGCTGAGCCAGCCGGTGGTCCAGGCCATCCTGAGCCCGATTGCGGGACGCCTGAGCGACCGCATCGGTTCCCGCATCCTGGCCACCCTGGGCATGGTCCTGACGGCGCTCGGCATGGTATCCCTGGCCCTGGCGGCGCATTCCGCCAGCCTGCCTGGGATGGTGGCAGCCTTGGCTGTAGTCGGGGTTGGCATGGCTTCCTTCAGCGCCCCCAACACCAGCGCCATCCTGGGCTGCGTCCCCAAGAACCAGATGGGACTGGCCAGCGCCTTCACGGCCACCATGCGGGTCACGGGTCAGGCCCTCAGCATCGCCATCCTGGGAAGCATCGCCTCCAGCCACCTGGCACACGGCGGATGGCGCCAGCTTCTGAAGGTGGGAAGCTCGCCCCAGGCAGCCGCAGCCTACTCCCACGGCTACCAGACAGCCATGGTCGTGGGTGCCCTCTTCGCGCTTGTGGGAGTCTGGGCATCCCTGGCCCGAGGTGGGCACACCGAGTAGTATCGTTTTGCCCCAGGCCCGGGTCATAATCCAGACATGAACCCCAATCACATCGCCCCATTCCTCCTCCCAGGCCTGCTGGCAGCGGCTCCTCTACCCCAGCCTGCCCAACAGATCCGTCACCTGAGCACCACCACGGACGCCCTCCGGGGCCTGGAGGTGGTGCGGGGCGAGTTGATGCTGCCCGTGAGACAACCCCATCCCCGTCTTTCTGTGCTCCCTGCGGAGACGGGGCTGGCCCAGGTTTTTCTCATCCCGCCCCAGGCATTCCTGGAAGCGCCCTGGCGCCGGAAGGAAGCCCTTGGGAAGCAACAGGAGGCTGTGGCCTATGCCAAGAGCCGCATCCTGGAAGCGGGCTTCGGTTCCGCCCTGAAGCGGTATGCCGACACGCATCATGGGGAGGGCCCAACCAGTCTGACGGAGCCCGCCTGGCTCCAGGCCGTGGCCCAGGGAGCAGTGAAGGGGGCGAAGCTCCCGCCCTACAAGGCAGGCAGCCCGGAAGCCAAGCAGGTGGAGACGCTCCAGAAGGCCCTCGCAGGTTTCGCCCTGGTGCCGAAGGTCCCCCTCAGTGGTCACTTGGCCCCAACCAGACAGGAAGAAGACAAGCCCCTCCCCCTCCTCATCGAGATCGCTCCTGAAGTGGAGGACGGCAGGCATTGGATCCTGGACAGCAGCCTGGAAGCGGATGAACGCGTCCCAGTGGATCCAGCTCTCCTGCAACGTCATCACCTGAGCCTCTCCAGGAAAAGACTGATCCAGATCCCTGCTGAGCCTGACCCCGACACGCCCATGGCCTGGACCGTCCTGGCCCTTCGCCGGGGAAACGCTCCCTCGGCCCAACTGCTTCTCAAGACCGGGGAAGGCCAGGCCCAGCCCCTGTCCTGGGCCTTCGACCGGAATCCGAAAACGGATCCAGAGGGTGGCCAATGGCTCTACCGCTGGGCCTATGCCAGAGCCATGACCTGGCGCCAGGGACAGGGTTCCATGTCCCCCCTGATCCCGTACTGGGTCGAAGCCCTGCCCAGGCTATACGGCAGGACCAAGGACAACCATTGGCCGGAACGGCGCAGGTTCATGGAAGAGGAGGGCCGGGAGGACACCGCGGGGCCCTCCCTTCTCAGCCTGCTGGGGGGACGGGCCGCGGTGGATGAGACCCTTCAGACCGATCGCACCCCGACGGCCCCGGAATCCACGAGTGCTGCCACCGTCCCCGTGAAGGACCTTCCGGGTATCCCGGTAGCTTCCCACCCCTTCAACCAGATGCTCGCGGGGCGCAAGGTGATGGACCTGCCCCTCGCCGACTGCGTGCCGGTCGACCGCTCCTTCATCTACCTGCCCCATCCCAAGGAGGCCCTGGAGGAACTTTCCCAGGGAGGCGCCAACTTCCTCCAGCGGGTGAGCGGCCTCCTCCGGGAGGGTGTGCTTGATCATGATGTAATCGCCAGGGCCAAGGAGGATCTTGGCCTGGGCAGTCCCCTGGGCCGCAAGCTGCTGGAGATGGGCGCTGTCAAGGAAGCGGCGGCCTTCACCACGGATCTGGCCCTCCTTGCGGGCACGGAATGGACCGTGGTGGCGGAACTGCACCCTTCCCTCCGCTCCGTCGGCGCGCTGATGCTGGGGAGTGAAACGGTCAAGACCGTCCCCACCTCCAGCGGGCAGGCCTACTGGGCTCTCCGGGGCACTCGGCTCTTCCTTTCCACCAATCGCACCGAACTCGATCGGGCCCTGGCCCTGGAGGCCTCCCGAGGCACGGGCTCCCTCGGCCAGAGCGACGAGTTCCGCTACATGCGGCTGAAGCTGGCCCCAACCCCCAAGACCCAGGCCTTCGTCTACCTGTCCGATCCCTTCATCCGCCGTCTGGTCGGCCCGGAAGAACGGATCCTCCAGATGCGCCAAGGAACGGAGCGGAAACGGATGGAGGAGCTGGCCGCCGCTGTGGAACTGCGCCGCCTCGACCACCCAGGAGGTGCCAGGGACCATGAAACCTTGAAACGCCTGGGGTATCTCCGAGCGGATTTCCCCATGGAAGGCCTGAGCCAAGGCAAGGGAGGGGAGCCCATCTCCCAGACCTGGGGCACCCTGAGCCACCTCCGCCCCCTGGCCAAGGTGGCCCTGAAGACCGTGACCGAAGAAGAAGCCAAGACCTATGCGTCCTTCCAGGAGACCTACACCTCCTACTGGCAACGCTACTTCGACCCCATCGCCTTTCGCCTCGACAGCGGAGCCGATGGTGGCCGCTCGCTGGAAACCTTCATCCTGCCCCTCCTGGAACACTCCATCTACCGGGAATGGCGAGAGATCGTGGCCTCGGAGGAGAAGTCCTCCCCCATGACATTGCCAGCCTGGACTCAACCCATGGTGGCTCAGATCAGTCTGAAACTTCCACCCATGGGGACACGAGTCCAGCACAGGCTCCCGCAATCCATTTCCAGGATGGAGCCCTATTGGGCCGACCTTGGGGCCCAGCTCGGTTCGACGGTTCACATCGCCTTCCCGGATGCCGCCCCCGTGACACAGATCGGCGGGGGATCCCCAGTCGCCCTCTTCAACACATCCTCGCCCCTTGGCCGGGACCGCTGGCTCATGCTGGCCCCCCTCCTTCTCGGCCCCCTGACCCGCCCCATGGTCATGGCGGTGGAGGTAAACGACCCCGCGAAGGCCAGGGCGGCCCTGGATGCCCTCAACCTGCCGACCTCCCAGTCTCCTCTGTGGAGAGATGAGTGGCTCCGGATACAAGTGAGCCGGGAGGAGGGTGGACGTCTGATCCTGAGCACCACCATCCTTGGGACGATCACCCAGCGCTATTCTCTCAGGGTGGAGGACCGCTGGCTGGTGATCGCCAACGATACGACCCTCGCCCCCCGCCTCGTGTCCGGAGTTCTGGCCCAGTCTTCCGCCCAAGTGTCTCTGGGAATCCACCCAGCCGCACTCAAACTGGGGCTCCCCGCGGCCTACCAGGCATCGGTGGAATCCGAGGCCTCCCGGGTATGGAACGCTCAACGCTGGCTCGCCCCCTGGCTATCCGGCGGTGCAACGGTGGAAGAGGCCCAGTCGGATTGCCGTCGAGTCTTCGGTTCCGCACCGGTATTCGGACCCGACTCTCTGGGCGAGGCCCCGGGCGTGGAGCGCCTCCACAAGAGGTTCGGCACCCCCTTTCGCCCTCTCATGCCGCCCTATGCCCCCGGCAAAGACTTCGGCCTGCTGGAGGGCGTCCATGACGCCCGAGTGGAAATGCAATTCGAGGATGATGGGTTGAGAACCAGAGTCTACTGGAAATAATTCAATCCAGGATGGATGCTGGCGATGGAAAAGTCTCAATTCTTGCGGGTCTTCGGCCAACTCAGACGGGGTCGCACCCGGTTCTGGATAATCACCGTGCTGCTCCTGGGAGGCCTCGCCTGGGGGGCTTGGCGACTCCAGGCCTGCGCTCCCTCCATCGACCAAGTCGTCCTGGCCCCGGAGCGGCACCCTGACCTGCCCCTCAAACCCTACGCCGCAGGCCGCCTAGGGGTCCTCCAACCCTCCTTCGCCCGTTCCTATCTGGTGGTTGCCTACCGCTACCTCTCGGATCGTCCCCTTGGTCCCGAAGAACAGGCAACCCTGCTCCAGTATTGGCAGGAGCGCATGCCCTCGCCCCATGGAAGCGACCCAGCCAACTGGCCCGAGGAGTGGCGGGAAGTGCGGAAGCAGGAAACCGGGGAGCAGGGCCCAGAGATCACGATAGAGAGCCCCGATGGCCTGGCCTGGTACATCCGCATCCCTGGGGGGGCCTTCGGGAGTGCAGCGGAGACCCTTCATGCCCGGGCGGCCATGCACGGGAAGGCCAATCCCTGGGTCCTGGCCTGGGTCGAGGCCCAGGATCTGGTCTTCCAGAGCACTCGCAGGGCACCCAGGATTCCAACCCCTCTGCCGGGAACGGCTCCCCTTTGGGCACGCCAGGATCGTGATTACCAGATCGCCGCCGCCCACTTCTATGCCGAGGACTTTGACGAAACCGTGCGCCGCATGGATCTCATCGCAGGAGAACCAGACCATCCCTGGGCTGAAACCGCCCGCACGGTGGCCACCCGCGCCGTGCTCCGCAAGGCCATGCTCAAGGGTGAAGCCAGGGAAGCGGCCATGGCCGAACTCGACCGGCGCCTGGGCCCTAATCCTTTCACTCCCGCCAGGAAAGAGGGGCAACCCACTTCCGAGCCGGGGGAGGAGGAAGAGGCGTGGCACTACCGAGCCAGGGCTTGGTATCTGGCCCGTGCCTTCCCGGAGCAGCGGGTGGTTGACCTGGCCCAGAAGCTCCTGAATCCCGGTCCTCCCCACGAGTTCTACCGGGACCTCCAGGACTACACCTTCCTCCTGGACCGATTCCTGGACGACGATTGCGGGGTCAGTTGGACCTCCTGGCGGCTGGATCGGAAGGGCCTGAAGCCCCCTCCGCCCCGCATCCGGGAAGCAGAACTCACGGACTGGATCCTCTGTCTCCAGGGAAATTCCGACACGGAAAAGCGACATGCCCTGGATCGCTGGAAGGGCAGTCAGGCCCCGGTCTGGCTCGTGGCGGCGCTGATGAAGGCCGAAGCTTCCGACCCGGAAGCCTCCGAGCTGATCCAGGCAGCCCAGGCCCTCTCCCCATCCCACCCTGGCTATGCCCACGCCTTGATCCACACGGGACGCCTGCTCCACCTCCAGGGACGCCAGGAAGAGGCACGGAACCTGATGGATGGCTTCCTCAAGAGGCGAAATCTGGAAATCGGGGTGCGCAACCAGGCCCTGACCATGCGCATGGCCGCCAGCCGAAACCTCCCGGATTTCCTGCGCCATTCTGCCCGGGCGGCCTCCGGCCTCTGCGACACCATCACCTTCCAGCCCCCGGACTTCGACGAGAAAACCGGAGATTTCCACTACCCCAAGCCTGGCCGAAGCGTACCCAAGGTTTTCTGGGATCCCGCCGGCGTGGCGGTCCTGAACGAGCAGCTGCCCGTGAACGAGCTTCTGAAAGCCCTGCGCGCGAAGGCTCTTCCGGCTTCCCTCCAGGGACAATTGGAAAGGGTGGTCTTTACCCGCGCCCTGCTCCTGGGGCGCCTCGATGCCGTGCAGCAAGTGGCCCCTGCCCTCCTGGCAAGGTTTCCCCAGGCGGACGTCCTGAAGGAACCCGGGACCCAGGAAGACCTCCGGGGAAAAGCCCTGCTGGTCCTGCTGCGCCATCCCGGCTTCATCCCCCAGGCCAGACCTGGGTGGACAAGGGAGACTCCCGTGGAACGCATCGATTCCTACCGCGACAACTGGTGGCTGCCCATCCCTTCAGAGACAAACGCTTGGAACTACTCCTCCAAGGGACGCGTTGAGGAGATCCAGACCGGCCTGGGACGCCTGAAGCTGACACCGGCGTGGGTCACCGAGGCTTTTCGCCAGCAGGCCACTTCAGAAGGCGTAAGACTCCACGCCCTTCCTGCGGCCCCCACCTGGCTGTGCCGGGCTACCGCCGATTTCGCCCAGGCCCACCCCCAGCACCCCCTGGTACCCGAAATGCTGCACCTGGCCGTCAAAAGCTCCCGCTTCGGCATCGGGGATGAGGCTACGGGCCCTCAATCCCGCCGCTGTTTTCAGCTCCTGCACCAAGGCCACCCCTCCTCGCCCTGGACCTCGAAGACTCCCCACTGGTTCAGCTAGTGTGGTGGCCCCTCATGGAGGTGGTCCCAGTTATTCAGGGCCACCATACTAGACATCGTGTACCAGACAGAGGAGGCCTCGAACACTAGAGTTGCAAGGGAACCCCAAAGACAAAGTCCAAGGCCTGCTTCAGCTCCTTTATTCGGTATGGTTTCTTGAGGTAAGTCAGGAAGCCGTGGGCCTGGAAGGTCTCCCTGTTCATCGACTCGCTGTACCCACTGGCGAGGATGGCCTTGACCTCCGGACGGATGGCCTTGATGGCATCCAGGGCCTCCCCGCCGTTCATGCGGGGCATGGAGGCATCCATCAGGATCACCTGGATCTGGTCGGCATGCCTCCGGAACACCTCGACAGCGTCAACCCCATCCACGGCCTCGATGACCCGATACCCGAAGAATTCCTGAAGGATTTCCCCACTGCTGCTGCGCACGTCCGGATCGTCGTCCACCACCAGGATCGTGCGGGGAGCCACCGACAACCCCGGAGCTGCCACGACGGGGCTTTCAGCCGCCAGGGGAGCCCCCGCCGGAAAAAGGGCCCTGAAGGTTGATCCCGCTCCTGGTCGGCTCTGGATATGGAAGCCGGCCCCGTGGCCGCGAAGGATGCCCAGGGCAGCCGACAGCCCCAGGCCACGCCCCATTTCCTTGGTCGTGAAGAAGGGGTCGCATATGGACAGTATCTGTTCCCCGGGAATTCCGCAGCCCCGATCGGAAACGGCGACACACAGGCAGGGCCCTTCCGGAGGAGGGACCACCCACACGCCGATGGGTAGGCCGGAGGGATCCTCCAGAAAGGAGACACTGAGCAGAATAGGACTCTGGTTCTGGGTCGTGGCTTCGGCAGCATTCACCACCAGATTGCCCACCACCTGCCTCAACTGGTCTGGATCCCCCTGGAAAGTCTGGGAAGAGGAGGGCGTTGCATCCTCCAGCAGCACGTTTCGACCAGCCAGGCTGGAAAGGCGGGGGAGATCCTCGGCCAGGAACGGGTACAGATTCAGAGTCCTGGAATTGCGGAACCCTTTGCCCGAGTATTCGAGCAGGCGCCCGGAAAGCGTCTGGGCCTGGCTGACACAGTCCAGCATCCGTTCGAAGGCTTGCCCCGCATGCTCCGATCCCAAACGCCCCGAGTGGACCATCTCCAGGTTGGAAAGAAGGACCTGGAAGAGGTTGTTGAAATCATGGGCGATGCCCCCGGCCATGAGAGCCAGGCTCTCCATCTTCTGGGCATGACGCCGGGCTTCCTCTGCGACATGCCGTTCAGTGGTGTCGTTCACCATGGCCATCAGGTGTTTTTCCGAACGGGCGACGAAGGGCGCCATGACGCAGTCCATCCAAACCCGTTTGCCAAAGGAGGTGACGAGGTTGATCTCCAGGCGCTGTTCCTTGCCCAAGGCCAAGGCCTTCCCGGCGGCTTCGAGGAGGCCGATCCCCTGCAGGTTGGGCATCTCGCGGAAATCCCCCGCGTAGATCTGCCCAGGGTCTTCGGCCCCGAGGATCCGGGCCAGGGCGGTATTAGCCATGATGCACTTGCCGGTTGCGGCCACAAATACCGCCACCCCCAGGGGAGCGACCGAGACCATCTTCTCGTTGAGCTCCAGCGACTCGCTGAGGTGGGTGATGGCCTGGAAGTAGAGCGAATCGTAGCGGTCCTTCGCATTCTCCAGCAGACGCATGGCCAGGCGGGTGCGCTCCAGCTTCCTCCTGAGCAGGAAGACCTCCCGCTCCAGCGCGTTGGAATCGGAGGGCTTGCCGGAATCAGGATGCGACATGCCTACCCCTATTCCAGCAACAGCGTGACGAAGGATTCGTTGTGGTAGAGGCTGGGAGTTCCGGCCTCCAGAGGCGAGATCTCGCCGTAGAGATAGGGTCCGGCCACAAGAACCCCTCCACCGAGGGTCGAGCAGGCGGTCCGACTCTCGTCGAGGGTGCGGGATCCCAGGATCACCCGACGCACGGCACAGGAGAAGCAGAGCGCCAGGGCGGGACTCCCCTCACCGAACATGCCCTTCGCGCGATGCACGGATCGCCGGACGGCCTCCACTATGGCATCCCTGTCCACGAGAGTGACCCTCACCCGGGAGCCCTCGGCCACGCTGGCGCTGTAACGGATCGAGTCGCCCTCGGGATCCAGAGGGAAGATGGAAGTCCGCAGGAAAAGGAAGCTGTCGCAGGGGTCGTAGACAGCTGTGGGGGTATCAATGAAGGGAAGCGCCCCGTCCCCCATCAGTTCGCGGTAGAAGTCCAGAGCTGGCTTGCCGTCGATGTCATGGACGATGTTCCGGTCAGCCCGCGTCACGACGCCTGTCCTACCGATGGGCTTCCACCCGGAATCCACGGCAAACCCGTAGCGGAAGGAACCGCCGAGGAGAAGGCAGACGGCCGAACCCGTGAGCACCCCGGTGCCATGGAACTGGAAGTTGCCCTTGAACTCCCACCGATCCGCAGATGCCCCTCCCAGCCAGGGGATACCGGCCCCGAAGGCCCCCTGGAGGGCGTTCATGGCCTCTTCACCCCCATAGGAAAGCCCATCCGCCAGAAGAATCCCCACCCGAGGAAAGGTCCCCAGATGCCGATCCCGGAAGGCTTCGCATTGAGGCCCCAGGGGCTCGGCCAGGTCGAGACAGGCGGATGCGAAGGTGGCGGTCTCCGAGCCCAGGATGATCAGCAGGAGGGAGTCCTCGGTGTAGCCCTTCAGGCCAGAGAACTCCCCATCGGTCGTACAGCCGATGATCGGAATCCCCGGCCATTGGGCCTGGATGCCCTCCAGTAGGATCTGGTGATCCAGGCCCACGCCTGCAAAGAGGAGGGCAGCCCCTGCCCTGCGCCCCATCAGTTGGCCCAGGCAGCTTCCGGTGGCCTCCCGTACGGCATCCCGGGGGTCGACCACCTCAACCTGGGCCAGCGCAGCATAGAAGACTGAACACATGGGATGTCCCCGGGGCTATCGAGAGTATACGTCTCGGCAGTTCCGGGTGTTATGGTGAGCCGCATCCCATCGTCTTGATTCTGGAGGCATGTCATGAACAGCATGGAACCCAAGCTCCTATGGAACTACTTCATGGAGCTTTCCAAGATCCCCCGAGGCTCCAAGCAGGAACAGGCTGCGGCCCAGTGGGTGGCAGACCAGGGCAAGGCCCTGGGGTGCGAGGTGCTGCGGGACCCCGTCGGGAACGTGATCATCAAAAGGCAGGCGACGCCCGGCAGGGAAGCTCGCCCCGCCATCTGCCTCCAGGCCCATGTGGACATGGTCTGCGAAAAGAACGAAGGCACTCCGCACGACTTTCTGAAGGACCCCATCCCGGTCTATCGGGATGGGGATCTGCTGAAGGCCCGAGGCACCACCCTGGGGGCAGATAATGGCATCGGCGTGGCCACCGCCTTGGCAGTGCTGGCCTCCACCGATATCCCCCACGGCCCCATCGAGGTCCTGGTGACCATCGACGAGGAAACGGGCATGACCGGGGCCGAAAACGTCCAGGCCGGGATATTGAAAGCCAAGTATCTGCTGAACCTCGACAGCGAGGAGGAGGGCTACCTCACCATCGGCTGCGCCGGGGGCATCGATACCATCGCCACCCGCAAGGTGGCCTGGGGGGCGCCGAAGGCTGGCAACAAGGGCTACCGCCTCAAGGTCTCGGGCCTCAAGGGTGGCCACAGCGGCATCGATATCGCAAACCACCGCGGCAACGCCATCCGCTTCCTGGCCCGCACCCTCTACCACCTCCAGCAGCACTTCGAAGTGGGCATCGCCCACGTCCAGGGGGGAAACAAGCGCAACGCCATCCCCCGGGAGGCCTTCGCCCTCCTGGCCCTGGACCCCGCCCAGGATGCGGCCATCAGAACCGCCGTGGCGCATGTGGAAGCCGAAAGTCGCCTGGCCATCGGGGCCTATGATCCCGGCCTCGCCATCACCCTGGAAGCGGTGGAATTGCCCGGACAGGTCATGTCTTCCTCCGATGCCCAGACGGTGGTGAACACCCTCTTCACCATGGTCCACGGCGTCATCGCCATGAGCCCGGACATCCCCGGACTGGTGCAGACCTCCACCAACCTGGGCGTCCTGGAGACCAAGGATGGCGCGGTGACCTTCTGCATGCTCCACCGGTCTTCCATCGACGCCTCCAAGATGACCGTGGTGGACCGGGTTTCCGCCCACTGCGCCCTCGGCGGCTTCGAGGCCCGGCACCTGGGCGGCTACCCAGGCTGGAAGCCCGAGCCCGACAGCGATCTGGTGAAGCTGGTAAAGGCCGTCCACCAGGAGATGACGGGCAAGGAGATGAAGGTCGTAGCCATCCATGCGGGCCTAGAGTGCGGCATCATCGGCGAGAAATACCCCGGCATGGAGATGGCTTCCATCGGCCCCGACATGTGGGACGTCCACACCCCCGACGAGAAGGTGAGCATCTCCTCCGTGGGGCGATTCTGGGAGCTGCTGAAGGGGATCCTGACGAAGATGTAGCCTACACCTCCGAAAAAAGCAGAGGCCCGGATGAGTCCGGGCCTCTGCTTTTTTCGGAGAGGAATCAGATCCGGGTTCCGGTGAAGGTGGCCGGTCCGAACATGGAATTGACATCACCACTGATGGTGTCGCCTTCCACCTTGCCGGAGAGCTCCAGCTTCAGATCGCCATAAGGGCTCTTCGGACACAGGGAGAAGGTGAAGGTGTTCCCCGACACCTTGCCGTCCAGCACAGGGGCGACGCCCTCGAGATCCGAAGCGCTGCTGCCGGTCAGGACCTCGCCTTCAACCTTGAGGGTGAGGGTTGCGGGCTGATCACCCACCGGAGTCTTCGACACGATCTTATAAGTTCCATCTACAGACATAGCGTTTCTCCTTGAAAGCGGGCGACAGTGGCGAGACAAGCTCGGAAAACCCATCACTGGGTCATTGTGTAGGAGCCCTTAGAACGTGCCGCCGTGCTCCGCGTAGATCTGGGGCAGGAAGGACTTCAGGTTGGCGAATTCCTTGACGTTGTGCTTGGCCAGGCACATGGGCACGAAGGGGGGGAGCTTCACGCCGCCGGGCAGGCAGTGGACGGGCTTGGCGTTCACAAACTTCTTGCCCATCCAGAAACGGGTGCGCTGCTCCAGACCACCAGGAACTTCCCGGAAGAAGTGGACCATGGCCGCCGCACCCTTGAAGTTGGGGGCGCCCAGGGGCGGGTTGATCATCTGGGAGACGCCGAAGCCGCCGCAGGCGCAGGCCACGTTGGGGGAGTGGAAGCGGCTCATGTCGAAGCCCATATCCTCGGGGGCGAGGAAGTTGATAAAGATGTTCTCCGTGGGACCGTCACAGGCCTCCACCACGTGATGGGTCATGCCCCAGAGCTTGTGGTCGATGTCCGTGGCGGGATCCAGGGCGCGCTTGCGATCCTCCTCCGAGACGGAGATGGCGAAGTGGCCCTTGGGGAACCAGATCTTGTAGCGGAGATTGTCGCCCAGGGCATGCCAGGCGAACCACCACTTGATCATGTCCACCGTGGCACCGGGCCACTGGGTGAGGTTGGCGATGAAGCCGGAGCCGTCGGGCATGACGCACCAGCCAGCCTCGCAGTCCAGGTAGCCGGGGTTGAGCAGATCGTTCATGCGCTCAATGGGCAGGGCCAGGGCAGGATCGATGGGACGATCCATCTTGGCCATGGCCTCGGGATCGAAGGGTGCGATCTCTTTGTAGAAATACTTGGCATACGGCTGAGCCTTTTCGGCTTCCGTCAGTTTGAAGCGTTCAAGAAACATTTAGAATCCTCCAGATTGGATCGTCGGTTGGTCTCAGAAACCCTCGGGCCGGAACTTGAACTTCTCGATGGGAACGCGCTCGTAGTTGACAGCGATCTTGCCGTTGTCGTTCTTGAGATCGATCCACTTCAGCCAGTTCTGGTTGTCCGTCTCGGGGAAGTCCTCGCGCACGTGCCAACCGCGAGTCTCCTTGCGCTCCATGGCGGCCGTGAAGTAGAGTTCGGCGCAAAGGGCCATGTTCTTCAGATCGTGCCAGAGGCCCAGGAGGTGGAAGTCGTTGTAGAGGGCGATCTGGCCCATGTTCTCCTGCACCCAGTGGATCTTGTCCAAGGCCTCGTCCATGCGGTCGAAGTGCTTGCGCACGGAGAAGCGGGGGGGAGCCACCACTTCCTTGATGCAGTGGATGCGATCCCGCACCTCGTAACCCTTTTCCACCTTCAGGGGGGCGAAGATCGCCTCCTTGAACTTGGCGACCTGCTCAACATTGATCTCGGGTTCGGGCAGGGTCTTGGTGGTGGCAGCCACATCCTCGTGGCACCAGATGGCCGTCACGGAGGCGTAGGAGAGACCCGAACCGCGCTGGCGGCTGGGGGAGGGCACGGCGCCAGCCCAGCCGGAACCGGCGCGGGAGGTATCACCGATGGCCCAGAGGCCTTCCAGATTGGTCTTCATGTTGCCGTTGGTCTTGACGGCCCCGAACTCACCGATGAAGAGGGGGTGGACGATGGGCTTCCAGCGGTGGTCGACGGTGTACTTGTTCTCCTTGTCCATCTCCTTGTGGTGGAAGATGTCGGCCCAGGGGCGGACCCAGCGGAAGAGGAAGCCGCCAACGCCCAGGGGGTTGTCGTTGAAGAACTCGGTCTCCTCCCAGACGATGGGACCGCGCCCTTCCATGACTTCCTTCTCCATGCCCAGGAAGATGCCAATGTTGAAGTCGCACTCGTGGGGCTTGGTGTAGCCCAGGTCAGCCAGACGCTGTCCCTTGCTGTTGTAGAGGGAGTGCTGGGAGCCCACCTGAACACCGTTACCGCCGGGAAGGCCGACATTGTAGAAGTTGGAGAACTCGGCGTTGCGCATCTCGGCGCCAGCGCGCCAGGCGGCGGCGATTCCGTCGCCACGGGCGGAGGTCCACATGTGCATCACGTTCCAGCAGCAAGAGCCCGTGGCAAGCACAGTGGACTTGGCCTTGAAGATCTGATACTCGCCCGTGACGATGTTGAAACCCACGGCACCCACGACCTTCTCGCCCTGGGTCAGGAGTTCCACAGTCTGGACTTTGTTCACGAACTTGATGCCCAGCTTCTTGGCGACATCCACCATCTTGAATAGAAGGTCGAGGTCGACAGCGGTAAGGCACCAGTATGGCAATCCGGCGGCGCGGGAGAGGCTGCCGTCGGCTTCGCGCATGGTCTGGATGCCCCAGCGCTCGTAGTCCTTGACCACCGTGCGGGTCGTCACGGCGTATTTGCGGAGAAGATCCTGTTCATTCAGGTACTTGCCGCTGTCTTCGACATTGAATTTCACGTAGGCATCGAGATCGTCGCTCTCGTCCACCACCTGCAGCACCCCGGCGCCCTTATTGGCCTTGCCAGCGGTGCCGGTGGTGGCCTTCTCGGCGATGAGGACATCCAGGCTGGGGTCCGTCTCCTTGATCTTGATGGCGGCATGGAGGCCGGCAATGCCGCCGCCCAGCACCAGCACATCACTGCTATAAACTGTGCCCAAATCAGTTACGTTCGTCATTATCGTCTGTCTCCTTGTTTACGTTTTTGAGAGATCACTTTTCCACGTAGGACAGGGGATATTCCTCTTTCGGGTAAGGCTCGGGCATCCGCCAGGGGTTGCGGGGGATAACCTCGATGCACTTCACCGGACAGACGATCTCGCACCAGTTGCAGGTGGCACACTCTTCCGGGTACTTGGGGAAGGGCCGCTTGGACTTCTCGTCCCACCGAATCACGTCAACGTGACAGGTGTTGTAGCACTTCTTGCAGCCCACGCACTTTTCGAGATCAATCTTGATCACGTGCGCGGTGTAGTTACTGAAGAACCTTGTCATTTAGGTACCTCCCGTTCAATGGCCTGGTCTGGACCGGCCGGGTTTCAGCAAGGTTGCGCGATTTGGCAATCCAACCCGCAGTATTGATAAACAAAAAGTAATAAAGGACAGATCACACCGCGTTCTGCCTATTCCAGATGACCCAGAAACAGACAGCTGAGGGTTTGGCCAGTATGGAATTGTGTGCGGCACAGGGGGCCGGGGTTCTGAGTGGGGAACCAGCTAATAGTGATAACTGGTATTTTCAAATGAGGTAAATCGAATGTTTCGCTCACGGCAACAACCCCGGTCTATTGGCCACCAAATGTTGCACTCACTTGTGATAATCGAGCTATCGAAACACTGATCGGCCTTGCTAAGATCGGACATAAGGAAATCAGCGTAACCATGAGCAGCAGAACAGTCACTTTCCTCCGGATCGTCCAGCGCCGCTTGACCCAGATACTCCAGGGGAATCTTGATATCGAGCATCTCCAGAAGGGAACGCAGCGTTTCCTGGGCAGGCTCATGGATCTAATCCCCCTGGACGCAGATCTGCTGATGGGGGGCGCGGGGGCCGCCCGTGCCAAGTTCCTGAATCGTCAATTGGCCACCTCCCTGGCCTTCGTGGCGGGCGCAGTCAATGCCGGCGGATTCCTCGCGGTGCAGACCTACACCTCCCACGTCTCGGGAACCCTCTCCAGGATCGGAGACGAGCTGGCCCTCGGCCATAAAGCCCTGGCCATGGGGGCGGCGGCCACCGTGGCCTGCTTCTGTGCGGGAGCCATATGCGCCTCCCTTCTCATCAGCTACGGGAAGCGCCATCGCTACCAGAGCCATTACGCCCTCAGCCTCATGATCGAGGCCGTCCTGCTGATGATCTTCGGACTCATGGGGTACAAGCTGCAGGCCACTCAGCGCTTCTTCCTGCCCAGCACGGTAGTCCTCCTGTCCTTCATCATGGGCATGCACAACTCCGTGGTGACCACCATCTCCAGCGCCGAAGTCCGCACCACCCACATGACCGGCATCGTCACCGACCTCGGCATCGAGCTCGGGCGGGCCCTCTATATCGATGTGACCAAGAATCGCCGTGTGGAGCGGGTCAAGGCCAACTGGGACAAGCTCAAACTGCACTCCCTGATCCTGGTCAGCTTCTTCGGGGGCGGACTGCTCGGTGCCATCGGCTTCAAGCACATCGGCTTCAAGACCACTCTCATCCTGGCTGCATTCCTGGCCTTCCTGGCCATCCGCCCCATCTTCTATGATCTGAGGGTGAGATGGCGGCTGATGCGCCACCCCGTGGACTGATTCTCGACCTGCAGGAGCCCCCTTGATCCCGCTGGAAGCCCTTCCAGGTTTTGCATCCTGGGGCCGTAATCTGGAAGTGCTGCTGGCCCGACCCGAGCCCATCTGGGTCTATGGGATCGCCGGCGCCGGAGTCAGTCACGCGATCCGCGAGCTTGCCCTTCGCCGGGGGACACCCTTCATGGATGACGCCGACCAGGCGTCCCCAGCCATGCTGGAGACATGGCTCAAGGCCCATCCAGGAGGCGTCCTGGGGGCCCATCGCGGACCGGAGGACCCGGCTCCCCCCCCCGCCATCCATCGTTGCCTGCCACTTCGGCTCTGGACGGTGGACGAGGCGCCGGACGCCCTTCCCTCCTGCCTGGAGGCTCTTGCGAGGGAACTGGAGGTGGCGCTCCCCCTGCCCCCGGCACTAGGCCGCCTCCCCTGCCCGGGCAATCTGCTGGAACTGCACAACCGGGTGCTCCGCTGGAAGCTCCTTGGGCAAGCACCAGAAGGGGATCCCCCCCTCCAGCTGCCCATGGAAACGGATTGCATGGCCACCAATCTCCATGCCCTGGAACGCATGCTGCTGCACCGGGCCCTTCGGCGGAGCTATGGAAACCGTGCCGAATCCGCAAGGCGGCTGGGGGTAAGCCGCCGCCAGCTCTACCTCCTGATCGACCGCCACGGCGATCCTGTTCGCGGATCGCTGCCCGTCGCCCCGCCCCTCAAGCGCCTGAAAAAGAGAGAGTGACGGTCTGAAGACCAAAACTCCAGTAACCTGAAGGGTCACCGATATAGGCTCCAAGGCCCCTCCTGGAAGCAACAATGGCTAACCCTCTCAGAGTGCTCGTAGTGGATGATGACCCCGGAATGAGGGATGGCATGGCCCTCAGCCTCAAGCGGGCAGGGTTCGTCTGCGAGCAGGCAAGGTCCGGCGAGGACGCCCTCCGCATGACTCGCCCGGGTGCCTTCGATGCCGTCATCACCGACCTGAGAATGACCGGGATGGATGGTCTCCAGCTGACAGCCCGCCTCAAGGCCCTGGATCCGGGCCTGCCGGTCCTCCTGGTCACCGCCTTCGGAAGCCTGGACACCGCCCGGGAAGCCATGCGCCTGGGGGCCTTCGACTACCTCTCCAAGCCATTCAGCCCGGACGAACTGGTGCAGGCCGTCAAGAAGGCCATCCGCAGCGAGGAGCGCCTCAGGGCCGAAGAGCCCGCGGACGCCCCAGTGATCCTCACCCAGGATCCAGTCCTGGCGGAAACCCTCATCCTGGCCCGCCGGGCCGCCGACAGCCGTGCCACCATCCTGATACAGGCCGAAAGCGGCACTGGCAAGGAACTGCTGGCCAAGCTCATCCACACCGCCAGTCCGCGTCGCAAGGGTCCCTTCGTCGCCATCAACTGCGCCGCCATCCCCGAGACCCTTCTGGAGTCGGAACTCTTCGGATTCGAGAAGGGGGCCTTCACCGGTGCCAACACGGCCAAGCCGGGCCGTTTTGAAGCGGCGGAAGGCGGTACCCTGGTGCTGGACGAAATCGGAGAGCTGCCGCTGCCGGTCCAGGGAAAGCTGCTCCGCGCCCTCCAGGAACGCACCGTGGATCGCCTCGGAGGCACCCGCCCCATCCCGGTGGATGTGCGGGTCATCGCCCTCACCAACCGGGACTTGGCCACCGAGGTCAAGGAGGGACGCTTCCGCGAAGATCTCTATTACCGCCTCAATGTGATCCCCCTTCGGCTCCCCCCCCTGCGGGAGCGCAGCAGCGACCTGACCCTCCTGGCGGCCCACTTCGCGGAACGCTATTCGAGGGAAAACGACCGTCCGACCCCCCAGCTCTCCCCCAGTTTCCTGGTGGCCCTGGCCCGCCATCCCTGGCCCGGCAATATCCGGGAATTGGAAAACGCGATCCAGCGTTCGGTCGTGCTGAACCATGGACAGATGCTGACGGAGAAGGACCTCCGCTGGCTTCTGGCTCCAGAGCAACTGGAGAACCTCCCCGAGGATCCGCCGGAACCCCTGCCTGCGGCACAAGAGCAGCTGGCGGCACCCCAGAGTTCCAGGGAGTCCTCCCACCCCTCCGGCGTCCAGACCGCAGATCCCTCGATCCCCCTGAAGAACGCCCCCCTCGGGGCCATGGTGGCCCTCCCCCTGGGGCTCTCCCTGCCGGAGCTGGAGCGATTCTGGCTGCTCAGCACCCTGGCGGCCCTGGACGGCAACCGGACCCATTGCGCCCAGCAGCTCGACATCGCCCTCAGGACGGTACGCAACAAGATCAACGAATACAGGGCCCAGGGCTTCGAGATTCCTGAAAGCCAGCGGGGGCGGGAAGACTAGTGGTCTAGAGCCGTTGCTGCCTCAATTCGTCCGGCACCCTGACATTCATGGTGGTGTCGTGGCGGTAGAAGGCGGCGGTCACCTCGGCACCCAGCAGAAAGATGCAGCAGCTGTAGTAGAGGAACACCAGGCCAGCCATCAGGCTCCCCAGGGTTCCGTAGAGAATGCCCCAGGTGGGCGTGTGGGCCAGATACCACCCGAAACCCCACTTGGCCGCCCACCAGAACACCATGGTCACCAGGCCTCCCAGCAGGGCGTGACGGAAACGGACATGGCGACGTGGCAGGTGCTGTAGCACCTGGGTCCCCACGATCAACACCAGGAGCGGAGGCAGGATCGTGAACATGGGCACCGGGGAGAATGGCGCCTGACGACGCAAGGTCCACTCGAAACCAGCGGTCAGGAGCATCGTCAGGAAGAGCAGTCCCCCGACTACGATGGCCAGTCGACGCAGGACGTGGTATTGCCGTGTCTGGCGGTGGACCTTGAAGCGCAGGCCGAAGATATGACAGAGGGAACGGTCCAGCTGATTGATCCCCCAGTGGGCGCCGATGATGAGGACCAGCCAACCCAGGCCCCAGCTCTCCATCTGCCGACTCTGCCTCACCGCGTCCCCCAGGACATTCCCGGGAAGGTAGGGATAGATCTGGCCGATGGCCCGCTGCATGGTCTGGCTGTAGGCCTGGTTCCCCAGCACCAGCGCCATGAGCTTGAAGAATAGGGTGGCCAGGGGAAGGGCCGAAATGGTCAGGAAGAAGCTGATGCCCGCCGCATAGGTGAGACAGTCATCGTGGTGGTATTTCCGCAGGACTTCCCACACGAAACGAAGTCCCCTCGCCAAGGCGGGCAAGGTGGATTCAGTCCGGCGCCAAGTCCTGCGGAGTTCCACGAGAACCCGGGACCAGAGCTCCCGGATCAGGGCCACCCCTTCCTGAAGCACGGTCAGAACCGGATCGGATTACGGGGGAAGAGGTACATCAGCCAGGCGAGGACAAGTCCGATCCCCACCAAGCCGGCCACATGCTTGATGACGCTCACCCGGGTGCGCTCGGGCCGGGCCGTCGGTGTGAGCATACCGAGCACCAGCCCGATGCCGAGACCCATAACCAGGAAGTGGATGACGTGGCTGCCCAGAAAACGCATGGCTTGAGCCTAGCAGGCCTGTTCAGCATTTGCACCCATAATATGATTGAATCATGCAGCAATCAAATCATTCGATTATGACATCAGTCACATTCATCTTTCAGCATCGCTTTCCATATTGAAGAGGCCCCTTCAACCCCTTTACGCTATCTAACGACAAATCCGATTTAACCATCGAAATAATCAATGGATCCCTAAAGGAGAAGTCTTTATGACAGAACGCGTATACCCGGGCTACCGCTGGTTTGTCCTTTTCGTACTGCTCTTTGCCACCGTGGCCCAGGGTGTCGTCCTCATCTGGCCCGCCCCCCTGCTTGAGCAGATCGCCAAGCACTACAGCGTGGACCTGGGCGCCGCCACCGGTGCCCTCATGGTGGCCTTCACCATCTTCGTCACCGTGGGGGCCATCGTCGGCGGCATCTGCTGTGACAAGTTCGGCTGGGTCCCCACCCTGATCGTCAGCGTCACGCTCTTGGCGGTATCCACCATCCTGGTGCCCCTCTTCGGCAACGGCTTCGGCACCCTGGTGCTGGCCCGCATCATCGAGGGCGCCGGTGCCGGTCCTATCATGGCTTCCGTGGGCGCCGTGAGCGTCCAGTGGTTCCCCCACAAGGAGCGGGCCATCGTCACGGGGATCCAGGGCATGGGTGTCTCCCTGGGCATCGCCCTGGGCTTCGCCTTCGTCCCCATGGCCTTCGTGAAGACCGGCTCCTTCCTGGCAGCCGCTTCCTGGATGTCCATCTTCCCCATCGTCGGTGTGCTCTTCCTGGTGGTCGTCGCCCTGGGCAAGAAGCCTCCCGTCTTTTCCGACGCGGAAATCTCCGGGGAGGGCGACCCCGTCAACACGGACCAGGATTTCAAGATCGCCGCCAAGCTCCCCGTCTTCTATGTCGGCATCCTCTGCATCTTCTTCCTGAGCTGGGTCATGCAGGCCTTCAATGACCTGACACCCGTCTACCTCGCCGCCCAGGCCCCCCTCGGCGCCGGACACGGGGTGGAAGTGGCCGGCAAGTTCATGGCCCTGGTGCAGGTCTCCTTCATGGTCGGCTCCGTCGCCAGCGGCTTCCTGCTGGAGAAGGTCTTCCGGGAGAGCAACAAGACCGTGATCGCCATCGGTTTCCTGGGCGCAGCCATCTTCGCCCTTTCGGTCCGCTTCCCCTTCGTCAACGGGAACCTCAAGATCCTTCCCATCTGCCTCTTCCTGGCGGGCTTCTTCCAGGGCTGGATCGTTCCCACCAGCCTGGCCTTCATCGCCATGCACTTCCCCAGCCACATCGTGGGCAAGATGACCGGCATCTGGATGGGTGTGGGCATCTTCGGCGGCACCGCGGGCGTCATCGCCGGCGCCAGCCTGCTCCACAAGACCGGCCTCTACCAGGCCTCCATTGTCGCCGTGGGGATCGTGGGCCTCGTCGGCTTCCTCTGCTCCCTCTTCCTGAACCCCCCTGCGGTGTTCAAGGGTGCTGAGAAGAAGGAACGGACCCTGGCCCTGGGCGGCCACTGATAGGAACCACCCCCAAGCACTTCCTCCTAGCCCCCCGGAAACCGGGGGGCTTTTTCTTGTGCGGACGAAGCCGAGAAAAAATCGACCATCGATAAGCCGCATACCAGACATCCCGTATTCCGATTAACGCGCACACGCCTCATCCCACTATGCTCATCCAGTTCCCATATGCCACCAGTAAGCAGCTTTCCGCATCACGGAAAGCACAGTCCCTCGTTGCGCCCACCCACCCCCTAAGGAGCGATCCGCATGTCAGATCAGACCTACCCCAGCTATCGTTGGTTCATTCTATTCGTGTTGCTTTTCGCGACCATCGCCCAGGGGGTTGTGCTCATCTGGCCCGCCCCCCTCCTGGAGCATGTGGCCAAACACTACGGCGTCGATCTGGGGGCAGCCACCGGGGCCCTTATGGTGGCCTTCACCATCTTCGTCACCATCGGCGCCATCGTCGGCGGCATCTGCTGCGACAAGTTCGGCTGGGTCCGGACGCTCCTAGTGAGTGTGACCCTCCTGGCCCTGGCCACCCTCGCCGTGCCCATGCTTGGCAAGGGCTTTGGCCCGCTAATCCTGGCCCGCATCCTGGAGGGCCTCGGTGCCGGTCCCATCATGGCCGCCGTGGGTGCCGTGTCCGTCGAATGGTTCCCCCACCATCAGCGGGGTACCGTTGCGGGTGTCCAAGGCATCGGCGTCTCTCTGGGCGTGGCCCTGGGCTTCGCCTTCGTGCCCATGGCCTTCGTGAAGACAGGATCCTTCCTGGCTGCCGCCTCCTGGATGTCCATCTTCCCCATCCTGGCCCTGGTGCTGCTGGTGGCCGTGGCCATGGGCCCCAAACCCCCGGTCTTCGTTTCCGAACAGACCGGCGAGCCCACCAACGCGGATGGCGATTTCAAGCTGGCCGCCAAGCTGCCGGTCTTCTACATCGGCATCCTCTGCGTCTTCTTCACCAGCTGGATCATGCAGGCATTCAATGACCTGACCCCGGTCTACCTCTCCGCCCAGGCTCCCCTGGGGGCTGGCCACGGTGTGCTCCTGGCGGGCAAGTTCATGGGCCTGGTCCAGCTCTCCCTGATGATCGGTTCCCTGCTCAGCGGCATCATCCTGGAAAAGCTCTTCCGGGAGAACACCAAAGCCGCCGTGGGCACCGCCTTCGTGCTCTTCGCCGTCTTCGCCTACCTGGTCAAGTCCCCAGCCATCGCCGGCAACCTGAAGGTCCTCCCCCTGGTGCTCTTCCTGGTCGGCTTCTTCGAAGGCTGGATCATCCCCAACTGCCTGGCCTTCATCTCCATGAACTTCCCCGCCCACATCGTCGGCAAGATGACCGGCATCTGGATGGGTCTGGGCATCTTCGGAGGCACTGCTGGCGTCATCGTCGGCTCAACCCTCTTGCACAAGACCGGGATGTACTACGCCTCGATCGTCGCGGTCGCCATCGTCGCCATCTGTGGCTTCCTGGTCTCCCTCTTCCTGACCCCTCCCCAGGAGTTCAGGAGCGCTGAGAAGGCCGAGCGCAAGCTGGCCCTGGGCGGCCACTGAGCGAGGAGGGTCCCCCAAAGGAAAAGCCCTCGACCGAGGGCTTTTCCTTTGTCACATCATCTGTCCGGTTCCCACAGAAGCGGGGCCGCCACTTCCCGGAAGGCGTGCAGTGCCTCGACCAGCTGTCGGTATAGCCCCTCCCACCCCTCGCATTCTTGGGACAGGAGACAGGATTCGAGGGCGTGGGCGGCTTCGGCGGCCTCCGCAAGGGAGAGCATCATGGCCCCGCCCTTGAAGTTGTGGGCATGCCGCATGGCTTCGGCCTGATTCCCCGCCGCCATGGCCCCAGGAATGGCCTCCAGCCCCTCTATTTCTCCGAGGAAGCCCCTGAGCATCTTCAACAGCAAGCCAGCGTTGCCTCCCAGGCGATCCAGGGCGGCGGGGGCATCCATAAGGGGAGCCAGGGGATCGAAGATGGCCGGATGAAGGAAAGGCCGTGAGGAGGAGGCCTTGAGATTGATCCAGCGGGTCAGGGTCCGGTGGAGGTGCTGGGCATCGACGGGCTTGGTCAGGTATTCGTTCATGCCCGCGGCCAGGCATCGCCAGCGACACTCAAGGTCAGCATGGGCGGTCATGGCGATGATGGGCAGCGTGGCCAGGGCCGGGTCCTTCCGGAGACGCCCCGTGACCTCCAGCCCATCCATGTCCGGCATTTCCACATCCATGAGCACCGCGGCATAGCGCTGCGGAAGGACCATCTGGAGGGCTTCCTGACCACTGGAAGCAATGTCCACCGCGGCCCCCATGTTCGAGAGGATGGCGGCCAGGAGCTCCTGGTTGATCGGATAGTCTTCCACCACCAGGATCCGGAGCCCTTCCAGGGAGGGGCACTCCTCGCGGGAAGAAACAGGGACCGGGATCCGTTCCGCGCCCTCAGCCAAGACAAGGCTGAAAGAGAAGCGGGTGCCCACCCCCGGACGGCTTTCCACCTGGATGGATCCGCCCATGAGATCCACGAGCCGCTTGCAGATGGAGAGCCCCAGCCCGGTCCCGCCGTAGCGCCGGGTGGTTGCGGCCTCTGCCTGGACGAAAGGGTCAAAGATTTGGTGGGTGAAGGATTCGGACATGCCAATACCCGTATCCGAAACCGAGAAGAAGGCTTTCCAGCGGCCATCTCCGAGCCTCTGGGCACCGACCTTCAGGCAGACAGCCCCTTCCTCTGTGAATTTCAATGCGTTGCCAATCAGATTGACAAGCACTTGGGTCAGGCGAAGGGGATCCCCCAGGAGGGCATTCGGCAGCCCCGGTGCCTTCTCCAGGCGAAGGGCCAGCCCCTTCGCCTGGGCCTGGGCCAGGAAAAGGTCCTCTATGGTTCCAAGTATCCCTGAGAGGTCCATGGGAATGGCCTCCAGCTCCAGCCGATCCGCCTCCAGTTTGGAGAGGTCCAGGACGTCGTTGAGGAGACCCATCAGCAGGCGGCCCGAGGATTCGATCTTGCGCACGTACTCCGATCCGGGAGCGGGAAGTTCTTGCTGTGCAGCAAGCTGGGCGAATCCAAGGATGGCGTTCATGGGTGTCCGGATCTCGTGGCTCATCCGGGCCAGGAAGTCGCTCTTGGCCTTCGCGGAGGCCTCGGCCACCTCCAGTTCCCGTTCCTGCTCCCTCCTGCGCTGGAGCTCTTCCGCCACCCGCTGGTGCACGATCTTGGCGGTGGCCAGATTGCACAGGGCCGCCACGAAGCGGAGGTCCTCTTCCGCAAAGCTCTTGCCACCCGTCTCGGCGTCAAAGTAGACGAGTCCCAGGACCTCCCCTTCGTATTCCAGCGGAACCGTCATGACCGTGAGGGTAAGTCCCCCGCCGGTCGTCGAGTCCTGAAGGAGCTGAGCCTCGCGGCGCTCCAAGACAGCCTGGATGGTTTTAGATGAAATATTTATATTACTATTTTCACCACGGGTCCCGAGGATTCTGAGTCCACTGCCGCTTTCCTTCAGGAGCACAGCACCTCTGGTGGCCCCCAGGTGGCCAAAGAGCCGATCCAGCAGCTCGTGCAGCAGCGCTTCCGCAGGGAGATCCTTGACAAGAAGCATGCTTATTTCATGCAATATACCCACCGCTCCCCGCCACCCCCCCATGCTTTCCACGGGCAGGGCCAGGGAGACCGTGGCTTCCATGACTGGCGGGGCCTCACTGCACACCTCCAGGCGGAGCGGGATGTGGGCAAGGCGCACCTCATCCTGGAGCCCGATGGAGACCGCGGAATGAATGCGCCCCCCGTTGACATGACAGCCATGCCGGGAACCGAGATCCTCCAGAAAGACCCCCGCCTCGGTCCAGAAGATCCTGGCGTGATGGCGCGAGATGGCAGAGTTCTCGATCACGATGTCCTGGTCCGGCGTGCGCCCGATACGATACTCGGGCCTCTCCCGCCCCAGGGGGATGGGCGCTAGATCCGGAAGATGGATGAGAAACTCGGGCATCAGCATCACCCTGACATCATGGCTAGGCTCGGGTGCAGAATACACCCACACCTTCTGACATGGAGGGGACATCGATAGAATGGCCTCCGACCCTATGCTTACCCTTCTGCCTACAGATACGCGCCTGCCCCGCCTCGTGGATAGCCTGGCGGAACGTTATGAATTCCTCGCACTGCTGGGGCAAGGGGGATCAGGGACCGTCTACGAGGTTCGGAATCTCCAACTCAACCGCATGGAGGCCCTTAAGGTCCTCTCGCCGAGCTTCCCCCTGGACGACATATCCCAGCGTTTCATACAGGAGGCCAAGGTCGCCGCCTCCCTGGACCATCCCCGCATCGTGAAGATCTACGATTTCGGCCACGATAGCGGCATCTATTGGTACTCCATGCAGCTGGTGGACGGTCCCACCCTGGCCGACCTTATAGAGTCGGGCCGGACCCTGGACCAGACGGCCCTGGCAAGGATGGCGGTCCCCATCATGGACGCCCTGGCCTACAGCCACGAGCGCGGCGTGGTCCATCGGGACATCAAACCCGCCAATATTCTCTTCAGTGCCGAAGGCCGCCCCTTCCTGACAGACTTCGGTATCGCCAAGACCACCGAGAGCACCCTCCACACCCACACGGGACGGATGATGGGTACCCCAGCCTACGTGGCCCCAGAACAGGCCCTGGGGGAGCGAGTGGATGCCCGGGCGGACCAGTATGCCCTGGGCATCACCCTCTACAAGGCCCTCACCGGCTGCCTCCCCTTTGCAGGTGACGAGTTCCTCCAGACCTTGGTCCAGCGGCTCAACCAGCCCCCCACGCCCATCCAAGTCCATGCCCCCCAAATGGCCCCAGCCCTGGCAGACCTCATCATGCGCGCCCTGGAACGGGACCGCGAAGCCCGCTGGCCCAGCATCGCCGCCATGAAGGAGGCCCTGCTGGAGGCCTGCGGAGGCGCGGGAATCGATGCGAGCGGCCCCCTTGGGGACCTTTCCGCCCTCCGTCCAGGCAGCCAGCCCCTTTCCATCTCCATCGGGGGCAAAGCCAGCTCCGCCGATGCCTTTGCCCCCACGGCGGATCTGCCTACGGCCCCCCCACGATCGAAATCAGGACGATGGGTGGGCCTGGCCGCAGTCCTGCTTCTGGGAATGGTCTGGGTTCTGTGGCGGATGCGCCCGACCCCCGCAAGGGCCTCCACTCCTGCCCCGGTCAAGCAGTCCAAGGAGCCTGAGCCCCCACCCCCCCGCCCCATGGCAATCAGCCCGGCTCCGGCCCCCTCCAGACCCGCTGCCATTCCATCCGCTCCCCGGAGACCCATGACCTACCCCCAGCTCCTGGAAGAGGCTTCTCCGGTGGGTCTCCCGGCTGCCCTCCCCTGCGCTGGCTCCCGGGTGACCATCTCCCTTGATATCAGGGAGGACGGGACCGTCAAAGCCTGCCGGGTCATCTCTCCTGCCCGCCCAGAATGCGCCGAGGCCGCCCGGACCCTCGGAATGCGGTATCGTTTCAAGCCAGCCATGGACGCAGAAGGCAAACCCATCGCCACCACTGTCGCTGCCACGATCGATTTCCCGGAGATGCCATGAAGACAACCTTCGCATTTACGGTCATTGCGATGCCCGTCCTGCTCTCCCTGGGCTGTTCCAGGCCCCGGCTCGACCCGGCCAAGGCGATCCAGGTCCAGATCACCTCCACCCCGGACAAGGCCCTCCTGACCATGGGGGGCAAGACTCTGGGCCCCACGCCCAGGTCTCTGACCGTGGCCAGCACGGCTGAGCTCCTGGAGCTCGATGCCACCATGGAGAAGGCCCCCGCCGTCGAGAAGCGCATCCGCTTCCTGTCGATGAACACGGCAGAAGTCACCTTCATCTTCGGGGCGGACCAATCGGCCATGGCCAGAACCCTTGGCTTCCCGAGGATCCTGGTCTTCGACTATGGCGCAGGCGTCACTTTCGAGCTGGACCGGGCGGAACTGAAACCGGAGTTCCTTCCTCTCCTGGCTCGGCAGGCCTCCCTTCTCCAGAAAAGCTTCCCCGACATCAAGGTGTTCGTGTGCGGGCATACCGACATCACCGGGAATCGGGACCACAACCTGGCCCTTTCGGTGGACCGGGCAAAGGCCGTAGCGGAGGATCTGGGCGCCAGGGGCGTGAACCGGGATCGGCTCAAGATCCAGGGGTTCGGGAGCGACTACCCCGTGGCGGACAACGGCACGGACCAGGGCCGGGCCCTGAATCGCCGCACCGAGGTCATCCTGCCACAGTAGCCCCCAGGCCCCCGTCCGCAGCAAAGATGTAACCCTCCCCGTGGCGAGCCCGCACGGGAAGGGGTTCATCGCTGCTCGTTGCCAGCACCTTCTTCCGCAGGCGGCTCAGCAGGGTCTCCAGCCGACGCGTAGCGTAGTAGTCAGGGGCCTGCCCGAGGGCCGCCAGAATCTCATCCCGGGACACCACCTCTCCGGCACGTTCCACGAGCGGCACCAGGACCCGCAGCTCCCCGTCCGTCAGGGGAATGCCCAGACCAGAGGGGGTATCCAGCCGGGAGTAGTCAGCATGGAGTCTCCACGTGGCATCCCGCCCGGGAACCAGACGTCGATGGAGGCTGCGTAGGGCAGCCGCCAGTTCCCGCAGGTCGACGGGCTTGACGAAGTATAGATCGGCCCCTTCTTCCAATCCCCTGATGCGATCCTCCAGGGGGTCCCGGGCCGTCAGCATGACAATCCCCAGGTCGGGATAGTGGCGTCGAACTCGCTCCGCGATGGAGAAACCATCCTCCCCAGGCAGGTTGATATCCAGGATCAGGATCTCGCCCCAGCCCTCCGTAAGGAGCCGGTCGAGTGACTGGCCGTCGCTCACCCCTCGGGTTGCCAGCCCCAGGGCCTCAAGCCCGTCCACCAGACAGATTCGCGTCGCGAGGGAGTCCTCGCAGACGATGATGCGGATCTGATGGTCCATGCAGTGGTCCATGCCTTGCGTCCTTGCAGAGGGTTCCGGGAGCGTTCACAAGCGGCTAAGCCATATTCTAATGTGTCCCGCCCGAAATAATCGGATCACGTGGCCCTTCCCGAGCCTCAGTCCTTGGCTCCAGACCGCTGCAAGGCTAGTCTCGTAGGGGAGGATTCCATGTCCCAGATAGAAATCAAGGCCGAGGATCTGGCTCAGCGTTTGGGGGGAGCCCTCCGGCACTGTGCCCCGGATCGCGTTTTCACCTGCGTCAAGCCTCTGGAGGAGGCCGATGCGGGCGCCGTCAGCTTCCTCGCCAATCCCAAGTACGCCCAGAAGGCCCAGGAAAGCCGGGCGGGGCTGATCCTGGCCGACCCCAAGGCCCAGCTTGGGGAGCATCCCCAGCTGATCATGGAGAACCCTTACTGGGGTTTCGCCCAGGCCGTTGGAATCTTCCACCCTGAAACGGAACCAGCCTGGTCCGAAGCTCCCATCCATCCCAGCGCAACCCTCGGCCATGGATGCCGGATCGCTCCTGGGGTGACCATCGGTGCCAGGACGACCCTCGGGCAGAACTGCACCCTGCACCCCGGGGTCCATATCGGAGATGACTGCCGGATCGGGGATGACTGCGAGATCTATTCCGGCGTGGTGCTCTACCGGCGCACACGCCTGGGCAACCGGGTCCGGATCCACGCCAATTCGGTGCTGGGGTCCGACGGCTACGGCTATGTCCTGGTGAATGGCCGCCACGAGAAGGTGCCCCAGGCCGGGTATGTGGAGCTTGAAGACGATGTGGAACTGGGAGCCTGCGTCACCATCGACCGGGGTGTCCTGGGCGCCACCCTCGTCCAGCAGGGAACCAAGATCGACAACCTCTGCCAGGTGGCCCACAACGTCCAGATTGGTAAGCACTGCCTCATCATCTCCCAGGTGGGGATCAGCGGCAGCGCCTCGCTGGGTGACTACGTCACCATGGCGGGCAAGGCGGGGGTCATCGGGCACCTCCACATCGGCTCCCGAAGCATCGTGGCGGGCAACACCATGGTGGGCAAGGACCTGCCAGAGGGTTCCTTCGTGGCGGGCTACATGGCCAGACCCCATCGCCAATGGCTGGAGTGCCAGGCGGCCCTCAACCGCCTGCCGGCCATCCTGAAGCGTTTGAGCCGCAAGGATTCCCTGTAGTCAAGGCTTTGGCCATCTGGCCGAATAGGAATGAGAGGGATCGGGCATGTTTTTGATCATTGGCTATGTGTTGGCCTTGGGTGCCGTGATGGTCGGCTTCCTTTGGGAAGGCGGCAAGATCGCAACCCTGCTCCACCCTCTCCTGCCAGAGGGCACAATGATCGTCGGCGCTGCGGTGGGTGGATTCCTGGCCTCCAACCCCATGCCCATCATCAAGGCGGTAGCCGCCAATATCATGAAGCCCCTGAAGGGCAGCAAATACCCCAAGGCGGTTTACATGGAAGCCCTCATGATGCAGTACGAGGTCTACGTCAACATCAAGAAGGGAGGCCTCCTGGCCCTGGAGCAGGACGTCAACGACCCCCACAGTTCAAGCATCTTCAAGAAATACGAGGCCATGCTCCACGATCACCACGCTCTGGACTTCTTCTGTGATTCCATGAAGCTGCTGATCAACGGCAGCGCCAAGATCGACGAGATCGATCAGGTGATGGACCGGGATCTGGATGTCCATCACACCGAGAGCGCCGCCCCCGGGGCGGCGGTCAATAATCTGGCGGATTCCATGCCAGCCTTCGGCATCGTGGCCTGCGTGGTGGGCATCATCATCACCATGGGCTTCCTGGACCAGCCCCCCAACGTGATCGGCGCCAAGGTGGGCGCCGCCCTGGTGGGCACCATGCTCGGCATCTTCGTGGGCTATGCCATTGTGGGCCCCCTGGCCAAGAACATGGACCAGGTATCCGCCATCGAAAGCCACTTCTTCAACGCCTTGAGAGCCGGTCTCGTGGCCTTTGGAAATGGAGCCGCCCCGGTCACCGCCGTGGAGTTCGCCCGCCGCGCCATCCCCTCCTCCGAACGCCCGGGCGCCCAGGAGCTTGAGGAAGTCGTCCGCCAGATCAAGCCGAGGTAGGGCGAGATGGCGGATCCCCAACCCGAAGTCAAAATCAAGTTCATCAAGAAGAAGGGAGGGCACGCCGCCGCCCATGGCGGAGCCTGGAAGATTGCCTACGCCGATCTCGTGACCGCCATGATGGCCTTCTTCCTTCTGATGTGGCTCCTCGGGTCTGCCAATGCCAACACCAAGGCCGGTATTGCTGGCATGTTCCAGGACCCCAATTTCTTCGAGACCGCCGCAGGCAAGGCCATCCTGGATGCCCACGGCAAGGGCATCCTCCCGGGGGGCCGGGGAATGAAGGATGGACCTGATGGGGAAGGTGGGGAAGGCGCCAAACCTGCAGGCTTCGATTCAGCGGAAGCTGAACAGAAGGCCATGGAAGGGACCGCCAAGGCCATCGAGGCCGCCTTCTCCAACGACAAGCTCCTCCAGGCATTCAAGGACCAGATCTCCATGGACTTCACGGACGAGGGATTGCGCATCCAGGTTCAGGACAAGGCCGCGCAGGTTCTGTTCGATTCGGGCTCCGCCAACGTCAAGCCCTACACCATGACCATCCTCAAGGAGATCGCTGCGGAGCTGGGCAAGCTGCCCAACCACATCGCCATCGGGGGCCATACGGATAGCGCCCAGTATGCCTCCAAGGCCTTCACGAACTGGGAACTGAGCGGAGAGCGGGCCTGTGCGGCCCGTCGGATCCTGGAGTCCTCAGGTCTGCGATCCGGCCAGGTCCGCAAGGTCACCGGCTACGCTGACACCCTCCCCCTGGAGGGAAAGGAGCCAGAGGACGGCCAGAATCGGCGAATCTCCATCATCGTACTCTCCTCCGCCACCGCCGAAGCCGAAAGCGCCCGCCAGAAGTCCAAGGGACGCTTCGGGAAGAAAGAGGAGAAGGCGGGAGAGTAGGGAGGCTCACGCGGAGACGCGGAGAGCGCGGAGAAAAGATTCTGCTTTTCCTCCGCGCTCTCCGCGCCTCCGCGTGAGCGATCTTTCCTACTCCAGGCCCACTAGGTCCTCGGGTCCTCCGATGGAGCAGGCCCTGACCTCAATGCCCTTCTCCTTGGCCTGCTTCTTCACGAGGCCGGTGAGGACCTTGCCGGGGCCGAGCTCCAGGAAGGTCGTCACACCCTGCTCCAGGAGGAGGTCGGTGATAGCCTCCCAACGGACCGCTCCGGGGATCTGGCGGATCAGACCCTGGCGCAGGGCCTCGGGGTCGGTGACCAGCTGGGCGTCCACATTGTTGACCAGGGGGCAGATCGGGGTCTTGAATTCGAGGGCCTTGAGCACAGGCGTCATGGCGACCTGGGCAGGCTCCATGAGGGGGCTGTGGAAGGGAGCGCTCACCGGAAGCTTGACCATCTTGCGGCCACCCCGACCCTTGAGGAGCTCCATGGCCACCTCCACGGCCCCAGCGTGCCCAGCGATGACAATCTGGCCAGGGCCGTTGAAGTTGGCGGGCACCACCACTTGGCCGGTCTGGATTTGAGCCTCCTGGCAGCAGGCCTCCACATCCACAGAGGCCATCCCCAGGATGGCGGCCATGGCCCCCACCCCCACGGGAACAGCCACCTGCATGGCACGCCCCCGCTCACGGACCGTGCGGACGGCATCGGCGAAGCCGAGGGCACCGCAGCCCACCAACGCGCTGTACTCGCCCAGGCTGTGCCCCGCAACGAAGTTGGGCTTGGGGAGGCGGTCGCCATAGGCCCGCACCACCATGGTGCTATGGGTCAGGATGGCTGGCTGGGTGTGCTCCGTGAGCTTGAGGGTCTCCTCAGGCCCCTCGGCCATGAGCTGGCTCAGGGCGAAGCCCAGGGCCTCGTCCGCCTCGCGCAGCACGGCTTTTGCGGCGGGTTCTGCTTCCGCCAGGGCCAGGCCCATGCCTACGGCCTGGGAACCTTGCCCAGGGAACAGCCATGCGGTTGTGCTCATGCTCACCTCGTTCAAATGCCATTCTGGTGTGGCTCGGGTAGTTTACTGCATTCCCGAACCACTCCAGAATGAGTGGACACCCACTAACCGGAGGCGCAGGAGTCCAGGCTTCACACCTGGAGTTCACGGAACCGGGGTGTTCACCACGTTCGCCCAAGGAGTTCTCATGATTCAGATCAAGGTGTGCTGTGGGCTCAATTGCGCGGCCCACGGGGGACAGGAGCTGCTGGCCATGCTCGAGGAGAGCGAGGAGTTGGCGGGCCGGGTTGAAGTCGCGCCGGTACCCTGTCTTCAGTGCTGCCAGGACGGCGAACAGTCCCCGGTGGTCCAGATCGGAAACGAGACCCTTTCACGGGTGAGTTCAGCAACTGCAGGAGACCCTGGAGCGCTTGATGAAGGGATAGGGATGGCGCTGGCTCAGCTGGATATCTTCGAGAAAATGAGGGGGCTCTACACCCCCGTGATGAGCATCCGGCGAAAGGTCCTGGTAGCCGTGGCTCGCCTCATCCGTGAAGGGAAGCCGCCCCAGGCCATCGAAGCCATCCCCTACGAGATCATCACCCACAACACCCCCACCTACCGGGACTGCGTATTCAAGGAGCGGGCAGTCGCCCGCGAGAGAGTCCGCTTGGCGCTGGGGCAGGATCTCCGGGAGTTCGGTGCCCACGAACCGGTCATCGACCACCCGGAACCCTCCCTCACTGACCATCGGGTGGTAGAGAAGCCTTACGTCGCCGTCATCAAGATCGCCTGCGAGCGCTGTCCCGGAAAGTCCTACATCGTTTCGGACCAGTGCATGGGCTGCGTCGCCCGCCCCTGCGTCTCCGTGTGCTCCAAGAACGCCGTAAAGGTCAGTGGAGGAAAGTCCAGGATCGACCAGGGAAAGTGCATCAACTGCGGTCGTTGCGCCCAGGTCTGCCCGTACAACGCCATCCTCTACCGGGAGCGGCCCTGCGAGTCCGCCTGCGGCGTGAACGCCATCGAAGCCGATGCCGAGGGTTTCGCCGAGATAAGGAACGAGAAGTGCGTGTCCTGCGGTCTTTGTGTGGTCTCCTGCCCCTTCGGGGCCATTGGCGAGAAGTCTGAAATGGCTCAGGTGCTCCACGCCATCCGGAGCGGCCTCCCGGTCTGGGCCGAACTGGCGCCCTCCTTCGTCGGCCAATTCGGCCCCCTGGCCACCCCCCAGAAGATCCTGGCCGCCGTACGGGCCCTGGGTTTCGCTGGCACCGCAGAAGTGGCCTACGGGGCCGATATTGCCATCCTGGAGGAGGGCGAGAAGGTGCTGGAGGTCTACCGTGCGAGACAGGCCGATCCAGGCGCTCCCCAGACCTTCGTCGGCACCTCCTGCTGTCCCTCCTGGGTCCGGGCCGCCCGGCAGGCCTTCCCTGACCTCGCCACCTGCATCCAGGACAGCTCCACCCCCATGGTGGAGACCGCCAAGCGGATCAAGGCGGAAGTCCCAGATGCCAAAGTGGTCTTCATCGGCCCCTGCGTCTCCAAAAAGGCCGAGGTCTCTGAACTGCGGGAGGCCAGAATCGTGGACTTCGTCCTCACCTACGAGGAGCTGGGGGCCATTTTTCAGGCCGCCGGGGTGGATCCTGCCTCGATCCCCGACGAGGCCGCGGCCCCAGAAGCCAGCACCGCCGGTCGGGCCTATCCCGTGGCAGGGAACGTGGCCCTGGCCATTGCCGCCGCCGCCAGGCACCATGCGGGCGATCCCCTGGATGGCCTGGTCCATCGCACGGCCGAGAGCCTAGCGGACTGCCTCGGTCTGCTCAAGGAGATCCAGCAGGGCAAGCTGAAGCCCGTTCCTCATCTTGTGGAGGGCATGGGCTGCCCCAGGGGCTGCATCGGCGGTCCCGGCACCCTGGCCCCCCTCAACCGCGCCAAGGCCGCCGTCGCCAGCTTCGCCAAGGAGGCCCCCCTGGGGATGCCCGAGGAGCGAAAGTAGCCTCAGAAAAGAAGCCTGGACACACAAACGCGCCCCCAACCGGGGGCGCGTTGTTTCATTCACGTGCTTCGCATTCGAAGGACGCTTACATTCCGGTCTGGGCAGCTACTTCAGCGGCGAAGTCGTCGACCTTCTTCTCCAGGCCCTCGCCCATCACATACTTGGTGAAGCGGCGGATGCTGAGCTTCTCGCCGATCTCGGCGGTCTTGGTGGAGAGGTGCTGGGCGATGGTCAGATCGGGGTTGATGATGAAGCTCTGTTCGAGCAGGCAGACATCCTTGTAAATGGAGGCCATCTTGCCCTCGACGATCTTCTCGACGATGTTGGCGGGCTTGCCGGTGGCCAGAGCCTGGGCCCGGGCGATCTCCTTCTCCTTCTCGATGAATTCGGCGGTGACCTCTTCCTTGGTGACGAACTGGGGGGCGGGATCGTGGGCAGCGATGTGCATGGCGATCTCCTTGACCAGGCGCTGGAAGCCCTCGGTCTTGCCCACGAAGTCGGTCTCGCAGTTCACTTCCACCAGCACGCCCACGCGGCCGCCGGGGTGGATGTAAGCCTCCACGATGCCTTCGGCGGCGATGCGGTCGGCCTTCTTGGCGGCGGCGGCAAGGCCCTTCTTGCGGAGCCAGTCACCGGCCTTTTCGATGTCGCCATCGTTCTCTTCGAGGGCCTTCTTGCAATCCATCATGCCGAGACCGGTGCGGTCCCGGAGGGTCTTCACGTCCTGAGCGGTAAATGCCATGGAATTCTCCTTGGATCGAATGTCGCTTCAAAAATGAACATGGGCGAACGGCGCCGCAGACGGCAGACCGTTCGCCCAATGGAGACTTGACTATTCAGCGCCTTCGTTGGCCTTCTCAGCCAGCATGGCCTTCATGTCGTCGGTGTCGGACTTGTCCTGGAAGGACTGACGGCCTTCGAGAACGGAGTCGGCGACGCGCTCGGAGAAGAGCAGGATGGAGCGGATGGCGTCGTCGTTGGCGGGGATCACGTAGTCGATCTTGTCAGGATCGCAGTTGGTGTCCACCAGGGCCACCACCTTGATGCCGAGCTTGTTGGCTTCGGTGATGGTGATGTCCTCGCGATGGGGATCGATCACGAAGATGACATCGGGGATGCCGCGCATGTCACGGATGCCGTGGAAGGAGGCATCCAGCTTGTCGTGCTGGCGCTGAAGCACCAGGATTTCCTTCTTGGAGAGCAGACCAGTCTTGGCGGGATCGTTGAGGGTGGCCTCGATCTCCTTCAGCTTCTCAAGGGACTTCTTGATGGTGGTGAAGTTGGTGAGCATGCCGCCCAGCCAGCGATTGTTCACATAGTAGGCGCCGCAACGCTGGGCCTGCTCGGCAATCAGGTCCTGGGCCTGGGGCTTGGTGGCCACGAAGAGGAAGGTCTTGCCTTCGGCGGCGCACTTGGTCAGGTAGTTGGTGGCCTGGTTCCAGAGACGGAGGGTCTTCTGCAGGTCGATGATGTAGATGCTGTTGCGGGCGCCAAAGATGTACTTCTTCATCTTGGGGTTCCAGCGCTTGGTCTGGTGACCGAAGTGGACGCCTGCTTCGAGCAGTTCCTTCATTTGAATGGCAGCCATGATGGCCTCCCGTAATGTCGCGACCGGGGTCGCGGTGGGATGAAAGGCGGTGTCCCGCCCGAATCGGCCGAAGGGTTCGGCCCTGCGTAAGTTCGGGGAGCCGCAGCTCCCCGATGAGAAAACACGGTAATCGTCCCGGCAGCGCCGAAAAGACTAGCGCTTGGAGAACTGGAAGCGGGCGCGGGCAGCCTTCTGACCGGGCTTCTTACGTTCCTTCATGCGGGGATCGCGGGTGAGCAGACCAGCCTGGCGCAGAACCGACTTGAGCTGCTCGTTGTAGCCCAGCAGAGCGCGGGAGATGCCCAGACGGATGGCAGAAGCCTGGCCGGCAGGACCGCCGCCAGCCACGGAGATGACCATGTCGAACTTGTTGTCCAGTTCGTTCATCACCAGGGGCTGGTGGACCACCATGCGCAGCACGGCATTGGGAAAGTAGTGCTCCAGGGTGCGACCGTTGACAGTGACATTGCCGCTGCCGGGGCGCAGGAAAACGCGGGCAGAGGAAGTCTTGCGCCGACCGGTTCCGTAGTGCTGGGAAATCGCCATGGTATGCCTCTATCGAATTACAGCTTGATGGTCAGGGGCTGGGGCTGCTGAGCGGACTGCTGGTGCTCGGCACCATCGTAGACCTTGAGCTTGCGATACATCGCACGCCCCAGGGGGCCCTTGGGCAGCATACCCTTCACGGCGCTCTCGATGATGCGGCCGGGGAAGGTGATCTTCATGACGTCAGCGCGGACTTCCTTCATGGAACCGGGCTGGGTCGTGGTGCGGCGGTACATCTTGGTGGTGCCCTTCTTGCCGGTAAAGATGGCCTTGGCGGCGTTGACCACCACGACGTGATCACCGGTATCGATGAAGGGGGTCCAAGTGGGCTTGGTCTTGCCGGAAAGCACGTCAGCAATGACGGTGCTCAGACGGCCGACGGGCACTCCAGTGGCGTCCACGAGGAACCACTTGCGATCGACCAACTCTTGTGCCTTGGGAAAATAAGTGCTCATAGCCGAACTCCGAAACCGATGGGCGGGCAGGAACTGCAATCCGCTCAGCGGCGGAATGACAGAAGGACCACCTTATCTCGGATATTTTTCGACGTCAAGGGCTGGTTTCGTGAGATTCCACAGTTCCAGCGCCACACGGGAGGCCCCTTGGCCGTCGATCAGGCCCATGCCATCCCGGCTCTGCTCCTGGCGGCTGTCCTGCCCTTCAGGGCCAAGCCACTGTTCCAGGGAGTGATAGGTGGGTTCAAGGCTCTCCCCGGGCCCCACGCCCAGATCAAGACAACCGTTATTCATCGCCAGATCCGACAGGATTTCGTGCTGACGTTCATTCTGCCCCCAGGCCGCCACTGGGATGCCCATACACAGTGCCTCGTTCAGGGTCACCCCTGCAGAGCACCAGATGGCATCGAATTCCGGGAGGCGGTTCGTCAACCCGGGTATCCCCTCCAGGAGGGTGCACCCCTTGAAGGGGGCTGCCTGGATCCCCCTGGGCGCGAGAATGGTGCAGGTCCCCATCCAACGCTGCTCATTCGAAAGACGCTGAAGCACCTGGAAAGCCCGGCCCGAAAGGTCGGCCCCATCGCTGCCCCCGAAGGTCACCAGGAGCTTGCGCACCGAGAGGGGCTGGGAGATCTCGCGCTTGGGACGCCGCTTGAGAGCCTCGGGGCTCACCACCACGTACTCGGCTCCCCGCAGGACACGGCAGGCTCCGTGCTGGGCCTCGCAGGGGCGGATCTTGCGCCCTCCCACACTCTTCACAGGCGCCGTGGGCCAACGGCAGCCTTCCAGGAAGGGCTGAAAGAGGAGGTCCGCCTGCTCGTGGGCATCACCATCGTCCTCCAGCACCGCGATCTTGAGGGGGCGCAGGGCCTGGATCTGCTCCGACGTCGTATCCCACTGGTCCATCAGCACCAGATGAGCCTGGTCCTTGAGGGATTGGGGGATGGGGGCGTGGAGATCCTCGCCGAGATCCACCACCGGGCAATCCAGAACCTGGTCCAGGAAGGGATGATGCCCCTCCCCCAGCCTGCGGGCCCGATCGTCGCCCGATACAGCGAGGGTTGCGAGCCCCCCCAGGGCCCGCCAGTGTGCCTGGAGCACCAGGGCCCGGGCCACATGCCCAAGGCCAAGTCGCAAATCGGTGTGGATTCGGAAAATGATGTGAGGTTGCATGGCCTTTTCGCAGAATTTAGGAGATGAGTCTAGCCGGAGTGGGTGGGTTTTGGATTATCCTTTTCCCTCGTCCGAGGAGCGCTGCGAGACCCCGTCCCAGGCTCGGACCCCGACTCAGTCCAACGGCGCTCACCAGACAAACCCGCCGGTTTGATTCAAGGTGAGCAGAGCCTGTTCTTGCTGGCACATTGCGGGAGTCCCCATGACTGCGTTGAACCCATCCCAATACCTCGTCGCCGACCTGGCTCTGGCCGATTGGGGCCGGAAGGAAATTGCCATCGCCGAGACCGAGATGCCAGGCCTCATGGCCATCCGGGAGGAGTTCGCCGCCTCCCAGCCCCTCAAGGGCGCCAGGATCGCCGGTTCCCTCCACATGACCATCCAGACCGCCGTGCTCATCGAGACCCTCAAGGCTCTCGGGGCTGATGTCCGCTGGGCCTCGTGCAACATCTACTCGACCCAGGACCACGCCGCCGCCGCCATCGCCGCCGGGGGCACGCCGGTCTTCGCCGTGAAGGGCGAAACCCTCAAGGAGTATTGGGACTACACCCACCGCATCTTCGAATTCGCCGAGGGCGCCCCCAACATGATCCTGGACGATGGTGGCGACGCCACCCTCCTGATACACCTGGGAGCCCGTGCCGAGCAGGACATCGCGGTGCTGAACAGCCCGGACAGCGAGGAGGCCAGGGTCCTCTTCGCCGCCATCCGCAAGCGGGTGGCTGAACAGCCAGGCTGGTACAGCAGGCAGCTGGAAGCCATCAAGGGCGTCACCGAGGAGACCACCACGGGGGTGCACCGGCTTTACGAAATGGCCAAGAACGGCGAGCTGAAGTTCCCCGCTATCAACGTCAACGACAGCGTCACCAAGAGCAAGTTCGACAACCTCTACGGCTGCCGGGAATCCCTGGTGGACGGCATCAAGCGGGCCACGGATGTCATGGTGGCGGGCAAGATCGCCGTGGTCTGCGGCTATGGCGACGTGGGCAAGGGCTGCGCCCAGGCCCTCAGCGCCCTGCGGGCCCAGGTCTGGGTCACGGAGATCGATCCCATCTGCGCCCTTCAGGCCGCCATGGAGGGCTACCGCGTGGTCACCATGGAGTACGCCGCCGACAAGGCCGATATCTTCGTCACCGCCACCGGCAACTTCCATGTCATCGGCCACGACCACATGAAGGCCATGAAGGACCAGGCCATCGTCTGCAACATCGGGCACTTCGACAGCGAAATCGACGTGGCTTCCCTCGAGGGCTACCAGTGGGATGAGATCAAGCCCCAGGTGGACCACGTCATCTTCCCTGACAACAAGCGGATCATCCTGCTGGCCAAGGGCCGCCTGGTGAACCTGGGCTGCGCCACGGGCCATCCCAGCTACGTCATGTCCAGCTCCTTCGCCAACCAGACCCTGGCCCAGATCGAGCTCTGGACCAAGCGGGACAGCGGCGAGTACCCCGTCGGCGTCTACACCCTGCCCAAGCACCTGGACGAGAAGGTGGCCCGGCTCCAGCTCAAGAAGCTCAACGTCCAGCTCACCGCCCTCACCGAGAAGCAGGCCGCCTACATCGGCGTGACGGTAGAGGGACCCTACAAGACCGAAACGTACCGCTACTGAGGCTTCACGGTTTCGCGCGACTACCGGCTTTTTTCCCCGTAGTGGGCTTCCACCTCCGGGCCTGGGCCTCAATCCGGGCCCGCTCGGAGGCCGGAAGCAGTTTGGCCGTGTGCTCCCGCTCCCAGGTCCATCCGTGGTGTTTGTCGCCGGCGAGCACGTACCAGAAATAGGCCTGGGCGAGGTCAGCCGAAACACCCAGGCCGTTTTTATAGATCTCACCGAGTTCGAATTGATCCTCGGGGGATCCATCTGCTGCACGCGCCTTTCGCCAAGCTAAAGCCTGGGCTCCGATTCTGGTGCGCTCGGCGCCAGGGAGCAGGCCATCCAGGCGCTCCCTTCCGTCACTCCCAAAGTCGCCCGCCACCATGTACCAGAAATACGCCTGGGCCAGATCTCGGGGCACACCAAGCCCCTTTTCATACATTTCGCCCAAGTCTCGCTGATTTTCCATCTGGCCTTTATCGGCGGCTTTCCGGTACAGAAGCACAGCCTTGGGAAGATCCTTGGGGACTAGGTGTCCCTCTCGATACATCTTGGCCATTTCACCCAAAGCCGCTGCATCCCCCCTCTCCGAAGCCTTGGTGAACCAGCGGATGGCATCTTTTCCGCTCTGAAAAGTGGGGTCATCCACATCCCGGTAGAAGCGCCCGACATTGGCCGTCCAGTAAGGATTCGGGTCGTGGTCCGCCGCCTCCAGATGCCAACGCAAGGCCCGCCGTGAGTCCTTAGGCGCATGGTGGCCGGACTGGTAGGCGCCGGACAGCATGCTCATCGAACCGAGATCCCCGATTTCCGCTCCCCGGCGAAGGAAGGCGAGCCCCTTGGCATCGGCCTCCTCCTTGGTGTAGGCGGCACGGCATTCCTCATCATTCCAGTAGAGGCATCCCACGCCGTAGTAGTAGCCCACGTTCGCCTGAGCGGCCTGGGCAAACAGGCGCTCGGCGCGCTCCAGATCCCGGGGGAAGTGCTTGCCGCTCACGAGTTCGATGCCCAGCGTATACATGGCATCAGGCTCCCCCAGTGCCAGGGCCCGGTCCAGCCAAGCGCGGGCTTCAGCGACCTCGGCAGGAGAGAGAGGATGTTCCAGGAGGAACCGCCCGTGCTCGACCATGGCCATGGGAATGCCGGTCTTGGCCGCCTCAGCGATGGCCCGATTGCGGGTGGGCTGGTCTGACTCCATATACCCGATCGCGAACCTGCCGTACACGCTCCCCTTGGCCGCCAGAGGCTTGGCCAGCTTGAGCACCCTCTCGAGCCCCTTCTCGTGCATGGCTGCCAGCAGGTCCCTTTCCTCCGGTGTGGGATCCGGAGCCCTGTCGGCCTGGATGGAAATCGGGGGCGGGATCGCCGCCGTGGGGTGGGTGGGGGCCGGAGCAGCGGGAGCCCCCGGCACGAAGTAGAAGTCCCCGATGATCGAGCTGTTCTCCCAGGGGGTCTGCTGCTGGCTGGACGCCTTCAGCACCTCTGCCCGGGTCCGCTTGAACACGTCTTCCAATTTCTGGCCCGGCGCCTGGAGCTGGTTCAGGAGTGCTGCGGTGTATATCCCGTGGGCCCCGCTGCCGTCCGCCGCCGTCCGGCCCGGGGCCGTCGCAAAGGCCACGAAGGTCCCGGTGGGCGCATCCACCTGGGCCAGGCCCTGCTGGGTACTCCGGAAGCTCCGCCCGAAGGGGTTGTTCCGGCAGGCGTCCAGGACCAGGATGTTCAGCCGGTTCTTGGCCGTGTCCATCTTGGCCAGAATGGCGTCCACCTCCACCGCCTCCCCCGCCACCTCGTCCTCATGGGCGATATCCGCGCCGACGGGGATCAGGAAGTTGCGGCCCTTCACCTGCATGCCGTGCCCCGCGAAATAGAAGAGCCCCACCCCCCCTTCGGCGATGCGGGCACCGAAACTGCGGATCGCCTCCCGCATCTGGGAGCGGCTGGCATTCTCCAGCTCCGTCACGGCGAACCCGCATCTGGCCAGGGCATCCCGAACGGCCCTGGCATCGTTCACCGGGTTCTTCAGCGGCGCATCCTGGTAGCCACTGTTGCCGATCACCAGTGCTATCCGAGGCTCCCCGGCAGATTCCGTGGCCTGGACCTGCACCCCCCTCCCGGGCTCCACAGCCCCCCCCTGAGGGGCGCCCCAAAGGGCGAGGGGCACCAGCATCAGGACAGGATAGGCACGGGAACGCATGCCCCGGATTCTATCCCCCAATCAGGCGAACAGCGTGAAAGGCGGCCTCGATCACCCCACTTTTGCCCCATCCTGGAAGCTGGAGGAATATGCATGACCAAGCGGTATGAGGTCGATGGCCTGCTCTTCGACCTGGATGGCACGATGCTGGACACGGTGGCGGACCTGGCGGAGGCCACGAACCGGATGCTCCGGGAGCTGAGACAGCCTGAGCGCACCGTGGCGGAAGTCACGGCCTTCATCGGGAACGGCATCCGGGTGCTGGTGAAGCGGTCCGTCTCCGAGGGCCGGGAGAGCACCCCTGCCCTTCTCGAAGAGGCCTACCACGCATTCCAACGGCACTATGCCGAGGTCAACGGGCTCGCCACGCGGCCCTATCCGGGCGTCATGGAGGCACTGACGGATCTCCAGTCCCGGGGCCTCAAGCTGGGTTGCGTCACCAACAAGTCCGAGGCCTTCATCTTCCCCGTGCTGGACGGCCTCGGCATGTCCAGCTTCTTCGGCAGCGTGGTGGGCGGGGACACCCTGCCCCAGCGCAAGCCCGACCCCGAGCCCCTCCTCCACGCCTGCCGCCAGCTGGGCATCGAGCCGCGCCGGACCCTGATGGTGGGCGACTCGCCCAACGACGCCCTGGCTGCCCGCCGGGCGGAGATCCCTGTCCTGCTGGTGACCTACGGCTATAGCGCCGAAACGCCTCTGGAGGAGATCGACTGCGACGGCCTGATCAACAGTCTGGAGGACCTTTCGGATTGGCTGGCTTGAGACGGCCTATTTCCCAGCCCCCTGCCGCGGATTAGCCCCCAGGAAGTATGTAAACTCCTCACCCTTCACCACGAGGACTCCGCGCCAGGTGTCCTCGATCAGCCACTCCGCCTCGCGGCCGTCCTCCAGCCTGAGACCGCCTTCCGCATGACACTCGCCTGGAGTCGCCCGAGAGAAGTCCGCCTGGGCAACTTGGCGGGCATTGGAAAAGAATCGCCGGACTTCAGCCTCATTCAGAACGAACGAACACTGCCCAGCCTTCTGGGCATCGCTCGTATAGAAGCTTCCCCCCTGGGAGAATGTGACTGAGACAATCCGCCCCAGGATCAGGCTCCTGGCCGCCCGGTTGGGGACGGGATCGGCGGCAAGGCCCATCGGGGCGTCAAAAACCTTAGCTCGGGCCTTCTCGCCGTAGAAATACCCCAGACGGCCATCCGCCAACATAAGTGATCCTCTTCGGTTCCGATCAATGAACCAGCGCCCCTTATCTCCGTTCACGAAAGTGATCTCCCCTATCGCATGGCATCGCGTGTAGGGCAGATAGTCCCAGGTGTACCAATCGATCGGGCGGGAGGAGCGGAAAAAGTCCCGAACATCCTTTTCGCAGAGCACAAAAGCTGAGCACTCGGATTCCGTTTCGTCTGAAGAACTGAGATCTTTTGCCCAAGCTCCGTTCTCCCGGATGTGGACCGATCTGATCCGGGAGACCTTATAGGAAGGGGGAAGCGCATGCCCCCTGTTGTCCCCCAAGGGGATCTGCGAAAATGCAGGCAGGAGCAATATAAAGCAGGACAGGCAGGCCAGGAATCTGGTCACCATTTTGCACTGGCCGCTTCAGAAGGGTTTTTCCACGATACATCCGGATGACGGTAGATTTCTGAAGCCCTGACCCCCTTGTGACTGCAAATCACATTAACAATCCATTTCAACGCAACTTGCTGTTCAGATGTTATGGAGTCATATTCAGGCTCTTTTTTGCCTTTGACCGCATGGTAATACCCAACCAACTCAATGCCCACGCTATCGGCATTCCCGGGAAACCGCTCTGGATAGTCTTTCTGGTATTCCAATTTACTGATGTCCCTAGGTTTCATCTTGGAGAGCATCCTTGCCTGGTCTGGCTTACAGCGATGCTCCACCATGCACCGAGGCTTCAACAATCCAACATGCCCGCAGGTAAAGTCCAGGGATGCCACCTGGACAATCGTCCCGTCCTTATCAATGTAGAAGTGGGCGCCAACTCCTTGTTTTTGGGCAGCTGAATTCAGAGCCCCTGCCAAGGTTGTCCCACCCGTCTGATGAACCACTATTCCATGAATAGTCGACATCTTCCTGCGCCCCAAGGCAGCAATCGGACGTATCAGGATATTGGTATGCACTAAATAACCGTCTTTGCGAAAAAGCACTCCAGAAGCCATGCATCCCTCCAATCAGTGGTGGCACAAGATCAGCCAGCAGAAAGAGGATGTCACGCTAAAAATGAACAAGCAATGATAAGCGAAAAATCAGAATATCCGACTACACCCCTGGAAGGTTCCCAAGATGACTCCTCCGCTCTGGAGGGAATGAACCATCCGAATCAATTACCTGACTACCTCTCCCGATAGATGTTGCTCACGGCCTCCAGGGGCAGCCTGAGCCCCCGCCGGTAGTCCTCCAGGCACTGGAGCACAAAACCCGAGCGGGGGCGCACGGCAACCTCCTCCGGGGTGAGCCAATGGCAGGCCAGGATGTCGGAGTCCTGGGGGGCCGGGACAGCTCCTTCGGGCACGCTCCCGATGAAGCAGGCCCGGACGTAGTCCTTGCCGTTCCGGGCCTGGAGCTGGTAGATCCCGAGAAAGGCCTCCGGCTCGAAGGCCAGGCCGGTCTCTTCGCGGGTCTCCCTCACCACCGCCTCCAGCAGCGTCTCCCCGGCCTCCACATGACCCGCAGGCTGGTTGAAGACCCGCTCGGGGTGGACACCATCCGTTTCCTCCACCATGAGGAAACGCCCATCGCACTCAATGATGGCGGCAACCGTGAGAGACCAGGACATGGGAACTCCGAAAAGGGAAAGCTATAAAGATCAACGCAGAGGGCGCGGAGGAATAAAGGAGAGAGCGCAGAGGAAAAGCCAAAGGTGCCTTTGTGCTTTTTCTCCGCGCCCTCTGCGTTCCATCATTCTCGTTTACCGAGCCCTACCGAACGAACTTGGCGGTGTAGCGGGCCATGGCCAGCTCTTCGTTGGTGGGAACCACGGCGACCTTCACGCGGCTCTCGGGCTTGCAGATGAAGCGGGGATCCTTGCTGCGGGCATTGTTCACCTTCTCGTCGATCTGGATGCCGAAGAGTTCGGAGAGGTGACTGCAGATCCAAGCCCGGAGGCGGGGACCGTTCTCGCCGATGCCAGCGGTGAAGGTGATGACATCCACCCCGTTCATGGCGGCGGCGTAGGCCCCGATGTACTTCAGCACACCATAGCCCAGCATCTCCATGGTCAGGCGGGCCTGGTCATTGGAGTCCCACTGGTCCTCGACGTCGCGGCAGTCGGAGGAGATGCCGGAGACACCCAGGAGACCCGAGTGTTTGTTGAGCAGGTTGTTCAGGCCCTTGGCATCCAGGTTCTCCTTCTCCAGGATGGTCAGGATGGCACCGGGGTCCACGCTGCCGCAGCGGGTGCCCATCACCACGCCTTCCATGGGGGTGAGGCCCATGGAGGTGTCGATGCTCTTGCCGTTCTTCACGGCCGTGATGGAGCTGCCGTTGCCCAGGTGGCAGGTGATGATCTTGAGCTGCTCGATGGGGCGCCCCATGAGCTCGGCCGTGGCCTCGGCCACGAAGCGGTGGCTGGTGCCGTGGAAGCCGTAGCGGCGCAGACCCAGCTTCTTGCAGAGGTCGTGGGGCAGGCCGTAGGTGAAGGCGTAGTCAGGCATGCTGTGGTGGAAGGCCGTATCGAAGACCGCCACGTGAGGCACATCCGGGAAGATCTCCATGGCGGTCTTGATGCCCATGGCATTGGCGGGATTGTGCAGGGGGGCGTAGAAAGCCAGGTCCTCGATCTCCGCGAGGATGGCAGGGGTGATCACTTCGGGATCCCCGAAGTTGGGGCCGCCGTGGGTGACGCGGTGGCCCACGCCGGACACCTTCTGGTCCTTGAGAACGGTTTCGTGGAGCTTGTCCATGATGTGGCCCAGGGCATCCCGGTGGTCCTTCATGTCCGAATCCAGGCGCCCCTTCTCGCCATTGATGGTCCAGCGGATGAAGCCCTCCTTCATGCCGATGCGCTCAGCAATGCCATCGGCCAGAGAGTCTTCCGTGGCCATGTTGATCACGGTGAACTTCAGGGAGCTGGAACCCGCATTAAGGGTCAAGATGATCATATCCGTTCCTCCAAACCCCCCATTCTACCGCGCAGATCTGGATCTGTAACCTCCGGAACACACCCCGGCCAGAGCGCACCCGGAGCACCGGACAGGCTCGGCCACGCCATTGCAATCCCCCAGGATCCCCAGGTGACTGATGGCGAAGTCATAGGACAAGGGGTCCTGGGGCTCAAGCTCCCGCAGAGCCTCCGTGATCTCCCGGGCCGTGCGACCATCCGAAGCCGTGCGGGAAGTGAGGCCCAGCAGGCGGGAGATGCGGGCCACATGGGTATCCAGAGGGATCACCAGGGAAGAGGGCGGATAGTCGGTCCACTGTCCGAGATCGGGCCACCCCCGCCGCACCATCCACCGGAGGAAAAGCCGCCATCGCTTGCAGGCGGAGCCTTCCAGGGGGTCAGGAAGGCAGAAGCGGAGCCCGTGGGTCGGTGGCAACTCCTTCCGGAGCCGCTGCACAAGACGGGAGAGGGCCTGGTCCGCCGAAAGTTCGGGACCCGGGAGAAGGTGGGGTTCCAGCCCCCTCAGCCCACTCTCCTGATCCAGTCGCTTCCAGGCCAGGATCCAAGCCACCAGATCCCGCCGGGTATGGAAGCGCCACTTCCAGTCCGGCAGCGCCTCTTCCAGGTGACGCTCGGCCTCCACTTCACTCCAGGCCCGCAGCCGATGGGCGGGCCAATCCCCCAGGGGCTCCATGGCGCTACGGATGGCCCGAAGCATGGGAGCCACCCGGCCATAGGCTAGATGGGCAGCCACAAAAGCGGCCAGCTCCCGGTCCCAGGGTTCCGGGTAGCCCATGGCCAGGACCAGGGGATCCTGATCCAGGGCCCGCGAGGTGTCGTAGTGGGTTCTCAGGGCCTGCAATGCATTTTTCAATTCTGCGTCCATGGCGGCTGGTTCCCAACCCGTAATGGGCTAAACTAGTAAAAATCCTATCTCACGAGAGAGGTGACGTCCCATGCATCAAGAGACCAAAAAATTGGGAGAGATGCTCGTGGATGCCGGGCTGCTGAAGCCCAGCCAGCTCCAGGAGGCCTTGCGCCACCAGCGCTTTGTCGGGGGACGCATGGGCGGCAACCTGGTGAGCCTGGGGTTCATCAGCGAAGACGTGCTCATGGATTTCCTGGCCCAGAAGACCGGGTTCCCCCGGGTGGAACTGCGGGCCATGGATGTGCCCGTTGCAGTCCTGGAGCGGATACCCCATCGCCTGGCGGAGCAGATGGTCATCCTGCCCATCTCATTCAAGGAACCCAAATCCCTGGTCCTGGCCATGGCCGACCCTTCGGATCTCAATGCCATCGATAGCGCCCGGTTTGCCTCTGGCCTGAACATCGAACCCATGGTGGCCTCCCACAGCACCCTGAAGCTGGCCATCCCCGAACAGTACCGGAAGCTGGACGTCCTGACGAACCAGCCCCACGAAATCTCCGCTACAGCCCACGATGAGGGGCTGCCGGTGCCCCTGGACTTCTCTCCCAAGCCCATGGACATCAAGCTCTCCGCCCCCCCCATCGCCTTCGCCCCCCCCAAGGTCAAGGACTACCCAGCCGATCCATTCTTCAGTGAAGGCAAGACCACGCCCACACCGCCGCCCTTCGCCCTGTTCGAAGACGAGCCCATCACCGACGGGCTCATCCCCCTCACAGACACCGAACCGGCACTCCTGATCCCTGCCCGGGAGACCGCACAGCGGGCCAGCAAGCCCCTTTCCAGCTACCAGACCCGAACCCTGGTCCTGGGGCTGATCCAGCTCTTCCAGCGCCGGGGCATCATCGGCGAGGACGAACTGGAGAGATTCATCGCACGCCAAATCGAGAACAAGAGCCTCAAGGACGACGATCGGATCAGATAGCGAGGAGCCGCTTCATCCACCGATGGACCCTGCCGAGCAGAGGGATGGGCCGACGGTGGCCGTGCCGATGCAAAGCATGGGCAGGTTCACAGCGCTCCACCAGGATGCACTCGCCCTCTTCCCGCCGGATGGAGAGGTGATAGCCCTTGATGATCAGCTCCATGGGATCCCCCATGGGTGCCAGCTTCTCGACCTTCAGGCGGGCACCCCGGACGAAGCCCATTTCCAGGAGACGCCTCCGGATAGGTCCCTTCGCCCTTACGAGCAGAATCACGGCCTCCTCGCCTGGGAGCAGATCACTCAACTTCTCCATCTCCGACTGAGACACGTTCTCATCCTCATCGAACAGTGTACCGGGTACCCTCGCTGTGACAAGCCTGCAAACACCATTTCATTGTGCGAGCCCGGCATGGCTACAATCGATGAATCACCGGACCCCATGCCACTCACACTGACCGTTCCCAATTGCTTGACACTCTTACGGATCCTTGCGGTTCCCTTCTTTGCCATTGCCGTCTGGTACGGGCACATGCCTGAGGCCTGCTGCATTTTCGCCCTGGCTGGCCTGACGGATATGCTGGACGGCTTCATCGCCAGGCGCTTTAACCAGAAATCGGCCCTGGGGGCCGTTCTGGATCCAGCGGCGGACAAGCTCCTGATGACCACCGCCTTCATCCTGCTGGCCTTCCCCCGCTCCCACTACGTGGTGCAGATTCCGGTCTGGGTCAGCATGCTGGCCATTTTCAGGGATCTGTCGATCTCCCTGGTAGCGCTGACCTCATTCACGCACTTCGATCCCGCCAAATTCCAGCCTTCATTCCTTGGGAAGCTGACCACGGGCGTCCAGCTTGTAGCCATCTCCATTGCCCTGCTCCTGAACGCCATCCCCCACCAGCCCTGGATCCGCGAATTCGTCCCCTGGTGCTTCTATCTGGTCGCCGCGCTGGTCCTGGCCTCCGGCTTCCAGTATTTCTTCCGCGCCACCCACACCCGCCCGCAGGCCTCATGATCCGCCGCCCCCTGGCCCTGAAGATTCCATGGCACTTCGTCCTGGTTGGCATCGCCGCCCTGGGGTGGCTGTTCATGGTGCGTCAGGCCTTGGCCCCCTTCTTCCTGGCCATGGTCCTGGCCTACCTCCTCCTGCCCCTCACCGAACGCCTCAGCCGCCGACTGGGGCGCTCCGGCGCCGCCATGACCGTGCTCCTGGCGACCACCATCCTGCTGGGAATCGCCCTCCTATGGCTGATCCCCCTCCTCATCCAGCAGACGGAACGCCTCGTCGAGGCCTTCCCGGCCTGGAAGCGGATGGCCGAAGCCCGCTGGCTCCCCTGGCTGGGGCAGCATCCGGAAATCGAGGCCAAGCTCCGCCTTCTCCTGGGGCACTTCGATGCAGATCGTTTCATCAAGGGCGTCCAGCTGGCAGGGGCCAGTCTCATGGCCCTTTTCCTTCGACTCATGTCGTACCTGCTGGTGCCGGTGATCCTCTACTACCTGCTGGTGGATGGCCCCAGCGTCATCGAAAACCTCGATTCCCTGGTCCCCCCGCGCCATCGGATGGCAGTGCGCACGTTCTTTGGGAGCATCCACGAACGCCTCGGCGGGTACATCCGCGGGCAGCTCGCCCTGGCCACCGTGATGTCCATCCTCCAGGGCCTGGCCTTCATGGTCCAGGGCATCCCCTATTTCTGGCTCCTGGGCCTCGTCGCCGGGTTCTCCAATCTGGTGCCCTACTCTCCCTACATCACAGCCCTCCCGGTCGCCCTGTTCCTGGCCGGGGCCCTCGGCGCGGGATGGGGCAAGCTCCTGGCGATCCTGATCGTCTTCGTCGCGGTTCAGAAAGTGGAGGCCTTCTACCTCACCCCTGTGTGGGTGGGACGCGCCAGCAGGCTCCACCCCCTGGAGGTCCTCCTGGCGGTGCTCACCTTCGGATCCGCCTTTGGGCTGGTGGGCCTGATCTTCGCCGTCCCCCTGATGATCGTCATCAAGGTCTCCTCGGAGCACCTCACAGCCCACTACAGGGATCACCGCTGGTTCAAGGGAGAAGAGACCCCAGAGGAAAGGCGATGAAAACGGCGGTATTCATCGACCGGGACGGCACCTTGAACGAAGAAGTGGACTACCTCCATCGGGTGGAGGATGTGGTCCTCATCCCAGGGGCCGCCCGCGCCATCGCCGCCCTCAACGCCCGGGGCATCCCAGTCATCGTGATCACCAACCAGAGCGGCATCGGGCGCGGCCTCTTCGGCTGGGAGGAATACGAGGCCGTCATGGTCCGAATCACGGAACTGCTGGCCGAGGATGGAGCCCACCTCGACGCTGCCTATGCGTCACCCCACCACGAGAAGGGCCAGGGCATCTACCAGCACGCGGACCACCCTGACCGGAAGCCCAATCCCGGCATGATCCTGAGGGCAGCCGAAGAACACGGCCTGGACCTTGGCCGGTCCTGGATGATCGGGGACAAGGAGATCGATGTGGAGGCTGGCCACCGGGCCGGATGCCGCTCGGCCCTGGTCAGGACAGGCTACGGCAGCGGAGGAGGCCCCACCCGTGCCGATCTGGTGGCCTCGGATCTGTCGGAAGCCATCTCCCGGATCCTCAGCGGGGAATGACCCAGCCGGCCACCGCCGCCACATGACAGGCGCTGCCCGCCAGCACAAAGAGGTGCCAGATGGCGTGGTTGTATCGAAGGCTGCGCCACACATAGAAGACCACCCCACCGGTGTAGCAGAGTCCGCCCCCGAAGAGCCACAGAAGCCCAGGCCTGGGCAGCGCGTGAAGCAGCGGCACAATGGCTACCACCATGAACCATCCCATGGCCAGATAGATGGCCAGGGAAAGCCTGGGGTGCCTGGGACCAAAGAGCGCCTTGAGGGTGACCCCCAGGACCGCGAGGCCCCAGTTGGCACCCAGGATGCTCCAGCCCCAGGGGCCCCGAAGCGTCACCAGACAGAAGGGGGTATAGGTGCCCGCGATGAGCAGGAAGATGGCCGAGTGGTCCAGAATGCGAAGGAACGGCTTTGCACGGGGGTTCCGGGAGGCATGGTAGAGGGTGGACATGAGGTAGAGCAGCACCAGACATGCTCCGAAAACAGCCACGCTGATGATGTGCCAGGATGTCCCCCGCCGGGCCGCCATCAGCAGCATCCCCACCAGGGCCCCCAGCGCCAGAACGGAACCAAGGCCGTGGGTCATGGCATTGGCCAGTTCCAAGCGCGAGTCATTCGTCATATCGTCTCCCCAGATATTTAGGATAGACAAGTTATGCAAAATATTACCCTTGCTTTTGACCCGGGGGGGCCTATCCATTGGGAAAAACCCCTGGAGCAATCATGGGCTGTGGAACTCTCTCGTCCGAAAACGCCCTTTCCGGCCGTGTAAATCGGCCCGTCCCCTTCCTCCCCAGGGAGGCGTGGGCCCAGCTGCTGAAAGGCACCGGATACCATTCCCATCCGGTTGCCCAGAAGAAACAGCATGAGTCTGGGGTTCTGTCCGTCGAGCCCCTGTACGCTTTCTGCATCCTCGATCCCTTCATGCGTTTCACCCAGGTCAGCCCGGTGGTTGCAGAGTTGACGGGCTATGCTGTGGCCGAGCTGTCCTGCATGGGACTCCAGGAAATCGTGGCATTGGAGTCCATGGAAGCCACCCTCACGGCCTTCGAAAAGATCGACGGCCTCGGCTGGAGCCACCAGACGGTGCGTTTCTATCGCAAGGACGGCGTCAAGGCCGAGGCCCGCATCGACACCATCCGTCTCACAGATGACCAGTATCTGGTCTGGTTCCGGGAGATCCACATCAAGGCGGGGACAAGCCTGAAGGTCAGTTGACGGGGCCTGCCCCCACCAATGGAAAAGGCACGCATCGCGTGCCTTTTCCATTGGTGAGCGTTCACAACCCTATGCCGTGACCACACCGGCAGCCTGCTGAAGGCCGAGTTCGGCGATGGCGGCCTCGCGCATCTTGAACTTCTGGATCTTCCCCGAGACGGTCATGGGGAATTCGTCCACGAACTTCCAGTACCTGGGGATCTTGTAGGTGGCGATCTTGCCCTTGCAGAAGGTCCGCAGTTCATCCTCCGTAACCTGGGCCCCTGGGCGGAGCTTGATCCAGGCCATGACCTCCTCGCCATACTTGATGTCCGGCACCCCGATCACCTGAACGTCGGCAACCTCGGGCTTGGTGTAGAGGAACTCCTCCACCTCCCGGGGATAGATGTTCTCGCCGCCCCGCAGCACCATGTCCTTGATGCGTCCCACGATCTTCAGGTAGCCGTCATCGTCCATGATCCCCAGATCGCCGGTGTGCATCCAGCGCCCGGCGTCGATGGACTGGTGGGTGGAGTGGGTGTCCTCCCAGTAGCCCAGCATCACCGAGTAGCCCCGGGTGCAGATTTCGCCGGTCTCCCCCCTGGGGAGGATGCGGCCATTGGAAGGATCGATGATCTTGACCTCGACGTGGGGGTGGATGCTTCCCACGGTGGATACCCGTTTATCCAGTGGGTCATCCACCCGGCTCTGGGCCGAGACAGGCGAGGTTTCCGTCATGCCGTAGCAGATGGTCACCTCCGTCATGTTCATATCCTGCTGGACCCGTTTCATGGCCTCAACGGGGCAGGGAGAGCCCGCCATGATGCCTGTGCGGAGAGAGGAGAAGTCCGTGGTCTTGAAGTCCGGATGATCGAACTCCGCAATGAACATGGTGGGCACACCGTAGAGGGCGGTGCACTTCTCTTCCTGGACGACCTTGAGCACGACACCGGGATCGAAGGCCTCGCCTGGCACCACGATGCAGGCTCCGTGAGTGGTGACGGCCATGTTGCCCAGCACCATGCCGAAGCAGTGGTAGAAGGGCACCGGCAGACAGGCCCGGTCCTTCTCGGTGTAGGCCAGACGCTCACCGATGAAGAAACCGTTGTTGAGGATGTTGTGATGGGAGAGGGTAGCCCCCTTGGGGAAACCGGTGGTGCCGCTGGTGTACTGGATATTGATGGGGTCATCGAACTGGAGTGAGGCCTCCCGCGTACGCAGTTCATCCTCCGAGACCCGCTTGCCGTCCTCCATCAGGGTGCCCCACTCCTGGTCGATGATCAGGGTCGCCTTGTGCTCTGGGCAGTGCTCCTCCACCTCCCGGATCATCTCGATGTAGTTGGTATGGCGGAAGCCCTTGGAGGCCACCAGCAGGGAGACACCGGACTGCTTGAGGACATATTCCAGTTCGTGGGTCCGGTAGGCGGGGTTGATGTTCACCAGAATGGCCCCCATGCGGGCACTGGCGTACTGCAGCACGACCCACTCGTAGCGATTGGCGGACCAGATGCCGACCCGATCACCCTTCTTCACGCCCCGGGCCATGAGCCCCCGGGCCACTAAGCCTGTCTGCTCCCAGAACTGCCGATAGGTGGCGCGGTAGTTCTGGAAAGGCACCACCAGAGCCTCGGATTCCGGCCACCGCTCCACCGTGCGACGAAGATTCTGCCCGATGGTCTCCCCCAGAAGGGGGACATCGGTGGCTCCGTGAGCATAGGACGGCTTGGTCATGGGCAACTCCGGATCACGGTTTCAAAAACCTTGGGCCTCTGGGAAAATCCAACCTTTTAGGTAGCCTTGGGGAAGTGCCCTTGTCAAATGACACCAATGGCCATATTTAATATTAATTCATAAATAACACCCACCTGATTCGACATTTTTACACATCAAGTTTGTTAATTAGATATTTAATTAATACTGCAGAATTTACACTAATCGCAACATTAGAATAAATCAGACACAAACACCGGAGCACGGGAAAAGAAAAATGGCCGACCCACCCCCTGCGGGGACGGAACGGCCATGCGTTACACTGGTCCTCCCATGAACACCCTTGCCCTCAAGTATCGCCCCCGCACGCTCTCGGACCTCGTGGGCCAGGAGGCCAGCGTCCGGGCCCTGTCCAACGCCCTGCGCCGCGCCAAGGAATCCGGTAGCATCAACCATCAGGCATTCCTCTTCGCAGGAGTCCGGGGCACTGGAAAGACCTCCTCGGCCCGCATCCTGGCCCGGGCCTTGAACTGTGTCGAAGGCCCCACCGCCACCCCTTGCGGGGTCTGTGATGCCTGTGTATCCGCCGAGCAGCCGGACCGGAACCTGGACATCGTCGAGATCGACGCCGCCAGCCGCGCCAGCGTCGAGGACGCCCGGGCCCTGCGGGAGCAGGTCCAGACCCGCCCGGCCTTCTGCCGCTACCGCGTCTACATCATTGACGAAGTCCACATGATGAGCCGGAGCGCCTTCGACGCCCTCCTCAAGATCCTGGAGGAGCCCCCGGCCCACGCGATCTTCGTGCTGGCGACGACGGAACTCCAGGACGTGCCGGACACCATCAAGAGCCGGGTGCAGATCTTCCCCTTCCGCCTCATCCCCGTGGGGCTCATCGAATCCCGCCTCAAGCAGGTATGCGAATCCGAGGGCGTGACCTTCGACGAAGGCTCCCTCCGCCTCCTGGCCGAAGCGGGCCAGGGCTCCATGCGCGACGCCCTCACCACCCTCGACCGGGTCATCGCCGCCGGAGACGGACGGGTGATGGAGGACATCGTCCGGGAGCAGCTCGGCATCGTTCCGGCAGTGCGGGTCCAGGCCATCCTGGAAGCCCTGCTGGCTGGTGACAGCTCCGCCATCCTGGACCAGTGCCAGGCTCTGGCGGATCTGGGCACCGACTGGATCAGCCTCTGGCGCGAGCTCATGGTGGCCTTCCGGGACCGCCTGGAGTCAGAGGTCCGGCGCAACCCCGGCCCCCAGGACATCATGCGCCTCGCCCGGATGCTCCACCTCCTCCTCCAGCGGGAACGGGATCTCCGGGAGACCAGCCTGCCCCAGGTGGTGGTGGAGCTGGCCCTCGTGACGGCCTCCCAGCTTCCCCACCTCACACCCCTGGACGCCCTGGGCCGTGGAGCCCCAGCACCGGCCCCCAGTGCCCCCCAGACCCGTCCGGCCCCTCCCCCCCGCCCTGAGCCGGGGACCGCCTCCCGGGCGGCGGATCCCCAGACCCCACGGCCCGGAACCCCTGCTCCAGCGTCGGCGCCAAGCGCGCCCAGGCTCCAGCCCGTCGCCAATGCGGGAAACCTGGAAAGCCTGCGCCGAGGCGTGAGCGAGGCCCTCAAGGCTGCCCCGGGCGGACTGCCCCGTACCCTGGGGGCCCTGCCCCACATGGCCACGAACCTGCGCCTGGAGGGGGGAACCCTGCACTGGTTCTTCCCCCCCAATGTCCGCAACACGGTCCAGGACCTGGAGCGGGAGCACGCCAACCCCCACCTGCTGGAGGCCCTCCGACAGGTGCTCCCGGGCCTGACCCGCATGGTCATCACCTTCGAGGACGGCAGCTCTCAGCGCCCCGAGGACCTATTGCGCAACGATCCAGCCTTCCAGCGCTTGATGGAAGACACCCAGGGAGAAATCCTGGAAGTCAAACGGATGGAAAAATGACCCCAGTAGCGCCGCCCGCTTTCCTCTTTGTGGATATCAACAGGGAATGCAACCTTCGGTGCCGCACCTGCATGTACTGGGCGGCCCCCAAAGAGGCCTCCTACGCCATTACCATCGAGCATCGCAGACAGATCCTGGAGGATTACGCCGACCTGAGCCCTCGGGGTACCGTCGTCATCTGCGGGGGAGAGACCCTCCTGGCGAAGGAGGCCTATTTCGATGTGACCGCAAGCTGCCGCCGCCTGGGGCTGCGCTGCCTCTCGGTGACCAACGGCTCCCCCATCCGGGATCTGGCCATGGCGGAACGCCTGCTGCTGGATGGCCCCCATGAGATCACCGTCTCCCTCAACCACTTCAAGCCGGAGATCCACGATGGCACCAGGGGGGTCCTGGGCTCTTGGGATTGGGCGGTCCAAGCACTGAAGCTCCTCCTCCAGGCCCGGAAGAACCTGGAACTCTCCAACCGCATCTACGTCATGGCCATCATCTGTGAGCAGAACTACCGGGACCTGGAGGCCTTCTACCCCTTTGTCCTCCGGGAACTCGGGGCGGACAAACTCAAGCTCAATTTCCTCCAGCCCACCTTCGGCCCCCTCGGGTCTGAATTCCAGGATGCCTTCTTCGCCCAGAACACCATCGCGGACCCGGAGAATCTGGGCCGCATCCTCAGGGACTGCGATGGGAAGTTCGGCCTGGGACTCAACCCCCGCTGGGTGGAGGATGTGCTGATGTACCACCGGAGCATCCAGAAGAACCGCAATGCTATCCAGGGCTGGCGGATATCCAGGGGCACGGATCGCCCGATCTGCAACTCCTACGATCGCAACATCATGGTGGACCTCCAGGGCAACGCCAGACTGTGTTTCTCCAACCAGTTCCGATCCGTCCCCATGGATGGGCCAGGCGCCCTCCGTCGCTTCTGGGAATCCTCGGAGGACATCCGGACGAAGATGCGAAGCTGCGCAGCCTACTGTGGCATCAGCCACAGCGTCCGCAGAGAGAACGGCACCCTGAAGCTGGCGAACGCCTGATGCGCCTGCGCCGTCTCGTCCCACCCCTCGCCCTGCTCCTCCTGGTGCTGCTGCTGGTCCTGGCCAGGACGGTGGGAAGGTCCCAGGTCGAGGATCTGGGGATGTGGGACGAATTCATTTACATTTCGCAGGGCATGGGGATCCACCGGGGGATCATCCCCCATGCCTGGGGGCCCCTCTACTCCAGCTGGTACGCCCTCCTGGGCTGCTTCACCTCCAGCGCGCTCCTGCAATACCGGGCCTGCCTTCCGATTCTCCTGGGCTTCAACCTTCTGGCCTGGTGGCTGGTGGCCAGGACCGCCCGGATGAAGACCTGGCTCCTGGTCCTGGGCATGATCTGGCTCTCGGTAGCAAGGGCCTTGGATCCAGGCTGGCCCTATGTCCCGGTCTTCACCTCAGCCCTGGTCATGGTGGCCATGGGACTGGCCATCCGCGCCAAACGGCTTTCGAGCGGTCTCGTGGCGGCCACGGCCCTGGTGGGCCTCCTTCCCTTCGCCCGCCCCGAGATGCTCGTGGCCTTCGTGGTGCTCTTCTTCAGCACCCTCCTCGCCCTTGGGGTTGAAGCCCTCCCCATCCGGAAGGCCCTGCCCAGGGCGGCGCTTGCAGTGCTCCCCTTCTTCCTCATGTGCTGGATCTTCCGGTCCCCCATCGACAAGCCCCGATCCTTCCTGGCCTTCGGCCAGCACTTCGCCTTGAACCTCAAGGAATCCTTCGGCGGGGACTTCGATCCCTTCCCGGATTGGGAGATGGTCCTTAAGCCCATCTTCGGGAATGCCAAGAGCCCTCGCCAGGCCGCCCTGAACAATCCAAGAGCCTTCGCCTGGCACGTCAAGGAGAACCTGAAGGCCACGGCGTCCACGGGAGTCCCTGCCCTTGCGCCCCGCCTCTCACGCTCCCCCATCTCTCCTCCGAATGCCCGTGAGAGGTATCAGGGCATCCTCATCACCCTGGGGATCATCGCGGGCGTGGTGCTGGCCCTGAGGCGGATCCGAAGCGCACAGGACCCAGAGGTGAGACAACGGTTCATCGCGGCAGCAGTGGTTGCCGGAGCCATCACGGTGGCCTTCCTTTCGGGCATCGTCCTCGTCAGGCCGCGCCCCCACCACCTGGCCCCTGTGGTCGCAGCCATCGCCGTACTCGCGGCCATGGGCTGGTCCCAGCGCCTGACTTGGAAGCCTCCGACCTGGGTGCCGGTCCTCGCATCCGCAGCGTTCCTCCTGCTCCTCCCCTCCAGGTCCGGTGCCGGACACTGGTTCCATCCCCCGGCCCATTCCGGGCAGGCGTGGCCCGCCACCCCGGATGCGAACGTTGTCCAGGTGCTCAACCAGCTGAAGCCTCCAGGCGAACGGGAGACGACCGTACTTTCCACCCCCTGCGGAATCGCCCTTTACGCCAAATGGAAGGCCAGGCAATTGCTGGCCCAGGACTTCCAGACCTTCGAGGCCTGCCTGGCCGCCAGGCCCGATGTCATCGTCGTGGATGACGCCATGCGGGTGCGCTTCCGCCGCCGGGACAGGGATCTCTTCCAGCACTTCGAGGAGGCCCCCAGTGCCTTCGGCTTTACCCCCCTGGAGACCCCACTGAACCCGATCAGGATCCTGCTGCGCAGCGAGCTGCCCTGGTCAGGGCTGGTAGGGGGCGAGCAGGGGAAGACCCTCGCCCTCTCCCTCCAGTAGGGCCTTCCGCAGGAGGAGGGGATCGGACCCATGGGGAGGCGGGGCAAAGACAATGGGCCGATCCTCGCGATGCCCCCAGGCGATGGCGCCGTCGTATTCAGGCCATCCGACCCTGCCGGTCGCAAGGCGCCTTCGCTCGCGGCGGCGCCTTTTTCCGTACCCTGGCCACACTGCCCAGAGCAGCTTTTCCCAGAAACCGGGAGGGGGCATTCCCAGGGAAGGCCGTTCTGCAGGGCGTTCCAGGGCGCCGGAAGCCTCAAGCACCCCGCGGATGGCAGCCGCGGCGGCGCGCATGGAGTCCTCAAAGGTCCCCATGCCAAGGAGTTCCGGAAGATGGGAAGCGATGGAACGGCAGAGGTCCTCGTCCTTCAGCTTGCGGAAAAGCTCCTCATACTCCCCATCGTAACCCACCAGGCAGTTGTGGTCCTCCCGGAGCAGCGGACACTCCAGATGCAGCTGCTCCTCGAGATCCCGGTTCAGCAGGATGACGGGAATGCTTCCCACAAGCGCGCTCTGGATGACCCGAGGAGGATGAAAGGCATAGCCGGAGCGGGGGCAGAGCTGAAAACGGAAGAGGTTGGCGAGGTCGTAGCAGGCCCGGTGCGTGAACTGCTCGTGGATGGCGTACAGAGGCAGGGGGGCCTGTTGGGCCACAACCGATACTTGGTGGGCCCGGGACCAGCCTTGGTATTCGGGCTTGGCCTCCTCCCAGGCACTGGGCTGGCCCGCGAAAAGGATCGCCGGATGCTTCTGATCCCAGGACAGGGGGGCGCAGGCCAGTTCCATGGGATCCGCCTGGATGAAGGACAGGGGGATGGCCCTCCCGAGGCCTAGACGCCTGTAGGCCTCACAGTCCACGGAGCTATTGTAGAGGATGATGTCCGGGTCAAAGGCCCTGAGGAAACGTTCGTGGCGCTCCCGGGCATTGCTCTCCTCGGAGAAATGCATCGAAAGTGGCGTAAAAATCGGCTCCAGGGTGATCAGGACCTTGCACGCATAACGCTTGCGGACCTTGGCCCAGCTGTCCAGGAAGGCGTCGGTGTACCAATGGTCCACGGTACAGGCCACGAAGACATCCGAAACACTCCGATCCAGAAGCTCGGGACGCTCCACAAAGGCATCGATGCTGAGGAGTATCCCGGACATGAGACCCTGCTGGCAGAGCCTCGCCACCAGCAGTTCGTTGAAGATCGGAATGCTACGGTTCTGATGGTCGTACTGCCCTGTGATCCGGTCCAGGAGGGCGTCGAATTGTATCCACGGACCCGGAGCCCAGGGGCTTGTCAGGCCAACGGCAGACTGGCGTGGATCAGGCATTGGCGCTCCCTGGGCTCCCACCATCATGGCAAGGGAGCCTGGAACGACAAAGCCTCCAGTCTCAGCCCTACTTCACGACCTGGGCATCGTGCTTCTGGCGCTGGATGTGGCGGCTCGTGCGATTCTGCTTGCGCTGGATGCGGCCCGCCTCGCGCCGGGTCACCTTGCCATCGGCCTCGGCCCTGGCGATGTCCTGGTTGACCCTCGCTTCCTGGCGCTCCAGGCGGGCACCTTCACGGGGAGTCACCTGACCGCTCTTCACCCCCTGCTCAATGCGTCCCTGCTGGCGCTCGGAACGGCGCTCGATGCGGGCCTCGCGACGGGGAGTCGTGGTCTGGGAGGGGGTGGGGGGCTTTGGGGGTTCCTGGGCCACCAGGGCGCCGCCGAGCATCAGCGTTCCAATGGATGTGAGGATGATGTGCCTGAAGTTCATGTGATTCTCCTGCAAGCCCAAATGGGGCGGTTAAAAGGAAGGGCGTTTGTTCAGAACCCGATCCAGAGGCTGATCCGGGGACGATCCCTGGGGGCTGCAAAGCGGGCCTCAGGGTGCACCACCAGGAGCTCCTGTTCCCGTTCATAGCGGGGGCGGTAATGGCCCCGGGACCACAGGGGGGCCATGCGGCGGGGGCGGTAATCCCGATCATCCCGCTGCTCATGGACATGGCCTCGGGAATGCTCCCACCGATCCCCCTCACAGGGGCGGGCCATGGCCGGCAGAGCCAGGAGGAGAAGGGCGAAGGCAGCGGGTTTGAGATTCATGACAGCTCCAGATGGGCTTGGGAGGTCCACGCCACTGCCATCCGGATCTCAAGAGCCGTGCCAAGCTTCAACCTCTTGCCGTATCTGCAATAGCAAAAGGTTTAAGCCAGGACCTGGAGGCTTGTTGCAGCGAAGTCCAGCCGGACCGTCGCAGATCGCATCATCCGAGATAAGCACCTAGTGATAAACCTTGGCACGCCTGGCAGCTTCCGAATCCGGATAGGCCTTGTGGAGCAGCCGGAAGGCCTTCAGCAGCAGCGCATCGCTGGCCTTATCCCGGTAGGCAGCCCGGGAGGCCCGCACGGCCCGGGAAAGCCCTTCGGCGGCCTGGGGGTCCCTGGGGAAAGCCTCGGCGAAGGCCAGGGCCTCCCGGCAGAAGTAGCTGAGGGGAGCCTGATGAGCCAGGGACTGGGTCTCCAGGAGGGCCTGGCGCCGCTGTTCCGGCGTCAGGAAACCGGGCTGGAAGGGTCGCCCCACCAGCCCATGGGCCCCCAGCTTTGGCGGGGTTCCCCACCACGTGGTCCGGTATTCGTACTGGTCCTCCCGGGACTGCTTCAGAAAGGGCACCCATTGCCGGTCCCAGAGAAACTGGGAGACCAGGAAGCGGCGTCGGCGGGGATCCTGTTCGGCACGGCAGGCCTGGAGCCCCTGGGCATCCTTCGGCTCGACCTTGGCAAGTTCGTCCACCAGAGCCAGGGCCGCAGCCTCCTGGTTCAGGAGCACCGAGCGGACGAACAGCGCCTGAGCCAGGTCAGGGTGAAGCTCCTTCGGGAAGATGGGGTGGTCGTGGGCCGACTGCCAGAGGGCCAGGGGCAGCTCGAAGTTGAAGGCGTCCACCGCCGCCGGGTCCAGGGCATCGAGCCTGGGAATTTTGCCTCCGGGGCGGACCAGGCCATCCGAGCCCCCCCAGTCATATTCGGTGGCGGTCACCGTGCGCCCCAGGAGAGCAAGGAAGTCCCCAAAGTCCTTGCAAAGACTCATCCGCTGCCCCAGCAGAATGTTGCGGGTGGAGGCCATCCTGTCCATACCGGGGCGGGCCAGGGCCTCATCCACCAGGGAGCCCGCCGCCTGGAGACGCCCCTGCCCGAGGAGGAGCCGTGCCCGGTGTACCGTGAAGGTGGCATAGGCGGAGGAAGGCACCTTCATGGTTCGGGCCTTCTCCAGGAACTCCCCGCAACGGGGGTGCTTAGCGTCGATCTTCACCAGCACCGCCGCCAGCCAGGGGATGGCCCCCCTGCCCTGGCTGGCGTCGAAACCCGCGATGGCCCGCTCCGGGCCGTCGGAGCGCATGGCCTGGATCCAGCCCAGAAGGCCGAGTTCCTGCGGCCCCTCGCTCTTGGCCAGGGCATCCACCCCGGCGTTGTAGGTGAAGGCGAGGTTCCGCAGATCCTCCCCCAGGCGGAAGCCCCGGCCGGACGCCATGATCCGTTCCGCCATCAGGCGCTGGCAGCCACCCAGATCGCCCCAAGGTGGACTGAGCTTCTCTTTCAGACGGTGAGCGTCCAGACGCCAGAGGGGATCCTTCTCGAGAGCCTTCGCCTCACGGTCAAAGTCCTCGCCTGGCTCCGCAAGCCGCAGGGCCATGTAGCGCGCCAGGCCACTGTGGGGAGAGGCCGCATCCCGACCGATGGAAAGAAAGGCCTCCCGGGCCTCCTGGGAGTGGCCAGCATAGTAGAGTGAGGCCCCTCGCTGGTAGGCCCGATCCTTCTTCATCACCTCCGGCAGACCGGCCTCCGGCTCCGGGGGCATCTGGCCCCGAAAGGCCAGATCCTGGGCCGCCACCCAGGCCTTGATTCCAGGGTGCGCCATCCCGAAGGCCTTCACCCGCTTCCCGAGGGTGAGCCCGGCGTAGGCCATGGCCTCGGAGCTCACCTTGTCCCGCAGCTGCCAATTCTGGGCCCCCTGGGCCAGCTGTTCCGGAGGAGGGGTAGGCAGGACCTTGTCCCGCAGGGTGTCATAGGATTCGCCAGTCTCGGCCCCTGGCTCTTCCCAGAAACCGAGCGCTCCGGCCTGCTCCTCAGCGTCCATCCCGGGCCCACTCCACCACCGGAAAGCCAATGCCAGATAGGGCGAGTGGTAGCTGGGCAGCACCAGTCCCATGCGCCCAGCCACCCAGTCCGCAGGTGAGCAATCGGGGGTGGAGGATGGCACCAGACAGGTGCGGGTCAGGGAGGGGCCGCAGGGTTGGGCCGAAAGCGCCACCAGGGCGGCAACCAGGGCGGGACGCAGGACTCTCACGGCAAACGCTCCTTCAGGTTCACAAGGAGATGAGTGTCCCATGCCCCGGGATGAAAGAGGTAGACCCTTCGGCCCCTGGGCAGCCTTGGCCAGGGTTCATCGGTGCTGAGCCCCAGGGCCGTGCGGGCCTCGGGGATGAAGTCCCGGCCCTGGTCGAGCCTCCGATGCACGGAGTCTCCCTCCCGGCCCATGCGGAAGAGCATGGGCACCCGCTCATCCACGGGAAGGCTGCTGATCCAGGGATCATCCAGGCACCAGGAGGCCAGGGCCGTCATGACCAGGGGCATGTCGGGGGGCAAGTCCCGACGCAACTCCTCAAGCAGACTGCGGTAGAAGCCCCGTTCGCTGCTGCGGGCATCGAAGTCGATCTGGAACCCCTGGACGCCGGGCAAGCGGACCAGTTCCAGCAGCCGATAGCGCAGCACCCGCCGCTGGGTCTCGTCCAGGCTCGGATTTTCTGTCTCGATGCGAGCGACGGCCATGAGGGGGGTGCCCGGCCCGACCCGCAGGGGATTCCTCCTCCCCTGAACCCGCACCGCCGCCCCCTGGAGGCGGTATTCCGCAGCCAGGAAGGCGACCCCGACCCCAGGAGGCAGAGATCGCAGATCCTGCGGGCTCTCCCAGGCCCAAAGCATGAGCAGGGGAAAGGGCTTCATCCTGGAAGCACCGGACTGGCAGGCCAGCAGCCCAGCCAGCAGCAGGCCTCCCCAGGCCTTCACGGCACCGTGACCAGGGTGGGTTCAGGAACAGCCTTCACCCTCTCCCGGAGCCGGGACAGATCCAGGCGTCGCAGATCCCCGGGGTTCAGGATCCAGACCTTGTTGAAATGGAAGCGCTCCATCTCCCCTATGGCGGCATCGGAGTTCCAGCCCTGAACCACCATTCGGTACGCGGCCACGTTGTAGCCCGTCCGGTCACGCCCTTCGGCGCAGTGCACGAAGACCGGTTGATTCGCGGGATTCGCCATGACCTTCAGGAAGAGCGCAAGATTCTCCTCCCTAAGACGCCAGGCACGGGAGGGGATCCGCAGGTAGCGCAGCCCGGTGCCCTTGAGGAGGGGCGCGTCGTCCTGATCGTGGCGGAGGCTCACGATAGTCTTCACACCAGCGGCCTTCAGGGCCTTGAAGCCTGCGGCTGTGGGCTGGGCCCCCCGCCAAAGGCCATTGTCCAGCCTGGCGAAGTTCGTGACGCCCGGAAGGCAGGTATCGCAAGGAACAGCAGAGGCTTCCCCAGGCATTCCGATCGCCCGGACCGGAACCACGAGCAGGCCAATGGCTAGAAAGAGGCGAGCGGGCAGTCTCAAGGCTTCCCATCCCCCTGGGTGCGCCGGGATACCCGCAGGATGCCCCGGAAAAGCTCCTCGACCGCATCGGGGTCCAGCCCCGCCTCCTGGGCCCAAGTGCGCCGAACCGCCATGAGTGACTCCTCCCGGGCGGGGTCCAGGATGGGGGCTCCCAGCTTGGCCTTGGCGCGGCCAGCCTTGCGGCTCATCTCCAGACGGCGTCCCAGGAGGGTCACCAGGGTCCGGTCGAACTGGTCGATGAGGTCCCGGGCCTCCTGAAGCTCTGGGCTCCTGGACCCCAGATCAGGAATGGCCAGGGCCTTCTCGGCCTCTTCCGATCCGCTCCTGGCAGCCTCCTCCACCTCCCGATGGATGTCCTGGAGGGCCTCGAGAAAGTGCTCTCGGCTGGCCCTGGCGAAGGGGTTCTCGTTCTGGATGGCCGTGAAGAGGTGCCCAGCGTCCTCCCGCACCGAATCAAGGGTGAGGGCAATGGCGTGGAAGGAGGGGGGAGAGAAGGGAAGATCGCCGCCACAGCCCACCTCCAGCAGCCCCTTGGCCAGGAAGAAGGTGAGGGCATGGGTCTGGGCCATGACCCGATCGTGGTCCTCAGGGGTCTGATCCACCACCAGGAAACCCAGGGCCAGGAAGAGGTCCCTTACCCGATCCGCCGCTGCGGGATGCTGGGGCGAGGGGCAGAGCACCGTGCGGAAGGGGCGCTCGGCACGGGCCAGGCTCTTGGGGCCGAAGAGGGGATGGGTGCCCACGTGGGGGATCTCCCCGAGAATCTCGTCCATCTGGCGGCAGGGAACCGTCTTCACGCTGCACACGTCGAAGATCAGGTGATCGGGTCCAAGCAGGGGCCTCAGCTCCCGGAGAACAGCGTCCATGGCCGCCACGGGCACCGCCAGCGCGATGCATGAGCAACGCTCTGCCAGATCCCGCAGGCTCACGGCACGCAGGGCCTCCGGCACATCGGCATAGGGATCATAGGCCAGATAGGTATACCCCACCTCCTCCATCACGGTCCCGAAGGCCCGCCCGAAGTGCCCGAATCCGATGATGCCCACCTGCGGCATGAAGCCTCCACGCATCGTTCGAGATTAGCCCAATCCGCATGCATTCAGGCCCACAAGGGGCCGCTATCAAACAGATTTTCAGATCGCCGCCCCTTATTCCAGTCGATTCCAGCCCAAGAAATGCCTGCCCCCCCTCGCCTGGAGGCCGTCTTTGATGCACACTGGAAGCTATGGCAAAGTCGTACTATGCGGGCATGGAACTGGATGCACCCTGCGGGCGCTGCAAGGGTGAAACGAGGCACAGGGTCATGTCCGTGACCGATGGGGTTCCAGAAAAGCTCATCTGCATGGCCTGCAAGTCCGTGCACAAGTTCCGGGCGGAGCGCCCCTCCAAGGCCGAGCCTGCCTCCAGGGCAGTGCGGACTCCCAGGGCTGGCGTAGCCGCTGCCCCCATCAAGCCCACGGCCCCCTCCCCCAATCAGTTCCACCAGCTCATGATCGAGGAGCAGGCCGGCTCACAGGCCAAGCCCTACAGCATCAAGGAGCGATGGGAAGAAGGCATGTGGATCGACCACCCCACCTTCGGCCTGGGCAAGGTCCAGCACCGGAATGCCAAGAAGGTGGATGTCCTCTTCAAGGATGGGATGAAGGTGCTGATCAGCGGGTAGGAGCCACAAGGCGCTCGCCCTCGATTCATGGGTCACAATCACCACGGTCATCTCCTCGGCCCAGGCGATGGTGGACAGCTCCCCAATGACATTCCGCCCTGTGTACCAGTCCAGGGGCGCCGTGGGCTCATCGGCGAGGATCAGCCGGGGGTGCCGGACCATGGCCCGTGCGATGGCGGCTCGCTGCTTTTGCCCCCCGGATAGAATGCCTGGTTTGGCGTTCAGGCAGGATGCCCAGCATCTCGGCCAAACGCCGCACCCTGGCGGATCACGCATTGGGTATCCTGAGATGGTTCCGGAGCGGCTACACGAACGGACTCCGGGAAGGCATCAACTCGTTGATCCAGGCTGCGAAGGCCAAGGCGCGGGGCTACCGCACTACCCGGAACCTCCTCAACATGACCTACCTCATCGCAGGCAAGCTGGAATTCGCGCGGCCTGCCCGCTAACTCCTACCCACACGATTCAGCGAGGAATCTTTTTTAGCAGACGCATCAGTACGCCTAGTAGGGCAAATACGGCTATCGCCAGCACGCCCCAGAAAACCTTGGCAAAGGCGGGGGAGCGCTCGGGAGGCGGCTCGGTTCCCTCTGGGCTCAGGGTCAGTTCCCTGACCGGTTCCAGGCGCAGGCGCTCAGCCAACAGGCCAATGTCGTAGCGGGGCTCCTCCATCTCGCGGCCGTAGCAGAGGTTCAATTCCTTACCGGGGTGAAAGAAGCGCAGGCGCCAGGTGGGCAACAGGCACTTGGCTTCCCGGAGCAGGAGGGGGGGGTTGTCCCCTTCCTCGACCTCCAACGTGACCCGGCGCCCCTCCAGAGGGGGCAAGGCCAGCACCAAGGCCGGGGCGGCCAACTCAGGATCCCGATGCTGCCAGAGGGTTTCCACCAGGATACGCGACTGGCCCTCGCCCCGATCCTCCCGCACCCGAATAGCACGCTGGAACACGCGGGCACCGGTCTCCAGGAGCAGCCGAGCAGGGGGAAGCTCGGCCTGAGGCAGTTCCAGAACATAGGCGCTGATTTTGTTCTGGAACACCCCATTGGGCAGCACCAAGGGCAGGACGAGGGGCTCGTCCCGCTTTTCGAGCAGGTAGGGGATCTGGTGTTGCTCCCGGTCCAGGAGCCGGAGATCGGTCAGGGTTCGGCTATGGGCAAGGACATGGGCATCCAGCACCAAGGCGGACAAACCCCGGGACCCTTGGGGCAGGGTGCGCTGGAAACGGAACCCCCGCTGATCCAGGGCAGTGCCCAGCCCCGGGTCCAGATTTGCTGGGGAGGAGGCAATTGCCTCCTCCGTGCTGGGAGCCGCTCCCCAGCTGGCTCGAGCCACCCTGGCACCACGGAGTTGTTCCCTCAGGGCCTCCAGATCGTACCGGGGCTCAGGAAGATTAGGGTTTCCGTAACTCGCCCGGAGAGGGCCGTTCGTCGGCGATTCAAAATAGATCCAGGGCTGTGATGGGAATTCGGCCTTCAGACCCCTCAGCTCCAGGGGCGCGTTGTTGCCGTTCTCCACTTTCAGGTCCAGTTCGGCTCCTTCGGGAGACTCGATGGGGATGCGCAGATCCGAAGCCAGCACACCATACCGTTCCGTTCGGCGGAGGGTTCCGCGGCCCAGGACCTTCGGAGACAGCCCATGGGCCTCCAGTCGGCTTTCCAGAACCGTGACCTCCCGCAGTAAGGGACCCTGCCCCCCCACATCCAACAAAAGGGCTCGGATGGGCAGGTGAGGACCCGGTAGTCGGACCCGGAATCGACTGCTGCCCGTTTCCGAAGGCCGGGTCCCGAAGACCAGAGACTCCTGAGAAGGCACAGCGCCCCCTAACCCCTCCACCTGAACCGAAGCGTTCCGGGGCAAGGCCAGCCGGGCACTGGATCGATCATCCCAGGTCAGGCGCAGATAGCGGTAATCTCCGAGGGGGAAGTCCACTCGGAGAAGGCGAAGTTCCTCTGTGGGCAGATCGAATAGGCTGCCCTGGGCCAGTAGCTCCGTCCAACGCAGGCGGTCCCCGCTGCCCTCCAGGCGGTAGCGTTTCAGGAAGGGCGCCTTCAGGCCGTCCAGCTCAAGGCGCGAAGTCCGCGTCGATGCCCCCAGGTCCAATTCAAGACCGCTGGTCTCCTTGGTCTGAGGGAGGGGCAACACCCGCCCAGTCTTCCACTGGGGTTCTCCCGGCAACGGGGGGACCAGCACATAGGGCAGTTCCCGGCCATTGTTTATCAGGCGCAGATCCCCCAGATCCGACCGTGCCCCGCCCAGGAGCGCCAGATCCACCTCCAGGCGCTGGGGCCCCTTCCCGGTAGGCTGGATATCCCGGAACCGCGAGGCCTGGGCGACAAGGGGAAGGGCCAAGGCCAGCAGGAGTGCACCGGGTCGGATCATCGGGATTCCCCAGAGCGGCGAAGCACGAACTTCTGAAGCATAACAGCCACGGCGGCAAGACTTGCAGCCAATCCCACGAAGGAAGCCACCCGATAAAGCCCCGATAAGCTCGACAGATCCAGCAGGAAAGCCTTGAAGACCGTCACCGTGAGCAGCAGGATGGCCGCGATTCGGGTGATGCGGCTTTGGACCATGAGCCCGGCAGTGAGCATGCCAATGGAGAAGAGCGCCCAACCGATGGTGTAGCTGAGGCCCTGGGCCAAGCTGCCCTGGAACAGGCTGAAGGTGACCCTGGGGCCCTCGCTGAAGAAGTCTGCAATCTCGATATTGAGCAGCAGGAAGAGTATCACCGTGCCCCCCGCTGGCAGCAGACGCGCAAGGGGCGGCAATCCCTCCAGAAGCAGGTCGTCCTCGTCTTTCAGCAACCACGCCGCCCCGAAGAAGCAGCCCGCCGCCACCAGATAGGTGTAGAGATACCAATTGAAGATGGGCACCGCGCTGCGCACCTGGTAGCCAAAGACCGAGGGATTCAGCACCAACCGCACGAAGACGGCTACCATCAGCCCGGCGGTCCAAGCCAACAGGCCCTTGTGAGGTATTCGACCGTAGAGCCACGTCAGCGCTAGCCCCAGCAGGGCCCACCCGAGGGTTATCCACTGCTTCTCAAGTTGCAGGGGGATGGCCACCGTCACAAAGGCCAGAATGCCTCCAGCCACCATGGCCAAGCGTCCCAGATCCCGCCGCCCTTCGGGCTCCAGGCGCAACAGGTCCAGCAGATGGGGCGTCAACAGGAGGGCCTGAATTACGGGCAAGCCCCCGATGAAATCCCGACATCCCAGGACCATCAAGGCTGGCCGGGCAAACAGGAAGAAGACAACACTGGCCAGGATCGCCGACAAGAAAGGCAGGCGCTCAGAACGGGCACGCGGTCCCAACACCAGGGGAAACACCAGCTGGATCAGGTACAGGGGTACGGCCAGACGCATCAGATGCCAGGCATGATCCTGTGGCGTGGATAAGCCTAAGGTGGCAGGTCCAAAACGCCAGGCCAGGAGGACCAGACCCGCACTGGCCACCAGGCCCAGAGCCCATCCGTAGGCGCGTTCCCGCCCAGCGAAGGTCAGTAGGCCGAGGGCCAGAACCAAGTTAGCGAAGAGGAAGAGCCCCTCCCCCGTGGCCCCCTTGGGTGTCGAGCAGAGCACAACCAGGAGGAGTTGGGCCAGTAGAAACCCGATCCCAGCGGCAGCAGGGAAGGTCCAATCTTCGATGCGGAGGTGCCGGGAGAGCTCGTAGAACCCGTAGGCGAGCCCCGCGAAGAACATGACCCCCCATGGGCCCACCAGCAGGTGAAGTCCCTGGGCGTGATAGGGCACCGAAACCACCCAAATCATGAGCACCAGAGGACTGAGCACGGCGCTTCCCAGCAACAGAGCGCCCCGGCGGAGATAGAGCGCCGCGGCCCCCAGGGCCAGCCCTAGCACGAGCATCACGCCCAACCAGGGCCAGGGTGGCAGGGAAAGCCGAGGCTGGGCTGCCACCATGAGTAGGAAGAGGTGAGGCACCCAACCAAGGAACACGCCGGAATGCTCTGGGAACGTATCCGATTTCGAGGGGCTGCAGGCTTTGAGCCAAAGGCTGCCCGCTACGCCCAACAGTGCAAAGATCACCAGCGCTAGGAGCCCCGGCACCAGATGATCCGCCATGGGCGCGTTGAACCACCAAACTGCCATTAGGATCCAACTCAGCACCATGCCAAGCGGGGAAAGCACCGGATAGCGATCGCAAGAGGCCTCGTGGAGAAGGCCCAGGTTCAGCAGGACCACCAGGATGGTCAGGGGCCATAGGCTGACCTGGGCGATGGATCCGACCGTCAAGAAGAAGAGCAAGACAAGACTCGCGAAAGCCAGGATGGCACCGCTCCCCCGGGGCTTGAGGGCCCGCCCCCAACGCTGGGCCACCAGGGGAACCCCAAGGTAGAACAGGCCAAAGCCACCGTATATCAGGAGGCCCGGCAGCAGGCGTTTGGCATCCAGGTATCGCGCAGACCAGACGGCCTCGGACCCCAGCACGAAAAAACACGCTCCGAAATAGACCAAGCCATCCTCGAACCAGATGGCATAGGCCGCTAGAAGCACCATGAGCCCCAGCAGCACTCCGAAGACCAGCCCCGGGGAAGCCGTCGCAGGTTCCAGCATGAGCAGCACTGGAAAGGTGAACAGCATCATGGGCGCCGTGTAGATGGCCCAACGCCCTTCCGTTTCAAAAGTCATCAACCTCGCCCAGCGCGTAGGGAGCCATGATGCACCCAGGTAGAGGACCACGAACAACACGAGGAACACCAGAACCATGGGCCAGGTTTCTTGGCTATAGCCGTTGCCGAGCCATACGGCCACGACCACCAAAGTGCTTCCACCACCCAGGAGGTGTAGCCACTCAGGCCCCCGGAGCAGGGCGATGAGAGCCAGGCCTGCTGCCACCAGGAAAAGGAATCCCAGCATCAGGAGGTAATGCCGCCCGAAGGCAGGGGTGGCTGCAAAGTACAGCGCGAAAAGCAGCGGCGGAACCATGGCGAAATTGACCGTGTGCCGGAACAGGGGATGGAGGTCGGGGGCGGCCTCATCATCGGACCGCCCCAGGAAGACGGCCCCCAGAGCCAGAATCGGGAAGAGCAGGAACACCCCTACCCCGATGCCCAGTTTTGTATCGTCCAGGAAGGTGATGACCCAGCCCAATTGATAGAGGGTCGAGGCCCCCATGCCTAAGGCCATGAGAATCGGCCAGCGCTTGCGCCGGGCAACCCAGGTGAGTCCAATGGTCAACAGCGCGAGGTAACCAAAAAGAGCGAAGGGACGATCCTCCCCTGTGGATAGGAGCGCCGGGGTCAGGAAGCCGCCCACCAGGCCCAGAAGAGCGACGAACAGGGAATCCCGACGAATGGAAAGGGCCACGGCCACCGAGGCAACTAATACCATCAGCAGGAAAGCGACCCCGGAGGGGATCAGGCCCCACAAAGCGTGGGCGGCGAAAAAGGTGGCGAACAGGGTTGCGATCCCGCCAGCCGTAAGGGCATGCGCCGTGATGGAGTAGACCTGGGCGCGCTTGGTCTCGCAGACCACCAGGAGCCCCACGCCGACAATAAGCCCGATGGACATGCGCACGGGGGCCGTGAGCCACCCGTGGTCGACGCCGTAGCGCAGAAAGGCGATGGCCGCCACCAGCATGGCCACACCGGCCACCCAGGAGAAGAGCTTTACTCCCACCAGGGTTTCCCAGTCGAAGGGCGCGGCAGGTTCGAGCTTGGGTGCAGGGAGGACCATGGCCAAGGGTGGAGGCCGGAGAGGAGTAGGTTTCTGTGAGGACGTGCTGACAGGTTCGGCAGCGGAAACAGACACGGGCGGTGGACCCATCAGGATCTGGGTCGCCTCAGGCATCTCTGCCGGCGTATCTGGAGCCGTAACCGGAGTGGCTTGAGTGATGGCCGTCGGCACAGGGGTTTCAAGCGCAACAGGTTCTGGAGGTGGAACGGGGGCAGCCTCCGATTCCGAAGGCGCAGGAACCACCCCCTGTTCCAGGCGTTTCAGGCGATCGTTCAGTTCCGAGATCTGCCGCCGCATGGCCTGGACAGTGCCTTGGAGGGTTCTCAGGTCCTTCAGTGGCTCAAGCGCTTCCTGATAGCGTTTGTCCCTTACCATGAGCCATATCAGCCCACTCACGACAACGATCAGGAGGAGAGCCAAAATACACCCAGGCGAACCACCCATTTTTGAATTCTCCATATAAAATATTTTTTCAATTATACACAGATATGTAATCTGGTCAATTAACCATTCGCCATTGCAGTGGATAAACGCAGATTCGGAAGGCATACCGCCTTTCAAAACTCGCGGAGACACCCATGGACTACTCCAACCCGCGCATCCTGGTGCTGGCCGACGACCGGGAGCGCAACAGCCTGACCTTGGCGGCACTCCAGGCCATGGAGGAGGTGGACGTGCAGGTGGAGCGCCTGAAGGTCGGCGACTATCGGGTGGATGGGTGTCTGGTGGTGGAACGCAAAGGACTGGGCGACCTGCTCAACTCCATCGAGGATGGTCGGCTGTTCCGGCAGGCCAGCGCCCTGGCCTCCTGCGGAGACCGGTGCATGCTCCTCCTGGAGGGGCGCGCGGAGGAGATCCAGGCGAGGGCCATGCGGCGGGAGGCCATCCAGGGGGCCCTGATCTGCGTCTCACTGGTCTGGGGTGTGCCGGTGATACGAGCCCTGGGCGGCGAAGAGTCCGCGCACCTGATGCTCTATGCCGCCCGGCAACTGCGGCAGACCAGGCGGCCCATCGCCTACCGCCCAGGTGCCTGCCCCACCGTAAGGCGACGGGCCCAGACCTACATCATCCAAGGCCTCCCGGGGGTGGGCCGAGAACTCGCCCTCCGCCTACTGGAACGCTTCGGTAGTGTGGAAGCCGTCATGACCGCCCCCGCCGAAGCCCTGCAGCAGCTCCCCGGTATCGGTCCCCGCAAAGCCGCCCGGATCCGCTGGATCCTGGGTACGGACAAAGCCCCCTCCCCGACTGGCGGAGAGGGGGCCTTTCATTCCCTTTAATTTTTCCTGGGCGCGCCCAGGAAAAATTAACTGAGTTCCTGCAGCGACCTCACCCGCAGTTCCTTCCGCAGCGTCTCTACGGCCTCGCAGGCGGCTAGGGCGGCGTTGAGGTTGGTGAGGCAGGGGATCTTCAGGCGCAGGGCCTCCTTGCGGATGGAGCCTTCGTCCTGGTAAGCGCTGCGGCCCATGGGGGTGTTGATCACCCACTGGATGTCGCCGTTCTTCAGGAGATCCACCGCGTGGGGGCGGCCCTCAGCCACCTTGTTGATGCGCTGGATCTTCATGCCCAGCGTCTCTTCGATGTGCCGGGCCGTGCCCTCGGTGCCGCAGAGCTGGAAGCCCAGCCCCGCGAGGCGGGTCGCCAGTTCAGGCAGCTTGGCCTTGTCGTTCTTGTTGACGGAGAGGAAGACCTTGCCCTCCAGGGGGATGCGGATACCGGCGGCCAGCAGGGCCTTGGCATAGGCCTCGCCGAAGGTGGAGCCCAGACCCATGACCTCGCCGGTGCTCTTCATCTCGGGACCCAGGACCGGATCCACCTCGGGGAACTTGGCGAAGGGGAAGACCACACCCTTGACGGCCACCGCCAGGGGCTGGCCATCCTTGACGCCCTGCTCCGCCAGGCTCTGGCCCAGGCCGATGCGGGCGGCGATGCCCGCCCAGTCCTTGCCCGTGGCCTTGGAGAGGAAGGGCACGGTGCGGCTGGCGCGAGGGTTGGCCTCCAGGCAGTAGGCCACACCATCCTTCAGGGCCCACTGGAGGTTCATCAGACCCTTCACGCCCAGCTCCAGGGCCAGCTTGCGGCTGTAGTCCTTCACCGTCTCCAGGATGCCCTCCTCCACGCCCATGGGCGGGAAGACGGCATAGCTGTCGCCGGAGTGGACGCCAGCCTCCTCGATATGGGCCATGACGCCCGCGATGGCGACATCCTTGCCGTCGCAGACCAGGTCGACGTCCAGCTCCTGGGCGCCGTCCAGGTAGCGGTCGATGAGCACCGGCTGGGTCTCGTCCACCGCCGCGGCTTCACGCACGTACCGCTCCAGGCCCTTCTCGTCGAAGACCACCGCCATGGCACGACCGCCGAGCACGAAGCTGGGGCGCACCATCACGGGATAGCTGATGCGGTTGGCCAGAACCCGGGCCTCATCCATGCTGCGGGCCATGCCCCACTCAGCGGCGGGGACATTCAGTTTGGAGAGGACCTGACCGTAGCGCTCGCGGTCCTCGGCATCCAGGATGGCCTTGAGGGGGGTTCCCAGGAGCTTGACCCCGGCGGCCTCCAGGGGGGAGGCCAGTTTCAGAGGCGTCTGGCCGCCGAACTGGGCGAAGACCCCCAGGAAGTTGCCGTTCCGGCTCTCCCGGTCGATGGCGGCCATCACGCTCTCGAAATCCAGGGGCTCGAAGTAGAGGCGATCGGAGGTATCAAAGTCGGTGCTGACGGTCTCGGGGTTGCAGTTCACCAGGATGGCCTCCACCCCAGCGGCCCGGATGGCCTCCACGGCCTGGACGCAGCAGCAGTCGAATTCCACGCCTTGGCCGATGCGGTTGGGCCCGGAGCCCAGCACCATGGCCTTGGGGCGGTCCGAAGGCTCCGCCTCCGAGCACTCATCCCAGGTCTGGTAGAGGTAGGGGGTCTCGGCCACGAACTCGCCCGCGCAGGTATCCACCCGCTTGGCCACCTGGAAAAGCCCCAGGGCCTCGCGGCGTCCGGCCACCTGGGCTTCGGTTGCCCCGCAGAAGGTGGCGATCTGGGCATCGGTGAAGCCGGAACGCTTGGCCTTCTCCAGCAGTTCCTCCGGCAGATGCTCAACACTGAAGCCCCGCAGACGGCCCTCCAGCTCCACGATCTCCTCCATCTCCCGGAGGAACCATGCGGAGATCCCCGTGAGGCTCACGATGGAATTGACGGTATGCCCGGCCTTGAGGGCCTGGTAGATCCACACCATCCGCTCAGGGCCAGGGGTCAGCAGGTGCTCCTTGATGCAGGAGAGGTCCAGCTTGCCTTCCATGGCCCCCGCCAAGCCGGGGTGTCCGCACTCCAGGCTGCGCATGGCCTTCTGGAGGGCTTCCTGGAAGCTGCGGCCGATGGACATGGCCTCGCCCACGCTCTTCATCTGGGTGCCCAGCACCGGTGAGGCCTGGGGGAACTTCTCGAAGGTGAAGCGGGGCATCTTGACGACGACGTAGTCGAGGACGGGCTCGAAGGCCGCCTTGGTCTTGCCGGTGATGACGTTGGGGAGCTCCCAGAGCCGGTAGCCCAGGGCCAGCTTGGTGGCCACCCAGGCAATGGGGAAGCCCGTGGCCTTGGAGGCCAGGGCCGAGCTGCGGCTCACCCGGGGGTTCATCTCCACCACGATGAGGCGCCCGGTCTCGGGCTGGAAGGCGAACTGGACGTTGCTGCCGCCGGTCTCCACCCCCACACCGCGGATCACGGCGATGGCGGCATTCCGCATGGTCTGGTATTCGGGATCCGTCAGGGTCAGGGCCGGGGCGACGGTGATGCTGTCGCCGGTGTGGACGCCCATGGGATCGATGTTCTCGATGGAGCAGATGATGACCACGTTGTCATCGAGATCCCGCACCACCTCAAGCTCGAACTCCTTCCAGCCCAGGATGCTCTCCTCCACCAGCACCTGGGTGATGGGCGAGAGATCGAGTCCCCGGCGCAGGATGGTGTCGAATTCCTCGATGTTGTAGGCGATGCCGCCACCGCTGCCTCCCAGGGTGAAGCTGGGGCGGAGGATGGCGGGGAAGCCAGTCACCTTGAGCAGCTCGTGGCCTTCCTCCAGGGTGTGGGCAAAACCTCCCTTGCAGGTCTCCAGGCCCAGCTCATCCATGAGGTCCTTGAACTGGGCGCGGTCCTCACCCTTTTCGATGGCTTCCACCTGGGCACCGATGAGCTTCACGCCCAGGCGATCCAGAAGACCGGACTTCGCCGCCTCCAGGGCCAGGTTGAGGGCTGTCTGGCCACCCACCGTGGGCAGGATGGCGTCGGGGCGCTCCTTCTCCAGGATCTTCTCGAGGATGGAGAGGGTCAGGGGCTCGATGTAGGTGGCATCGGCCCGGATGGGGTCCGTCATGATGGAGGCTGGGTTGGAGTTCAGGAGAATCGTGCGGATTCCCTCCTCCCGCAGGGCCTTGAGGGCCTGGGTGCCGGAGTAGTCGAACTCGCAGGCCTGGCCGATCTGGATGGGGCCCGAGCCCAGGACAAGGACAGAGGACAGGTCGGTTCGCTTAGGCATGGTACTGCTCCATCATCGCGACGAACTTCCCGAAGGCGTGCCGGGCGTCGTGGGGGCCAGGGCTGGCCTCGGGGTGGTGCTGCATACTGAAAATGGGAAGGTTCTTGTGACGCAGGCCTTCCACGGTGTCATCGCTGAGATGGCGGTGGGTCACCTCGATCTCCGAAGGCAGACTGGCCTCGTCCACGGCGAAGCCATGGTTCTGGGCGGTGATCTCCACCCGGCCCGTGGCCAGATCCAGCACCGGCTGGTTGGCGCCGCGGTGGCCGAACTTGAGCTTGAAGGTGCTGCCCCCGAAGGCATGGCCCAGGAGCTGGTGCCCCAGGCATATGCCGAAGATGGGGAGCTTGCCGATGCACGCCTCCACTTCCTTGCGCATCCCCTGCAGGGCGGCGGGGTCGCCGGGGCCGTTGCTCAGGAAGAGGCCCTGGAATCGCTTATCCGTGAGTTCGGAAGCCGGAGTGTCCCAGGGGAAAACTTCCAGATGGCAGCCCGTGGCGTGGAGCTGTTTGAGGATGGAATCCTTGATGCCGCCATCCAGCACCGCCACTCGGAAACGGGCGCCGGGGGTGGGAATGTCGTAGCGGGCGGCACAGCTCACCTCAGGAGCCAGGGCCTGGCCCGTCATCTCGGCCAGATCGGCGGCGGCGGCGACGCCAGCCTCCAGGGAGCCCTCGGATTCCGTCCAGATGAGGCCAGGCTGAGCCCCCTTGTCACGCAGATACTGGGTCAATCCCCGGGTATCCAGCTCAGTCATCACAGGCACCCGATGCCGACGCAACCAGGTGCCCATGTCCCCTTCCGCGAAGACGTGGTCAGGCACCCCAGTCATGCGGCGACAGAGAAGGGCCGTGGCCCAGGGCCGAGCCGCCTCGTTGAGATTGTGATGGATGCCATAAATGCCCTGCTCCGGGAAGGTCATGCAGACCATCTGCCCGGCAAAGCTTGGATCCGTCAGGATCTCCTGGTAGCCGGTCATGGATGTGGTGAAGACGGCCTCGCCGCTGCCACCAAATCCAAGTGGAGCCTTCCCCCGGAAGGTCTTGCCATCTTTTAGGATCAAGTGGGCCCGCATGTCGCCTCCTCCAACAACTCTCTTCATAGAAAAAGCGCCGCCGGGTTCACCCCCCCTGCGGCGCTTGCGATGGGCCGACCCACGCACAGGGGCCTTGGGAATTTTGCGGCCTTTCGAAACCGAAGACCAGTCTTTAAATTTAAGGCATTTTGTGGGATACTTCCGTCTTCGCAAGGCGTTGCAGACCCCTCGGGAGCTGGAACGCCTTTTCTTTTCCCAGCTTACGGGACTCGATCCGTTCCAGCGCGGATTTCTTCCAGCCAGCCCCCCCGCAACCCATGGACTTATGACGACGAGGAGCCCTGATCGATGTGGACGGGAGATGACCTCTACTTCATGAGACTGGCCCTGGAGGCTGCCGAGGACGCAGACCGCGAGAACGAGGTGCCCATCGGAGCCGTCCTGGTCCAGGAAGGCCGAATCGTGGGCAAGGGCCACAACTGCCCCATCACCCAGAACGACCCCACCGCCCACGCCGAAATCATGGCCCTGCGAAGCGCCGCCGAGTGGCTGCGAAACTACCGCCTCACGGGCTCCACCCTCTATGTCACCCTTGAGCCCTGCCTCATGTGCTTCGGCGCCCTCACCCACGCCCGGGTCGAACGCGTCGTCTTCGGCGCCCCCGACCCCAAGGTCGGCGTCAGCAAGCTACAGGACACCCTGGCCCAGGCCAACCTCAACCACCGCATCCAGCTGGAAGGTGGGCTCCTGGAAGACGAATGCCGCGCCCAGCTCCAGGCCTTCTTCAAGCGCCGCCGAGGCTAGAAGCCAAACCCAAGCCCTGCTAGACTGACCCTCCTGGAGAGATGGCAGAGTGGTCGAATGCGCCTGACTCGAAATCAGGTGACGGTGTGAGCCGTCCGGGGGTTCGAATCCCTCTCTCTCCGCCAGACTTAGCGCGATAGGCCCCCTTCCTGGGGGCCTTCGTGTATCCCGCCTGTATCCCAGGCGCAGAAAATCGCGAGAAGGAAATCGGTAGCCCCCTGTCAAGGGGGATCCGCCTGCGTGCATCCCGGCCCATGCCCGTCTCAGCCGGGCGAACCCCGGGACAGGATGGGCATCGGAATCAATCATGGACGGCGCAGGAGAGGCATAGACCTCCCCGCACGCCGAGAGTCAGGCGCCTCGACGTTTCCTCCTCAACCCCCATCGCCATGGGGGACACCTCCAAGAGGTTTCCATGAACATCATCCCCTTCAATCCAGCCACCCTCGATTCCGAGGCTACCCCCATCGGAGCCTGTGTCGGCCAAGCGCACAGCCTCCAGAGCCGGCCCAGCGGTCGTCTTCGCACCGTCATCGAGTTCTGCGAGCACAACCAGATGGGACGCAGCACGTTCTACAAACACCTGAAGGCGGGAAAGATCAAGGCCATCAAGATCGGCACCCGGACCATGGTGCCCGATAGCGAGCTCGAGGCCTGGATCTACCGCCTTGACCAGCCCTATCTCTTCCCGATCGAGGAGCAGGGGCCCTTGGCCTCCTAGCCACCCATCTACGCCTCTACACCCAGAAAAATCTCAAACACGAGGACGCCATGCACAAATACATCCGCATCATGTCAAACCATCTGTCGAAAAACGTGTCGATCTACCCAACCAGGGAAAGCGCGGAGGCCGCACCCGCGTCCATCCTGCCTCCCATGGTTCTTCATTTCACGGTCAATGAATTCCTGACCGCAAACCGGATTGGACGGACCAAGTTCTATGAACTCGTCCAGCAAGGCGTCATCCGCCCCATCAAGGTCGGCCGAAGGACCTTGGTTCCTCGAGTCGAGATGGAGGCGTGGGTCCGGCGACTGGCCAACCCATCATCTTGGCGTTCGGGGCGCTAGGGGCCCGGAGATGGCCCAGATTGTCGACTTCACCCCCCTCGGCTCTGCCGGGGGGGACCCCCGCGACATCCTATTACTTGATATCTTAAGCAACAACTCTGTCGATCTTGAGCTCACCGCCCGACAGGCCCTCCTCCAATCACGGCGGGGCAAACTGGCGAAAGCGCTGGCCGAGACCGGGGACACACGAGCAGTCCGGAAACTGAGCCGATGCGGCGCCGCAAAGGTCCGCGTCGAAGGCCCTTTTGGGGCTTACTGGAAACCCAAAGGGTGCCATGCAGCTTACTGCCCGGTCTGCAATGGCCACAAAGCCCAGCGGATCTTTAACCCCATGAGGCCTGAGGTGCTCAGGATCATGGGAACGCGCGGTTGCGCCCTGCACTTGGTCATCGCCGGCCCAGAGACCAGCGACGCCCTGAGCTTCACACCACTGAAAGACCGCCTCCACCACCTCCTCCGCCAAGCGAGGAAGGCCTTAGGTGGGTACCGCTGGAGGACCTACTTCGCTAAGCGCGTGGGCGTTGTGCTCTGCGCCGAGATCGGCCGAGGCAGCAAAGACCTTGGGCACCCTCACATCCACCTGTTCGCCTGCGCAGCCTCCATCAAGACCATCCAGTCCTTCGCCCTATGGCTCAACGAACGCTGGCAGGACCTAGTCCCCCATGCCCTACCCCTCCAGACCGATAAAGTCTCGCGCGTTGGAGCCGGATTCGACTGGGCCAAAAGCCTCTGGTATGCGCTCAAGGGCACACGCTTAGGCGTTGATTGGGGGCCAGAGCTCCTCTTCGAGGCCGTGTGCGCCCTGAGCTCAGGTTTGCGCCTGGTGACCACCCAGGGCCTCCTCAAAGGGAACTGGCTCGGGTCAAAGAGGGAGGCAGCATGACGGACTTAACCAAAGGGCATCCCGCCACAGCATGACGCCACCTTATTTCAAATTTGGCCCAAAACTGAAATAAGGGCGCCCCTTGTTTCAAGGTATGCATTTGGTGTCAGAGCCCAGACCAGGCGCCATTTGCGTCCGCAGGTTAATCTGGAGGGCAGCGACTCAGACTGGCTCCCTATTCCGTCCGCCCCCGGAGATCCCCCCCATGACCCTCGATGACCTCAAGGCCCTTGTCGCCTGCGGCGAATCGGAGACCTTGGAGTTCAAGGAGACCACCGGCCAGCGGGGAGACGGCGCCAAGGCGGTCTGCGCCATGCTCAACGGCCAGGGCGGCTATGTCCTCTTCGGTGTGACCGACCGGGGCGAGGTCCGGGGCCAGCAGGTGAGCGCCAAGTCCCAGGAGGACGTGGATAGGGAACTCCGGCGGATCGAGCCCCCGGCCTTTCCGGCCATCGAAGTGGTGCCCGTCCAGGGGGATCGGAGTGTGCTGGTCCTCCGGGTCTCGGGGAGCAACCAGGGGCCCTACACCTACGACGGCCGTCCCTACCTCCGCCAAGGGCCCCAGACCCTGCCCATGCCACGGGCCCGTTACGAGGAACTCCTCCTGGAGCGGCTCCACGGCACCCAGCGGTGGGAGAACCAGGCGGTCCCCCAGGACGTGGGCATCCAGGATCTGGACCACGAGGAGATCCGCCGGGTCCTCAATGCCGCCGTCCAGCGCGGCCGCATCGAGCAGCCCCTGGAGCAGGACATCCCTGGCATTCTCCGCGGTTTCGGCCTCATGCGGGACGGAGCCCTCCTCCAGGCGGCCGTGGCCCTCTTCGGCAAGACCGATCAGCTCCAGGCCCTATACCCCCAGCTCAGCCTCCGCCTGGGCCGCTTCCGGGGCCCGGACCGCTTGGCACCCTTCGAGGACAACCGCCGCTACTGGGGCCATGCCTTCCAACTCCTCCAGAGAGCCGAAGGGTTCCTCCTCGACCACACCCCCATCGCCAGCCGCGTCTTGCCCAAGCGCGAGCGGGAGGACCTCCCGGCCTACCTTCCCGCCGTCACCCGCGAGGCCCTGGCCAATGCCCTGTGCCATCGGGACTATGCCCAGGCCAGCGGCGCGGTCACCCTGGCCATGTATGACGACCGCCTGGAAGTCACCAATCCTGGCGGGCTCCACTTCGGCCTGACCCCGGAAGCCCTGGCGGCCCCCCATGAGTCCCGACCGTGGAATCCCATCATCGCCAGCGTCTTCTACCGCGCCGGGATCATCGAGAGTTGGGGATCAGGGACCACCCGCATGATCGAGGCCTGCAAGGCGGCGGGCCGGCCCTTGCCCACCTGGGAGGCCCTGCCCGATGGCCTGGCTTTCACCTTGAGGGCCCCAGCCCCCTATGCCACCCCGGAAGTCACCCCGGAAGCTACCCCGGAAGCCTCCCCGGAAGTCCGAGCCCTATTGATCCATTGCCAAGTCGCTCGGAGCCGGAAAGAGCTCCAGGCTCTGCTCGGCCTCAAGGATCCCGACCACTTCCGCCTCGCCTACCTCCAACCCGCCCTGGAGGCCGGCCTCATCGAAATGACCCTGCCGGACAAGCCCAAGAGCCCCGCACAGAAATACCGGGCAACGGGGAAGGCTAACCAGAGCTGAAGCAGGGGAATGGAGCAGGCTTGCCTCGAGGGCCGCGCTTTGCCAAGCAAATGCTGTAGCAATTGCTAAAGCATTTGCATATGCAAAACACCAGCAGACCCGAGGCGTCCTAGCCCACGACCACCCAGACGGGCCGACCGTCCTGCACGGCCTCCTGGATGCACCGGGCCGCCTCTGGGGCGGTCACGCCCTCCACATTGCCCCCGGCGGGGACCCAGATCACCTCAACGCCATCAGGCAGGGGAGGCAGTCCGTAAGGCGTGGATGTCTCGCAGGCCCGGTAGGGGAGGCCCGCCAGGTCATAGCCTTCGCCGGTCTCGAGGGTGTGCTGGCTAAGGCCAAGGACTTCCACCAGGAGGGGCCAGGCACTCTCCCGGGGCTGGGTCACGTCCTTCTCCCAGGCTGAGACCGCTGCCTGTCCCACGCCGAGGCGCAGACCAAGGGACCGCTGGGTGAAGCCCAGGCGTTCCCGGGCAGCCCATATCCGCTGGCCCGGAGTCTGGGGATTCTTTGGAGCTCGGCGACGGGGAGGACGGGTCTGGGGCTTCATGACGCCACCCTCCCAACACGTTCTGATTGTGTTGGGATCCTTCCACCCTCCGCCCGTCGGAGGACGGAGCGAGAAGGACGGCCAAGCGGCATGGAGAGAGTTTACCCAAGACCCAAGGTTCTATCTGGGCAAGAATTGCGGCACACTAGCCAACACAAACAAATTGTGTTGGAGTCGGCATGTCGGATCAGGATTTCACCCTGCAAGCCCCGCCCGTGGAGTTGCCCAAGCCCAAGCGTGGACGCCCCAAAGGGACCGGAAAGAAGGCCCCCGACACCGACCAGGCCACAGCGCCGGAACTGGAGCTCTCCACGGAGCAGAGCGTCAACTACCTGCACTTGGCCAAGCGGCTGAACAACCCACCAGCGGGACTAGCGGCCGAGGGCCGGGCCGCGGAGCCGGCCCGCAGCGCCTACGCCTACAATCCCCACCGCCCGCCAACCTTGCGCTTCGACGGCACAGGGAAGGCCGACCGGGCGGCGGAGCTGGCCTCCCTGGCCACCCAGCGGGCATTGAGTCCCTCAGAGGCCGAAGAGCTGCGGGCCCTCCTGGCGGTCCACGAGCCCTGGATCGAGTGGGCGGGCAAGCGGGAGGCCCAGGGCTTCGAGGTGGACCCCGTAGCCCTCCACATCCACGAGCGGGTGAGCACCCAGGCCATCCTCCGGGCCGTCCAGCGCCAGGACCTGCCCCGGGGCCTCTTCGCGGACCCGGCCCTGGACCCCGCCAAGGAACTCCAGTTCTACCGATACCCCGTGGACTGGGCCAACCGCCTGATCCTGGGCGACAGCCTCCAGGTCATGGCCTCCCTGGCCCGCCGCGAGAACCTGGCCGGCCAGGTCCAGATGATCTACATCGACCCGCCCTACGGCATCAAATTCGCCAGTAACTTCCAGCCCGAGGTGGGCAAGCGGGACGTGAAGGACAAGGACAGCGACCTGACCCGCGAGCCCGAGATGGTGCGGGCCTACCGCGACACCTGGACCCTGGGGGTTCACTCCTACCTGGCCTACCTGCGGGACCGCCTGATCATGGCGCGGGAGCTATTGGCAGATAGCGGGAGCGTCTTTGTCCAGATCAGCGACGAGAACCTGCATAGGGTGAGGATGATAATTGATGAAATTTTTGGTGCAGATAACGCTTGTGGTTTGATCGCCTTTAGGACTACCGGAGGGCAAAGCTCATCCCTACTTTCCACTTCAACGGATTTCCTTATCTGGTATTCGAAAGACAGAGATAAGGCAAAAAATAAATTCAAAAATCCAACGGTCATGAAGCAGGGTGGATCAGATGGATCTGGTCAATACTCCTTGCTTGAGCCACGCGATGGCACAGCCCATTTCAGGTCAATGGGCAATGATGAATTCGAAGGAGATGAAACAATCCCAGAAGGTTGGAATGTTTTTGCTCACGACACTTTATACTCTCAGGGGGCCCCTTCCAACCAAGACGAGATGAAATTTAACTGCTTTGGAAGGACATTTGAATGTCCACCAAACACACATTGGAAGCCAGGCGGTAAGGGCCCTGGGATGTTAAGGCTGGCGAATTCAGGTCGTTTTATGCCCATAGGAAACACCCTTAGATACAAAAGATATTTAAATGATTACCCCGTTTATCTTATGGACAATGTATGGAATGACACCGCCATCAGCGGATTTGCAAGAAAAAAAGCCTATGTTGTAGAAACCAGCACCAAAGTCATCGAACGTTGCATCCTCATGACCACCGATCCCGGTGATCTCGTCTTGGATCCCACCTGTGGTTCCGGCACCACGGCCTATGTGGCCGAGCAGTGGGGGCGCCGCTGGATCACCTGCGACACCAGCCGCGTGGCCCTTTCCCTGGCCCGCCAGCGCCTTATGACGGCCAAATTCGATTACTACGCCCTTCGCCCCCTCAACGAGGAGGATCTGCTCCGCAACCACGAGGGGGCCTGGCTCAAGGACCCGGCCTTGGGCGAGCCCCGGACCCTGGACTGCAAGAGCGTCCCCCATGTCACCTTGCGAAGCATCGCCCAGAACGCAGATCTGGACCCCATCTTCGCCAAGCACGAGCCCATCCTGGCCGAGGCCCTGGAGCGCTGCAACGCGGCCCTGGCCTCCGTCTCCCCTGATCTGCGCGACACCCTTCGAGCCAAGCTGGCCGCGAAAGAACGCGCCGAAGGCAAGCGGGCGGTGACTGAGGCGGACCGCCGCCGCTGGCTCTTCCCGCCGGAGATGCGGGACCGCAGCACTGAGGCCAAGAAGCGGGCCACCGTGGACCTGGAGAGTCCCGTCTGGTTCGACTGGGAGGTGCCCTACGATACCGACCCGGACTGGCCCCAGGCGCTCCAGGAGGCCGTGGAGGCCTACCGCCTGGCCTGGCGGACTAAGATGGATGAGGTCAACGCCTGCATCGACGCCAACGCGGCCCAGGAGGAGCTGGTGGACCAGCCCCGCAAGGTCTCCGGCATCACGCGGGTGGCGGGCCCCTTCACCGTGGAGTCCGTCCTCCCGGCTCTGGAGAGCCTGGAATTGGAGACGCCCATCGAGGGCACCGAGGGCGAGCTCCCAGCCTTCGATCCCTTGGAGGCCCCCCAGAACGCCGAGGCGTACCAGGAGCAGATCCTGGGCTGGCTCCGCCAGTACGGCGCCGACTTCCTGGGCAACCAGCGCCAGACCTTCCATCGCCTCGAGCCCCTCACCGGCAGCATGGTGCTCCATGGCCAGGGTGCCTGGGGCGAGCCGGAGCGCCGGGTGGCCGTGAGCATCGGGCCCCGCGTGGGCAACGTCACCGAGTTCCAGGTGGCCCAGGCCCTACGCCAGGCCTACCAGCGGGGCTTCGAGGAGCTGGTCTTCGTGGGCTTCGGCTTCGATGCCGTGGCCCAGGGGGCCATCCAGGCCCACGCGGAGGACGGAGGCTCGGTCCGCACCCACCTCCTGCTCATCCGCCCGGATGTGGCCATGTCGGGCCTCCTTAAAGAGGGGCCCGGAGCCCAGCTCTTCACGGCCATGGGCCTGCCCCGGACCCGCCTGGAGCCCCTCAAGGACGGGGAGTTCCGGGTCCACATGGAGGGCGTGGACATCTACAACCCCGTGGACCACAGCCTGGTGGACACCGGCGCCGACAAGGTGGCCGCCTGGTTCCTGGACCAGGACTACGATGGCCGGGCCTTCTGCATCACCCAGGCCTTCTTCCCCGACCGCACGGCCTGGGAGAAGCTGGCCAAGTCTCTCAAGCACGCCGATGCCGAGCGATTCAAGGCCTTCGCGGGCACCACCAGCCTTCCCTTCGCCCCCGGCCGCTACCGCCGCTGCGCCATCAAGGTCATCGACCCCCGGGGCAACGAGGTCATGACGACCCACAGCCTGGTCGGCAGGGAGGCCTGAGATGGCCGAGGAGCTCCAGATCCCCATCCAGCCAGTGCCCCAGCCCATCCTCTGCTCGCCCTTCGCAGAGCCGGACCGACACTGGGCCTATGACCGGGGCAGCCACAAGCACCTTCAGGCCGAAGGCCGCCGTCCCAGCCGCTACTGGCACCAGGGCAATGCCACGGGCAGCCGCCAGCGGAGCATCTTCATGGAGGAGGACGAGGACGACCTCCCTCTGGTGAACATGCTCCGGGCCAACGTGGGGGATTGGCGCCGCAACGGCTACCCCCATGTAACCGCCGTAACCCGCCAGCTCCTGCTCCATTGGAGCCGGGAGGATCGCATCCGCCGGCTGTTCTTCTGCCAGCGGGAGGCCGTGGAGACCATCATCTACCTGACCGAGGTCATGGAGCCGGGGCACAAGGTCCGTCATCCCCAGGATGCCCAGGGCCGGCCCCTCCAGCAGACCCCCTGGCTACGCTCCGATGACTTCCAGGCCATGCTCCGGGGCGAAATGCCCCGCTATGCCAACGAGTGGATGACCGTGCCGCCGTCCATCCTCGATCGACCCAACGAACCAGACCTGCCCGCCCTGCGCCGCTACGGCTGCAAGATGGCCACCGGCAGCGGCAAGACCGTGGTCATGGCCATGCTCATAGCTTGGACCCTCTGCAACCGGGCCCGGGCCCCCCGGAGCGAGCGCTTCCCCGGTGCCGTCTTCGTGGCCTGCCCCAACCTGACGATCAAGGATCGCCTCCAGGTCCTCCGGCCCGACCGGGCGGACAACTACTATCAGAAGTTCGATATCGTGCCCTCAGCCCTGATGCCGGAGCTCCGCAAGGGCAAGGTCAAGCTCGACAACTGGCACCAGCTCGCCTTGGAGAGCGCCAGCGTCGAGGGTGGCGCCTCCTATCGTGTGGTGGACAAGGGCGAGGAGGATGCCGACAGTTTCGCCCGCCGCTTCCTGGGGGAGCTCCATGGCCGGGGTCCCATCCTGGTCCTGAACGACGAGGCCCACCACGCATACCGCCCCGCTCCCCAACTGGATGGCACGCCTCTGAGCGCCGAGGAGAAGGCGGACCTGGAGGAGGCCACCCAGTGGGTGAAGGGCCTGGATCGCCTCAACCAGTCGGTGGGCGTGCGATTCTGTGTGGACCTCTCAGCCACACCCTTCTATCTCAAGGGCTCGGGCCATATCGAAGGCTCGCCCTTCCCCTGGCTGGTCTCGGACTTCGGCTTGGTGGACGCCATCGAGAGCGGCATCACCAAGATCCCCCGCCTCCCGGTGGCCGACAACACCGGCGATTCCGCGGAGAACGGTAAACCGGACCCCAAATATTTCCGCCTCTGGGAGCGCATCAAGGAGAGCCTCAAACCCGGAGAGAAGCTCTCCGGCGGCAAGCCCAAGCCCGAGGTGGTGTGGCGCGAGGCGGAAGGCGCCCTCAAGACCTTGGCGGACCAGTGGCATGAGCGCTTTGGGCTGTTCGAGGGCGCTACTCCCGGCCAGGAGAAGGTCCCGCCGGTACTCATTGTGGTCTGTGACAACACCGACATCGCCCAGCTCTTCTTCGAGCGAATCAGCGGCGAGACCGAGTTCCAGGCGGCCGAGCCCGACGAGGACGACGAGGCCCCCAAGCGGAACAAAAAGAAACGGAGCGTGGCCTACGGCCCTAGCGCCCTGGCTCCGGCCTTCGCCAATACCGCCGAACGCCGCGTGACCATCCGGATCGATTCGAAGCTCCTGGGCGAGGCCGAATCATCCACCGGGGGCGGCAGAAAGGAGGCGGCCGAGGAGCTCCGGCGCATCGTCTCCACCGTGGGCGTCAAGGGCGAACCTGGTGAGCATGTCCGGTGCGTCGTCAGCGTCCAGATGCTGAGCGAGGGCTGGGACGCCAACACCGTGACCAACATCCTGGGCCTGCGGGCCTTCGGGAGCCAACTCCTTTGCGAACAGGTCGTGGGCCGGGGCCTGCGACGCATGGACTACGAGCCCTACCGGGACGAGCAGGGGCGTCTGATGCTCCACGAGGAATACGTGGATGTCTATGGCGTGCCCTTCTCCGTGATCCCCTTCAAGGGAAGGCCCACCAACAAGCCCAACGTAGACGACAAACCCCGGAACCACGTCAAGGCCGATCCTGGCCGAGAGAAAGCCTTTGAGATCCAATTCCCCAACGTCGAAGGCTACGCCTTCGCCCTCCAGCGGAACCTCATCAAGGCCGATGTGGGGGCCATGGAGCCCTTGAGCCTGGAGCCCATGGAGGAACCCACGGCGGTCTTCGTGGCGCCCCAGGTGGGCTACTCCGAGGGCACCCCCGGCGGCTACGGCCAGTTCCCCACCGAAAAGCAGGACCGGAAACACTACTACGAGACCACCCACCTCCAGACCTTGGAGTTCGAGCTCTCGCGGCGCATTGTCTGGAGCCTCCTGGAGGGCATGGGCGATAAGCGCGTCACCAAACAGACCCAGGGGCGCCAGCAGCTTTTCCCCCAGGTCCTGCGCCTGGTCAAGCAATACACCACCACCAAAGTGGACTGGAACGGGTGCGCGAAGGCGGAGCTGGGCCTGGACAAATACATGACGCGCCTTACGGAGCGATTCCTGGCCGCCATCGAGCCGGACGAGCATCAGGGCGAGGATGCCCTGGTGCCTATCCTCAACCGATTCCAGCCCCGGGGCACCACCGCACGGGTGGATTTCAAGACCACCAAACCCTGCCATCCCACCGAGGCCAGCCACATTGACCAGGTGGCCCTGGACACCAAGCAATGGGAGCAGAGCGCCTCGTTCACCCTGGAGGCGGCCGCCAAGGACGGCATCATCCATTGCTACGCCCGCAACGAGCGACTGGAGTTCAATATCCCCTACGAGTACGAGGGGCAGCCCCACAGCTACCAGCCGGACTTCCTCGTGCAGTTCGAGGCATCCCCACGGCACACCCTGATCCTGGAGATCAAGGGCCTGGAGGACGACCGGGACCGCGCCAAGCATGAGGCAGCCCACCAGTGGGTCCGGGCCGTCAATCGCTGGGGCGAGCTCGGCCAATGGGCCTTCCTCGTCTGCCACAAGCCCGAGGAGGTCATGGGCAAGCTGAAGGAGCTGAAGACCATGGACTGGAGGGCATGACGGAGCTCCCGCCAACTTATGTCAAGTCCCCAGGGGCCCCTTGTTCACTCATGAATTCGGGGGCCCCTGGATGTCCATTCCGCCTCGAATTCCGCCCGTTTACTTGGCGTCTACTTGGCATATATGGGTCCTACACCACGGCCAGCGTCCCCGGCTTGCGGCGTAAAAGCGCTTGGCCCACAATTCCCTGGGGGCGGTTCGGGACACTCAAGGATCGTTATCCGGCTCGGGTGAGGTGTAGCCCCTCACGCTTGTCAGCTCCGCCCCTCTTGATTGCCTACGTTTCGGCGGAGCTTTCCTCCCAGAACAGGACGAGGTCCCGCTTGCCGCACCGGAGACGGCTGGGCGGGCATCGGTTGATGACCACGCCTTCGGGGCCCATGAGGGCCAAGGCACGGCGGGAGAGCTCCAGGCCCCGCTCCGCCCAGGCATCCCAGCCGCCAGGGGGCGGGGGATCATCCTCAAAGGGGCCCGCGCTCTCCTCCCACTCGTCCTGCCAGGCTGTGAGCGCAGCATCCAGGACCGCAACCTCCGGGCCCTCGCCCAGGAGATCGACCAGTTCGGCGCAGCCCCCGTACTGGTCCCAGGCATAGGCCCCACCGTAGTCGGGCATGATGCGGATGCTGGGCTCCGGGCTACCTTCCCGTTCCCGGGCAAGCTCTGATGCCGTCCAATCCCAACGGGCCAAGGTCCTGCGCTGTCCCGTGGGTGTGAGGAAGTAGGTCCGAATCCGCGCCCCCTCGGGCCAAGGCCCTCGCCTGCCCTTCGGGAAGAACCGATCGTCGGGCAGAACGGCCAGGCAGCGTCCCTCGGGTCCCGTCACATCCACCCACACCTGGTCGAGGGGCATCTCAACCATGTGGAACCCGGGAAGGGCTGGGATTTCGGGAGGGCAATACCGGTCGTTGACCACGAAGAAGCCTCAAGGGTTGGAGAATGGACTAGGAGCAGGGGGGCATCTGGGCCCATATCGGCATCGATGAAACCGATCCTAGCCTCAAGCATGGGACAGAGGCTGTCGGAGGCCAGATAAGGCGCAAAGGTACCGGTCCATCCTATGGATAGGGCCCCCGTCCGGCGCCACTCGGAATGCTGGGCTGCATACACCCTCAAGGGGGAAGCAGGCACCAGGCCAGCTCTGGGTCTCATGACTCCAGTTCAGGGGCCCTATCCAAAGAGTATCCATCGGAACCGCCCAGCAGAGCGGCCCTAATTCCCCAGCATCCGGGTGAGGTGCTTGCACGAGGCCTGAAAGGCTTGGTTGCTCCCACGGCCCCGTGCATTGACCGGAGGCGGAGCCCAAACAGACGCCCGGTTGCACGGGCTGGGCGGTGGAGATTCAGGCTCCCGCCCGGACTTGGTTTCACCCCGAAGCCAGCCATGCTCAGTAGTCCACCACGGTCTGGTCGATCAACTCCGGCCCCTCGAACCAGCCCTGCCCTGTCCTTGCGAGCCGATAGGCCTTCTCCAGACGGGGGCGCTGAGGACCCCAGCTCGGGCCAATGTGCGGCGGCCCATTCCGGAGCAGGTCGCGGACAGCCTTGAGGACGGTCCGGCGGTAGTGCCATCTGGGAAATATGGCCAGGGGCGCATCCGGCTGTTCGATTGATCGCCAGATGGTGTGACGCCCCTGATGAACGACGAGGATGCCTGACCAGAACCCATCGCAGCCCGGCGACCCGCATGAGCACGTGAAGATCCAACACTCGTCGTCGGTGACCGCCGAGCGGCATAGCTCAAGCGGATCGACAATCGGGCTCTCCAAGGCGGGCAGGCCTTCTCGGGGGACCGAAATGGGAAGACCATCAATCTCGATGGACAGGGCACAACCCACTCTTCGCACCCGGAGGGTCGATATGTGTCCGGCCTGCCTGACCCAGTCCTCGGCGGAAATGCCATCCAGGAGGTGCCGCTGCCACCGGAGTCGGTCCCCATGGATGGCCTGGACCAGGGCCTCGTCCCCGCGGAAGACCCAATCGGTGGTCCCCTTGTCGTATGCGAGACAGGCATCCAGCAGGTATGGACGCACCCCCAGTCCCCGGCAGGTCCCAATCAGATTGTCGGGAATCGGCTCTTTCTCGCATGGGCGGAGCATGTTTCTCGTCAAGTCCAGGAGGGCCGCCAGGGGCTCCCCTGCGATCCGGGCCAGGACGATGGCGTTGTCGCCCTCCCGGACCACGTCCACGACCTTCACCATGAGTTTCTCGAACAGTCCCTGGACAAACTCGATGAACCGATCCATCTCGATCTCCCGGCGCGTCCGGGCTCCCCGCTCGCGCATGAGGATCAGGTGGTCCGGGCGCCGCCTGTCATGCTTGACCGCCATCCGGTCGGCAAAGGCGAGCCAGGCTTCTTCGGTCGCCAAATCAGCCTCGGCAGGCGCACTGAGCCCGCCCAGCTCCCAGACGTATAACCTGTAATTGAACGCTGCCATGTCGTACATGGACCCCAATCCGTCCACGATCAGGTTGGGATTGGCCCCGCGATCGAGTAACAAACGGGCAACTTCGGTGTCCATGAACCGCAGTGCGTCGACGAGGGGACGGAGATTATCCTCCTGGGGGATATTGGGATCCGCCCCCACCTGAAGAAGAAGCTCGGCCATGGCGTAACGCAGGGCCGGATCCCGAGTCCACATCGCGGTGTTCAGGATGGACTCGTCGTCTGGCCCATCCAGATGGTTCGGGTCCGCTCCGGCCTGGAGGGCCGCCCGGGCCCCATCCAGGTCACCGGCCTGAACGGCCTTTCTCAGATTCTGTGTGGCGTCCATGCGATTCCATCCCAGGTCCATGTTGGCGTAACCCCATGGACACTCGCTGTCCGGGCTTCGAATTGATGAGGTTCGCCCCAGGAGGGGCCAGCTATAAGCCCAGCGCCTTGGCGATATCGTCCTGGAGCTCGTGGGCCTTCTCCTGCACCGCAAGGTCCAGAGGCGTTGCATATCGGCTTGTCGTAGAGGGCTGGGAGTGGCCGAGGAGGGTCTGCACCATGAAGGCCGGGAGGATGGCCCCGGCCTTGGCCCCCAGGGTGTGCCGAAGATCATGGATACGCGCGTCCGGTATCTTCACCTCCGCCCGGACCTTGTTCCACCATGCGTTCGCGATCTGGGGACTCAGGTGCCCCTGCCCTTCCCGGGAAGGAAACACATAGGGACCGATCTGGAGCCCCGCCATCCCTTTGATGATTTCCATGCCGGCAGGGCCAAGGAAAACCTTTTTGGCCCCCATACGCTTGGCCGTCTTGTGATCTTTGAAGACGATGCAGGCCTCGTCCATGTCGATATCGGCCCACTTCAAGGTCACGATCTCCGCCCGTCGGCAGCCGGTGAGAAGGAGGAGGCGCAGAATGGCGGCCGCCGTCGCCGGCATTTTCCCGTCGGATTGCATCTCATTGATCGTGGCCCCGACTTGGTGGAGCTCATCCACCGTCAGGGGACGATGCTTGACCCGGTGCGGATTCTGTTTGATGTGCCGGGCAGGGTTCGAGCCGTGGGGGATGTAGCCCCACTCCTCGCACCGCGCCAGGAGAGATGCAAAAACCCTCAGGGAGTAAGACATCCCCCGGCAGAGCCGGGGGCCTTTCAACGTGAGCCGCTCGAAGCGGCTGAACGGGGTCGCTAACGCGGCCCCGAATGAGTTATGGGGCACCACATGGTGCCCGCCTTAACGAAACAGCGACAACTGTTCCAAGCGTTCGTCCTCTTTTTCCTGGCTTCGGATGTACTCGCGGACGACCTCCTCATCCCGCCCAACTGTCGACACAAAGTAGCCTCGGGCCCAGAAATGCTGCCCGACGAAGTTTCGCTTACTTTCCCCATAGACCCGGGCCAGCCAGATCGCGCTCTTCCCCTTGATGAAACCCACCACCTGAGACACCGCATACTTCGGCGGGATCGAGATCAGCATGTCCACATGGTCAGCCATCAGGTGTGGCCTTCCTCGATACGACACTCCTTCTGATCAGCCAAACGCTTGAATATCTCCCCCAGGTGAGGCCTCAGCTTTTCGTATAGCGTCTTCCTCCTGCATTTCGGGATGAAAACCACGTGATACTTACACTCCCAGCGGGAGTGGCTTAGACTTTCCGACGAGTCCATCTCGGACCTCCTTTCGCGCGCTTGGCGGCTCACGATTCGAGATTCCAAGATGGACTCCCTGAAAAGTCAAACTTCTACTGCCTCCCCGGCAGAGCCGGGGGTTTTCCCGAAATGGATAATCCGCGCTGGTGGGCGCCTTGAGGCTCTTCTTGTGGTGCCATCGGGCGATGGCTTCGCGCTCGAGGTCCTGGACCCTGACCGAGCCGAAGACTGGTTCGATGTGGGCCCGGTATTGATCCTGATAGCCCTTGAGAGTGGTCGGCCGCAGGTGGCGCCCATGAAGCTCCAGGAACTGCTCCCACATGACCGAGACCGTAGGAGCCTGGCGCAGCTTGTTCCTTTCCGAGGAGGGGTCATCGCCGCCCTCGATGGCACCCAGGAGTTTCCGAGCCTCAGCGCGGGCCTTGTCGACGCTAATCGTCGGCCAACTCCCGATGGTGAACCACTTCCGATCCCCTGCCGTCGTCCGATAGCGGAGGCGCCACGTCTTCTGAACGACTTCATCTTTCCCGGGCAGACCCAGCTCGATGTGGAGCCCTTGGACCACAGAATCCGCCACTCGAACCCTTCCACCGTCGCCCGGCTGAAGCGATTTCACGATCCTCTGGTCGAGTTTCAAAGGCATCAAACCCTCGCTGAACGAAGCCGCTCCGCGGCGGGGGTGGCGCCGTGTGGCGGGCCCGCGCAGTAAGAAAGCTAGCAATTCCATGTAAATGAAGGCTCCTTGGTCATCGCGATGTTGACGCATCGCCAGACGACCAAGGAGGTACTACATGAAGGACGTCAGTCTATCTCTATCCCGCCTGGAAGCGGACCTGCGAATGGCGGATCGGGCGAAAGGGACGATCCAGCAATACCTAGCTTCGATCCGGCGCTTTGAGGAGGCTCTGGGCTCGGATCTGGCGGAGGCGGATCAGGAGGCTATCCGCCGCTGGGTGGACCACCTCCGGCTGCAGCCCATCGGGCCGGAACGGCTGCGGTGCCACTACTCGGCGCTGAAGTTCCTCTACGCTCGCACCCTGGGGCAGCCGGAGAAGGTGGCCTTCATCTCGATGCCCCGCAAGGACGCCCCGCTGCCCACGGTCCTGAGCCCAGCCGAAATCCAGCGGGTGCTGGATGCCTTCCTGGTCGCCAAATACCGAGTGTTCTTTGCCCTCATCTACGCCACCGGGCTCAGGATCCGTGAGGCCAGTCTGCTCCAGACCACCGACATCGACGCGATGCAGCGGGTCATCCATGTGCGCAACGGTAAGGGTGGAAAGGAACGCCTGGTCCCCCTGAGCTCCAGCCTCTACGCCCTGCTTCGGAGGTACTACGGGCACGAACGCCCACCACTCCCCTGGGTGTTCACCTCGAAGGCGGGCAAGCCGCTCTGCCACGAAACCGCGCGCCGAGCCTTGCTTTGCGCCTCCGCCGTGGCGGGCATCGGCAAGGTGGTCACCCCCACATGCTCCGGCACTCCTTTGCCACGAACCTTCTGGAGCACGGCACGGACCTGCGAAAGATCCAGGTGGTGCTGGGGCACGGCAGCATCAAGTCCACGACGATCTACACCCAGGTCTCACCGAGCCAGATCGCTTCCGTGAGAAGTCCTCTGGAGGATTTGAAGCTATAGCGCCGTGGCCTTCCCAAGGCCTCGCCACGACATCGCGGATATCGTCAGGGCGCACCGCCCGGAACTGGAGCGGCTCCATCGCCTCCTCCCGGGCCCCCAGAAGCGCGTCCTGACGGGCCATCAGCCCGGTGTCGCACAGCCGCCCTCGGCGGCCATGTCGAGGTATGTACCGGCTGCGGTCGGGAGCATCCGGTCTACAACAGTTGCCGGAACCGTCACTGCCCCAAGTGCCAGGCCGCAGCCCAGCAGAAGTGGATCGATGCCCGGGCCGAGCGCATCCTGCCGGTGCCCCACTTCCACCTGGTGTTCACGCTCCCCTCGGAGCTGAAGCCCGTGGCCATGCGCCATCCAGTGGAGGTCTATGGCGCCCTGTTCCAGGTCACCGGCGAGGTCCTGGCGGAGTTGGGACGGACCCACCTCCGGGCCACCCTGGGGCTCACCCTGGTGCTCCACACCTGGACCCGGGACCTCCGCTTCCATCCCCATGTCCACGTGCTGGCCACGGCGGCGGGCTTTCGCTGGATGGGAGCCGGTTCGTCCACGCCAGAAAGGACTACCTGTTCCCGGTGAAGGCCATGGGCAAGCTGCTGCGGGGAAAGATGCTGGATGCCCTGCGAGGACTCCGCCGAAGGGCATCCTGCCAGATCAGGGCTTCAATGCCCTCATGGCCACCCTCGCCCGCCACAAGTCCTGGGTCGTCTATGCGAAAGCCCCCTTCCGGCGTTCCCAGCATGTGCTGAGCTACCTGGGGCGCTACACCCACCGGGTGGGTATCGCCAATTCCCGGCTGATCGACGTGGGGCCGGGGCATGTCACCTTCCGCACCCGGGGCCAGCAGACCGTCACCCTCCACCCCATCGAGTTCCTGCGCCGCTTTGTCCAGCATGTCCTTCCGGATGGCTTCCATAAGATCCGGCACTTTGGCCTCTACGCCTCGGCCCAGGGTGGAGGTCTGCTGGAACAGGCCAGGGCCCTGCTGCCTGCTCCGAAACCCAGAGCCGAGGCGTGTCCAGCCGAAGGCACGGGGCAACGCTGCCCTCATTGTGGTGGTCTGATCCTCTGGCGACCGCTGATGAGTGAAGCCTCCAGGGCACCCCCGGCGGTGATGCCATGACTGTCAGCCTCTCAGCTATCCATCACCTGCACCACGACCTCCACCACGGCGGGACGGCGAAGCCCTGCTATGACGCCAACTCGGTCCAAGCCCCTGCCGGGACTGTCGGGCTCAGCAGTCAGCAATCCCTGGGCGACAGGGGACCTGGCGTCCCCAAAAGTGGATCAGCAGGCGCGATTTCCCCATAGCCCTCGCCCAACTCCCCCGCCGCTCCGGGCTTGTTCAACACCGCATTTCATCGGTGGGGGCTCCGTCTACCTGAGGCAGCCTCGCCCACGCCCCACCGACGAAATGCTCACTGTTTCTGTTGGGTCTAGCATACGCTGTCCAGGTCGTTTCTGTATCCCGCCTGTATCCCAGTCGTGCGAAAAACACCCCCGTACGCGCCTGTCCACAGCTGTCCACAGTATGGGGAATTTTTCAGCATTCTCAGCACTTTAGGTCCAAACGAGAGACAGACAGAAACAGCCGTAGACACCGATTTGCCTGACTCGAAATCAGGTGTGCGAGTGATCGCACCGTAGGTTCGAATCCTATTCTCTCCGCCAGTTTGAGGCCCACTAGACCAAGTGGGCCTTTTCGCTGTTACCACATCCTTACCACATCCTGGTTGCAACCGCGGCAGCTCGGGAAACGGTTCGGTCGGGATTTTTTTCAATCTCCGCCGGTAAAAATGCCCAAGGTGCCAGTTTCCGCGCCCACTCCGGCGCCTCTAGCACCGGTGGGTCTCCAGCCAATGGTCTCGATGCTGTCGATGGTGGTGATGGGCCAGCGCAAGCAGCCATCCGGGGGTGATTCCAGGCACTCCGATCAGGGTTCTAGGTCCAGTGTCAAGTTGGTGGAGCCTCTTCTCCGAGCCAGCCTCTGGAGCAGCGTATATTCCTCGTCAAACACTTCACGAGAGAGGACTGTGAGCAAGTCCCTATCGTCGCTGTTACGGGCGGCATCCATGCCGATGTGCAAGGAGACCCCTTCCCGAGCCGTGAGGATATAGCGGTTGTGGAAACGCTCGCTGCCTCCCGAGGCAATGCCATGAAAGATCAGGGTGGCCTGCCGCTTCCAGCCTTCGAGGGCCTTGGCCAATGTGGCGGCGATGGTGTCCAAGGTTTCGCTGGGGTCGGATTCCTTGCCGGTGCCCTTCTTAGCGAAATAGAAATGGACCCGCCTGGCGGGATCGGGGGCGCGCTTATCCAGGAAGCCGAGAAGGATGGCGCCAAGGGTTGGAAGCCACCTATCGTTAGCGCGCAGGTAGGGGTCGGCAATGGTCAACTCGTTGGCCTGGCTCAGCATCGGCAGAAGATGTTGCGCCAGCGCCTTGGGGTCCTTTGGTACTTTCATGGTGCTCGAGGCCCGCCACAGGACGTGATTGGCGTGAAGGTCTTCGGGGTCGACCAGAAATGGCTTACCCGCAGCGCCTGGGCCAACCACAGCCCGGAAGGGTCGCCGCTGGTGCTCGTTCAAAGCGTTGGCTATCCAGGGGGCGCCCTCGTTCCATTTGGGCTTGAGCCTAGCGATGGAGGCGTCCTTAATCTCCTCCAACATCATCTGCACCTGAGGCATCTTGGCGTCATTCACGGAGGTCAGGAGTGCCTCACAAGGAGCTCTCAGGAAAGACTCCGGCAGCCTAGTCACCAGACGACCGTTCACAAAGCCAAGCGCCGCATGGAAGAACCTTAGGCGCTCCCAGGTGGAGAAACTCTCAGGGTCGATGGCATATTCCGAAAACATCTAGAAGACCTCTTTGAATCGTTCAGTGAAGAAGCCCTGCGGCCACTTGGTGCCGAATTCACCTTCCCGGGTGATGGGGATCTCCGTAATGAAGCTGCCCTCCTCGTCCGCATCGACGTAGAGGACACTGACCTGGTCCGGGGTGATACCCCCACCGGCTTCCGGACCGGCAGCTGCATGTTCCCGGATGCGTCGAAGCAGCCTGAGGATGAGATGTTCGCTGTGGGTCTCGACCACGAGTTGATTGCCGCGCAGCATCGCGGAATCGATAAACAGGTCCGCCAGTTCGGCCTGCAACCCTGGATGGATGTGGATCTCCGGCTGTTCGACGCAGATCAGTTTCTGGCTAGAGCCCAGGCAGGCCGCCAGGATGGGAATGACCTGGCTGATACCGAAACCCACATCCCGGTGGCTCACTTGGGTGCCACTGCGGGCATCCACCAGCAGAAGCTCTTCCAGGCGATGGGGATCGAATTGGCGGATCAGAACAGTCGAATGGGAGGAGATCTCCGCTTCGTACCCTGGGTCGGTTTCCTCCCGCTCGCAGTTCTCCGTGGCGCAGCGAATGTTGTCCAGCATCTTCCGTTCCAGATAGGCTGCGGAAATGTAGTCGCGAGTGACGAATCGGTAACCGGTGCCCAGCTTTTCCTCGGCACCGAGCCAGTGGTTGACCTCTTTGCGCAGGTCACGGTTCTCCCGGATCTGGGTCCAGGCTTGCAGCAGCGGGTCATCGCTGGTGTGCATACCCGGGGTTGTGGCGCCCCGCTCCGGGAACTGCCGGATGGGACCGATGTAGAGCATCTTGTTTAGCTCGTTCTCCAAGTGGAGGCGCACGGACTCTACCACGCTGGCTACGACCCGCCCCAGGATGGCGGCAAGGTGGGCTATGGCCTCCGGAGGGAAAGTCGGCGCTTCGGGGATGAACCGGTCCACCTGCACCTGCTCAATCCGGGCCACCAGAAAGCGGGACCGGGATGGCAGCAGGCCGTTGCTGGCGAAGATTTGGTTGCGCACCACCTGGGTAGCCGCTGCGCCCAGCCATGCATCGTCCGAACGGGCCCAGGCATTCGCCCCGCGAGTCTCGAGGGCCTCTTCGATAGCGTGGGCGAACAGGGCATCAGCAAAGTCAATCCGGTCGGACTGCCAATATCTCCGGGCCCCATTGGCCATCTCAAGATGCGTGTGGGCCATGACCGAGAACTGCTGCTGGAGGCTCTCAAGATTCGTGCGATGTGCCTTCTCCTCAGCCTCGGGGGTGTAATCTTCATCCCCTGGCGTGGCCTCGCCGCCGACCAAGCCTGTCGCACCGGAGACCTGCAGCCCAAGGATCTCGCTTCCGTTCCTGGATAGTCGGAGAGACGCCAGTTCGGGGACATCACCCATTACCATGTCCAAATCTTGGTCGGCTTCGGGATATCCGAACTCCAATTCCAAAGCAAAATGTGAACCCGCCGGTGCATGCAGCCTGAGAAAAGGTGGGAGGTCCTTCTGATCGAACCCCACCTTAAAGCGGAAGGACCGGAATTGGTCGTGTTTGTGGATGAAATTCCGGAAGCCCCCCAGGTTGATCCAGCCATTGCCGATCTTTGGGGAGTCGATGTCCACCGTGCCAGTCCGCACGGCCTCGTGCATCAGCGCCAATGATTGGAGCAGACTGGATTTACCGGCACTGTTCTTTCCAAAAATGAGGGTCAGGGGCTTCAGGGGCGCACCCTGGGCGGCGGCGATAGCCTTGAAGTTTTCTAATTGCAGGTTGGACAACATAGGGATAACTCCAGTAGATGAAACAGCGGTCCCACGACAGCAACCCATGGACAAACCGAACACCCGGCATCAGACCTAAGGCGGTTGGACATTTGGCGCTTTTCATAACGCCCCGACGGCATGGGGTGGTGAAGTTGCAGGTTACAACATGAATGATCAAGGCAGGCTTTGCTCTGTCACTCCGGCCGAATGCGCGGCCTTCCCCGGGGTGTGGACAGAGCGCAAACCCATTCTCGCAAATATTGACTCCAAGGGGTGGACAGTAGCCGTCACATGCTCTGGCCCATGCCCGGGGGATAAGCTCCGACGACGCCACGCCCAAATCATTGGAGCACCTAGCCTGGCGGCTTGGTCTGGATCATGACACCCTGCACCGGGCCGCGGCTGATGCCGAACTGACCCTTCGCCTCTTGGACGACTTGGATGGCTGGGGCAATGTCAGGACCACTCTGGGAGACCGGAATATTTTGATCTACTTGGCGGTCCCCCTCCGAGGAAACGGAAACGCCGAGGCCATCCGCTACAACCAGGAGCTGATGTTCCGCCAGGCCCGCTGGGGGCAGGCAATTCTCCCCCAAGCCACCTTCGTAGTCCTCCATGCAAACTTCGCTTTCCTGAACGAGAGTCAGGACCGGGACGGCAATGTTCGACAGCTCGCCCTGACCGGCTGTGAGCGCCTCCTCACACGCTGCGAGGCCATGATTCTCTGCGGCAGGGAGTTGAGCCCAGGGATGGCCCAAGAGAAGCGATTGGCGGACCGCCTGGGGATCCCTAGCCTCCGTGTGCCGGTGGGCTATGCAGAGGACATTAGAGACAGGAGAAGGTGCTGCATGAAAGAGCAGTCGCTGGTAGTCCCGGACCACAAGGGGTCTCGGATTCTTCCACCTGGTGAACTAGGAGTCATTTGATCGCGGCCCGTGTGTAAGAATCTTCAGCACAGGATCAACCTATGCCCCAGCCTCAGCCCGGTCAATTCGTAAAGCTTCGCCGCCGCTTTGGCCGGGTAGTGAACGTCATCCCCCACCACGGTGACAAGGACGGCGTGACCTCACTGGTCGAGGTCAGCTACTTGGACCCCTGGGCCCACCCTGAGTCCGACAAGGTCGTCTGGCACCTCGAGGAACTCAATGGTGCAAGGGTGATTTCGTCGTTAACCCTCCCTAATCCCATCGAGGGCCCCGCAGATGATCCAGCGGATCTGGAGGCTATGGTGGATGCCTGTAGGTGGACGGCCCTTGACCGCCTACCGGACTGGGACCCAGACCCCCTGGAGCGGGCCCAGCATTCTCCACTCACGGGTGTGTGGCACTCGGCTGTGGAGCCGGAGGACTATCAGCTCATCCCAGTGCTGAAGGCGCTGGCCATGCCCCGGGTTACCCTCCTCCTCGCGGACGATGTGGGCCTCGGCAAGACCATTGAGGCGGGGTTAGCTCTCTCAGAACTGTTCAACCGGCGGCGTATCCGGCGGGTCCTCGTGATGTGCCCTGCGGGCCTCCAGCGTCAGTGGCAGGAGGAGCTGCATGACAAGTTCCACCTCGACTTCGAAATCATGGACAGTCGCATGGTGGACCGCCTCCGCAAGGAGGAAGGCTTCGACACCAACCCGTGGATGGTCAACCCCCGGCTCATCACCTCTATGGACTTCATCAAGCAGGAGGGCATCAAGGATCAGTTCCTGGAAGCCTCACGCCGGTTCAGCCAGGAGGGACAGAGCCTCTTCCCAGGCTTCGACCTGTTGATCGTGGATGAGGCCCACAACCTCGCGCCCAACGCCCTCGGCGATGACTCCCAGCGGACCCAGCTCCTCCGGGCCCTCTTACCCTGTTTTGAGCATCGCCTCTTCCTGACGGCCACGCCCCACAACGGCCAGACCCGGGCCTTCACGGGTCTTCTCGAACTTCTCGACCCTGTCCGCTTCCACCAGGACGACACCTTCCCGGTGGCCGCCCAACAGCAACTTCAGCTCGTAATGGTCCGCAGGTTGAAGCAGGAGATCAACGCCCAGAGCCTTGAACCCCGATTCAAGGACCGCCATATCGAGGCGATCACGCTCCCGGCCTACGGCCCAGGTGAAGCCCGCCTGTGGACTGCCCTCCGCGCCTACCGCGAGCAAGGCTTGGCGATCCTGGGGCGGCTGGGCCGCCGCGAGCAACATGTGGGGCGCTTCATCTTCACCCTGCTCACTAAACGGGCCCTCTCCAGCTCCTACGCCTTCGCTCGCACCTGGTGGTCCCACATGGAGGGGCTGGAGGGTCAAGCCAAAGCCCAGGCCCTACGCGAAGAAGTCGCTCTACAGGAAGCCCGGGCCGCCCAGCGTCAAGCTGAGCGCGAGGTGGACAACGAAGCCGCTCGCAGCCTCTGGGAACAAGAGGCCCTGGTGAAGGGTGCCCGCTGGCTCGCCACCGTCGCCAAGGACCTTCTGGTCCCTGCCTCCGAGGTGTCCGCAGCCCTGGAGGCCCTGGGGTGGACCCGGGCCAAGACCGCTCGCGCCCTGGGTGAGGACGGCTCCGCCGTTCCCATGACCTGGCCCACCAAGTGGCCGGAGGATGCCCGCTGGGTCGCCCTGAATGCGTGGATCAGCAAGCACCTACTGACTCCTTCGGGGGAATGGACGGGGGAGCGCCTGATCCTCTTCACCGAATACCGCGACACCCTGGACTACCTCCGGGCACGGCTCGATGCCGAAGGATTCAAGACGCCCCGCGTGGAGGAGCTGCACGGTGCCAGCGATGCCAAGGACCGAGACCGCATCAAGAAGCTCTTCAACAACCCAATGGCCGACCTGCGCTTGATGGTGGCTACCGACGCTGCCAGCGAAGGTTTGAACTTCCAGGAATCCTGCCGCTATGTCATCCATCAGGAACTCCCGTGGAGCCCCACGAAGCTGGAGCAGCGCAACGGGCGTGTGGATCGTCATGGTCAGTTCCGGGATGTCGTGGCCCATCACTTCGTCAGCGACCAGGACGAGGACCTGGCCTTCCTTGACCTCCTCGCTCGTAAGATACACACCGTCCGCGAAGAGCTGGGTTCTGCAGGACAGGTGCTGGATGCCGCCGTGACCCAACACTTCCTCGGCGAGAAGAAGACCGCTAAGGGCCTGCTCGATGCTGTGGAAGGCCGCGTGGCCGCCTCCTCCTCCCGTGCAGACATGCAGAGCGCGGACCACGGATCCCGGGATGTCCTAGAGCGCACCCGACGCCAGCTCAAGGTCATGGAGCGGCAGATGGGATGGAGTTCCGACCGCGTCCGCCGGGTGCTGGAGCGGGCGACACTGAGGGCACGGGGCACCGTGACCGCCGTCGCCCATCGCCCTGGTCACTTCACCTTCCAGGAGCCCAAGGCATGGGAGGACATGGTCAAGACCAGCCTCCTGAATGACAAGGGTGAACGTCCTTACCTCGTCTTCGACCCTGCCACCTTCGAGAAGCGCATCAACGGCCTCAGGACCTTCCGCAACGAGCCCGATTCTCTGTTGCTCCGCCTGGGGCACCCTGTGTTACGCCGCGCCGTCCACGAGATCCTGGGGCGTGTCCACGACGACGCTACCCACCGGTGGACCCTTGGGACCGCCGAGCTTCCGCCCGGTGTGGAAGGCGTACTGATCCTCCACGCTGAGTTGCGGGCCCAGAATGACCTGCGGGAGAACCTCCATCACGAGATCGTGTCGATCCCCTTCCAGTGGGCCGGTGATCACCTGCTGCCGATGGAGCCCCGGGAGTGGGAACCCTACGCCACGCATATCCTCCAGCCCCTCCCCAAAGACCGCGCTGCCACCATCCATAACCGTCTGAATCAAGTGTGGACCCGCCTGGAACCCACCCTGACCCAGGCCATCAAGCATTTCGAGACCCAACAACAAGCCCTGCTGACGGACCGGGCGAAGGTCTGGAGGTCCGAGTTGGCGAAGGAGGGCAAGACCCAGTTCGAGGCCCGGCTCAAGGAGATCGGAGACAACCTCAGCGAGAGGGGCATCAAGCGCCTGGAGGAGAAGATCCTCGCCGACCAGAAGGATCTCATCGCCGCCCGCCAACAGAGCCAGAGCCTCTTCGAGGAACTGGAGATGGAACGCCAGGAGCAGCTTCTGAACCTTGAAAACGACCTCGTGGCCCGGGAGCAGCGCGTGGCCTTCCTTGAACAGCGCAAGGCCGAACTCATGGCGCTCCAGGATCAGTTGCAGCAGGGTCAGGATCGTTGGCTGAACAAGATCCTTCCCAGGCGCTACGCCATCCCCCCGGGAGGTCTGTCTGTGCTCCCCCTTGCCTTTGAAGTCCGGGTGGGGAGCTGACATGGTCAACCCGAACACCTTCGCCTATACATCCTGGTGGTCCGAGCTGAACCACTTCGGGCAGACCCTCCACGCCGGGCATGCCCCCAAGCTGACCTTGGCAGACCCCCCAGCGAAGTCCTGGGTCGCCCTGGCGGAGGCCCTCCCCGACTTCCGGGCCTGGACCGAGCTGGGTGCCAGCAAGCGGGAGAAGCATCTGGACCCCCTCCACCGCTGGCTCGATGCGGTGCTCGAAGGCTACCTGGGTCACAGCCCCCAAGACTTCCTCAAGCACAGTGCCATCGGGGAGGCATGGAAGGTCGTGGGTCCCGATGGTCGAGCCCTGAAGCCCGAACGGCTCGTGCGCCTGAACCCACCCAATGAAGAGCACGCCCTCCCGATTTTTATCACGTCAGCGCCGCTGAACCAGAAGGACGGCAAGCGTCGAGCCCTGGACTTGGATCGCTTCCTCCGGGCCAAGCAGCTCCCCATGGGGATCATCACGGACGGTCGGTCGCTCCGTTGGGTCGTTGCAGGCACTCACCAGAATGCCTTCACCCAATGGGATCTCTTGGCGGGCTGGGGAGAGGGCGAAGCCTGGCTCCCCTGGCGGGGCCTCTACACCTTGTTCGGCAGACACCAAGGCTGGGCAGCCACTCCCGACAAGGATCGGCCTCACCAACTCGGCCTATGGCTCCAAGAAAGCGGCCAGATGCAGGGGGACCTATCCACATCCCTGGGAGAGCAAATCCGGGAGGCCGTGGAGGCCCTCGTCCACGCCCTGGACCGCTGGTCCATGGAGGACGCTACACGTTTGGCACCCTTGGTGGAGGCCGAGCCCGACCCCTTGAAGCAGAACCACGCCCTGTACACTGCCGCTGTTCGCTTGGTCATGCGTTTGGTGGTCATTGCCTTCGCCGAAAGCCGGGGGCTGCTCCCCGTCACCCTCGCCGCCTACCGGGATAGCTATGGCCTGGAGGTCCTCTGGCAGCGTCTCAAGCGGGCCAAGGGCGAGGTTGGCTTCGAGCATCAGCGCTCCGCCTGGGTTCAGCTCCTGGGGCTCTTCCGTCTTGTGCACGATGGTTGCGCCCACCCCGACCTGAACCTTCGCGCCTACGGGGGTGACCTCTTCCGTCCCGGTGACCCCACCGACCTCGACCCAGTGTCCCGGGCCCTGGCCCTGTGGGAGTCCGTTGACGGTGTGCCGGTGTCGGACAAGGATGTATTGCAAGTCCTGGACCGCCTCAAGCGCACTACAGTGCGGGTGAACGGCAAGGCCGTCGCCACCCCCGTGGACTTCAGCACCCTCAGCACGGAATACATCGGGCTCCTCTATGAAGGTTTGCTGGACTACGACCTCCGCACCGCTGCGGAGCCCATGCTCCTCCTGAACCTGGGCCAGCAGCCCCTGTTGCCCTTGACCCTGCTCCAAGCCAAGAACGAGAAGGAAACCAAAGAACTGCTTGAAACCCTGGCGAAGGAAAAGGCTACCAAAGCCAGTTCGGACGAAGAGGGCGACGACGAGGATGAGGAGTCCGAGGAGGAGGTCGTCGAGGAGCCGGAGGCGGATGCTTCCGAGCCCTCCCCAGAGGACGAACCAACCCCCGAAGATGGCCCAGAGGAGGTCCCGGTCGAGCTGATGTCCCAGGCCTGGGCCTGGGCCTCGGAAGCCGCTGCCCTGATGCCTTCCCGCTTCGGCCTCCCCAACCTCAAGCGGGGGCAGACCAAGGCCCAGAAGCCCGACGACATGGACACCCAGGAGTGGGCCGACCGGCTCTCCCGGGCGGCCCGGAACCTCGTAGCCCGCGTCATCCCCCCGGGGGAACGTTACCTCATCCGCTGGTCCGGCACCCGCAAGGGCTCCGGCACCTTCTACACTCGGCCCGCCCTCACCGAGCCCCTGATCCGCGAGACTCTCAGGCCCCTGTGCTTTGAAACCGACGGCACCCCGAAGAAGCCGGAGGCCATCCTGTCGCTGCGGGTGCTGGACCCGGCCATGGGCAGCGCCAGTTTCTTGGTTGGCGCCCTGCGTTATCTCACCCACGCTCTCTACGACAGTCTCATCCACCATCGCCTGCGTGAGGACCGGCCTGATCGCGTGATCCTCACCTTGCCCTTCGGCCTCCCCGCCCTGGGCAGCCCTGGGGAGAGCCTGCCCCCGGTGCACCCCGACGATCCCGCGGCCGAGCCCAAGCTGAAGCGACGCCTCAAACGGTTTGTGGTCGAGCGGTGCATCTATGGCGTGGACATCAACGCCCTCGCTGTGGACTTGGCGAAGCTCGCTGTATGGGTCGAGACCCTCGACCCAGATTTACCTTTCGGCTTCCTTGATCACAAGCTCCGCTGCGGCAATGGTCTCGTCGGCTGTTGGCTCGACCGGGTAGACGACTACCCCATCCTGGCTTGGGACCGAGAAGGCGGCGACGGCAAGACTGGTACGGAGACCAAGGCCCTAAAGGAAGCCTTCAAAGCGGCCAAAAAGGTCCTGGAAGGGCAACTCTTTAGAGGCACGTCCTGGGTGATGGCACCGGACCATAAGGCCCCGGAGGAGGTGTTACCTGCAGCTCGCAGGGCCTTGGGTGAGCTGCACGATATCCCAATTCACGACGTAGACCAGCAACGGGACGCCTGGACAGCCCTGGCTGCCGATCCCGCCCTCCACGCCCTCCAACATGCCCTCGACCGATGGTGCGCCTTGTTTTTCTGGCCGGGCGTGGACGATGGGGGTCAGTCCCTCAAGCCTGAGTCCCTGCCCATGCCCGACTCCTGGCAGGATCCGGTCTTCACCCCCACTATTCAGCGACTAGCCGTCCGGCACCGCTTCTTCCACTGGGAGTTGGCGTTCCCAGAGGTATTCACGGGGCCTGAGTCTGGATTCGACGTAGTCCTGGGCAACCCGCCTTGGGACACCCTCCAGCCTGAGAGCTTGGAGTTTTTCACCCGGTTTGACCCGATCTACAGAACATACACACCAGGAGATGCCAAGCGAGCTCAGCAGGAGTTGTTCTCGCACGATCCTGCGATCGAGAGGGCATGGCTTGCATACGTGGGGGAAGTCCGGGCGGTAAGTAGCTTCCTTAAAGCCGCAGCCGACCCCTTCCATGTCAGCTTCGGCAAGGGGAAGGACCAGCTCAGTCGTGGATGGGAGTCCAAGCGAGCCGCGAGGGCTGCCTACTCGGATCCTGAACACCCATTCTGCATCCAGGGGGATGGAAAGACTTATACATACAAGCTGTTCGCAGAACTCTCCAGAGTTCTCCTTCGCCCGGGGGGACGAATGGGTTTGGTTACACCAGCGGGCCTCTATAGTGACGCTTGGGCAACCGTAATGCGCAGGACCTTTCTAATTCGAGATCAGTGGGAATTACTTTACGGCTTTGAGAACAAGAAAGAAATCTTTAAGATCCACAGACAGTTCAAGTTTGTCGCTACGGTTATTGCAAAGGGAGTTCCCGCTGTTGATCGACCCTTACAGGCGGCCTTCATGCGGCTCGATATAAGTGAACTAAACGATCCACTGACACGAACTCTTCCTGTCAGCATTCAGCAAATAAGGCGGTTCGCCCCCAATTCATTGTCCCTAATGGAGTTCAGGAGCCATATGGATTTGGAGGTGGCGAACAAACTTTACGCAGATCATGAACTACTGAAAGTGCAAGTCCGCCACGAGTTCCATATGACCAACGACTCCAGATTATGGAAGGATGGGAGTCGAAAGAGGTTGCAAGAGATCGGAGTGCTGGCCCCACTGGAAGACACCCGCGACGTGAGGGTGCGATTCCGACTTTGGCAGATGGGTTGGGTTCCCCTCACAGAGGGAAAACATTACTGGCAATTCAATCCCTATTACCTAGGCAACGACACCGAGAATGGTTTCAGAAAATTCCTCGACGGTCAAAAATTTATCCCCCGTGAAACTCTACGGAAGGTTGCAGAGGACAATTGGGCCAAGGCCAAGGAAGCAGCCGAAAAGAGAGATGAGCCCTTTGAAAAGTCACGTCTGGACTTCATGGCCTGGGTTAGACCGAGGTTGCTATTCAGGGATGTTCAAAACGCCACGAACCTGCGGACGTTCATTCTCACCCTGGCTCCAGCAAATCCACATGGAAATGCTAGTCCGGACCTTTCAACTCCCATCATTGATGACTACTACCTAGCAGGCGTTCTCGATAGCTTCTGCATTGATTGGATCATTCGGAGGAAAATCACAGCACACCTCAATAAGTTCTATGTTGAGACGCTTCCAATTCCTTTCCTAGATGATCCCCTGCTGACCGAGGCCATTCAGGCTCGCGTAGCCCCTAATTTTGGTGTTTGGGCCCCACCGATTTCAGATACACCCACCCGTCTTAAGATGCGGATTGAAATGGACGCCCTTGTGGCCCTTACCTTCAAGCTTCCAGTTGAACTTTTTGAACACATATTGTTGGACCCCCTGGCTAAGCCGAAGGGCTTCGATCGCGTTGATGAGGATCTCCCTGAGCCCCACCGACAGCCCCTGCTCACCCTTGGGGCCTACAAGCAGCTCATCGACAAGGGCCTGAATCGCTTCCTTCATGAGGGTGTGGAGGTACCCGAGGCCGCCCTGGGCCACCGCCGTCCCCTCATCGAAATCTGGTCTCCCGCGGACGGATGGGACACCGCCTGGGCCGAGGCCCGAGCCATGGCCGCCTCCGACCACGAGTGGGACCTATTCCTGGGCAAGGAGCACGCTGTCCAGGCCGAATACGGCAACATCGGAGGAGCAATAAACATGGCCGCCTCCCCCGAGCATGGCAAGGACCCCTACCGCGCTGACCCGCAGCCCGGCGCCCTCTTCGATCTCGATGAGTTCAGGCAGGACGGTCAGCGGAGGCTGTTATGAACTCGCACCCTCTCCTATAGCGGGGAAGGCGGAAGATTCACCCCGACACACCAGATCGGTTACCAGGAGTGGGGATGCTCAAGCAGATCAAAAAGATTCAGGACCTAGGCATCTTCGCTGACTACACGCGCCCTACGTCGATGGCCGACTTCGGCCTGAAGAACGTCATCTATGGCTGGAACTACTCCGGGAAGACGACATTATCACGCCTATTTGGTGCTCTTGAGCATCGCAAGCTTGGGGATTACAACGCTGCCAAGTTCACGATCACCGATGCAACCGGTGTCATCACCGAGCAGGACTACCACACGAGCCAGAAGATCGTGCGCGTCTTCAACTCCGACTTCATCAGCAACAACCTGAACTTCGCTGGCAGCGCCTTCAACCCCATCTTACTTCTCGGCGAAGAGTCCAAGGACGCCGAACAAAACATTGAACAGCTCCAGAAAAAATTGGTTCGATGTGAGGCAGGGGCTAACAAGAGTCAACGGGGGATGACTTCGATCTCAACAGCTTTGGCGGCAGAAAAAACGCGAGCCTCTGCTGCCATCAAGGCGAGGCTTGGCCTGATCCCCGCCTTCGGGGCAACCCAACTAACCACATACATGACCACTGCTGTCTCAGGCACGGACTACAAGCTGTCAGATGAAACGTTGGCGAACGATCTGGTTCTCGCGAAAAAGGCTGAAAGCGACAAGCCTTCGGCTGTCACCAAGGCCACCGCCAACCTGCTTCTGGCGGGGCTCCACCAGGAGGCCAGCGCCCTTCTGCGGAAGGTGCCCGAGTTCTCTAACACCATCCAGCATTTGCTTGATCAGGCCGAGGTTTCAGAATGGGTCGAGACCGGCTTGAGCCTGCACGACCACAAGGACAAGTGCGAGTTCTGTGGGAATCCTTTGACTCAAGCGCGTTTGGCCGAGCTACACGGGCACTTCTCCAAAGACCTGATGGGGCACAAGGCCAGCCTGAACGCCCTTCTCCAGCGTGTTGATGCAGCCAAAGTGGCAGAAGGACTGAAACAAGAGAGTGATTTCAATCCTCCCTTCCGGAACAGGCTGAAGGACATCAACTGCGCGCTCACCCCAGCCGTGACTGGCTATAACGCTGAACTGGGACAGCTCATTGCTGCTCTCCAGGAAAAAGTGAAAACCCCATTTGTCATCAAGGATCTTGCCCCCCTTGATGATCAGATCCAGACCCGCCTTCAGGATTCGATCACGGCTCTGAACGCGTTGATCGATGAGAACAACGCGATAGGCGACAACTTCGCCCAGGAGAAGAACAACGCCATCGAACGCCTCAAGAGGCACTTCACCCAGGAGTTCGTTGAACGGGAGAAGCCCGAAGTCGGAGAGGCGAGGTCTCTGGTCCTATCCCGGAGACGGGACCAGTTCATCGAGTTCAAAAATATCCTTGAAGTGGCCATCAAACAGCAGAAGGCCATCATCAGTCTGGCCCAGAAGGGCCGCGAGGAGATCAACAGACGCATCGAGAACCTCCTGGGCAGCGACAATATCCAGATCGCTGTCGTCAAGGAGGGAGACGCAGAGCGGTTCCAGCTCATGCGCGGCCCAGCCGTGGCCAAGAACCTGAGCGAAGGCGAAAAGACGGCAATAGCCTTCGCCTTCTTCCTAACCAAACTCCAAGAGATTAAAGCGTTAGGTGAAGCCATCATCTTCATCGACGACCCCATCTCAAGCCTGGACAGCAACCACATCTTCCAGGTCGCGGCGATCATCAAAGCCACGTTTTTCTTCCAGGATGCTTCCAAGGAAAACAAGTGGTGCTTGAGGTGCAAACAGATTTTTCTCTCCACCCACAACTTCGATTTCTTCACCCTGCTCCGTGAACTTCCAATCAATGAAAAGGAGAGTAGCTACTACATGGTGAAGCGGGTAACGCCAACGACCTCCACGTTCATTGGCCTACCAGAGTCGATTAGGCGTTATTCATCCGAGTATCACTACCTCTTTAACGTGCTCTATGAGTTCAATGACGCCGACGACAAAACGGACCTGGGAGTGTTGCTCTCGGTGCCCAACGCGATCCGGCGCTTCCTTGAGCTTTACACCTACGCGAGGTGCCCAGATCACATCAACAGCACTGTTGACCGTCGCGCTGATCGCATTTTCGGGGTAGAAGAGTCAAAGCGCATATTGAAGGTTTTACATACCTTTAGCCACTCAAATAACATCGAGCGGATTGCCACGAACAACGACCTGATCTGCGATATCGAAGGTGCCGTCAAGGAGCTGATGACGCTGCTGGAGAAGGATGAGATGCACTTCGCGGCCCTGAAGGCATCCGTTACCTGATCAAAGAACCGAACAGACCGATCCACTCCAAACGTGTCAACTGCTGCTCACTATCGAGTTACTCATGTCACTGAACCCCATCGTCTTCACCAAGCAGATCCTGGATACCTTCCTCCGCTACCAACGGACGGCGTTCCCGTTTTCGGACCCCAGGTTGGCGGCCCAGGCCAAGGAGATGCTGGGGGAGAGCCTGACCAGTCACCTTGCCAAGGGCCCCTTCGTCAGCCTCAGCCGCCCCTTCAGGCTCGGAGCTACCGTAGCCTCCTTAGTGGCCGAGAGGGCCCTCCACGGCGGGATGAAGGGGGTCATGCCCTACCCCACCCTCTTCCTGCACCAGGAAGAGGCCCTGCGGGCGGTGAAGGGCGGGAAGCATCTGATCGTGTCCACCGGTACGGGGTCAGGGAAGACTGAGGCATTTTTGTCCCCCATCCTTGATACGGCACTGACAGCAAGGGACGAAAAAGCCCCTCAGGGCGTCATGGCTGTGCTTGTCTACCCCATGAACGCCCTGGCCATCGACCAGATGGACCGCTTGAGGCGCATGCTTCGCGGCTCAGGGATCAGCTATGGGATGTGGGTGGGTTCCACCCCAGATAGGGACGCAGGGGCGGATGTTGAGCGGGCATCGGAGACTCTGTCAGGGGAGACGCTGTCGAAGTGGTTAGAGGACCCCAAGGCCAAGACCCGTCGGGTCCCCCAGGAGGAGCGCATCTCCGAGGAGGACATCCGCACCCGCCCCCCTCGTCTCCTGCTCACGAACCCCCAGCAGTTGGAGATGCTGCTCACCCGGGCCAAGGACCAGGGCCTATTCTCCAGTGGCATGCTGCGCTACTTGGTCTTCGATGAGGCCCACACCTACGAGGGCACCACCGGGGCTGAGGTCGCTGTGCTCATCCGACGCCTCAAGGCCTTCGCCCGGGGCGAGATCACCTGCATCGGCACATCGGCGACGTTGGCGGATCCCGAGCGCGGCACCGAGGCCGCCGCCCGCTTTGCACACCGATTTTTCGGGGTGCCCCAGGACAAGGTAGCGGTCGTTGAGGAACGCTACGCAGAGATCGAGTGGCCCACACCAGGAGCCCTCCAGGCACTACCTATAGGTGATCCCATGGCCACCCTGGAGAGATTGCTCGCCACGGTCACGGGGGAGGACTGGGAGGACCTACCCAAGCTGAACACCGAGGTGAAGCGTTGGTTGGGGCAGAACATCCCGACCAAAGCCTCCGCCGAGGAGGGCCTCCATCACCTACTGGCGGCGAACCCCATGGTCCAGGCCATCGCGAGGACCTTTGCAAAGCCCTTGGGGTTGGTCGAGGGTGCCGAGCAGGTCGCGAAGGTGACTGGGCGTGCCGTCGACCCAATCTGGAATCAGGTGGAGGTCCTGGCCTACCTTGCGATGGGCGTCCGGGCGCAGAAGGAGGGGGACCCCATCCTCCGCCCCAAGCTCCACACGTTCATCTCTGGCCTAGACCAGGCCCACGCCCGCTTCGAGGACGACAACCAACTCAAGCTGTACCTCACCAACAAGGTGGACTTGATCCAGCAGCACCCGGACTGGCAGCCCTCGGGCATCTTCCCCGTGTCGGTGTGCACTACATGCGGCCAGCACTTGATGGCTACCGAAGTTCACGGCTTTGCAACCGAGGACGGTAAGGTTATCGGCGGACAGCAGGAGGGTCACAACGCCGTCTGGGCAAGTGGGGGACAAATCCCTGAGGGACCTGCGACCTCCACCTGTTACTTCACCGACCAGCTTGCCTGGCAGCCCGACGACGATGGGGACGACGACACTCTACCGTTGACTACCAGGCCAGAGCTGAAGGGCACTGTTACGGGCTACCTGTGCCGCAGGTGTGGAAGCATGCACGGACGACAAGCAGACAAATGCCTGGCGCCGAAGTGTGGGGTTGAGCTGCCCCTATTGGCAGTCGAGATCCCTCAGGAGGAGAACACCAAGTGTCCAGCCTGCAGGTCAGGTAGCCGAGGCTATAAGGGGGCCGTGCGCCCCTTCCGCGCCGTCCGGGCCTCCCAGGTGGCAGACGTTCACACCCTGGGGCAGGCCATGCTCACCTACGCCTCCAAGGACCACCGGAAGCTGCTGGTGTTCGCTGACAGCCGCCAGGACGCGGCCTTTCAGGCAGGGTGGAGCGAGGACCACGGTAGGCGTCACCGGCTTCGCCAGTTGATGTTCCAGGAGATCCAGAAGGACGACGGCCTATCCTTCGGAGCCATCCACAGCCGCCTCGTGGATCGATTGCTGGCAGACAGCTTCTTGCTTAGGGTCATCGCTCCGGAGGTCATGTCCTACTTGGTAGGGACGACAGACAAGGACCGACTCCGGAAGGAACTGGCGAAGTATCTCCGGCACCGCCTCATGGCCGAGGCAGCCACGTCCTACACGAGCAAATACGGCTTGGAAGCCTACGGCCTTGTTCAGATCGACTACCCGGAGCTGGACGCCCACCCGGCCAAACTCCGGGAGCTGGCGGGGATCCTGACGTGGGACCCGGCGGACGTGCGACGGTTCCTTGCCCTGCTGCTGGACAGTTGGCGGCGAAACCAGATCCTGGCCGACAGCCCGGAGGGCGGGGGCGACACGTTCACCCGCATCTGGAATCAGGGCGCACGTGAGGTCACCAAGGGCTACATCCAGGAGTTCAAGCGACCGAAGGTCATCGTGCTCAAGAAAAAGAAGGAGGGCGACGACGAGCGCAGGCAGGTAGCGCTTGTTTCGAAAACCGGTCGGACCTTCGCCCTGGGGCTCCTCGCGAAGTTGACACCAGGGCGCTCGCCTACGGATCGGATCACGTTCATGGAAGAGGCATGGGCCTTCCTGAGCCAGTCGTCCCTGATGGAACACATCACCTTGAAGGGCAGCGGCCTGAAGGCCACGGCCCTACCAGGGGGTAAGGGGTTCTCCCTTCTAGCGGACAGCTTGAGCTTCAAGATCGCCACGGAGACCTGGCGGTGCCAGCGGTGCCGGAAGCCCACCATCCACTCGTCGCCCGGGAACAAATGCCCCCGGCACAATTGCGACGGGGTCCTCAAGTCCGAGCCCTTGGACGAGGACAATTTCGACGTGGCCCTTCTGCTCCAACCCGACTTCGAGCCCCTGGTCCCCTCTGAACACTCCGCCCAGGTTCCCGCCGACGTTCGGGCCCGCATCGAGCGCGAGTTCAAGCGGGAGGATGGGGATCTCAATTGTTTGGTGGCCACCCCCACCCTGGAGATGGGTGTCGACATCGGAGCCCTCGACATGGTGCTCATGAGGAACATGCCCCCGGGCTCCAGCAACTACTGGCAGCGAGCGGGACGGGCCGGTCGACGAGAACGGATGGCCTCGATCGTCACCTACTGCAAGCGCTGGCACCACGACCAATATTTCTTCAACAACCCCCTGGACCTCCTCCGGGGCGAGATCGAGGCCCCCAGGTTTAACCTCCGGAACCCTGTGCTCGTCGCCAAGCACGTCCATGCCGTGGTCGTCGGCACCCTCCTACGTCTGGAGGGCCCCGAGTCCGAGGCCATCAAGGCCATCTTCCCGTCGTTCGTAGGGGGCTACATGTTCCACTACGACGCCGACGAGGAAAGGACCCGCCTTCGAGCCCAGGCCCCCGAGGTGGGTGAGCCCTTGGCGGAGTTGGTGATCAATCATCGGGATAAGCTCGTGGTCGCCGTGCGGGCCGCCTTCGACCAGTCGTGGCCGGTGGAGGATCAGGAGACGGTTCGTCATGACATCCTGGATGGCCTCCTTGATACCCTGGGCCCCGACCTTCAGGACGTAGTGGAACGCCTCTATCACCGCGCAAAGTGGGCGAGCGATCGTCGAGCCGAGTGGGCCAAATTGGAAGGGGAAGGCAAGGAGCTGGAGGAGGCTGAACGTCGACTGAAGCAGCGGTTCGACGCCATGATCCGTGCCTACCGTGGCAAGACCCAAGATACCTATACCCTTTCCGTGCTGGCCCTTGAGGGCTTCCTGCCGGGTTACGGGATGACCCAGGGTGGATGTCGCTTCGAGTTCCACGGCGCCGACTCCAAGTCGGCTAGCCGGGACCTGTCCCTTGGGCGTGGACTGGCCCAGGGGGTCCGGGAGTTCGTGCCGGGCAACCTGATCTACGCCATGGGGGAACGATTCAAGGTTGTCAGCTTCAGGATGAGCCCCAAACCCGAGGACAGGACCGCCGAGCGTTTCGAGATTGGCGTTGACCCGGAGGCCCCTTTCCTCCGCCTGCCCGGTCAAGCCGGGAAGCTTGGCGTGGCCGCCGCGACCCCACCCGCCTCCGTGGACGCCATCCCGATGTCAGACGGCAGCCTGGACCACGCAAGCAGGATCACCGACGACGAGTCTATGCGGTTCGCCTTGTCAGTGGACCTACGTGCCAGTCAGTTGGAGAACGTCCACAACGGCGGCGCCACCTACACGGCCCCGACCGGACTTCAGCTCCAGCTGCTGCGACAGCAGAAGCTCAGACTAGTCAACCTCGGACCAGCCAACCTCTCCCGGCAGGGTGAATGGGGCTACCCGATCTGTACCGTGTGCGGAGCAGCTCGGAGTTCGATGTCTTCGGACGCCGAGAAGGCCATGTTCGTCGAGACCCACGTAAAGTCATGCGGGCAGGCACCGGTCCCTCGGGCCTTGTACGCCGACGTTCGGGTGGATGGTCTGCGTCTCCGAGGTCTAGCCTCCATGGCGGACGCAGCCAACCTCTGCGAAGCCCTCCTGCTAGGTGCCCGTGACCTCCTGGACATGGGAGAGCGGGATCTGACCTGGGTGGGCATCGCCCAGGACGACGGCTCCTGGGAAGCACTCCTCTACGACCCCATGCCCGGTGGCTCGGGGGTCCTCGACGAAATCCTAGACCGGTGGGAGCAGGTGCTAGATGGGGCCACGGAACGTCTCATGGGATGTCCGGAAGCTTGTGCGACGGCTTGCTACGAATGTCTGAAGAACCACTCGAATGCCTTCCACCAACCCTACCTGGACCGGGTCAAGGCCACCGATCTCCTGGCCATCTGGCGTGGTCTCACCATGCAGAACACCATTGAGCCCGCGACCGGGGACATGCCCACCAAGGGCCAACCTCACCATTCAAAGGAGCAGGTGTTCCTCCTGGCCCTGCAAGAGGCCGGGCTCGTCGGCGACGATGGCCCCGAGCTGAATGCGAAGCTGGACCTCGGGGACGGCATCGTGACCAGCCCGGATGCGCTCTACAGGGACAAGAAGGTTGCGGTCTACCTCGACGGGATGTCGTCTGCCTTGCACGGGAACCCGAAGACGCAGCAGACCGACGCGATGATCAACCGCATCCTCAAGATGGAGGGTTACCACGTGCACCGGATCCCCTGGAGCGCCCTCAGCGACCCGATGGGGAAGAAACAGCACATGGAGGCCATAGGTCATAGTCTTCAGGGTTAAGTCGTCAATGCCCATCAGAATCGACACCACCGTGGCGCAATTGGGTGCTCCTTGCCACGGAGAGGCGAGCAACCTTGGCTTCCTTCCATACCGTTGTCCTAGGGACCCAGAAGAGAAGGAAGGATGACCTTGTGCAATGGAGATCTGGATGGCTGTGAACCGAGAAGCTCTATTTGAAGAAGTCTGGGCGAATCCAATGTTAGAAGTCGCCGACCGGTATGGGGTGTCGTCCAGCTACCTGGCACGAGTCTGCCGAAACCTGGAAGTGCCGACTCCGCCACGGGGATACTGGGCTCGTCTGCGCGGGGGTGCACAACCCCGGCGCCCGAAGCTTCCACCCGCACGTCCCGGGGCGGATATCGAATGGAATCAATCAGGGCGAGCCAAGACAGAGCCATGGCCCTACCCCAAAGCACCGGACCACTTCAGGAAGCACCACCCTGTGGTCAGGGAGCCAGCAGCACTCCACCCGTTAGTGATGCCAGCCCTTGAAGCACTCTCGGCTTCTAAAGACTCCTATTTCAATGACTACCTAAAGCCCCGCAAGCAAGCAATCCTGGATGTCCATATCAGCCGAAGGGAGTTGGATAGAGGATTGAAGGTTTTCAACCTAGTTCTAATGAGCTTAGAGGCTTGCGAATACTCCATCGAGATCGCTGGCCCACGAGAGCCAATCCGCTGGATTGACTTTAAGCCCATGGATCCAAAGAAACCTCGGACCTGCCATGTCTGGCATTGGTGGACGCCTTGGCGCCCGACAATCCTTCGGATTGGGACCCTTGCCATAGGTCTCTCTTTCTACGAGATCAAAGAGGAGGTCCTCGCCAAGGAAGTGAAGAACGAATGGATCCCCTTAGCGGATGAGCCCGCCACCATAAAACGTCCTGGCGCTTCCAGCCGAGTCCAAATCCAAGATATGCCAGGTGGACGTTTCGCCCTCCGAGCCTTCTCGCCCTATGAGGGAGCACCCTGGGAGCATTGGTGGAGCGAATCAAAACCTGGTGAGTGGTCTTCGACGCCCCCCTCAATTGCCCGGACGATTGAGTTGGCCTCGTCCACAATTGCGGACTTGGTGGAGAAGGCTTGGAGAAAGCGCGAGGCGGAATGCATTCAAAGAGAGGCTGAACACCGAGAATGGGTTCGGAAACAGGAGTTGCAGCGCCAAGAGGAAGCGCGCCTCGAAGCCATTCGTCGACGCGAGAAGGCGTTCAACGATAGTCGAAAGGACCTTCTGGCTATGGTCGAAGACTGGGCCAGGGCCAAGCGCATTGAGGCCTTTTTCGGGGACATCATCCAGCGATCTTCCGAGCCTGGGACGATAACCCAAGGAGAACACGCAGAGAAAGGAGTTCCGCAAGAGCTGCTCGAACGACTCAGCCAAGCTCGTGACCTGCTTGGCGGAACGGACGCTCTCGAAAGATTCAAAACGTGGCGACCTCCAGAAGAGCGCCTCGATGATTGAGAAAGGCTGTTCCCCCAAGCTCAGCCCATCTATTTCCTGTGGTTCAGGTAGGACCTTTTTGAGCACAGTGCGTAGCTTACCCGCGAGGCGTCCTTCCGTTCCATTGCCCTAGGGCCTCGGAATGGAAGGAAGAATTGTCAAACTTGATTGCCAGGCATAACAATCTCATTGGCGACGACAAAGTGGCGGACTGGAAGTAGTAAGGGGCTTGTGAAGTGTCAGAGGCGGTCTCACAATTCAAGGGGGCGGTTCGTGGCTATTAAGGATCGTTAATCCGGCAGGTTGAGGAGATGCCCCTCAAGGTAGCTGGTTCCGCCCCTCGAATCCGCTCACGGCCTCCCGGTCGTGGGCGTTTTGATTGACATCTACTTGGCGCTCCCAATACAGCACGAGGTCCCGCTTGCCGCACCGGAGGCGGCTCGGCGGGCATCGGTAGATGAGCACCCCCTCCGGCCCCATGAGGGTCAGGGCGTGGCGGCAGAGCTCCAAGCCCCGCTCGGCCCAGGCATCCCAGCCGCCAGGGGGCGGAGGATCATCCTCTGGGGTAAAGGCGGCGTGGGCCTCCCACTCGCCCTGCCAGACTGCGAGTTCAGTGCCCAATGCCACGACCTCCGGACCCTCATCCAAGAGATCGACCAGTTCAGCACAACGTTCGTATTGGTCCCAGGCATAGGCCCCGCCGTAGTCGGGCATGATGCGAATGCTGGGCTCTGGGCCCCCTTCCCGTTCCATGGCAAGCTCTGACGCAGTCCAGTCCCAACGGGCCAGGGTCACGCGCCGTCCCGTGGATGTGAGGAAGTAGGTCCGAATCCGCGCCCCCTCGGGCCAAGTCCCTCGACGGATTTTCCGGTAGAACTGTGCATCGGGCAGAACCGCCAAGCACCGACCGTCCGGACCGACAACCTCCATCCACCGCTCGTCCATAGGCGCTTCGACCAGCCGGAGGCCTGGCATCTCTATAACATCCATGGACACGCTCACACCCCCGCCGCCTTGATGTTGTAGACCTCGAGTTCGGCCAGAATGCGACGGGATTGTTCGATGGGAGTGTCCATCTTGTCCTCCATAGGTTTGCGGTGGGCGTGGTATTGAAACGCTTTATGTGGAGACCTACTCCACCAAGAGGGATAGTGCGAAAACCCTTTGCGGAGTCTTTACCTTGCCTCGTCACAGGATCGCTTCGGGTGGGCAATCCACGGGGAACTCCTCGGATCGTATTGGACCGCGCTTCCCCGCCAGTACGAGGCGCGCCTGCTCCAGAGCTTGCCGCCTAGCCTCCTTCCCATGCCAAAGGCCAACCGGGATGGATCCGAATCGCTCGGCGTAGAGGTGCTCGACTTCAACGTCCTCCTCAGGGAGGCTGACGCGATAGGCGTCGAGGCGCTTCCGGGCCCGGCCCGCATGTTTATTAGCCAATGCGGTCAGTTGAGCGTCTCCGTCATCAACCGCGGCCTGGAGGTAAGCCGCAATCGCCTCCTCGTTGGTGAGGTAGCGGACAGGGTCGCAGGGGCGGGTCTTCCTCTTCCGGACTTCCTCCCAATAGAGGAGCAGCGGCCCCATTCTTGGCACGGAACAGAATCCGTCCCTCGTATAGACCACCAGTCCATCGGAGCCCATGAGAGTTATCAGGCGGCGGCAGAGTTCAATGCCTTGAGTATCGAAGGCATCCCACCCCCCTTCGGGCGCGGCTCCCGCAGAAAAGTCATCAATGTCGATGACCTCCCATAGCCTTGCCCACTCGTCAAAATCCTGGTCCAGGCGTTCGGCGGCCTTCAGATCCTCTGTATATCCCTCGCAAAGATCCGAGGCCCCATCGGGCGCCCACAGATAGGCTCCCCCATACTCCGGGAAGATTCGGCATCTCGGAGCGAACCACGGTTCTGGATCCGCCACGAGCTTCCCGCTCTGCCAAGTCCAAAGACCAAAGGGCAAGCGCTCTCCCTTACCCGATATCACGAAGGTGATAAGGCGGGACCCTTCTGGCCAAGCCCCTTCCCTGTGCCACGGATCCGTCCTTTCAAAAATCCCAAGGCTCTTCCCCTCGGGAGAGAAGACTCGGAAGCCGAAGCCGGTGAACGGGACTTCCTTGAGGAGAAACCCCGGTATGCCATGTGGGCCGGACGCTTGCGACTCACTCATTGCTCATCCCCTTCAGCCTTGAGGTTGTATATGGGCCTGGCGAGGGTCCCGCTGGCGGTGGCGCCCTGGAGCCAGAGGGTGCCATGGATTTCATCCCCGACAGCGGGACGGTATCCCGCCTCCAGGACATGCCGGGCCGCGTAGACTGGCAGGCGGGACCCATCGGGGCCCTCCACATCCATGCGATAGACCAGACCACTCCAGGCCGAAAGGACATCCAGGGATGCCACACGCCCCTGGAACGCGCAGTATTCGTCATTCTCGAGAAGAAGGCCGCGGTCTGGATCCGTGGCCGACCCCAGATCGATGGCGAAACCAGCCAGGTAGACCGGCAGGGTGCAATCGACCTGGAGCTCATTCCTGGGGTGCAGGTGGTCGACATGGAAGAAGGTCAGAAGGTGCCCTTGGGCGTCCTGGGCCTCCACCGTGGCATCCTTGTCGCCCCATGGCTGGATATCCCGAATGTGGAGGGAATACTCTGCCCCATCCCGGGCCACGGGGAAGAAGCCCAGAAGCTCCGGCCCTTCGCCGACAACTATGCCTTCCACGCGCCAAGTCTCTAGTCCGCCCCCCTGAGGAAGGGCCGTGGCGCTCACCATGGACCATCGGCCTCTCCGGGGAGGCGCAGCGAAGCGCAGATCCGAGGAGTCCGACACTTCATGGAAGTGACACCGGAAATCCACCGGGAAGTCGGGATACAGGGCCCTCCAATGGGCGAGCCCATCGTCCTCCAGTTCCTCGGACGCCTCAAGGTCTTCATCCTCCCGACGGATCAGCCCCAGGACCTCCTGATAGGCGTCCTCCGCTTCCATGACCCGGGCGATCAGCTCCCTGTCCAGGCCGGTCCTGAGAACCAGGTAAGCCATCTCCTGGTCCAGATCCAGACAGGTCGGATCCTCTGGTAGGAAGTGGCGCATGGCCACGCGCTCGCGCATGAGCCCCTCGTCCTCCTCCCCCTGAGCCGTGCCCGCCAACTCCAGATAGCGCTGGGCCGCCTCGAGCACCTGCCTGACCACGGATTCCTCCTGGGAAGTCTGGTCAACGGCGAAGCGGACGGCCTCCTCGAAGTCGTAGAAGACCCCCAGCAGGGGCTGCTCGCCCTCCCGGGCATCTGGTGCCCACCGGGCAAAGGGAGCCGACCAAGCCGCCACGAGGCCCGGATCGGGACTCATGAGCGGCCCGGCCATCCGGGCCAGCCACCCGGCAAGCTCCTCTTCCCGGTCACCATCAGGCTCCCTGCCCTCGGTTACCTGCTCCAGCCACAGGCAGGTGCGATTCTCGGAGAGCGTCCGGACGCCCAGGACCTTGAATCGGGTTTCTGGCGAAAAATGAACCTCGCTCTCGCCGGACACGCGCCAGGCTTGGTGAGCCAGCACCCGGAACACGAAGGGAAAGTCCTGTTCCTCGTCGATCCTCACAGTGGCCTGCCCCATGTGCTTGACCACCTCTCCAGGACAGTAGGCGGCGAGCTCGGCCATCTGGAGATGGGCCCCACGCCAGGCCCACCCTTGGAAGGGCATCGAGTAGAGGGAATTGGAGGCATTCGTGGTCATGTCGGTATCCATGGGACCAATCCTAGCCTCGACCATATGACAGAGGCTGTCGCAGGTCAGACGAAGGGCAAGCGTGCCGATCCGCGCCATGGATAGGACCCCCGTCCGGCGCCACTCGGAATGCTGGGCTGCATGCACCCGACACCGGGGAAGCAGACACCAGGCCAGCTCTGGGCCTCATGGCTCCAGTTCGGGGGGCCTTGATTCTCATACGGATTCTGGGCGGTGCCAAGACCCTCAATGAGCCGACGGCCTATCATTCGATAATCGACTGGCTGATCAGCTCCGGCCCCTCGAACCAGCCCAGCCCCGGCCGTGCTCGTCCGAAAGCCTTCTCCAACCGGGGCCGTTGATTGTCCCAGGTTGGGCCGATCACCCAGGGCCCCTTCCGGAGCAGGTCACGGATGGCCCTCAGGACCGTCCTCCGGTAATGCCACCGGGGGAACACGGCCAGGGGCGGCAGGATGCCTAATCTACTGGTTTTGCCCTCCACGAGTCCTAAGGCCACCAATCCGTGATTGATCCCCCTCAGCCTCAAGCGGCACAGGATAGAGACCACGCCGAACGTCTCTCATCAATGTCCAGTCGTCCCCGCAATCCTCATGTTTTGCTCTATCCATAGGCAAGTCCAGGGCATCTAGGCCAATCTCCTGAGCCCTCTTGGCAGCCGTGAGGAGTTTCAGCAGGCTATCCCCCGTCTGTGGATGAACAAGTTGGTTCAGAACCTGGCGCAAACCAAGCTCTGCCAGGGCCAATGCTGCCATTCGGAAACCAATCTCTCGCCCCGCCAAATCCTTGATTTTCCTGTCATCAAGCTGTCTAAAATACTCGACCTTGAAGGCCTCCCTGCGTTGGTGGGCAGTCTTTCGGTCTAAGCCCATCAGGGCAAACCGCTTGTAGATCTGCTCAGGTCGAAGACCATAGCGTTTTGCCAAGTCCGCCTGGGAGGGCCACCGGCGTAACGACCCGGATTTGCCATCCTTACCTGATTGTTCAATATCCTCACCATGAACATAGAGGGCCTCGATCTCCTCCCATGGATGCTTCAAAGGGCGGCCAACACCTGACTTCCGCATAGAGTAGGTGGGCATCTATATGCTTCTCATGAAATGACCTGGTGGCTCAACAATGGAGCGAGCGGTCATGGATTCGAGGATGCTTGGATGAACAAAATGCAACAAATTGCAGGGGAAGATAGTCATCCGGCCTGCTGCAACACTGGCCTCAGATGCGGCCCAGGCCTTGGCCTCCGCTTCCAGAATGGATTTCAAGGCTTCCCGGTGCTCACCAATCAAAATAAGCACTTCGGGCATGGGTTCTTCACCTTCGCCAGTACGCCGGAGGCCACCAAACCTGAGGGTTAGGCAATAGCCCAACCCCTCGATCTTCGCTAACAGCTCCTGCGGCATCACAGGTCCACCTCATAGCGATCACCTACTGCCGCAGAGATGCTTGGTCGTCGGGCCAGCTCCACCAAATCGCCGTCCTTCCTTCCATTCCACTGGCCTAGGGAACCAGAATGGAAGGTCTGATTTTCTTCCATCTCTTCCGCCTCCCCACTTCCGGGCGGAAGCCCCGTTGTTTTCGGGCTTCCTTTCAGGTTTAGCCCTCGCCCACACTTCCGGTCGGATGGGATATGGCCCAGAATTTCCGCCTTCGCCCACCCGGCAGCCGTGAGGGAGGGATCCTGCAACCAACCTTCCTTGCGGAGCGCCGATAGCATTTTGTCCCATTGCCCCTTTGGGTTACCGGATTCAGGCCAAATCAATGCGGCAGCAGCCTTTTGGTCCAGCCCCCCCAGCCCACCAGCACCCGCGATGGATAGCAGCACAGAGTCCCGTTTGGTGAGTTTTAACACCGCAGCTTGGCCCTGGATCAGTGCAAGGAGCCGTTCAGATTCTGGGTGCAGGCTCAGGAATCCCGCCCCGAGTTCGTTGCTCTTTCGGCGTTCCAACAACACCGTCGCCCCCTTCTCGGCAGAGCTCATCTTGGACAAGCTCATGGCGACATATGCACCTCGAAGAGCATCCTCGCCATCCAATCCAGCGGTTTGAGCCTCGGAAGGAGATAAGGCGGCGAGTTGGAGAATGAATCGAGCTGCGGCCTCAACAGAACTTGAACCCCGTAGAGCCTCGGGATGAAGCCTTTGCCAGAGTTTCTTATCCGAGTTGCCATCATTACCTTTACCCACATGATGGATGGACAGCACCGAGGCCCCTGTGGCTTGGGCCAAGGCCGATACAGACTCATTGAAAGGGCGCATATCGGTCGCCGAGTTTTCGTCCCCGTCTGCCATCCGGCTTAGGGTGTCCAAAACGATCATTCCGCACCCTCCAGGGATGGCAGCAGCTTTCTCCGCCAAGGATGTCCACTGAGCTTTCAGGCTGAATACCGCACCCGATGTCCGGTTTGGGAAAAGGGGCACTAAGCCGCGAGTCAAGGCCTCTCGATGGGTGGGTGTCCACTCAGGATCCTCTTCCAATAAAGGGAGCCCACGGCGTACCCGCCGATGGAATTCTTCCTCATCATCTTCAAGACCTACGAAGAGGACACCACGGGATTCTCCCGGACTCACGGATCGGCCCAACACACCCAAACCGGAGGCAAGAGCCATCCCAACAGAAAGCGCCGTCATGGACTTCCCAGCACCGGCTCTGGCCGCCAAGATCCCAGGTACACCCGCAGGTATCAGCCCTTCAACGAGCCACCGTACGGGAGGCGGATCATCCGCAAGCATGTGGGCCATGTCCCCCACGACCCATGCCTGGCATAGAGGGAGAGTTGGATGTTCATAAGGCGACGGCCTTGCTTGGCCGTCCAATGCCACTGGTAGTGAGGGTTCACTCCTTGGATTGGCAAATTGCAAGATGTTCGTCATCGCAGCACCCCTGCGGCTCGCAAAACGTCTACTAGTCCCAGATGGGCATGGCAGGCGTGAGAACAGGTCCAGGTGGGCCACCGACCAGGCTCGTGAATCACAAACCCGGAATCATCATCTAGCCCATGTGAGTGCTCACCGGGCCAAAGACAATGGGTCCTCCATTTTGTCCCGCCCTTGTATGGCTGCCCTTGGCCAACCTTCACTCCTAGGGAGGCAATCAATTCGGAAAGGCGGAGAGTGCCCAGCTCCACCGGCAGGTTCGCTGTCCAGGAAAAGCCGTCATGCCTCCGTCGATTGATTTCCCGCTCAATATGCGGCAGTCTCGGCACCACAGGTACCTTCAGGCGATCCAATTGCCCTAGCGGCACTTTCAGTGGCTCACCCACGATTTCCTGGCGACGGATTGCCTCATGCCCGTCTGGATGGCCAGGCAGGAAAAACATCCGAGCCACATCCCGAAGGGCTCTGACATCCAGACCGCGGCGGGTGTCCGCCAAACCGAGAGAGGTCAGGGCCCACTCAGTCGCCTGCTCCCACTGGGAAGCTGGAACAGGCAAATACAAAGGCACCAGAGCCCGATGGCGGGGCCATTCTTCCTGATTGCTCCATGTCGTCCAGAGGTATCCTGCGACACCGGCTTCCCAAAGGGCCTCGGCCACTTCCCCCATCGACACTGGATTCTCAATGGGCACCTTTCGGGTCTTTGCTGTTCCACTTTTATGGAACTCACCGGGTATCACTTCCTCGCAAGCGTTGTCATAGTCAAGTCCCAAAAAGGCGAGGAATAGTGCTTCATCCTTTCCACGGTGCATTGGCATAAAGGTGGCGGGAGCAATGGCTGGAAGGCCCTTTTTGGGGTCGACGCCGTTGGGCCTGGGGCGGGGGCGGTTTGTGCGCTCAAGGATCTCCAAAAGAGCCCCCCAAGCCCCTTCCCAGGGCTTGGGGGTGTTGTCTTCGGCGCAGGTAAAGAAAGAGCACCGAAGATGCTTCATTCAATCCCCCATTGCCCGACCCTGACTTTGTCTGGGCCCAAAAGAAAGCGAAGCGCTTTCCGGAGTTCCTGCTCAGCGGCATTCCTCACAAATCTTGGATGCACCAGCATCCCGCACTGACCGTCGAAATCTACGGTAATGAGAAATGGATCAGCGAGGCCCCGGAGCCCCTCTTTGACCAGAATCTGGGCCCGGGCCCCTGCCTTCCCATTCACGGCCCTCCTGGCTAACTTCCCTATCAGAGAACGAAGGGAATCGGGATTCCAAGAGGGGTAGTGCCGCTTGAGCTCATGGCGAACTAGCTCTTCCGACTGCAACAGGCACCGCATGCGAGTGGAGAATGCATCTCCCATCGTGAAACCCATCTCCTCCGCAGCTGTCGGGCGTTTGCAAACAGGAATTTCATACTTCTGAGTCATGAGCTACACCGCCTTCCCGAGAACCGAGGATGTCGAAGCACAGGTGTTCTGCTCCACCCATGCGTCGAGAGCCTCCTGCGAGTAGCGAACAAGGCGACCCACCTTAATAAATCGGGGCCCAGTTCCAGAGCACCTCCATTCGGCGAGGGTCCATGTAGAACACTCCAGGAAAGCTGCTGTGGTTTTTGGACTCCGCAAGGGAGTCGGGTTGGTTGTGATTGTTTTGGTCATTGCTGTCTCCAAATGGCCCAACGCGGGCGCTGGAGACAGGTTCATGGATAACAGTCGCTAAAAAAACCCTACCAACCTTAACGGAATGATGGAGGTCCCTAAGGCCCCACCTTCATAGCCTTATGCCCTACTGACCCTGAGGCCTCCTTGCCAACGCCTCCTTCTCCATACGCGGCGTCTTAGCCGCATAACGATCCGCCCATGAAGGGACCTCGCCAGTGGCAGCCTGATGGACCAAAGAAAGGAACTCTGACACCGGCCCATATTTTTGCGCTCCAAATGGCAAACCGAGGTCCCGGAGCAACTGACGCACATTCGAAGCAAGGAATAACCTTGGCATACTTCCAGACGAGTCATGAAAACCAGATAATGGGCCACCAAGGTCATCAGGAATCACTATTTCTAGCCCTCTTGATGCAGCAACTAGCTCTTTCATATAATTGATAATTTTCAAGTCCATACAACGTTCCACCATACGTTTCGAACCCGAGTCAGATGGGCCAAAAAATAGGTCTGCGACATCCAAAAGAGCTTTTTCTTTATCACAATTAGGAATTGGCAACAAATAGCCAACCAGCATCTTTCTAATTTCAACCATTTCCCATGGATAACGTAACACCTGATGTACTTTTTCTCTAGTAAAACCAGACACACCCTCCAACGCATTTATAAAATCTTCCGCCGCAATTCGTATCGTCTCCAATTCTTTTTTATAGATAGAATTTCTAGGAGACTTTTCAAATCGTTCTATATCCTCAACGTATTCGCACACAAAATTCTCTGCAAGTATTTCTGATGCTTCCCGCAAAATTCCGCTCTTATCAATCCAATCAGCCAGGTTATTAACATATTCTTTATTCAAATTATTAACTCGGCTATAATGCATCTCAACATGCATATTTCTACACGATACCATATCATCCGGATAATCTTGATACCATGCAAGAACCCAATGGGGCCGATAATGCATAACTTCTGCATAATGTTTCAAAAAACATTCTTCTATTTTATTAATCAAATCAGCTTCTTTCACACATTCCCCATCAACGCGCTAAGTTTAAAAATTTGACGAATCAGATGCCAGTTGATTTACCTCGAGCCCTGACTCCCGCCCTGGAGACCTTTGCCTCTGCCACCACATCCACGTGCCCATCAAGCAACGCTTCCATCCGTGCACCAATAGCCTCCACGACATCCCGTAGAGGATCGGCTCCCAGGCGGGCATATCCTGCCGTCACCGTTCCGGCGGCATGACCCAACAATGCAGCCACGATCAATTCTGGGTAACCCATCCGAGCCGCTACGCTGGCGAAGGATCGACGTAGATCGTGAATGGTCACATCCTCTAAGCTCACCCAATCATTCTTGGGAACTTTGGTTTTTCGCTGCACTACATGGACTATGGCCCGAACCCGCACCCAAACTCCTTGCAGATGAGATAAGGCTTTGCCTTCTTTCCGACCAGGAAAGACAAATGGATTCCCGCGGGTCTTAGGAAGATGTTCCAAAAGGTCCACCGCGGCACCACAAAGAGACACAACTCGGGCACCCGTCCGTTTGCTTGTCTTGTGCTGCTCCAAACGAATTACCCCAGCATCCAGGTTCACATTATCCCAGGTAAGGGCAGGGATTTTTCGCGAAGCATGCCCGATGAGTTCAGACTTCCGCATGCCCGTGAGTAAGGCTAATCGTATGGCTGCCAGGGCGTACTGATCCTCTGGGGGCATAACCATTAGGGGCCTTTCCTCGCCATTACCAGCGGGTTCCAAGTGCCGGAGCGCCGCACCGAGAGCAACCAACTCCTTGTCCGAAAGATGCCGATCCTTCTTGGTCTCGGGCGAACGGGCTTGTCCTTGCGCAGGGTTCGACAGCCCCGGACGAAGACCCCATAGTGAGGCCAGAGAGAACATCTTGGAGAGCACCGCCCGAGTTCGATTAGCAACGATCCCCTTTGCGGTGCCAGCCCGGACACGGGACAGTAGCGACGCCACATCCGAGGGTTGAACGTCCTTCACTCGCACGGCCCCGAGACCCGGAAGAATTTCCTTGTCCAAGAGGCGTTCGTATTCCTTAAGCGTGCTCTGTTTGAGGGTAGGGAGGTGTTCCTTCTTGAATCTTGTCACGAGTTCGTTGACCGTTTCCGCCTCACGTTCGGCTTTGCGCTTGGCACCTGGATCCTCACCATTGGCGATTCCAGCTAGAAGCTCATGGGCGGATTTTCTAGCTAGGGCCACCGTCAACTCAGGCCATCGGCCCAGAGTAAAGGTTTTCTGATGACCATGCACTCGGTATCTAAGCACCCATGACCGCACCCCGGCCGGGGTGACCTGGAGCTCCAATCCTCGGGTTTGGGCATCTGAAACTCGGAAGAGGGTGTCCCTCGGGCCAAGGCCCTCGATTACCGATTTAGTAAGATTCACACCCGACGCTCGCCCCATCAGACTCCCCCCTATAACCAGTTACCACATCCTTACCACATTCTAGGCCCAACTTCGTCCATTCTAGCCTCTGAACATCCAATGGATTTACAATACAACTTCAACATTAAATACATTTGGAACAAATTGGCACAAAAAGGCCCAACTCAAAAAAACTGACTCGAAATCAGGTGTGGGTGTGAGCCCACCGTAGGTTCGAATCCTATTCTCTCCGCCAGATAAACCCTGAAGCCAAACGGCTTCAGGGTTTTGTTTTTGGGGAGGATTCGAACCCCGAGGGGATTATGAATGGGGACGTATCTCGCCTGTATCTCGAAACGGGCAGCCCGCCAGTATCTGAGGAGCCGACACGCAAGCCCTCCCTGTGGGGCAAATCCTGTTCATCGCCATGGAACCAGGAAGGCTCGGGGGTTCCGCGTTGCAGCGGTGACACCCCTCGGATATGGTTGAAATCTCAAAACGAAGGGACTAATTTAATTAGGATTTTTGATATATTTGCTCAACCGTGAGCCTCCCGACCTTCTTTGCCCTGCATCCCGTATTCACCCGGGAGGTCTTGGTGCGCCACCTCGCCGAAGCGGGGGGCAAGGAGCCCAATCCTGCCACGGTGCGCGAACTGCTCCGCTACCACCAGCGCACAGGTCGGATACTGGCGGTTCGCCGGGGACTGTTCGCAACCGTCCCCCCAGGGAGCACACCCGAATCCGCCCCCATCGACGCCTTCCTGGCGGCGGCCATGGGGTGTCCCGAAGTCGTGCTGGCCTACCACACCGCGCTGGAGTTGCACGGGTTGGCCTACTCCTCCTTCGAGGAGGTCCAGTCCTCGTCCCGCGTTCACAGCGGGCTTGGCCCTTCAGGGGCGTGGGCTATCGCCCGCTCCGCGTTCGCGAATCCCTGGGGGACGCGGCCATGACCCTCGGTGTGGATTTGGTGGACCGCCAGGGGATGGATGTTCGGGTGACGAGTCAGGCACGCACCCTGGTGGATGTCCTGGATCGCCCGGAATGGTCCGGCGGCTGGGAGGAAGTCTGGAGATCGCTGGAGGAACTCCGCTTGGTGGACCTGGGGGAGGTCCAGGAATATCTGACACGTCTGAACAACGCCACCACAGCTGCCCTGGTGGGTTTCTTCCTGGAGCAGCACCGGGAAGCCCTCCACCTCGGTGAGACAGAACTGGCCCGCCTGGAGCCCATGCGCCCCAAGGGCAGACACTACCTGAGCCGCACCGAAGGCGGTCGGCTCGCCAAGCGCTGGAACCTGATCGTGCCGGAGCCACTCTGGCGTCGCACCTGGGAGGAAGCGAGATGAACCTCTCCCGTGAAAGGTTGTTGCACGAGGCGGGGACCACGGGCTTCTGACCCGAATTTCCTCAAGCAGGGCAGCATAGGAAGGCATCAGATCATGAGTTTCCGTATCCATCGGCATCAGGCATGATCGCCCTCTCCACCACGTATCCTGCACTTCCATTCGTCGAACTCGGAGGGGCGGAGCTGGTATCTGGCGAAGTTCCCATCGTGCAGAGAGGCGAGTTCCGTCTCGACTACAGTACGGAAACGGGTCCGGGCCTCCTTGGGGAGCTTGGCGTCGGCATAGGCACGGATTTGGGCTTCGGCCTCCTGGATCGTCTGCCCAGCCAGGACGACCTCTCGGACGATGCTCTTGATGTCAGTCCGGTAGCGGAGACGGAAGGGATCGGGTTCGCCGAGGGATGTCTTCACCGCGCCATAGCGGGCACAGGAACGCTCGTAGGCGAAAACGTAAACATCCCGGAGGAGTTCAATACGGTTCATCTCGTAGACGGCCAGCATGCCCTCGGTGAAATCCTCCAGTGGGACTTCCATGAAGGTAATAGGGATGCAGTTCTTACGGATGAAAGGGATGTTGGCTGCAAGGCGGCCAGTCCGCTTGTTGCCGTCGAGGAATGGTTGGAGATAAGGGATGTGAACGAGCAGGAAGAAGGACTGCTCGAAGGGGTCCTCGATGTCGCTGGCCGTTCGCAGGAGCTGTCGGCAGCATTCGTCGATGACCTGGGGGACCGCCGTTGGAATGTATGACGTACCACGGATCCCGACAGGGGCGACACGCAGGCTGCCTTCGTCCATGGGATTGGCGAGCAGGTTCTCCATCAGCAGGGCGTGGAGATTCTGAACCGTAGTGGGGTTCGGGCAGAGCATCTCCGCCGAGTCCACCATGTATTCGATGGCCGCCTTGTGGTTCAGGATCATCTGGGTTTCCTGGAGCTCCTTGCCCTCCGCAGTTTCCCCAAACTCGATCAGCTTTTCGGTGTCCAACAGGGAATAGGTATTCCCCTCCAGGCGGGAAGAGTTCCAGGACAGGTCGATCAGTAGGCGCTGGAGGATCTGGCGGGCATAGGTGCCTGCGGGATGCTCGGGTTCCTTGGGTGCACCCAGCGTGGCGAGTCGTTGTCGGATCTCGACAGGCAGGTAGAAGGTCTCGTTTGGCACATAGCCGTCGAGCAACTCTCGGCGGTAGCTCACGGGTTCACGCAGGGAGAGGGGCCGGGCCAGAAGAGCGCGACAGGCTTCCCCTGCGGGGCTCAGAGGGACCTGCCCCTCCCGAGGCGAAGGGATGAATTTGCCTCGACGAATAGGCAGGGTAGTTACGGCTTCGCCCTGAACAAGGAAGTACCGGCGAGCCTTGGTCAGGCCCTCGGCTCGTATCATCCCCTTCTGGACCATATCGGCGAGAAGGCGCCGGGCCACCTGGGGATCCAGAGACGTGAGGCCAGTCTTTTCCTGGATCTCGCCGCGGCTCAAACCGTCCTGTCGGCCCGCAAGGGCTTCCAGGATGCGCTGCTTCTGTTCGGAGGTGGAGGGGGATGCGGCCATGGCGAGACACCTAGATTGATCGAATTGATTGAATCACGTTTCAATCAGATTGAGTTGGCATTCAATCGAATCAATCAATTTTTATTTAGGGATCCCGTTGAAAATTGGTGGAGGCCTTTGCTTTGGAATGACGAGGATCGATCTTTCACGGCTCCATCAGGAGCCCCGATTCACCGTGAGCCACTTCCCCACCGGACCTGTATCACATTGGAAGCTTCCTCAGGCTCCTGGACTGGATCCGTGGCCTCGTCCTCGGCCCGTTCCAGATCATCCTCCCGATAGCTGTTCTCGGCGCCATTGTCCCAGCGCACGTAATAGGGCCGCGGGGAGGCACCGGGCTTGTGGGGGCGGTCCGCCGCGACCAGTAACGTACCAACGGTCCCACCGCCCTGCGCCTCGGGAATCCAACGAGCCACGCCACCGTACATGGCAATGCCCGCCGGAGTCAGACAGACACGGTCACCAGGGCTGAATTCATAGGGCATCGACGATCCTTCTGACTATTTGGACAGCATACAGGAGGCACCTCTCTCCCCGCAAAACCAAGCCCCCTAAGCAAGAGGGGGCTGCGGGACGATCCTTTACGACTCAGGACCTATGCCTGGCTGAAGCTCTCGAAATACGATTGCAAGGTCTGCCAAGCCGTCTTGGCGGCGGTGGCATCTCCCGCTGCCAGGGCTGTCTCGATGGCATCGAAAGCGCTCTGAAGGGAGTCATCTCCGCTCTGACGATTCTGCATCCGCTCCTGCATGGCTTCGAACAGGCTCTCCGCAGCATCGACATCACCGGAATCAAGCAGTTTGCCCAGCTGGTCCATGTCCTCCTTCAACGGATTCGACCCAGCTTGGCCCATGCCTGCGCTGAATCTCTCCAGATTCGACTGCATGGTCGTCCATGCCGACTTGGCCGCAGACAGATCCCCGGACTCCAGGGCATCCCCGATGGCCTCAAAGTCGCTGGCCATCGGATCATCACCGCCGTGGGACTGCATCCTCTCCTTCATCGCCGCATAGGCCTTCTTCGCGGCATCCAGATCCCCGGATTCGATCAGATCGCCCAGGTCATCGAAGTCGGTCTTGAAGGGATTGACTCCCTGCGAGGCCAAGGTCAAGCCCGTGATGGAAAAGCTCACGGAGTCGGAGCTGGCGCTTGACAGGCTGGAACTGCTGCTACTCGAGCTACTGCTGGCAGAGGAGGCAAGTATGGCCATGAGCTGCTGCAGGCTAGTCGAGGAACTCACGGACGAAACGCTCATGTCACCCTCCTGGGAAAGTATCCAGACACAGTCCCTTGTGCCCCGGAGCAAGCCGTCTGCCGACTCCGCCGAACTTTTGTCGGTCACTCAGGAACTGGAGTTGACAGGTTTTACCGAACCGCGCAAATATGCCGCCGAATGCTGCGCAAGAAATGGCGAACGGCAGAATCAGGCGGTGGAGCGGAAACAACCCTCTTTAATACTTTAATACTCGTCCAAGGTCTTTCGCACCCACACGAACCAGATCGGCGAGGCAGCTTGGAGGAGGTCGAACGGGAGCTTATCAGCGAGGCGCCCATCCACCAAGCAACCCATGACAATCAGGTAGGCGTCCGACTCACCGTGGTCATTCCTGCCCATTGTGCCCACCCCCACAACCTTCTATATTTCCCAGAGAGGTTTCCGCCATGGCCACCACTGCAATCAGTCTGTCGGGTTTGAATGCGGCCTCCCAGGGACTGGCGGTCACTGCGAACAATGTGGCCAACGCCAACACTGATGGGTACAGAGCCAAGCGCCTGGACCTGGAGGAGCAGCAGGAGGGCGGCGTCCAGGCCTCCAAGCTCACCGAGAGCCAGGAGCCTACCGGCCCCGGCAGTTCCAACGTGGACTACGCCACAGAGATGACCAGCCTCATGACCCAGTCCGGCGCGTATGCCGCCAATCTCCAGGTCATGAAGACCCAGGACCAGATGCTGGGCCAGTTCATGGACATGAAGGGCTGAAACCAGAAATTCCCTCCCACTGCGATTCCGGTCGAGTCCAGAATCGTGACAGGAGGATTTTATGTCCACAGCACTGGCTTTTCTGAAGTCCACTCCTGCATTCTTCGTGGGGACGGCGGACGGAAATAGAGGGAGGGTGCGCCCCTTCAGCTTCGTCATGAAGCGCAACGGGGCGATGTATTTCTGCACGAACGTCACCAAGGACGTCTACAAACAGCTGCAGGACAACGGCGAGATGGAGCTCTCAGCCATGAACCCGGGAGGAGAGTGGATCCGCATCCGGGGCAAGGTGGCCTTCGATGCCAGCCGCGAGGCCAAGGCCCAGGCCTTCGAGGAGGCCCCCAACCTGCTCCGCCTCTACCCCAAGGGCGCCGACGACGAGGCCTTCACGACCTTCTTCTTCACGGAAGCCGAGGCCACCCTCTTCTCCTTCACTGCCCCCCCGAAGCAGCTCCCCCTGGTTTAATGGCGCGGATCTTCAGACTGGCCACCTGGGCCTCAGCCCCCAATTCGTAGGGGGATTCCCCCACGACCTCCACCCCCTGGAACCCGGCCTCCCGGATGGCGGCCAGATAGTCCTCCTTGAGGAGGGCTCCAGGCCATCCGGGGGAAGACCTTCGGATGCCAGCAGTCTGGTCACCTGGGTGAGATCGGCGTGTACACGTTTCCTGAGGAGCATGGCTTCTCCTGAAAAAGGGGGTTGGAAAGGCTTTCAGTTCCCTGATGGGCAGCAGGGCGTGGGGACCTCCGCACTGCCCTGCCCCCCCGAGCAGCAGTCCTGCCAGAGGTAGTCGGTAAGGGCGTGGAGGCTCTGAAAATCAGCGCGATAGCGGAGGGTGGTGCCATCCCGCTCCACGCGCAGCAGTTGGGTGCTGGCCAGGCAGGCCAGGTGATGGCTGAGGGTGGAGGCGGGAATGCCGACCCGCTCCTGGATCTCCCCGGCGGGGGTGCCGCCCTCGGGGCCCTGGACCACCAGGCGGAGGATGAAGAGCCGGAGTGGGTGCCCCAGGGCCTTGAAGCGTTCGGCGTTCTGCTCCATCGGGGTCATCCAGGCCTCCTGGGATTATTCTAGTTTTTTCGAAATACAACGCAAGGATAAATTTCGAAGTTATTCGAAATTCACAAACACCCTCCTCCAGGCCCACTGCGCTTACCATGGAGCCATGACCACGCTCTACGATCTTCTCCCCCGGGACGGCGACTTCAGTTCCGAGAACCTCCTGGGGCGCTTCCTCGAATACGCCGAAGCCCAGGGCCTGAGCCTCTACCCGGCCCAGGAGCAGGCCATCCTGGAGATCTTCGAGGGCAAGAATGTCATCCTCAACACCCCCACAGGGTCAGGCAAGTCCCTGGTGGCCTCGGCCATGCATTTCCGTGCCCTGGCCCAGGGGCGGCGCTCCTTCTACACCTGCCCCATCAAGGCCCTGGTGAATGAGAAGTGGATGGCCCTCTGCCGGGAGTTCGGACCCCAGAACGTGGGGCTCAGCACCGGGGACGCCACCGTGAACCACGATGCGCCGATCCTCTGCTGCACCGCCGAGATCCTGGCCAACATCGCCCTGCATGAAGGCCGGGAGGCCAACGTAGGGGACGTGGTCATGGACGAGTTCCACTACTACGCCGACCGTGAGCGGGGGGTGGCCTGGCAGGTGCCCCTCCTCACCCTGCCCCAGACCAGCTTCCTGCTCATGAGCGCCACCCTCGGAGATACCGGCTTTTTCGAGACGGAACTGACCCGCCTCAACGGCCGGGAGACCGTAACGGTGAAGAACAACCACCGCCCCGTGCCCCTGGCCTTCTCCTACGCCGAATCCCCCCTGAGCCTGACCCTGGAGAAGCTGGTGGAGGAGGGCAAGGCCCCGGTCTACGTGGTCCACTTCACCCAGCTGGAGGCCGCCACCAGCGCCCAGGATTTCACCAGCATCAACGTCAGCACCCGGGAGGAGAAGACGGCCATCGCCGCGGCCATCGATACCTTCAAGTTCAACAGCCCCTATGGCCCTGACCTCAAGCGCTGGCTGCGCCACGGCATCGGCCTGCACCATGCCGGGCTCCTGCCCAAGTACCGGGTCCTGGTGGAGCAGCTGGCCCAGAAGGGCCTGCTCAAGGTCATCTGCGGCACCGACACCCTGGGGGTGGGCATCAACGTCCCCATCCGCACGGTGCTCTTCACCAAGCTCTGCAAGTACAGCGGCGACAAGACGGCCATCCTCAGCGCCCGGGACTTCCACCAGATCTCGGGCCGGGCGGGGCGCAAGGGCTTCGACACCGTGGGCTACGTGGTGGCCCAGGCCCCGGAGCACGTCATCGAGAACAAGAAGCTGATCGCCAAGCCCGGCCGCAAGTTCGTGCCCCGCAAGCCCCCGGAGCGCAACTTCGTCATGTGGGATGACAAGACCTTCAACCGTCTCATCGAGGCCCAGCCCGAGCGGCTCCAGTCCCGCTTCCAGGTCACCCACGGCATGCTCCTGAACGTCCTTTCCCGCAAGGGGGACGGCTGTGAAGCCATGCGCACCCTGATCCGGGAGAGCCACGAGACGGACCGGGCCAAGGAGGGGCACCGACGCCGTGGCTGGCAGCTCTTCCGCAGCCTCCTGGCCCGCCGCATCGTGGAGTTCATCCCCCCCACCCCCGAGGGCGCCAAGCTGAGGGTCAACGTGGAGCTCCAGGAAGACTTCTCCATGAACCAGGCCCTGTCCCTCTACCTCATGGACACCCTGCAGCTCCTGGACAAGGAGTCCCCCACCTACGCCCTGGACCTCCTGACCCTGGTGGAATCCATCCTGGAGAACCCCGAGGTGGTGCTCCGCAAGCAGCTGGATCGCGTGAAGACCAAGCGCCTGGCCGAGATGAAGATGGAGGGCATCGAGTACGACAAGCGCATGGAGGAGCTGGAGAAACTGGAGTATCCCAAGCCCCTGCGGGACTTTGTATACACCACCTTCAACGCCTTCGCCGACGCCCACCCCTGGGTGGGCCAGGAGGCCATCCGCCCCAAGTCCATCGCCCGGGAGATGTTCGAGACCTACCGGACCTTCTCGGACTACGTGCGGGACTACGAACTGCAGCGGGCCGAAGGGCTCCTGCTGCGCCACCTCAACAGCACCTACAAGGTCCTTGCCCAGACCGTGCCCGATGCCGCCAAGACCGACGAGGTGCGGGAAATGGAACTGTATCTGGGCGCCATGATCCGCCAAGTGGATTCGAGCCTGCTCGACGAATGGGAGAAGATGCAGAACGCCGATTACAAAGCCGAAGAGAGTCAGGAGCTGCGCCCCCCCGAGGCCCTGCGCGATGTCACCAAGGACCGCAAGAGCTTCACCGCCGCCATTCGCGACCGCATCTTCACCTTCCTGCGACACCTGGTGTCCAACGACTTCGAAGAGGCCCTGGGCCTGCTCCAGGAACTGGGCGACGCCTCGGACTGGACCCAAGAACGCCTGAAGGCCGCCATGGAAAGCTACCGCGCAGAGCACCAGGGCCCCCGCCTGGACCCCGAGGGTCGCAATCTGCGCCACACCTACACCAAGGACAATGGCGAAGGCATGCACGTCCAGCAGATGCTGGTAGACCGCGAGGAATTGAACGACTGGGTGGCCGAATTCCAGGTGGACCTGACGGCTTCGAGGGACGGAAACAGGCCCATCATGAAGCTGGAGAGGCTGGAGGGGATCTAGCGGAGTGCTCCCAGGAATCGTTGGATCGTGAAATACCACCGAGACCCTACACTAAATTGTATAAATTTTCAATTTATACAATCCATTCCAAGCAGTCTATTATGACACTTCAACCGACACGCAATGGCTCCCATTGCGAAACACCGGAGGTAGTATGAAGTCCGCATTCATGATCACCGCACTCGCACTCACGACCGTCATGGGCTACGCCCAAGCCCCCAAGGCAGGTTTCCAGGTCACCCTCTCCAGCCCCCAGGGAGATCTGGCGGACTTCGTAGACGACCAGGTCGGCTTCGGCATCGGCGGGCATCTCTTCTTCGACCTGCAGGGAGGCCACGCCTTGGTGCCCCGCATCGATTACATCGCCTATAGCAACGATGACTATGACGGCGAAGCCAAGGCCTCGACCCTCAGCTTCGGCGTTGACTACAACTACTTCCTCGAGCGGCGGGCCAACCGGGGCCTTTACGTGGCCGCCGGAGCCGCCATCACCCGCGGAAAGATCGAGTACCGGGACGACTATGACGCCTATTACGACTATTCTTACAACGACACGGCCCTGGGCTTCAGCATCGGCGGCGGCTACCGATTCAACTCCAACATCGGAGTCGAAGTGAAGTACAACACCGTCTCATTCTCCAAATACGGCTACGACGTCGATGCCCCCAGCCTCAACGCCTCCTTCGTCTGCCGCTTCTAGAAAACGGTCCAACCTCGCCCCAGGGCCCCGCAAGGGGCCCTGGGGCGTTTCAGGGCTGCAGAAGCTCAAACCGGCTGCCCCCTTGCCCCTCCGCTATGATGACCCCATGCGAGAGTCGCCCCTCTTCCAGCTCTACCGTCGCCTCCTGGCGGAGTACGGCCCCCAGGGATGGTGGCCCCTGCTGGACCACCCCGGCACCAACCCCACCAAGACCGGCTCCATCACGGGTTACCATCCGGGGGATTATGCCTTCCCGAAAACGGATGCCCAGCGCTTCGAGATCGGCGTGGGGGCCATCCTCACCCAGAACACCGCCTGGCCCAATGTCGAAAAGGCCCTGGTGAACATGAAGGCAGCCTCGGCGCTGGATCCCCAGAGCCTCCTGGACCTGGCCCCGGAGGCTCTGGGCGCCATGATCCGCCCCTCGGGGTATTTCAATGCCAAGACCCGCAAGCTCAAGGCCTGGGCCAGCTTCTACCTGGGCCTCGTCGGCGCCGTCCCCAGTCGCCCTGCCCTGCTGGAGGTCTGGGGCATCGGCCCCGAGACCGCCGACAGCATCCGGCTCTATGCCTACGAGCAGCCCGAGCTGGTAGTGGACGCTTACACCCGGCGAGTCCTGGAGACCGAGGGGCTGGTCCCGCAGGGCACGAACTACGAGGCCCTGAAAAAAATCTGCATCGATCATTTGCCAGCGGATCCTTTGATCTACCAGGAATTCCATGCCCTCATGGTTGAGCGGGCCAAGCGAATGAAAACGCACCCCCTTGGAAAATGATAGGATCAGACCACAACCTCAGGGCGGGGCGTAACTCCCCACCGGCGGTATCCCGGTCCGACCGGGGAGCCCGCGAGCGCCTTCCTCGGAAGGGTCAGCAGATCCGGTGAGATGCCGGAGCCGACGGTCACAGTCCGGAAAGAAGAGGTCACTCCAGCCAATCTGGACCGTGCCGCCCTGCGTATCTTTTCGAGGAGCGGACATGCAGGAAAAGGGACTGGAAGCCTACGGGGATGCGATGGAGCGGGTGGAGCGCGGTCTGGCTTCGCTGCGCGCGGGCTCGGGCGTGCTGGTGGTGGATGACGAGGACCGTGAGAACGAGGGCGATCTCATCTTCTCGGCCCAGCACCTGACCGTGCCCCAGATGGCCCAGCTCATCCGTGAGTGCAGCGGCATCGTGTGCCTCTGCCTGCCGGACGAGAAGGTCAAGGCCCTGGAACTGCCCATGATGGTGGAGCACAACTCCAGCCATTTCTCCACAGCCTTCACCGTCACCATCGAGGCCGCCGAGGGCGTCACCACTGGTGTCTCCGCAGCGGATCGGGTGCGCACCATCCAGGCCGCCAGCGCCCCTGACGCCAAGCCCTCAGACCTTCGCCGCCCCGGCCACGTCTTCCCCCTCCGGGCCCGCCCCGGCGGCGTCCTGGAGCGCATGGGCCACACCGAGGCCACCGTGGATCTCATGCGCCTGGCGGGCCTGGGCTCCTGCGGTGTCCTCTGCGAAGTGACCAATCCCGATGGCAGCATGGCCCGGCTTCCGGAAATCATTGCCTTCGGTGAGCGCGAGGGCTACCCCGTGATGGCGGTAGCGGATCTGGTGGTCTACCGCCAGGCCCTGGAGCGGGAGCTGGTGAGCGCGAACAGCTGAGAGCGATCCAGCAAGCCACGGAACAAGCCTTCTCCGGGGAAAAAGTATGTTGGCCGCGGATAAATCGGATGCACGCGGATAAAGAAAGTGGACCAAAGGCTGGACACTCTGGCCGCCCCGCTATGCGGGGGCGCGCGGCGAAGCCGCACGCGTTCCGAGAGGGACAGGTGGCTATGGCACGCTTGCGTGCCTCCGCCGCCTGTCCCTCTCGGAACCAGGCCTGAGTGTCCTGGTGAACTGCAGCATCTTCTATCCGCGTTCATCTTATTCATCCGCGGCTGATTCTTCTTTCGTTCGCCGACTCCCGTCATGCCCCGCCGATCCAGTCGACGCTGCAAAACGCATGAACCCGATGCCCCTGGGGACATCGGGTTCATGGCAGCCTGGGGCGTCAAGCTTACTTGCCGCTCGTGATCTTGGGGGCCATGAGGTTCAGGCCATTGCGCTGGAGATCGAAGACCTGGGAGGCCGTGCCCACCAGAAGGGCGATCTGGAACTCATCGCCGCCCTTCTTCTGGGCTCCCACGGGGGGGGCGCTGTGAATGGCCGAGGACTTCATGCCCTTGACCCAGTTCAGCCCCAGATCGAAATCCCACTTCACGCTCTTGCCCGTCAACTCCCCGGAGATGTGGTTCATGAGCCCATCCCCGCCATAGGCCACCTGAAGGTATCCAGGCCCCTCCATCCCCTTGCTCTGGTTGGCGATGGCCACGGACTGAAGCTTGCCGTTCCCCTGGTAGTTGAAAGTCATGGTCGTCTGCACGCCCTGGCTCACATTGGAGAAGCGGATCCGGTAGGGCAGGTGCGTGGCCTTGTCGTAGGCGATCTCCATCCGCCCCCGCTTCCAGAAGCCGAGGGTATCCTTGAGGCTCTGCTCCCGCTTGGCGGGGTCGTAGGCACCCGTGGGGGCATGGAAGACGGCGGTCTGAAGGATACGCCCGTTCAGGTTTTCCTCCTGGCCCAGGCTAGGCTTGAAGGTCGAAGCATCGATGTAGGCGGCCTTGATGTCCAGGATGACGGTGCGGAACCATCCCATGTAGGAGAGGGGCGCATCGCCGGTGGGCAGGTCCACCGCCGTGGTGTAGGCGTTCTGGTCCTTGCTGTAGATGAAGCCGCGCTGGCCGACCCGGGTGTAGACCATCTGCCCGAAGTCCCCGCCGGTCTCCGTGCGGAAATCCCCATTGGCGAAGTACGTCCCCTTGAGCTGCAGGGCCGCCTTGCCGCCCTTGGAGGCAATCCCCTTGAGCTGCCCCTGGGACACCTGGCTGGCCTTGTTGTTGATGGCCGCAGCCGAAAGGGTGAGGTCCATGCGACCGCTCACCTCCACGGCATTGCGATCCTGATAGGACTTGCCGAACCAGGCCCCGTCCACCGCGTCCAGCACCTGCTGGAAGGCTTGCCGGGCAGCCAGAGCCTCAGGATTGGAAGCGGCCTGGGAATGGGGCTTGGCGGGCGCAGCATGGACGATGGCGGTACCGCACACCAGGATGAGGGCGAGAGATGAAGCAAGACGCATGAATAGAACTCCTAACAAGGATATGTGTGCTGAGCGTAGGGGCTTGGTTCCCAATGATTCAGGCAGGGAACCCTATCAACGCACACCACCCTCGACGGAGGCCTGGGGATCCACAACCGTGTCGCCGCCCTTTTTGATCACCGAACCGGTCACACGCCCGAAGATCTTTACGTCACCGCCCTGATTGATGATGTCGCCGTGCACAGATCCCCGAACAACGAGCTTGCCGCCCTTCTCTACCGTAATATTCCCGAAAATCACACCGGGCAGCGTCAATGAGCCGCCATCAGCCACGATGAAGCTGCGACGTACGACATTTTCGATGGTCCTGGCTGTCTTGAGAATGGCGGGTGGGCCCTGGGCCAGGAGGGAAGCGGAGCGGGTGCCAGCCACCCCGAGAAGAAGCACCAGGGCGGGCAAAATGGAGAGAGAGCGAAGCAGACTCATGGAAATCGGGACCTTCAGAGAAAAAGAAAAGTCGTGGACTGACAGGAAACGAGCAGCCCGACCGCCCTGCAAGGAGCGCAGGACGGTCGGCTGCGGTTCACACCGGAGAAACTAGTTCTCGGTGACCGTGATCTTGAAGTAGGCGCCAGTGGTGAGCGTCAGGCTGCTGGTGTAGGTGGCACCGCTCGCCAGGCTGATCGCACTCACACCGCTCACCGCGCTGCCATCGGCGTTGCACTCCTGGATGCTCACGGAGACGCCGCTGCCCACCACGATGGAGGACGTGCCGCTCTGGGTCAGGCTGGTGATCGCGTAGACCAGGTTGGTGGGAGCCATCGAGCTCTCTGTGCCGGTGTAGGTATTGTTGGCCTTGGGAGCCGTGATGGTCCAGGTGCTGGCGCCGCTCAGGGTAACATTCAGCGTGCTGCCCGTGGTGTAGCCGTAGGTGTAGTCAAAAGCGCCGAAGTAAGAACAGGAATCGGGATTGGGGGTAGGCATGACGGTCTTGAGCACGCCGTCCAGAGTGCTCTCCTCGGTGGCCGTGGCGATGGAGATGGCGCCGGTCACGCTGGCACCACCAGAGATCACGACATCCAGTTCTTTTGCTTCGAAGCCGTGGATGATATCGCCAGTCACGGTAGAGTTATCGATGGTGAGGGTGGCACTGGTGCCGCTCCCATTTCCACCGCCGGAATCATCGTTCGTCGCCGTCTCCAAGATGCGGCCATTGGCGGAGGTGATAGAGGCGCCATTCTTGATAGTGACATTGGGATAGGAGCCCTTGAGGACGAACAGGCCCTTGACGGTGCTCCAGGTCCCACCGTCCACCTCGAAGGTGCCACCGCTGTTGCCCCAGATCACCATGCCGAAGCGGCCGGAGGTGACGGTGTCGTTCCGGAAGTAGCCCGAGGCCGCCCCGTTGGCGGCGATGAGGACCATGTCGGGCACAGTGACGGTGCAGTCGTTGTAGTAGACCTTGGAGTCGTCGCCGATGGTGTAGCTGGCGTAACCCGAGTCCGTGACGGTGACCTTGCAGTTGTTGACGTTGAGGCGGACGGAGGTGTTGGTGTCCACCGAGAGGGCGCCCCAGTTCTTGGTGCTGAAGGTCGTGTCGTTGTAGGTGGCGGTGGCGTAATCCAGGAGGTTGGTGGCGCGGCAGTCACCCTTGATGCCCAGCATGAAGGGAGGCATCACCATGTAGCCCGGCGCGATGATGGTCGGCATGGCGGGAGTCCAATAGGCAGCGAAGAGCTCCTCATCGTCGCAGAGCTGGCCACCGCCAGTCTGGATGTAGCCAGCATTGCACTGCAGCGTGGAGTGCTCCTTCACCAGGATGGCCGTGCGGACGACGCCATCCGTGATGATGCTGGGGCTGTTGAGGGTGACATTGGCATAGCCCTGGGTCACCAGCCCGGCGCCCACGCCCGAGAAGTCGTTGCCGTATTCAACATACGTTGTCGAGTCAAAGTCCGTGCCGCCGTTGCCCGTGAGGTTCATGGTGAGGTTGTTGATCTTGAAGTCGCCGGCCGTGGTGGAGTCGGTGGCCGTGACCACAATGCCGTTGAAGGCGGGACCGACGGACGTGATGGTGGCCCCATCCAAGGAGGTGAGGGACTCGGTGAGGGTGAGCCCCTGGACCGCAGAAGTGACCGACTTGGAGAGCACCGGGGCCCCGTCCTCGATGTAGGCAGCCGTGCGCCAGTCGTAGGTGTAGCCGCCGTTGGTGACCTCGATCAATTCCGTGGGTTCCAGGACCACACCGGTGCTCGAAGAGCTGGTATAGGTCCCAGCAGCGATCGGCGTCTCGACGCCATCCACCGTCAGGGTCAGGCTACCACTGGCAGCCACGGGAAGGACATCCGCGATGGTTAGCGTGGTCACCTTCGTAGTGGCGCTGATGGTCGCATTGTCGGAGTCGATGGTGAGCGAAGTCGTCGTGGTCGCAGCAGAGTTGCTAGAACTGCCGCCGCACGCAGTGAGGGCGACCAGCATCAGCGCAGTGGCACCCAGAGTCGCGGCACTCTTGAAGTATTTATTAACCATTGAGTCTTTCTCCTTTAACGAGCGCATAGCTCGGCTGTAAAAACGGAAGAGCGTTTAAGAGTGGAGGGAACCAAATTGTTGAACGTGACACCAGCATGTGAAGACTTCGCATTAGGGTCCAATGCGTTTATCTAATCGAACCCGCTGTATGAGCTCGCCCTATTTAATAAACAGAAAATAACCATGCACCACATTTGGTTGATTTTATTAAGGATCCCCAAACACCAATCGGCCCATATGGGCCGATTTTTCTTATGGCACTCCCCATTCAGCACCCCAAAAGGCAAGCTAAACGGCGCATATCAACAGGAGCCCCGCGTCGTCAGAATCCAGGCCTGGAACCTCCTCACATTATCCGGGTGCCAAGGCATGTATCACAGCCCAACCCATGCAATACAAAGCATATTATTACAATAATTATAGGCAAAAAAGCATCCTGCGCCACGCATATGACCCGACGGCTCACCCGCCCCACAAAACGGTTGAGCGGTGCACCATTCACCCTAAGCGATCCGCGCACACCCAAGGCCCGATGCTCAGCATCCCCCCCTGCAAGGGGAAAAGGGAGGCTCAAAGGGTGGCATCAAGAATCGGAAGGAGATGGGCAGGGCTTTAGTGATAAATTATTATTATTTACACACAAAAAAACTAATTGCTATCCGCACCTATTTGCCTCAATTATTATGATTAAAATATTTTCACCACACATAACTATATGACTTCACTATGCAAACAAATCACACATACAGTATATGGGCCGAATATCCTTATGGTGCAATCCCTCACATCGCACGCCCGTCGCAGCGGTGAGTCAGGCGTGACCCTCCAGAGCATGGCTCTCCCCCACCTGTTGTGCCATGTGGGGGAAAGCCATGCTCGGACGGACGGGAGCGGGATCACAGTCTGCCAGTCGGAGTCCGTGCTGGCGTTCCGTCGGCCCGTTCCCGCAGCCCTCGTTCGAGTGGGGCGCCGCCTTCTACGGAAGCCTGGGGGTCGACAACCGTATTGCCACCTTTCTTGATCACCGAGCCAGTGACACGGCCCAGGATCTTCACCTCCCCGCCCTGATTGATGACATCGCCGTGCACCGAGCCCCGGACGACAAGACTGCCGCCCTTCTCCACCGTGATGTTCCCGAAGGCCACGCCGGACAGGGTCAGGGAGCCGCCATCAGCCACGATGAAAGCTCCGCGCACGACGGTCTCAATGGTCCTGGCAGTCTTGAGAACGACCGGTGGGCCCTGGGCGAGGAGGGAGGCGGAACTGGAGCCAACCACCCCAAAAAGAGGCACCAGGGCGAGCAAAACCGAGAGGACGCGGAGCAGACGCATGGAAATCGGGACCTTCAGAGAAAAAGCCAAGTCGTGGACTGACAGGAAACGTGCAGCCCGACCGCCCTGCAAGGCGCAGGACGGTCGGCTGTGTTCGCTCCGGAGAAACTACTAGCTGACCGTAATCTTGAAGATGTTGCCGGTCGTGGTGGGGGTCAGGCTTGTCGCATAGGTGCTACCACTCGTCACCGTAATCGCGCTGCCCACCGTGGTGGTGCCGTCGCTCGCATATTGCTGGATGGTCAGGGTGACACCCGAACCCGCGGCAATGTAGGAGGTGCTGTCGAGGGTCAGGCTGCCGATCACGTAGGTAGTGTTGGTGGGAGCGAGGCTGCTCACAGAACCTGTGTAGGAGTTGGTGGCCTTGGGGGCCGTGATGGTCCAGACGCTGGCATCGGACAGGGTGACGTTGACCAGGCCCTTAGTAACGCCATAGGTGTAGTCGAAGGCGCTCATGTACTGGTAGGTGCTGGCGCTCGTGGTCACACCATCCATCGTAGCCTCGGCCGTTGCGGTGGCGGAGGTGATGGCGCCGGTAACGCTGCCGCCCCCCGAGATGACGACTTCCAGGGTCCCGTTTGTGTTGCCGTGGATGATGTCGCCGGACACAGCGGTGCCATCGATGCTCAAGGTGGCGGTGCCGCTGCCGGTGGTGGTGCCGCCACCGGTGTCATCGTTCTCCACCGTCTCAAGGATGCGGCCATTGGCCGTGGTGAGGGTGGCACCGTTCTTGATGTTGACATTGGACCAAGCCGTTTTGAGGATGAACATGGCCTTGGCGGTGCTCCAGGTGCCGCCATCAACCTCGAAGGTGCCATCGCTGTTGCCCCAGACCATGATGCCGAAGCGGCCGGAGGTGACGGTATCGTTCCGGAAGTAGCCTGAGGCGGCACCGTTGGCAGCGATGAGGACCATGTCAGGCACATTGACGGTGCAGTCGTTGTAATAGACCTTGGAGTCGTCGCCGATGGTGTAGCTGGCGTAGCCCGAGTCCGCGACAGTGATATCGCAGTTGTTGGCGTTGAGGCGGACGGAGGTATTGGTATCCACCGAGAGAGCGCCCCAATTCTTGACCTTGAAGGTGGTGTCGTTGTACGTCGCCGTGCCGTAATCGAGGAGGTTGGTGGCACGGCAATCACCGGTGATGCCCAGCATCCAGGGGGGAGCGACCATGTAGCCGCCCTGGATGATGTAGGGGAAGCCTGCATCCCAGTATGTGCTGGGCAGGGTGCCGCCATTGGTCTCGATGTAGCCGCTGTTGCACTGCAGCGTAGAGTGATCCTTCACCAGGATAGCCGTGCGGACGATGCCATCCGTGATGATGCTGGGGCTGTTAAGGGTGACATTGGCATAGCCCTGGGTCACCACACCGGAGCCCACACCTGAGAAGTCATTGCCATACTCAATGTAGTCGGCGGTGGAAGAGAAGTCCTCACCACCGTTGCCCGTGAGGTTCATGGTGAGGTTGTTGATCTTGAAGTCACCGGCCGTGGTGGCGTTCGTGGCCGTGACCACAATGCCGTTGAAGGCGGGGCCGACGGACGTGATGGTGGCCCCGTCGAGGGAGGTGAGGGACTCGGTGAGGGTGAGCCCCTGGACCGCGGAGCTGACCGACTTGGAGAGCACCGGAACCCCGTCCGCGATGTAGGCAGCCGTGCGCCAGTTGTAGACGTAGGTGTCGCTGTAGGCCACCTCGATCTGGTCCGTGAGCTCCAGGACCACACCGGTGCTGGAAGAGCTGGTATAGCTTCCGGCGGCGATCGGCGTCTCGACCCCATCCACCGTCAGAGTCAGGCTGGAGCCATCAGCAGCGGTGGGAAGGGTATCGCCGATGGTCAGTGAGGACACCTTCGTGGTGGCACTGATGGTCGCGTTGTCGGAGGTGATGGTGAGCGCGTTGGAAGCAGAAGAGGAGGAGGAGGAGCTCCCGCCGCAGGCGGTCAGCAGGAAGAGCAGGGACAGGGAAGCCCCAAGACCCGCCAGACCTTTAAACTGGTTGTAGCGCATTAAAAAACTCCTTAAGCAATTTGACTGGCATGAAAATTTGCCAGCAGGGTTAAAAAAAGCCAAAGCAACACCAAACAGAATGCATAAACCGTAATTTATAGCACCTAAATATACAAACGCAAAATTATATAAAAAATTACAGTTATATCCATCCTATCGCCTGTCGAATGCCCTTGATCAAATCCGCCTTGACACACTGCCTGACAGCATTGGTGTGGAATCTACCCGATGGGACAGGAGACCTTTTCCGCACCTGCATGTCGCGACAGTTCGTGTGAGTGAAGTATCCCGGGCCCCGGGCTTAAATGGTCATGAAAATTCCCACCGGACGCCGAAGGTATTTCCCAGTTCGCCCAATGGTGTCCGATGGGGACGCAGCGGGAGGCCCCTTCCCACCCGAACCGCCGAAACGGGTTCACTCCCCGCCCTTCGACCTATTTGTCATAACAACTTTTTGCACACACATAATTGAGGCGACAATTAAATTAGCGTTCAGCCCCCTCCTCCATTCGGAGGGAGCCATGGATATTGGTGGTGCGATCTCAGGCCGTGAAGTCCGGTGTCGGCATTCCAGAGAGGCTGGCCTTCATGGCCTGGGCACCGTCCTGGAAACGCACTTGAAGCAGCTTCAGTTGGTCTGCAACACGGACCTGGACCTGCAAGATACGCAATAATGGCCTATTATACAATCCAAACACCCCAAGAACCCCGCCACAGTCTCCCGCTACCCTGGACCCATGGAACCCCTCACCCTCCGACCCATCGCCTTCGTCCGCTCCCCCTACCGGAACCGCATCGACGCTCCCCACCAGGCCACGGTGGTGGAGGGCACGGAGTCCGGGCAGGCGGCGGAAGCGCTGATCGAGCTGGAGGACTGGCTTCCCGAGAAGGCCCTGAAGGGCCTGGAGGGCTTCGAGCGTATCTGGGTGGTCTTCGCCTTCCACCGCAGCGAGGGCTGGGCGCCCCTGGTCAAGCCGCCCCGGGGGCAGGGCCGCAAGGGGGTGCTCGCCACCCGCAGCCCCCACCGGCCCAATCCCATCGGGCTCTCAGCCCTGGAACTGGTATCGGTGGAAGGCAGGACCCTGAGGGTCCGGGGCATGGATCTCCTGGACGGCACCCCGATCCTGGATATCAAACCCTACGTACCCTATGCGGATGCCTTCCCGGAATCCCGGGCTGGCTGGATCGATGAGGTGGATGCGGAGACCGGCAAGGGTTGGGCACCAGGCCCCCGGAAGCCACGGAAACTCGACCCGGAAGACAACTGTTCACACCTCCCGCCAGCGGAGTGAGGGAAGGCCCCGAAAAGCAGAATCAGCTGGGATAAAAAGGATGAAGCAGGATAAAGCAATCAGCGTACAACAATGGTCCACCAAGGCGCTCCGGCCCGCCCCGCGAAGCGGGGGCGTCCGGCTTTGCCGGGCGCGTTCCAGGAGGGTGAGCGGGCTTCGCACGCGCGCGTGTTGCAGCCCGCTCACCCTCCTGGAACCAGGGCCGGAGCGCCGATCATTCAGACCAGAGGCTTTTCATCCCCTGTATCCCCTCCATCCCAGCCAGCCTTTGTTTTTCTCTGTGCCCTCTCTTTTGAACCTCTGTGCCCTCTGTGTTTACTCTTTTGAACTTCCTGGCTGAGCAGAGCCGCCAATCTGGAATCTGTATATCCCCGGGAATCCTGTCCATCCCCGGCCAACATGCTTTTTCAGTCGGCTCCCCTGTTTGGCGTGGCGCGAACAGCTACCCCGGAAGCATGCAGCTGAACAGGGTCGCGCCGGTCTTCCCCAGGAAGACCGCGAATCCCGTCGCCACGGCACTCAACAGGACAATGGCCCAGGTATTGGCCCCGTGGAACCCGAAGAGCAGATAGAGCACGAAGACCAAGACAGAGAGCGCCAGGAAGGCGACTCCAGCCACGATCTTGCGCTTCAGGAGGGGGGTCTGGAGCTTCTTGAAGCGGAGCTTCCCATCGACGAGCCCAGAGACGAAGGCCGCAATGGCCCCGAAGGGCAGCACCAGCACGGCCCACTTGGCCACGAGCATGAATTCCGCATGGTATGGCTGGGGTAGCAGATGGGCCAGGATGGGCAGCAGGACGCAGCAGAAGAGCAGCACCTGGGGAAGATGGACCGCGATCGGATGGAGGTGCTGCTCCACCAGGAATCGGCGCCGCGCCGCGATGTCCTTGGGATAGGCCTCGAATACCGTCCTCGGCAGCCCGCAGGCCGGGCAGACATCCCCCAGCTGACCTTCCTCCGCAATGTAATCACAGGCCCTGCACCTCAGGTACTTTGCCATGTAGCCCTCCACGGAGATGCTGCCAATCTCACCCGTTCTGATGTAAAAATAAAGCGTGCCCCCCGAAAAATTTGCAGAAAAGTGGAGACACGGTAACCGAGTACAAGGAGCTGTTTTGATTTTGAAGAGTGCAGGATTTTGTTTAGGCGCCACCAGTGTGGGTTTGGTTCAACTGGAGCGCGATTCCCAGGGTGTTCGGATTGTTGAAGGGTGCAGTCGTTCCCATGAGGGTGACCTGCCGGGCCATTTCCGGGATGAGCTGGCCCGGGTCGCTGGCTGCCGTGTAGGTGCCACCGGGCGGAAGTTCCGGGACCGGGTGGTGCTCCCCTCCATCTCCGAACCCGAGGCCGTGGAACTGGCCTTCGGCTTCATGAAGGATCGCTACCCAGACATCCAGGCCATTGTCACTGCCGGTGGCGAGTCTTTCATGGTTTATGAGCTGGACCGTTCGGGCCGCATCGCCAACGTCCACACGGGCAACAAGTGCGCCTCGGGCACGGGGGATTTCTTCCTCCAGCAGCTCAAGCGCATGGGCCTGAGCCTCCAGGAGGCCCTGACCCTGGGCGCCAACCAGGAGCCCTACCGCATTGCCAGCCGCTGCTCGGTCTTCTCCAAGAGTGACTGCACCCACGCCCTCAACAAGGGCGAACCCAAGGGCAAGGTGGTTGCGGGCCTCTGCCACATGATCGCCTCCAAGATCCTGGCCCTCCTCCAGAAGGCCAAGGTCACCCGCATCCTCTTCGTGGGCGGCGTGGCCCAGAACAATCTGGTGGTGGACTTCCTGCGCCAGGAACTGGCGGAGGTGCTGGTACCCGAGGAGGCCCCCTGGTTCGAGGCCCTGGGCACCGCCATCTGGGCCCTGGACCACGCCCCGGAGCACCACGCCACCGACCAGATCTTCGTGGAGGGCAAGGCTCCCTTCGGCTTCCTTTCGCCCCTCTCCCAACATGCGGACCAGGTGGTGTGGAAGCACATCGACCGCGGGGAGGCTCGCCCCGGCGACCGCTGCATCGTGGGCCTGGACGTGGGCTCCACCACCACCAAGGCCGTGCTCTACCGCCTGGAGGATGACGCCATCCTCGGGTCGATCTACCTGCGGACCAGCGGCGACCCCGTGGGGGCCTCCCGGGAGTGCTACCGCTCCCTGGCGGATCAGATCAAGACCTCCGTGAACATTGTGGGTCTGGGCGTCACGGGTTCCGGTCGCCAGATCGCCGGGCTTCACGGCCAGACCGAAGGCGTCATCAACGAGATCATCGCCCACGCCGCCGCCGCCGCCCACTTCGATCCCGAGGTGGAGACCATCTTCGAGATCGGTGGCCAGGACGCCAAGTACACCCACCTGGCCAATCGCGTAGCCTCGGACTACGCCATGAACGAAGCCTGTTCCGCAGGCACCGGTTCCTTCCTGGAAGAGGCCGCCAAGGAGTCCATGGGCGTCGAGACCCTGGAGATTGCGGATCTGGCCATGAAGGGGGTCATGCCCCCCAACTTCAACGACCAGTGCGCGGCCTTCATCGCCAGCGACATCAAGACCGCCATCCAGGAGGGCCTCACCAAAGAGGACATCGCCGCGGGTCTGGTCTACTCCATCTGCCTGAACTACATGAACCGGGTGAAGGGCAACCGCGTCGTGGGCCGCAAGGTCTTCATGCAGGGCGGAGTCTGCTACAACCGCGCCGTCCCCATCGCCATGGCCGCCCTCACGGGCCAGAAGATCATCGTCCCCCCGGAGCCCGGCCTCATGGGCGCCTACGGCGTAGCCCTGGAGGTCAAGCGCAAGCTCTCCCTGGGACTCATGGAGGAAACCCCTTTCGACTTGGCGGAGCTCGCCGAGCGCACCGTGAGCTACCTGGAGCCTTTCACCTGCGCGGGCGGCAAGGAACGCTGCGACCTCAAGTGCAAGATCCAGCGGGTGCAGGTCTCCGGGGAGAACCACCTCTTCGGCGGCTCCTGCAACCGCTACGTCAACCTGCGGCGCAACAAGGTCATTGATGCCGAGGCTCTGGACCTGATCACCCAGCGGGAGCACCTGCTCTTCACCGAACGCAAGGTGGTGGCTTCCGGCAACCGTCCCTTGAAGATCGGCATCAACCGCTCCTTCCTGGTTCACTCCCTCTACCCCTTCTATGCGGCCTTCTTCACCTCCATGGGCATGGAGGTGGTGATGCCGGACGAGGTGGACTCCGAAGGACTGGGCCGCCAGGGCGCCCCCTTCTGCTACCCCGCCGAGGTTTCCCACGGCGCCATGGCCAGCCTTCTGAAGAAGGAACCTGACTTCATCTTCCTGCCCCAGGTCAAGGGCATGTTCGTTGAAAACGGTGCCCCCGAGAGTGTGGTGTGCCCCCTGGCCCAGGGTGAGCCCTACTACCTCAAGGCCGCTTTCCAGGAACTGACGGATGAGAAGCTCCTCGCCCCCGTCCTGGACTTCTCCCAGGGATTCAAGGGAGCCCGCCCGGCCTTCATTGAAGTGGGCGAGCGACTGGGCGTGGACAGGGGCACCCTGTCCTGGGCCTTCCGCCGCGCCGTAGCCGCCCAGCGGGCCTTCACCAAGAAGACCATCAAGCTGGGCCAGGCGGCCCTGGCGGAACTGGAGCGCGATCCCGAGCAGCTGGGAGTCGTGGTCTTCGGCCGCACCTACAACGCCTACACTCAGGGCACCAACATGGGGATCCCCCGGAAGTTCGCTTCCCGCGGGCACATCACCTTCTCCCTGGACATGCTTGCCTTCGCCGATGAGGATCCCGTCGAGAGCATGTACTGGTCCACTGGTCAGATGATCCTCAAAGCCGCCAAGTTCGTGAAGCGCCACCCCCAGCTCTTCGGTGCCTATATCACCAACTTCAGCTGCGGCCCCGACAGCTTCCTCCTGGGCTACTTCCGCCAGATCATGGGGGGCAAGCCCTCCCTGACCCTGGAACTCGACAGCCACACCGCGGACGCGGGCGTGGACACCCGCGTGGAGGCCTTCCTGGACATCGTGGCCTCCCATCGGGAGATCGAGCGGCGCAAGGAGGAGGCCCAGATCGAGGTCGACGGCTTCCGCATGGCGGAGATCATCGGCTCCTCCGTGGTGGACTCCCGCGGCCAGCGTCACGCCCTCACCGACCCGAGGGTCAGGTTGGTGATCCCCAGCATGGGCGAACGGGCCTCCCGCTTCATCGCCTCGGTCTTCCGCCATTTCGGCATGAAGGCCCACACGCTCCCGGTTCCTGGCGAGCCAGAGCTCAAAGTGGGCCGCGCCAACTCCAGCTGCAAGGAGTGCCTGCCCTTTACCCTGGTGATGGGCGCCTGCCTGAACTATCTGGAGGAGCGCCAGGACCCCGAGGAGGTCACGGTCTTCTTCCTCCCAGAGTCCTCCGGTCCCTGCCGCTTCGGACAGTATGTGGTCCAGCTGGATCAGCTCCTCCGCCACAAGAAGGTGGAGCAGGCCGCCATCCTCTCCCTGACCTGCGAGAACGGCTATGCCGGCTTCGGCCAGTCCCTCCAGCTCCGTGCCTGGCAGGCCATCCTCATGGCCGATGTCATGGATGACATCTACAGCGCCGTGCTGGTGCTTCCCAAGGATCGCCAAGAGGCCTTGGAGGAGTTCCAGGCCGTCTCTGCCCTCTTCGAATGGGCCCTGGAGAAGGAAACCTGGGACGGTATCAAGAACACGCTGAGGGCTGGCAGTGCCCGCCTGGCCCGCATTCCAAGGAAGGGCGACATCCACCACGCCAAGAAAGTCGGCATTGCCGGTGAGATCTTCGTGCGCCGGGACCCCCTCTCCACCCAGTACCTGGCGGAACGCATGGCGGAGCATGACATCATCTGCAAGGTGGCACCGATCCACGAGTGGATGTACTACACCGAGTACATCTACCGGAACGCCATCTATCTGTCACAGCCCGGCTTCATGGACCGCATGGGCTCCCTGGCCCGGGACTTCGTGAAGAACCGCATCGAGCGCCAGATCAAGGGCATCCTCGCCAAGAGCGGCTTCTACGAGTTCAAGCTGGTGAATGTCGGCAAGATGATGAAGAGCGTCAAGCACCTCATCCCGGCCCAGATGACCGCAGGGGACGCTGTGCTCACCGTGGCGGCGGCCATGAACGAGATCGTGGACGAGGCTCACGGCTTCATCATCATTGGTCCCTTCGGGTGTCTCCCCAACCGCATCGCCGAAGCCATCCTCACCCACAGCATGCGGGACGAAAAGCCCAACGTGACGGACCACATGGAGCTGGTGAAGGCCATCCTGGAACAGCACGCCTCCCTGCCCTTCCTCGCCATTGAGAGCGACGGTGGTGTCTTCCCCCAGGTCGTCCAGGCCAGGCTGGAAACCTTCTTCCTCCAGGTGGGACGCATGCATGACACCATGCAGCGCATGGCGGGGCGGTCGGTATAGAGACAAGAAGGCCCCCAAACGGGGGCCTTCGCTTTTCAGGGCTTCATCCGGAATCAGTCCTGGGGCCCGAGGGGGTGCTCCTGCCAGCAGCCCACAACCCAGTCGGCGATACGGTCCATCCACTCATCGAACTGGTGAGTGCCCTCTGGATCCAGCGTCCTGAGAACGCGGTCCGGGAGAGCCGCCAGGTTTTCCTCGGCGGGAACTACCTCGTCCCGTCCGCCCTGGAGCACCCGCCACCCGGAACGGAGCGCGTTGCGGGCCATGATGTCAGCCGGGATCCGGGCCAGAGGGCTACAGATGGAAAGCCTGAGAGGCGAGGGCGTCAGGGCCGCCAGCCCCCCGCCGAAGCTGAAGCCGACGGTGAGGTGAGGAATCCTCCCGGCCAGAAGGGTGTTCAGTTCCTCCCAGGCCTGGGCGAAGACACGCTCCATGGGCTTGCCGGGTTCGGGTTGGTTCACCGCCGACAGGGTTGGCCGAAGATAGGTCCCCTGCTCCCAGCCCCGTTTACGAAGCGATGACTCAAGAAGCCTGACAGAGCCCTCACCGGAACCATGAAGGCCATGCAGAAGAAGTATCGAGAAAGGCTGCGCCATGCTCCCATCCTGTCACAGCAGCAGGAGCAAGGGCTAGAGTGCCCGAAATGCCTACCGCCCCCAGCCCGCAGGCCAAGGGGCCACAAGCCTGGAACTTGAACTGGCGGAGGGTGAGGGATTCGAACCCCCGAACGCTTTCACGTCTCCAGTTTTCAAGACTGGCGCCATCAACCACTCGGCCAACCCTCCGGAAAGCTCATTGTGCCATGCTCCCCCGGATGCAGTCCATCCAGGCGCCAGGGCCCGGTGGAACAGGATTGGGCGCCCCATCAACAGCCTGGCGTTGTCTTCGCTATCACCAAGCTGCTGATGGCATTCCCAACCCATCCCAGCCTCCTGCCCTGGGACAGCGAGAGCACCGCTCCGCGCCCAGGAATAGTCCTTGACCTCCACGCCATTCACAGGCACACTTAGTTTTCTTGCCGGCCACGGCACGGGCCTATAGCTCAGTCGGTAGAGCAGCGGCCTTTTAAGCCGTTGGTCGCAGGTTCGAGTCCTGCTGGGCCCACCACCCATCACCCCATGGGGCTATCGTCTAGGGGTTAGGACATCGCCCTTTCACGGCGACAACACGGGTTCGAATCCCGTTAGCCCTACCAGCAGAACCCCCTGAGAAATCAGGGGGTTTTTTGTATTTAAGCGGCATTACCCCCTGACCCAACCGTCCCACGGGAAAATGGCAGGAAAAAGCTGCCCTGAATGAAGGGGAACAGTCGCGATCAAGAGCGGCCTCTTTCGCCCCTAGGTCAACCACTGACCATCCTTCCGACGCATCCTTGGGACAGGAGGTTCGGTACCATGAGTTACCCAGCCCAGGACCGAAAGGACCCCAATCTCAGAGCAGCCCATTCCTACAGGGCTTTGGAGTCGCAGTTCCTCAAGATGGCCGAGGGCCTGAAGGGAACCGGGGAGCCGTACGACAGGGCCATGAAGCAGGCTCAGATGTGCCGGGAGGAAGCAGAGTATCGGGAAGGCCTGACCAGAGAGAATACCTCCAGCAGCACGACCAACCCTCAGGACAACAGCCAGGAACTCAGCCGACTGATGCACAGGGGTAATTGTCGTCGCGCACACAGGATAGAAGTATGGAAGGTGCAGGAGGCCCACGATCTCAAGATGTTGAATCTCGGGATCGACACGACTATGCACCAGCGGAGACTGGAACGGGACCGGGAGGCCCTCTCGGCCCTTGAGGAAGAACTCCAGCACTTGGAAACCAAGTGCCGCCCCTGGTCTCCCAGGACTCCTTAGCGATGCCGTCCCTCCAACCCAAGAGCCGGGTTGCCATGAATGGGGCTGACATAGAACCGTTCCCCTCATCGCGGTCAGTTCGCCTATGCCTCCGCCTGTTGGGGCAACATGCCCGCGCGAGGGGAGGGGGTAGGTGGAACCGCCACCCTACACCTGTCCTCCCGACCACCCCTTCCCATGTTTTCGGAGTTGAAAAATCACGGGCCGTGGATTTAATTCCCCTGCAGTCCCGGCTCGAGGCCGTCGTCCACCACGTCAGCCACTGACCATTAAAAGACAGCATCCTTCCAGCAAGGAGGACTCCATGGCGCATAACCTCTGCATCGAATATGGCAAGGCCAGGCTCTTCTATTGCGGGGAAGTCCCTTGGCACGGACTGGGACAGTCCCTCGCCGGGCCCGCGACATCCAAGGCTGCCATCCAGGCAGCCGGTCTGGACTGGGAGGTGGAGAATATCCCCCTGGCCCTCATGGTCGGCAATCGTCACCTACCCATTCCCGACCACTTCGCCATGGTCCGTGAAGATCACCTCAAGATGAAGGATCCCCCCGTCATGGCCATCGTGGGCCGGGACTACACCCCATTGCAGAATCGGGACGCATTCCGCTTCATGGATGGCTTGGTTGGCGGTCAGGACCGGGCCATCTACCACACGGCGGGAGCCCTGGGGCAAGGGGAGAGGGTCTGGCTGCTGGTCAAGCTCCCCGGAACCATGGTGGTCGGGAGGGATGACCTGCTGGACAAGTACCTTCTCCTCAGCAACAGCCACGATGGACAGAGCAGCGTCCAGATGAAGTTCACCCCCATCCGAGTGGTCTGCCAAAACACCCTGACCATGGCCTTGGGCAACGGGCCCTCCATCCGGATTCCCCATCGGACGGGCATGGAGGCGGGGCTTCACTGGGCGGGCCAAGAGCTGGGCCTCATTCAGGACCACTTCGAGAACCTGAACGGATACTTCCTGGGAATGGTCCAACGCCCCCTGCCCTCCGCTCAATTCATGGAATACCTGGATGCAGTCCTCCCCCTTCCCGAGGAACCGTCCCATAAAGACCTGGAAGCACAAACAAGGTGGATTCAGCGCCAGGAACGAATTCTGCTCAATCGGGAAGCGGTCGAAGTCCTCTGGGATCAAGGTAAAGGGGCCGACCTCTCGGGGAGCCGACACACGCTTTGGACCGCCTACAATGCGGTCACTGAACTGGTGGACCACTTGCGGCGGCAGGAATCCCCCTCACCCAGCCAGCGGGCCCAGGCCCTGGACAAAGCCTGGTTCGGAGATGGCCACCGGCTCAAGTCCCACGCCTTCAAGCGGGCCGTGGCTCTGCTGGGAAAGCCCTGAGCTGGGAGGTGTTCCATGAGCGTCGAACTCGGCATGGTCCCGGTCATCGTCCGGAGGACAGCTTTGTGGGAAGCTGGCATTGAGGAAGAGATCCTAGCAGAGGGCGGGGTCCTCGCGGTGGATGAGAACCTGCTGGCCCGCAGCTTCATGTCCGGTTCTGATGCGGCACCCTTTGAGGACCGCCTCATGGCCAAGGGCGTCCCCGAGGAGGCATTCGCCCATGCTGGGTGCCCATGGATCACCTTGGGCCAGGTTGGCCCGCCCTACTGGGCCATCCTTCAATTCCGCTACGCCTACCTGACCGAGGCAGGACCGGGGGAGATCGCCGAGGTCGAATGGCTTGCCAAGCGTCGGCCTTATCCGCGCCCTTGGAGTTCCTGGCCACCAGAGTGACTCCCTGACAGGGCACCGCGGTGGAGGCTTGGTTGATCCGGGCGATTCCACCCCCTTTGCCGTCCCGCAGGGGGGGGTAGGTGGAACCGGCGCCCTACGCCTCTCCTCCCGACCACCCCCTTCCAAATTTTCGGCGGGTCCAATATCACGGACCCGGTTGGGCATCGCAGCGGGGGGGCTTTGCTGGATGAGAGATCTCTGACAGTCTCCCCCGCTCAGGGAATACTCACCCTGCCCAAAGGGTGGCATTGGCTTGTCAACCACTGTCCACCCCCTATCAGCCCTGTTGCGATATGGTTGAAGGACCATGGCCGACACCAACCTTTCCTCCTTCATCTGGTCCGTCGCGGACCTTCTGCGCGGGGACTACAGGCAGTCCGACTACGCCAAGGTCATCCTGCCCTTCACGGTGCTGCGGCGTCTGGACTGCGTGTTGGAGCCCACCAAAGAGGCGGTGCTGGCGGAGAAGGCCCTGCGGGAGAAGGCGGGGCTGAACCCCGAGCCCTTCCTCCTGAAGAAGGCGGGCCAGCTCTTCTGCAACACCTCGGCCCTGGACCTGAAGAAGCTCATGGGCGACCAGGACCACATCGGGGAGAACCTGCGGGCCTACATCCAGGCCTTCACCCCGGCGGTGCGGGACATCTTCGAGAACTTCGACTTCCACACCCAGATTGATCGCCTCCAGAAGGCGGGGCTGCTCTACCTGGTCGCGGAGAAGTTCACCCAGGTCGACCTGCACCCCGAGGCCGTCAGCAACGCCGACATGGGCATGGTCTTCGAGGAGCTGATCCGCAAGTTCTCCGAGCTCTCCAACGAGACCGCCGGAGAACACTTCACCCCCCGGGAAGTGATCCGGCTCATGGTCAACCTCCTCTTCGTGGAGGATGACGAGGCCCTCACCAAGCCCGGCGTGGTGCGCTCCCTCTACGATCCCACCGCCGGAACTGGGGGCATGCTCAGCGTGGCCGAGGACTACCTCCTGGAGCACAACCCCAAGGCCCGGCTGGTCATGCACGGGCAGGAGCTGAACCCCGAGTCCTACGCCATCTGCAAAGCGGACATGCTCATCAAGGGCCAAGACATCGGCCAGATCATCCGGGGCAACACCCTCTCGGAGGATGGCCACCCCGGCAAGGTCTTCGACTACATGCTTTCCAACCCGCCCTTCGGTGTGGAGTGGAAGAAGATCGAGAAGGAGGTCCGCAAGGAGGCCGAGCAGCTGGGCTTCAACGGACGCTTCGGGCCTGGCCTGCCCCGGGTGAGCGACGGCTCCCTGCTCTTCCTGCTGCACCTGGTCTCCAAGATGCGCCCGGCTGTGGATGGCGGCTGCCGCTTCGGCATCGTCCTCAACGGATCGCCCCTCTTCACCGGCGGGGCGGGGTCCGGGGAGAGCGAGATCCGGCGCTACATGCTGGAGAACGACCTGGTGGAGGCCATCATCGGCCTGCCCACGGACATGTTCTACAACACCGGCATCAGCACCTACGTCTGGATCGTGAGCAACCGCAAGCCCGAGCACCGCAAGGGCCAAGTCCAACTCATCGACGCCAGCGCCTTCTGGCAGAAGATGCGCAAGAGCCTGGGCAGCAAGCGCAAGGAGCTGAGCCCCGAACACATCGCGGACATCACCCGGATCTTCGGCGACTTCCAGGAAGTCACCCGGGACGGGGTGCCCATCAGCCGGATCTTCAAGAACGAGGCCTTCGGCTACCGCAGCATCACCGTGGAGCGCCCCGAGCGGGATGCCAGCGGCAAGATCGTGGTGGGCCAGAAGGGCAAGGCCAAGGGCAGGCCCGTGGCCGACAGCAGCCTGCGGGACACCGAGAACGTGCCCCTCAGCGAAGAGGTGGAGGCCTACTTCAAGCGGGAAGTCCTGCCCCATGCCAGTGACGCCTGGATCGATCCCGACAAGACCAAGGTGGGCTACGAGATCCCCTTCAACCGCCACTTCTACGTCTTCAAGCCGCCCCGCCCCCTGGCTGAGATCGACACTGACCTGAAGGCCTGCACGGACCGCATCCTGGAGATGATCGCGGGGCTGTCGAAATGAACCACGAAAAGAAGCTCCAGATCCGCAACAGCACCGCCGAGTTCCTGATCTTCACCCGGCAGGCGGGGGAGGCGGGCATCGAGGTCCGGGTTGAAGGGGGCAGCGTCTGGTTGAGCCAGAAGCTCATGGCAACCCTCTTCGAGGTGAGCGTCCCCACCATCAGCGAACATCTGAGCAACCTCTTCAGCCAGAAGGAGATCATCGAGGAGGCAACTCTTCGGAATTTCCGAACAGTTCAGCAGGAGGGAAAGCGGGAGGTCGCCCGGAACGTGGACTTCTACAACCTGGATGCCATCATCGCCGTGGGCTTCCGGGTCAACTCCAGCCGGGCCATCCAGTTCCGCCAGTGGGCCGTGGGTGTCCTGCGTGACTATGCCATCCGGGGCTACGTGCTGGACAAGGAGCGCCTCAAGAACGGCGCATTCCTCAGCGAGGACTACTACGAGGACCTGCTGGCCGAGATCCGGGAGATCCGCGCCAGCGAGCGGAAGTTCTACCAGAAGGTCACGGATATCTATGCCACGGCCATGGACTACAACCCCGAGTCCGAGACCACCCAGACCTTTTTCGCCACGGTCCAGAACAAGCTCCACTTCGCCATCCACGGACACACCGCCGCCGAATTGATCGTCGAACGGGCGGACAGCGAAAAGCCCCACATGGGCCTGACCTCGTGGAAGAACGCCCCCCACGGCAAGATCCTCAAGCCCGATGTGAGCGTGGCCAAGAACTACCTCAACGACACGGAGCTGAAGTCCCTCGATCGCATCGTGACCATGTATCTCGACTACGCCGAGGATCAGGCCGAGCGGAAGATCCCCATGACCATGCAGGACTGGGCCACCAAGCTGAACGCCTTCCTCCAGTTCAACGAGCGGGAGATCCTCGGCGACCCCGGCAAGGTCAGCCAAGCCGTGGCCAAGGCCTTCGCCGAGAGTGAATTCGAGAAATACCGGATTGTTCAGGATCGCCTCTTCGAGTCCGACTTCGACCGCCACATCAAGCAGAGCCTGAAGGGAGGCAAGTCATGAGCTTCCCGAGGTATCCGAGCTACAGGGACAGCGGAGTGGAGTGGCTGGGGGAGGTGCCGGAGCATTGGGAGGTTGGGCCATTCAAGCACCAGATCGCTCGCAATGACGGAGGTGTCTGGGGAGATGACCCCGATGGGATAGACGACACTATTGTGCTTCGATCCACCGAACAGACCGTTGATGGACATTGGCAGCTCAATGACCCAGCACCGCGAAAACTCAGCAAATCAGACATCGAGAGTTCGTTGCTGATTGAGGGCGACCTCTTATTGACGAAATCGAGTGGAAGCTCACTCCACATCGGGAAAACAACCCTAGTAACATCAGAAATCGATGCCATGCGTTGCTGTTATTCCAACTTTATGCAACGCATCCGGATGAATCCATCCTTCTACCCCAAACTGGCATGGCATGTCCTGAATAACAATTTGGCCCGCCGCCAGTTCGATATTCTCTCCAACTCAACGACCGGTTTGGCAAATCTAAACGGAACAATGATCGGTCAGATTGTTGTCCCTGTGCCAACGCCTGCGGAGCAAACCCTCATCGCCTCCTTCCTCGACCGCGAAACCGCCAAGATCGACGCCCTGGTGGCCGAGCAGCAGCGGCTGATCGAGCTGCTGAAGGAAAAGCGCCAGGCCGTCATCTCCCACGCCGTCACCAAGGGGCTGAACCCGGATGCGCCGATGAAGGACTCTGGGGTGGAGTGGCTGGGGGAGGTGCCGGAGCATTGGGAGGTCAAGAAGCTCGCATATCTTCTTTCCGAACCCTCTAAAAATGGTGTATCGCCAGAAATCAACAATAACGGTTCTACACCAACATTTTCCATTGCTGCCGTCCGAAACGGCATCGTTGACATTGAAAATCATATCAAATTTGCAGACATCCCAAGAGAAAGTGCCCAACCCTACCTTGTAAAACAGAATGACATCCTGGTGCTTCGCGGAAACGGAAGCAAAGACCTTGTTGGCACTGCAGGAATCGTTGCCTGCATACCTCCTGAAAATTGTATATATCCAGATATTCTTATTCGCCTTCGACTCAACACTCTTATTCAAAATTCTTTTTTTGTAACATGCTTAAATAGCTACACAATGCGACATCAGGTGGAAAACGCAGCTCAAACGGCTTCTGGAGTCTGGAAAATTTCAGGGACCTCACTACAGGCACTGCGGATGCCGCTACCTCCCCAGGAGGAGCAAGTAGAAATCCAACATCACCTGGAAAAAATAATCTTTAAAATCAATAACCTCACCGCCGAAGCCCAACGCGCCATCGAGCTCCTCCAGGAGCGCCGGGCCGCCCTCATCTCCGCCGCCGTGACCGGGCAGATTGATGTGCGGGGCTTGGCCACGGGCAGCCCCGCATGAGTGCCGGCGGCGGAGTCCGGGAGAGGGTGACCAAGCCCTCCGACAGCGGCAGCTCGCCCCTCCTCGCATCTTTTTCCGTGTGCTCCGTGTGTTCCGTGGTTAAAAGAGAAAAAACCACGGAACACACGAAACACACGGAAAGTCATCATCGGAGATGCCTCGCCCCGGATGTGACCCATCACCCCATGGCTGACAATCACCCAAAAAAGATGATTGTCCACAGATGCACACAGATGAACACGGATGAAAAGCAGCCCCGGTTGACGCCGCGCGGCGCTGGGGCCTGCCCCGCTTCGCGGGGGCGGGCGGCAAAGCCGACCGCGTTCCGGGAGGGCGGGATGGCTGCGGCACGCTCGCGTGCCTTCGGCCATCCCACCCTCCCGGAACCTGGCCCCAGTGCCCCGGTGAACACCCACCGTCCTTCATCCGCGTTTATTCGCGTCCATCCGCGGCTCCTTCATTCTTTTTTCTTTTCACCCCATCCCCGTCCATCCCCGGCCAAGCGCTTTTTTGCCGGGGATGCACGGGGATCAACGGGGATCCAAGCGCACAAGCCATCCCATCTCTGCTTCAATCCCGTTCATCCCCTTCAGCCTGGCTTAAATGGGGATAAACGGAATGCTGCCCCCATCCCGGCTCAGACCATTTCGTTGGTATCGACGATAGGGTCCACGCCACCGGCCCCGGGCGATCATATCGGTGAGCTCACCGATATGATCAAAGCCTTTTCCCGCATGGCTTTTTGGGAGTTCGCATGACCCCGGCCACCACTCCCTTCGAGCTGATCCGCCGCACCAACCCGGCGGGCAACGAGTTCTGGTCCAGCCGGGACTTCGGGCGGGTGCTCTCCTACACGGACTACCGCAACTTCGAGGCGGTGGTCGAAAAGGCCCGCACGGCCTGTTTCAACAGCGGCCAGCGGGTGGACGATCAATTCGTCGAGATCGACGAATTGATCGAGACCGGGAGAGGGGGGTGTCTGGGTCCTGAATCAGGATGGATAGAGCAGAGCCCTGCCCGGTGGGTTATCCAAGGGTACCCAACCCCCATTCGGATGACCCCAAATACTATTGCTGCACTACCTATACTTATAGACAGATAACCCACCCCCCTGCTATCCAAGCTGTACCCAACCTGAATCCGGGTGAGCAAGCATCTATTGACGACCATCTCCCCGAGGAAGTTCTTCACCGGAAGCCCAAGCCATGACCCCAGCCCCTCTGCACAAAGAGATCAGCTTCGAGAACGAGATCTGCGAGTACCTCGCGGCCAACGGCTGGCTCTACGCCCAGGGGGATGCCGCCCACTACGACCGCGCCCTGGCCCTCTTCCCCGCCGATCTGGTGGCCTGGATACAGGCCAGCCAGCCCCAGGCCTGGGAGAGCCTAGCCAAGAACCACGGCACCAAGGCCTCAGAGACCCTGTTGAAGCGTCTGCGGGATCAGATCGACCAGCGGGGCACCCTGGATGTGCTGCGCCACGGGATCGAGATCCTGGGCCTGAAGCAGCCCCTCAAGCTGGCGGAGTTCAAGCCCGCCCTGGCCATCAACCCGGACATCCTGGCCCGCTACGGGGCCAATCGGCTAAGGGTGGTGCGGCAGGTCCACTACAGCTTGCACAACGAGAACAGCATCGATCTGGTGCTCTTCCTCAACGGTCTCCCCATGGCCACGGTGGAGCTGAAGACCGACTTCACCCAGAGCATCGGGGATGCCATCGACCAGTACCGCTTCGACCGCAACCCCAAGACCAAGGGGCAGCCCGAGCCCCTGCTGAGCTTCCCCAACGGTGCCCTCGTTCACTTCGCCGTGAGCAACAGCGAGGTGGCCATGAGCACCCGCCTGGAAGGGCCCGAGACCCGCTTCCTCCCCTTCAACCAGGGGAACGACGGGGCCCAAGGCAACCCGCCCAACCCCAGCGGGCACCCCACGGCCTATCTCTGGGAGCAGGTCTGGGAGCGGGAGAGCTGGCTGGAGCTGCTGGGGCGCTACCTCATCGCCCAGCGGGACAAGAAGAAGCAGATCGCCCGGATCATCTTCCCGCGCTACCACCAGCTGGACGTGACCCGGAAGCTCCAGGCGGCGGTGCTGGCCGAGGGCGCGGGCGGGAAGTACCTGATCCAGCACTCCGCCGGATCGGGGAAGACCAATTCCATCGCCTGGACCGCCCACTTCCTGGCGGAGCTGCACGACGCCCAGCACCAGAAGCTCTTCGATTCCGTGTTGGTGGTCTCGGACCGCACCGTGATCGACACCCAACTCCAGGAGGCCCTCTTCGACTTCCAGCGCACCACCGGCGTGGTGGCCACCATCACGAACAAGGAAGGCAGCAAGAGCAGCAAGCTGGCGGAAGCCCTCTCCGGGGACAAGAAGATCGTGGTCTGCACCATCCAGACCTTCCCCTTCGCCCTGGAGGCGGTGCAGCAGCTGGCGGCCACCCAGGGGAAGCGCTTCGCGGTGATCGCGGACGAGGCCCACAGCTCCCAGAGCGGCGAGGCCGCCGCCAAGCTGAAGGCCGTACTGAGCGCCGAAGAGCTGGCCGATCTCAATGATGGCGGCGAGGTGGACACCGAAGACCTGCTGGCGGCCCAGATGGCGACCAAGGCCGCTGCCTCGGGCATCACCTTCGTGGCGTTCACCGCCACCCCGAAGACCAAGACCCTGGAGCTCTTCGGCAGGCGGCCCGACCCGGACCAGCCCGCTGGGGAAGGGAATCTCCCGGCCCCCTTCCATGTCTACTCCATGCGCCAGGCCATCGAAGAGGGCTTCATCCTGGATGTGCTGCAGAACTACACCACCTACAGCCTGGCCTTCAAGCTGGCCCATGAGAATCGGGAGTACGACGAGATCTCGGTGGAGCGCAGCGCGGCCCTGAAGAAGGTCATGGGCTGGGTGAAGCTGCACCCCTACAACATCTCCCAGAAGGTGCAGATCGTGGTGGAGCACTTCCGGGAGCATGTGGCCCCCCTGCTGGAGGGGAAGGCCAAAGCCATGGTGGTGGTGGGCAGCCGAGTGGAAGCGGTTCGCTGGAAGCTGGCCATCGATCACTACATCCAGGGTGCGGGCTACAAGATCGGAACCCTGGTGGCCTTCTCCGGGGGCGTGAAGGATGCGGCCTCGGGTCCGGACGAGTTCACGGAGAACGGCCCCGCCCTCAATCCCAACATCAAAGGGCGGGACATCCGGGAAGCCTTCAAGGGCGAGGACTACAAGCTCCTCCTGGTGGCGAACAAGTTCCAGACGGGCTTCGACCAGCCCCTGCTCTGCGGGATGTATGTGGATAAACGCTTGGCGGGCATCCAGGCGGTGCAGACGCTTTCACGCCTGAACCGGGCCCACCCGGGGAAGGACACCACCTACGTGCTGGACTTCGCCAACGACCACAAGGAGGTGCTGGAGGCCTTCAAGACCTACTACGCCACCGCCGAGCTTTCGGAGGCCACGGACCCCTATCTGGTGCTCAACCTCCGGGCCAAGCTGGATGCCGCTGGCTACTACGATGACTTCGAGGTGGACCGGGTGGTGAAGGTCGAGCTGGACCCCAAGGCCAAGCAGGGGGATCTGGTGGCGGCTCTGGAGCCGGTGCGGGACCGTCTGATGAAGCAGTACAAGGCCGCCATGGAAGCCCTGAAGACCGCCAAGGCCAAGCACGACGCCAAGGAGGAGGAAGCAGCCCAGAACGAGCTGAATGCCCTGCTGCTCTTCAGGACCGACATGGGGACCTATGTCCGGCTCTACACCTTCCTCTCGCAGATCTTCGACTACGGAAACACCGCCATCGAGAAGCGGGCCATCTTCTTCAAGCGCCTGCTCCCCCTGCTGGAGTTCGGGCGGGAACGGGAGGAGATCGACCTCTCCAAGGTGAAGCTGACCCACCACCATCTAAAAGACAAGGGCAAGCAGGCCATGGCCCTGAACGAGGGGGAAGCTCCCAAGCTGAACCCCATCACCGGGGCAGGCAGCGGGAGCGTCCAGGAAAAGGAGAAAGCCTACCTCTCAGCGATCATCGAGAAGGTGAACGACCTCTTCCAGGGCGAGCTGACCGAGCAGGACAAGCTGGTCTACGTGAACAACGTCATCAAGGGCAAGCTCATGGAGTCGGATACCCTGCGCCAGCAGGCCGCCAACAATACCAAGGAGCAGTTCGCCAACTCCCCGGACCTGACCAAGGAGCTGGTGAACGCCATCATCGAGTCCCTGGATGCCCACACCCTGATGAGCACCCAGGCCCTGAACTCGAAGCTGATCCAAGCGGGGCTGAAGGAGATCCTGGTGAACCATGCCGGGCTCTGGGAGAGCCTGCGGGAAGAGGCGGCCTGGGTGGAGTAGGGCTTCCTGCCCTCCCCTTGTAAAGGGATTGGGGGCCCAATGCAGGGGCGAGCCTTGGGGAGAGGTGCCGATGTGTTTCGACCCAATCCGACTCTCCATCCCAGATGCAGCAAGCCATCCTGTAAGCGTTCCGCTCAACCTGGGCGCAAGCAGTGCAGACGCTGCGCAGACCTCGCAGGGGCGCGTCAAGCCCGGCGCAGGAGCGCCCTCCGAAAGCTGGGCTCCTGCCTGGAGTGCGGGCTGGTCCTAAGCGATGAGGACCTGACAGCCGGACAGAGCCGATGCCCGACCTGCAGAGCTGCTTCCCATCGACGCTGGCAGGCCTGGAGGAAGAGGAATCCCTGGTACCAGGTTCCGGACTGGGTATGGCCCTGGCTGGCCTCCCAGCACACCAAGAATGAGGCAGTCGAGAGTCGAAGATAGGTGTTACGCGCTTCCCACTTAGTAATACCCAGACTCAGACCAATCTACCCCGGAGTTCATATACAAGCCGGGAGTGTAGCACCAGAAACGGCACACCTCTTGATGGCGAAAAGAGCGAAAAGAAGAGACCTCAATCCGTCAGGAGGTGCACCTGCTTTCCTTATACGGGGATGATCTATTCTCTTTGCTCCTCTACTATTTCTCTTCTCGTTCAACAAAACGGAGCATTGTTCAGCTTTGTTGAACATGTGTTCCTTTCTGTCGTCTTGAGCTCGCGGATTTCTTACCAGCCTCCGAGCGTTTGAGGCGGATGGAATCCAAGTCAGTCCGTACGTCCTCAATCAGCTGGCAATAGAGCCATTCGTCGTGACGGTAGAACCAGGGCAGTATCGCCGGAAGAAGCCTTTCCACGACCCCAACATCTTCGGCTAAATGATCCGCAAGATCCTTTGGAGCAGCAGGGACTTTTCCCTCAGTCCAACATGTGTCCATCAATGCCCTGAGAAATCCTTGGCACTCCCACGATAGTTTCTGCACCCGCCTGTCGGCCGCCCACCGCAACGGATACCAGCGGTACCAGGGAAGCGGCTCCAGGCGACGGGGTATATTCTGTCCTTCCTGTTGGCAATCCGTAGATGTACCCCGTTCCGGAACCTGAATGACGCCTTCGTTACTCATGGGCGGCCCCAAAGAAGCTCGATCACATCTTGGAGACCAAGATGAGCATGGCTGGAGTGAGCGCACCTGAAAGAGGGCCACTGCCCAGGTGTCTGGATGACCACGGCGCAATCATCATCGATCCCACCAGAGTGTTCGATGGCCCAGGGGCAGTGACACCGCCACTTCATCCCCGTAGCGTGGGGCTGAGGCAAGCCCACCCCGTAACCCCGGATGTCTAGGAGAGCGGCTAGGTCCAGGGCCTTGAAGTCCACTGGACGGCCTCCCACCTGGTAGCGATGCCACCAGTGTTCACCGGCCCCTAGGCGGGCCTTCCTGGTGGCCTTGATCCCCATTTGCCAGGCAGCCTCAGGAAGGGCGGGAACGCTCCGTGGCAAGTCCTTTATGGGTATGGCTAGGTGAACACCACGGGTCTGCCCTCGAACGATCGTGGACGAGTCAGGGACTCCTGGCAGAAAGTTGAGCCGAGCCACGTCACGGAGCACAGGAAGGTCAACCCCCCGCCGGATCGTATCGAAGCCAAGGGAAGTGATAGCCCGTTCGGTAGCTTGGCTCCAGCCAGTGGCCGGGACAGGATGGGCCAGCGGGATCACTACCCGGAACTTGGGCCAATCGGGCTTGGCGCTCCAGGTGGACCAGGTGCACGAAGCAACCCCGGCGGCGAGGAGGGCCTCCTGAATCTCATCAAAGGTCACTGGCTCGGGAATGCGATCCTTACGCAGCTTCGGGCGCTTGCTAGGCTCGCCGCTTATTGGGTCTGGCCAGAATTCCCCAGTCGGCACCTCCAAGCTGTTGTCCACGTCGAAGAGCAGCAACCCCAGCTCCAGGGCGTTGGCACGGGCGCGGGTGCCATGGAACCTGGTACCCGAGATGGCTGGGAGAGACTTCTTGGCCTCGTTACCGACAGCCCCGCCCGCAGGGGGGAAGGTCCGATTCAGGATCTCCACAAGCTGAGGCCAAGTTCCTTCCCAGGAGCGGGCATGGTTGTCGGTGGCATTTCTGAAAAAGGAGCAGTGGATGGTCGAGTCACTCATGGCAGCCCCTGTGCGGTCCAGATTCCCTCAGGCAAACCATCCAAAGCCAGCGCAACGGCGACAGCGGGACAGATTACGGGTACGGTCATTGCTTCCGCTCTCCATTGGCGGGGGAACCCCCGACCATTTCCCCCCGCAGAACCTGTGAACGGATCTCCCCGCTGGGGGACAGGGTCCAGGTTGCCGAGAGCAACAGACCACTCCGACGAAGCGCCTTGCCCAACTCCGTGAGCCTGCGCCGGGCGGTTGGCTCATCCCCAAACAGCCGTTGGCGGGCAGCTTCGGGACTCATGCCCTCAGCCAGCCTCGATCCGGGCGAGATTTACCTACCGCATGTTGTCGCTGGGCCCCTTCCCGCCCGGATTGCTCTCGGTGTTGCTGCCGGGGGAATCCACGGCTTTGGCCCAGGCTTGGCGCTGGTCCGCCCACAGAGGGAACCGTGAGATGGCCAGGAGCTTGTGGAAGTTCACGGACCGATAGCAGGTGGGTGTTCACGGGTAGGTTGGGTTGCTTGCTGTCGTTGTTGAGCTTCGCCATGGGGTCTCCAGCGGGACACGGCCCGCGGGTGCCAGGATGGGACGGGACGTCAGGGGGCAGGCGCCCCCTTCGCTCGGCGTAGCGCACATGGCGCGCAGGTTTTCGGCATCCCAGCCAGGCCGCTCTCCTGAACCGACACCCTGGTGCATAGGGCGAGACTGCACATGCCGGGACGTGGCGGGACGTCAGAGAACGTGAACCCAGACGCAGTTTGGAGCACCGGTTCAGAGGAGTTCAGTCCATCAGATCGTAACTGGTGCTCCGCCCTCCCGCCCCCGATCGCTTGAGCACACCATGGGCCAGCAATTCACTGATATCCCGAAGGGCAGTGTCGGAGGAGCATTTGGCAAGGCTCGCCCACTTGCTGGAAGTCAGCTTGCCTTCGAACCCATCCAGTAGCCGGTTGAGCATGGCGACCTGCCGGACATTCATGGCCACACCGGACCAGCGAGTCCAGAAGCGTGCTTTGGCCAGAACCTGGTCGAGAGTGCCCTGAGCAAGATCCACCGCCCGCTGGAGGGCCCCAAGGAACCAGGCCAGCCATTCGGTGACATCCAGCGGCCCACGCTGGGTCCGTTCCAGGATCTCGTAATAGGTCTTGCGCTCCCGCTGGATCTGAGCGGACAGGCTGTAGAATCGCTGCGGACTGCCGTCAGCCCGCGCCAATAGAAGGTCTCCCACGGCCCGGGCGATACGCCCGTTCCCATCTTCAAAGGGATGCAGGGTCACGAACCAGAGATGGGCAAGCCCGGCCTTGAGCAGGGGAGCATCACCGGAAGGGGTCTCCATCCACGCCAGAAAGCGTGCCATCTCCGCCTCCAGTCCATGGGCCGGAGGCGCCTCGAAGTGGACCCGCTGACGCCCCATCGCACCAGAAACCACCTGCATTGGACCGCCGGCATCATCCCGCCAAGCCCCGACCCTGACCCGGGCGAGGCCAGAATAGCCCGTGGGGAAAAGGGCCGCGTGCCAACCCAGCAACCGTTCCCGACTCACGGGCTCCTGGCATCGGGCGGTTGCATCCAACACCATCTCGACGACACCCTCTGTATGGCGATCCACCGGGGCCAGAGCACCGATTTCCACCCCCAATCGCCGAGCGATAGAGGAGCGCACTGAGGCAACGTTGAGCACCTCCCCCTCGATCTCACTCGTTCGAAGCACATCCTCCGTCAGGGCCGCCAGGCACGCCTGTCCCCGCAACTCCACCCCGATGTCCACCATGCGGCCCAACAGCATGCCCTGGGCCCGGCTGACATCGGCCAGGAGGCCCGCCAGGGTTCCCAAGTCGTAGCGCCAAACCGGCCAATCCGGATCCTGCCAGATGTAGTGATAATCGCCGCTCATCATGCGGAGATTGTATGTCCCATTCGCTTCATACGCAAGATATTGACCGCAAAGCACGCGGCGAATACGCACTCAATCGCCGCACCTCACTTTGTCTGCCCGCCCGTGAACGACTGCGCCCTGATTAATCCGGGTTGGCCCACCGATCAGAAGGAGCCTTGCATCCCATCATCCGATGGGGACACCGAGGCAGTCCGATGGATGTCCTGGGAAACCACCAGCCAGGTGATCAGCCGACTCTCCTGAACCGACACCCTGGTGCATAGGGCGATACTGCACATGTCGGGACGTGACGGGACGTCAGAGAACGTGAACCCAGACGCAGTTTGGGCCACCTTTTGAAAAGTGGCCCGGTGCTCACGGCGTCCCTCATCACAGCGATTTGTGCCTACTCAGTATGACCCGTGATTCCCAACATGATTCCCGTGGTTAGAACCCCTTCAGGGTCAGCCAGGGCAAGAACTGGAATCATGGGCGAGCAACAACTCGCCGGACACCTTGGTCTCAGAGGTCCGAATGATTCTGGAGCACCGCTGAGTGACACCCGAGCGCCCATCATCTGCCGTGATCAGAAGGGAGTGTTCTCTCCGATGTAGCAAGCGATGTTGTGCTTGAGATACAGCTGCTGGAGACGCTCCAGGGCCCCAGGGGCCACGTTCCCGCGACCGGAGGTATAGGCATAGTCCTTCCCCAGCTGGTTCCACTTCGTCTCCCCGAGGGGGTGGAACGTGAGGAGGTTGATCTCGTACAGCCCGTGGGTGTTCATGAAATCGATGACCTGCAGCGCATTGGCTTCGTCGTCATTGAAGCCACCGATGGTCGGCTGACGCAGGACAAGGCGCCCCCCCCAGTCGGAGGCCCTGAGCGCCGCGATGTTCGACAGGATCAGATCGTTCGCGACGCCTGTCCCTTCCCGGTGGCGATCCCTGTCCATGTGCTTGACATCAATGAACGCGAAGTCGACATAAGGCATTACCCCGAGAAAGATGTCGCGGCTCACGCATGCGCTCGTCTCGATGGCGGTGTGGATCTGCAACACACGACACCGTTCAAGCACCTCCAGCAGGAAGCCGTGCTGCACGAGGGGATCGCCCCCGGTGAAGGTGACGCCTCCATCGGGCCCCCAGTTGTTGAAGTCGCGCCGCAGGATGCTGACGAGTTCATCGACGGTGTAATCCTTGACGCACTGTTTGAGGACGCTGTTCGGACAGCTGGCAACACAGTCGAAGGTCCTGCAGTCTAGGCAGGTCTCCCGCGTGAGGCGATGCCTGCCGTCGCCATCGAAGCGGATCGAGCCGCTCGGGCACGCATCCCTGCATGCCCGGCAGCCCTTATCCCACTTGCACAAATTTTCCGCATACATCAAGTGCTTGCTGACGACCCAGCTTTCCGGATTGGCGCACCAGGCGCACTGGAGCGGACAGCCCGTCAGGAAAACGCTCGTCCTGCAGCCCGGCCCATCATGGACTGAGAAGCTCTGTATGTCGAAAAGATGCCCTTTCACAGCCATCTCAGCTCACTCAGCCCGATACCCGGAGCAGGTACAGGCGTTCATGGAGGCATAGGCCCAGTCCGCCTTCCCGAGGCCGCGGCAGGTGCCGATGCCATATTTGTCGGGCTCGACGAAGTGAACGCAGATGCCGCACTTTTCGGCGGGCGTGAAGCCCTTGCAGGCTTCACTGCCTTCGCCATCGATCTGGACCACCGCCTTGCACAGCGCGCAGATGCCCTTTTCGCAATCCAGGTTGATGTACTTCTTGCAATCAAAATGCTTCATACCAAAAATCTCCAGAGAAATCGGATAAGAGGAAGCTCATCAGGCGTCGTATTCGGTCCGGTAGATGACTTCGTCCTGGATGGGCTTGCCGATCTCGCACCAGTACTGGGTGAAGCCCGCCACACGGACCATCAGGTCCCGGTATGCTTCCGGCTTCGCCTGGGCCTGCCGCAACTCGTTCGAATCGACGATGTTGAACTGAACGTGGAAGCCGCCCTTCCGCATGTAGGCCCGGACGATGTCCAGCAGCTTCCGCGTGCCGTTGAGGCCCCGGATCGCCGTCGGGTGCAGCTTGAGGTTCATCTGCGCATTCTGGTGCATCGAGTGGTCGTAGACGGTCGCGGATTCGAAGATCGCGTAGATGCCGTTCTTGTCGCTACCGGCCGCCGCGGAGAGGGAACCGTCCGAATAGGTGGTGCCCGCCAGTCGCCCATCGGCCGTCGCCAGGGTCACGAAACCCTGGGGACCGTGGGTCGAGACGGAGATCTGGCACAGGTAGAGGGGCTTGCCATAGTAGGACTTGTAGTTCGGCAGCATCTCATACAGGTAGTAGTGGTAGTCCTTCAGGATGCTGTCGACATAGGCGTCGGCGTTGCCGTACTTGGGGGCGTTGACGCAGGCGGCGAAGATTTTCTCAAACTTCGGGCTGTCAGGCGTGCCGGTGCGCACATCCGGCGAGAAGACGCCAGTCTGGTAGGCCGTCTCGAAGCCGAAGTTATGGACCAGGGCATCCGCCATCTCTTCAAGGGAGAAGGTCTTCTCGTCGTAGACGTTCTTCTTGATGGACGCCAGGGAGTTGATGTAAGTGATCGTGCCGCAGGACTCGAAGTTGATGGTCGCGTTGTAGCGCGAACCCATCATGCCGATGTCCCGGCCCTTGGCGAAGCAGTCCGGCTTCAGCAGGGAATTGACGATCGGCGGGTTCTTCGTGCGCCAGATATCCATCTGGACGTTGTTGACCTTGTTGACGACATCGGTGGTGAGCTCGACGTATTTCTCCCACTGGTCGACCATCTCCTCGTAGGAGGCAAAGGTCCGGTTGTGGGCCGGATAGACCTGCTTGCCCGTTCGCTTGTCCTGGCCGTTCGTGAGCACCAGTTCCAGGACCTTGGGCAGGCCGATGAAGTGGACGCCCGTGCCGCAGGTGGGGGACGCGCCGCCGGGGATCATCGTCACCTTGCCGTTGTAGTGAAGCGGCAGGAAGCAGCCGGGGGCGGATTCCAGGCAGCCGCCGAGGCACCAGGCCCGAGCGTCGTGCAGGTCCATGCCTTCGGGGCCGTAATGGCGGAGCATGAAGTTCATGCCGGTCTGGTTGTTCATCCAGGCGGGATAGCCGAGGCCCAGCTTGGTGCAGGACGCGGCCTTCATCAGGAAGTCTTCCGGCGTCTTCTCGTCGTACAGGACGCTCAGGGTTGGCTGAGGCGTCTTGTTACGCATCCCCGCCTCGACGATCAGGTATTCCAGCGGGGTGACGGCGGTAAGGCCGTCGTAGCTCTGGCCGCCCAGGGACAGGTTGTTGAAGGTGTTGCCGGAAAGGACGCCGCCGGAGACACCGGCCGAGGCGAAGCACTCGATGCAGGAGATCTTGATCCGGTATAGCTCCAGCAGCTCGATGATCTGCTCGTCGTCCATGACGCCGTCGGCGATGTCCTTCTCGTAGTATGGCTGGAGGATCTGGCCGAGCCTGCCGATGGAGAGGCCCGACTGCGGATCCTCGTTGACGACACCCAGGTGGCAGCACAGCGTCATCTGGATGGCCTCCCAGAAACTGGCGGGCTTCTTGTGGGCGACGTTCGCCATGACTTCGGCGATCTTCTGGTAGTTGGCCCGGAGGGCGGCGTCCGTCTCGATGGAGGCCAGGTATCCCGCCTGCTTGGCGTAGTTCTCACACCACGCGGAGAGGCCCTGGGTGATCTCTTTCATGGCGACGTAATAGTAGCCGCGGCTCATGCCGAGGATGCCGTCATCACCGGCCTCGCCCATGACCTCAGCGATCTTCTCCTCGCACAGTTCGATGATCCGGTCGAAGCCGTATTCGAGGGGCATGTAGTAGTTGATGACCTCGCGCCCCTGGGGGATGGCCCAGGAATCGAACATGCAGATGACGGCGTCCATGATCCGCTGCTCCTGGTCGAAGCCAGGCGTAAGTGCGGCATACTTCGCGCTCAGGTCCTCGATGGAACAGCCATCCCAGGGCCTGGAGGTCTTCACCAGGACCGGGATCTCCTCCTTCCGCATGCCGAACTTCTTCGCAATGGAGATGACGCTGCCGTAGCTCTGGGTCACATTCCCGCCGCCGTTGCCGACCACGCTGACCGAATCCGCTTCGCTTTCGGCGGGGGCGTCCACCTCGTTCATCAGCGCTTCGGCCTGGGCGTTGAAAAAGCTCGCGCAGACCCAGGGGAACGGAAAGGCCCCGCGGACATTCTTCGTCTTGTTCATGACGAGCTTTTCGTAGGGCAGGATGGTCGGCGTGATGTGCGAGAGACAGGCGGCCATGGCCTTGGCGCGACGGACGATCGTCACATCCCCTTCGTTCTCCCACCATGTCCTGTTGTACCAGTACGGGACCTCCATGTCGGCCGTGGCCTTCAGGTTGTAGTAAACCTCCATGAGCCGCTGGGTGCTTTCCTTGGCTTCGGGGATCTTGTATTCCTGCGCATCGACGACATCGGCCAAAGGGATACCGCGGCGTTTCAAGACGTCTTCGAGGGAAATCACGTTCGAATTCATGCTCGCACCTCATCTATTGTGGAAAACCTGTACCTACATCCCCCCTGGTGGCGACAACAGCTACTGAGCCCCAGATTGGCCAACGGCTCTCGGGACCCCGCAGAGGTGCTGATGAGCCCCCTCGGATCACCCAAGATCATGGGAAGACCAAACTAGAACGTCCAACACCGTTTTATTGGCAAACCTATATCATTTTGATATGGTTTGCCCCAGGAGGAAGCATGGAGCTCCGGCACCTACGGTATTTCGTGGCCGTTGCAGAGACGGAGAACTACACGCAGGCAGCCCGCCAGCTGCGCATTGCCCAGCCTGCCCTCTCCCAGCGGATGAAGGATCTGGAGGCGGAACTGGGGCTCACCCTGTTCGTGCCCAAGGGGCGGGGCATCCGCCTCACACCAGCGGGGCGCTACTACTTGGCAGAAGTGCGTCAAATGCTGGAGCGCCTCGCGACTGCGAGCGATGCCGCACGGCAGATCCAGCGGGGAGAAGTGGGATCCCTCCGCTTGGCCACCTTGGAGACCCTCTCCCTCGTCGAGCCTCTCCCCAAACTTCTCCAGGAGCTGCGAACCCGCCACCCAGGCCTGCACCTCAAGCTGGTGGGGATGCACTATCAAGCCCAGAACGAAGCCCTGCGCAATGGGAGCATCGACGTGGGGATCGTCGACCACCACCCCACCCAGGACATGGAGGTTTCGGCACTGCCCATCCTGGATATCCCCATCCTCGCCATGCTTCCCGCGCAGCACCCCCTTGCAGACCGCCCGTCCCTGAAACTGGAGGACCTGGAAGGTCTGGATTTCATCTGGCCCGAGGCTGAAGCGAGCACCTCGTACTGGACGATCTTCCGGAAAGCCTTTGAAGGCCGGACCTGGAGGCCGAGGGTGGTGCAGGAGGCCAGCAGCTTCGCCACCACGGCAAGCCTGGTATCTGCAGGATTCGGCTGCGCACTTGGGATCGCGGTCCCGCCCAATACCATCCTGAAAGGCATTGTCCAGATCCCGATCGAGGACATCGATCTCCGGCTCAAAGTCCACCTTGTGTGGCGCCCGGACAATCCCTCCCCCGTCCTCCAACGCTTCCTGGAAGTCGCCATGGAGGTGATCAGAGATCATCCGTGAATCATTCCAACCTGTCGCCAACAAATCACGGCTGCGGCAAGATGCAGGAGACCTAGAAAGCCCGCTACCCTGTCTTCTCGTAGCGAACCAGCAAGCTCCTCCTATCCCCGGAAGGCAGGGCCCCATGGACTGGCATTCACTCAGGACAGAGCAGGTCATCGAAGCACTGCAGAGTTCGGCGGCGGGGCTTTCTGCGACGGAGGCCCAGAAGCGGCTGTTAACCTGGGGCCCGAACGAACTGAGCACAGGAAAGAAGCAGCACCCTTTCATGATGTTCCTTCTTCAGTTCACGGACTTCATGATCCTTGTGCTCATCGCCGCGGCCATCATCGCGGGCTTTCTCGGCGAGGCCATAGACGCCATCGCCATCATCGTCATCGTCCTTCTGAACGCCATTGTGGGATTCATCCAGGAATACCGGGCCGAGAAGGCCATGGAGGCGCTGAAGCAGATGGCGGCCCCCAGCGCCTCCGTCGTCCGGGAGGGCTCGGCGCGAGCCATCCCGGCATGTACCCTGGTCCCTGGCGACCTGGTCCTTCTCGAAGCCGGTGCAGTGGTTCCAGCCGACATGAGGATCATCGAGGCGGCCCTGCTGAAGGTCGAAGAGGCCGCTCTGACGGGCGAATCGGTCCCCGTGGACAAGGAGACGGCACCTCTCACGGAGCCCGGCCTCACCCTCGGCGACCTGAGGAACATGGCATTCAAGGGCACCACCGTCACCTATGGCCGGGCCAAGGGCATCGTGACCGGGACAGGCATGCACACCGAACTGGGGAAGATCGCCACGATGCTCCAGGAGGAGAAAGAGGAGAAGACCCCTCTCCAGAAGCGGCTGGCCTCCTTCGGGAAGAAGCTGGCCATCGCGGTGCTGGTGATATGCGCCGTGATCTTCGCATTCGGGCTCCTGCGCGGCGAGCAGCCCCTCCTGATGTTCCTGACGGCGGTATCCCTGGCGGTGGCCGCCATTCCCGAGGCTCTGCCTGCGGTCATCACCATATCCCTCTCCCTGGGCGCCAGCAGGATGGTGAAGAGCAAGGCCCTCATCCGGAAGCTCCCGGCAGTCGAAACCCTCGGATCGGTCACCTACATCTGCTCCGACAAGACCGGCACCCTGACGCTGAACAGGATGACGGTGGAGCACTGCTACAGTGACGGAGGATGGTCAGAACCGGCATCAGCCAACGAAAAGCTCCTCCTCGCCATGGCGATTTCGAACGATTCCAGGCTCTCCCCGGAAGGGGACATCCTGGGTGAGCCCACGGAGAACGCCCTCTGCCTCGCGGCCCTGAAGGGCGGTTTCGACAAGCGGGAACTCAGGCAGACCTACCCGCGCGTGGCGGAAATCCCTTTCGATTCCGCCAGGAAGTGCATGACCACCTTCCACAGCACTCCCGAGGGCAAGGTCATTTCCTTCACCAAGGGCGCCATCGACTCGATCCTGGCCAACGCGGGCAGCACCTCGAAGTCCGGCACCGACGAGTTGAACCGGGCGAACGAGCGGATGGCATCCCAGGGGATGCGCGTCCTCTGCCTGGCTTACAGGGAATGGGATCAGCTCCCCGAGGCGGTTTCGGCGGAGACCGTGGAGACGGGGCTCACCATCGCCGGATTGGTGGCCATGGTGGATCCTCCCAGGGAAGAAGTGAAGGCCGCGGTGGCCGAGGCCATCGGCGCGGGAATCGTCCCCGTCATGATCACAGGAGATCACCCGCTGACCGCCAGGGCCATCGCCCTGAGGCTGGGGATCCTGAAGGAGGGCGGCGAAGCCGTGATGACGGGCGCCATGCTGGCGAACCTCTCAGACGAGGCCCTTCTTCAGAAGGTTGAAAGGCTCCGGGTCTACGCCAGGGTCGCTCCGGAACAGAAGCTCAGGATCGTGAAAGCGCTCCAGCAGAGGGGACACTTCGCAGCCATGACGGGGGACGGGGTGAATGACGCCCCCGCCCTGAAGAAGGCGGATATCGGCATCGCCATGGGCATCACAGGCACCGATGTGACTAAGGAGGCCTCGGACCTGATCCTGCTGGACGACAACTTCGCCACGATCATCCGAGCCATCCGTGAGGGCCGGGTGATCTACGACAACATCCGCAAGTTCATCCGCTACCTTCTCACCACCAATTCCGGCGAGATCTGGACCCTCTTCCTGGCCCCCTTCCTGGGACTGCCCATCCCCCTCCTGCCCATCCACATCCTTTGGGTGAACCTGGTCACCGACAGCCTGCCCGCCCTGGCACTCTCCATGGAACCCGCTGAAGGCGATGTGATGAGGCGCAGACCCAGGGCTCCCCAGGAGTCCATCTTCAGCGGCGGGCTTGGCATCCACGCGGTCTGGGTCGGCCTGCTCATGGGTGCTGTGGTCCTGGGCACCCAGGCCTGGGCCATCCGAACGGGGCATGCGCACTGGCAGACCATGGTCTTCACCGTGATCTGCCTGACCCAGCTGGGGCATGTGATGGCCATCCGCTCGGAAAAGCTCTCCCTCTTCAGGATGGGCCTGTTTTCCAACCTCTATCTCCTGGGGGCGGTGCTCTTCGTGTTCGCGGCGCAGATGGCCACGGTGTATGTCCCCGAGCTGAACAGGATCTTCAAGACGGAACCCCTGACGCTGCCCGAACTGCTGCTGACCCTGGGCCTGTCGGCAGTGATCTTCATCGCGGTCGAGATCGAGAAAGGCTTCAAGCGAAGGAGGGCACAGCATCCTTGAACGACCTATATTGAGCCGGGGGAACCCATTGCCATGCGAGATACGATCCAGCGGGTGATGGCAGCGGAGGACGAAGCGACGCGTCTCCTGGAGGAGGCCCAGAAAGAGGCCGAGGCCTTCCTGGCGCAGTGCAGGCAGCGGGCGAGGGAAGTGGTCGAAGAAGGCCGCGCCGAGGCGCGCCGAGAGGCCGAGGCGATCCTGGGCAGGGCCGAGGAGGAAGCGCGCCGGGAGAGGGAGGAACGGATCCGCGCAGCCTCGGCCGAAATCGAGACATCGCTACAGCTGGACGAGACCCTGGCCGGACAGGCCGTCGATGCCATCGTCCGCTGCGTGTGCGCGCTGGGCCAGCCATGACGGGGTTGCCGGAGGATCTGGACTACCTGGCAGCCAGGATCCACGGGCGACACAGCCGGATCGCCGACGCGGAGCAGCTCGACACCCTCTGCCGCATCCGGAGCCTGGAGGAGCTAGCCGGCGCAGTCCTCACGGAAGGGCATATCCAGGACGTGTCCGGCTTCCAGCGACGGGTCGTGGAGGAGTGGCTAGAGGAGATGGAGGAGCTGACCCGAAGCCTCAGCCCTCCCCGGGCACGGATGCTGGAAGCCATCGCCAGGCGCCTCCAGGTGGAGGACCAGAAGCTGCTGCTCCGGGGACTGGCCGCCGGGCTCCAGCCGGAGGTCCTTATGCACCGCTTCCTGCGCCCCATGGAGCATCCGGCCACCAACCTGGAGGACTTTGCGATGCTGCTCCCGGAAGGCATGAGGAGCCTCCCGCTTCGGCCCTTCCGACTGGAGTGCGCCCTGGACCGGCAGTACCTCCAGGGACTTTTCGCGGCCCTTCGCGGGCTCGACGGGAGTGACCGGGCCGGGATCCGGCCCCTGATCCACCAGGAAGTGGACCACTTCCACCTCATGCTGGTGGTCCGCGGCCGTTTCTTCCATGGCCTGGAGGCGGAGGCCCTCCTGCCCTGGCACCTCGATGGGACGGGCATCACCCGCGATATCTTCAGCACCATGCTCTCGGCCCCCGATCTTCCCCGGGCGGCGTCCCGGGCCCTCCACCTGGCCCTGGACGCCCTTCCCTCCCAAGGCCTCGATCCGGCTCTCCTGGAAGCCCTCGCCGGGAGCCGCTTCCTCCGGCTGGCCCACCGAACCTTCCGCCGGGGCTCCATGGAGTTCAGCACCCTGGTGGGCTATGCGGCCCTCCGGCGGGTGGAGGTGGCCAGGCTCATCACGCTTTCGGAAGGAATCCGCCTGGGCGTTTCCAGTGATGCGCTCCGCGCGCGCATGGAGGTGGCCTGTGCATAACCCGGTCCCCATGGTGCGCCTCAGGGCCGTGCTCCTGGAGCGGGATGAGCGGGCGGCCCTCCAGGCCCTGGGGGAACTAGGCCTGCTCCACCTGATCCGGGGGCGGCCCGGCCCTGATACGGCCCCCTTGGACCCTCCGCCTGCCGATCCGGCAAGGGCCCCCTGGGACCGCCTTCTGGAGCGTGCGGAAGGCCTTCGCCTCGCCCTGGGGGTTCCCCCGCACCCACCGCTGTCCATGACGGACCCGGAGGAGAGCCTGAGCGCGATGGAGGCACGGGCCAAGGAGCTCCTTGATCGCCGGGAAGGACTGCGGCGGCACCACAAGGAAGCATCGGATCTCGCCCGACACCTTGGGGGTTACCTCGGCCTGGGCATTCCCCTGGATCGGATCGGGACGGGCTCCTTCCTGCAGCTCATGGTGGGAACCCTGCCGGAGGAAAGGCTGGAGGAAGTCCAGGAGCACCTGGGCGGTCAGGCCCTTCTCCTGGCGCAGCCCGCACAGGAGAGAAGGCTGCCCCTGGTGGCGCTCTGCGCGAGGGGTGAGTGGAGCAGGCTGGACCGCATCCTGCGGGAGGCGGGATTCCAGGAAGCCCCCCTTCCTCAGGGCGGAGCCGGTGGTCTGGATGACTTCATCCAGGGAATCCGCCAGACGGCCGATTCCGATGAAGCGGGGGTGACCCGCCTGGAAACCGAAATCGAGGCCTTCTCGGAAGAGATCGCCGGTCCCCTGGCGGGCCTGGAGGAGCGGATCCGGCTGGAACAGGGCCTCCTGGAGGCCGGGGAGCACTTCCCCCGCACGGCTTCGACCCTCCTCCTCCAGGGCTGGATTCCCGCCGCAGATGCGCCGCTCCTTGAGGAGCGCCTGAGGGCCGCCACCGGAGCCTGCTGCGCCCTGGAGATCAGGCCCCCGGGAGCCGAGGAGGAAGCCCAGGTTCCAGTGCTCCTACGCCCCTCCCCCCTGCTCCGCCCCTTCGAGAAGCTTGTGGGCAACTACGGGCTCCCCAGGTACCTGGAGCTATCCCCCACCCCCTTCGTGGCCATCAGTTACCTCCTGATGTTCGGGATGATGTTCGGGGATGTTGGACACGGGCTGGTCCTTGCCCTGGTTGGCCTGCTGGCCTGGCGGAAGTGGCCGGACGCGGGGCTTCTCCTCCTGGGGGGTGGACTGGCGAGCGCCCTCTCCGGCGCGGTCTACGGCAGCTGCTTCGGCCTCGCCCAATTCAAGCCTTTCGCCCTTTGGCACGATCCACTGGAGGGGGATCCGATCCACCTGATGAGCCTGGCGATCGGCCTCGGTGTCCTCATGATCAGCCTCGGCCTGGTACTGAACATCCTCAACCACTTCCGCCGCCGCGACGTGCCGGGGGCCCTCATGGGCCGCTTCGGGCTGGCGGGGCTCCTCTTCTACTGGGGCGCCCTTGGGCTCCTCCTCTGGCGGGGCCCCCTCCCCTCGGCCCTCCCGACCCTCCTGCTCATCCCCGTCCTGGCCTGGGTGCTGCACGCCCGCCACGGGGGCCTGACGGATGCCCTGGTGGAGGCCTTCGAGACCCTCCTGGTCTTCCTGGCCAACACCATCAGCTTTGTGCGCCTGGCGGCCTATGCCATGAGCCACGCGGCCCTGCTGGCGGCCACCCTCCTGATGGCGGACGCGGTAGGCCCTTCCTTCTCCTGGCTGGTCCTCCTTCTCGGCAACCTGGCGGCCATCCTCCTGGAGGGGGTCATCGCCTCGGTCCAGGCCCTGCGCCTCGAATACTACGAGTTCTTCGGCAAGTTCTTCTCCGGGGCGGGACGGCCCTTCGCGCCCTTCCGCCTGCCCATGAAAGAAGGTGAAGCATGAGCACTTGGATGAAACGCATCTCCATGGCCCCGCTCTTCCTGCTGACCACGGCGGCCATGGCCGAGGAGACCAGGTCCGCAGCCCAGGACCTGCCCTCGGCCTACCGGAGCGTCGGTCTGGGCCTGACGGCGGCCCTGACCATGGCGGTCTGCGTCCTGGGGGCGGCCTATGCCGTGGCGAGGATCGGCGCAGCGGCCATGGGGGCAGCGGCGGAAAAGCCCGAACTCCTCACCCGCAGCCTCCTTTTCGTGGCCCTCGCCGAGGGGCTGGCGGTGCTGGGCTTTGCCATCTCCATGATGATCCTCCAGAAGATCTGAGGTCCCCGTGCCCTTCTACTGCATCGCCGACGAGGACACGGTCCGGGGCTTCCGCCTGGCGGGGGTTCCGGGCCCGCTGGTCTCCAGCCCCGAGGAGGGAGCCAAGGCCCTCGCCTGGGCCCTGGCCCACCCCGATTGCGAAGTCCTGATCCTCACCGAGGAGGTGGCCGCCAGCCTGGGCCCCCAGCTGGAGGCCTTCCGCCTGGAACACGAGCGCCCCCTTCTGGTGGAGATCCCGGGTCCCGCCGGCCCCCGGACCGGGGACGAGGGCCTGCGTCGGCTCGTGCAGAGCGCCGTGGGCACCAGCCTGGAGGGCATGCCATGACCAGGCTTCCGGAACCGGACCCCTCCGGGAAACTCTGCGAGGAGATCCTGACGGAGGGGCGTCGCCGGGCCGACGAGATCTGCGAAGAGGCCCGGAGGGAAGGCGGGGCGCTCCTGGCCACAGCCCAGGCCGAGGCGCAGAACCTGCGGGAGGACAGCCAGGAGACCGCCACCCGGGAGGCCAGCCGCAGGCGGGAGAGGCTCCTGGCGGGTTCCCCCATCGAGATCGCCCGGGTGCGGGCGGCCCGGATCGAAGCCCTGCTCGAACCCTTACGGGAAAAGGCTCTGCGGGAACTGGCGGCCCGGCGATTCGACTACCGAAAGGCCCTGGCCACCCTGGCGGCGGAGGCCCTCCAAGGCATGGGCGGTGATGCATTCACGCTGAGCCTGGCCCCTGAAGACATGCATCTGGGCAAGGAGATCCTGGACCGCATCCGGCGGCCCGGGCTGAGCCTTAACCTCACAGAGGACGCCACCATCACCGGGGGCGGCTTGATCCTGCGGGACGCGGAGGGCCGTCAGGTCTGGGACAACCGCCTCCCCGAACGCCTGGGCCGCCTCTGGCCTCAGCTCCGGATCCCCGTGGCCCGGGGCATCGGCTTCCTGGGGGCCCCATGAAGGCCCCCCAGGTCACCCGCATCTGCGGGCCCGTGGTGAACGCCTCGGGCATGGCAGGGGCCCGGATGTACGAGGTGGTGCGGGTGGGGGAACTGGGTCTGGTGGGGGAGGTGGTGAAGCTCCTGGGGGACAGCGCCACCCTCCAGGTCTACGAGGACACCACCATGCTCAAGCCCGGAGCCCCGGTGATCCTCACGGGGGAGCCCCTCTCGGTCTGGCTGGGGCCCGGCCTCATCGGGAGCATCTTCGATGGGATCCAGCGCCCCCTTCCCGCCATCCAAGCCCAGAGCGGTGCCTGGATCCGCCGGGGCGAGAAGGTGGATCCCCTGGATCTCCAGCGCCGATGGGACTTCGAGCCCCTGGTACAGCCCGGCCAGGAGCTCCTTCCAGGGCAGGCCATCGGCCAGGTGATGGAGACGTCCCTGGTGCGCCATCCCATCCTGGTGCCCCCCGGCGTGGCGGGCCGGGTGAAGAGCGTCGTAGGGGCGGGCGAGTATGCCATGAGGGATCCCCTTGCAGTCATCGAGACGTCCCAGGGGCCCAGGGAGCTGGGGATGCTGCAGTTCTGGCCCGTGCGGAGCCCCAGGCCCATCCGGGAGCGGCTGCGGATCACGGAACCCCTGCTTACGGGACAGCGGGTCATCGACACCTTCTTCCCCCTGGGCAAGGGCGGCTGCGCGGCGGTCCCCGGGGGCTTCGGCACGGGCAAGACCGTCATCCAGCACCAGCTGGCCAAGTGGTCCGACGCCGACATCATCGTCTTCATCGGATGCGGGGAGCGCGGCAACGAGATGACCGAAGTGCTGCGGGAGTTCCCGGAGCTCAAGGATCCCCGCTCCGGCCGCTCCCTCATGGAGCGCACCATCCTCATCGCCAACACCTCCAATATGCCCGTGGCGGCTCGGGAGGTCTCCATCTACACAGGCATCACCCTGGCCGAGTATTACCGTGACATGGGGCTGGACGTGGCGGTCTTCGCGGATTCCACGAGCCGCTGGGCCGAGGCCCTGCGGGAGCTGGCGGCGCGCCTGGAGGAGATGCCCGCCGAGGAGGGCTTCCCGGCCTCCCTGCCCACGCGGCTGGCCCAGTTCTATGAGCGGGGCGGCGCCGTGAGCACCCTGGGCGGAAAGCGTGGCTCCGTGAGCATCGTGGGGGCCGTGAGTCCACCGGGGGGCGACTTCTCCGAGCCCGTGACCCAGCACACCCGGCGCTTCATCCGCTGCTTCTGGGCCCTGGACGAGGACTTGGCCAACGCCCGGCACTACCCATCCATCCACTGGCTCCATTCCTATTCCGACTACGTGGAGGACGTGAGCCCCAGCTGGGAGAAGCTGGCGCCGGACTGGGGCGAGCTGCGCACCGAGGCCCTGACCCTCCTTCAACGGGAGGAGCGGCTTCAGCAGATCGTCAAGCTGGTGGGGCCGGATGTCCTGCCCGAAAGCCAGCGCTTCATCCTCCTCACCGCCGAACTCCTCAAGGACGGCTTCCTCACCCAGAGTGCCTACGACGAAGCGGACATGAGCTGCTCGCCCGAGCGCCAGGTGGCCCTGCTGCGGATCATCCTGGACTTCCACCGCCGGGGCGAGGAACGGATCCAGAAGGGAGTGCCCCTGGCCTCGCTGAAAGCCCTCCCCAGCCTCCCCCGGATCCTGCGCGCCAAGTCGGACCTGGGCCCGGAAGCGCTCGCCCAGCTGGAGCAGCGGCTGCGGGAAGAACTGGATGGGCTTGGCGCGGGGGGTCCACCATGAACAGCAAAAGAAGAATCAGCCGCGGATGGACGCAGATAAACGCGGATAGAAAACGGCTGCCGTTCGCACTAGCGCTTGGGCCAGGTTCCGGGAGGGCCGGATGGCCGGAGGCACGCAAGCGTGCCGTAGCCATCCGGCCCTCCCGGAACGCGGGTGGCTCCGCCGCCCGCCCCCGCGGAGCGGGGCAGGCCCGAGCGCCGCTCGTGTGGATGACATCCTTTCCATCCGCGTCCATCCCATTCATCCGCGGCCAATCGGCTTTTCTTTGGCGCCTCGGTGGTGGAAGCCTTTTCCTGAGCGAACTCCCATGACCGGCTTCGAACTGACTGCGCGAGATCGCGGTCTCCAGTACATCGGCGCCTCCCGCATCGAGGGCCCCCTGGTCATCGTCGATCGGGTGCGGGACGTGGGCTTCGATGAGACGGTGGAAATCCTCGACGCCGATGGCCAGCCGCGCATGGGGCGGGTGTTGGACATCTCCGAGAATCAGGCCGTGGTGCAGGTCCTGGAGGGCAGCTCGGGCCTCTCCACCCAGACCCTGCGGACCCGCTTCCTGGGGGAGAGCTTCCGCCTGGGGGTCGACCGGAGGATGCTGGGGCGGGTCTTCGACGGCCTGGGGCGCCCTGTGGACGGAGGCGCCGCCCCCCTGGCCACCGATCGCCGGGACGTGAACGGGCTGCCCATCAACCCCTTCGCCCGGGCCTACCCCCGGGAGTTCATCCAGACCGGGATCTCGGCCATCGACGGCATGAACGCCCTGGTCCGGGGCCAGAAGCTGCCGATCTTCTCCGGGAACGGCCTGCCCCACGACCGGGTCTCGGCCCAGATCGTCCGCCAGGCGCGGCTCCTGGAGCAGGAGGTGGACTTCGCCATCGTCTTCGCCGCCATGGGCGTCAAGCATGATATCGCCCAGTTCTTCATCCGGGATTTCGAGGAATCCGGAGCCCTGGCCCGGGTCTGCCTCTTCCTCTCCCTGGCGGACGCCCCCAGCGTCGAGCGCCTGCTCACCCCGAGAGCCGCCCTGACCCTGGCGGAGCATCTGGCCTTCGACTGCGGCCAGCACGTGCTGGTGGTGCTCACGGACATGACCAACTACTGCGAGAGCCTCCGCGAGGTGGGCACCGCCCGGGGCGAAATCCCCGGCCGCAAGGGCTACCCCGGCTACCTCTACTCGGATCTGGCGAGCCTCTATGAGCGCGCCGGTCGCATCGAGGGCTGCCCGGGCTCCATCACCCAGACCGCCATCCTCACCATGCCCGCCGACGACATCAGCCATCCCGTGCCGGACCTCACGGGCTACATCACCGAGGGGCAGATCGTGCTGGACCGGGAGCTCTACCAGCGGGGCATCTACCCGCCCATCGCCGGTCTGCCGAGCCTTTCTCGCCTCATGAAGGACGGCGTGGGCAAGGGCTACACCCGGGAGGACCACCCCGCCCTGGCCAGCCAGCTCTTCGCCTGCTACGCCTACGTCAAGCGGGTGCGAGGGCTGGCGGATGTCATCGGGGAGGACGACCTGGGCGAGCTGGACAGGCTCTACCTGAAGTTCGGCGAAGCCTTCGAGTTCCGCTTCCTCAAGCAGGGTGAACGCGAGAACCGCCCTCTGGAAACCACCCTGGACCTGGGCTGGGAGGTGCTCTCCATGCTCCCCCGGGAGGAGCTGCACCGCGTGAGCGATGCCCTGCTGGAAAGGCACTACCGACCATGACCCAGCTCAAGGTCACCCCCACCAAGTCGAATCTCCTCAAGCTGCGGAAGCAGCTGGCCTTCGCCCTGGAGGGCTTCGAACTCCTGGAGCAGAAGCGCCAGATCCTCACCCTGGAGCTGGTTGCCCGCCTGGAGCGGCTGCGGGAAGCCGAGCGGAAGGCCAACGAGGCCCTGGGTCGAGCCCACGACTCGCTGCGCGAGGCCACCCTGGATTCGGGTTCCGAGGCCCTGGATCGGGTGGCCCTGGGGGTTCCCGTGAGCCATGAGATCGCCCTCTCCGAGGAGCGCCTGATGGGCCTCCGGCTGCCCAAAGTCAGGGTCCAGATCGCCCCCCCCAGGGTCAGCTTCGGATTCACGGGCAGCTCCCCCAATGCCGACCTGGCCCAGCGCCGCTTCGCGGAGCTGCTGCCCCTCCTGGCGGAGCTGGCGGGGCTCCAGAACGCCATCCTGCGCCTGGCGAAGGAGCTCCGGAAGACCCAGCGGCGCTGCAACGCCCTGACGAAGATCTTCATCCCCGACTGCCGGGAATCCATCCACTACATCACCGGAGCCCTGGAGGAACGGGAGCGGGAGTCCTTCATGGACCGGAAGCTGCGATGATCGAGGAGCCGAGATGAAAGGAACTGCGTGATCCAGATCTATGTCGATGCCGATGCCTGCCCCGTCAAGGAAGAGGTCTTCCGGGTGGCGAAACGGCACGGGCTGACAGTTCATGTGGTGGCCAACAGCCGGATCAACCTTCCCCGGGATCCCCTCTTCAAGCTCATGGTGGTCAGCGGCCGCTTCGACGCCGCCGACGACTGGATCGTGGAGCAGGCTGGAGCCACGGATATCGCCATCACCTCGGATATTCCCCTGGCCTCCCGCTGCCTGAAGAAGGGTTCGCGGGTCCTGGACCCCAAGGGCCGCGTCTTCACCGACGACTCCATCGGGGATGCCCTGGCCAGCCGCGAACTGAGCGCCTTCCTGCGGGACATGGGCGAAATGGGGGGCGGCCCCAAGCCCTATTCCCCCAGGGACCGCTCCCAGTTCCTGAATACCCTGGAGAACCAGATCCAGGCCCTCCTCAAGACCGAGCGACTCAAGCCCGGATCGGCCCAACCCTGAAGGGAAACCCATGGTGGATGTGATCACCCCCCTGCGCCTGCACCTGCTCCAGGTCGTTGCCAAATACCCTGACATCCGCCGGGAGAAGCTGCTTACGGTGAAGGGGGCCCAAGCGGCGGATCTCGCCTACCTGGAACAGTGCGATCTGATCCGGGAGCGGGAGTCGGGCTGCTACCGGATCTCGCACCTGGGGCAGATGGCTCTGAAACGAGGGCTTTGATCCTCAAGATACAGGCAGCCCCGACGATTAGTTCAGGGGCGTGATTCGCATGTTTCTGGCCTGGTTCCAACATCTCTCCATCCAGAGGAAGTTCACCTGCTCCGTCATGGCGGTGGCAGCCCTGGCCCTTGGCTTGGCCCTATGCGCCTTTGTCGTAAAGGAAACCATCAGCTACCGCCAGGCCACAAAGAACAGATCGGAAATAATCGCCGACCTCCTGGCTACCAACAGCCTGGCAGCCGTGGTCTTCGAAGATGCCGAAGCAGCCCGCAAGAGCCTGGAGATCCTGGAAAGCCAGCGCCAGGTGTCCTATGCCGTGCTCTATCTGAGTGACGGTCGGCCCCTTGCCACCTTCGGCAAGGTGGATGCAACGGGGGCATCCCTGCCCTTTTCCGAGGGTGTCACCCATCGTTTCCCCCTCCTGATCCGGGATCAGGTCATCCGGAACAACGGCCTGGAAGTGGGTCGGCTCCGTCTGGCGATCAGCATGGAGGGGCTGAAGCAGGCCCTTGCCTGGGCTTTTGTGGCGGCCGGAATCATTGGTGCGGTCTCCTTTGGACTCTCCCTAGCCTTCTCCTCCCCGCTCCGACGCATGTTCACCCGCCCCATGGAGAACATGGCAAGAACCGCGCGCAGTGTCAGCCAGAACGGCGACTACTCGGTCCGATTGCCCGGGGAGGGGCAGGACGAAATGGGACAGCTGCTGAAGGACTTCAACGGCATGCTGGCCCAGATCGAAACCTCGGACCGCGAGCTGCGGGAGCACCGGAACCAACTTGAGAGCCTGGTGGAATTGCGGACCCGGGCCCTTTCCGTCGCGATGGAGAGGGCCGAAGCCGCCAACAGGGCCAAGAGTGAATTCCTGGCCACCATGAGCCACGAGATCAGGACGCCCCTGAACGGGATTCTGGGCATCACCACCCTGCTCCTGAACGCGTCCTTTCCCCGCCGGGAGCAGCACCTGGTCCAGGAGATCGGACTCGCCACGGAAACCCTGCTGTCCGTCATCAACAACCTTCTGGACTTCACCCGCCTTGAAGTCGGAAAGATCGCCCTGGAGAAACAGGCCTTCGATCCGGAGCTGATGGTCCTGAATCTCGTCGAAGTGGCGGCGTCCCAAGCCAAGGCAAAGGCCCTGGAGGTCTGCGTCGAGATTGCCCATGGAGTCCCCCAGAGGGTGATCGGGGATCCCAACCGGATCTCCCAGATCCTGCTGAACCTCCTGGGGAATGCGATCAAGTTCACCGAGCACGGGAGCGTCACCATCCGGATGGGAGTAGCCAGGGAGCTGACGGGAGCCTGCTTTTTCGAAGTCGCAGACACCGGCATCGGCATCCCGCAGGAGACCATCCCAACCCTTTTCGAGCCCTTCACCCAGGCGGATGCCTCTTTCGCCAGGCGCTTCGGCGGTTCGGGCCTGGGCCTCTCCATCAGCAAGAAACTGACCACCCTGATGGGCGGCACGCTGGAGGTCCTCCCCGGCACCGATTGCGGGACCACGTTCCGACTGGTCCTGCCCCTGGAGGAGCGTGAGGCCCCCCCCTACTTCCCCTCCATGGAAGGGCATCGAGCCCTCCTGGCCGGTTCCCTGCCTGCCACCCTGAAGTCACTGGAACACCAGCTCCAGGCCCTGGGCATGGCAGTCGAGGTCCAGAAAGACCGCCACGCAGGACGTCCTCCCCTCCCCTACGATCTGGTGGTCGTGGCCATGGACCCCACCAAGGGGGCGGAGTTGCCAGACCTTGAAGAGCTTGCGCCCACAAATCCCCCGAGAAGGCTGCTTTGCATCCCTTTCGCCCACATGCCCGAAGAGGGGCTGGAAATAGGGGCCTTTGATGACATCCTGTCCATCCCCGCCAGTCGGGACACCTTCAGGCGGACCATCGCCGACCTGCTCAGCCCCCCCAGGGAAAAACCCATGCCCCGTCCGAACAGTTCGGCGGAGTCTCTCCAGGGCCTGGAGTTGGCCCTGAGCAACCAGGGCAGGCGCATCCTGCTGGTCGATGACAGTGCCATGAACCTTGAGGTCTTCGCGGAGATGTTGACCATCACGGGACACCAGGTCACCTCAGCCCTGGATGGCTTCCAGGCCCTGGAAATCCTGCAACAGGAATCCTTCGATCTGGTCTTGATGGACTGCCAGATGCCCAACATGGACGGCTTCGAATCGACCCGCCGGATCCGGAAACTGGACCTGCCCTGCAGCCAGGTTCCCGTCATCGCCCTGACCGGGAACGCCAGCCAGGACGACCGCGCCCGCTGCCTGGGGGCTGGCATGAACGACTTCCTGACCAAGCCCGTCAGGTCGAAAGACCTTCAGGCCATGATCGAAAAGTGGTCCGCCCCCCAGGGCTGAGGGACTATCAAAGCGGTCAACGGCTCAGCTTCTTCGCCATTGCCAAACGCATTCGAGGGCACATTCGGCGTATCATGAGCCACACTTCCCGGGAGAGATTCATGGACGCCCTTTTCGCGAGTTTCGGCTGCTTCGGCCCCCTGGCCGTGGTGGTAGTCGTCTACCTGCTGGCCTGCATCAAGGTCATCAACGAATACGAACGCGCGGTCATCTTCACCCTGGGCAAGGTGGGAATCCACCCCAAGGGCCCCGGCCTGATTTTCGTCTTCCGCCCCTTCCAGCGGGCCGTGGTGGTGAGCCTCCGCACCGTGGTGTTGGACGTCCCGAGTCAGGACATCATCACCCGGGACAACGTGAGCCTGAAGGTGAGCGCCGTGGTCTATTTCAAGGTGCTGGACGCCAAGCAGGCCATCGTGGGGGTTGAGAACTACTACTACGCCACCAGTCAGATCGCCCAGACAACCCTCCGCTCGGTGCTGGGTGAGGTGAGCCTGGACGAGCTCCTGGCAGACCGGGAGAAGCTGAGCGCCCGCCTGCGGGAGATCATCGATTCGGCGACAGAACCCTGGGGCATTGAGGTGAGCGCCGTGGAGCTGAAGTCCGTTGACCTTCCAGAACAGATCCAGCGGGCCATGGGAAAGCAAGCGGAAGCGGAGCGTGAGAAGCGGGCCAAGATCATTGCCGCCGAAGGCGAACTGATGGCCTCGGAGAAACTCCTTCAGGCAGCGGAGTGCATCAGCAAGAACCCGGTCACCATCCAGATGCGCTACCTTCAGACCCTTTCCGAGATTTCGGCGGAGAAGAACAGCACCATCGTCTTTCCACTGCCCATCGAACTGCTGAGGATGCTGGACAGGATCGGTCAACCCAGCCGGGAGTAGCACAGCCTTCACATCCCCAGTGTCTTCCCCAGGGTCTGCCGCTCCATCTTGAAGCCTGGGTCATTGGCGGCAGCCTTGAGGGTGGACCGAGCTTCCTCCCGCTGGTTCAGCCGCAACTGGCAGGTGGCCCGCATGAGGGCCACCCAGCCCTTGTTCTCGGCCTGGGGAGCGGTGGGATAGAGGGCTAGGGCCCCCCGCCAATCAGCGCCCTGGGCCCGCAGATCCGCCACGAGAAGCACCAGGGGCTCACGATCCCGACCTTTTTCCCGGATCCGGGCCAGCCACCCCTCAGCCTCCCGACGACGAATCGCCAGATCCCCCGTCTCCCGAGGTCTCCGCAGGTATGCCATCAGCGCAGCCATGCGCTCAGGCCCCGGGGTCGCACGGGCCAAGGGAGCCGAAGCCTGCTTCCACTGCTTTAAGGAGATCAGGGCCTTGGCGCGACGGAGGGCATCCTGGGGGCTCTCCTTCCGAGCACCCAGAAGGCCAAGAACCTCCCTGGGGTGGGCCTCTGGGACCGTGGATTCTAGGGTCGCCCGCCGCAGTTCGTCGCGTTCCCTGGCCGGGGCCAGGGCAGTCACCGTCTGGGCTGCATCCGGAAGCCCTGCCCCTGCCAGCAGGGCCACCAGGTTACGCCGCTGGTTAGGATCGAGGCACCCCACACCCTCGGCATCCAGGAGAGGCAGAAGGGGACCGACCTGCTTCCGCTCCAGGTGCCCCTGGGTCCAGGCACGGAAGGCTTGGCTCCTGAGCTCTGAAACCGTCATGGATTCCGCAGGATTGGGGTGGAGTTCCCGGATCCGGTACGCGGTCGTCAGGGCTTCGTACCATTTGGCGTTGTTCACCTGAAGCCGGAGCTGGACGATGAGGGGACGCACCCCGCTGGTGCCCTTGGTGCCCATGCCAGCCAGGAGCGAATCGGGAGTCGGAAATGCCCCGGCCGCCTTGGGAGGCAGCTTGCCTTCGCTGAGGATGGAAGCAAGAGCCAGCCGCGCCTCATCGGCCTCCGAGGCCTTGGGGGCGCTCTGGATGAGACGCTGGAAAGCCTCGGCGGCCGCCTGGGTCTGGCCCATCTCTCCCAGCATCCTGCCGTGGGCCAGTTCCGCCCGAAGGCGGTATGGACTCTGGGGATAGTGCGCCTGCAACGACTTGAGGGTGGCGTCGGCCTCCTCCTGCTGCTTGGCGGCAGCCAGGATCTCCAGGATGGCGACCAGTCCCTTTTCCGAAGGTTTGTTCCCTCCTGCGGGGTAGAGGGATTTCACGATCTGGAAACCATCCGCATGACGCTTCTGTTCCACCAGCGACCACAGAAGCATGTCCTGGGCCCGGCGCTTGCTCTCGACGGGGATATCGGAAGCCAGGGCTTTCCGGAGCCGCCCCTCGCCTTCCTTGAAACGCCCATAGGATACGGCATACTCCCCGAGGACCACCTGAGCCTCCGGCAGGTACACCGACTGGGGCCAGTTCCGTTCCAGTTTCTTGAACTGGACCGCGGCCTTGGCGATCTCGCCCTGGCGCTCCAAAAGAGTGCCGAGGGCGTAGGCTACGAATTCCCGTTCCCTGGACCGGCCCCGGAAGAAGTGCTTCTGGAGCCTCAGGATAGCCTCCTGGCGGAACCTGGGATCCTGGCTTGCCAGGGCTTCCCGGGCCAGCCCTTCCGCAGCAGGATCGGTGAGCTTGGGCGCCTGGGCCTGGACCGGGTGGCCGACCAGAACGATAAGCGCAGGTATATATAATAATTTATTCATTTATACCACTTCGCCAAGTGGCCTCGTTTCGCAGCTTCGAATTCCGTCTCGGAAAGCAGCCCCCGGGTCCGAAGATCCGCCAGCCGCTCAAGACCCTCCAGGTAGTCATCCCGTGCCTCTGGGGTCGGGCTGAAACGCTGGGCCAGCATCTCCATCCGTCCCTTGGTGGCCTCAAGTATCTCCACGCGAGCCTGGAGGGAGGCGACTTCAGCCCGAAGCCGCTCCCCCTCCTCCAGAAGGGCAATGCGCTCCATGATGCGACGCAGGATGTTGCGGAGCTGGTCCAGATGGAAGGGCTTGTTCACCAGTCCGTAGGCCCCCTGATCCATGGCCTCGTTGGCCTCGCGAACACTGCCGAAGCCGGATAGCACCAGGACGGTGCAGCTCGGATTGATCTGAAGGGCGGCCCGCAGGACATCCATCCCACCCTTCCCGGGCATCACCAGATCTGTGAGCACCAGATCAAAAGGGGGATTGGCCGCCCGAAGGAAAGCCTCCGCGCTCTCGCCATCCTGGGCCGCCGTCACCCGGAAGCCTTCGCTGTGCAGGAATTCCGCCAGGGTTTCGCGGATCAGGGCATCGTCGTCCACCAGCAGGAGCTGGTGCGGGGTCTGGCTGACTGGAAGGGCGGATCGCGGCAAGGAATTCCCCTGGATGGAAATTCTTTCGGCTGGTGAATCGATTTTCCAAAGCGGAAAAAGGAATTTTACAATCTACACCAGGAATCTCGACGGCGCGAGACATCCTGTATCGGCCTGCCCGAGCAGAGCCTTGGCCGCCAGGTCCCCCACGGCCAGACCGCTGGTCATGCCGTGGCCCCCCAGTCCCGCAACCCAGAAGAGGCGAGGATTGACGGGATCGGGCCCGATGACGAAGCGGCGATCGGGCGCGAAGGTCCGAATCCCGCACCACATGCGAGTGATGGGGTAGTCCTGGACAGAGGGGGCCACCTCCCGGAGGGAAGTGAGGAGGCCCTCCAGAATCGAGGGATCGTTGTCAGGCTGCTTCCCCCGGGAAGGCAGAGGGATTGCCTGCTCCTCGCATGCGCACATCAGAAGCCCTCCGGATTCGGGCCGGACGTAGAGGGGACGGTCCGCCCACCAGGCCCAGGACTGGTCCACCGGATGGGTTGCCCCGCTCCAGACCAAGTGGCGGCGAAGAGGATTGAAGGAGATGGCGACCCCTCCGGCCATGCGCCCCAGTTCCTGAGCCCAGCCTCCAGAGGCGTTCACCAACCTGCGCGCGAGGATGTCGCCATGGTCTGTCTCCACCAGGAAGCCGTCCTCCCGGGGAACGACGGCCTGCGCCATGCATCCGAACTTCAGGATCGCCCCCCCCAGACGGGCCCCGCTGGCGCAGTGCTGGAGGACCGCGTCGATATCGATGACCCCGTCCGAGGGAATGCGCAGGAACTCCGAAGCATAGATACCTGGGAGCACAGCACCTTCGCCCCGCTCCACGGCAAGCCCGAAGGCCTCCGCCTCCCTGGCCAGGGCATCGGTTCCACCAGGATCGGCCCCGAGAAGCAGACCGCCACGCTCATCCATGAGCCCGGCCTGGGCCAGCCGGTTCCGCCCGGAGATGGTCAGGGCCGTGTGCTCAGGGCGTCCGGTCAACTGCCGCCCGACCCCGGCGTTGTGCCCACTGGAGTAGAAGCCCGGAAGATCTTCCCGCTCCAGCAGCATCACCTCTTTCTGGCCGGCCTGGACCAGATGGAAGGCTGTGGACAACCCGGCGATGCCGCCGCCAATGATGAGGATCTCCGCGTGTTCCGTGCTCATGAATCGACTCCAGCCCTCATTCTGACAGGCAAGAGCCCCCTCCCTCCGTGAGGAAGAGCACTACGCCTCGGTTCCCTGATCTACGGCGGCCAGCCGCCTCTGGCTCCGCTGGGTGCTCCAGAAGCCCCACAGGGCCCCCAGGGCGCCCGTCAGGGTGCCCACGGTCCCCAGCAGGATGATGCTCCGCGGGGAGAAGAATCCCAGGCGCGCCATTTCCACGAAGAGGGGCGGAAGCCCCCAGGCGCCCCGTTGCAGGGGCAGCCAAAGCCCGAGGAGGGCCAGCATGGAGAGCGCACTGGCCGCCAGCCCCAGGAGGGCCCCTTCCAGCAGCAGAGGGGTCCGGATGAAGCTCTCAGAGGCCCCCACAAGACGCATGATGCCGATCTCCTCTTCCCGGGAGAGAATGCTCATGCGGATCACATTCCCTGTGGAAAACCCCGCCGCCAGGAGCAGGATCACGCCCATGAGGCTGACGGCCGAACGCACCACACGGGCCGAACGCTGGAGGGCGGAGAGACGCTCATGATCCACCACCACATCCCCCACCCCCGGCATGTAGCGCAGGCTTTCACCCACCTCGATGGCCCGGCGCTCGGCCACGAGATCGGGCCGGATGTCCAGTTCCAGGCTCTCGGGCAGAGGCTCGCCACCCAGGCTCTCCAGGAGGAGGCCAGCCTCCCTGGAGCTGGCAAGAAAGCGTTCCGTGGCCTCCTTGGCGGACACGCGACGGACGCCTCGGAAGCGAGGGTCGCGGCGAAGGGACGCCTCTGCCTCATCCAGGTGCCCCCCCTCGGTCGCGAACACGGTCACCTTGGCCATGGATTCCATCCGTGAAACCCAACGGTCCAGGGATTCCACCGCCAACAGCCCCCCGCCCGCCAGGAGCAGTCCCGAGGCCAGGGTCAGGACCACCAGGAGGTGCTGACCCCGATGCCGCAGCAGGTCCCTGGCCACATCCCGCAGGAGGATGGCGAGCAGGCGAAAAGGGATCATCGGCTGAAGAGGGCTTTGAGCTGGGCGTTAAGCCCCTTGACGACCTCAGGGGAACACCCTGCTTCCACGGCACCCCGGGATACAGCCAGGGCCAGCCCCTTGACGGCCTCGGGCCCCTCTCCCTGGATGAGCTGCTGGGTGGCCCGGGAATGCAGACGGGTCACGAAGTCGTGATGCTCCGGCGGCAGAGCGGCCTTGGCCGTCTGTGCGATGCGCTGGGCAAAGGCCGTCAGACGGGCGGTCTTCGCCGGGTCCACCATGGGCACGGCAGAGGGCCGCGGGGAATGTGGCGCCGGAACGGGAGCGCCATGGTCGGGCTCGTGGTTCTGGGCGGTCTCAGGTGGTGACGCAATGGCCGCAGCCGGCACGGTTTCGGAAACAGGAACGGCCACCTCCGGCAGGTCGGGCCTGCGTCCGGAACGAACCCCCTTGAGAATCACGTGACCGGCCATGACCAGGCCATAGAGATCCTTGGCGACGGAAAGCACGGGCTTGCCCATGGCTTCCGCCAACTCGGCCACGTTGTAGTACCCGGTCAGGTTCTCCAGAAGCCTGGCCTCCCGGGGGTTGACGCCCTGGGGGTTCTCATCCGGGAGCAGGACGGACGTGGGATAGAGGTCCAGACTGGCGATCTTCTGGTTGATGACTCGCCACTCGTCCATGCGCCGATGGAGTTCCATCAGGATGGCTGGGTTCGACTTGGTGATGGTGGTGGGCACATCGACCGCCCCCTCTTCGAAGTGATAGCGCCCATCCAGCCACAGGGCCACGGTGTAGACCGCCTCCAGGCCCTCAGCATCATGGCTGATGGCGTGGACGATCCTCCCGTCCCGGAGGAAGATACGGGCACGCTTAGGGTCTTCGGTGACATGAAAGACCCCGCTCTTGCCGCCCTGGCACACCAACTGGATGATGTCCGGCAGGGGTGCCCCGCGCATGGAACCTTGAATGAGACCTTGGGACATCGAAATCCCTCTCCAATCCGCATTTGTGCTGCGCTGAATCCTATCATGACCTGATGAGTGATTGTGGGACTCTTCCCAGTCGAGCTGGGATGGAGGATGCTGAAAGGTGCCTCCGGTCACGGGGCGCCCATTCCGAGGTTTCCATGAGCACACCCTTTGCGACCATCGAAGAGGCCATTGAAGAGATCCGCAAGGGCCGGATGGTGGTGGTCATCGATGACGAGGACCGCGAGAACGAGGGGGATCTGACCCTCGCCGCTCAGCACATCACCCCCGAAGCCATCGCCTTCATGGCGACCTTCGGCCGCGGCCTCATCTGCGTGGCCATGGAAGGGGAGCGCCTCGACCACCTCCACATCCCCCTGATGGTGCAGGATAACTCCAGCCCCTTCGAGACCGCCTTCTGCATCACAGTGGAGGCCCGGGAGGGCACCAGCACCGGGATCAGCGCCGGAGACCGGGCCCAGACCATCAAGAAACTCATCGACCCCACGGCCAAGCCCTCGGACTTCGTGAAACCCGGCCACATGTTCCCCCTGCGAGCCCGCTCCGGCGGCGTCCTGACCCGCACGGGCCAGACCGAGGCCTCGGTGGATCTCGCCCGTCTGGCTGGCCTTCATCCCTCGGGCGTCATCTGCGAAATCATGAAGGACGATGGAACCATGGCCCGGGTGCCGGATCTGGTGCCCTTCTGCCAGCAGCACGGCCTGCTCCTGGTGACCGTGGCCGATCTGGTGGCCTATCGCCTGCGCAAGGATCCCATCGTGCGCCACCTCCACAGCCAACCCATGATGACCCTGTGGGGCCAGGCCACGGTCCACCGCTACAAGAGCCTGCTGGATGGCACGGACCACTTCGCCTTCACCTTCCCCGATCCCGGCAACGGTATGGCCCCCCTGGTCAGGGTCCACCTGGAATCGCTCCCGGAGGATCTGGCGGGGCTCGGCGGTTCCGACAACTCCCCCTTCCATGCGGCCATGACCGCCATCGCAAAGGAGGGCGGCACCCTGGTCTACCTGCGCCGGAACAGCGAAGCGGTTGCGGAATCCTATCTGAGTGATCGCGAAGTGGGCACCGGATCCCAGATCCTGCGTCATCTTGGCATCCAGAGGATGAGGCTGCTCACCCGCCACAGCAAAAAGTACATTGGACTCAAAGGCTTCGACCTCGATATTGTTGAGCAAGTTCTCATGGATCTCCCTTGATCAACACATCATTCCTGACCGACTCCCTGCTGTTTCGGAACCTGGACGAGACCGAGCGTGCCCAGGTTCTGATCATTGGTCAGGTCCACACCTATCAGCCCGACGAAGTCATCTTCCGGGAAGGGGATCCTGGCGATGGCATGTTCATCGTCATAAAGGGCACCGTCCGAATCTCCCGACAGTCGGCCACCGGGGAAGAGGCGCTGGCGGTGCTGGAGCCCAACGCCTTCTTCGGCGAAATGGCCCTCATCGACTACATGCCTCGGGCCGCCAGCGCCATCGCCAACGAGACCTGCGACCTGTTCTTCATCCCCCTCAAGGATCTCCGGGCCCTCATCGAAACCCACCACCAGATCGCCCTCAAGGTCCTTTTCGCCCTCTGCGAAGTCCTGACCCAGCGACTGAGGGAAACCAACGACCGCTACATGAGCATCTTCACCATCGCCCAATGGGGGGGCGGTGGTCTCTCCAACCAGCTCATTCCACTCCCCTGAATCATTGAGGTATCCCATGTCTGATCTCGTCAAACACATCTCTGACGCCGAGTTCCCCGCTGAGATTGCCCAGGGTGTGACCCTGGTGGACTTCTGGGCCCCCTGGTGCGGCCCCTGCCGCCAGATCGCGCCCTTCCTGGATGAACTGGCCTCTGAATTCCAGGGCAAGGCCAGGATCGTCAAGATCAACGTGGACGACAACCCCGGGGTGGCGAGCCAGTACGGCATCCAGTCCATCCCCACCCTGCTCCTCTTCAAGAACGGCGAGAAGGTCAACCAGAAGGTCGGCGGCCAGCCCAAGGCCAACCTCAAGGCCCTGATCGAGTCGGCGCTGTAGGAAAAAACCTGGCTCACGCGGAGACGCGGAGAGCGCGGAGAAAGAGAAAACCCCCGGGACCATCCGGGGGTTTTTCTTGTTTAACTCCGCGCCCTCCGCGTCTCCGCGTGAGCCCTCTTTTTATTCCGCAGCCTCGCGCGAGACCTGCTCGGCCACGCCGGGCTTGATGGGGCGCATGGCCGGGAAGAGGATGACGTCGCGGATGCTCTGATTGTTGGTCATGAGCATGACGGTACGATCGATGCCTACCCCCAGGCCGCCGCAGGGGGGGAAGCCGTGCTCCAGGGAGTCGATGAAGTCCTGGTCCAGCATCATGGCCTCGTCGTTGCCAGCCTCCCGCTCGGCGATCTGGGCCTGGAAGCGCTCCAACTGAACGATGGGATCGTTGAGCTCGGAGTAGGCATTGGAAAGTTCCATGCCTGCGACGAAGAGTTCGAAGCGATCTACGAAGCCCGGCTGGTCCGGCAGTTCCTTGGTGAGGGGGCTCATCTCCACGGGGTAGTCCGTGATGAAGGTGGGCTGGATCAGCTGTTTCTCGGCGTAGTGCTCGAAGAGGTCGCCCAGGAGGTGGCCCGGCAGCTTGCGGTCCAGGTCCTCGACATGGGCCTCCTTGGCCAGCTTGACGATCTCGGCGGGATCCTCCAGGCGGGCCCGGTCGATGTTTCCGTACTGGGCGATGGCGTCCTTGAGGGGCAGGCGGCGGAAGGGCACAGCATAGCTGATCATGCGGGGGCTGCCGTCCTCGAGCTCACCGTAGGGAAGCTCCTCGGCCCCCATGACCTCCTTGGCGAGGGTGTTGAAGAGGTTCTCGGTCAGGCGCATCACATCGCGCAGGTCGTCCCCGGCGGCGTAGCTCTCCATCATGGTGAACTCGGGGTTGTGGCGCTGGCTGATGCCTTCGTTACGGAAGCTGCGGTTGACCTCGAAGACCCGCTCGAAGCCGCCCACGATGAGGCGCTTGAGGTAGAGTTCCGGGGCGATGCGCAGGTAGAGGTCGATATCCAGGGCGTTGTGATGGGTCACGAAGGGCCGGGCCGTGGCCCCGCCGGGGATGGGCTGCATCATGGGGGTCTCGACCTCCAGGAAGCCCTGGGAGACCATGTAGCTGCGAAGGGTGGCCAGAATGCGGCTGCGCTTCTGGAAGGTGTCCATGACCTCAGCGTTGGTGGCCAGGTCCAGGTAGCGCTGACGGATGCGCTGCTCCTTGTCCTGGAGGCCGTGCCACTTCTCTGGCAGGGGCAGCAGGGCCTTGGTGAGGAACTGGATATCCTGGGCCCGGACGCTCAGTTCACCGGTCTTGGTGCGCATGAGGGAGCCGGTGACGCTGATGAAGTCCCCGAGATCGAAGAGCTTGAGGGCATCCCAGAAGCGGGCGTCCGCCTCATCCAGGTCGTTCTTCTTGAAGTAGACCTGGAGCCTCTGCCCCCCCTCAGCGATGTGGGCGAAGACACTCTTGCCCATCTCCCGGATGGCCAGGATGCGCCCCATGACGCTCAATACCTGGGGCTCAGCCTCCAACTGCTCAGGGGTCCGATCGCCAAACTCCGCCACCACCTGGGGGACCCCGTGGGTCCGCTTCGCCTTGGCGGGATAGGGATCGAACCCAAGCGCCTTCAGCTTTTCCAGCTTTTCAATGCGGACTTGGCGGTACTGATTGGACTCCATGGGCTCTCCAGCGAGGCGAATGCCGCGAATCCAACAGTCTACCAAGAGGAGAGCGAATGACGCTCATTCCTTCCTGGAGACATAGTCCTGGAGGATGGCCACCAGGACGTCTCCGATGCGGTCCAGGCTCTCTCCCGTATTGGCTCCGATGTGAGGGGTGAGGTAGACATTCGGCGCCTTCAGGATCGGGGAGTCCGGCTGCGGGGGCTCCGTGGAATAGACATCCGTGCAATATGCGCGGAGCTTCCCGGTTCCCAGGGCGTCTGCCAGATCCTGCTCCACCACGCATTGACTGCGGGCCGTATTGATGAGGATGGCCCCGTCCTTCATGCGCGCCAGGACCCTGGCCTGGATGAACCCACGGGTGCCCGGTGTGGGCGGCAGGTGGATGCTCACCACATCGCATTGGGATAGCAGTTCGTCCAGGCTTCGGGCGAGGGGGACCAGAGGGTGCTCGCAGAGATTGGGGTCGTAGCCCAGGACGCTCATCCCAAAGGCCAAGGCCCGGCGTGCGACTTCGGTGGCGACATTGCCCACCCCCAGAAGCCCGAGGGTCTTCCCGTAGAGCTCGGTCCGCAGGAGTTCCTTCTTGGGGAAGCGCCCTTCCCGCATGGCATTGTGGGCCTCAACCAGCCGGGTTGTGACCGCCAGCATGAAGGCCATCGTCAGTTCGGCAACCGCAATGCTGGAGGCCTTCGGCGTGTTCAGCACCTGGATGTGCCTCGCTTCGCAGGCCCTGAGATCGATGTTGTCGATACCGACTCCGCCCCGGAGCACAAGGCGGAGCCCGGGGGCCCGCGCGAGCAGAGCCTCATTCACCCGGGTCCGCGATCGCACCACCAGCACCTCGGCGTCTCCAAGCTCCCCGAGATCCTCGCTCAGCTCCCCAAAGGCCGCCAGGCGGGCGGGAAGCTCGGGGGTGAAAGGGTCAGCGAGCAGGATCTTCATGGCACCCTCCAGACGCCTCAGGGGCGTGCCCTGAGAGCAGGACACGCCCCTAAGATGCTCCCCCTTCGGGAGAGTGCCAGACTTTGATCAGTCTTCGTAAAGCCTCAGCAGCAGGCCGGAACGGAGCTTGGGCTCGAACCAGGTGGACTTGGGGGGCATGATCTGGCCAGCATCCGCCACGGACATGAGCTGCTCGATGGAGGTGGGATAGAGGGAGAAGGCCACGGCCGCACCCTCGTTGACCCGCCGTTCCAGTTCCCCCATGCCCCGGATGCCGCCCACGAAATCGATGCGGGAGTCGGTGCGGGGGTCGGTGATGCCCAGGATGGGCCCCAGGAGGTTGTCCTGGAGGATGCTCACGTCGAGGCCCCTGATGGGGTCCGTGGCGGGGAAGCTGCCCACCTTGGCCTCCAGGCGGTACCACTTGCCGCCCAGGTACATTCCGAAGGTCCGGGGATCCTCGGGCTTGGAACGCCGCGTTTCGGAGACATTGAAGACCTGGGCCACCTTGGCCAGGAAGGCTTCTGGGGTGAGGCCGTTGAGGTCCTTCACGATCCGGTTGTAATCCATGATCCGGAGCTGATCGTGTGGGAAGACGACGGCCATGAAGCTTTCGAAGGGCTCTGCGCCTGTGGCCCCGGCGGTTATGAGCCGCTTGGCCTGGCTGTAGCGAATGGCGGCGGCGGTGCGGTGGTGTCCGTCTGCGATATATAAATTATCAATACCATCAAAAAGATGGGACAGGGCGTAGATCACGGTCTCGTCCGAGATGCACCAGACGGTGTGCCCGATGCCATCGGCAGTCACGATGTCGTAAAGCGGGGCGGTATCCCGCACCTTGTCCACGATGCCATCGATGTAGGGGACTGACCGGTAGGTCAGGAAGACAGGTTCGGCGTTGGCGTTTTGCTCCGTGACGTGGCGGGTGCGATCGTCTTCCTTGTCCTTGCGGGTGAGTTCGTGCTTCTTGATGAAGCCATCCTCGTATTCCTTCACAGAACAGAGAGCCACCAGACCCGTCTGCACGTGATCGTCCGCCTTCTGCTGGTAGACGTAGAGGCAAGGCTTGTCTTCATGAATCAGGGTGCCCTCGGTGATGAACCGGTGCAGGTTCTCGGCCCCCTTGGCGTAGACGGCATCGCTATGCTCGTCGACCCCTTCGGGCAGATCCACCTCCGGGCGGCCCACCCGAAGGAAGGAAAAGGGATTGCCGGCGGACAGCTGTCGGGCCTCCTGGGTATTGATGACATCGTAGGGCACTGAAGCGACCTTGGCGGCGAGACCCATTTTGGGGCGATAGGCCCTGAAAGGCTTGATCTGCGACATACATCCCTTCCATCAGAGAACGTAAAGGTTGAGCCCCGACAGGGCGATAGAGGAATCTTCGGGCATTGTCCACCAGACCCCCCCGTATGGGAAGCAGGGTTTCAGTTCCCGGAAGCCCAGGGATCTCTTTTTTCTGGTTCCGGGGCCATCTTCTGCGTGTCCTGGAGGAGTGCGGCATTCATGAGGATCTCGGGTATGGGAAGTTCGATGCTGGATCCCACCCGGCAGGTATCCACGAACTCCACTTCAGGCTTCGGCCAGCAGAGGATCTGGTAGGCAGCCTCCAGCCCCTCGAATTCCGCGCAGGTCGCGTGGACGAGCTTGCCCCCCCGCACGTAGAGCACGCCGATGCGCCCTTCGCACTTCACGGTGAGGGTCGAGGTCTTGAGCTCCCAGTTCATGAGCTGGAGCAGGCTCCCGATATTGAGCCCCCGGACCTTACCCTCGGCTTCCCGCTCTCCCAAGCCGCGGATCTCCTCCATCAGGGAGGACAGCCGCACAGGCTTGGAGAGCACTTTGAAAGCCCCCAGTTCCCTGGCCCGGTCGAAGGAAAGCCCCTCCGGCAGGGAGGTCAAGACGATGATGGGAACGGAAGGATAGCGGGCATGGACCTCGGCGATGAGGCCGAAGCCATCCAGAATCGGCATCTGGAGATCCGTCACCAGGACATCCACGGATTCCCGGCGCATCGATTCCAGCGCCTTTCGGCCATTCTCGGCTCCCAGGAGCCGCCACCCCTGAAGCCCCCGGAGACCGGTCTGGTAGAAGCGCAGAGTGGTGGCTTCGTCCTCCACCAGCAGAACGGTCTTCATGAACGCCCCTCCCGTCCCTTGGGGATCTTGTGCTTGGGCGCAGGCTCGGTGGCCAGGGTGGCCTGGGCCTGACGGGCATCCTCCGGGTGGCTCCGCTCCCAGTCAACGACCCAGGCGGGCAGCACCGCATCCTCGTAGTCCCGGACCTTCCGGTGATGGCTCACCAGGGTCTGCACCATGGCCTCCTGAAGGTTCTCAGGCCTGGGGGGGATATGCCCTTCGAAAATGGGGAGGGCGAAATAGTTCTTCAGGGTCTGCTCCACGGGCTTGCCCCAGGGAGCGTAAGTGCGGTCCGCCATGCCACCGATGGGCTTCTGGTTCAGGTTCTCCCCGTAGAGGTAGTAGAAGACCGCCTCGCCATCACTCCAGTTGCGGAGCACATCAAGGGCTCCCTTCATCAGATGGTCCTGGAGCCCCGGGTCTGCGGGTTTGTCCGTGCGGAAATCCCAGGGACCCACATGGGCGTGGGCCACGCTGGGATAGCCGATCTCCGTGATCATGACGGGCTTGGGGCCCCTGGCGTCTTCGAAGCGCTTCGAGAGGGTCCTGGCCTTGTAGACGATCCACCACCAGGCGTTGCGGATCTGCTCCTCGCTGGGATAGTCGTCGAGCTTGGCAATGGGATCGTAGGTGTTCATGCCGATCACGTCCAGGCAGTCACCGAAGGCGAAGGTGTCGTGGCTGTCGAAGTTGACGCTGTAAGTGATCTTGCCCCGGAAGACCTTCCGGACCTCGGAAACCAGGTTCCGCCACTGATCCGGGAAGGGATGGGTGCTGCCCATCTCGGTGCCCACGCTGTACCACTCGACGCCGCCCTCCTGGGCCAGGCGGGCCATCTCGACATTGAAGGCCGTGTAGTTCCGCCACCAGAGGTCCCAGTCCCGGGGCTTAATGTTGCCCCGCCACCACGTGGCGTTGTCCGCTTCATCCCGGAGGTTGATGGTGGGGAAGAACATCATGCGGAGCCCCAGGCGCCGAGCCTGCTGAAAGGTCATCCGGAGGCTCCGCTCCGTGGGGCTGCTGGTGGGGTGACGCACCACCTCCACGCTGTCGTACCGCTCCATGCGGTAGATGGCCTGGAGGGTGACGCAGGTGGCACCGGAAGCGGCGATGCGCTCCAGTTCCTCCCGGTAGTCGTAGTCGGGCAGCCCGGCGTACAAGCCCAGGACCATGCCCCGGGGCTGAGGCACCAGACGATGCGTTTCCTTATGGCGCAACACCCCCATTACCAGGGGCAGCACCAGCAGAGCGATGACGATCACGAGCTTTCGAAACATTGGCCTTCCAGACCCTTCCACTCTATCGCGAGTGTCTCTATTTCAGGCGGGGCACACAGTGGTGCCCACGGGAACCAACCGAACATTCTGAAGCACTGCCGGGCACCACGAGACAGGGGTATGGGGGCATGTCAGTGCCCCCATAGGGGTGACAGAAAATGCACGCACTGCGTGCATTTTCGCCAGAGGGGCCATGCCCCGATGGAAGGGTGCCCCGCTTGCATGGCGATTGCTCCGGATATTTCAAGGCGGGGCACACTGGCGTCGATAGCCTCCTGAGAGGCCATCCCCTGATGCGAGCGTCACCCCTCATCGCCCTCCCGGCAGCGGTCACGCTGGGGGCGTTCTGTGCCTGGGGGGAGGCCCAGGCCCCAAGATCCCCGGAGTATCAGATCAAGACGCGCTATGTCACCACACTGGCGGAATACACCACATGGCCTGCCTATGCCCTGCCGAAGAGCAAGGATGAGCCGATACGCCTCGGAATCCTGGGCACAGCCCCCTTCGAGCCCTTCGTGAAGGAGCTCGAAACCAACTACCGAATCCATGGGTACCGGATCGAACTGGTTCTCCTCCGCCAGCCCAGCGAGGCCAGGAACTGCCATATCATCTTCATCTCCGCCTCAGAAAGCCACCGCCTGGCCGAAACGCTGGCGGTGTTGCGCGGCAAGCCTGTCTTGACCATCGGGGATACTCCCGGGTTTGCCCACAAGGGGGTGATGGTCAATCTCTTCCTCAGTCAGAACCGTGTTCTCTTCGAAATCAATCAGAACGCCCTCAAGACCAGCGCCATGGAGATGAGCTCCCATGTCCTCAAGCTGGCCCGGATCGTGGAATAGCCTGGAGGCATGCATGCTCACGAACCACTCGGTAAAGCAGCGCCTGACCCTCCTGATGCTCTTCATCACGGGCCTGACCATCCTGGGCAGCTACGGGATCTTCCTGATCTATGAGCGCCAAGCCCTGAGGCAGGCCCTGCAGGAGAACCTCATCACGCAGGCGAGGACCCTGGCCAGCAGCGTGGACGCAGACCTGGAATTCGGTGTGCAGAGCGCGGCAGAAAAGACTCTCAACACCCTCTCATCCAACAAGCGGATTCAGTTCGCGGCGGTGTATGACAGCACTGGAAACGTTTTTGCGGCGTACCCGAGTACCGCACCTCGCGCCAGCATGCCCGTCAGTCCCCAGGCCGATCACATTGAATTCCAGGCCAACAGCCTGCGAATCTTCCGCAAGGTGGAAAAGAACGGGCGGATTTTGGGCATGGTCTGCATCCAGAGCGATCTGGAGGAGATCCGCCAACGTCTCATGTGGGCGGTGGTCCCCATCTCCATCGCCACCCTGGTCCTTTTCTCCCTGGTCTTCCTGGCATCCCTTTGGATGAAGAAGAGGATCTTCAGCCCCATCCTCCAGCTCTCGGAATCCGCCCGCCGGATCACCGAGGCAAAGGACTACAGCATCCGACTGGAGCAGCATGAGGGAGGTGAACTGGGTGTGCTGACCGAATCCCTCAACGATATGCTCACACAGATCCAGGCCCGTGACGCCCAGCTCCTGGGCTACCAGGGCAGCCTGGAGGAGCAGGTGGCCCAGCGCTCCGAGCAGCTCCTGCGGGTCAACACCCAGCTCCTCATCGCCAAGGAACGGGCCGAGGAGGCCAGCCGGGCCAAGAGCGCCTTCCTCGCCAACATGAGCCACGAACTGCGGACACCCCTGAATGCGATTCTCCTCTACAGCGAACTCGTATCAGACGAAATGGAGGAGCGGGGGATGCAGGACGTGGTCCCGGACCTGGAAAAGATCCGGGGGGCTGGCAAGCACCTCCTGTCCCTCATCGACGAGATCCTGGACCTCTCCAAGATCGAGGCGGGCCGCATGACCGCCTACATCGAGGAGTGCCACATCCCCTCAATCCTCACGGATGTGGTGGCCACGGTCGAACCCCTGGTCACCAAGAACCGGAACAGCTTCAAGGTCGAGGCGGATCCCGCCATTGAAAGCATCCGTTCCGATATGAAAATGCTCCGCCAGACTATCTTCAACCTCCTGAGCAATGCAGCCAAGTTCACCCAGGACGGCGAGATCCGGCTGCAGGTCCTGCCCGACAGGGATCCAGCCTTCGTACAGTTCACGGTCTCGGATACCGGCATCGGCATGACCGAGGACCAGGCCACCAGGATCTTCCAGGAATTCACCCAGGCGGATGATTCCACCACCCGCCGATTTGGCGGCACGGGGCTGGGCCTGACCCTCTGCCGGAAGTTCACGGAACTCCTGGGGGGTTCCATTTCGGTCGTCAGCAGACCCGGCGAAGGCTCTACCTTCATCGTGCGCATCCCCCGCAACACCCCGGCACCGGTCAAGCCCACTGGCAAGTTCGTGCCGACCCAGCAGCCCAGCCTGCACCGGGGCAAGATCCTCATCATTGACGACGATCCCTCCCTGCGGGAGGCCGTGTCCCGGATGCTGACCAAGGAGGGCTTCTGGGTGGCCATGGCCTCCGATGGTGAGGAAGGCATCCAGATGGCCAAGGTCCTGCGCCCCCACGTCATCACCCTGGATATCGCCATGCCCGGCATGGATGGCTGGCAGGTGCTCGGCAAGCTCAAGGCCGACCTGGACCTGAAGAACATTCCCGTCGTCATCCTCACCATGCTGGATGGACGCAGCAAGGGCTATGCGCTGGGAGCCTCGGCCGTGGTCCAGAAGCCCGTGTCCAAGGAAGACCTCCTGGCGGTCATCGCCAGTGTCGAAACCGGCCAGAGCGAGGCCCCGATCCTGGTGGTGGAGGATGATGCCGCCACCCAGGATGTGCTCCATCGCATCATTACCGAAGGGGGATGGGAGTCCCGGAAGGCCATGAACGGACAGGAGGCCCTGGAGCTGATCCAGTTCGAACGGCCCAAGCTGATCATCCTGGACCTCATGCTGCCGGAGATGGACGGCTTCCAGCTCCTCACGGAGCTGCAGAACCACCAGGACTGGCGGGAAATCCCCATCATCGTCCTCACCGCCAAGGATCTCACCCCAGAGGACCTGAAGCGGCTGGAGGTGGACCAGATCCACCACGTCTTCCGGAAAGGGGCCTGTTCCAAGGACGAGCTCGTGGAAGCCGTGAGATCCATTGCCCTGCGCTGGCTCAAACCCGGCGCGGAAGTCTGAGAGGGTGTGACATGGCCAAGATCCTGCTGGTGGAAGACAATGAAATGAACCGGGATGTCCTCTCCCGTCTCCTGAAACGCCGCGGCTACGAGCTATTCTTCGCCGAAGATGGGGAATCGGCCATCCAGATGACCCTGGAACTGGCCCCGGACCTCATCCTGATGGACATAAGCCTTCCGAAGATGGATGGAAACGAGGCTACGCAGCACCTCCGGGCACAGAGCGCCTGCGCCCATCTGCCCATCATCGCCCTGACGGCCCACGCCATGGCCAGCGACCGGGACAAGGCCATGGCAGCCGGGTGCACCGACTACGAGACCAAGCCCGTGGACTTCCCCCGGCTACTGGAGAAGATCGAGAAGCACCTCAAGCAGGTGAAGCCATGAGCCTTGAGGGACACATCCTCATCGTGGACGACCTGGAGACCAATCGGGAAGCCCTGGCCCGCCTCCTGGAACGGGAGGGGCTCAGCTCCGAAACCGCCTGCGAAGGGAACGAGGCCGTTCAGAAAGCCAATTCGGGCCTCTTCGACACCATTCTCCTGGACGTCATGATGCCCGGAATGGACGGCATCGAGACCCTGGGAGTCCTCAAGCAGGATCCCGGAACCCGCGATATACCGGTGCTCATGGTCTCAGCCCTGGACCAGGGACAGGCGGTGCGCCATTGCATTGAGATGGGGGCCGATGACTACCTGACCAAGCCCATCGACCGCCTCATGCTCCGATCACGCCTCTCGGCCTGCCTGCGGCGGAAACATCTCCAGGACCGGGAACGTGACTTCATAACCCGCCTCCAGGCCTCCAACGAAGAGCTGCGCCGGGTGAACCTCCTGAAGAGCCGCCTCCTCGCCATCGCCGCCCATGACCTCAAGAATCCCCTGACCACCCTCATGCTGCTGGTGGACCAGCTGGGGGACCTGGGGGAATCGCCTGCCCAGCCCTCCATCCAGCGGAAGGCCACCCAGCGGATCCGAGGCTCCGTGGAGAAGATGCTAGGAATCCTCCAGGCCCTGCTGGATTCAGCCGCCATGGAGGCAGGGCATCTGATCCTGCACAAGCACCCGGTGGATCTTCTGGAACTCACCCGCACCATCGTGGAGGAGAACCTGTCCTACGCCGAATCCAAGCACATCGAACTGATGCACCAAGTGGACACCCCCGGGGACTGGATGGTGGAGGCGGACGATATCCGGATCCGGGAGGCCCTGGACAACCTGGTCAACAACGCCATCAAGTTCTCGCCCTTCCAGTCCCGGGTGGAACTGATCATGCAGCGTGAGGGGGCCTGGATCCGCGTCAGGGTGAAGGACCAGGGACCGGGCCTCACCGAGGAGGACAGGAACCACGCCTTCGGGATGTATCAGCGCCTTTCGGCCCAGCCCACCGGGGGGGAATCCTCGACGGGCCTGGGGCTTTCCATCGTCAAGCAGATGGTGGAACTCCACGGAGGCCACATCGAGATCGAAAGCGAACCGGGCCAGGGCGCCAGCTTCCTGGTGGACCTGCCGGGGATCAGAGTTTTCTGATCCGCACCTGGAGCACCCGGGGGCCCTCCATCCGCAGCACCGTAAAACACGCTCCGTCCAGTTCCAGGCGCTCCTCGGGCTTGGGGATGTGTCCCAGGCGGGCCATGATCAGGCCCGCCACGGTGTCGAAGCCCTCCCGTGCCCAGGAGAGGCCCAGGTGTTCCTCCAGGTCCTCCATGTGGACCTGGCCGGAAACGAGGAACTCATCGGCCGACAGGGCCTGGATCTCGGAACAGCCCTCGTGCTCTTCCCCGATCTCCCCCACCACTTCCTCCAGCAGGTCCTCCACCGTCACCAGGCCGGAAACACTTCCGAACTCGTCCACCACCAGGGCCATCTGGCTCCGGACCCGCTGGAGTTCCCGAAGGAGCTCGACGGTGGGCTTGCTTTCCGGCACGAACATGGGTGTCTTGGCCAACTGGTGGAGATCCATGGGCTCCCCGGGATTCCCCTGGATGAGGTCCTTGAGGAGCAGAATCCCGACCATGTGATCGATGGTGCCCCGGAAGACCGGGAGGCGGGAGTGGCGACCGGTTCGGAAGGCCGCCCAAACTTCGTCCGGGCCGGCTTCGTCGGAGATGGCCTGGATGAGGGTGCGGGGCGTCATCACCTCCCGCACCACGGTATCGCCGAAGCCCACCACGTTGCGGATCAGCTCCCGGTCATCCTCCTCCAGGATGCCTTCGGCCTCGCCCTCCTCCAGCAGCGCCGTCACGGCGTCGTCAGTGACCCCCTCATCCTCCTCGTCCCGGACCTTCTCCTGGGCCTCCCGCCGCCGTTCGACGTGGCGGGCCAGAGGCACCACCAAGGGAGCCAGAAGCCGATGGACCGGCGCGTAGAAGGGGAAGATCCGCATCAGCCAGGGGGCGGGCTCCCGGGCCACCAGGAGGGCGGGAAGAGCCAAGTCCATGCTCCAGAGGTAGACCAGGACCAGGAACCCAAGGCTCCAGACGCCCCCCCGTATCCAGAAGGAGATCGGCCAGACCAGGACCAGGAGAAGCACCAGGAGCCCCTGATTCACCAGGGTGATGCCGAGCCCCAGGGCGTGGGAACGCTCCAGGAGCTGGGCGAGCAGGGGATTGAGGACCGCCTCCTCCTCCAGCAGCCGACGGCGCTGAATGGAAGGCAGTGCGTGGAAAGCCTCCCGCAGAATCGCCATGAGGGCACGGTAGACCAGAACGAGGGCCAGGAGGGCCATCAAAAGAGAGGATAGGGGACTACTGGCAGGGTCGCTCACGGGGCCGATTCTATCAGGCGCTTGTCTTCATCACTCAGTTTCCTCCCCCGCCGAGCCTTTTCCCGGGCCACTTCCCGGGGGTCGTGACTGAGGCCGTCCGGGGTGGGAGGCAGGCCCTTCCGGACCCGGGCCTCATTCAGGAAGGGATAGGGTTCCTTGGCCATTTCCGGACTCCGCCGGAAGTAGGCGTAGGTCATCCACCCCCCGGCGATGAAATAGATCCCCAGGAGCCAGAGCCCCACCCGCTGGATCTTCCAGGCCAGATCCCCGGCCCGGCGGACCCGCTGCCAGCCCCAGGCCGCGAGGAGGCTCAAGCCGATAACCAGCACCGTGAGCCCCAGGGTGCCGCCCCAACCCAGGGCGTACCACTCCCACCCCGTAAGGCGCCGGATCGGCGCGGCCAGCATCAGCCCGAAGACCAGGTTCAGGTGCAGCATGTAAAGCAGCAGCGATTCCATTCCCGCCGCCATCACAAGATTCGGCCCCGGGAACCGGGGGCGCACCCGCTCGAACCAGCCCAGGAAGGCCCCGGCCAGACACACGAGCCCGATACGCTGGGCCACGCTGGGCAGGGTCGTGTTGTGGAGCCGCCAGGCGTCTTCGGCAGGCCAGGTGCCACTCCAGAGCCAGGTGCGGGCGTAGAGGGAGCCCCAGACCAGCAGGACCAGCCCCAGACCCGCCAGGAAGCTCAGCCACTGGGATTCGCTCCAGCGGGCCAATCCCTCCCGGGGCATGACCCGGAAGTGACGATAGAGCGCCCCCAGCACCGACCCGAAGGCGGCGAAGGAGAACCAGGGAAAGAGGGGAAAGAGGGCCGTCACCCCGCGATCCGGATTCCCGTTGATCAGCCCCCGGATGGGCAGCCAGAGCCCTTCGGCCACGCCATGCCGCCAGAGGTGGGGTGCCGCCCAGGCGGCGCCGATGGCCAGCGCCAAGGCCGCGAGGGCGTAGGCCCCGGGCTTCCGGATGGCCCGGGCCAGGCCCTGGAGGATGAGGAGGGAGAACACGATGCACTGGAGCACATCGATCTTGAAGAGTTCCCGGAGCCGCTGGGGCCAGATGAGCACCGTCCACTCGGCCAGGGTGAGCCCGGGGGCGTGGAGGGCGTAGGCGCAGATCAGGATGAATCCCAGGCGCTTAGCGGTGGGCCAGAAGGGCCGGATGCTGCCGTCGGGCCTGAAGGTGGAGAGGACCAGGCTGTATCCCGCGCAGAGGATGAAGCTGGGGGCCACAAGGCCGTTCAGGTAGTTAAGCCACTCAGGGGTCATTCCCTTGTGAAGGTAGACGTTCACGACATGGACTTCGATCATGACGATCACAGCCCACCCACGGAGCAGGTCAATCCATTCACAGCGCCGCGAGGGCGTCAGGTCGTTCCAGGTCAACGGAGCCTCCGGATCAGCATGAGGGGTCAGACATGAGGGGGGGACTCCGTGGAGGCTGGCGACCCGTCGGACGTAACAGGACACACGTCGAAATGGTACCATCCCCCCATCCCCCAGGCAGTCCATGAACCTTTTTTCAGCATCCCAACAGCTTGCACTCCTGCTCCGTTCCGGACTCCGTTGCCGTGGCTGCCTCGGGCCCCTGGACCGGGCTTCGGAAGCGGGGCTTTGCGGCGGGTGCTGGGAAGGACTTCTGCCCCTTCCCGAGCTGCGCTGCCCGCGCTGCGCCCTGGAGCACGACCCGGATCAGGCCTGCCCGGAGCCAGTGGCCTGGGAATGGGGAGACGCATTCTGGGGCTACCACGGCGGGCGCCCCCCCCTGGGGGCCCTCCTTCTGCCCGGCATCAAGAACGGCGAACTGGGGTGGAAGAAGGCCCTGCTGCGCCGAGCCAGCGCAGCTCCCCTGCCCGACTTCGCCAGGGAAGCGGACCTCGTCACCAGCGCCCCGGCCACCAGACTGCGCAGGTTCATGAGAGGCTTCGATCTCGCAGAGGAGTTCGGCAAGGTCCTGGCCAAGCGTACCGAACGCCCCTGGCACCCCCTCCTGCGCAAGGCGTGGAGGGCAGGCCGCCAGGGAACCCGCAATGAAACAGATCGAAGGCGCCTGCCCCAGAAGGCCATCCAACTTGCCCGGAGGATCAACCTGGACCACAAGGTTATCCTTCTGGTGGATGACGTCTGGACCACCGGCACCACCCTCCTCCGTTGCGCCCAGGCGTTGAAGGAAGGAGGAGCCCAGGAAGTCAGAGTGTTGAGCATCTTCCGGGCGCTGTAGAATCCATGGATGGGCTTGGAACGCGCTGAAATCCTTACATGGCTGCAAGAGACGGACGAGTCCCGCCTGGAGGAGCTGTGGCGTCTGGCGGACGAAACCCGCCAGAACGATGTGGGGAGCGATGTCCACCTCCGGGGGCTCATCGAGGTGTCGAACCGCTGCGTGCGGGAGTGCGCCTACTGTGGGATCAGCGCCTGCGCCCCTAAGGTGGAACGCTATCTCATGACCCGGGAGGAGATCCTGGACTGCGCCGACCGTGCCAAGGCCTGCGGCTTCGGGACGGTGGTCATGCAGGCGGGGGAGACCCCGGCCATCTCCAGGGAGTGGATGGCGGGCATCATCCGGGAGATCAAGGCCCGCACGGGCCTGGCCATCACCCTCAGCCTGGGGGAGCGGGAGGAGTCCGAGCTTCGGGCCTGGAAGGAGGCTGGTGCCGACCGCTACCTCCTTCGCTTCGAGACCACGGATCCGGAACTCTACCGGGATATCCACCCCAGCCTACCGGGCACCGTCTCCGATCGCATCGCCCAGCTCATGGGGATGCGTGAGATCGGTTTCGAAATCGGCACCGGCGTGATGGTGGGCATCCCGGGGCAGACCTGGGAGACCCTGGCCCAGGACATCTGGACCTTCCGGGACTACGGCATGGACATGATCGGCATCGGCCCCTACCTCCCCAGCCCCGGCACCCCCCTGGACGGCGAACTGGGGCGGAGGCTCAGGGTCAGGGCCGGGGATCGCCAGGTCCCCAACGATCCCCTCACCACCCTCAAGGCCCTGGCCCTCACCCGTCTGGTCTGCCCCCGGACCAACATCCCCAGCACCACGGCCCTGGCCACCCTGGACCCCAGTTCGGGAAGGGCCAATGGCCTGCTCCGGGGCGCCAACGTCATCATGCCCAACCTCACCCCGGCCCAGTACCGGGCGCTCTATCAGATCTATCCCGGCAAGGCCGGACTCCATGAGACCGTGGATATCACCGTGGCCAGGATCCGCGCCCAGATCGAAGCCCTGGGGCGTACCGTGGGACAAGGTCCAGGCACCAGTCCCCGCATGAAAGGAAAGGCATGAGCCAGGAAAACAAGGCCCAGCGGAGCCGGATCCGCCTGGCCCTCCTCTCGATCTTCGCCGGGCTCTTCATCCTGACCCTCAAATACGTGGCCTACCACATCTCCGGGTCCACAGCCCTGCTCTCCGATGCCATCGAGAGCGTGGTGAACGTCATAGCAGCGGTCTTCGCCCTGGGGGCGGTGCTCTTCTCCGCCCGCCCCGCCGACAAGGAGCATCCCTACGGCCACGGCAAGATCGAGCACTTCTCGGCGGCCTTCGAGGGGGGGCTCATCTCGCTGGCGGCGGTCCTCATCGCCTGGGAGGCCATCCACACCCTTCTCGTCGGGGCGAAGGTCCAGAACCTGAGCCAGGGCCTGGCACTGAACTTCTTCGCGGGCCTGCTGAACGGAGTGCTGGGCCTCATCATGATCCGCATGGGGCGCAAGCATCGCTCCAAGGCCCTGGAGGCCGACGGCCACCACATCCTTTCCGACTTCTGGTCGACCCTCGGATTGGCGGCGGGCCTCCTGGTGGTGAAGTTCACCGGCCTCACGTGGCTGGACCCCATCCTGGCCCTGGGGGTCGCGGCCCTGCTGGCCTGGACAGGCTTCAAGCTGGTCGGGAGCTCCAGCCAGGCCCTCCTGGATATGGAAGACCCCGAACTCCTGGAGCAGATCCTGGAAATCATCAACCGCATCCGCCCGGTGGATCTCATCGCTGTCCACGACCTCAAGACCCTGCGCAGCGGTCGCTACACCCATGTCGACATCCACCTGGTGATCCCCGAGTTCTACACGGTCCACCAGGGGCACGAACTGGTGGAGAGGGTCGGGAATCAGATCATCGAGGAAGCGGCCCTCCAGGGCGAATTCAACACCCACCTGGACCCCTGCCAGTGCGCATGGTGCGCCCAGTGCGGCGTGGCCCCCTGTCCCATCCGAAAACACCCCCACCAGAACAACGTCCCGCTCACGGTGGAAGCTGCCGTGGCGCCGGGCGACATTTAAAAAGATCCACCTCCAAGCAACCCCGCCGCGCGGGGTTGCTTGGTAAAGAGAATGACCGAATGCGAATACGCGGCTTCAGGGGGCGATGTAAACCCGAGGGTTTACAGGGTAGGCTCCAAGACGCGAAGAAAAGGCGAGAAAGCCTGATGCCGACAACCTGGCTCGCATGTCCGTCATGCGGCACCGCTTGTTCTTTCTTCTGCTTTTCCTTGGAGCCTTGGAGCCTTGGAGCCTTGGAGTCTTCGTGGTGAATCATTTTCAGTATTGCAGGCGTTCAGGGCTCTGCCATGGAATGGGATCGCCGGGAAAAGCAGAATCGTCCACAGATAAATAAGATGGACATCGATAAAGAAATGGTCTACGGGCGGGGCACCTGGGCCTGCCCCGCAACGCGGGGGCGGACGGCGAAGCCGCCCGCGTTCAGCAAGGGAGAGGGAGGCGGAGGCAAGCGAGCTTGCCATAGCCTCCCTCTCCCTTGCTGAACCAGTCCCAGGCGCCCAGGTGGACTTCCTTGAGTCTGTGTGCATCCTGTGCATCGGTGGTTGAAAATGCCTTTGCTTTTCCAAGAGCGGAGAGCTCAAGCTTCGCAACGCCGGTAACCAGGGCGTCCGTTATCCGCGTGCATCCAATTTATCCGCGGCCAACATGCTTTTCTCCTCGGGGAAAGCGCGATCCGTGGCTCTCTAGCTGAACGGCTACTCAGTATTTATCGACGATCCCCTGCGCCACACGGCGCGTGAGGGCGTGGTAGCGGGGGGAGGCTTCGGCGAAGACCTCCCGGCCCAGGGCTCGGCCCGCTTCGGTGCGGCCGAGCGCCTGGTAGAGGGGCCGGACGTATTTCATGCGGCCCACGGTGGAAAGCACCTCCCGCACCCTTGGGAAGACGTGGCTGTAGCCGCTCCCGGCGGCGATGCAGAGCCATTCCACCAGGATCTCGTAGTTCCCCCGCTGGCTCAGGCCTAGTTGGGCGTCCAGGCGGGCGCAATCCTCCAGAGAGAGCTCCCGGGGAAGGTGTTGGAGGTAGATGAGGAGTTCGGTGGCGTTCCAGGCCTCGGCCCCGGCGGGGCGCTGCCCCGTCGACAAGCCTTCGGCCAGGGCCGTCAGTTCATCCAGACGATGGGAGCGGAATACCGGAGCATCCTCAGGAAGCCCGGGCTGGTTCAGCCAGGCATCAGCGCCCACCCGGCCCAGGAGCCCGGGGTGGCGCTCCTCTGCGAAGTCGCAGAACTGCTCGGTCGTGATGGACTGGAAGCGGAAGCGTCGCATGTATTCCGCCAGGAAGGCCGCGAAGACCTCCTCACCCAGGGCCTGTTCCAGGGCTGCCACGAAGCGGGCGCCCTTCTCGTAGGGGATGCTGCTGAAGGCATCGTCCGGATCGATCCCCTCCAGGTGGGTGCGGAGCACCGTCAGTTCCGGCTGATCATGGAAGCGCTCCAGGCTCTCCTCCAGGTCCTTCTGGCCGATGGCCCAGCCCAGGCTCTCCGCCTCGGCACCATGAAGGACCCGCAGGATCCGGCGCTCGGCCCAGACCGTGAAGCCCTCGTTGAGCCAGAAGTGCTCCGCCGTGGCATTGGTGACGAGATTGCCGGTCCAGCTGTGGGCCAGCTCGTGGGCCACCACGTCCACCAGGCTGCGGTCCCCCGCCAGCAGGGTCGGGGTCAGGAAGGTCATGCGGGGATTTTCCATGCCGCCGTAGGGAAAGGAGGGGGGCAGCACCAGCATGTCGTAGCGGTCCCAGTCGTAGGGGCCGAAAAGGGTCTCGGCCTTGGCCACGAAGGCCTCAGTCTCCGCGAACTCCCAGGCGGCCTTATCCACCGTCACGGGTTCGGCCCAGACCCTCACCCGGGGCGAGATGTCCCGGCTCTCCAGCTCCCCGACCGCCAGAGCCAGGAGGTAGCTGGGGATGGGCTGGGGCATATGGAAGCGCAAGGTGCGGTTCCCGCCCTGGGTCCGGTCCCCGGCGGGGTCGGCGCTCATCACCGCCGTCAGAGGCGCGGGAACCGTGACCTCGGCATCGTAGGAGACCCTCGCCACGGCGGAGTCCTGGCAGGGCAGCAGGGTGCGGGCGTGGATGGCTTGGCATTGGCTGAAGAGGAAGGGGTGCTGACCCCCGGCGGTCTGCTCGGGGCTCAGCCACTGGAGCCCGATGGCCTCGGGGCTGGTCTCGTAGGCAATGGTGATGGCCGAAGTGGCCGGGGGGAGTTCCAGGCGCAGTCGGCGTCCCAGGATGGGCTCCTCGTCCCCCAGTTCGAAGGGAAGGACCTCCCCCGCCACCGAACAGGCGCGGATGGCCAGATCCTTGGTATCCAGGTCCAGTGTGCCGGAAGAGGGTTCCGTCAGGTGGAGGGTCACCTCCCCTTCGATCACCCGCCGTGAGAAGTCCACCCGCCAGCGCAGATCCCAGTGACGGGTCCGGGGCTGGAGGGGGTCGAAGTGCGAGTGGGGGTCGAGATTGGCCATGCCCGTATTGTGCGCGGCCCACAGGGAGGCGCAAATCGGAACGTAAGCGTTCAAATCGCGGGGTCCCCGTTCTTGACCGCGAGGGTCAATCCGTCACCCAGGGGAAGCATGCTCACCCAGACCCGGGGATCCTCTGCCAGTTGAGCGTTGAAGCGCTGGATCCCAACCCCTTGCGGATCGAGGGTCGTGTCGAGAACATGGCCATCCCATAGGACGTTGTCGGCCACCAGCAGCCCACCGGGCCGGAGCAGAAGCAGGAGGCGCTCGTAGTAGGCCGGGTAATTCCTCTTGTCGGCATCCAGGAAGGCGAGGTCGTACTGCCCGGCCCCCCCGTCCCCCAACAGGCGTTCGAGTTCCACCAGCCCCGGGGACAACCTCGCCTCGATCCTGTCCTCCATCCCCGCTTCCCGCCAGTGGCGGCGGGCCACTTCGTTCCATTGCCGGTTGATGTCGATGGTCAGGATCCGCCCACCCGGCGGCAGTGCCGTGGCCATCCACAGGGCGCTGTATCCCATGAAAGTGCCCAGTTCGATCACGCGTGAGGCGTTCGTCAGGCGCACGAGGAGGGACAGGAATTGCCCCACTTCCGGAGCGGCCGCCATGCACCCCGCCGGGTGCTGCGCGGCCTCCCGGCGAAGACGGGCGAGGCTCTCGGGCTCCCGGAGGGAGGATGAAAGCATGTAAGCGTACAGTTCATCGGTCAGCGGGATCCGTTTATCGCTCATTTGTTCAATCTCCCTTGGGCGCATCTATCGGCAGGAGGGCGCGCTGGATCTTGCCATTGGCGTCCCGAGGCAGGATGGAGAGGACCTCCACCAGTGCGGGCACCTTGTAGGGCGAAAGCCGTTTCCGGCAGGCTTCCCGGACCATGGAGCCCGTCACTCGATCCGGATCAGCCTCCACCAGCGCCCGGACCACCGGCAGCCCCGCCCGCTCACCTTCCATCACGATCACGACGCTCACCGCCAAGGCACTGCGAATGGCCTCCTCGACCTCCAGACAGTCCACCTTGTAGCCCCCGATATTGAGGATGTCGGAGCGCCCCAGAAGGTGCAGCCCGCCCTGGGCGTCCAGATACCCGGCATCCCCCGGGAACACGAACCCTTCCCGGAAGGTCTTGGCGCTAGCCACCGGGTCGTTGTCGTAGGAATGGCTGGCCGCTGGACTGCATATGCCCAGGAGCCCGCGCTGCCCAGGCAGGCAGCGACCTCCGGCCTCATCGAAGATGCCGATTTCCACCCCGGGATAGGGATGGCCCACGAAGCCTTCCTGATAGTCATCGCCAAGATTCACCGTGGCACTCAGGGTCTCTGTGGAGCCGTACTGGACGTGCACCGGTTTCCCGTAACGCTGCTTGAAGGCGTCAAAGGCCGCCCGGGGAAGACTGGCAGCCGAGGAGACACAGAAGCGGAGTGCCTTGAAAACCGCCCCATCCTCCCCTTCCAGCCGACACTTGCCCAGAACCTCGACCATGGGCGGAGTTGCCAGGAAAACCGTCGGAGGATCCTGACGAAGGGCCTCGAAGACCGAGCCCGGAAGAAAACGCGGCAGCACCAACAGAGTCCCTCCGACATGGAAGGCCGCCAGGAGGCCGAGGGTCCCGAAGGAGTGGCAGAAGGGGGTTGCACCGAGGAACACATCGCTAGGCCCCAACCCGAGGGCCACGGAGAAGTGCTCGAAATCGTGAGCGATATTTCCCTCCGTCTTGAGCATCTCTTTGGGGTGCCCTGTGGAACCCGAGGAATACTGCCTCATCAGGATCCCCCTGGAGGTGAGGCGTGGAATCGGGCCCTCTCTCCGGCAGAGGCAGCAGCCTTCCACGACACCGAGCCCACTCACGGGGGCCAGGTCAGGGCAGGCGACTCCCTCCTGAAGCACCAGGAAGGGGATCTCCCCCGTCGCAAGCCGCTCGGCCACGCCCGCCTCCGGCAGGTCAGCGGGCAGGGGGATCACCACACCTCCGGCCTCCAGCACAGCGAAGAACCAGACGATGAACCCCACCGAGTTGGGAAGCGCCAAAGCCACCTGAACCCCGGAATCGATTCCCAGCTGCCGGAGCTCCCCGGCGAGGGAGCTGCAGCGGTGGGAAAGCTCGTCATAGCTCAGTCGCTTCCCCTGGGCGACCACAGCCGTGCGGCCGCCGTCCCGCCGAGCCGCCAGGGTCAGCAGGCGCCTGGGATCAATCTCTCCGAGAGGCACAGCACTCTCCCAGGGAGGCGTTTTCGACGAAGGCCGCCAGGGTGTGGATATTGAAGAGGGTCTGCTCAAGGGTGTCGTCGTCGAAGCGGACATCGAAGATGAGTTCGAGCTCGGTGACCAGATTCACGACGGACAGGGAATCGAGCTCGGCCATGCCCAGCAGGGGTTCCCCCGCCAGCACTGCCCGCCAGTCCGCAGGATCCGCGACATAACGCTGCAGCACTTCCTGCAGACCTTCGTTCAGATTGTCAGTCATCGCTGCCCCTGCATGGTTGAGGTTGAATCAGAATACCTAAGACCGCTGTTCTGGCCCGAGTTCCAGAAGCCCCCAGCAAAGGTCAGATTCTCCGGCGTCTGGACCATGATTTCCTCCAGGCGCCGCAGGTAGGTTTCGATCCAGGCATCGTTCCAGTTCTCTGCGCCCCGTTCAGGATCAAGTCCAGAGTCCTCGAAGATCACTCGGATCCGCCTGCTCGGTATATCCCAGAGAATGAAGAACCAGAGCGTTGGCGCCTTGGCCATCCTGGCAAGCTGTGCGGTGCCGTGACTCATCTCACACGAACCATTGAGGAATGGGTACGGCTGGAAGTGCTGGCCCCAACGGCCATCCGCCGCGATCATGACCACCCCGCTCCTCCGCAGATGGAGGAAGCAGGCCGCCAGGGATTTCTTCCGATCCTCCTCACGCGAAAGGGTGAGGGTCTTGATCCCAGGGGCCTCCAGCCCAGGATGGCTCTGGAGGAGAAGGGCACCGCAGCCCAGCCTTGAGAAGATCTGGCGACCGACGGGATAGGGCCCCAGATGGGCGCCCGCCAGCACCACACCCCTGCCCCCGGCCAAGGCCCTGTCCAGGTGGCTCGTATCCATCGGCTCCACAAGGTCCATCACCTCCTTGATCCGACCTTCAACCAGGGCTGCGCGCACCGTGCGTATCGCGTGGTACCCCCACCAGGCACGGGCGAACCAGGCTCGTTCCGCCTCATCGGTGGCCAGCCTCAAGTTCTGTCGTCCCCAGTCAAGGATCGGGCCCTCTGGGTCGACCAGTAGCGCACGGCGGGAAAGTCTCTCCAGGGACTGGCACAGAGGCACACGGCCCCTCACCCTCTGAATAATTGGGCGGAGGACTGTCCGATCAAAGGCTTTGAGCGTGGAACGGATAAAGCGTGTCAAAGGCTGGCCAAAAAGAGTCTGGGATTGGAAGATTCATGCGTGCGATAAGACATTCTTGCATGAATCCTCCCTGCCACGACCGACCATGCCTCCCGGGAGACGGGAAGCTTTCAGCGAAGCGCTGAGGACTTCAAACAGGAAAAGAAATCCCGGTCCTCCAGCACCAGATGATCCCTCACCACCTCCACCGCCAGGAATCCCAGAACCTGGCTCAACTCCAGACGGCCCTCCCGCAGGTCTTTCCGCAGCGTGTTCGCCTGCTCGTTGATCTGCCGGTGCCTTTCGGCATGGACCGCGAGGCGCGGATAACCGATCTGCGCCAGGACGGCCTCCTCGTCATGGAAGTGCTGGACAACATGGGCCTGGAAGACCTGGAGCCGGAGTCCCACCTCCGTGGAGTCCGGGAAGGTGGCGATGGATGCCAGAAGGGCATTGATCATGTCGAAGAGCTCCCGGTGCTGGGCATCAATGAGGGCGTGCCCACTCTCCAGGCTCCTGTCCCACCGAAGCTCCAGCAGGGGGAGCGAACCCTTTGCCGAAGGCAGGGGAACCACCGGATCCCCCAGGGTAACGACTCGGTTCCGGCCCTCATCCTTGGCCCGGTAGAGAGCCTGGTCCACCCGTTTGACCCATTCGAGCAAAGGCTCACCCGGACGGTACTCGGCCACCCCCACGCTGATGGTGACCTGCCCCACCTCAGGGAAAAGCGTGGCGGCCACAGCTGCCCGGACCTTCTCCCCCAGGGCCGTGGCGCCGGACAGGTAGGTGCCGGGCGCCAGGATCAGGAACTCCTCGCCCCCCCACCGGGTGAGGGCATCCGAAGCCCTCAGTTCGCTCCGGACCGTCTGAACCACCTGCACGAGCACCTGGTCTCCGATGTCGTGCCCATAGGTATCATTGATCCGCTTGAAGTGGTCCAGATCGAAGAGCAGTAAGGGGAGAGGATCCCGCTTGCGATTGGCCAGGGCCATCATGGCTGCTGCCCCTTCCTCGAAACGGCGGCGGTTCCAGGCCCCGGTAAGGCGGTCCGTACCTGCCGCCATCTCCAGTTCGACCATGGCCTTCTGAAGCTCAGCGTTGGCCCGCTCAGTCGCAGCCCGGGCCCGTTCCAGGGCATCCAGGCGCTCCAGCAGTGCGGGGTCCACGGCAGAGTCATGCCACTTCCGCCCACGCCGTCCCCACCACACCCCCAGGGCCCAGGCCCCGAAGAGCAGCGCGATACCAAGGACTGCAAGGAGGATCTTGGCGCTCATGCCAGAGTGTATCGGCCAAGGCTGAACCAGGATGACTCCGGAACAGGACCTCCTCCCTGGGGTAGACTGTTCCAACGTTACGGAGCTTCCATGTTCGCACTTGAAGGAAAGATCGCACTCGTCACCGGAGCCAGCCAGGGCATCGGGGAATCCATCGCCCGGCGCCTGGCCACCCAGGGGGCCCTGGTGGTCTGCGCCGCCCGCAACGAGGAGGCCCTGCAGAAGGTCTCCTCCGCCATCCAGGCCGAAGGGGGCAAGGCCGACTACGTGTGCCTGGACATGTCCAGCGCCGAATCCATCAAGGCGGCGGTGGCTACGGTCATCGAGCGCCACGGCGCCCTCCACGTCCTGGTGAACAACGCCGGCATCACCAAGGACAAACTCCTCATCCAGATGAAGGAGGATGAGTGGGATGCGGTGCTGGACACCAACCTCAAGGGGGCCTTCCTGGCCACCCAGGCGGTGACCAAGCCCATGATGAAGCAGCGCTGGGGCCGCATCATCAACATCGCCTCAGTGGTCGGCCAGATGGGCAACGCCGGTCAGGCCAACTATGTCTCCGCCAAGGCTGGCCTCATCGGCCTCACCAAGAGCGTGGCCCGGGAACTGGCCAGCCGCAACATCACCGCCAACGCCATCACGCCGGGCTACATCGCCACGGCCATGACGGACAAGCTGAGCGAAGACGTGAAGGCCGGATTCGTCGAGCAGATCCCCCTGGGACGCCTGGGCACCCCCGATGACATCGCCCACGCCGTCTGCTTCCTGGCCTCGGAGGAGGCGGGCTACATGACCGGCCAAGTACTCTCGGTCAACGGCGGCATGCTGATGCCCTGAGGCACGACCTCGCCCATGGCCGTCCATCCCGGCTTCCTTCCCCTCTTCGCCCTGGCACTGGTGCTCACCACGCTGCGGGCGGACGAGGGTATGTGGACCTTCGACCATCCCCCGACCCAGGCCATGAAGGCGAAGTATGGCTTCGCGCCGGACGCCGCGTGGCTGGAGCATGTGCGCCTCTCGGCCCTGCGCTTCCCTGGGGGGAGCGGCTCGTTCATCAGTCCCGACGGACTGGTGCTCACCAACCACCATGTGGGGCACGGGGCCATCCAGAAGGTCTCCAATGCGGACCGCAATCTCGTGGAGAACGGCTTCGTGGCTGCGGATCGTGGCCACGAGATCCGAGTACCCGGCCTGGAGCTCCGCAGCCTCGTGGGCATGGAGAACGTCACGGAGGCCTTGGCCAAGGCTGTCCCCCCTGGAAGCACCGAGGAAGAGGCCGTCCGCATCCGCAGATCGGCGGTGGAAGGCCTGCTCCGGGTCCACAACGGCGAAGGCTCCCTTTCGTGGGAGGCGGTCAGCCTCTACCAGGGGGGCGAGACCTGGCTTTACGGCTACCAGGTCTTCCGTGACATCCGCCTCGTGATGGCACCGGAACACAAGGTGGCGGGCTTCGGAGGGGACTGGGACAACTTCACCTTCCCTCGCCACGATCTGGACTTCGCCCTGTTCCGGGTTTACGAGAAGGGCCAGCCCTACCACCCCGCGCACTTCCTCAAGGGGTCGGAACAGGGCGTCCAGACTGGTGATATGACCTTCACCGTGGGGCATCCCGGGCGGACTTCCCGCCTGGAGACCTTCGCGCAGATGGAGCACCTGCGGGAAGCCGTCAATCCCCTGCTGATCCGCATCCTCAAGCGCAGGGACACGGCCCTGCGGGCATACGCCCGCCGAAGCCCGACCCACGCCCTGAAGGTTTCCTCCGAGCGCATGGCCACCGGCAACGCCCTGAAGGTGTACCTGGGAGAGACCGAAGGCCTGGCGAACCCGGAGGCCATGGCCCGGATCCAGGCGGCGGAGCGGGAACTCCAGGCGAAGGTCCAGACCGATCCCCACCTGCAATCCGAAGCCGGGGAGAGCTGGGAAAGAATCCGGGAGACCCTGACCCAGCAGAGGGCCTTCCTCCCAGAGGAGATGCTCCTCCATCCCCGCTACCGGAGCCTGCTGCAGGGCCCCCTGGAGAGAGCCCTGGATATCTGGGAGGGCCGGTCGGCCCAAGCCCTGCCCATCGATCGCGAATTGGAGACCATCCTGCTCGCCGCAGGGCTGACCGACGCCCTGGATCTCCTGGGGGCCCAGCACCCCCTGGTGAGGGCCCTCCTGAGGGGCCTCACCCCGGAAGCCTCAGCCCAGCAGGCCCTGGCAAAGACCCGCATCGATGACCCAGCCTTCCTGAAGTCCCTGCTGGACGGCGGAAGCCCTGCCCGGGAGGCATGCCAGGACCCCCTGATCCTCATGGCCAAAGCCATCGATCCCCGGGAACGGGAGATCCGTCGAAAACAGGCCAGCCTGATGGCCACCCTGGCGGAACACGAAGCCCGCATCGCGAAGGCCCGCTTCGCCGTGCGTGGCAGGATCGACTACCCGGACGCCACATTCACCCTGCGTCTGAGCTACGGCGCCGTGGAAAGCTACCCCCAGGCGGGCACCCTGGTGCAACCCTTCACCACCTTCGGCGGGCTCTTCGACCGCGCCGATGGTTGGGGCCCCCAGGCCGAAGGAGGCTCCTGGGCCCTCCCCAAACGCTGGATGGAGGCCCGCAGGAAGCTCAAGCTGAGCACCCCGTATAACTTCATAAGCTCCAACGACATCATCGGCGGGAACAGCGGCAGCCCCGTGCTGAACCGCCGAGGTGAGCTGGTGGGCCTGGCCTTCGATGGCAACATCCAGAGCCTGCCGGGGCGCTTCTACTACGATGGCCGCACCAACCGTTGCATCTCCGTGGACCTGCGCGCCATCCAGGAGGCCCTGCGGGTGGTCTACGGGGCATCCCACTTGGCTGGGGAAATCGCCGGAGCAGGGAAGCGGTAGAAGCAATCCGCGCTAAATAAAGACCAGACACCCCAGCAGGTAGAAGCTGATTTCGACGCTCGGCTCCCAGGCGGCCTTACCGGCGGTGAAGCGCTCGTGATAGAGCCAAAGGTGCGCAAGGGGGAAGCCGCTGGCCAACACCAGCAGGCCCCGGGCGGCCCAGGGGTGGGATAGCAAGGCTCCGGGTCCATGCAGAAGAGCCGCCAGCAAGGCGAGAGTCAGCACCGCCCCCAGCACCCCGGTGGCCGCGCGCTTCCCGAGCAGGATAGGCAGGGTCTCCTTGCCCATGATCTGATCGTTCTGCATGTCCCGGATGTTGTGGATGGTGGTTCGGGCGAAGGCCTGGGCCGCCACCAGCATGAGGCCAGCCCAGGCGGAACCATCCCAGGCCCAGCCGTGGTGCCACAGAGGCAGGGCCACGGCCACGAGGGCCAGGGCCAGGGCCACCAGCAGGTCCTTGGAGCCCGGGATGGAGCGCAGGCTCAGGTGGCGGGAGCCGATGTGGATCCCCCGCTTGTAGGTCAATCCGAAGAGGGAGGCCACCAGCACGAGCAGGAGCGAACCGATTCCCATCTGGAGACTCAAGCCCAGGGCGGCGACCAGACTCAGGATACCCGCCCCCAGGATGATGCCCCGATTCCGTTCCAGGAAGCGGGCCCGGGCGGGCCCCTTACTGCCCACACCCATGGGGTCGAGGTAGGGGGTGAGGAGGTACATGGCCCAGGTATAGCAGGCCGTCAGCACCGGGTACTGCCAGGCGAGGGGGCTGCCCATCCATCGATGAACTCCCAGGGTCATGAAGCCCGCTCCGACGGCCATCACGGTGGGGGAGCCGAAGGCTGCCTTGAGGAAACGGGCCAGGGTGCCAGGCCCCTTCCCCAGAGCCTCCAGCACATCCACGACTTCCTCCACCAGCCAGGTAGGCGTGGAGGCCCCCGCCAGGACACCCACGCTCTCCGACCCGGAAAAGACTGTCAGATCGAGATCAGAGGCGGTCTCCACAAACTGCACCGGCTTCCCGAAGTGGCGGGCCAGCTCGGCCAGGTGCTTGGTGTTGGAGGAGTTCTTGCCCCCCACAACGATGACGTAATCCACCACCCGGGCCAGATCCTGGGCCTCGGCCTGACGGCGGGTGGTGTCCTGACAGATGGTGTTCTCGAAGAGAGCATCCCCGGCCCTCGAACGCAGGTATTCGGTAATCTCCGCGTAGTCCTTGGTCGTGAAGGTGGTCTGTGCCACCACCAACACCTTGGCCAGTTGCTCATCCGTGAGGGCGCGGGCCTCCTCCAGATTGGCCACGATGGCTGAGCCATGGGCGGCAAAGCTCTGGTGCGCCACACTCTCGGCATGCCCATGGCTCCCCAGGATCACGGTGAAGTAGCCCTTGGGACTCCATTTCCGGATGCGGGCGTGGACTTTGGCCACCTCCGGGCAGGTGGCATTCACCAGGTGGATCTCCCCATCCTGCTGGCGCTTGCGCAGCCCCTGGAGTTCCTGCACGGGAATGCCGTGAGCCCGGATGACCACGGTCCCGTCCAGGGCATCCTGGGGAGCATCCACCACACCCACGCCGCGCTTCTTCAGGAGGGCCAGCGCCTGGGGGTTGTGGATGAGGGGCCCCAGCGTTCGCACAGGCCCCTCCTGCCGGGAGGAGGCTTCCAGGACCGCATCCATGGCCCGTCGAACCCCCCAGCAGAAGCCAGCAGTCCTGGCGACCATCACCTTCATGACACCCCCCGACAATCCCGACCAATCAAGTCAGACAATCAGCATACCGTTACGCATCTGGGATGAGGGGGATGGATTTGCTCCCACCGTCAGCCCCGTCAGGAGCTTCAGGAGAATCTGTTGAAGCCTTTCTGCCGGTGCGAATTCTTCATGCAGAACAGCTTGGATCACAGGGGAAATGAGCCCACAGCAGCGCCTCAAGCCCTGCCCCCTTCCAAGCGATTCGTCCTCCCGGGCCGTACCGGGAGGACGAATCGCTTGGAAGGCTTGGGAATTGAGGTTATTCTGAAAATTCGGGCCCATTTTCGGCCCCGCAAAGGGAGTTCCAAATACACATGAGCAAGCGAACCCTTGGTAGTTTGGCGGACTTGGCCAAGATCATGGAGGAAGCCTCCAATCCCGAATCAGCCGTTCGGGAAGACCGCAAGGAAACAAAGCCCAAGGTGACCGCGGCCAAGAAACACGGATCCAGCCTCAAGGCACGGGTCGTGGATCCCAAGCGGAAGGCCTGGTACGACAAGCGTCTCCGCGAACAGGTCGCCCCCAAGCCCCTGGAAGAGGCTGCCGCGCCTGTCGCCGTGGAACCCCTCGTCGACCCCAGCCACACCAAGGCTGTGGCCACCAAGGCAACCGCGGGCCTGCTCCAGGTTCTGGCCAATGCCAACAAGCCCAAGACCGAGACCAAGTCCCGCGCCGAGGCTTGGCGCCGCAAGCCGGGTGATCCCGTCTTCTGATCTGAGTCCTGTGATCCGTGGGCACAGAGTGAAAGCTGTTCAGGCTTTTCCTCTGTGCCCTCTCTTCATTCGTCTCCGTATCCTCTGTGGTGGAGCTTCCAGGCTGGCGACAAGCCGATAGATCAGCCCACTACTGCTGGGCCAGCAGCTCCCGGCTGAGGAGCTGGATATGGCCCATCTCCTCCCGGATGATGTCGTCAACACGCTTCCTGCCAAGGGCTTCCGGAACGAGGTCCTTCAAACCCAGATAGAAGGCGATGGAATCCTTCTCCATCTGGATGGCGGTCTTCAGGATGGACGCCATGGAACGGAAGTCGACCGTCTGTTCGAAGAACACGCGGGTATCGGCCATGGCACGGAGATACCGCACAGCCTCATCATCCGGGTCGAAGACAGTGGGGGTGTTCTCTGCTTCATTCAAGCCTTTGCGAAGGTCCGCATAGGCGTTTTCGTGATCGTCCTCCATGGCGGCCAGCTGGGCCAGGAGGGCTTTTGATCGGGGATCCGAAACGCCCAACTCGGCCTCTCGGTAGAAGCTGGCCCCGTTCCGCTCGATCTGCTCCGCCATCTCGAAGATGTCGTCAGCGTTGAAGTCAAAGCTCATGCTGGTGGTCCTTTCATGAAAGCGAGTGGGCCATGGGAAGGCTGTGAGTGTCCGTATCGGCAGGCACAGCCAAGGCTTGATGTCGGTAGGAACCCTCCCCATCGGATGCCAGGCCAGCATGAGGTGTGACTGCCAACGGTCTCGCTTCCGGCCGAAGTGATAGGGCAGTCCTCCTCGAAGCCCATCTAACGGCCTCCGGCTTTCCACAGGGCGAACTCATAGGCTCCAAGGGCGGTGGCGCGGCTGGTACCCAGGCGGGTCCGGCCCACCCCGCTCCGCTTCGTGGCGTCCCACACCAGTGGGACCGTCCGACCGGGCACGGGGATGCTCTGGGGGCTGCCCTGGAGGAAGGCCTCCCGCTCGAGGGGGCGATCCAGGTCGTAGACGCGCTGGACGAGACGGGGCAGCTCCCTGCCGTCCTGCTTCCTGATGGTACCGTTCAGGACACCCATCAGGGTCGGCATGAAGAGGTCCGAAGCGGCGGACAGGCCGCCGCCGATGACCACCAGACCGTCCACAAGGGTGAGGGCGCAGGCGATGGCCTCTCCGGCAACCTCACCCAGACTTTTCCATGCTTCCAGGGCCGCTTCCCGGTGGCCCCGCAGGCGTCCATGGGCGATGGCGGCGATGAGTCGTGGCTCCGGCGATTCATCAAAGGGGATGCCCGCGCACTCGGCATAGACACGGCGTACGGCCCGGATGCTGATGCCCTCCTCGGCGTAGCACTCGGGAATCCGTTTGTGGCGCATCAACCAGATCTCCGCCCCCCCGGAGTTGTCGCCCAGGAGGGGGCGCCCATCCACCACGATGCCCCCACCGAAGCCTGTCCCGAAGGTCAGTCCCAGAAGATGCCGGTAGCGCTTGGGGTTTCCTGCCGACTCCAGGTGTGCGTTGACTTCCGGCAGGAGGCCATGAACGGCCTCCCCCAGGGTGAAGAGATCTGCGTCGTTGTTGATATGGACCGGCACACCGAAATGATCATGGAGGATGGGGCCAAGCGGCACGCCGCCCCGGAAAGCCGGCATGTTCCAGAGATCCCCGATGATCCCGGCGGGATAGTCCGCAGGTCCCGGAAAGCCGAAGCTGATGGCGTCACAGCCGTGGGCATCCTCTCGTAGCCTGGAAAACCCCGTGGTCACGTCTTCCAGAAAGATCTCCAGATCCTCGCAGCGGCTCGGGATCGTGAAGGCCTCCCCCAGCACCTGCCCTCCCCGAAGGGCCTGGAAGGTGAGCGTGGTGCCCCCGGCATCGAGGGTGAGGACGGTGGGGGCAGGTCCGGGAGTCATGGTGGAAGTGTAGTCCTGGTCAATTCCGGGTGGCCAGGAAAGCCAACCAGGCCTCCTTCAGCTTGCCTTCCCGCAGATCGAGCAGGTAGCTCCCCTCGGCCTCGGGCAGAGGCATCTGCCCCGCTGCCTCCAGGTTGCCCAGGGCATTCGCCACCGGGACCACCTTCCAGAGCCAGTGCTTTGGATTGTAAGTGGATGCCGGGGTCCAGGACTTGTTCTCGTTCTCAACCCGGATCGTCACCAAAGGATCCATGGGCGGGTCTATGGTGATGACCGCCCCCCCGCCATCGCGCATCCACCCCTCCTTCAGGGCGTCATTGAAGAAATGCTCCAGGGACACCCTGGGGACCGACAATGCCCCGAACCCCGCGCGCCAGATGCCGAAACGAGTGGGTGGAGCCCAGTTCTGGATGATGAAGCGATCCAGGGTGTCGAGGCCCTTGCCGCGGGTGATGGGGCCGTTCTCCACTTTCGAGTGAGCAGACTTCACGGTCATACCTGACTCCCAGAGCTTATGCATGGGGGGAATGTGGCTATCGAAGGGTTGGATCAGAGCCTAGCAGCAGGCGGCCTTTTCAAGGTGTCCAAATGCCTCCCGGAAGGGTCAGATAAGGCGATCACGGCTTGGCCGATCGGCGGGACGGTTTCTGCGGTGTCGAAATTCGTTATAAGGCTGGCTATACTTCGATTGCCGGGTTCCATCCGGTGACCAAGGACCTTGGCATGGCCATCCCAGCATATCTCCCGATGATCGAGTCGATTGCCAGTCCGGCTGATGAAGCCGTGCTCATCGAGGACATACGGATCTATACAAACTGGGTCCTGGTGAAGACGGGCAAGTGGTCCCTCTCCACGTTATTCCGCGGCATGCCTGGATTTGATGAACACCCTGGCATGGGCACCTGGATGGGCGACTGGATCGGGAGACCGGCCAAGGCATCAGCCCTGGAGCTCCTCTCCAGCCGATTCATTCTCCACAGGGCCGTAGGGATGGCCTGCCTCAAGTCGCTCCTCCCGGTCCCCGAAGAGGTGATCCCCGGCAATGCCGCGGCCATGGTCGAGGCGGCTGCCGCCCAGGCACCCACCTGCTTCATCGGCTATTTCAAGGAAGCCGCTCATTGGCGTGAGATGGGCCGCCCGGTCAACATCGTGGAGCTCTTTCCGAGGCCAGGGGACATCCACTGGGATGATGCGGATGAAGTCCTCGGAAAGGCGCAGATCGTGGTCATGAGCGGCCTGACGGTGGTCAATGAGACCCTGGAATCGGTGATCCGCCGGACGCCCGCCGCCCAGGTCCGGATCATGATGGGGCCAACGGTGCCCCCAAGCCCCGTGATCTTCGAGTGCGGTCTCGACCTGCTCGGCGTGACCCTGGTCCGGGAGATGCCCCTGATGGCCCGGTACGCCGAACTGGGGGGGGGAAGCATCGCCTACTCGCCGACCGGGGCCCTGGATCGGGTCAATCTGGTCAGGGATCCTTCCGATCTCACCCGCAAACTTTCCTCCCTAGCCGGGGGACGATCATGAGGACCTGACCATGTGGCTTAAGTCTCTTTCCCAATGGCGCTCTGAGGGTGTCCCCTGTGCTCTGGTGACCATCATCGAGGCGCTCGGGTCCACCCCCCGGAAGGCCGGATCGAAAATGGCCGTCAGGCAGAACGGGGAAATCGCCGGTTCCGTCGGCGGGGGAGCCGTGGAGCGGATCTGCATCGAGCTGGCCAAGGAGGCGATGGCCCAGGAGGCCTGCATCACCCGACGCTTCGAGTCCAAGGGGGACGGCGAGGACTGGATGCCTTCAGAAGGGGACAAGGCCCTTGGGGTTTGTGGCGGGGCGGTGACGGTGTTCATCGAGCCGGTTCTGGTCGAGCCGGAGGTCGTGATCTTCGGGGGAGGCCATGTCGGCCTGAGCCTCGCCAAATACTGCGAACTCCTGGAACTTCCCTACCGGGTGTACGACGACCGGCCGGAATTCGTCGATCCCCAGCGCTTCCCGGGAGCCCAGTCTCTGATGTGCGGATCCTATGCCGATATCTCCTCGGTTTCCCTTTCGCCCAGGAGCTACTGCGTGATCATGACCCAGGGCCACGAACATGACGAAGAGGTCCTGGACCAGCTGCTGCTCAACCGGGAGATCCCCTACATCGGGATGATCGGGAGCCCGAGAAAGGCTTCGGTCCTGATCCGCAACATCCAGCAGAGGGGTGGAGTCATCGACCGCCGGGTGCACTGCCCCATCGGTTTGGGCCTCGGGAACAACCTGCCCCGGGAGATCGGCCTCTCGATTGCGAGCGAGCTCATCCTGGTCATGCGCGGCGGCCACCCTGGACACCGGCGCCTGGACTGGAACACCGAGGCGGTGCGGAGCGGGGCATCTATCACGCCGCCAAGCACAGCGTCCTCGGACTGACCAAGAGCGTCGGCCTGGAAGGAATGCTCAAGGGGGTGCCCATCGGTCCGCTTTTTTGCACCCCATGCACCCTCCGCGACCTCGGGCGGCCTCGTCACTTTCGAGCCCTGGACCTGAGCCGTGCCAAGGCTAGGGAACTGGTGCCCAGCCGATGGCGGAGAAGATGGTGGCGCGTTCGCTGTTGGATGGGTAGCTCGTGGTCTGTGTGTAGTCGCCCAGCGCGGCCGAGGACACCTCTGCAGCCGTCAGCACCTTGCTGAAAGATGATCGCCCGGTCATGCCCAGGGTGTCACCGCTTATGCTCATGCTGTTGTATTCCCGCCATCCAGCGGACGCCGTGGGGCTTGATGGGGAGGGCGCAACGGTGGAGTCCCAGCCAGCTGCGGTGATGTGGGTGTCCATCTTGCAGTTGAGGAACGCGACATTGTCCTCCCAGGTGCCCGCCGCCGCACGCGCCAGATAGCTGGAGGCGTGGCTGTCGATGGCTACGTGTACGCCGGACGGTCCGTCGGCACGGGTGAGGCTGCACCCGGCGAACACGAAGCCCTTGCTGCCAGGATAGGTGCGGGGCTGTACCAGGCTGCCGCCGGTGCCGTCGGCGTAGCCCGACACAGTGGCGGGGTGCGCCGAATCTCCGAGCGTCTCGAGGGTGCTGAGCTCGAACAGGGAGACGTAGTTGTTGCCCCAGATGGCATCCACGTTGCCGCTCACCTTGGTGTTGTAGAACCAGGTGTAGCCTTGCAGCTGGAGGGTATTCTGTTCGCTGTAGAAGTTGGCGTTCCTGGCGACCAGACGGTGTCCCGAGGAGGAGGACGAGGTGCTGCTCCGGAAGAAGAGGGCCTCGGCGCTGTTGCTGCTGGAGCCGCTGCGGATGTGAGTGTTCTTCAGGGTCAGGGTGTCCAAGGTGAGCAGGTCGCTGTTCTCCACCAGGAACACTGCGCGGCCCCCGCCAAATGTCGGCGTATTGGGGGATCCGGAGCCGCTGCCCGCGTTCAGGCCCTCGCTGTTGTCGTACTCAAGGATGACCCCGGCCCGGCTCTCCCCCATGATCGTCAGGTTGGTCCGGTTATACAGGTAGAGCAGCTCCCGGTAGGTCCCGTTCTTCAGGTTGATGACCGGGTTGGAGACGGAGGCGTTGACCATGTAGTAATCGAGCGCGCGCTGCAGGGTGTGGAAATCGACGGTGGTGTCGTTCGAAGGCCCCACCGTGAGGCTAGACAACCCCGTGGCGGGGCCGCTGCTTCGGACAGTAAAGGTCCAGCCAGCCGCCTTGCCGATGCCCGCGAAGGTCCGACTGTTCAGGGTGGCGCCGGTGAAGGTGGTGGCGGGGATGCCCACATAGTATTGGGTCCCCAGGACCAGCTTGCCGCTGTGGGGGGTGAGGGTCACCGTGTTGCCATTGATCACAATGGGGCTAGTGGCCACGCCCCGCTGCTGGCTGCCGGCGAGGCCCAGGGTGTCGCTTTCACCGCTCAATTCGATGCGGTCCACGAGGGTGTCGTCGCTGGCCAGGAAGATGCGGATGGCGCCATGGCCCAGGGTCGGCGTGCTGTCGAAGGTCAGGGTCAGGCGGTCGTCCTCGTAGGCCGTGGTGGCCGCCGGCGCGGGGAACACCTGGGCGGAGCTCAGCCCATAGGTGGCGGTCGGATCGGTGTAGTCGGGCGAAATGGTGGCAACGAGGGTCCGGACCAGGGAGGCGTCAGAGCCGCTGGTGAAGGTAATGATGGCGGTGCCGTCCACCAGGGGAGTGAGGGTCACCGGGGTGGTGGTGCCGGAGGGGGAGCCCTTGCTCACCTGGACCACATCGCTGGGGGACGAGACCACCGTGAAATCGTCGGCGGAGCCGTCGGCCTTGGTGGCCGTGACCTGCACCGTGGTGGCGTCGGCGCCCGCGACGGCGGTGTAGGTGGTGGCCGAGGGCGAAAGCGTCAGCACCGGCGAACCGGTAGCGGCCCCGCTGCTGTGGGTGTCGTTCCAGGGCAGGTAGTTGCCACACCCAGTCATCCCGACGACCGCCACCAGGGCCGCCGCCACCCATACCCCACTCCACCGCACCGAAACATTCATCCGATAGTCCCCCAGGCCCATAGCGTGAGTTAGCGAGCTGATGACGCGGGCGATACATAATTTAACCTGATTATCAGTCAATCTCAGCCCAAAGAGTCATGTTTCTGAATTCGACTTCTCCCTGAGTCTGATGGCGGCTCGCGTAGTGCCAAACGATCGTCGGAGATGACATGCGGGAGGACGGCTTAACCTCAAAGGGTATGGGGCAAAATCGCGATGATTCTTGAAGGTTTTCCAGCACTTACGAGCACACCTGGAACCCCAGAAGCAAACCACCGACGCAACAAAGAACCCCCAACAAATATTGTATCTGTTGGGGGTTACTCTGGTGGTCCCGGCGCGACTTGAACGCGCGACCTTCCGCTTAGGAGGCGGATGCTCTATCCACTGAGCTACGGGACCGCGAAGGGCTATTCTGCCAGTCGGGACGGGCTTTGGCTAGGCGTGCTTGGCCTGGAACTCCCCGTAGGTCCCTTGGAAGTCCTCGAATCCGCGTTCGCTGAAGCTCCAGATGCGGGTGGCCACTTCATCGATCAGGTCTTCGTCGTGGGTCACCAGGAACACGGTGCCTTCGTAGTTCTGGAGGGCCGTGTTGAGGGCGATGACGGCCTCAAGGTCCAGGTGGTTGGTGGGTTCGTCCAGCACCAGGATGTTGGGCTTCTGGAGCATGAGCTTCGAGAACATCAGGCGGCAGCCTTCGCCGCCGGAGAGGACCTCGGTCTTCTTCATGCCCTCCTCGCCCCGGAAGAGCATCTGCCCGAGCACGCCGCGGATCTCCTCCACCAGGGCCTCGGGATCGAACTGGCGCAGCCAGTCCGCCAGGGTGTACCCGGGATCGATGGACTCTCGGAAGTCCTGGGCGAAGTAGCCCACGTTGGCCTCGTGGCCCCATTTGACGCTGCCCGCGTCGATGCTGCGGTCGGCCTCGGTGACGTTGGGGGCGTTGGCCAGGAGGGCCTTGATCAGGGTCGACTTGCCGGCACCGTTGCGGCCGATGATGGCGATCTTCTCGCCACGGCTCACGTTGGCCGTCAGGTTCTCAAGGACCTTCAGGGGGGCGCCGTCCACCTCGTAGGCCTTGGAGACCCCCTCGAATTCCAGGGCGTGGCGCCCGCTGGGGCGCTTCTGCTCGAACTTGATGAAGGGACGCTGGATGTTGCTGCGAGCCAGATCGCCGGGCTGGAGGCGTTCCACTTCCTTGCGGCGGCTGTTCACCTGGCTCGAACGGGTGCCTGCGGCGAAGCGCTGGATGAACTCGGTGAGCTGGGCGATCTTCTTCTCGCGCTGGGCATTCTCGGACTCGATGCGGGAGCGCACCTGGGTCTTCTGCATGACCATGTCGTCGTAGCCGCCGGTGTACTGGATGATGGTCTGGTAGTCGATGTCGGCGATGTGGGTGCAGACGCCATTCAGGAAGTGGCGGTCATGACTGATGACGATGACGCTGCCGTTGTAGCGGCTGAGGAAGTTCTCCAGCCAGTGGATGGATTCCAGATCCAGGTGGTTGGTGGGCTCGTCCAGCAGCAGGGACTCGGGGTTGCCGAAGAGGGCCTGGGCCAGCAGCACGCGCACCTTCTGGCCGCCCTGGAGTTCGGACATCTGGCGTTCGTGGAGATCCTCAGGGATATCCAGGCCGTCCAGGAGCACGGCGGCATCGCTCTCGGCGGTGTAGCCGTCCTCGTCGGCGACGACGCCTTCGAGCTCGCCCAGGCGCATGCCGTCCTCGTCGGTCATCTCGGGCTTCTCGTAGATGGCGTCCCGCTCCTGGAGGGCGGCCCACAGGCCCTTGTTGCCCATGATGACGGTATCGATGACCCGGTACTGGTCGAAGGCGAACTGGTCCTGGCTCAGGATGCCCATCTTGCGGGGGCGCTGGATCAGGCCGCTGGTGGGCTCCAGCTCACCGCTCAGGATCTTCATGAAGGTGGACTTGCCCGCCCCGTTGGGGCCCGTCAGGCCGTAGCGCCGTCCCGGCGTGAAGGTGGTGGTCACCTCCTCGAACAGGATCCTGGAACCATAACGCATCGTCACATTCTGAACCGCCAGCATTCGAGCCCTCCAAACCTTCCATTTTACCCTGGGAGGAGGATTCTGGCGATGCCGGGTTCCTTGGATCAGGCTCGGATAATCGATATATTCGTATCGTTAAATATATATTTTTCAACATTTGCAAATCAACAAAAAGGCTTGTCTGCACTGGATTTCTTCCGGATTCCCGGCGTTTGGACGTGACGGATTCCCCTGCCTGGGGATGGACCCTCTTTACCTCAGGCCCCAAAATGGGGGTTTGGAGGCAAGTGATGGTGGAAGCTCAGTGGGTGGATCAGGCAGACGTGGTGCTAGTGGGTGCGGGCATCATGAGCGCGACCCTGGCGGCCCTCCTGCGTGAACTTCACCCAGACATGAGCATCCGGGTCATCGAGCGACTGGAGGGGATCGCCCAGGAGAGCAGCCTGGCCACGAACAATGCGGGCACTGGGCACGCCGCCAACTGTGAACTGAACTACACCCCCGAGCAGGCCGATGGCAGCGTGGATGCCTCCAAGGCCTTCAAGATCAACGAGTCCTTCGAGATCTCGCTCCAGTTCTGGAGCCATCTGGTGGAGAAGGGCCTTCTGCCGAAGCCTGGGGCCTTCCTCGCTCCCGTGCCCCACCTCAGCTTCGTCTGGGGGCAGGACTCGGTCCGCTTCCTCAAGACCCGCTTTTCCACGCTCCAGGCCCATCCGATGTTCGCGGACATGCGCTACAGCGAGGATCACGCCCAACTCCGGGAATGGATGCCCCTGGTGATGGAGGGACGGGAGCCGGGCCAGGCTCTGGCGGCCACCCGGGTGCCCCGGGGCACGGATGTGGATTTCGGCCGACTGGCCACCCAGCTCTTCGCGGGCCTGGGCCAGAGCTCGGACTTCGGCATCCTTTCGAAGCATCACGTCCAGGACCTCTGCCGCGAGGCCGATGGGCGCTGGCGGGTCGTGGTCCGGGATCAGAGCTCGGGGCAGACCCGGGAGATCCGGGCCAAGTTCGTCTTCCTGGGGGCGGGGGGCGGTGCCCTGCCGCTGCTGCTGAAGTCCGGAATACCCGAAAGCGAGGGCTACGGCGGCTTCCCGGTGAGCGGCCAGTGGCTGATCTGCACCAATCCCGAGGTCATCGCCCGCCACCACGCCAAGGTCTATGGCAAGGCTTCCGTGGGGGCGCCCCCCATGTCGGTGCCCCATCTGGATACCCGGATGGTGGACGGCAAGCCGGCCCTCCTCTTCGGCCCCTACGCCGGGTTCACCACCAAGTTCCTCAAGGAGGGTTCCTTCCTGGATCTTCCCCTCTCCCTTCGGCCCCACAACCTCTACCCCATGTTGGCGGCAGGTTGGCAGAACCTGGACCTGACCCGCTACCTCATCGGCCAGGTGCTCCAGTCCCGGGAGGCCCGCCTGGAGACCCTCCGGACCTTCGTTCCCACGGCCCGAATGGAGGACTGGAGTCTGGAGATCGCCGGACAGCGGGTCCAGATCATCAAGAAGGATCCCAGGCTCGGGGGCAAGCTGGAATTCGGCACCGAGGTCGTCTCTGCCGCCGATGGCTCCCTGGCGGCGCTTCTGGGGGCCTCCCCCGGGGCTTCCACCGCCGTGGCCACCATGCTGGAGATGCTGCTCAAGTGCTTCCCCGAGCAGGCCAAGTCCGAGGCTTGGCAGACGGCGATCCATCGGATGGTTCCATCCTTCGGCAGCAGCCTGGCCGAGGACGCCGGACTCCTGGAACGCATCCGGGCCCACAACTCGGAAGTGCTGGGACTCAAGGCGGAGTAATTTCCGGCAGAAGGGTATCATGGGTGTTTGTCCGGAATTCCCATGCCTGAAGAACCCTCGACCATCGGCCGCTACCGGGTCCAACGCCAGATCGGGCGCGGGGCCATGGGAGCGGTCTACCTGGCCCAGGATCCCCTGCTCAAGCGTCCCGTGGCCATCAAGGTGGTCCATCCCGGAGGGGAGGATCGGGCCACGACCCTGGCGCGCTTCCAGCGGGAGGCGGAGATCTCCGCCCGGCTGAACCACCCCAACATCGTGACGGTTTTCGATGTGGGGGAGGACCCGGAGATGGGTCCCTTCATCGCCATGGAGTTCATCGAGGGTTCCAGCCTCAGCGATCTGATCCGCTCGGGTCTAGGACTGGAGGCCGGGCTCAGGCTCATGATCCAGGGCATGGGCGCGCTCATGGCGGCCCAGGCCGAGGGTATCGTCCACCGGGACATCAAGCCCGACAACATCCTGGTAAGCCGGGATGGCCGCTTCAAGCTCATGGACTTTGGCATCGCCCGGCGGGATGAATCCCATCTGACCCAGGCCGGGATGATCTTCGGCACGCCCTTCTACACGGCCCCCGAGCTCCTGGTGGGGGGCGAGGCCTCGCCTGCGACGGATCGCTACGCCTTCATGGTCACGGTCTTCGAGGTGGTGACCGGGACCCTGCCCTTCCAGGGGAGCACGGTGGGGTCCACTCTCTACAAGATCGTGCACGAAGGGCCCGCGATTCCTTCGACCCTTCCGGCGGCGGCGGTGCAGGTCTTCCACAGGGCGCTGGCCAAGAATCCGGAGGAGCGCTTCCCGGATCTCCCCTCCTTCCTCGGAGACCTTGTGGACAGTCTTGAGCTGGCGGCCGAGACGAGAACGCGGTTCCATGCCCTTCTGGCCGGGGATGCCCCCTTCGTGAGCACTCACCCCTTCCCGATTCCGCCCCCTGAGCAGCCCCCCAGGTCTTCGGATCCCTTCGAACTCTCTGACGAGCTTTCCTTCCTGGGAACCGGGGAGACCCTCTCCCTGTCGTCGGGCACGGACGGCATGCCGGACTCGGCCCCTGAGCCCCAGGCCATCGCTCCCCAAGCTCCCGGGCGCTCTCGGAACTTCCGCATGGCCCTTGCAGCGACCCTGACGGTGGTCCTGCTGGGAGGAGGAACGGCCGGGCTCCGGTATCTGCGGAACCGCTCGACGGTTGTGGCGATCGGCAGTACCCCCCCCGGGGCGGATGTTTCCCTGGATGGGGAGTATGTGGGTCGGACCCCCCTGCGCATCAGGATCGACAAGCCTGTGGGCCGGAGGGTGCACCTTGGCAAGGAGGGCTACCAGCCGGTGGACCGGGTGCTCGAAGGGGGGGAGAGCGACTTCGATATCCCCTTGAAAGCCATCCCCTTCGTTATTTCCGTGGTGACGGACCCCCCAGGAGCCAGTGTGTTCCTCAATCAGGTCCAGGTCGGCACCACCCCCCTGGCGGCCCTCCAGGTCCCCACAGCGGGAATCCAGGAGCTTCGGATCCGGACCAAGGGCTATCAGGAGTGGTCCGCCGCGGTGGACAAGGACGCCCCATTCCCGGCCCTGATCCGCTTGACGCCTGAGAACTGAAGCCCGACTCATACGCATTCGCAAACAGAAGAATACATTCCACCACCAAGCAACCCCGCGCGGCGGGGCTGTTTGGTGGTGGAAGTGGCTTTTGAAGCCTTACAAAATAAGGGCAGACGGGTGTCAGCGCCCGGAGAGGATGGCCTCGGCCTCGCTCAGCATGTGGGGAGCCAGATCAGGGGGCACGATGTCCCTACCAAGTCGCTGGTAGACGCGGTACCTGGCGCACTGGCTGCTGTCCTCACTGCAGTAAATGATCTTGTACATGCCCATCAGCGCTGGCATCGTACCCATCCGGTCGTTGAAAAACGGGCAGTCCGGAATCAATTCGCAGTTCGGCACGCGGGGCTCCTGTTCCTGGAAAGTCTAGCCCCGATCCTTGGGCAGGGCATGGGCCTTTCTCCGTTGATCCAGCAGGGTGAGGGTGGCGAGGGCAAGCATGCCCAGATCCCGAAGGATATCGAGGCGCATGTCCCCCAGGCGCTCCTCTGTGGTGCGGGTCGTGGCGGCCACACTGAAGCATCCGCAGTCCACCGGATGGCGACGGACCAGGTTGATGGACAGGGCCAGAATGAAGCCCAGGAGGAGCAGGGTGATCCAGGAGGTCGCGGCCCGTACCCAGATGCCCAGGACCAGCAGGAGACCGCATAGGAGTTCAAGCCATGGGACCACCAGGGCCAAGGGCAGGATGCTCCAGGCCGGAAAGAGGGCATAGGTCCAGAGGGCCTTGGCAAAGCTCGGCGGGTCCATCAGCTTAGGCCAGGCGGCCACGGCGAAGAGGATTCCAAGCAGAAACTGAGCCCGCTGGGATAGCCAGGGGTGGAGGAGCAGCTCCCTGATCGGCTTCACGGCTGAGCTCCCTGGCGGATGGGGCGGCCCTTGGTCACCCAGTCAGGGAAACCCTCCTGGTAGATCAGGAGGTGGCGGTAGCCCAGGCCCAGGAGCCTGGAGGCCAGGAGCTGGGAGTCCTGGCAATCGCCCCCACTGCAATAGAGCACCACGGGGGCCTTGAGGGGGCGGCCCATGGCGTCGAAGCGTGCCAGGCGCTCGTCGATATCGGCTTCCCAGACCGACATGCCCAGGGCGCCCCGGATGTGACCCTCTCGGTATTCCACGCTGCGGCGGGCGTCCAGGAAGGGGAATCCCTGGCGGTAGGCCTCGGCGGCTTCCCTGGAAGTGATATCGCGGCTGGGCTGTTCCGGGTTCCATTCGAAGCGCATCTGGGGCGCAGGCTTGGCTGGTGAAGGTTGCGGAGGGGTCTGGGGCCTGTCGGTGACCACAGGTTGGGGCGGCGCCTGGGGTGCAACCTTCTGCGTCACGTCCACGGAAGCCAGACGGCGGGAGGGACCGGAAAGGAAATTCGCCCAGACGGCACACAGAAAGGCCACGACGAGCAGGGTGGCCATCTGGAGGATGAGACGGGGAATGGAGGACATGGGAATCAGGTTCTGGTGGCCGAGGTGGACGGAGGCTGGGCTGCTCCTACATCCTTCCGCAAGCCTACGGGAAAAGAAAGGTCACAGGACGATCTTCCGCCGCGCTCCCTTCGGTGGCCTCTCCAGTTCCCGGAGGGCTTTCCGCCAGGCAAGCAGGTCCAGGCCGGTGCCGATGACGACGGCCACCATGGGGGCCAGGGAAGCGTCGGCAAAGGCAGGCAAGGGGGTGATCTCCACCCGACGATCCGCCACCTGGAAGGCCCAGCGGTCACTGCCGTCATTCCGTTTGGCCCAGCCTTCGAAAACAGCGACGCCCTTGGCCCGAAGCAGTTCCCCCTGGGCCGCTGGACGGAGGAAGAGCTCCTCCAGGCCGACGGGATCCACCGGATGGTCCCACCTCACGGTGATGGAACGGGCATCGGCGAAGCTGTGGCCCACCCGGGCCGCCATCCCTTCCGGGAGGGCTCGACGATCCCCCTGCCAGGGATCCGGACCTTCGGCGGGGGCCTCTCCCATCCGGGTGCGCTGGATGAGGTGATCCTTGAAGCGGCCCCGGATCTCCCCCTCCCAGGCCATGGCCAGGCTGGGATCCAGGTCCGCCTTGCTGACATAGACGAGGCTGGCCAGGGCGACCTGACGCTGGACCAGATCCCGCTGGGCGAGATGGTGCAGGGGGGTGAGGCAGCTGATGACCGTGAGGCAGCCCGCCAGCACCAAGCGATCCTGGAGGGCGGGCTCATTCTCCAGGTCCACCAGATCCGTGGGGTCGGCCAGGCCGGTGGTCTCCAGCACGACCCGCTGGGGGCGCCGTCCCTCCGGAAGATCGCACCAGGCGGCCAGGGCGGCCACCACGTCCGAGCGCAGACTGCAGCAGACACAGCCGTTCACCAGGTTCTCGATGCCCGCCAGTTCGGGGCGCTCGGCGTTCACCAGCGAGCCGTCCACGCTGGTATCGCCGAACTCGTTGATGAGCACCGCCACTTGGCGTCCGGCGGCGATTTCGGCCTTCAGCAGGCGGTTGACGACGGTGGTCTTGCCACTCCCCAGGGGGCCGGTGACCAGGAGGATTTGCACGGGGCGATAGCTTTCCATTCCTACATGATGCCTTCCCGGCCCGGATATGGGAGGCTGGAAACATGGACATCCTGGATGGAAGCTATCTCATCGCCATCAGTCTGGCCGGGGCTGTGGCGTCTGCCATCCGGCGGGGACTGCCCCCCGGATGGCGCTTGCGGTTGGAGGCCCGGCTCCCGGAGGACCTCGAGGAAGGTTGGATTTGGCTCCATGCCGTGAGCGTGGGGGAGCTGATGCTGGCGGATCCCCTGGTGTGTCGTCTCCGGGGCCAGGGGCATCGGATCCACGTCACCACCGGGACCCCCGCAGGTTTGGAACTCCTCCAGAAGCGGATGCCCGGGTGGGATGCCGACACGGGACGGGTCTCCGGCGGGGCCTTTCCTGTGGACGATCCCCGGGGGCTGGCCCCCTTCTTCCGCAGAAAACCTGGGGTCTTCATCGCCTTGGAGACGGAGCTGTGGCCCAACCTGATCCGGGAACTGGAGCGACATGGGGTGCCCCGTTGCGTAGTGAACGGTCGCCTTACCGCCCGGAGCATGGAGCGGGGAGGGCCCTGGCTTCGACGGGCCGCCTCCCGTCTCACCCGAGTGGCTGCCAGGGACGAGGCCTCGGCAGCAGCCTTCCGGGCCCTGGGGGCGCCGGATGTGCGACTGGGGGGCAATCTCAAGGCGGATCTCCCGCCCCCCCCCTCCCTGCATGCAGGCTGGGAGACGCTTCGGCAGGCCTGGGCTTCCCACCCCGTGCTGGCGGTGGGCAACACCGTGGATGGAGAGGAGACCCTGCTGCTGGGGGTGTGGCGACGCCTGCGGGCTGCCCATCCAGGGCTGCGTCTCCTTCTTGCCCCCCGTCAACCCCGCCGCTTCCAGGAGGTTGCGGAACTCTTTCAGGCCGAGGGGCTGGTCTTCCGCCGGGCCTCGGGGGAGTGGCCGGGGTGCTCCTCCGAGTGGGAGACGACAGAAGCCCTCCTCGTGGACACCCTGGGGGAGCTCTCCGCGGCCTATGCCCTGGGCGACGTGGCCTTGGTGGGGGGAGGCTGGAACTGGAAGGGGGGACACAATCCCCTGGAACCCCTCCGTTGGGGGGTCCCAACCCTCATCGGGCCAGGCTTCGAGAATTTCGAGGACTTGGTGCTTCCCCTTCGGGAGGCCGGACTGGTCCAGGTTGTCGAGATCGGCGATCTGGAGGGGGCCCTCAGGGAGACATTGGCGCGAAGTCCCGGAGGCACCGCACCTCCCCTCCCGCCTTCTCTTCAGGGGGCGCTGGACCGTACCATGGATATTCTTAAGGATCTGCTCCCTCGGTCCGATAAACGGTAAAGTTTGTAAACGCCAGGATTCTCGTAAATGGAAAACCCATCACCTCATGTGGTTCTTGTCGATGATGACCGGGCCGTCCTGGGCATGGTCAGCGACGCATTGAGCCACCACGGGATGACAGTTCACGCCTTTTCGGACGGGGATTGTGCTCTCAAGTTTCTTGAGGACCCCTCCCAGCCCGAGGTGGATCTGGTTATTTCGGACATCAATATGGAGGGGATGGACGGCTTCGACGTGATTCATCGCGTCAAGGCCATCAACAACACCCTGCCGGTGGTCCTGATGACCGGAGATGCCACACTGGACTTCGCCATCCGGGCCATGCGGATGGGAGCCGCCAACCTCTACCAGAAACCTCTGACAGTCCGGGAGATGGTCAACAGCGTCTTCCATCTGGTGGGCCTGCACCGGGAACTGCGTCTGGCGGAAGCGGGGCTGCGGGGCTTGGTGCGGGAGACCCGTCACTTCTCCTTCCGTTCGGACGAACTGAACATTCCAAGCATGGTCCGGCATCTGACAGACCGCCTGGTGCCTTTCGGTTTCGCCCAGCCCTCGAATGTGGATGTGATCGCCATGGCCTACCACGAGGCACTGGTCAACGCCCTGGAGCATGGAAACCTTGAACTGGATTCGTCCCTGAAGGGGGATATCTTCAACCCCAGGGATGAATTCGAGGCCCTCAGCCGGACAAGGCTCTCAACGGATCCCTGGGCCGCCCGGCGGGTGGATGTTCGCATGGAAGTCACCCCGGAGCGTTACGAGGTGATCGTAAGGGATGGTGGCAACGGATATGACACCCGTCTGGTCGGCCAGTGTGTGAGCGATGACCTCGCCCGCCGCTTCGGCCGTGGTCTGGCCATGATCCACATGGTGATGGACGAAGTCACCCTGAACCCGGCGGGCAATCAGATCACCATGGTCCTCAAGAAGAAGGTTCGTTGAAGCTTGGTCTCCTCGTTCCACCACCAGACAACCCCGCGCGGCGGGGTTGTCTGGTGGTGGAAGTGGCTTTTGAATCTTTACAATAGACGGCAAACGGGTATCAGTTGGCAGCCACAGCCACCTTCAGGCCGATCTTCTCCCGGATCTGGTTCTCGATCTCCTCGGCCAGCTCGGGGTTGTCCTGGAGGAGCTTCTTCACGTTCTCTGCGCCCTGGCCCAGACGGGAGTCCTTGTAGGAGAACCAGGAACCGCTCTTCTGGATGATCTCCAGCTGAACGCCCAGCTCCACCAGCTCGCCGACCTTGCTGATGCCCTCGCCGTACATGATGTCGAAGGTGGCGACCTTGAGGGGCGGGGCGACCTTGTTCTTCACCACCTTCACCTTGGTCTTCTTGCCCACGACACTGGAATCCTCATCCTTGGCGGCCACCAGGGGATCCCCGGTGTTGCCCTTGATGCTTTGGATGCTGCGGACGTCGAGGCGCACAGAGGCGTAGAACTTGAGGGCGTTGCCGCCGGTGGTGGTCTCGGGGTTGCCGAACATCACGCCGATCTTCATGCGGATCTGGTTGATGAAGACCACGCAGGAATTGGTGCGGCTGATGGTGGCGGTCATCTTGCGCAGGGCCTGGCTCATGAGGCGCGCCTGCAGTCCCACGTGGGTATCGCCCATCTCACCATCGATCTCGGCCTTGGGCACCAGGGCCGCCACGGAGTCCACCACGATGATGTCCAGGGCACCGCTGCGCACCAGCTGGTCGCAGATTTCCAGGGCCTGCTCCCCGCTATCGGGCTGACTAATGAACAGGTTGTCAACATCCACACCCAGCTTGCGGGCGTACTCAGGATCCAGGGCATGCTCGGCGTCGATGTAGGCCGCCAGACCGCCCTTCTTCTGGGCCTCGGCCACCATATGGAGGGCGAGGGTGGTCTTACCGCTGGCCTCGGGGCCATAGACCTCGACGATGCGGCCCTTGGGAACGCCTCCGACCCCCAGGGCCGAATCCAGGCTGATGGAACCCGTGGAGATGACCTCAATGCCATCGGCGTTCATGCGATCGCCGAGCTTCATGATGGAGCCCTTGCCGAAGGCCCGCTCGATGTCCGCCAAGGCACGGTTCAGGACTTTCAGACGATCTTCTTGGTCAGTGGCGGCCATGGAATCTCCTTGCGTGGGTCAATGCCCAAGGATGAAGCAGAGAGGCGAAAAAAACAAGAAACTTTTCCTTCGCCACAATGCCTTCCCAGGATGCCATGATGGGGGGTTTTCATGGACACCCACCGGACCTGCATGCCTCCTGGATCCAATCCCCATCCGTCACGCAGCAACCACCTCGCCCTCGCTCTCGCCCGCCTGGAAGCCGGAGGTGTGGACTTGCCCAGCGGCCCGGCCTGGGAGGCATTCCTGAAGGATATGGACACCGGGTGCCAGCTCTCGGAACGCCATCCATGCCAGGACCTGCTCCAGTACCGCTCCCTGGTGGATCACCTCAAGGAGGTGGTCTTCCAGATTGACCGCGAGGGGAACTGGTCCCTGCTGAACCCGGCCTGGACCAGCATCATGGGATTCCCGCTGGCGGAGAGTCTTGGGCAGCCCTTCCTGGGCTACATGCACCCCGAAGACACCGCCCGCTACATGAATCTCCTCACCTACGCCCTGGAGACCAGCCAGGACACGATCCGGGGGGAGTTCCGGTTCGTCACCCAGGAGGGACATCCCCGCTGGGTGGAGATGTACAACCGCGTCACCGTGGACACCCACGGCACGGTCACCGGGGTGACCGGCACCCTCAATGACATCACGGAACGCCGCCGGGCCGAAACCGCCCTGGCCACCATCACCTCCCGCCTCATGGCCCTGCTGGAGAACATGCAGGCTGGCATCCTGGTGGAGACCCAGGACCGCAGGATTGCCCTGCTGAACGAGACCTTCTGCCAGATCTTCGAGGTGCCAGTCCCGGCCCACATGCTGACCGACAGCCCCGCCGCGGAACTCCTGGAGATGTGCCTTCCCCTGGCAGAATCCCCCTCATCCTTCCAGAAGCGCCTCCACGAGATCCATCAGCTGGGAGCCCTGGCCAGCCAGGAGGTCGTGCCCCTCAAGGATGGTCGGCTGCTCGCCATGGACTTCGTTCCCATCCAGGCTGGCGAGGACTTCTTCGGCCATTTCTGGCAGTTCCACGACATCACCGAACAGAAGCGGGCCGAACAGAAGCTGGCCATGGCCGCCATGGACCTGGAGGTCAAGAACTGGGAATTGGCGGACGCCCGGGACGAGGCGCTCCAGCTGGCGGGACTCCGGAGCGAGTTCCTGGCCAACATGAGCCACGAGATCCGCACCCCCATGAACGGCGTCATCGGCATGACGGATCTCCTGATCCGTACCCCCCTCAACGCTGAGCAGGTGGATTACGCCACGACCATCCGCTCCAGCGCCATGACCCTGCTGCGGCTCATCAACGACATCCTGGACTTCTCCAAGATCGAGGCGGGCAAGATGACCCTGGAGAAGATCGGTTTCGACCTCCAGGAGCTGTTGGATGACCTCCTGGCGGCCCTGGGCGTCAAGGCCCATAACCGGGGGGTGGAACTGGCCACCTGGGTATCGGGGGATGCCCCAACCCGCCTCATGGGCGACCCGATCCGCCTCCGCCAGGTCCTCTCCAACCTCACGGACAACGCCCTCAAGTTCACGGAGCACGGCTCCGTCCTCATCAGGATCACGCTCCAGTCCCGGGATGAAGACTCTGCAGTCCTCCGCTTCGAGGTCCAGGACAGCGGCATCGGCATGTCCCAGGAAGTCGCCGGGCGCCTCTTCCAGTCCTTCTTCCAGGGGGATTCCTCCACCACCCGCAAGTACGGCGGTACCGGCCTGGGGCTGGCCATCTGCAAGAAGATCGCCGAACTCATGGATGGCAGCATCGGGGTCGAGAGCACCCCCGGTCAAGGCAGCACCTTCTGGTTCACCGCCCACCTCCCCCTCCAGGACACAGGTATGGACCCATGGAGGCCCTCCAGGCCCACCAAGTTCCTGATCCATGGACTGCCGGAAGCCACGAGCCGAGTCCTGGAGGGGCAGCTCCATGATTGGGGCTTCCAGGCCAGGGCCCTGGAAGCCGATGCAGACCTGGATGCCCTGACCCGGCTCGCCGGGAACACCTGTATCGTCTTCCATCTCCAGGGCAGCACCGTTCCGCCGCTGATCGCCGCCCTCCTGGCACGCCCCTCACTGGGAGGCCTGCACCTTGTCCTGGCCCACAGCCTCTACGAGAAGGAAAAGATCCTGGCCCGCGAGGATCTGAAGGAGGTGGCCTTCCTTCCCCTGCCCCTCCGGCGATCCCAGCTGCGGGCCCTCGTGGACGGCGCCCCGCCCCAGGCGGATCCCCTCCAGGCCCACCCAGAGGTCCAGCCCGGCCAATCGGAGGTGGCCATCCTCCTTGCGGAGGACAATCTGGTCAACCAGCGGGTAGCCTTGGCCATCCTGAAGAAGATGGGCCTCAAGGCGGATGTCGCCGCCAATGGGCGGGAGGCCCTGGAGGCCAACCGCCGAAAAGCCTACGACGTGATCCTCATGGACTGCCAGATGCCGGAAATGGACGGCTTCCAGGCCACACGGCTGATCCGGGACGGAGAAGGCGAGGGGCGGCGGGTCCCCATCCTGGCCATGACTGCCAACGCCATGCACGGGGACCGGGAACGCTGCGTCGAAGCCGGCATGGACGACTACATTGCCAAACCTGTCACCCTTGATAGCCTGATGCTCCTTCTTCACCGATGGCTTCCCGCCGACACCCTTCCCCAGTAAGCCCCCCATGACCAACGACCGCGTTATTGAAGATTCCCTGGCCATCCAGATGGTGCTCCAGCGCCTCTACCTGGGGAATATCAAAGTCCGCCTGGCCTACCGGGAGTTCAGGGAGGAGTTCCAGATCCTAAAGCAGGATCCCGGGCGCTTTGCCGTCCGCATGCCTCTGTCCCAGGCCGCCACCTGGAAGCCCGAGATCGGCGAGAAGATCGGGCTCACCCTGGAAGACCGAGGGATGAAGTACGAAGGCGTGGTGAACATCGAGGGTCAGGGAGAGGAAGACGGCACGCCCGCCCTCATCCTTCTGGGACCTCGGAGCCTGCGCCGCTCCGAGGATAACCGTCTGGTGGACTTCGTCCCGGACACCCCACCCAAATGCACCTTCATCAACGCCCGCAACACGCTCATGGACGGGCAGATCCGCGGGTTTGGACGCAATGGCCTGGAACTGGCCCTCAACGATCCACGCCAGAACATCCAGGAATTCTTCCGGATCGGCGAAGAGGCGACCCTCGATATCGCTCTGGAAGGGGATACCCGGGTCCAGGCCCCCACCAAGGTCGCCTACTTCGGTGAGGCTTGCGTCGGCCTCCAGTTCACCGACCGGATGGAGAACGCTGCCCTCGGCCAGTTCCGCAACTGGATGGAGGGCCAGCAGCGGCTCCAGGCCCAGCGGGACCGGGAGCTTTTCGAGACCGGGGGTGGCCCGCGGATGAGCCATGCCCCCGTCCTGCCTACGGCCCGGCTCATGGTGGACCGCGATCCCCTGGTCCTCCTCCTCACGGAGCGGGAGGACTTCGCCCGGCGCATGGCGGAGGGCCTGGGGCGGAAGTTCGGGTTTGCCAGCCTCGACTACATCAAGGGCCCGGTCCACGCCCTCCTCAGGCCCCTGGGTGCCGGAGAAAACAACTGGGGCAGGTTCCGCCTCATCCTCGTCCACAACCAGCTCCGCCTTGTCAGCCCCCTGGAACTGACACGCCAGCTCATCGAACAGGAACAGTGCCCCCTGCCCATCCTGCTGGTGGGAGGCGAAGAGGATCTGGAACTCAAGCGGAACCGCGCCGTCGGGGCCGGAGCTGTGGACTACTTCCCGGTGGAGCCCTTCAAGATCCTGTCCGTGCTCAAGAAGGTCGATGAGATCATGAGCCTCTTCGCATAGGTTTATCCGCTCTCCGGATTGTGCTAGTCTCATGGATCACCACCTTTTGGGGGGGTTCCAATGGGGATCTTTGAGGGCCAGCTTCGTGTAGACAAGGGCGACCGTTTCGCCTTTGTGGCTTCACGTTTCAACGAATTCATCGTCGATCGCCTCATCGGCGGCGCCACGGACTGCATCGTCCGCCATGGCGGTGCCGAGGACCAGATCGATATCATCAAGGTCCCCGGAGCCTTCGAACTGCCCCTCACCGCCCTCACCGCGGCCCGCAGTGGCAATTATGCAGGCGTGATCGTCCTGGGTGCCGTGATCCGCGGTGGCACCCCCCACTTCGACATGATCGCCAACGAGGTCACCAAGGGCACCGCCCAGGTCGGCATGGAGACGGGTCTCCCCATCATCTTCGGCGTCCTCACCACCGACACCATCGAGCAGTCCATCGAGCGGGCGGGCACCAAGATGGGCAACAAGGGCTGGGAAGCCGCCCAGAGCCTGATCGAGATGGTGGACCTCTACCGCGCCCTCAAGCCTGCCAAGAAGGGCAAGTAATGGGTGTTCGCCGCCGCGGGCGCGAGTACGCCCTCCAGATGCTGTATGCCATGGATCTCAATGGCTACAAGCCTGAGGAGGTATTCGCCGGATTCAACGCCATCCAGGATCTGAACCGGGACGCGTTCTACCAGGCCCGGCGCCTGGTGGAGGGCATCCACGGACGCCAGGCAGAGATCGACGGCATCCTGACCCGCTTCGCCGAGAACTGGAAGATCCACCGCATGGCCGTGGTGGACCGCAACCTGCTCCGCCTGGGGATCTACGAGCTGATGTATGCGAAGGAAACCCCCTTCCCCATCATCATCAACGAGGCCCTGGAGATCGTGAAGGAATTCAGCGATCACGAGGGAACCCAGTTCGTGAACGGCATCCTGGACGCCGCCAGCCGGGAGTTCCGCAAGGAAGAGTTCGGAGCCAATCACAAGGGCAAGAAGCACCAGCCAGCCCCCCCTGCCGAAGCCCCCATCGAAGCTCCCAAGGAGTAGCCCTGGGCGCGCAGATGCGCGACAATAGAGCTCCGCGCCGCTTTAGCTCAGCTGGTAGAGCACTCGCCTTGTAAGCGAAAGGTCCTCGGTTCAAATCCGGGAAGCGGCTCCAGGATCAAGCCCCGAAAGCGAATGCTGACGGGGCTTTGCTGTATCTGGTCACGCTTTCAAGGATCAGCCCACAACGCTGGGTTTAGGGAGAAAAGCCCCTCTTTTGCGGGTCGAGAGTGCAATAGAGGTGCACAGAATTTTACCCAGAAGCCCTTTGCCTACATAGCTTTTCTTCATTCTGACCGAACCAAAGAAGTGCACAATTCCGGGGTAGGTGTTTCCCGGACCGAAGTTCGATAGTGAAACCGCGAGACTTTCCTTATCTGGCGGGCCTTTCTAGGGAAATCGGGTGTTGCGGTTCTGGCTACAGGGCGTGAGATACCCCCAGCAGGTCCAGCGCACGCTGCTGCAGAGGGCTGGGGGTCGAGTAGAGCGTGACGGGCGATTTGGCTCCTTGGAACAGAACCTGATTCCGCGTCAGCCCTTTCAGATCCGCCAGAAGGTCATGGAAGGACATGACGGGATGACCTTCCCGGCTTCTACGGGTCCTGCGCTTGCCGTTCGCCACGCCCTGGGGCTCGCCGTCGAACAGCAGGGGTTCCCAGTCCTTCCGCATGTGCCACTCCACGTAGTAGGCCAGCATGCAGAGGAATACATGGGCTCGGACCCGGTCCTCCAAGTGGTGGTGGATGGGGCGGATCTGCAGATCCATTCCCTTCAGGCTGCGGAACGCCCATTCCACATGGGAAAGGCTGTGATACGCGTCTCGCGCCTCTTCGGCCTTCAACTGGGTGGCCGGGACCTTGGTCCGCACCACATAGATTCCATCCGCTGCAGCCTCATGCTGGATGCGATCCAGCCTGCGCCGCCACGTGAAGTCCGTCTCTCCGATCTCCACCTGGTAGTACTTGGCCATGCCGTAGGCCACGAGCGCCTTGCCCACCTCCACCCCGATCGGCCCCTTGCCTCTCAGTGGCTTGACCTTCCGGATGCAGGCCCGGTGGGCCTCACGGAGCTTCCGATCCGTCAGTTCCAGCAGTTCCCCTCGCTGGACCTGACGCTTCTCCTGGGTAAAGGGATTGAAGCAGGCCACCAGGCGTTCGCCTGGATAGTCGGGATGGCTGATCTCTGCCAGGTTCCGCTCGTCGAACAGGCTTGGGGTGATCACCTTGGCCGCGCACAGCTTCTCGATGGCCGGACCCCGGAGAGCCGTCAGGTAATCGAGATGAGCAGGCTCCACGTCCTCGTCGATCCGGGTCTGGGTGATCATGCCCCGGTCCCCCACCAGCACCACATGCTCCAGGCCCCAGCGCTCCTTGAGCTTCTTGATCTGGTTCGGAACCGTCTTGGGATCGCCGGTCCTGCCCTCGAACACCTCGATGGCCACCGGCACCCCCTGGGCGTTGCAGAGCAGTCCGTAGACGATCTGCAGCAAGTCCGAGCGGTGATCCCTGGAGTAGCCCCGCTGGGCCAGGGGACAGGTCTTGCCCTGGAAGTAGCTCCCGCTCACGTCGTAGAGCACCATGCAACCCCTGCTCAGGTGCTGTTTGGCCAGGGCGGCCTCGATCTTGGACTGGCGCTCGAACAGCCAGTCCATGGATTGGTAGAACTCGCTCTCCGTGGCTCCCTCCACCCCCAGCACCTGCGCCAGCGAGGACATCCGGGTCTCGCCCAAACAATGACGGGAGAGGGATAACTTACTCCCGGGATGGATCAGCCGACCCGCCACCAAGGCCAAGGCGATGTCTTTCTCCCGGCTCGGCCGGACAGCCAGCAGGCGATCCAGACCCAACTTCTTCATCGTCCCCACCACGGCTGCAACATGACCGTGGGGGCGCGATTCCATCGTCTCGAAGGAATGCCCCACAGGGCCCACAGCCTGCCCCTTGAGTCCCAATCGGATCGCATCAATCACCGTGTCCGGCAACATGGAAAGGTTGGCCAGGGTCACGTTGCGGACCTTTCCGTCTTCTCGGAAGGAGTGGCGCAGCAGGTGCGAGTGGTAGACCTTCTCGCCCACCTTGCGGGTCGTTGTGGCGACATGAACGGAGAGCTGATTGGTCTTCATGCCAATCAAAATAGGCATGCCACGGAATATGTCAAGGTTAATTAGTGTCTACATTTGACACATGCAAAGCCATTCCAAGCCGCACCTGGACTACGCTGGCCGTCCATTCGCATATCGAACTTCGGCCCGGAACGCCAGGACGCACATACCAAAGGACAGGGGGTGGTCTTCCTAGATTCCGAGGTCGGGCGTCCTGCCCCTGGTCCTCCAGATTGAGCCAGAGATGCCCCACAAGCCCTGGTCGAAACCACAACCAGGAGAGCCTGCACCAAACACCTCTGCGCCCCTTCAGCCGCCCCAGTTCGTCACAAGACCACCAAGCGGGCAACGTTACCCCAGACAATCAGGAATACGATTCATTAGGGGAAATTATTTCCCTCTACCGGAATGCACATAACATCCGAACCCACATTAACTTTCCATCCATCATACCACTTGGGCATCGTGCCAATCTCGAATACAACCAGCACACCCTGTCCACCCATAGCAATGCGCTCGATATCCCGATTCAATCTCTCTTCAATTTTATTCTGCGTTTCAAGCCAAATATGTTTAACCTCAATCCAAAAATCTCCAATGCAGATATCACACCGATACCTAGAGTTTGGATATCTTTTTTCATAATGAATTGTTAATGTATCAATCTTCAACTTTTGACTCAGATACTTCCCCATTGATGGCGTAATCCAAGTCTCGATGCTGCGCCCTCCCCCTGCTGTAGAAAGCATGTGGCTTGCCATTGATGAAAGCTCAGCATTCCCCCACTCATGGAGGCATCTACCTAGGGCGTCGATATTCATCAGTCAGCTCCCTACCCAATAAAATACAGAATCATAACATCAGGCGACCCCAGTGTCGGCACCGCTCGCATTGTAATAAATTACAACCACAAAAGACCGCACAATCCAGCACTAAAGCACAGAATATGAATTATTAAAACAGCCCCCAACCAGCGCGATGGATTGACTTTGACATTGTAAATAAAATGGATGACACAACCTTCACGTGTGTGATATTCTTGGTCCTGTAAAATCCACCTGAGCCTTGTATCCATCAACCTCACTGGAGGCATTAATGAATAAGATTCACAAAACCCAAAAAGCACATATCACCAAAAACGGCACATCCATCAAGCATATCGCATGTTCGACACTGCTGATCACACTTCCACTGGCAATAGCTAGCAGCCTAGCTTGTGATAGCAAGAAAACACCACAACAACAATCAGCCAACATTCAAAACATCGACATATTCATCACAAAATGGAATAGTGTCCTGGATCTTGAAATCTCCAAACAAAGCCAAAGACTGCAAGATGTGGCACTGAATGATGATGCCAAACGCAGGATAATGCAGAACGCCACACTACTTGATAACATGAAAATCATATCCAAAAGAAGCTTGAATAGCGATAATGGACCACTCACAATCTTAGCAACAAAAACCAAAAGTGATTTCGCAGGAGCCAATGGGGACAATACATTTTCCCATATCCACATTTCAGAACCTTCCAATCTACTTAATTCAAAAATAGCCACGATCATGCTCCTCATGACATATGGACTCGACAAAAATACAGCAGTGCAAATAACCGACAAATCATACTCAGCTTTTAACGAAAAACTAAAAGCATACGCCAATGGCGGCAACGAAAGTCCAGAGGTGGATGAAAATCTTGGTCAGTTCTTATTGCGAATAAACACCTTTGGCATATACATAATATCAAAAACCAACAAGTGACATAATACCGCAGTAATCCCTTCTATTGCTCGGCTCAACCGACGTGCAGCAGCCTAGCCCCTCAACCCTTGAAGGTTCAGGGGCTTTTTCCATGAAACGCAGAAAATATCAATTTGAGTGGACGAGCTCGCTTGCTTCCATGGAAGCCAAAGGTCACGCCGGGTGCACCGGAAGAAACCCATGAAAACCTTATAAATAAAAGGTTTCGGGGGTTTTCCTTATCAAGTCGAAGATCCAAGAGTGACCCGCAAGTGATGCCCAGATTGTAGCCCCAGGGGGCTCCCTGCGTCACATTTACGTCAGTCCTTTTTCAAGGAAAACCTATATGGGGCTGGGGTTTCCCAGACTACCTGGACACAATCCCAGAACCATAGGGGTGGTCTATCTAGATACCGAGGGTGCTGGAGATCTTCCGCCCGCCACTCCAGATAAAGAGACGAAGCGTCTCAGCGAGATAACTTTGTAATTTTCAACCACTCAACGCCTTTTTTCGCAAATTCGCATACCTCTACCAAGTCTTAAGTGATAGGTTCAGGCATTTCCAAAACATCAGAAGGGGTTCCTGACCGTATGACGGACGGCTTTGCAGACGAACTCATGGAAACCAAGCTCCTTGAGCTACGGGATAGCCTTGTCTCCAGCCCGAAGGGTTCCAGACGAATGCTGCTGAAGTCCTTGTTACGCCTATTTGGCTACAAAACTCGGACCCAGGATCGCATCACCACACTAAGTCAGAGACTAGATCAGTTAGGCATCTCAGCGTCCCCTGCGCTTGAGGAATGCAGCCGAGACGAATGGGTTACGCTTGCCCTTGTGAAAGGCTCGGCAAGCACTGCCCCAGCGGACGTGGACCAATTGTCAGGCGTCAAAAGAAACTAACCCCCTGGCGACAAAAGTATTGAACCCCCCTTCGCCAGGGAGGAGTCATGGCAGAGATACCTGACTGGCAGGAACGATCGACCGGGGTTTCTTCTGAACCTTGAGAAACTGGACCCGGAAAGGGAGCTTCTTCAAAATGTCCTGCTTCACCGCGAACCCAACCAACAGTTTGAGGATCTTCAGCATGTCGTTCACATAGACGGGGCTGCGCCCTGCCTCTAGCATCTTGGCGCGTAGAAGCGTGACGTCCCCGGTGCTGATCTTGTCCACCCCTCGCCGTCCAAGAGTGGGAAGAATCCAGAGGCGTGATACGCACTCCACATCCTCCAGATGGCATTTACTTATAGACAGCCTTGTGGACCTTCAACCATTGGTCCCGGACCTCCGCAAGGGTGGGGATGCGCTTGATCCCGCATTCCTCCTGGAGAACGATCCTCTTCTTCTCTTCCAGCACCTTCCTGGCAGTGGTGAGGTCGGTTGCTCGGGTGCTGCCCTTGAACTGTTGCCCGTTGATTCGGAAGCAGTAGTAGAAGACTCCGCTTTCGTGTTTGGCTAGCCCTCTTTGGTATTTGGTGGTCAAGCCCGCTCCTGTCGGTGGAGCGTTGGGAGCGGATCTGGAAGAATGGACAGAAGTGCAATAGAGGTGCACGGAAATGATGAAGGCTCGCAAACCCGCGCTGCCGCTTTAGCTCAGCTGGTAGAGCACTCGCCTTGTAAGCGAAAGGTCCTCGGTTCAAATCCGGGAAGCGGCTCCAGGATGGCCCCACCGTGAGGTGGGGCCTTTGTTTTATCGCCTCTCCGGCGCCTCGGCCTTGAGGGGATCTTCGGGCCAGAGGTGGCGGGGGTAGCGGCGGGAGAGTTGGGGCCTGAGTTCCTGGTAGGCCCGCTGCCAGAAGCCCGCCAGATCCTTGGTGACCTGGACGGCCCGGAAGTTGGGGGCCAGGAGGTGCAGGACCAGGGGAACGGAGCCCCCGGCCACCCGGGGGCCTTCTTTCATCCCCAGGAAGTCCTGGAGCCGGGATTCGATCCATGGGGCCTCGCCGCCGTAGTTCACCTTCACGCGGCGCTTGGGGAGTGCGACGGATTCCGGGGCCCAGGCGTCGAGCTGCTTGGCCCCCTCGGAGCCCAGCAGCTCCTTGGCGGCCCAGGCCCAGTTCACCCCCTGGAGCTCCTTCAGGGTGCCGCAGCCCAGGCAGCCCTTGGCCAGCAGGCTGTGACGAAGCTCCGCCCCCGACCCCAGGCCGAGCTCAGGGCGCGCCCGCCCCAGGAAGGCCAGGCGATCCAGCAGTGCATCCAGGCCCTCCAGGGGCAGGTCCTGAGCCGCCCGGGCCAGGACCTCGGCGGTCCGGGGATCATCGGCATCGGCCCTGCGGCGGGTTTCATCCACACAGAGGTCCTCGTACCAGAGGCTGGAGCGCCGCTCCACCCGCCCCTGATCGGGGTTCCAGGCGAAGTCCAGGCGGTCCTGAAGGCGCTCCGGGAAGGCCTCCAGCAGCCACTCGGGCTCGATGCTGGAGGCGGCGCGCACCAGCACCTCCCGCCCGGTGCCCCGGATCACCTCGTCGGCCTCCAGGGCCAGGATCCATTCGGAGCGCCGGACCCGGCTCCCGGGGTCCAGCCTGGCCCCGGTGCCCCCCACCAGGGCGAAGGTGCCCGATCCCCCGGCCCGGGCCACCCGGTCCGGGTAGGCCCGGAGCAAGGCCAGGAGGAGGCGTTCCTCCCCATCGGCGGGGCCTCCCTCGCTGTGGCGGCCCCCCAGGGCCTTGAAGGCCAGATGGGCCTGGCGCACGGCCCCCGTATCCAGTCCCGCCGCCCGGCAGGCCCCGGGAGCGAAACGTGCCGCCTCGGCCTCCCGGAAGGCATCGAGGCGAGGCCAGAGATCCGAGGCCAGGGCGTGCCCTCCCTGACGGCGCTCCAGGCTGCCCCGGGCGCTCAGGTCTCCGGTTTCGAGCAGGGCCGCCGCCAGGCGGGCCAGTTCGGGGATACCCGCCTCCTCCCCGGCGAGCACCAGCCGCGCCAATCGGGGGTGGAGGGGCAACCTGACCATGCGACGGCCCATGCTCGTGAGGCGCCCCCCCTCCAGAGCCCCGAGGCGCTGGAGAAGCGCCTCGGCTGCTGCCAGGGCCGCCGCTGGGGGCGTCTCGAACCAGGGCAGCCCGGCGGGGTCCTCCACCCCGGCCCCGTGGAGGCCCAGAAGGGTCTCGGCCCAGTCGCTGCGCAGCATCTCCGGTGGGTCGAAATCCAGGCGGGCCCGGAAATCGGCCTCGGTGAAGAGGCGGATGCAGAGCCCAGGCCCCTGGCGACCGGCGCGCCCCGCCCGCTGGACGCAGCGGGCCCGGCTGATGCGCGCCGTGCGCAGGCTGGAGAGCCCGGACCAGACCGAATGCTGGGCTTCCCTTCCCAGACCGGAATCGATAACCGTGCGCACCCCGTCCAGGGTCACGGAGCTCTCCGCCACATTGGTGGAGAAGATCACCTTGGGTTCCCGGGAGGGAGCCACCGCCGCCTGCTGGGCCTCGAAGGAGAGGCTGCCGTGGAGGGGCAGGAGCTTGAGCCCCCGCCGCCGCCCCAGTTCCTCGCAGGCCCCCATGCAGGCCCGGATCTCCGCCGCACCGGGGAGGAAGACCAGCGTATGGCCTGGGCAGTCCAGCCCCTCCAGGGTCTCAGCCACCCGCTGGGCCAGGGGGCGGTCGTCCTGGCTCCGGGCATGGCGCAGCTCCACGGGGTGGGCGCGCCCCTCGCTCCTGAGGAGCTCCGCCCCCAGGTAGGCCGCGATGGGTTCCGCATCCAAGGTGGCGCTCATCACCACCAGGCACAGCTCGGGTCTGCGGGCCTGGAGGCGCTTCAGGAGGGTCAGGGCCACGTCCGTCTGGAGGTGCCGTTCGTGGAACTCGTCCAGGATCACGATGCCGATGCCCTTCAGCTCGGGGTCCTCCTGGAAGCGCCGCAGCAGCAGCCCCTCGGTCACGAAGCGCACCCGGGTCGCGGCCGAGACCCGGTGCTCGAAGCGCACGGCGTAGCCCACCCGCTGCCCGGGCTCCTCCCCCAGCTCCTCGGCCACCCGGGCGGCGGCGAGGCGGGCCGCCAGGCGCCGGGGCTCCAGCACCCAGCACTCCTGGTCCTTCAAGAGTCCCGAATCCAGGAGGGCCCGGGGCACCCGGGTGGTCTTGCCCGCCCCGGGCTCGGCGGTGAGCACCAGGTCCCGTCCCCCCCGGATCACCTCGACGATGCGGGAGAGAAGGGAATCGATGGGAAGGGAGTTCAAAGGCATCGGACCAGGATCGCACGGGAGCAGGAGCGGCTGCATGGAGGCGCATTCGTATGGGTGAGCAGAATGGGATGGGCGTATAGTGCAGATATTCCCAGGCATTTCATGTCCCAGCGCCCAGCCCCCCGCCCAGACCAGATGCCGTCGACCCGATCGACCCCCGAGGCATTGAGCGAACTGGCGTTGCATTGCCTGCAGAACCCCATTCTGGAAGCCGTGCTCTCATCCCTTCAAGGACGCGCCCTGATCCTCGATAGGAACCGGCAGACCATCGCGGCCAACCAGGAGCTGCTGGAGGCCATGGGTCTCCGCAACGCCTCGCCCCTGCTGGGAAAACGCCCAGGAGAGGTGTTCGGGTGCGTTCGGGTACCCTTTGGCCCCGACGGCTGTGGAACAAGTCCAGCCTGCGTTCAGTGCGGCGCCCTCCTGGCGATCCTGGCCAGCCAAGTCCGGGAGGCTCCGGCCCAGGGGGAATGCCTCATGAGGGTCCAGCAGAACGGAAAGGAACAGGCCCATGAGTTCGCGGTCCGGGCCGCACCTCTGGAATTGGAAAGCAGCTCCCTCGTGGTCTTTGTCATCCAGGACATCAGCCCCCAGAAGCGCCTTGAGACCTTGGAGAAGGTCTTCTTCCACGACGTGGCCAACACCCTGCAGGGGCTTCGCATGCGATCCGAGCTGCTGTGCAGGGCGGAGCCGGAGCATCGCCCGGCGCTCCAGCAGATCACGGAACTGTGCGAGATGCTGGACGCGGACATCACCCATCACCGTCTGCTCATGGAGGCCGAGCGGGGAGACTTGAAGCCCCAGATGAGAGATCTGGATGCCCAGACCGTACTGGACGCCCTGGTGCAGTTCTTCCATCTGCATCCAGCCGCGCGAGGCAAGCGCCTCACCCTCTTCCGCGAGGGGCCCTCCGCCCACTTCCAGTCGGACCACTCGCTGCTGTTCCGGGTCCTGACCAACGCGGTGCTGAACGCCCTGGAGGCCACCCCACCGGAAGGGGAAGTGCGGGCCTGGTTCCATGGCCTGGAATCCCGCCCCTCCTTTTCCATCCACAACGCCGGAGCCATCCCGGAAGACATCCAGCGCCAGATCTTCCAGCGCTCCTTCAGCACCAAGGCCTCCCGGGGCCGAGGCCTGGGGACCTACAGCATGAAACTCCTGGGAGAGGATTACCTCGGGGGCACCTGGCAGCTGCACTCCAATCCTGCGGACGGCACGACCTTCACCCTGTCGCTGCCCGCTCCACGAAAGACCGGAACAGCCTGAGAGCGGCCCTGCCCGCCTCGCTGGACAGGCCCACCAGGTTTTCGGGGTGCCACTGGACACCGATGGCGAAGCGCCCGGCCTCCACCGCCTCCACCGCCTCCACCAGCGGCCCCTCCCCATCGTGGGTATCGGGGTGCCAGGCCACGGCCTTCAGCCCCGGAGCGATGCGGCGCACAGCCTGGTGATGGCGGCTGTTCACCTCCAGATGGGTGCACCCCACAAGCCCCGCCAGGGCCGAATCCGGCTCCACCGCCACGGCATGGGCCAGTTCCGGATGATCCGGGGTGCCCCGCTGGTGCAGACACGGATCGACCCCGAAGCAGCTCGGGATGTCCTGGTGGAGACTCCCCCCCAGGGCCACATTGAGCAGCTGCACCCCGCGGCAGATGCCCAGGATCGGGATGCCCCGCTCCCATGCCTCCCGTGCCAGGGGGAGCTCCAGGGCGTCCCGCCCCTCGTCCAGTTCCACGGTGGGATGGATGGGCTCCTGGGGATCCCAGTGCCGGGGGTGGATATCGGCCCCCCCCAGGAGGAGCAGGCCGGAGCAGCCCACCAGGGAAGGGACCGGATCCCCGGGGGCCAGCAGCTCGACGGACCCCGTCCAGCCCCCGGCGCGAAGGGCCGCAACGTAATGCTTGTGGGCACTTTCCTTGTTTCTGCAGGTCAGAAGGATGCTTGACACGTTTCCCCCTCAGGGCATCATGTCAAACTACCATCAGCTCAACGCTCAGGACGGAACGAGGAGCCCTTTCCCATCATGCCTGGAGGAAATCGATGTTTAACTCATTGAATAAAGTCTCACTTATCGGGAAAACGAGCTTCAAGTTCCCCCCCGAGTTCAAGGTCACACCTTCAGGAACGCCTATCCTGCGCTTCTCCATGGCCACCACCGAGGTCACCAAGGACAAGGAAGGCAACAAGAAGAAGAACACCGAGTACCACCGCATCGTCATCTGGGGCAAGCTGGCCGAGCTCGGCGAGCGCTTCATCAAGATGGACTCCCTCGTCTACATCGAGGGCAAGCTCCGAACCAACCAGTACACAGACCAGAGCGGCAAGGAGGTCAAGAACACCGAGATCGTGGCCCACGACTTCGTGATCCTGGACTCGACCCCCTACGCTGAGCGGCAGGGTGGCGGCGCCCCCTCCGAGTACCGCAGCAGCAGCCCCGCCCGGGACTTCGAGCCTGGCCCCGCCGCCCAGTCCGGCGGCTACGACGACGACATCCCCTTCTGACAAAAACCCGCCGGAAGGCGGGTTTTTTGCAAAAAGAAGCATTCCACCACTAAGGTCCAAGGGCACCAAGTTTCACGAAGAGAAGCTTGGCGCGCCGACCAGGACACTCGGGCATCTCTGCAGCAGAGCAGGGCGGCCCGGAGTGAGCCCATGGTTATTTATTAATTCATCCCAATTTCTTTCACGTTTACAAATCACCTTACCCATGTCAGTACAAAAACAACATAAACCAATCCAACTACCCCTAATACAAAGCCTATAGCCAACTCGATCCCAAACATCTTAACTTTGACAAACCATTCTCTAAGAAACACAAAAATCAATACAATACCCAACAGCGCCGTAAATAATATCAAAAGTCGACAGATTGTAGACTCTGGAGCTACACCAGCAGCTTGAGGATATGAGATTTGGAAACCAAGCATGCACCCCATAAATACGGAAATCAATAAAAGCAACTTTCTAATCAAGACCATGAACTGGTCCACAATTGGCTTAGACATAAAGTGCCTTCCTTCTAGTGGAAAAAATTGCTTTTCCACGGATCATAACGATCGAGTTCACCGCCAGAATACTTTATAACAACCAAATAATGCCATACATTAGTCTTATCGCTTGGCACTGGTACGGCCCATGTACCTGGGTAGAGGCCGTTAGAATTTAGAAAATCAGCACATGCTTGAGAATAATCAATACAATCAGGTAGATTGTCTTGACCTATCACATATTTTCTAATGTTCGAGACTATTCCAGGGCGAGCATACTGGCCAACACCCAGTTGAACAAGATGCTTCTGCCACCAGCGATACAATCGCAAATTGAAGTCAATAATACCCTGAGCAGATAAGGAAGGCATTTTTTCGTCAATCATGAAGACTTTTTGGGAATCATGCCATTCCCAATGTCCTTTGGTATTGGATTGGTTTCTCCTGGGGTCATCTAGAACTTTTTGGGGATGAGTTTCCATCACCAAGTATGCCCTTCGTTCTCGGAACATACGGGCGATCTCATCCATGACCCCGACAGTGGTCAGTCGATCTGCTCCATAACTGCCGCAACCACGTCTTAGGAATTGCCGAAGAGTATTAATTGCAAAAGAGTCCCGGGAAAGATCACGTATGATTCCCTCGCTGAATACGTGCTCTACTACGGCCTCATTCCCGAATGAACCCATTCCGTATTGAATACAGTAGCGGTTTCCTCTGTGGCTAAAGAAGAACATGAGTCAGCCCTCCTCAAAGGAGGGTATTCTCATTGATCCAGTGTTGTAAATATGAAGAAATAATTAACTACCCGATTTGCGATGCAGCCAGGACGACGATAGGAGTTGGGAAATCAAAGTTCGTCCGCAAGAAAGACAATCCAGGCAGCCAAGCCCAGATCAAAGGGCTTGTTGGGAGTCGCTCCTCATCCCTTCATCCTGGCTGATTTTTTTTCAGAAGTCCCCCCAAGCCTTCGGATTTGCCCGAAGTAAGTCGGCAACCGGATGCTCTACTCCCCCGCGCGGTATTCCCTCAGCAGCGCCTCCACCATCAGGTCCCCCAGCTTCTCGTAGCCGGGTCCGGTGAGGTGGACGAGATCCTTCTGGGCCAGGCCCCTGCGCTTCCAGCTCAGGAGGGAGCCCTCACCCCCCATGGCCTGGCGGGCGTCCCAGAAGGCGCAACCTGAGGCAAGGGCAGCGGATCGAAGGGCTTTGGTGACCCAGCGGGCCCCTTCGCGAAGGCGGGGAAGCTGCCGCCGGTTCCGCCCCATGCGGTCCAGGGGGCCCACCACCAGCACAGAGGCACCGCTCTCCCGCTTCAGGGCGGCAAAGAGGCGACGGGCCCGTTCCTGGTAGTCCTCGGGCGAGATATCGGTGCGCCCCATATCATTGGTGCCGTAGGCCAGCACCAGCAGGTCCGGCTGGACCTGGGCCAGGAGGCTCCGCCTCAGTTCCGGCCGCCAGCGCTCCAGGTCCAGCAGCTCCGCCCCGTTGAGCCCCAGTTCGTCGTAGATGACGCCGGGCTTTCCTGAACGCAGATCGACCCCCAGCAGAAGGCTCTCCTGGGGAAGCTGGATAGCCAGGGTCTCCAGCCCGTACCCTGGAGCCTTGAAGACCCGGAGGGTCCGCTCCCCCATCGGCTGCTCCAGCAGGGGCTCGACAGCAGCCCCCAGCACCGCAGGCTTCCCTGATCCAAGGACCTGAATGCGGGCCTCCCGGTAGGCCGCCAGAAGGGTGAAGGTGCCCCCCTCGGCAGGGCTCTGGAGGGCCGCCCCCGCGAGCCCCACCCAACCTTCGCAGGTCTTGGAGCGGAGGCTGTCGGCGGGCCAATGGAGTCCCTCCTGGAGATCTACCCCCTCATGGTGGTAGCCCCGCCAAGGCCTCCCGGGAAGGATCATCCCGGGCCCCCCATCCCCGAAGCGGGCCTGAAGGCGCTGGCGCAAGCGCCCGGTCCAGTAGTCCGCGGCGGTATGGGAGTCCCCGAAGTGGAGGATGCGGACGCCTCGACCATTGGACTGGTGTTCCAAGGCCCCCAGGGCACCGAGGAAGGGGGAAAGGGCCAGGGCGTTGACAATGTTCACTTGGGATGGCGTCGTCTCCCGCAGCCGCACCTTCCCGGGGCGCGGCCTGGGCCTTGGACGGGGTTTCCTGCGCGCGTGGCCCCCCCAGGCCAGGCAACCCAGGGTCAGGAGGGCCACCGTCCTTCCGAGTCGTCCAAAGGTCATTGCGGTCTCCTCCCTATCCACTTCCCGCGCTGGCCAGCCACCACGGAGGCGCGATCCGTGATGATCGTGCGCCCGTCCTCGGTGCGGAACAGGAAAAGGCCCTGCGGCGCCTCGGAGACCTCCGGGGGTTCCTGGGGGCGGGGACGCTCCCGGGCAGCCATCGGCGCCCCCATGCGATCGAATAGACGCCCCGTCATCAGGTCCGCCAGCCGGTCATAGCCCTGGGGGGTGAGGTGGACGCCATCCCGGGCCGCCATCCCGGACCGCTGCCAGGAGCCAATGCTCCCGGCCCCCCCCATGGCCTCCCGCTGGTCAAGAAAGAGGGCCCCCAGACGGGAGGCGACCGCCTGCTGCGCGGCGATGACCTGATCCAGGGAGCCCGGCAGGCCCTGGGGCAGCCGGGCATCGGGGGGACCAAGCAGGAGCAGGAGAGCGCCCGGAACCGCCTTCCGGAAACGCCCCAGGAAGGCCTCCAGGCGACGGCGATAGGCCGTCGGATCGAAGCGCGGACCGTTGGCCTCATTGGTACCGAAGGCCAGGATCACCAGATCCGGGGCCTCCGCCTGGAGCTGGGAGAGGAGGAGTTCCCCCGGTGCCCCCATCCAGAAGGCCTCGGCCCCATTGAAGGCTAGAGGACTGTAGGCCACCCCTGAGGCTGCCTCCAGGGAGACCCCCAGAAGGCGCACCGGACCGTCCTGGGAGGTCAGGATTTCCAGACGATGCCGCCCAGCCCCCACCTGACGATCGAAGAGCTCCAGCCCTGGCCCGCCCCCTCGAAGGGAGACTTCCCCCAGGCACCGGCCATCCACCAGGATCCGGGCAGAGCCAGCCCCTGGACCCCGGAGGAAGTGGAGCCGGAGCCTGGAGAAGGCGCCCTCCAGGCGAGCCCATTCCCCAGCCCCTCGGGCTTCCATGAAGCGGGCCCCCAGGCCCAAGCATGTATCCCCAGCAGGGTGAAGGGCCTTGCGCCAACCCCGGCTCATCGAGGTGGCCCCATTGCCAGGAGCCTCAGCCCATGGGAGGCTCAGCCCAGGCCCCCCGTCCCCGAACTGGGATTGGAAGGTCTGACGGTAGGCTCGGCGGGTGCCGGGGGCAGCCAGGTGACTGTCGCCAAAGTGCAGGATGCGCAGGAGCCCCCCCCCCGCCCTGGCCTGCTTGCCCCGGGACAGGAAAACAGCCAGATCCTCGGCATGAGCCGCCCCCAGGGCGAGGACTATCAGCAGAAAGGCGCGGTGCCTCATCAGTTGGCTTCCGCCGAAGGGGCCTGGGTGTCGTTCGGCCGCTCAGGCGTTGCCTGATGCGCCTGTTTCGGGGGCTGGGCCCGCAGAACCTCGGAGGCAATGCGGGCAAAGATCTCCCGGGCATAGAAGCGGGCCCCCTCGGGGCGCAGATGGGTCCGGTCGGAATAGAAGAGTTCGGGATGGGCCTCGGAAGCGCCACGCCAGTCGAAGAGATGGGCGTTGGGGTAACGGGCGGCCAGGACCTGCAGGGAGCGGTTCACGGCCTCAACAGCCTCGGTCTTGTCGGACTTGGCGGTCAGGAACCAGACACTTTTCCGATCCGAGAGGGCCTCCATGAGATGGCTGAAATTGCGGGAGTCGAGGTTGCTGTTATTGGCCCCCAGGTGGATGACCACCACTTCTCCCAGCCGCTCCTGGCGCCTGTATGCCTGCACCACCCCCAGGGCCCGGGCAAAGGAACGACACTCCTCTGCGTTGATGGTGAGCTGCCCCTCGCCCAGCCGGGCTTCGCCCATAGCCTTGAGGGAAAGGGCCGCCCCCTTCATGACGGAGTCCCCGATGGCGGTAACGCGCATGCCCTCCAAGGAGACGGCCTCCAGGGCAGGATCCGGGGGCGGGAGGGGCAGTCTGGGCTGGACGGCGGGCATCGGAATCTGCGGAGGAACAACCGGAGCGGGCACCAGCACCCCGGTATCCAGGGCAGGGGCACTGGCCTGAAGGCTGGCCTGAACCTCGTCCACATAGGCGGGACGGCGGATGAGGACCGCTGCTCCAGCCAGGGAAGCCGTCAGAAGGCCCATGCCGGAGGCCAGGACCAGACGGCGGCGCCAGGACCCGATCCCGGGGTGACTGGCCAGCCATCGCCTCAGGGCCCCCTGCCGGATGGGGGTTTCGACCCAGCGGTAGGAAATCTCAGAGAGGACCAGGGTCAGTCCCATCCGAAGCGCAAAGCCCTGCAGCCCCTGAAGATCGGGAGCCACCACCCGGAAGATCGGCCAGTGCCAGAGGTAGAACCCATAAGAACGGCGCCCCAGGGCCTCCAGGGGCGCCCATCCCAGCAGGAAGCGCAGGATACGCGTCCCAGGCATGACCAGGGCCGCGATCACCAGAGCCATCAGGAGATCCACGCAGAGGAAGCCACCCCGGTAGAGGAAGAGCCCTTCGATATCCGCCAGGCAACAGAAGGCCCCAAGGCCCAACAGGGCCCCGAAGGCTGCCAAGTCCAGGACCCAGGCCCCCCGGATCCGCTCGATGGGCCGGGGAAGCACCGCAAGAAGGGCACCCACCAGCAGGCCGGAGGCCCGGGTGTCCGTCCCCAGATAGACCCGATTGAAGCTCTCCAGCGCCTTGACGCTTGAAGGATTGCCGGGGTCCACCCGCAGAGCCATGAGGAGGGCCGAGCCCAGGGCCAGCAGGGCGAGGCCTGCCACAAGCATCCATCGACGTTTGAGCAGCCGACGCCCTGCAATCACCAGGAAGGGCCACACAAGGTAGAACTGGGCTTCCACGGAGAGCGACCAGAGATGGCGCAGGAGGGGATGCCCCGCATCCGCGAAATAGGAGCTTCCGGAGCGGATCTGGTACCAGTTCTCCAGGTAGAAGAGCGAAGCCAGGAGATCCCCCCGGAACTGGGAGGCGGCACTGCCCATCCAGAAAACCCCCAGGGCCTCCACCGCCAGGATCACCACCAGAAGGGCAGGCAGGAGCCTGCGCATCCGTCTCATCCAGAAGCGTCCCAGCTCGATGTGATCCTCCCGAAGGAGGAGGTGGGTGATGAGGTAGCCGCTGATGACAAAAAAGAGCTCCACCCCCAGGAAGCCCCCGCGGATCCAACCGAACCCGGCGTGGTAGAGGATGACTGCGGCCACAGAGAGGGCTCTGGCACCGTCAAGGCCCTGGATCTGACTGACATCCCTGCTCAGAGACAAGCGTACGCCCCTCCGGCCCAGTGTTTCCGGCCTCGACCACGGTCATAGATGACATAGAAGGCGGCGTCCTGATCCGCCGGGCTCCATCGGTTCGCTGGCACTCCCACCAGATCTGGGCGTTTCATGCGTCGCGCAGCCTCATTAGAGGTGCTCAACTGGAACTGGTAGGCACCGAACCAGCGATTGGAGGGGTCTGCAATCCTGTAGTCTGCGCCCCCCTCCCGGCGGAGAATGCACTTCCGGACCCGCTCCACCTCGGGATCCCCCTGCCCAGGCCAGGGACCGACCAGCGAAGGCCCTTTGCGGCGGTCTCTGAGCCCCTTTCGAAGGGCGCGTTTCTTGATGGGAGCTTTGGTCGGCAGACCGGCTTCCCGGATCTCCGCTGCACCTGCGGCGGGCTGGGCGTGGATCGGGAGGGTAGACCAGACGAGGTAGCAGGCCAACCTGCCGAGGACCATTTTCATAGGGATATCGTATCAACAGGAAAGGCGGGCATTCCGCCCGCCTTTCAAAAAGCTGGGGGAGGGTTCCTAACGATCAACCTTGATGACAATCGACTTGGAGAACATATCCTGGAGCCCCTTGCGTTCGGCACCCAGGATCATGAGATAGGGCAGGCTGAAGATCATGCCATTGACCCAGTGGCCGACCATTCGCAGGACAGCGGGGCCTAGTTCGATGCGACCGTAGGGGTCATCCTCGGGCACCACCCGCAGCTTCATGATCTTCTTGCCAGGGGTCGCCCCGAACTTCATCCAGCACCAGGGGATGAAGATGATGTAGCCGATGCAGATGACGAAGTAGAGCAGCGAGAAGATGCAGCCCAGGAAAGCCACCCCGGGGCCGATGATCCTGGCAAGAATCGCCGTGAGGACCCCGCCCACGATCATGAGCACGATGACCGGCACAGCGAAGATGACCCCGTCCAGCACATGGGCGCAGAGTCGCGTCACGAAATCGCCCCGCTCGCCAGTGGGAATGGCATCGTCGGGAACCGGGGGGAGGAGGCGCTGCAGGAAGCCCGGGGCAGGATTGGCCGCTGAGGCAGTGAAGGACGTGGGAGCCGGTGCGGGATTGGGAGCCACCGGAGGGGGAGCCTGGGGCGTTGGCGGAGGCAGTGCCAGAGCGATGGGCGCAACGGCTGGAGCCGCTGGCGGCGGCAGGGGGGAAGGCTGGACGACAGGAAGCTCTGCCTGGGGAGTGACCTCCAGAGGGTCGGGAGCACCACCAGGGGTCGCCTGGAGCTTGGCCACATCCTCGCTGCTGAGGCGGACGGTCCCGAGGGGGTTCACACTGATGGCCTCCGTGGGCTGGGGGTTCACGAAGGTCATCTGGACCTGGCCCAGGGTGAGGCGATCCCCGTCCATCAGCGGAGATGTCTGGATCCGGGTGCCGTTCACAAGGACCCCGTTGCTGCTCTGCAGGTCCTGCAACTCGTAGGAGTTCCCCACCTGGCGGAGGATCGCGTGATGCCGGGAGATGCTGGGATCCGACAGGCGAAGGGCATTATCCAACTCCCGTCCGATGTGGATCTCGGCATCCACTAATTCGAACTCCCGGACTCCGGTGCTTTCTTGCACAAGCAGTTTGGCCATATGTTCCTCACATGGGATAGCGTGCCTGAAGTTTAGATGGTCAGACCGCTTCCTGCAAAGACATATGAATCAGTTGCTTCCTCCCTTGACCAGACTCATTCCCTGAGCCAATCTGGCAAAGACGTCACCTGTACGCTGGAGGCCACATGGTCCTGTTCAATGCAGCCACCAAGGAGCTGACGGCCAAGGTCGTGTATTACGGACCCGGCCTCTGCGGCAAGACCACCAACCTGCAGCATGTCTACGACTCCCTTCCCCAGGATGGGCGGGGCAAGATGCTATCCCTGGCCACCCAGACCGACCGGACCCTCTTCTTCGACTTCCTTCCCATCGAACTGGGCACCATCCGTGGCATGAAGACCCGCATCCAGCTCTACACCGTGCCAGGCCAGGTCTTCTACGACGCCACCCGCAAACTGGTGCTCCGGGGAGCCGATGGCGTGGTCTTCGTGGCGGACTCCCAGTCGCCCATGCTGGACAGCAACCGCGAGAGCTTCCAGAACCTCATCGACAATCTGAAGGAGCAGGGAGCGGACCTGGAGACCATGCCCCACGTCATCCAGTGGAACAAGCGGGATACGCCCAACGCCCTGCCTGTGGAAATCCTGGAGCGCGAGGTCAACCGTTTCAAGACGCCCACCTTCGAGGCCTGCGCCACCCGGGGTGAGGGCGTCCGTGAAACCCTGACAGGCATCGCCAAACTCGTGCTCAAACACCTTTCAGAGAAATACGGTGGGGCCCTCGAGGCTGAGCCACCTCCGCCTCCCATGCCCCTTCCCCGCCCCAGAGCCGAGGAATCCAAGCCCCTCGAAGTCGAGGAGCTGAGTGGCGGCGAGATGCTGGAGGAGATCGAGGAACTCCCAGGCGCGGACGGCAAGGCGGGCACAAAGACCACCGCACTTCACCTCAGTGCCCACACCAGCGTGGTGGAGGTTCCGGTGGTTCTGGACCGCAGCCTGTTCAGCGGGGAAGGCCCCGTGGAGATCAAGCTGAAGCTCTATCTCAAGTAGGCCGGGCATCCGGGCCAAAAACTCCCGGCCAGAAAAACAAAGACCATGAATGAATATTTAATTATTGTCTTTTTGCCTTCAGTGCATCAAATTTCGACGGCATTTTGAAACCCTGTAACTTATAGAGGTCGACCTCATTACCGCATGCTACGAAGCGGAAGGACAGTCGCTGTTCAACTGGCAACGAACTTCAAGGGCATGTTGTAAAGTGGAGGGTGCAAACCAGTTGAAACCCCGTTCAAGGGGTCAGTTTTCTATCACGGGCTACATACTCCGCCTGTCGCCTATAATTTATGCTTTAATCATTACAGAAGCCCCCAGCGATGCTCCATGTTCCAACCCTTGCACTCATCATGGGCCTGATCTCCATTGCGCTGGCGGTCGCCCTGACGGTGCAGTACCGGGTGAACCGCGCCTACCCTGGCATCGGCTGGTGGATGTTGGGCTCCACACTGACAGCACTCGGGTGCATCTTTCTCTGCGCGACCGTCATTGACGCCATCGAGTTCCTGAGCATGTTCGGGAACCCCTTCCTGGTGGCTGGGCGCGTGTGCATCTTTGTGGGAGTTGCGCAATTCCTCGACAGGAAGTTCTCTCCCGCGCTGATGGCGACGCTATTGGTTGTCTCCTGGGCCGTCTACTACCTCTACCTTTTCGGCTACCCGAATGTTTCGGCTCGCACGGTCACAGTGTCTGCGGCGATCGCCCTCGTCTCTTTCATGACAGCCCATCTGCTCCTGGGCCACCGCCAACCGGAGATCCAGGGATCGGTCCGATTCACAGCCTGGGTGTTTGTAGCGCACGGATGCTTCCTGTTGCTCAACATTTACAAAACCCTGAATTCGCCCCATATCGAATCCTACCTGCAATATTCGTCCATCCAGAAAGCGGCGTTCGTCGTCCCGATCGTGACCAGCACGCTGTGGACCTTCGGGCTGATCCTCATGGTCAACCAGCGCCTGAACGCGGACAACCTCGCAGAGAAACTGAAACTCCAGCAGGCCCTGGACGCCCTCAAGGAGAGCGAGGAAACCTACCGCTCCATTCTCAATGCCTCGCCCGATGACATCACGATCACGGACCTGGAGGGCAATATCATCATCATCTCCCCCGCCGCCAACAGGATGTTCGGCTACGAGCAGGAGGGAGGATTGAGACTGAGCGTTCCGGACTGCATCGTGCATGAGGATCGTGCGCGAGCGCAATCCAACATGCGCCTTCTGCTCCAGGGGGAACTGAAAGGACCCAACGAATACAGAGGCGTGCGGAAGGATCGATCCACCTTCGACATTGAGGTCAATAGCGGCCTCATCCGTGGGGCCCAGGGGCAACCCACCAAGCTGGTGTTCGTGGTCCGAGACATCACGGAGCGGAAGAAGGTGGAATTGGAGAAGGCGGAGCTGGAAACCCGGAACCGGCAGCTCCAGAAAGCGGAGAGCCTCAGCCGCATGGCGGGCGCCATTTCACACCACTTCAATAACAAACTCCAGGCGGTGATGACCAATCTGGAACTGATGGGAAACCGACGCAACGGGGGCGATCCCGGCATCTGCCTGAGCCGAGCCAGGCAGGCCACGGAGCAGGCCTCCGAGGTGAGCCGACTCATGATGGCGTATCTGGGGCAGACCTCACATGAGCAAGCGCCCCTCGCCCTGTCCGAGCTCTACCAAGGCAGTTTGCCCCTCCTCCAGGGAGCCCTTCCGCCCCGGGTTACCCTGAGCGCCGACCTGCCTTCGCCCGGTCCCGTCATCCAGGGAAACGGAGACCAGCTCCAACAGGTGCTGATCAGCCTGGTGACCAACGCCTGGGAGGCAATGGGGGAGAGGGGTGGGGAAATCCGCCTCGCCCTTCGAACCTGCCCGGCATCGGCCATCCCCGGTGTGCACCGTGTTCCCATCAGTTGGCAACCCCAACCCATCACCTATGCATGTCTGGAGGTCGCGGACTCCGGCCCTGGCATCGCGGAAGAGGATCTGGACAAGCTGTTCGACCCCTTCTTCTCGACCCGCCTTCCGGGCCGGGGCATGGGTCTCCCCGTGGTACTGGGCATTGCGCAGGCCCATGGCGGTGGCCTTTCCGTGGAAAGCCGACTCGGACAGGGCAGTGTGTTCTGCATCTATTTGCCATTGAGCGAAGAGGCGATGATACGCCCTGCGGATGCCGCAGTCCCGAGCATCAGAGCGGGGCGGAGCCACGGCACCCTTCTCCTGGTGGATGACGATGTGCCCTTGCTCGAAACCACCAGTGACCTGTTGAAGATGATGGGATTCTCTGTGCTCTCCGCCAAGGATGGCGTCGAAGCTCTTGATGAATTCCGGGCTCACCGGGATGAGATCCGTTGCGTGATCACGGACCTGACCATGCCCCGCCTGGATGGATGGGGAACCCTTTCGGCCCTGCGCCAACTTGATCCTGCCCTGCCCGTCATCCTGACCAGCGGCTACGACCGGGCACAGGTCATGGCAAGGGAACACCCCGACCGCCCCCAGGCATTCTTGGGCAAGCCCTTCAGCCTCAAGCAGCTCCAGGAAGCGGTTGCAGCGGCCCTTGGATCTTCCAGGTAAAGGAGGCCTTGGCGCTATCGGATGCTCCCGGAATCAGACTGCCCAGGAAACATCCATCACTTCCCCTTCTTGTATGCAGCGAACAGGACCAGCCCGGCGCCAACCACAACCAGCCCCCACCCAATGGTCGCCGGAACCGGGATCTTCTCTCGGGAGCGTGCGCTGGCCTCGAAGGGCCCCAGCCGCGCGGTGTGCTGCCTCGAATAGGGAAGGCCTTCCCCAGGCAGGGAGTAGGCTCCCAGGAAGAGCAGGAAAAGACCAAGGAGAAGCATGAGGGGTTTGCGCATAGGAGGATTGTCGCAAGCCCCGGGCCTTTCGGGCAAACTGGAGCGTTGTCTTTTGAAGGTTCCCATGTCCCGTCCCGTTGTCACCCGCTTCGCCCCATCCCCCACCGGCATGCTCCACATCGGTGGTGTCCGCACGGCCCTCTTTTGCTGGCTCTTTGCCCGCAAGCACGGTGGCCGATTCATCCTGCGCATCGAGGACACGGACCTCAGCCGCTCCACCGATGACAACATCCGCATCATCGAAGAGGGCATGGCCTGGGTGGGCCTGGACTGGGACGAGGGTCCCATCGTGGGCGATCCCACCCAGTGGAAGGGACCCCACGGCCCCTACCGCCAGATGCAGCGCATGGAGAGCCACTACAAGCCCGCCGTCGAGCGGCTGCTTGCCGAAGGAAAGGCCTACCGCTGCCGCTGCACCCGTGAAGAGCTGGACGAGCGACGCAAGCTGGCCGATGCCAAGGGGGTGCCCTTCACCTACAACCAGGGTGTGGACGCCGGGAAGGGCTGCCGCGACGCCAACCACGACGCCAGCCAGCCCTACTCCGTTCGCCTGAAAATGCCCCAGGACGGCGCCATCATCCTGGACGACCTGGTGAAGGGGCACATCGAGTTCCCCGCCGACACCCTGGACGACTGGATCATCGCCCGCACCGGCGAGGGCTCCGAGATCGGCGTGCCCACCTACAACTTCTGCGTGGTGGTGGACGACACCGGCATGGAGGTCACCCACGTCATCCGGGGCGATGACCACGTGGCCAACACCCCCAAGCAGATCGCCCTCTACCAGGCCATGGGCTATGAGCTGCCCCAGTTCGCCCACGTGCCCATGATCCTCGGCAAGGACGGCGCCAAGCTCAGCAAGCGCCACGGGGCCACCAGCATCACCGAGTACCAGGCCCTGGGCCTTCTGCCCTCCGCCGTGCGTCTGGCCCTGGCCCGCCTATCCTGGACCCCCAAGATCGATGGCAAGGCCGTGGAGAGCGCCGAGGAGGAGATCCTCACGGACGAGCAGATGATCCAGCTCTTCGATCTCAACGAGATCCAGAAGAGCCCGGCCCGCTTTGATATGGACAAGCTCAACTGGATGAACCAGAAGCTCATTCAGAAGGCCACCTGGCAGGAGCTGGAGCCCCACCTCCGCCCCTTCCTGCCCGAAGCCTGGGCCCCCAAGTCCGATGAATGGAAGCGCATCGCCATCACCGCGACCCAGAAGGGCAAGTCCCTGGTGGAGATGGCCGAGGCCCTGCGCTTCGCCTTCGAGCGGCCTGCGGAATTCGACGAGAAGGGCGTGGCCAAGTTCATGACCGAGGCCGTCAAGCCCGCCCTGAGGGAGGTGGCCGCCCTCTCCGACTACGCCCACGACGCCCTGGAAGCCGCATTCAACGCCATCCTGGAACGCCATGGTCTCAAGACCAAGGACCTGGCCCAGGCCCTGCGGGTGGCCCTCTGCGGCAAGCCCGTGAGCCCCGGAATCTTCGACACCCTCATGCTCCTGGAATCCGCCGAAGTCCAGGCCCGTCTGGAGAAATGGATCTGATGGAGAAGAAAGCCCTCGAACTCTTCCACTGCCCCCCCCAGAACTACAACTGTGCCCAGGCCGTTGCCGCAGCCCATCAGGCGATCACCGGGGATAGCTCGCTCAACGTGGAAAGCTTCCGAGCTTTCGGCGGAGGACGGGCCCCGGGAGGCGAGTGTGGGGCACTGTTCGCAGCCTGCCAGATCAACCCCGGCAACGCCGAAGCCATTCGGGCCGCCTTCCAGAAGCAGGCCGGCCACCTGGACTGCGCCTCCATCCGGGTGAAGGGCGCAGCCACCTGCCGGGCCTGCGTGGCCCTCGCGGCGGGACTGCTCGAATCGGACTCCCTCGATTTTTGATACCCGGAAGCTGCGAACCTCACGGCAAGGAAATGGCAGGTGGAGGGGAATGTTGCCGCTATATTTTCATGGCAGTTCATTTCCCTTCTGTTTTTATCCTGCCCATCCTGCATATCCTGTTGAAAAGCTTTGAACAGGATAGACAGGATGGGTAGGATAAATAATTAAAAAATCATAACTTTATCAACGAAGGCTGGTGAGTTCCTGATTTGCCGCCGCATCCCAATGTGCGGTTACGCTGCGGTTGACGGCGAATCGGTATTAGGCTCCCAGCAGCTCTCCGCAAACATCCCGTCTCCCCGGTCATCCGGAAGGAAACGGGATGTTTTTTCAGGGTGAAGCCTGGGACGGTCAAGGCACCTTGAAGGTGAAGCGCGGGTGGCAACCGAGGCAGCGGTTCTCGCTGGCCTTGTGCTCGTGGTGGCACATGTTGCAGTCGCCCCAGACGCCATAATGGCGGTTATCGTGGGGGTTCCGCGGATTCAACTTGGCGGTCTTGGTGGCCAGTTCCTGGTTGTCGTGGCAATCCAGGCACTTGGCCATCTCGACCGGAGCCTGCTTTTTGGCCGTGCCATGGCACGAAACGCAGTCAAGGCCATGACCGGCATGCCGGGAGGCCGGGGCCTTGGGCGCGGCAAAAGCGGCCACCCCCAGAAGGGCCAGAACCAGCGGAGCAGCCTTGAGGAAACTCATGATCACTTTTCTCATTTTCTCTCCAATCACGGGACGGAATCGGGCAGACAGGGCTACAGCTTGGCGACATACCTTCCGGCCAGATAGCCGAAGGTGTAGCAGCGCCCCAGGGAAAGCCCGAAAACAGTCAGCGGATAGTCCACGCCTCCGTAGAAGCCGCCACCCAGGTTGCCGACGATGAAGAGCCCCTTGATGGGCTGCCCCTCGGCGTTGAGTGCCTGGTGGTTCTCGTCCACCAGCATGCCGGAGCAGATCGCGGACACCCGCACCCGGCGGTGGATGCCGTAGAAGGGAGCCTTCAGGACGGGCACCATCTTGTCGCCGGGCTTGCCGAAGTCTTCATCCTTGCCCTTGGCACAGAGCTCGTTGTAGCGCTTGACCGTAGCCACCAGGACGGCAGGCTCGATCTCCAGCTTCTTGGCCAGCTCTTCGATGGAGTCCGCCTTGAAGGTATTGACCTGGGATTCGAACACGCCCTTCTTGGGGCCGGGCTCCTCGGGCATGTAGTTCTTCAGGCCCTCGGGGGGCACCAGCCTGCCAGGCCAGTTGGCGGCGGCGGTCATGTAGTCTGCGTCGAAGACCTGGGAGTAGTGTCCAGCGTTCTTGGCATCCTTCAGGTAATTGTTGAGGAGGGACATCTCCACGGTCTCATTGACGAAGCGCTTGCCGCCGCGATCGACCGCCAGGAAGGGCATGTCGCACATGGTGGCGGGACCGGCGTCGAAGTCGTGGAGCATCTTGGTGTGGCCGATGGGCTCGATGACGCCTCCAGCCCAGTAGGCCATGACGAAACCATCCCCGGTCCTTTCCATCTGCTTGCGTTCGAAGTTCCTGATATCGGGGATGAAGTAGTCCGACATGGCCTTGTTGTTCTGGTAGTCGCCCGTGGCCAGGATCACACCCTTCCTGGCCAGGAAGCGGGTGTACTTGCCATCGGGCCCCTTGGCGATGACCCCGAGGACCTGCCCGGCCTTGTTCTGAACCAGTTGGGCCGCCGGCATGCGGTAGAAGAACTTGACCCCCGCCTTCTCGGCGGTGACCGCCAAGTGGCGCATACCTTCACCGGTGGTGTAAGGCTTGGGACCGAAGAAGGAGGTCACCCAGCTCAGGGGATAACCGTTGATGTTCTTCATCTGGGGGCCGCTGCCCTGGTTGATCACGGGCGAACCGCCCTGCTTGGCCCGGTCGATGACCCACTTGACGGCCTCACCGGAGTTGTAGGCCCACTGGCGGATCAGTTTGGGATTGCAGCGGTGATTGCTGTCGGCGATGAGACGGCCGATCATCGCCTCCACGGCGGCCTTGTCGGTGCCAGCCAGATCGAGGCCGGAGCCCGTGTTCCCCTGGGCCAGGGCGAAGGGGGCCTTCTGCACCACGGCGACCGTGGCCCCGTTCTCCCGGGCCGAAAGGGCCGCAGGCACGCCGGAAGCCCCTGCCCCGATGACAACAACATCAAAGGTGAGGGTCTCCTTGATGTCCTTCTCGGGAATGGCCTTGGGCTTGGGCAGGAAGGAGAGCGTAGCCCCACCGTCAGTGCTCTTGCCGAACTCGCCGCTCATGGCGCCGGCATCAGCCCGCTTGGCGGCGGCGCTTCCCGATTCCTTGGCATCGAGACCGTTCAGCCCGAGCGCACCGAGCCCGGCAAGCCCCGCAGCCGTCCGGCCCAGGAAGCCACGACGCGAGAGCCCGCGATCAAGCACATCCCGGGTATAGGCATCCATCTCCTCAGGTGTTTTGTCCTTTTTGCTCATCCTTCTTCCTCCTCTGTGGACTTGCTTCAACTCCATGCCCGAAAAATGCAGGCGGGAAGCCCGCCCAATCGACAATCAGCCAGACAAAACCAAGCCCCCCGGGAATGGGAGACAAGAGTCGAACAAGAATCCTCATCAGTTTCAAAGATAGTCTGCACTCAACACATTCAGCTGTGGTAATGAAATTTATAGATATTAAGACTATGACATTCTCAAACCGTCGATTTTCAACAGAATCACAATACCGTTTGCAGAGAACAGGCAGCACCACGACCATCGACACCAAAGCGGCCCATCCTTAATCTTGGAGACCGATCCGACTTTCAACCTGAGCCAAAGGCTGTGTTCACGCACAAGGAAATGCCGGGGGATATCCCGGCATTTCCTTTCCCAGGTTGACCCACCAGCGCATCCTTCCACCGACTGACATTACAGCGCCCCGGGATCATCGTGGTGACCCCGGGGCGCAATGACTTGCCTGATCCTTCCTCGCCTGGAAGTCCTTAAAGCGCTGCCAGGGCGCTCTCGTAGTTGGGCTCGCTGGTGATGTCCGCCACAAGCTCGGTGTGCTTGACCAGGCCATCTTCCCCCACCACCACCACGGCCCGTGCATGGAGACCCGCCAGGGGGCCGTCCACCAGAAGGGTGCCGTAGGCCTGGGCAAAGCCGGCGTTCCGGAAGTCGGAGACCGTAACGACCTTGTCCAGGCCCTCGGCGGCGCAGAAGCGCGCCCCAGCGAAGGGAAGGTCCCGGGAAAGGCACAGCACCACAGTATTCTCCCGTCCAGCAGCCTCCACATTGAAGCGGCGGACGGAAGCGGCACACACCGGCGTGTCCACGCTGGGGAAGATGTTGATCACCACCTTCTGTCCCTTCAGATCGCCGAGCGTGCACTCGGACAGGTCAGGCTTGACCACCGTGAAGTCCGGGGCGGGGGAACCAAGCTGGGGCAGCTCGCCGCAGGTGTGGACGGGGTGACCTTGAAGGGCGGTGGTGGCCATGGTGGAACTCCTGAAGGTTGAGGTCCCAGGGGGGACAAGGACTATGATGCTTCACAAAATTAAATTGTGCACAATTTTTTTGAAACAACTTTCTCCGCTTACGCAACTTGCTATCTCAAGGGATCTTGAAGAGATTCTTCAGACCGTGGGGCTGGGAGCGCCAGTATTGAGGGGGGGCATCCACCTGCTCCCCCAGGGCCGCAGCAGCGTGCCAGGGCCAGCGGGGATCGTAGAGCATGGCGCGTCCCACGGCCACCAAGTCTGCCTCGCCCGTGGCCACGATCGCAGCGGCCTGCTGGGGCTCGGTGACGAGCCCCACCGCTATGGTCGGAAGCCCCGCCTCAGCCTTGATGCGGGCAGCAAGGGACACCTGGTAGCCCGGCCCCAGGGGAATCTTCTGAAGGGGGCTGAGCCCTCCGCCGGAGACATGGATGTAGTCACAGCCCCTGGCTTTGAGGGCCTTTGCCAGGACCACGGACTGCTCCAGATCCCACCCCCCCTCCACCCAATCGGTGGCGGAGATGCGCACACCCAGAGCCCGATCCGGCAGAAGCTCCCGCATGGCCTCAAAGACCTCCAAGGTTAGACGCATCCGGTTCTCCAGGGAGCCGCCATAGGCATCAGAACGGTGATTGGAGAGGGGGGAAAGAAACTGGTGGAGGAGATAGCCGTGGGCTGCATGCAGCTCAATCGCCTGGAAGCCCAGCCTCCTGGCGCGCAGGGCGCTCTGGGCAAAGGCCTCGACCACCCGGCGGATGCCCTGGGCATCCAGCACCGAGGGTTCGCAATCTTCCTCGGCGAAGGGAAGCGCCGATGGCGCCACCGGCCGCCAGCCTCCCTCGACCGCATTCGCCTGGCCGCCCCCCATCCAAGGCGATCGACAGGAGGCCTTGCGCCCGGCGTGAGCGAGCTGGATGCCTAGGGGAACCCGGCTGAAGCTTCGGATGCTATCCAGCACATCTCGCATGGCGTCTTCTGTGTCTTCAGACCAGAGGCCAATGTCCTGCGGAGAGATGCGCCCCTCCGGAAGCACAGCCGTGGCCTCCACGATCAGGAGCCCGGCTCCGGACACGCCAAGGCTGCCCCAGTGCATGCGATGCCAGTCCCCAGCCCTTCCATCCGTTGCCGAGTACTGGCACATGGGGGGGATCACGATGCGATTGGGCAGGGTGAGGCAACCGAGGGCGAAGGGAGTAAAGAGTGGATCCATGGCACCACCTGGGGTGGCCATTATCCCAGGCGCTTGAACTTTCGCCAGACCCCGGGTTCCCCCTCGAACCAGTCCGGCATGGGGCGCGGCCTGAAGCGGCCATAGATCAGGCGCTCCGCCCGGCTCATCCACCATCCGGCCCTCCGCTTGCGGGAGGCGATTTCCGTTGCCAGACGGTGCAGCACCGTCCTGGGCTTGGTCCAGGGACACGAGGCCAGGCACACGCCACAATCCGTACCTGTCTCATTCCAGACCTTGAAGCAGGCCTCAGGGTTGATGGCCCACTTCTCCACCCCCCGGACACAGCGGGGGCCACCATGTGGAATGGCGCCCCCGGGACAGGTCTCCGCGCAGATCCGGCAGTCCCGGCAGAACTCCTCCACGCCGATATCCCCAGGGGCATCCAGGGCCAAGGGCAGCTCGGTGGTCACAGTGGCAAGCTTGAGGCAGCTTCCCAGTTCCTTGGTGATCATCATGCCGTGGCGCCCAAGCTCCCCCATGCCCGCGTCGATGGCCACGGGCACCGCGAGCACCTGGTAGTTGGGCATGACGTGGGCCCTGGCGGGGTAGCCCAGGGAGCGGATGTAGGCGGCCAGGGTGGTAGCCACGAGGGCCAGACGACCATAGACCCCCATCACTTCGACGGTTTCAGAGAGCACTGGTCCGGTCTTGATCATCTCCGGATCGAGCCCGATGGCCAGGCTGATGGCAAAGGGATGGGAGAGCTCGATGGGCTTGCCCCAAGGGCGGGCCGGATCCCCCCAGGTCTTGCCGATGTGGGAGTACACATGCGCCGGATTGAGAGGGCCGATCTTCACCAGATCCGCCCCCAGGTGCCGGGCGAAGCTCCTGATCTTCAAGGCGGCCCTCCCTGGCTCCAGAGCGAGGCGCTCGGCTGCCACTGGGCCGTCCACGGCCTCCTCGCCGCTCAGGCGCAGGAGGGCCTCCATCTCCTGGGCCAGCAGGAGCTGGTCCCGGGGATCCCCCACCCGGCCGAGCCCTGGCAGTTCCCGGATCTCCTGATCCTTGGCCTCCCACTCGGGATGGCTGGCGTAGAACGCCCGGTGGACCTCGGAACCGGGTTCATAGGTGTTGCGGGCCTGGACAGTGTCCCTTTCGTCGAAGCGTTCCAAGGGGCCAAGGACCCGGTATCGGGGTATGGGGATCTGCATGGTGCCTCCTCTACGTTTTGGAACGATCATTCCACAAATGGGTAAAAAAATCAGCCGAGCACGGACAAAGCCACCTTCACGATGTCCTCCAGGGTTCCCCGGTCCGTCACCACCTTGCCCAGGGTGTTCACCCCGTAGAGGGTGTTCACGAAAAAGCGGGCCAGGGCCCTGGGATCCTGGTGGGCCCCCAGTTCACCCTTTTCCTGGGCCCGTCGAAGGCAGGCCGCCAGGCTTTCCTCAAGGTCATGGATGTTGTCCCGCACCAGCTCCACCATCTCGGGATCCAGCTGCAGGGATTCCGAGGCCGTATTGACCATCAGGCAGCCCCGGCGCCCCTGGCTTTCGAGGGCGTCGACTGCCCCCCGGAGGAGGCGGGCCAGCAGCACCCGCAGGGGAGCCTCCTCCATCAGGAGCGCCGCCCGGAGCCGACCCCTCTGGCGCCGGTAATGGTCCAGGGCCTTCAGGAAGAGTTGCCGCTTGTCGCCGAAGGTGGCGTACAGGCTCTGCCGCTGGACACCGGTGGCCTCCACCAGATCCTGGATGGAGGCAGCCTCGAAGCCCTTGGCCCAGAATACCTCCATGGCCCTTTCCAGGGCGGTCTCTGAATCAAAGGCCTTGGGTCTTCCCATGCGAGAATGCTGGGCGTTCAGGAACGACCGGTCAAGAATTCTTTTCGTGGTAGGCCCTCAGGCGCGCCACGGCGGCATTGAGGGTCTCCAGCTTCTTGGGGAAGGCGAAGCGCACCGTCTTCCTTCCCAGACCCGGGGTTCCGTAAAGGCAGGATCCAGGCACCACGGCCACCCCGAGGTGCTCGGGCATCCAGCGGGCGAAGTCGTCACAGTCGCCGTCGAAGTTCCAGGCGCTGAAATCCGCCAGGGTGTAGTAGGAGCCCTCGGGCATGTGGCACTTGAAGTTCAGAGCCTCAAGTTCGGGCATGATCAGGTTCCGGCGCTCAGTGTATTCCCGGGTGAGCTTCTCGTAGTAGGACTCGGGGAGCTTCAAGGCAGCAGCGGCGGCGGCCTGGAGGGGAACCGGCGCGCAGATCGTGGTGAAGTCGTGGACGGTCCGGATGGCCAGGCTGTAGGGCTCATAGGCGCAGATATAGCCCAGGCGCCAGCCCGTGATGGCATAGGTCTTTCCGAAACCGCCGACGGTGATGGTCCGCTCGGCCATGCCGGGCAGGCTAGCCATGGGGATGTGCTGGCGGCCGTCATAGACGATCCGGTCATAGATCTCGTCGGTGATCACCAGGAGGTCGTATTCCTGGCAGACCTTGGCCAGCCCCTCCATCTCCTCGCGGGTGAAGACGCGGCCCGTGGGATTGTGGGGGGTGTTGAGAATGACAGCCTTGGTCCTGGGGGTGATGGCGGCCTTAACCCGCTCGGGGTCCAGGGTGTAGTCCGGCGCGTCGAGGGTGACGAAGCGGGCGGCGCCGCCGGCGAACTTGATCTGGGCCCGGTAGCCTTCGTGGAAGGGCTCAAATATGAGTATTTCGTCATCGCGGTCAAGCAGGGCCTGGAAAATGATGGCCATGGCTTCGGTGACACCACAGGTCACCGTAATGTGCTGATTCGGATCGTAGTTCAGATTGAAGCGTTTGAGCAGGGACTCCGAGATGGCCTCGCGGAGTTCGGGATTGCCCCAGGTGATGCCGTACTGGTTGCGTCCGCTGCGGAGGGCTTCACAGGCGGCCTCGATCACCTCTTGAGGTGCGTCGTAATCAGGAAAGCCCTGGGAGAGGTTGATGGCATTATGCGTGATCGCCAGACGCGTCATTTCCCGAATGAAAGATTCGCGCATGCCGTCGAGCTTCTTGGCTGTCTTCATCACAACTCCACACTTCCAGCCAAGCTGGTTTCTCTCATTGAGCATAACGAAACGGGTGCCTGTTTGCACACGTACTGCCCTTCCGCCATCCTTCGCTGCGGCTCGCAAGTGCATAGCCAATCAGGAACAGCCTTGCCTGGCATAGGGCGGGCCAGGAGGTAGCCCTGCACGCAATCAGCCCCGTATTTCCTCACCAGGCCGAGGTCATCCTGACGCTCGATCCCCTCAACGGTCACGTTCACCCTCAGGTCCTTGGCCATGGCGCAAAGGTGGCGCACCAGGGTCTGACGATCGGGATCCACCACCAGGTTGGTGATCAGGGCCCGATCAAACTTGATACCCCTCAGGGGCAGATCCACCAGGATCCCCAAAGAGGAGAAGCCTGCTCCGAAGTCGTCCATGACTACGCCAACCCCGATGCCCAGCAATTCGCGAAGCACCCCCACCAGATCCTCCGAGGCCGTGATCATCGCGTGCTCAGTTATTTCCAGGTGCAACCACCCATGGGACAGGCGATGACGTTCGAGTTCCTGTGAAAGCCATGTAACGAAATCCTGCGCCAGAAGGGTATCCGGTGCCACATTCACCGCAATCCCGGAACAGTGGGCCCCGGGGTGCCACCAGGCCCGGGAGGCGGCTAGCGCATGCCGGAGCACCTGGCGGTCTGCCCATCCTGTCCGGCCCATGCGCTCACAGGCAAGGAAGACCAGCTCCGGGTTGACACGGCCGAGATCGGGGTCCTCCACCCGCAGCAGGGCCTCGAAGCGAATTCCAGGCACATGACTGCTGACGGGCAGGATCGGCTGGTAGTGCATCTCCAGGCAGCCATCCCCGAAGAGGCTGTCGAGCCTTTCCGCAATGAGGGCCAGGCGCTGGGCATCCACGTCCTGCGGCAGGTCCCGCACGCTTCGCACCATGGCGAAGGCACGGTTCAGGATCCTCTGCCGACGGGCTTCAACGGCCACATCGCTGATCCGGTAGGCCGCGATCATGACCCCAAAGAGCACCAGGGCGAGAAGAACCGGCAGCCCTTCCCCTGGATGCGCCCCCGGCAAAGGGGGCGACAGGGGCACGCTCGTGGTCAGGCAGATGTGGAGGGGAAGGATCACCAGCCCCCCCACCACCTTGTCCCCCCACGTCAAAGGCTTGAAGACCCCATCCAGGGAACGGAGGCGCGCGGAACGGTGCCGGAGGGCCAGCCCCCCGGCCAAGGCTGTGGCAATCAGGATGGCCAGCAGAACCGCTCCCCATCGGATCTCGCCCGTGGGCTTCCCCAGGGCAGAGACCTGGAGGAAGTGCCCGAAGAGCATCCCGGTGGCAAGCAGGGCTCCGGCCCCCATGATCCGGAGCCTATCCCGGGTGCTCACCAGGGCAGGAACGCAGATCCGGGCAGCCAGGACCATCACGATAAGGGAGAAGATGGCCGGTGCAAGCCTGGCCCCCCGGGGAGCCATGTCCTGGTAGAGAAAAAGTCCCAGGGCATCCAGGGACCAGACCATGGCACCGATGCAGAGCGATGTGCGCGCGAAATTGGCCCTGCGCTCCAACTCCTCAATGGCGAGAGCCGCCTGTTCCACAAGGCGCTGGCACACATGGACCACCAGAATGGAGAACCCAAGGAAGAGCAGCCAGGCAAGTTCAAAGACAGCCATCCGGGGTCCTCAAAAGGGGTGATCGGGAGAAACGATAACTGAATACTACTTGTATACCGATCCACCCACACCCCTTTCCGGCCCCCTATCAGCGGGCAGATTTTTCTCCCGAAGCGATGCCAGCCCCGCAGGACTTGGTAGGAGCGTTGGCTTCGATGAAGCAGTCTTCGCACACCTTCTTGCCATGAAGATCGCAGGCGTCATCTTCAGTCAGCTTCTGCTTGCAGATTTCGCATTCCATGACTTCCTCCAAGGGTTGGTTGTGATGCACCTTGCAGTCAATCTATTCCCGCAGAAGCGATTCACAAGATGCGAAGCACCACCTGCTCAAGTTCCTCGATATTGGAGCACGGAGTTGGAGACATCGCAGAGGAGCCAGAGGTCGGGTTTGGTCAGCTTCCGGCCCGCCTGGAAGATCCGGAGGGGGATGCCCCCGGTCGCCATGGCCTTGCGGGTGACGCGCCGGAGATCGATCCACCCCCGCAGCCCGGCCTTCCGGCGCCGACCCCGGCGGACCGCCAGCTTACGGGCCAGCCTCTCCACCTCGGCCCCCATCCGCCAGAGCATTCGCTCATCCGCCTCCTGGAACGAGGCATGCCGGGGATCCTGCCGCTGCATCACCCGGATCAGCTGGGCCCTCCCCAGCTTCTTCACCAGCATCCGATCCATCTCCTGCCCCCACGGACCCCATTCCGGTGCCCAGGACCGAGGCCACTGGTGCCGTGACCATTCCGGGCTCCAGGGCTTCGAAGTAGAGATCCAGCAGGCGATGGAGGTAGTCTTCCCCCCACTCAGCCTTGAGCAGGGTGGCGTTCAGCAGGCTGCAGAGCGCCGAGGGGTTGCTTTCCATTGGGAGCTGGCGCACCGCGTGAAGGCAATCCAGCACCTCCGAGGGGCTGATGGCGTGGCCAGCCTGCCTCAGGGTCCGGGCCAGATCCAGGATGACGTATTCCACTTCACACCTTTCCTCGACGCTCCATTCCATGCCTGACGCCAAGGGGTGTCAACGCGTGCGGGGCATCGCCTTTCAAGCTAAAATGATTGATCGGTCTTTTCCTGTCTGCACGCCGCCGGATGCCTGCCCAGACGGTTGACCCATGCCACGAATGGATAACACCTCTATGACCCAGACTCAGCCTGTCCCTGAACCCCGAAGCCTCAACTTCATCGAGGAGATCATGGAGGCCGATCTGGCCTCCGGGAAGCACCAGGGACGCATCGGGACCCGCTTTCCCCCGGAGCCCAACGGCTACCTCCACATCGGCCACGCCAAGTCCATCTGCATCAACTTCGGGCTCGCCCAGAAATACGGCGGCAGCACCAACCTGCGATTCGATGACACCAACCCGGTGAAAGAGGATGTGGAGTACGTCGACTCCATCCGGGAGGACGTGGAGTGGCTGGGCTTCCGCTGGGCTGAGGAGCACTATGCCTCCGATTACTTCCAGCAGCTCTACGACTACGCCGAATACCTGATCCAGGCCGGGAAGGCCTACGTCTGCGACCTCACGGACGAAGAGACCCGGGAGTACCGGGGCAACTTCCACACCCCGGGCAAGGAGAGCCCCTACCGCAGCCGCAGCGTCGGAGAGAACCTGGACCTCTTCCGCCGCATGCGGGCCGGGGAGTTCCCGGACGGTGCCCGGGTGCTCCGGGCCAAGATCGATGTGCAGTCCCCCAACATGAACCTGCGGGACCCCCTGATGTACCGCATCCGACGGGTGCACCACCACCGCACCGGGGACGCCTGGCCCATCTACCCCATGTACGACTACGCCCACGGGGTCAGCGACGCCATCGAACGCATCACCCACTCCATCTGTACTCTGGAGTTCGAGGACCACCGCCCGCTCTACGATTGGTTCCTCAACCAGGATGTCGAGGGCAGGTTCTTCACCCGTCCCCTGCCCCGCCAGATCGAATTCGCCCGCCTGAACCTCACCCACACCGTCATGTCCAAGCGTCGCCTGCTCCTGCTGGTCCAGGAAGGCCACGTCACGGGCTGGAACGACCCCCGCATGCCCACCATCTGCGGCCTGCGGCGCAGGGGCTACACCCCCGAGTCCGTGCGGGCCTTCGCCGAGCGGGTCGGCGTGGCCAAGCGGGACATGGTGGCCGACGTCAGCCTGCTGGAGCACTGCATCCGTGAGGACCTTGAGGCCCAGGCCCCCCGCGCCATGGCAGTGCTGCGCCCCCTCAAGCTGGTCATCACCAACCTGACCGAGGGCGAGACCCACTGGCTGGAGCTCCCCTTCCACCCCGAGAAGACCGAGATGGGAACCCGCAAGGTGCCCTTCACCCGCGAGATCTGGATCGACCAGGACGACTTCCGGGAAGAGGCCCCCAAGAAGTGGTTCCGCCTGGCCCCCGGCGCCGAGGTCCGCCTCCGGGGCGCCGCCCTGGTGCGCTGCGAGGGGCTGGTGAAGGACGATTCCGGGCAGGTCGTTGAACTGCACTGCACCTGGGATCCAGGAAGCCTCGGGGGCAACGCCCCGGACGGCCGCAAGGTCAAGGGCACCATCCACTGGGTGAGCGCCTCCCACGCCGTTCCAGCGGAAGTGCGCCTCTACGAGCAGCTCTTCACCCAGGAAGACCCCATGGATGTCCCCGAGGGCGGCGACTGGCGGGACTTCATCAATCCCCACAGCCTGGAGGCCCTCACGGCCCAGCTGGAGCCCAGCCTGGCCAGCGCCAAGGCGGGGGATCGTTTCCAGTTCGAGCGCACGGGCTACTTCTCCGTGGATCCAGACTCCGGTTCCGCCGCCCTGGTCTTCAATCGCACCGTCGGGCTGAAGGACAGCTGGGCCAAGATCGAATCGAAAGGTTGAGCGCATGCAGACCACCCAGCGATTGGCTGAAGAAAAGCCGATCAAGCTACTGATCCAGTTCAGCATCCCCGCCATCGTGGGCATGCTGGTTTCTGCCCTCTACTCCGTCATCGACCGGATCTTCATCGGCGGCGCCGTGGGCTCCATCGGCATCGCCGGCATCACCGTGGCCTTCCCCATCATGATCATCCAGCTGGCCTTCGGCCTCCTGGTCGGCATCGGCGGCACGGCCCTGGTGTCCATCCGCCTCGGTGAGAAGAAGCATGAGGAGGCCCTGGGAATCGTGGGCAACGCCTTCGTCCTCCTGATCGTCATCTCCATCCTTATTTCAATCCTGGGCCTGATCTTCCGGGATCCCATGCTCCGGGCCTTCGGTGCCAGCGAGCAGGTCCTGCCCTACGCCCGGGACTTCGTGACCATCATCCTCTACGGCTCCGTGGTGATGTCCACCTCCCTGGGCATGAACAACTTCATCCGGGCCGAGGGCAAGCCCCAGAAGGCCATGGCCTCCATGCTCATCGGGACGGTGATGAACATCATCCTGGCCCCCATCTTCCTCTTCGTCTTCAAGTGGGGCATGAAGGGCGCGGCCTGGGCCACGGTAATCGCCCAGGTGGTCTCCTGCACCTGGGTCGTGTCCCACTTCTTCAGCAGGACCAGCACCCTTCGCCTCTACCGGCGGAACATGCGCCTGAGCCTGGCCAGGGTCAAGGCCATCATGGCCATCGGCATGCCCCCCTTCTTCCTCCAGATCGCCGTCTGCATCCTGACCATCGTCCTGAACAAGAGCATGGAGCACTATGGCGGGGATACCGCGGTTTCCGGCATGGGGGCCGTCACCACCATCCAGATGCTCGTCATCCTGCCCATCGCCGGCATCAGCATGGGCGCCCAGCCCATCATCGGCTTCAACTATGGCGCCAGGAGCTTCGACCGGGTCCGGGAGGTGCTGAAGATGGCCATCATCTCCGGGAGCACCATCGCCGTCCTGGGCTGGCTCATGATCCAGATCTTCTCCACCCCCCTGATGGCCATGTTCGCCAAACAGGATCACGCCTTCGTGGCCTTCGGCTCCCGGGCCCTCCGGATCTTCTCGGGCCTGATGTTCCTGGCGGGCTTCCAGGTGGTCGCCTCCAACTACTTCCAGGCCATCGGCAAGCCCCTGGCTTCCATGCTCCTGACCCTGTCGCGGCAGGTGCTCATCCTCCTGCCCGCCATCCTCGTCCTGGGCTTCTTCTTCCAGGTGAACGGCATCCTGGTGGCGGGGCCCATCGCCGATGTCTGCTCCACCACCCTGACGGGCATCTGGCTGGTCCGGGAGCTCCGGAGCCTGCGCGAACAGCACGCGGCGAGCAACTGATCAAAAGATCCACCACGAAGACTCCAAGGCTCCAAGAAGCCGTGTATTCTCATTCGGCCCTTTATTTACCAAGCAAACCCGCGCAGCGGGGTTGCTTGGAGGTGGATCTGTTTTTCAGTCCCTCACCCCCATCGCCCGCAGGAAGACCGGCAGGACCGGGTTGTCGTTGTCGGCCATCCAGGCCACCACGAAGGGGGCATCGCTCCCCTCGCCTCGCATCTCAACCATGGCATGCCCTTCCCCGATCTGGACCTCGGCGCGGTAGCGGGGGAAGATGGCGATGCCCGCGCCCATCTCGATGGCCAGGAACAGGGACTCCAGGTCGCTGAAGCGCTGGGCGATCCTGGGCCTGAAGCCCGCCCGGGCGCAGGTCTCCACGAAGCTGGCATGGGCCGGCGCATTGACCGGGAGGTTGAGCTCCAGGAAGCCCTCCCCGGCCAGATCACCGTGGGTCAGGCTCTCCCGCTGGGCCAGGGGATGATCCTTGGGAAGGACCACCACCAGAGGCACGGTGAAGAGGAGCCGGTGGTGGATTTCCGGACGGTCCGGCATGGAGAGCTGAAGCATGAATGCGATATCCACGCCGCCCTTCTGGAGCGCCTTGGACATGGCCACCATGTCCAGGCGCTTCAACTCCATGGCAATCTTGGGGTGCTCCCGCCGGAAGCGCCTCAGGAGCGGGGGGAGGAAGCGCTTTTCGGCGATGCCGTGGAAACCCAGGACTAGGCTCCCGGCCTCACCGCTGGGCAGGCCCTGGATCTCAGCAACCAGCTCGCCGTATCCCTTCAGAAGCCCCTGGAGCCCCTCGTGGAAGCGCTCCCCGGCGGGGGTGAAACGGACCAGATGGGGATCCCGCTCGAAGAGCTTCACCCCGACCTCCTTCTCAAGCGACGAGATCTGGTAGCTGACAGCTGACTGGGTCAGGAAGAGTTGCCGCGCTGCCTTGGTGAAGTTCATGTGCTCGGCGGCGGTCATGAAGCAGCGCAAATGACGGATATCCACGAATGCCCCACTGGTTTCCCCCATTTAAGCATTGATCCCCTAATTTTTTCATCTTGATCCTCAAAACATTTCAGATTCGAATACCTGCTCATATCAAATACAGACTCCATATACTAAAGTCCAGCTGCAAACCTGCGCCCAAGAGCTTCCAAAAGGCCTATAAAAGCGATTTCTTCGCCCACAAGCCCCCCTGGGGAGGCCTCCGGCTTGGGCGAGCTCTATTTACTTTCATTTCATTATGGAGTTGATCCATGGTCATGCCCAAGGATTCCATGACGGCCGAAGAGCGGCTCGTCGCCACCATCAACCTCAAGCCCACGGATCGCGTGGTCTGCTCGGTCCTGGCGGACCAGTGCGCGGGGCAGTTCGCCGGAATCACCAACAAAGAGTTCCAGTGGGAGTGGGACAAGGCCATGGCGGCCTACGAGAAGTTCGCCGAGGCCTACCCCATGTGGGATTCCAACGCCATCATGATCCATGGCAGCCATGGCCCCACGGCCCAGGCCGCCGGCATCATGCGCAACAGTGAGCATTTCGTCGGTGGGGCGTGGGCGAGGCTGCCTCAGGTAGACGGAGCCCCCACCGATGAAATGCGGTGTTGAACAAGCCCGGAGCGGCGGGGGAGTTGGGCGAGGGCTATGGGGAAATCGCGCCTGCTGATCCACTTTTTGGGGACGCCAGGTCCCCTGTCGCCCAGGGATTGCTGACTGCTGAGCCCGACAGTCCCGGCAGGGGCTTGGACCGAGTTGGCGTCATAGCAGGGCTTCGCCGTCCCGCCGTGGTGGAGGTCGTGGTGCAGGTGATGGATAGCT